>CBDBOO010000093.1:0-257173 GCA_965208385.1 Endozoicomonas sp.
GGTAGGCTTGATAAATTTACAGAACCTTTCATTACCGTTACGTTGGCTTTAAGTCTTAAACCGATACCAATGTAAACAGGTATGTTGAATTTTTCTGGGGTGATGCGTATTTTTTCATAATCGACAGGATCCCCGGATTTAAGACCAAAATAATCTGCATTCTTACCACAGTTCAATCGTAACTCCTTATATTCAGCACGATCAGTTTCAGAATTTTTAAAGGTCTCAATATTGGTATCAAGGCTTGCTCTAAGAGTCCAGTTTTCATATTTATCTAGGGGGTTATTTTCTAGCACTGACCGTTCAAATGGATAACATCTATTTTCTCTAGGCTTGACGCTATCAGGGATTGATACTAGCCATGTTCCTAGAAATTGTTTATTTATTGTTTGTGTATTAACAAAGTCAATTATGACCTCATAGCTATTTCCTTCTGTACCTATATCCGCTCCAAAAGCAGGCACACCAAATTTGGCCTTTCCCGATACAAACCTTGTTGCAATTCGAACTGAATTATCGGGAAGTGCGTTCAGTAAGGTTGATTTCGAAACTTTTTTGCAATTATTACCCTCCCCATCTAAAAATATGCAATTGATTTTTACACTACTAGGTTCAACAGGAATGTAACTATAGCTTGCTTGTTGTTCCGCTTCTGTTTTCCCAAACCCCAGAGGATCAAAACTTGCACACCCACTTAGTAAAATCACTAATGCACCAACGGTTAAACTCTTATTCATGACGATCTCCTTTCGTAGTTTATTTTGAACTCTAACGCCGCAAACAACTGCGTAGCAAGCTGGCACGTATTTTTGCGCAGCAAAAAGCGTGACAGTTTGCGGAGTCAGATTGCTTTGCCTTGTTATGAAATTATTTGAAACCTGGAAAAACACCATGAAATATGTATGCATATTCGGCAATAACAACCATCGCCGCAATTTTACCAATGTAAGATGAATTACCTGAGTCAAAAGGCCATAATCTTTGCTCATGAAATAATGAGTCACAAGTTCTAGCTCTTGCTTTGGCTTCAGGTTCCCTCATAAACCGGTCAGTAATAGGAATGATAAGTGGCGCGGTTAATAAAAGAGGGAGAAGAAATACTAAAAGATACTGACCTAAATCTTTCTCATCTCCTATTTGGTTATAGTGCGACAAACATGGAATGATCATTATCAATGCAATAAATATATAAAGACAGTTTAGCGCTCGGTTAAAATCTGAAAGACCAAACTGTCTTAAAGGGTCATCGATATTTAATTTGATGGCTAGCTTATTAGATAATCCGTACGATAGGGCTATGTTCCCGTCAATAGTTGGGAGCACTAAAGTCCTATAAAAACTTTATTTTCCTGCTCCACATATGGCTATTCATGAGATAGGAAGGTATCCCAGAACAAATCGCTGTTCTTTGGGCAATAAACAAATGCAATATACAAGATTTAGTCATATCTCTACTTTATAAGGCACGTCTGTAGCCCTGTAAACATAGGGAGTAAGCAATGCAACTATTGGCGGGAACATAGCCGTACGATAGCCTTTCAAATTGACTTAATGTATATGAATGTAGGCTTATCTGAAACATAATGACAAACCCATAAGCTATTAAAGCAGCTTGCAAGCTATAAATTAATATATTAAAAAACAAATTAACGTTAAACCCTAAAACACCAGTCCTATAAGCGACACTAAAATCAACTTCTTTACAAGTTTCTACTTGAGGGGTAAAGATAAATTCATTCCATAGACAGCCTGCATCTAAGGTAGTTATAGATATCCCTAGAAGACACGAAATGAAAATTAAAAACTTACGCTTTTTATTTAAGAAATTGAATAAATATTGAATTTCGATATTTGAATCTAATTGTTTATTGTCTTGGTAAAGAAGTCCATTATCAGATAGTCCATGCCACGCATTTATGAAAAAAGTCCATGAAGCATTAGTCAAATACCCAACGACAAGAAAAAATAATGGATAAAGATACCAATTAGGTTTTTTCATATACCCATTTTCAATAAACCCTATACCTAAACTGGTAGACAATATATTTGCTGATATAGAAAGCAATATAACTATTATCAATATGACCTTACTTTTATTCACTTGACTTCCTTTTCATAACGCTTAAGTTCAGTCGCCCGACAAAGGACCTCAAAGTATGCTCTGAGTTTAGGCAGCCTATGAGGGAATGATCGGGTCGATTGCAACGACTTGTTGTACGGACGCCCAACTCGGAGCTCCCGTCTATGGATCTAACTGTGTTCGACTGTCGTCGTTTGTATTTGAATCTCTCGATTTCTTGTCTGATCTGGCCGTTTACTTATCACTTTAACTGCCGTTTTCTTCAACATGTTATTCGATTTCTTGCCGGTTTCTAGGATTTAGATAAAGAACGACAACCAGGCTCAAGAGGCCAGGTTCAATTGTTCTAAATTGTTCAATATATAATGCCACGACTTGGTCGGATCTCTTCCTCGGAACAGTCGTTCTTTCGGGATTAATAGTTTCTGGCAAGTAGAACATCGTATGTGCTCACCATAGCCTTTCTTTTCCAGATAGGTTTGCCAGTCAAAAAGGGAAGGCGCTTTTTCTACAGGGGGCTGTTTATGAGCTGCTCGTGCTCGATCCAGAGCTCTACGTTTGCCGCTGGTATAAAGCCCGTAAAAACGTAAGGTACGCTTTCCTTTATCCGGAACATGTATTAATAACTGCCTGATGAATCCGGCGCGACTGTAGCAATGCACTTCTTGTTGCCGAGTCTGGTGACTCTGGTATTTTAGGTGCACCTTGTTGTCTGCTTCTTGAAGCTGCCCGTTGTTGATCGGCCCTCCTTTTACATAGCGTGCCAAATAGTTGATGACACCTTCACCATGCTCATAGGGTTCCATGATTTCAACGTGCCAGTTTTTGCGACCCAGCTGGTTCATTAGATTGTTGTAGACGGTCTGACTCATGTTTTCTGGTCGACGGATTGTTTGTAATTGTGATTTGAGAAAGGCACAAAGTTTGCCTCTAAAGACTCTCATAATGACACGGTAAGGCAGAAAGCATTTCTTCACTGGCTGTTTCCACTCACCTTCATCGGTGAGCCCACCTTCGGTAATCAAACAATGAAGGTGTGGATGCAGACTTAAGTTACGCCCCCATGTGTGCAGATTAAGAAGAAACCCAGTATCGGCGCCTAAATATTTCTTATCTCTGAAGAGTTCCTTAAGCGTCTCGCTCGCTGCTTTGAAAAGAAGGTCTGTCATCAGGCTGGTGTTCATTAGCCAGAGTTCATTCAATTCGTGAGGCATTGTGAAAACAAGGTGACGATGTGCGGTGTCAATCAGCAAGTGTTTCTTGCTGTCGAGCCATCGCTCCACTTGAATTTTATTGCATTGCGGACAATTTCTGTGTCGGCAAGAGTTGTAACAGATCTTTTCGACATGCCCGTCAGGGCAGGCTTGTATGTGCCCACCCATAGCAGCAGTTCGACAAGCGATGAAATCGTTAGCGGCTTTATAGTGATGCAGTGGTAGTTTTTTATTTTTGGTATAGTCTTCGAATGACTGTCTGAAAATGCTTTGAACGGTCGTACCCATAGAGAGCCAAGTTTGTTTTGGAGTCTCTCAGGATAGAACACAATCCCGCCATCAGGTTTCCCCAGCGATAGCTGGCGCGTACAACAGCTGCTTATACGACTTCAGTTCGCATAAGATACTATAGATTTATTATACGAACACTTTTTATCCCTTGTCCTGCAAGGCCTTCAAGATGCTACCGACTTAACCTGTCTTATTACAGGGTTCGCATTTCGTTATTTGTATATTTTTCGCTTAAGTAACGAGATATCTCTAAAATCAATTTTTGCCCTGCTTTTTCATAGAGTTACCGGATTCTTGAAAATTTACTTATACGAACTGTTTTTGCTGCATTCAGTTGCTCTCCCTGCAAGATGGATTCCGTGGCCCACACGGAATGACGGCGATAAAAGTCGCGATATCTGAAATCCATCTTTTGCCGTTGAGTGAGATTTAGCTTCACTTCCCTGTGTTTTGGATTCCGTGGTCCACACGGAATGACGGCGGTGTGGCGGCGGTGTGGCGGCGGTGTGGCGGCGGTGTGGCGGCGGTGTGGCGGCGCACGGAACGACGGTGGGAGTGTTGGCGACTTTCGGAATCCATCTTTTGCTGTTGAGTGAGGTTTAGCTTCACTTCCCTGTGTTTTGGATTCCTGGAATTTAAGTAATAAGCTCCACACGGAATGACGGCGGTGTGGCGGCTCCGCACGAAATGACGGCGGGAGTGTTGGCGACTTTCGGAATCCATCTTTCGCTGTGAGTGTGGTTTAGCTTCACATCCCTGTGTTTTGGATTCCTGGAATTTAAGTAATAAGCACCACACGGAATGACGGCGGTAAAACAGACACCCAAAATAACGATAATAAAAAAAACGCCAACCGTCGTTTGTTAATGCCGTTGTAACAATGAGCAGAATTGCAAAATAGAAATGGAAAGCTGGAATAAAATGGGAAATACGCTGAAATCAGCAAAATTCAGACACGCTACCGCTCCGGGATTTGATGGACTGAGGCAGTCAATGAGCTGATTCCCTAAGGCTCGTTATTATTTTTGTAGAATGATACTGCCTTTTATTGAAGGATTTATGAAGGAAAATTTCAATTTCCGACAGAAATATACCTGCATTGTGGAATTGATCGCTTTCTCGAGTTCTATTAGATTACTTTTGTTCTTATCTTTTTGGTTTTGCCATCCAATAAAGTCTGGTCAATACGGGCGTGCGGAATTATGGGTATTGGAAAAAGTTTGGAGCAATACTATTTTTATTAATTTTTTCTAAAGCATTCTATGGCTTTGGTTTGGAAACCATTCAACCAGCAACGGATGCCAGTGCAATTTAATCGTCTGAAGCTGATCGTGACTCGAGATTATAAGTGAAGCAGAACTGCACAAATATCATTATGGCGATATTTGCCGCCAGGGCAATCAGGCCGATATTGATGCCCGATAGTTGCGGGACACCCTGAACCAGGCCAGCCACCAGTATCAGCAGGCCTGTTATCAATCCTGAAAGTACTGACACTGCATTGACTCTGCGCCAGTGCAAGGCAATCACAAATGACGGGAAACACTGAACCAGCAGTTCAAGCTTTAATTCAATCAACCGCCATAGCGTGATATCTCTGTTCATGGCTGCCAGTACCACCAGAATCATAACGCCAATGGCAATGAAATGATCTTTACCCAGGCTGTTGCGGGCAGACTGTTCTGGCAGGTCATGCCTTAACATGGACACCAGGGACAGCAGAACGGAATCTGCCGTAGACATAATAGCGGCCAGAATCGCTAATAAAATCATAGCGGCGGCAATGCTGTTCCAGGTGCTGCTTTCTGCCCAGAGCTCCAGCAGGGTGGGAATGACCTGATCGATATTGGCGATGGGGCTTTCTGCCAGCAGCACAATACTGCTCCAGCCTACAAAAAGAACAATCAGATTTGTCACTACGCCAAGTAACGCCAGACATCCAAAAGACTGATTTAATTCTTTCATGCTTGCGGAAGCAAAAATCCGCTGCAGGGTTTGTGGGTAGACTACAACAGATAATCCCCCCAGTAGCATAACGCCCAGCCATTTCAGCTGAATAGCTGTATTGGGGATCGGCAGGCTTTCCGGTTTCAGTTTTGCTACGCCTTCTCCAATAGCAGTAAAGCCTCCGGTATTATCCAGCAACCAGACAACCATAAACAGAGACCCAATACACATGACCAATCCTTGAAATACATCGGTCCAGGCTACGGCTCTGAGACCTCCCATGGAGTCATAAATAAGAATCACCAGGGCAAATACAACAATGCCCCAGCGATAGGGAATGTTGCCTTTGCTGAGCACTTCAAGAATTTCTCCTGCGGCTTTCAACTGGGCAAACAGGAAATTGCCCATGGCAATACAAAGACAGATGGCAACTATTTTTCTAAGGAAAACAGCAGAAAACCGGCTTTTGAATCGGTATCTCAGCCAGTCACCGGGGGTAATGAAGCGGTGTTTTATAGCAAGAGGTCTCAACTTTGGGGCCAGCATATGAAAACTGAAAGCAACGGCAACCCAGAGTGCAATCCCAATCACCCAGTGAAATCCCATTTTATACGCCTGACCAGCGTACCCCAACAGACTGTTTCCGCTGAAGGTGGTAGCGTAGAGCGTCAGAAACAGTACCAGAAAGCCCAGTGATCTGTCGGCCAGGTAATGTTCTTCGGCATCCGCTCTGGCCATGCTTTTTCTGGCTCGGATACACAGAGGAATCAGTGTCAGAAAATAGCCGGCAATCAGCAGACCCGTCATTGTCATGGCCTGTCTACCTCGGAATGGTCTGCTGTCAGCCATAAGTAAAAGTTAATAAGGCTCACCAGGATATAGCAACCCAGGGCTGTCAATACCCAGTCCGGATAACCCAGAATTAATTCAGGGCTGACGTTTTTGTCTCGATACCAGGGAATTGAGAAGATAAGCAGGAGTGCGGTGATAGAGTATAGAAATAGCCGAAGATGATTATTATTCATAGTATTTCGAAACTGTCTGGTTAGATTAAAAATAGCACAGCAATATCAATTTACTGGTAATCAGTGCGCCAAATCATGGACACCAGTCAGTCGTGATCACGGTTTGACATTAACAGCAGACACGGGCGAGGTTGTATCAGTGATGAAATAGAATCTTTTTTATAGTATTTTGCAGGCTGAAGATGAGGTGTAGCCTGATGATCTTGGATGACAATGAAGAATAAAAATCCAGACTGGAGTGTCCGTTCAGGATATGTCGATACAATTCTCAAGATTGCCGGACAGCTGGGGGTTTCCAGTGGCTGGCTACAAAAAGAAGTGGCGCTGGATGATGGCTGGAACAGCAAACCGGATCGCCGGTTGCCGGTTCAGATTGTGTACGACCTTACCAGGCTTACGGCGGTTGAAACGGGGAATGAGAACATTGGTTTGTATTTGGGGCGAGCTAATTACCTCAATATCGTTAACTTGCTGCTCTATCTGTCAACGCTCTGTAATTCTTTACGACAATGGCTTAATTTGATGCCCAGCGTACTGGAAATGTCTGGCGACATAGGCGAAACCGCTATTGTCCGGGAGGGAGACCTGATAGGCGTTGAATGGCGTCCTCTGGTGCCTTTATCGGTGAGTGATCGTTACATTATCGATATGATTCTCAGCACCTCAGTGTCTATTCTGGGCAGTATCTGCTACCAGCCCATTGTGGTTAAGCACGCCAGATTTACCTATCCGGAACCCGCCGATACCCGGTTACTTCAACAATGTTTTGGTTCTGAGCTTTCCTTTGATCAATCCAGTAGTTGTATTTATGTGGATATTGAATCACTGGATTATCGCCTTATTGAACCGGATTCCGAGCTTTCGGATGAAGTGACGTCCACCTGGCAGCGTGTGGTGGGTCATGATGTCAGTGATGAGTTTATTGGTTGTCTCAGGCGCGTTATTCTCAGTGAAATGCCCACCGGTCAGATGACCATAGACAGTATTGCCAGAGAGTTGGGCGTATCCCGGCGCACCTTGCAGCGGCGATTATCTGACAGGAAATCCAGTTTTCTTCATGAGGTGCAGGAACTGAGGGCCGGAATGGCGAAACAGCTGCTGGCGGATAAACGAATGGGCATTACCGAAATTGCTTTCCTTCTGGGATATTCCGATTCGTCTTCATTTTCTTCAGCCTTTAAGGGCTGGTTTGGTGTATCTCCCAGAGATTACCGGCACTGATTGTATTTTCATTTCCGGTTTCTATTCGGTTTTTCTGCTCTGCGCCTTCATTGGCATCAAAGCCATAAATATTGGCACCAAATCCCAAGCTTCCTGTCTGGAAGCATCATATATTGCTTTCAGTGATTACTAAAAAAATAAAACTCCGGAACGAATCACAGGAGACTCTATGTCATTAAGTTTTGACAGTGCCCGTTTACCCAATCCAGCCCTGACGTCTGAACACGAAGAATGGCGGACTCAGCTTCGTAAATTTATTGATGCAGAGATTGCTCCCTATTTTGATGACTGGGATGAAGCGGGCCAGTTGCCAGATGATCTGTGGGCAAAAGCGGCCGATGTTGGCTTGTTGCAACTGGGTTATCCGGAGCAATATGGCGGTATTTCTGACGGCATAGATATTTATTATTCATGGATAGTGGCTGAGGAATTTGCCCGCATTGGTTCTGCCGGGGGCATTGCCAGCACACTATTAATCCATGGTATTGGTTTGCCTCCGGTGAGTAACTTCGCCAGTGCGGAAATAAAACAGGAAGTGGTTCCACAGGTTCTGTCCGGTGAAAAACGTATTTCCCTGGCGATTACCGAACCTTCCGGCGGTTCGGATGTGGCCAGTATAAAAACCACTGCAGTAAAAGACGGTGATGATTACATCGTTAATGGCAGTAAAACCTTCATATCCGGAGGAATGGGTGCCCACTGGTTCAGCACCGCCGTTCGTACGGGGGGCGATGGTGCAGGGGGTGTTTCCATGCTGTTGATTCCCGCTGATCTTGAAGGTGTGTCCCGCACGCCACTGGATAAAAAGCAGGGCTGGTGGTGTTCAGACACGGCCACTATTTATTTCGACAATGTCCGGGTGCCTGCGGGCAATATTATTGGTGGTGAAGGTGCCGGTTTTCTGGTGATCATGAATAATTTCAACAGCGAACGCATGGCCATGATCTTCAATATGGAAGGTTGTGCCAGAGCCTGTCTTGAAGAAGCAGTGGACTGGGCGAGAGAACGAAAAACCTTTGGTAAAAAACTGACTGGGCACCAGGTGATCCGACACAAAATCACCCAGATGAAACAGCGTATTAATGCCACCCAGGCTTATATCCAGTTCTGTTGCCGAGAAATCGAAACAGGACAGCCAAACTTTGGTGATATCGCCATGCTGAAAGTACAGGCCAGTGAAACCATGGAGTTCTGTGCAAGGGAAGCCAGCCAGATTCTCGGTGGTGCCAGTTATATTCGGGGTAACAGGGTGGAGCGGATTTATCGTGAAGTCCGGGTGAACGCCATTGGTGGTGGCTCGGAAGAAATTATGCGGGAACTGGCTTCCAGGCAATATCAAATTTAATCCAGGTTTAACAAGATCTAAATAAGGATGCGTGTGATGACAACGCCCAATACGGCAGAGCTGGAACAGTTTCGGGCAGAGGTTTCAGCCTGGATGCAGGCAAATAACCCTGAAGACCCCGGCTTTCTGTTGCCTCAGAGTTTTATGGAAGTGGGTTCCGAAGAACAGCTGGAATTTCTAAAGAAATGGCAGCGCACCGTGTATGACGCGGGTTATCTGGGTTTGAGCTGGCCGGTTGAATATGGTGGTGGCGGTAAGCCTGCTGCGTATCAACAGATTGCTGACGAAGAGATGATACGTCATCGGGTTCCTATTATTTTCAACACCATTGGTCTGGGCTGGGCCGGGCCGCTGATTTTGCAAATGGGTTCCGAGGAAGCCAAGCAGAAATATATAAAAGGCATACTGACGGGCGATGATATCTGGTGTCAGGGTTTCTCTGAGCCTGATAATGGTTCCGATCTGGGTAACGCCCAGTTGCGTGCAGTGAGAGACGGAGATGAATATGTTCTTAATGGCAGCAAAATCTGGACGACGTTTGGCAACTATGCCAAATACATGATCCTGTTGGCACGTACCAACCCTGATGCTCCCAAAAAATACGCAGGCTTGTCTTTTTTCCTTTCCCCAATGGATGTTACCGGAATTGAAACAGCGCCAATCCAGAAAATTACCGGCGAGTATGGTTTTGCTCAAACCTTCTTTGATGACGCACGTATTCCGGCCAGTTGCATAATGGGAGCCGAAGGGCAGGGCTGGATGATAGCCATGCAAACCCTGCAGTTTGAACGCAGTGTCGATGGTGGTCAGGCCAGTACCTACAAGTTTGTTCCCATTGTGATGGATGACCTGCTGAAAGATGCGCGAACGCTGACACGGGATGGCCAACCACTGCTGGAAGACCCCGTTGTCCGTGACAATCTGGTGAAGCTGATGATAGAAGAGAAAAGCATTTTATTGAATCAGCTGCGCGGAGATATCAAGCCGTTGTGTACCGACTACCCCATGTCTCTTGCCCTTTCCGGCAAGTTAATGGCCACAGAATACTTCCGTCGTATGCGCCAGTATGCCATCAGTCTTCAGGGCGGTACCGGTAGCCTTTATGTGGGTGATGAGGATGCCGTGGCCGGTGGTAAATGGCAGCGAAGCTATTTCAATAACTTCTCCGCCACTATTGGTGGAGGCACCAGTGAAATTCAGCACAATATTATTGGCGAGCATGTACTCGGTCTGCCCAAATAAGGAGAACACCTATGTTTTTACAATCGGATGATTCAGACAGCGCAATGGTGTTCACCGAAGAGCAGGGCATGTTGCTGGATTCGGCCAGGGCGTTCTGCCGGGATAATTCGCCCATTGAAGCAGTACGTGAGCAACTAAACAGTCCGGCCGGGTATAACCAGAACACCTGGAAGGAAATGGTTGATCTGGGCTGGCTGGCAATTGCTGTTCCAGAAGAATTTGACGGTGTGGGGCTTGGCATAGGCGGCGTTGTTCCGGTAGCTGAAAGCATGGGTCGATCCATGCTGTCTACACCGTTTCTGTCCACTACTCTGGCGGCTCAGGCGATCCTGCGAGCTGGTTCAGAGCAGCAGAAACAGCACTGGCTGCCAAAAATAATGACCGGCACCAAAGGAACGCTGGCTCTACTGGAAAATGGCGACTGGGGAAGTAATGAAATCAGCTGCAGTGCCACGGATGAAGGAGAGCAGCTGGTGTTGTCCGGTAAAAAACAGTTGGTTGACTATGCCTCCTGTGCTGATGTTTTTGTTGTTCTTGTGAAATATCAAAACGAACCGGCGCTGGTCATTGTTGAAAGAGATGAGCTGGGTGACAAAAACGTACAGCCTCATACACTCATCGATGAAACCAAACGGGCAGGCGTTGTGGATTTATCCGGGGTTATGATTCAGAAATCGTCCTTATTGCAACATGATGATATTGCTTCTGTTGTTAAGGATCTGACGCTGATGGGCGCGCTGCTGGTAGCCGCTGAAGCCACGGGCAGTGCTGCCGCTGCACTGGATCTTACGGTTGAATATCTTAAAACCCGGAAACAGTTTGGTAAATTGATTGGTTCGTATCAGGCATTAAAGCACCCGGCTGTTGATATGCTCAATGAAATGGAATCTGCGCGCTCCCATACCTACCATGCAGCCACCTTATTGGATGATGCGGCCACCGCAGGGCAACTGACCAGCGAGATAGAAATTGCCTGTCGTATGGCAAAGGCGCAGGCCACGGAAGCGTTGTTATTTGCCGGTGATCGTTCGGTACAGTTTCACGGGGGCATGGGTTTCACTTACGAGTGTGATGCCCAGTTGTATATCCGCAGGGCGCAATGGTCTCAGCAGCAGTACGGTGATGCTTACCATCACCGTAAAAGACTGGCTGACCTGTTACTGACGGCATGAGGACGTTGAGATGATTAGCAGTATTTTTCGGGACGATATTTTTTCTGGAACCGTTGCCCTGGTCACAGGTGGCGGCAGCGGAATTGGTTTGAGAATAGCACGGGAACTGTTGCATCTGGGTGGCCGTGTTGCCATAGCCGGGCGCAGTGAAGAAAAACTGGCTACCGCCATGGAATCCCTGTCGGAATACGGAGACCGCGTTCACAGTGTGCCCTGTAATATTCGGGATGAAGATCAGGTGGAACAGTGTCTTGAGACAGTGGTTAACCATTTTGGTCGTCTGGATTTTCTGGTGAACAATGCCGGAGGCCAGTTTCCGTCTCCAGCGCAGGCCATAAAGCCCAAAGGCTGGCGCGCCGTGATTGAAACCAACCTGACGGGCACATTCCTGATGTCTCAGGCTGCCTATAACCGGTATTTTGGTGAACATGGCGGTGCCGTGGTGAATATCATTGCCAATATGTGGAATGGTTTCCCGGGTATGTCCCATACCGGAGCGGCCCGGGCGGGTGTGGAAAATCTGACAAAGTCCCTGGCTGTGGAGTGGGGGAGAAGTGGTGTACGGGTGAATTCGGTGGCTCCGGGAATGATTTTCTCTTCCGGCATTCAAAGCTATGATCCGGCGTTTCAGAAGATCTTCAGGGAATCGGCCACCCAGAATTTATCCCATCGATTGGGAACTGAAGCAGAAGTGTCTGCGGCTGTTTTGTTTCTGCTGTCTCCAGCGGCCATGTTTATCACGGGTGAAACTCTGAAAGTAGACGCCGGTGAACCGCTTTATCATCCACGTTTTCCCAGTCAGGATCACGGCAAAATGCCGGCCTTTGAAGGCTGAATAATAAAAGGCACATTATTATGACTGTTATTGAATCACAGATCAGTCCACAGTCGGAATCGTATCAGGCTAACGCTGAATTGATGATGACTGCTGTTGATGAAGTTCGCAGTATTGAAAAAATGGTAGTGGATGCGGCTGAAGGTAAAGCCCCCCGATACCGCAAAAGGGGTTTTCTCAGCCCCAGGGAACGGTTGAATCTGCTGCTGGATTCCGGAGCGCCTTTTCTTGAGATTAACACTCTGGCCGGATACAAACAGGGTGATGATAAAAATGGTTCTGCTGCCGGTGGCACCTGCATCGCCGGGATCGGTTATGTGGAAGGGGTCCGATGTGCTGTTTACGCGGATGATTACCTGACCAAAGGTGGCTCAATGTCGACCTTTGGGGCAGAGAAAAGAATGCGTACCCAGATGCTGGCATTGAAGCACAAGATGCCATTGATTGTATTGGCACAGAGTGGTGGTGGCGATTTAAAAACCGTGGGCGATCACTTTGGCTTCTCAGGCCGTTTTTTTGCCAATCAGGCCAGACTCTCAGCGGCGGGCATTCCCCAGATTACTGTTGTGCATGGCAGTGCCACTGCGGGTGGAGCCTATCAGCCCGGTCTTTCTGATTACGTCATCATGATTCGACGACAGTCAACCATGTATCTTGCCGGGCCACCGTTGCTGAAAGCAGCCACAGGTGAAATCGCCACAGACGAAGAAATCGGTGGTGCTGAGTTACACACTGAAATTTCCGGAGTGGCTGACTATCTGGCTGAAAACGATGCGGACGGGCTTCGCATTGCCAGGGAGATAACGGCCAAGCTCGGTTGGACAAACCATAACCTGACTCAACGGGAAAAAACCGCAAAGCAGCCAGAGTATTCCCAGCAGGAACTCATTGGTGTTGTGCCTGCCGACCCGAAAACGCCTTACGATGTCCGGGAAATTATTGCCCGTATTGCTGATGGTTCTGATTATCTGGATTTCAAACCGGAATACGACGTGGGTACTGTCTGCGGTCAAATGGAAATACAGGGTCATGCCTGTGGCGTAATAGGCAACAATGGACCTATTACCGCCAATGGTGCGGCAAAAGCGGGGCAGTTTATCCAATTGTGTGAACAGTCAGGAACGCCCCTGCTGTTTTTACACAATACCACCGGTTTTCTGGTGGGTACTGAATCGGAGCGTGCGGGCATTATCAAGCACGGCGCCAAACTGATTCAGGCGGTGACCAACAGCACGGTGCCGAAGATTTCCGTTGTGGTGGGTGGTTCTTATGGTGCCGGTAATTACGCTATGTGTGGCAGGGGCATGGAGCCCGACTTTATGTTTGCCTGGCCCCGTTCAGTGGTTTCAGTGATGGGACCCGCTCAGGCCGGCAGTGTTTTACGACAGGTGGCGCAGGTTCGAATGGAAAAGAACGGTCAAGCCAATGATGAGTTTCTGGATCATATTGAAGCCACCACCCGACAGAGCATGGAAGAGAAGTCACATGCCCTGGCCAATACGGCACGGTTGTGGGATGACGGCATTATTGATCCCAGAGACACCCGAAAGATTGTCGGGTTTGTTCTGTCCATCTGCCGTGAAGGCAAACAGCGTCAGGTAAACAGCACCAGTTTCGGTATTGCCCGTTTTTAAGGCCTGTTTTTGAGGCCTGTATTTAAGGAAAGTCCATGATTTTACCTGAAGTAAAGTTTTTGATCCTGGATCAGGATAACGGGGTATTGACCATTACCCTGAATCGACCGAAAAAACGGAATGCGCTGAATCAACAATCAGTTCTTGAACTGATCGCTGTGTTCGACGCTATTGCAGACAATCTCGACATCCGTGCCGTGGTTATCCGCGGTGCCGAAGGGAATTTCTGTGCCGGTGGCGATATTTCCGGTATGAGCGCTTCGGCCAGTAATCCTGAAGAATTGCAAAAAGCCATGTGGGAAGGCAATCGGGCCTTTGGTCGTTTGAGCAGTGTCGTTAACAAGGCGCCTCAGGTGGTGATTGTCTTACTGGAAGGAGCTGTGCTGGGCGGTGGCTTTGGTATGGCCTGTGTGTCTGATGTAGCCATCGCAGATCATCAGGCAAAAATTGCCATGCCGGAAACCGGGCTGGGTATAATCCCGGCACAGATTGCCACTTTTGTTGTGGAACGTATTGGCATGACTCAGGCGCGTCGACTGGCCTTGCTGGGTGAGCGCATTAATGGCCACGAAGCCCTTGCCCTTGGCATGGTGCATTATGTCACCGAATCTCCTGAAGCCATGTCAGCCTGTCTTGAGTCCGTTCTGAAGAAGGTTCGACGCTGTGCGCCCCATGCCAACGGCGCCACTAAAAAACTGATGCAGGATCTGGGTTCGGTGCCTCTTGAACAACTGCTGGATAGAGCGGCTGATGATTTTATCAGTGCGCTGAACAGTGATGAGGGCAGGGAAGGTACAACGGCCTTTCTGCAAAAACGCCTGCCATCCTGGGCAGAATAATCGGGCAGTGGGAAAACGGATAATGATAAATAAAATACTGATTGCCAACCGGGGTGAGATTGCAGTCCGGGTCATTCGAACCGCCAGGGAACTGGGTATCCGCACTGTTGCGGTATACAGTACAGCCGATGCCGGAGCCCTTCATGTACTGCAGGCCGATGAAGCGGTTTGTATAGGTGCAGCGCCTGTAGGTGAATCCTATCTGGTGGCGGAAAAAATCCTGGATGCTGCGAAATTAACCGGTTCTGATGCTATTCATCCGGGTTACGGGTTTCTTTCTGAAAATGCCGGTTTTGCCAGAGCCTGTGAAGCCGGGGGGATCACTTTTATAGGTCCTACCGCCGACGCCATTGAGTTAATGGGCAGCAAACGATTGTCTAAAATTGCCATGATTGAGGCGGGAGTGCCCTGCGTTCCCGGTTATCAGGGGGCAGATCAATCGGAACAGGTATTGATAGAGCAAGCTGCGAAGATTGGATTCCCCCTGATGGTGAAAGCATCAGCCGGTGGTGGTGGCCGGGGTATGCGACTGGTGTTTGAAGCTTCCGAGCTGGTGGCAAACCTTAAAACGGCCCGGTCGGAAGCCGAAAGTGCTTTTGGTAGCGGTGAGCTGATTCTTGAAAGAGCGGTACTGGAACCTCGACATATTGAGATACAGGTATTTGCGGATAACTTTGGCAATGTCGTTTATCTAGGGGAGCGTGATTGTTCCATTCAGCGTCGTCATCAAAAAGTGGTTGAAGAATCGCCGTCGCCCTTTGTTGACGAGACGCTTCGGTGCGCCATGGGTGATGCAGCGGTTAATGCTGCCAAAGCCTGTAATTATCGTGGTGCAGGCACTGTAGAATTTCTGGTGGATTCTGATCGCAATTTCTATTTTCTTGAAATGAATACCCGGCTGCAGGTGGAGCATCCTGTTACTGAACTGGTGACGGGACAGGATCTTGTGGCTTGGCAGATAACGGTAGCAGAAGGCAGAACCTTGCCTTTGACACAGGATCAAATCCGGCTGGACGGACATGCCATTGAAGTGCGGATCTATGCGGAAGATCCCCGGGAGCAGTTTATGCCCCAGACAGGGCATGTGCTTAAGTGGCAGGTTCCTGAACGCGTGGGGATTCGTACGGACACGGGTATTCAAACTGGTCAGCAAATCACACCGCATTATGACCCCATGCTGGCAAAGGTGATCAGCTATGGTGAGAACCGGGAAATAGCCTGTCGTCGTCTGGCGTCAGCACTTCAGGATAGCGAACTGTTGGGTTTGAATAACAACCGGCTGTTTCTGGAGCGGATTATCAGGCATCCGGTATTTGCAGATGGACAGGCAACAACCGCATTTATCGAACAGCATTTCAAGGATGATATCAGTCTTTCAGCCAATGCACTGTCTGCCCAGACTGTCGCCCTGGCGGCCGTGGTGAACTTTCAGTTGAACCACTCGGATCACATTCACTCGGACTGGCATAACCCGGTTCCTTACGGATATCAGTATAAACTGGGTGTTGCCGACAATACCGTTGATGTGAGTCTGTCCAGAGAAGGGCAGGACTTCACCATAAAAACACTGAAAACCGAATTAGTACTGGGCTTTATCTCAATGGATGAACACTACCTGAGATATACGGCGCAGGGTGTTCAGCGTTCTGCGGTATTTGCCCGAAAGGATAACCAGCTTTTTCTCGATGATGGTACTGGGCATGTGGTTTTTTCAGACCTGACCCAGAATCCGGCCATGGCCGGCAAGGGTACCGGAAGCAGTGATATCAAAGCTTCTATGGACGGTGCCATTGTTGACGTACTGGTTGCTGAGGGAGATCAGGTAGAATCCGGTCAGACACTGGTGGTACTGGAAGCCATGAAAATGGAGCACCAGTTAAAAGCCGCCGTGAGTGGCAGGGTAGAATCAGTGCTGACCCTCGCCGGTGAACAGGTAAAAACCAAACAACTGCTAGTCAAAGTTACTGCAGCCGAGGAGTAACCGATTATGAAAAACAGCATACGCATTGGTTGTGCAGCCGGCTTTTATGGCGACAGCAATCTGGCTGCCCGACAGCTGGTAGAAAAAGGCGACATAGATTATCTGGTTTTTGATTATCTGGCTGAAGTCACCATGTCGATCCTGGCTCGCCAGAAGGCTCAGGACTCAGAAAAAGGCTATGCCATCTATTTTGTCACACGAACCATGCGCGATGTAATGGCGGACTGTGCTAAAAAAGGAATAAAGGTAGTGGCCAATGCCGGTGGCGTTAATGTGCCTGCCTGTATTAAAGCCCTCCAGACCTTGAATGATCAGCAGGGTTTGAATCTTAAAATTGCCGGTGTCTATGGTGATGACCTCACAGAAACCCGCAGTGAGTTGTCCGACGATGACCTGAAGGAGTTCCAGACGGGTAAAGCGTTACCGGAAAAACTGGCCAGCATTAACAGCTATCTGGGTGCCAGACCCATTGCTGATGCCCTGGCTGCGGGTGCGGATATAGTCGTCACTGGTCGGGTGGTCGACAGTGCGGTAACTCTGGGGCCTTTAATGCACGAGTTTGACTGGCAGGAATCCGACTTCAACAAGCTGGCTCAGGGTTCCCTGGCGGGGCATATTATTGAGTGTGGTGCCCAGTGTACCGGTGGTAATCACACTGACTGGCAGGACGTGCCGGACTTTTACAACATTGGCTATCCCATCGCTGAAGTTTATCAGGATGGAAAAATAGAGATCGGTAAGCCTGAGGGTACGGGTGGGCTGGTGAATCCGGCGACAGTGGCCGAGCAGATCATTTATGAAATTGGTGATCCGGCCAACTATCTTCTGCCTGATGTGAATTGCGACTTTTCCAGTGTAAAGCTGGATATGGTGGGCGAGAACAGAGTGCAGGTAACAGGTGCCCTGGGGCGTGCTTCCGGCTCTCAATATAAGGTATGTGCCACTTATATAGATGGTTACAGACTTTTTTTGTCGTTCAATATTGGCGGTATGGATGCCAAAGCCAAAGCGGAATCCAATATCAATGCCTGGCTGACCCGAACCCGTAATGTATTCAAAAAAATGGGATTGCCGGACTATCGTCAGGTCTCTGTTGAAATACTGGGTACCGAGGCCACCTATGGTCCTCACAGTGCTATTCATGACAGTCGTGAGGTGTGTGCCAAAGTGGCGGTTCATCATGACAGTAAAGAAATACTGGCCATGGCCGGAGCAGAGTACATCTACCTGGGAACATCCGGTGCACCGGGTATGTTTGGCGTGCCGGGCATGGGCGCCAAACCTCAGCCACTGATTCGTGTGCATTCTGCCAGAGTAGATAAGTCAGAGGTTTCGGTCAGAGTACAGTTGGGTGAGAATCTGATGATTGATCAACCTTATTGCTCTTCGGAATCCAGTGAGCCTTTTGCAAAAGTGAAAATGCAGGTGAATCCGGTTCAAAGTTCAGGCAATGATATTGAAATACCCCTTATTAAACTGGCTTATGCCCGCAGTGGTGATAAAGGGGATAACGCCAATGTTGGCGTGATAGCAAGAAAGCCTGAATATTTTCCTTATATATACCAGCAGCTCACAGCCGACGTAGTGGAAAGATATTTTGAGCATTTGGTGGAGGGTGAAGTAGAGCGGTTTGAAATGCCGGGATTAATGGCATTGAACTTCTTTATGACCGAAGCACTGGGCGGTGGTGGAACGGCATCGTTAAGAGCTGACACCCAGGCCAAAGCCTTTGGGCAGATGTTGTTGTCAATTAAAATCCGGGTTCCAGATAGTATTTCCCTGTAGTTTTTGAGTTATGGCCATTGGTTTTTTATCAGGGGTGTCGCTGCCCCGGATAAAAAACCAATACGTCACTGTGCTTGTTCGTTACTCCGTTGCGGTGTTGCTGCAGGATGTTTGTCAGTACCTCTGACTGAAAGGTTATAGATCTTTTCTTTGCGAAAATTCAATATGGCTATAGAACTTCAAGAGAGCTTCAAGAGAGCTTCAAGAGAGCTTCAAGAGAACCTCAAGACTGAGCGGTGTCTATGATTCCTTTAGCCAGCAACTCTGATATTTCTGCAGTAAGTGCAGCTGCCAGCTCCGATTCAAATTTTGAATCGGATGACGAGTTTTTTGAGGACGGTCTGCAGGCATTGATTCCGCGTCATCCAGTGAAAGAGCAGTTTTGTTCGAGTATGGTCGGGCACGCATTAAACCAGCGGAAGGTAACGGAGTATTGGAAAAGTGTGTGCACTGGAATTGCCTTTAAACCCATTCAATTACCTGAGTATGCCTTTGTTGACCCGGAAAAGGGGCTGGGCTACCTGAAAAGATATCCTGTTAAAGATCTTGAGCGACTATTGGTCGATGGTGTTCTGCTTTCTCTGGAAGGAGGCTGTGAAACCTATGAGAGCAGGGAGCCTGGATGCCTTCGAGGGCTCATTAATGCCTGGACTGTGATAACTGAAAATCTGACTCAACAATCATTCGGTCAGCCACTTGCCATTCCCCTTTCTCTTCTGATTGAGATACATAAGAAAGTAAGCGAGCATTGTTCGGACAGGTTTCATCCTGGCATTATTCACAGCCGTGAAGGGGGAAGGATTTATCCTGGAGTAGGCCATGCTGACCAGAATATTATTTATTGCACTGAGGCAGGCATTACAGAAGCAGAAGAATATTATCAACAATATACTCAAGTTAACTTCCCTAATCTTAAAGCTGTGAAGAGAAGCTGCTTTTCATTATGGATTAAAAGTAATCGTGGACATCAGGAGGTTATTCATCTGGAATTTGGTTTCACACAAAAATTATTTAAGGCACGGGAAGACACTCAAGAGCTTACGGATTTATTATCGGGCTATTTTCACTCATTACCTGAGTCTCAGAGTGAGCAGGAGGTCTGTTTTTTTGAACTGTTCTCAAACATCTATAGTCCGGTAGAAAAAGAAACAACGGTATCTGCTGGTGACCCTTCACTGAATACTTCTCCTATTTATTTGAATCCCGAACTTCTATCACTCCTGGCACAAGAGATAAAAAATAATTTTGCAACAATGGTTCGTTTAGCCAGCCCGGCGGGTGAAGTTATCGAAGATGCAGTAAAGCAAGAACTGAGAACTCTGGAGAAAAGTTTACCCAGTTGTAAAAATAAAGATGAATTTTTTAAACTCCTTTGTTCCGGAATTAGACACCTTCAGCAAATTCATCCGTTTAGTTCAGCGAATGGTCGTACTATCACTCTTTTACTTCAATATATTCTGATGGGCTATGGTTTTCCGCCAGCTACTCTTTTGGATCCCAATGAATTTTATTTGAAAACCAGTGAGGATGAGGTTTTAGCGCTCAAAGATGGCATAGCATGCAGTGAAAAGTTACTGTATGGGGGTCTCCAGGAAACGCATTGCTCAAAAATTCATGGCCATGAAATTTCCCGAATTGGAACAGTCTCCCAATATTTTAAAAGTAAGCTGGAATCGTTATTTTTTAAGCTTAATCAATGTGGACAGAATGAGCTAGCCCTGCAATGCACTGATGCGGAGGTTACTAAATAGACTGTGGGGCTGGACAAAGCTGGATTCCGGTAAGACATACATCCTGATAGAACGAATGTCCTATCAGGATGTATTTTCATGACTGGAATCTAATCCTGATCATCATCTTGTATTCTTTCCTGTCGCTCCATTTCCTCTTCCATGGCAGCCTTGATTTCCAGCATTATGGAGTCAACATCTGCATTGTCTGTTCTTTCTTTAACAAGGCCTGTTAGCTCTGTTTCAGGGGTTAGTTTGCCATTTTCATACAATGACCAGATTTCTTTCGCATACTGGCTGTCCAAAAGACTAGGTGCATACAGACCGTAATAGTTGCGCATATTTTCAATGTCCCGGGTCAGCATGGACTGGGCATTATTGTTGCCAGCAGCATCAACAGCCTGGGGCAGATCGATTATAACCGGGCCATGTTCATCAACCAGGACATTAAATTCTGACAAATCCCCATGCACAAGCCCTGCACAAAGCATTAGCACGACGTATTTCATTACCGTGGCGTGATCTTCCAGTGCCTGTTCTTCAGACATGGAGACATCGCTCAACCGGGGTGCTACATGACCATCTTCATCGGTTACCAACTCCATTAATAACACCCCGTCGATGCAAACGTACGGGTGAGGAACTCTGACACCTGCATTATCCAGGCGAAATAAAGCATCTACTTCGGCGTTTTGCCAGGTTTCTTCCTGTTGTGCACGGCCATATTTAGAGCCTTTTTCCATAGCACGTGCCCGACGGCTATTCCGAACTTTGCGTCCTTCCTGATATTTCACCGCCTGTTTAAAGCTGCGTTTAGCCGCCTCTTTGTATACTTTTGCGCATCGGATTTCAGAATCACAACGCACCACATAAACATCAGCCTCTTTGCCACTCATCAGTCGACGGATGACTTCATCCACCAAGCCGGCTTCTACTAAGGGCTGGATTCGTTTTGGAATTCTCATAGTTCACTTTTACAGCAAATGAGCAGCGATTGAAAATAGTGGTTCCACGCATTTAATGCTGCACAGTGGTTTGATAGAAAGTTCATAACGGTTTCTTGATAGAAAGTTCATAACGGTTTTTGAAGTGAAGCTACATGCTTATTATTCCTGCCAGTCAATTTTATCTGCATCCCATAAGGGGCTTTTATCGTTAGGGGACCCGTTATAATTAATCAGAACTTCATCATTGGAAAGTATTTTTTTTATGGCTATAAAGTCGACAACATCATCCTCAAGGCGTGGCACATAACTGGCGTTAGGGGTATAGGAGTGATTATAGAGTGATCCCAGTCCAAGGATTACGGCGCCACTTTTCTGTTGTTTGCCCCAGGTGAAATAATAATTGTAAAGCATGGTGGCTTCAAGGTGCTTTATCTCTTGTGGCGGGATTTCCAGAATAGGGCAGCGTTCGATCACTTCTCCCCGCTCTATTGTGCAGTCAGAAAATACACCCCTTCCTTTCAGTCCTGTGTGAGAAATATAGAGCATTGCTATTCTCTGTAATCAATCCGTTGTGTCTCTATTGTTGTCATTCATTGCTGGAAATTGCAACAGGATGACAATGGCTATGAGGTGTTGTAGAACTACTCTGCTCAGAATGCCTTTAGTTTCAGGGCTTCACTTATTGACTCAACCGTATATGGTTTGTCAGGGTGCTACAGAAACAATAATGAAGAGAGTAATTTAAAAACAGCTATTTTCGACCAGATTCACGCCAGAGCTGGCGCATGGTTGAGAAAACGTCATACTAGTCTGCTGAGTCTAGAGTTGTATTGCTTCTGGTTGTCGTATGCGGGTAAATAGCTGGACAGTATCTTAATGTCTCAATATCTCGCAGAAATAATAAGCACAATAATTGGAGTTCTTCATGGAGATTAAAGGTAAGGTAGCCATTGTCACGGGTGGTGCATCCGGACTGGGTGAAGCAACGGTTCGTCAGCTGGTTGATTCAGGTGCTTTTGTTGCTATCTTCGATATGAATGAAGCGAAAGGCAGTGCCCTGGTTGCAGAGCTGGGAACGCAGGCCATTTACTGTAATGTTAATGTATCCGATGAACTCTCAGTTACATCCGGTATTGCAAAAGTTGTTGAAAAATTCAGTGCCGTGCATATTTGTGTGAATTTCGCCGGTATTGCCAGTGCGGCTAAAACGGTTGGTCGCGACGGGGCCTTTCCTCTGGATGTATTCAAGAAAGTAATTGATGTCAATCTGGTGGGTACATTTAATGTTCTGCGTCTGGCTGCAGTTGAAATGGCTAAGAACGAGCCTGTTACCGATGATGGCGGACGTGGTGTCATCATCAACACCGCTTCTGTTGCTGCCTACGAAGGCCAGGTAGGGCAGGCTGCTTACAGCGCTTCAAAAGGTGGTGTGGTTGGCATGACATTGCCCATTGCCAGAGATCTCGCCAGTCTGGGAATTCGATGCAATACCATTGTGCCGGGGCTGGTTCATACTCCGCTGTTTGATTCTCTGCCAAAGGAAGCGATGGAATCCCTGGCTGCAACGGTATTGAACCCTAAGCGTCTGGCCAGACCTGATGAGGTAGCTCATATGGCCAGATTTATAATCGAGAATGATTACATGAATGGTGAATGCCTGCGAATTGATGGCGGTATTCGAATGCAGGCGCGTTGATATTGGTTCCTTCGAAGTCGGGTTGTTTCCCGACTCCGGAGATATTAGTAAGGAATAGTCTCAAAATAAGTTTCGTATTTTTATCGTACAGATCGACTTGTTAGCGTAGGTTGGGCAGAGGGACGAAGCCCAACAATTCTGTCAGCACGTTCTGCTGCCAATGTTGGGCTTCACTTCGTTCTGCACCAACCTACGATAGTGGTATGTTTTATGACACCTTAAAGCAAATCAGGACGTTATTTTTAGACTACTCCTAAGAGCAATTATTAGTAAAAAGTATTGTTAATAAGGACGAAATCTTTTTCGGTATTCCCCGGGGCTCAAGGCCGTCATTGTCTTAAACAGGCCTGAAAAATAACTGTAATCATGGTATCCCACATTAAGACTGATGGTTTTAATACTGTCGTCAGTGTTAATAAGCTTCTGCTTTGATGCTTCAATTCTGAGGTACTGAAGGTATCGGCTGGGTTTATTTCCGGTTGCCTTCTGGAATCTGCGGATAAAGGTTCGTTTGCTCATTCCGACAAAATCAGCCAGTTGTCCCATATTCACTTTACCTGGGTAGTTTTTATCCAGCCAGCTCTGGGCTTTTAGAATTCCGTTATCCCTGTGCTGACGAAGTCCTGCGACATTAAAAAGAGTCAGATCGTATTCACGACGCTGATCGTAGGTCACATCCCTGGCCAGTTCAGTGGCCAGTTCCGTACCGACAAATTTCCCTACCAGATAGATAGTCAGATCCATTCCTGCATTATGACCGTTGCAGCTGTAGATACCGGCATCTTCCACAAGAGCCTGGTTATCGAGCCAATTGACCGCAGGGAAGAGCGTTTTGAATTCAGCTTGATGACGCCAGTATGTGGTAGCACTACGGCCATTCAGTAATCCGGCGCTGGCAGCCCAGAATATGCCACTGTTTATCGCTGCAATTACCGCACCACCGCGATATTGCTCATTCAGCCAGTCTTCCATTACCGAATACTGCAGGTTGATGGCGTTATAATCCCGCCAGTAATGGCTGAGGATAATCAGGTCATACCGGGTGGCGTGACTGATATCCTCGTCACCTTTGAGGGGACGATTGCAAAAAGATCGAACAGGCTCAGGCGAAGGTGTCACGATGTCGCATTTGAAGAGTTCGCTCCTGCTTCTGAGATTCACTGAATGAAACAAGTCTATGGTTGGGTAGATGGTGGAAATCCACACACCATCATAAGCCATCAGGGCCACTTTCCACTTTGGTTCCGTCATTGTTTGTAATTCTTGTTTGTAATTCTTGTTTGTAATGCTTGTTTTAATGAGTCGAGGCTGATTATCACGAGAACTATATAATCCCTTTGTAGCCTATTATGACACTTTTGCCATGATAAGTGGCATTTTGACCCAATGACCTTTGCTGCGAACCAGAATAAGCTCTTAACACAGGAAGCTCTATCCTAATGTGACTGTCCAGACGCGGTTCTTCAAATGCAGTTAGGGTGGTTGCAACAATTTCAAAGATTGAGGATTTCAACATTGGATATCCATTTTTCACCTGAAGACCTGGCTTTTCGGGAAGAGGTCAGGGCATTTTTAAAAGAGGCCTGGACAGAGGAACTTTCCAGCCGGTTTCTGGATGCGAAGACTTATAAGCAAGGTGCTGTTGAGTGGCAGAAACGACTGAATGCCAAAGGCTGGATAGCACCGGGCTGGCCAGAAGAATACGGTGGTTCCGGCTGGTCGGTAACCCAGAGTTTTATCTATGAAACCGAACGGGCCGCTGCCGGTGCTGCAGATGTGGTGCCATTCGGAGTGAAAATGGTTGCGCCAGTGATTTATGGCTTTGGTAATGAGGAACAGAAAAAACGGTTCTTGCCGGGTATTCTTAATAGTGATGATTGGTGGTGTCAGGGCTATTCCGAACCAGGTGCGGGTTCTGATCTGGCCGCTCTTAAGACCAAGGCCGAACTGGACGGCAATGATTATATTGTGAATGGTGCAAAAATCTGGACTACCTATGCCCAGTATTCGGATTGGATCTTTTGCCTGGTAAGAACCGATTCATCAGGTAAGCGACAACAGGGTATTACTTTTCTGTTGATTGACATGAAATCACCGGGAATCACCGTAAATCCTATCCCTTCCATTGACGGTGTCCATACTCTCAATGAAGTGCAGTTCGACAATGTCCGTGTTCCTGTTGCAAACAGGATTGGTGAACAGGATCAGGGATGGACCTATGCCAAGGCTTTGTTGATGCATGAGCGGACCGCTATTGCCGGGGTCGCTGATTCAAAGCGTCGCCTCGAAGAAGTGAAACGTCGTGCGGCGTCAGAGCATAACGGAAGTGGAAGGCTGATCGACGATCCCATGTTTAAGATGCGCCTTTCCAATATAGAAATTGAACTCATGGCGCTTGAATATACCGAACTGCGTGTTCTGGCATCCATGGCCGGTGGCAAGGGGCCTGGTGTTGAATCTTCATTGTTGAAAATCAAGGGAACTGAAATTCAACAGGCTATTCAGCAACTCAATATGGATCTTGCAGCGAGTTATTCCGGACTGATACAGGGTGAATTGACATCTGGTCAGATAGGACATGAATTTGCTGATGATGCACGACGCGCCTATATGTACGGCAGAGCTTCCACAATTTATGGTGGTTCTAACGAAGTTCAGAAGAATATTACTGCCAAGTTTGTGCTGGGCCTATAAACGCTGATTGGAATTGGAGCGAAAAAGAGATGAATTTTAAACTCTCTGAAGAACAAAACATGCTCAAAGACAGCGTTGCTCGCTTTGTGCAGGATCAATACACCTTTGAAGCCCGATGTGAAATTGCTGAATCAGAAGAAGGCTTTAATCGTAAAAACTGGCAGACATTCGCTGAGTTGGGTTGGCTGTCCATACCCTTTAGCGAAGAATATGGCGGTTTCGATGGCGGCGCTGTCGATATGATGTCGGTTATGGAAGAGATGGGTAAAGGGCTGGTTCTTGAGCCGTTTGTTTCAACGGTTCTGTTATTTGGCGGACTGCTGGGGAAAAGCAATAATTCCGCCCTTAAAGATGAGTATATCCACCAGATTATTGAAGGCAAGCTGCAAGGTGCCCTGGCCATCAATGAACGACAGAGCAGGTATGAGCTGAATGATATTAAAACCACAGCCACCAGGGACGGTGACAGTTATATTCTCAATGGCGAAAAAACGGTGGTGGGGAATGGCCATTCGGCGGACAAGTTAATTATTTCGGCCAGAACCGATGGAAACCAACTGGATGAGAAGGGCATTACTCTGTTTCTACTGGATGCCGGGAGTGATGGCGTTGAAAAAACCGACTATAAAATGATGGACGGGCGACGAGTTGCAAACATTACACTCACTGATGTTTCTTTGCCAAAGACGTCTATTATCGGTGAGCAGGGTGAGGGCTTCGGACTTCTGAAGTCAGTCTCTGATGAGACGAAAGTCGCCCTTTGTGCTGAAGCGCTTGGGATCATGCTGAAGCTGAACGAAATGACGGTGGAATACACGAAAACCCGCCAGCAGTTTGGTGTGGCTATCGGTTCATTTCAGGTATTGCAGCATCGTATGGTTGATATGTTCATGGCCTGTGAACAGGTTAAGTCATTGCTGTACCGTACGGTTTGCTCAATGGATGATGGCAGTGCTGACGTAGAAAAAAACATTCTGGCGCTGAAAGTTATGACTGGGCGCGCCGGAAAACTGATTGGTGGTGAAGCTATTCAGATTCATGGGGGAATGGGCATTACGGATGAATTGAGTGTTGGTCATTATGTAAAACGACTAATGATCATTAATGCCAGTTTTGGTGATGCGGATTATCATCAACAGAAGTTTGCTGAATTATCTATCGCCTGATTATTATTCAGAGTTCAGACTTTACCTGCCAGAACAGCACAGATTGAATTTACAACTCTGTGCTGTTTCATATTTATCTTTGTTTTTGATGAATGTCTGGCTCTTTCTGTTTTATTTCTGTTAGTTTCGACCTTTCCGAATATTAAGAATCTGGATGCGGATAATGCCATCTATACCCTGTGTTGAACTTGAACCAGATCAAAAAGCCAATGCCACTGTTATCTGGCTTCATGGACTGGGGGCCAATGGCCATGATTTTGAACCCATTGTCCCGGAACTGCAATTCCCCAAAGAAATGGCGGTACGGTTTATATTTCCCCACGCGCCTTCAATCCCGGTCACCATCAATGGTGGTATGGTCATGCCAGCCTGGTATGACATTCTGTCTATGGATATTGACCGGAAAATAGATCATCAACAGATACAGGCTTCAGCCTCTGCTATAAAGGCTTTGATTGACAGGGAAATTGAGCGGAGAATCGACAGTCGGCGTATTGTTCTTGCCGGATTTTCCCAGGGGGGAGCTGTTGCTTATGAAGCGGCATTAAGCTATCCGAAACCACTGGCCGGTCTTATGGCTTTGTCCACCTATTTTGCAACGGGTGAAACCGTACAGATAGCGTCTGAAAACCAGCATCTGCCAATAGAGATATTTCACGGAACCCAGGATCCGGTCGTACCAGAATTACTGGGGCAGCAGGCGATGAGGGAATTGACAAAAAAAGGCTTCACTCCAAGCTACCACACCTATCCCATGCAACACGCCGTTTGCCCGGAGCAGATTAGTGACATCTCCCGCTGGTTGCAGAAAGTCCTTTAAGTACAGTTTCAGGTTCATTCTTCCGATAAGGCTATAGTCAAGAAAAGAGTCAAGAAAAGAGTCAAGAAAGGGTGTCGGGAGAATGGAATGAGCGGTGAAGGATCGGTATCTGGTGGGCTGCCTGTCTCAAGCTATCAGAGTGAGCCTCAACAGCAACCTGACAAGCAGTCTGTTGGCCGTCAGTTCGGTCGGCAGATTACCCATCATGAGCCTGAAGTGCAGTATTTTAGAAAAGCAGCTTCTGAGCATATTCCGCAGGGTGCCACTGGTGATTCTTTTCCCAGAATTATGGATCGCAAGGTAGAAGTAACGGATGCTTCAGCCAATTATTTTGGCTCACCAGTTGAGAATACACCATCTCAAGAATCTGATTCCCTGGTAGATCAGTCTTCACTGGCATTTGACCGGAATAAATTTCTTGTTGATGATAATAAAAGTCTGAGAAAAGGTGCCAGTGTTGATCCTGAAATACCGGTATCAGGTGGTCGCCGTCGAAGTTTCGAATCCGTTGCTAACAAGGTTTTGAAAGCCAATTTATTCACCAAATCAAAAGCAAGTGCTTTGAGTAACCATGTTTTGATCGGCTTTAATAAAGTGGCAAATTATAAAAATCAGGGAATTCCACCGTCTTACCTTGAGAATATGCAGAAGGTGGCTGACAGGGAGGACACTATTATTGCCGTTCGCCCCGTCGAAAAAATCTGCAAAACCCTGATCGAAGAAGGTTATGAGTCCAAGGGTTTAAAGATTAAGGGCAAGAGTTCTAACTGGGGACCAATGGCCGGTTTTATTCCTGTTGACCAGGGGTTCAGTAAGCTAGCGGGAGATCCTGAAAAAATTGCGAAGTCCAACGCCGTAAACCAGAAAGCAATACATGTTGATCATCATGCGAATGAAGAACATTTACACATTTCCAGAGCCAGAATTGATGAATTGACCGATATGGGGATTCTTAAAAACCCCAAACCTGTTGAAGCGGCCAGTGGTTATAAAGAGGCACTGGTATTCGAATCGAAACCACAGCATGGAAAGGCGCAGCTTTTTGAGGCTCATCAACGAAATGATGGGCAGTGGGATGTTTTTTCTGGCAGTGGAGATGCGCGGGAAAAAATGATGGTGATTCCCAAAACAGCCGATTTTGATTTGCTGTTTTGTTTTTCTCCTTATGAATCCGTTGATCTAGGCGCAGAGGATAAAAAACAGGCGTTTGATGCCAAGCTTGGCATTCTTTCAAAGCGAAGTGAAAAGATTAAAGATGCTTTGAATGATGCCTTTAATCGTGGTGAGGGCAAGGATATGGTGCATCACGGGGCCGACACCGATAATCCGGTGACGGATATGAAAGCAAACTTGCCTGCCACGGTGGTTATTCCCGAAAGTATGTTGAAAAAAATGAGTATCTACACTGAATCACCGATACTGGTTATGGATAAAGCGGAACTGGTTAAATTGTTTAGAGCCATGAGGGATAATGGTATACGGGTCGAAACAAATCCTTTATGGAATGATATAAAACATGCTGTTATGGAAAATTTCAATAAAAAAGTGGATTTCTTTGAATCTCAGGCAAGCCAAAACAAAGGGTGAAAATTTATAGATGTTGGTTTTAAATAATATCTGACTGGCTTCTCTTCTCTTCTCTTCTCTTCTCTTCTCTTCTCTTCTCTTCTCTTCTCTTCTCTTCTCTTCTCTTCTCTTCTCTTCTGCTAACCATTATTATGGATGAATAATATAATAACACCGTCATCTATAATGAGGGCTAATGTTGTCGGCGTCAGTGGCAGTGGCAAGAGTACATTCAGTAAAAAATTATCTGAAAAGTTATCATTACCCTATATCGAGATGGATCAGCTTTTTTGGGGCCCCGACTGGTATTTGCCTGCAGATGAGGAATTTTTTGCAAGGCTTGAAGAGCAACTGTATAAGGATGCCTGGGTTCTGGATGGTAATTACAGTCGTACCTTAACGCTGAAATGGCAAAGAGCCGATACGGTTATCTGGATTGACTACTCATTCACCCGAACCTTATATCAATCAATATCAAGAGCTCTGAGACGGGCAATGACTCAGCAGGAATTATGGCCTGATACGGATAACAGGGAGACGTTTAAAAAGCTGTTCAGCAAAGACTCAATCGTGCTCTGGATGTTGCGCAACTATAAGTCAAGTCGTGTCAAATATCGGACATTGATGCAGGACGAAAAGTATTCACATATTAAATTCGTTCATATCAAATCCCCGAAGAAAATGAATATCTATCTGGAATCATTTTAGGGTAAAGGAGATAATCGGGTCTGAATCAGTCGTTTGATTCTATAAATAATTTCACGTACTGCTGTGAATTTATTACTGTGAAATTATTGCTGTGTGGTTTTATAAAGTCGGTCAAATAACCATGTTTTTGAATGGTGATTGATTGTGTAAAGGGAGGCTGGACGATTGCTTCCTCTGCGTTGCCTGCCGGTATCTTCCAGTAAATCACCTTTTAAAAAACGATTGCGAATAGAGCGCATGGGAGGCGATTTATCCAAAATAGCATCAAACACATTACGTATATCGGACAGAGTAAATTCTTCAGGCAGTAAATGGATGGGCAACGAGCTGTATTGAACTTTGTTTTGCAATCGTTCCAGTGCTTCCAGTACCAGGTTTTCGTGGTCATAAGCCATATTCTGCTGGATTTTTCCATCTTTTATATCGACCCAGCAGGCATCTGATGACAGAACTTCATCGGCTTCCTTATTAAGCAGGGCATAATAGACAACGGTCAAAGACCAGCCCCGTGAATCTCTAACGGAATCGCCTATGGTAATGACTTGTTCAAAGTAGGAAGCGGCGGTATTGGTCAGCTTTTTCAACTGGCGAACGGTGGTGTCTTCGAGAGTTATGTCTACAGTGGGTTCAATCCGTCCGGCAGGTAGTACCAGTGATTTTATACCTGATAGGCAGGTCTGCCTGTGAGCCAGGAATTGCAGATGGTCGCCACTCAGGCGAAAAGCGACCAGATCGACAGAGATGAGCGCAGTGCTCAGGCTCATGGGCATTTTCCTTGCGTATGTTGAATTTTATCCATTGTAACCGGTTTTTATCCTTTTATTACCAGTCAGGCCATTCTTGACAGGTAAGTGAACATAATTCACTATGTTAGTGAATTATGTTCCTTTTGTCATGGTGGTTGAATGATTCGGATTGGGCCAGCGGAAACCGTAGCGTCTTTTGATGTTGATGCACAAAACTGTTTTACCCCTCTCTGTCCGGATGAGCTACCGGTTCCTGATGGCCATTCCATAGTCAGTGAACTCAATCGCCAAGCTTTGCTGGCTGGACTTCGACTTGGTTCGAAAGATGCCCATTCCCCCAGTGCGGTTTGGATCGCAAACCATGAAAGCCCACAGTTTACACCTATTCATGACCATGAAAATCTGGATCTTCACTGGAATCTTCATGCCGTCCCGGGAACCCTGGGTTTTGAATTGCTGGAAGGTCTGCCTCCGGTCAATGAATATGACTTTTTTGTCTGGAAAGGGATTGAACCCAATATGCATCCTTACGGTGCCTGCTTTCATGACTTGTCTGACAGCAAGAGCACAGGGGTTATCGAATTCCTCCGCGACCGTAGAATAGAAACTGTATTGGTGGGAGGGCTGGCTTTGGATTTTTGTGTTAAAACCACCGTTCTGCAGCTTTGTCAGGCCGGTTTCAGAGTGATTGTCAATCAGAGTGCCACCCGCAGTTTATCCATGGAAACAGAAAAACAGGCCGTAACAGACATGAAGGGTTCAGGTGCTGAGTTTATCTCCAGCGCTGAAGAATTAATAATTCATCATACTGACAAGCCGCGGGGCTGAGGAGTTGATGATGCACAACCCCATCATACAATCTTTGCTGGACACGGATCTCTATAAGTACACCATGCAGCAATCTATGGTGCGTCGTTATCCGGAGGCAAACGCCAGAATGGCGTTTCAGTGCCGTGATGCAGGGCCCATGCAACTGTCTGTTGCTGAGCTGCGCAAACAGTGTGATCTGTTGGGTGAGCTGAGATTGACTCATGATGAATTGAACTGGCTGTCCGAGCTGCCTTTTATTTCTGATGAATTTGTGGACTATCTTCAATTCTTTCGACTGGATCCCCGACAGATAGACATTCAGAACTATCAGAATGAATTGTTTATTGAAGTGACTGGAAATTGGGCTGAAATATCGCACTTTGAGATCTTTATTCTGGCGCTGATCAGTCAGTTGCATGGCAGTGTTTATGGCGTTGATCAGAGGCAGATTGGAGAGCAGTTATTAGCGGATAAAATTCAATACCTGTCAGATGCCCTTGAGTCTGAATCCGGACAGGCATTCCAGCTGGTGGACTTTGGCACCAGGCGTCGATTTTCAAGGGATTGGCATCACCATGTTGTTTCAACACTTCAGCAGCAGCTACCGGATAATTTTGTTGGAACCAGTAATCTTCATCTGGCGAGAACCCTAGGTTTAAAGCCGGTGGGAACCATGGCCCATGAATGGCTTCAATCTCATCAGGTGTTGGGTGAGAGCCTGATAACCAGTCAAAAAGATGCCTTGTGGATCTGGCTGAAAGAGTATGGTGACCAGTTGGGCGTTGCGCTCACTGACACCATCAATATGCAGGCTTTTTTACGGGATTTTGATGAAGAGCTTGCCAATGCCTTTGCTGGCATACGACATGATTCCGGTGATCCTGTCCAGTGGGGGGATGAGGCGCTGAAGCATTATCGCAAGCTGGGAATTGACCCGAAAACCAAGTCGTTTGTTTTCAGTGACAAGCTGGATTTTGAAACGGCTATAGAAATTCACAGGCACTTTAACGATCAGGTCAATGTCAGCTTTGGTATAGGCACTTATTTAACCAATGATATGGGATACAGGGCGCCAAATATTGTGCTCAAACTAGTTGAATTAAATGGCCTTCCCGTGGCGAAATTATCCGATAGCCCGGGGAAAACCATGTGTCAGGATCAGGCGTTTGTCAGTTTGCTCAAGCAGACTTTTCAATATCAGTGAGAGGGAGAAGGTTCAGTGCACTGGTTTTTAGAGTAATCAAATTCAAATCAAGTATGAATTTCGATCAATTTACATTAAAGATCGCTACACCATTGCAGTTTTAAATTTACTTTGATAGTTTTTCCTCCGCCCGGGAGGGTAGTCTGCTTTTTCAGTATTTTTGCCTTAAAAATAGTCTGAATCAGAGCGGTGATCAACATAATTGAGCCTCATGCTCGTGGTGCCGCGACCCGTTTCCTTTCGTGTTTGACAAGACCTGTGGCACATCCGATTAACCCGGGCGGGATAGTTGGCTGTGCTGCTGTGTTTTTTTCCCGCCCCGGTACTTACTTTAATGGATGCTTTTTCTGTTTCTACGATCATAGTGTTGCTGGCTGAAATTGGTGATAAAACCCAGTTACTGGCCTTGTTTCTGGCGATCCGTTACAGCAAACCCTGGTTGATTTCTCTGGCCATTCTTCTGGCTACTTTGATGAATCATGCCGCAGCGGCCTGGTTAGGCGGCTGGGTCGGTTCACTTTTATCAGAAGAGAGTCTGCGCTGGGTGGTGGCCATTTCATTTTTTGCCGTCGCAGCCTGGACATTGATTCCGGATAAAATGGATGACGAAGCCGGTTTCCATAAATATGGCGCTTTTATTGCAACCCTGGTGTTGTTTTTTCTGGCGGAAATAGGGGATAAAACTCAAATAGCAACGGTTATTCTGGCGGCTGACTATCAACCCCTTTACCTGGTGATACTGGGTACCACCACGGGTATGTTGCTGGCTAATATTCCTGTTGTATTTTTTGGCAATAAATTATCGGACAGATTACCTCTTAACTGGATTCGCAGAGCTGCAGCGGTACTGTTTGTCGTTCTGGGGGTCGTTGCCTTGCTGTGATAACAAGAGTGAGTCAGCTGGCTCATTCAGTTCATCTTATTGCGGGCTTAACGGATAATATTTCTGCCTGGTCAATTTAGCAAAAGACTGGCCTGTTCTGAAAAGTATTTTCCGCAGAATCTCCCAATGGCAGTTGACGGGGCACAGGGTTTTATGGAGAATGCGCTGCATCAAGGCGTTACGCCCTGATTTCTATGGCGGACCCTGTCGGTCCCCTCGCAATGATTAGCTATGAACTCCGCCAGGCCCGGAAGGGAGCAACGGTAGTAGTGACATCGTGTGCCGGGGTGTGGCTGGCAGGGGACGTCACCAAATTCCTGTGTTCATCAGGTACTGAATTTAAAATATTCCCTTCTAAATACTGTCATTCGTGCAATCCGGTAATATCTTCGATAGCATAGTTACACTTCTTACAGTTTTCGGGCATTGGCGCATTTTCAATGAGCTATCAGGTACTTGCACGTAAATGGCGACCGCGCTCTTTTAAAGAGCTGGTGGGTCAGTCCCATGTCCTCCAGGCGCTGGTTAATGCGCTGGATCAGGATCGTTTGCATCATGCTTATCTCTTTACCGGCACGCGAGGCGTGGGTAAAACGACCATAGCCCGTATTTTTGCCAAATGTCTGAATTGTGAAACCGGTGTCAGCTCGGTTCCCTGTGGCCAGTGTTCTGCCTGCCAGGAAATTGATGACGGTCGTTTTGTTGATTTGATGGAAGTCGATGCGGCATCCCGTACCAAGGTCGAGGATACCCGTGAACTGCTTGATAATGTTCAATATCTGCCAACCAGGGGACGTTATAAAGTCTATCTGATTGACGAAGTGCACATGTTGTCTGCCCATAGTTTTAATGCTCTGTTGAAAACTCTTGAAGAACCGCCGCCACATGTGAAATTTCTGTTGGCAACCACCGATCCCCAGAAGCTCCCGGTCACCATACTCTCCAGGTGTCTTCAGTTCAGTCTGAAGAACATGACGCCGGAGCGCATTGTTGGTCATCTTAAGAATATCCTGGATCAGGAAACCATTACTTCTGAAGATCCGGCACTCTGGCAATTGGCCCGTTCTGCAGATGGCAGTATGCGTGATGCTCTCAGTTTAACTGATCAGGCCATTGCATACGGTAATGGGCGTGTAATCGAGTCTGATGTCAGTGCCATGCTGGGTACTATTGATCAGGGGCAGGTCATGAAAATGATCCGTGCCCTGGCCACAGGTAATGCGGTCGAGGTACTGCATTCTGTCGCATTGCTGGCAGAACATTCCCCTGATTATTTGGCTGTGCTGAATGATATGCTCTCAGTACTGCACCGCATTGCCATAGCCCAGGCGGTTCCTGATGCTGTTGATAACAGTCAGGGTGACAGAGAGCAGGTTATTGATATTGCGTCGTCCATGACGGCCGAAGATATTCAGCTTTATTACCAGATCGGTCTTGTGGGCAAGAAAGATCTTCCCATGGCTCCCGAACCCAGAAGCGGCTTTGAAATGGCCCTGCTCAGGATGCTGGCTTTCCGTCCTGATGGTGCACCGATAGAATCGCGAATATTGAATGTCGGGCGCGAGGTGGCTTCCGATTCTGTAGCTTCCGATTCCGTAGCTTCCGATTCAGGGTCTGCTTCGGGTGATACCTCATCCTCTGTCGAATCTGAACCCGAGCCTGAGCCCGAACCTCCTGTTTCATCCGAGCGGGTAAAGCCATTACAGACTGAATCGAATGAAGAGAGCAGACCGGCATCTTCCGTCGATAGTTTTGAACCACCATTAACAACCGCTAAAAACGCTAGTGTTTCAGGGGGAATGGCTAAACCATCGGTTGATTCCGAATTATCGATCGAGAAGAGTTCCGTTTCGAGTGAGGTGAAAGAGAGTGAGCAGGTCACTCAAAATCCGGAAGTGAATCAAGACGAGGTGCCTCTGGCTGCTTATGAGCAGTTGATGTCGGAAGTGCCTTCTGAAAAAGCAGAGCCGTTGCAGACTACCGGCGAAAGTCAGCTTTCATCGAATCAGCTTTCATCTAATCAGGTAAAGGAATCGGTTTACGACCGGCTGGAAAATGTTTCTCCTGAAGATGTATCGGCCGCTACGCAACCTGTTGGTCGCCCGGCTGTTGAGGCCAAGGCACCGCCTAAAATGGTGCCGGAATCTGAACGGATTCCCCTGTCTGATCTTAATGCAGAGAGTTGGGTAGTGGTGTTCCGGGGATTGCCATTGGGAGGGGTGACCGGCACTATTGGTTCGCATTGTGAGTGGTTAGGATTTCAGAACGGACAGTTCAGTTTAAGACTTGACGCCCAGAGAAGTACGCTTTACAACGATACTCACCGACAGCGTATTGAAAAGGCATTGTCTGACTATTTTAAACAACCTGTGATGGTACAGGTGGATATAGGTGTTATAGAGTCGGAAACACCGGCAGCCTGGCGTGAGCGAAAAATTTCAGAGCGCCTGCAATTAGCAAAAGACAGTATTTTCAGCGATGCCAGAGTTCAGTCATTGGTGAATGATTTTTCTGCTGTGGTGCTTGAAGATAGTATCAGGCCCGTGGGCAACATCATTAAGTAAAGCGACATTAAGTAAAGTGACGTTAAGTAAAGTGACGTTGTCATAGTTTTTTTATTCAGGAATGTAGAGGTCAAGATGTTTAAAGGTGGTATGGGCAACATAATGAAGCAGGCCCAGAAAATGCAAGAAGATATGCAGAAAATGCAGGAAGAACTTGCAAATGCTGAAGTAACCGGAGAATCCGGTGCTGGCCTGGTTAAAGTAGTGATGACGGGACGTCATGATGTCAAGCGGGTAGAGATAGACCCGAGTCTTATGGAAGAAGACAAAGAAATGCTGGAAGATTTACTGGCAGCTGCAGTCAATGATGCTGTCCGAAAAATTGAAGCCCAGAACAAGGACAAAATGGGTGATATGACATCCGGAATGGGTCTTCCTCCCGGTATGAAACTGCCTTTTTAATGGCCGATACTCTACCGGTTGTGGAAAATAACAGGCTCGCTACTGGTGAATGTTGTCGCGGCTTGTTCAGTTAGATTGTCAATCAAGAGATAGTAGTCATCTATGTATAGCCCTCTTATCAAGGAGTTGATGGAATCTCTGCGCTGTTTACCCGGGGTTGGGCCGCGCTCGGCTCAGCGGATGATGCTGCACCTTCTTGAAAGGGATAGGGAAGGTGCTGTGCGTCTTTCAGCGGCGTTGTCCCAGGCAGCGGAAGGCGTTGGGCGGTGTAAACAGTGCCGAACACTGACAGAAGACGATATCTGTGGAATCTGCCTGTCGCCATCCCGGATTGACAAGACGCTGTGTGTCGTCGAAAACCCTTCGGATGTGATGGCCTTTGAGCAGGCGGGAGGGTTTTCCGGTCGTTATTTTGTGTTGATGGGGCATTTGTCACCCATCGATGGCATCGGGCCCGCGGATATCGGTATTGACCAGCTTTTGATGCTTGTGAAAGACCGCGCCGTTGAAGAAGTAATTCTGGCCACCAATCCGACGGTTGAGGGTGAGGCAACGGCACATTATATTGCTGAAGAGCTCAAGCTGATGAAGGTAATTACATCCCGGATTGCCCATGGCGTACCGCTGGGCGGAGAGCTGGAGTATGTCGATGGTGGCACACTGGCGCATGCAATGGCAGGTCGCACCCGGGTTGATATTTGAAGTAGAGTTGAAAGTAGAGTTGAAAGGTGGATATAGGTGCGTTACCTGTACAGGTTACGGATTATTAGACACTTTCACTCTGGTCAGACACTGATTTATACCCTCGAAACTTATATTCTCGAAACTTATACCCTGAAAGTTCGTATGACCCTGCCTGTACCCGGATACCTTGGGTATAACGTCTACTTTGCCTGATACTGGGTAAAAAACATGACAAAAGAGAATTTACTGCTAATTTCCTATGATAAAAGGTGAATGCCTTTGGTGTTTCAAAAGCCCTGTCACTGATATTACGGGAGAGTGCGAGTTGTCAGAAGAGGTTTCGAACCCAAAATTGCAGCCTGTGGTGCCACAGCACGTTCTTATCCCTTTCATATTGCTGGTCAGTTGTTTTGCGCTTTGGGGGCTGGCTAACAATATGACCGATGTTCTGGTCGCCCAGTTTCGTAAAATTTTTTCCCTTAATGATTTTCAGTCCGGACTGGTTCAGACCGCATTCTATGGTGCTTACTTCTGCCTGGCGCTGCCCGCTGCAATCTTTATTCGTCGGTATAGCTATAAAGCGGGAGTTTTGCTTGGGCTGGGGTTATTTGCTGTTGGTGCGGTGATGTTTCTGCCATCAGGCAAATGGCTTCAGTACGAGTATTTCCTGTTTTCACTGTTCGTTCTAGCCAGTGGTTTATCTATTTTGGAAACCAGTGCTAACCCATACATTCTGACAATGGGATCGCCAGAAACGGCTACCCAGAGACTTAATCTCGCCCAGTCTTTTAATCCTGTTGGTTCAATACTGGGTGTTGTCATCGGTAAATTTTTCATTCTGGCTGGTTTGCACCCGGTATCTGAAAATGAGCGTGAGAAAATGCCGGCTTACCTTCTGGAGCAGATTCAGAGAGAAGAGCTTGAAGCGGTTCTGGGGCCTTATTTAGCCGTGGCTATGGTCATTATCGTTGTCTGGCTGGCCATTGCATTCTTTCCGATGCCGAACTGTCGTTCCAGAAATAGTGGTGATTCAAAGTGGCTGGATAAAAAATCATTTGAAAGGCTGTTCAGGAACCGGCTGTTCATAAAGGGGGTTGTGGGGCAGTTTCTCTATGTAGGCTGCCAGATTGGCTGCTGGTCATACACTATCCGTTATGTCATGGCTCAGCAGGGCGGTACTGAAGCAATGGCTTCAAGCTATCTTCTGGCCTCGATAATCCTGTTGGCGAGCTCGAGGTTTATTTGTACTCTGCTGATGAATTACGTTTCTCCGGAACGGCTGCTTACCATTCTGGCTGCGGTGGCTGCGACCTTACTCTTTATGGTTATTCTGGTGGGAGGCAAAACCGGAATCTATTCCCTGGTTTTGGTGTCAGGCTGCATGTCGCTGATGTTTCCTACCATTTTTGGCATTTCCCTGGCGGATTCTGGTGATGATGTTTCGCTTGGTGGAAGTTGCATGATAATGGCCATTCTCGGTGGTGCTGTATTAACAGCATTGATGGGAGTGGTTTCTGACTGCTGGTCAATCAGTGCCGCTTTTGTGATTCCACTGATTGGATTTATATATCTGGTTTATTTTGGTCGCACTGCCAGTCGACTCAAAATAAAACTGAGCAGCGGATCAATCTAAGGTGATATTTTGAATTTGGGCCTGATGGGTAAAACTGTCTTAGTGACAGGAGGGTCCAGCGGTATTGGCTGGGCGATCGTTCAGAGTTTTTTGTTGGAAGGTGCTCATGTTCTTAATGTGAGTCTGGAGCCGCCGGTGGAAGAGGTATCAAGTCATTGTGCTTTTATCAGAGCGGATTTGCGTCAGCCTGAAGAGTGTCAGCGTGCTGTTGAAGATGTATTTTCCCGAGTGCCGGTTATCGATATTCTGATTAATAATGTCGGGGTGAATGATAGTGTTGGATTGAAAGAGAGTCCTCAGTGTTTTGTGGATTCTCTGAAGATAAACCTGCTTCACTATTTTGCCATGACACATTATGTGCTTGAGTCTTTGAAAAAGACTCGGGGAGTTGTTATCAATATCGGTTCGAAAGTGGCTTTCACAGGGCAGGGTGGTACATCGGGGTACGCTGCTGCCAAAGCCGCAATCAATGGACTGACCCGGGAGTGGGCTGTTGAACTGGCCAGGGATCATGTTCGGGTGAATGCTGTTATTCCGGCTGAAGTAATGACACCCATGTATCAGCAATACCTGAACAGGGGTTTTGCCGGCAACGGTGAAAAAGAAATTGCCAGCCTGATTCCCTATGAGCAACGATTTACCCGCCCTGAAGAAGTGGCTGATACAGTGGTATTTCTCGCATCAGAAAAGGCCGGTCACATCACCGGGCAACTGGTTTTTGTTGATGGAGGCTATACCCATCTGGACCGCCGCTGTACCGTATCTGTTTTATAAAACTGTACCTGTAGGTAGAGTCCTGTCCTGGCATGTGTTTGTTCTTCTTTCTGTTCGGTTTTATTCCATTAATAATGGCCTCGAACAATTCATCCCAATCTTCAAGTAACCAGGAAAGAAAAATACGTGTAATTAGCTTCCAGAGATAGCTTCGCGTCCCTTTCGATCGTTCTTTCAACGCCTTTTGAAATATAACTAGTACTGCGTTTTTCTGAATTTGAGACTGAGGAACGTCTGACCGACCAGATAATTTCTATTCATCCAATTCAGAGACGATATTCATATTCAAACACTTGATATTGTAGATTTTTACGATAGATATGATATTTGGCACATACCCCACCATTAGCCAGCTTTCAATGAAGAAACTGAACGACGGTTTTGTTGTTTACTGCCTCAATCAATGAGGCTTTTCATTATCCAGTGCAAGCGGGTTCTGGCAACACAGGATAAAGCTTTTTCAGCTTAATTCGCGCATCCTCTGTGGTGAAACGCCACTCCATCGCAGATTTACAAGCATTGCGCTCTGCCTCCCAAGCTTCCACTTCACGGCGAAGTGTATCCTGATCCGGTATACGACAGTTCAAACATTGGCGACTCAGTATGCTCAACTCTATTTCAGCCATATCCAGCCAGCTGCCGTGTTTTGGCGTGTAGTGAAACTCAAGTTTGTTCGCAATTCGGTTCGCCTCTTCAGGGCTAAAGGCTTTATAAAGGGACGCTGGTGTATGGGTGTTCAGGTTGTCCTGCACCAATACAATCTTATCGGCCTCCTTATAACGACCGTCCACTAACTCTTTGATCTGATGCGCCCAGTCTACAGCCGTTCTGCGATCAGTGATCTCAACATGTCGCCAACCTGCCAGAGGCTCGAATATCATGAAGATATTACTGACGCCATTGCGGTCATACTCCGTGTCATAGCGTTCGGGCTTGCCAGGCTCTATAGGGATAGGTTCACGTACCTCAATGATTAACTGTTTATTGCTTTCGTCGAGACAAACCAAGGGACGCTTGGGGTCATAAGGTTGTTGGTAAAGATCCAGAATCTCCTCCATAGCACTGACAAATTGGGCACTTTGCAGCAATTCCCGTCGATTATTCAACTCTTTGCGAGACTAGGTCTACGGGATGGCCAAAAAAAATGTTTTCGCAGACTCAAGAGACTAAAATAGAAAGACCTGATATCAGTCGCCGTTGAGTCAATCATGACTACTGCTCTCCAGAAATACAGCAAGCATCTTAATGTTAATAACCTAATCCTTCAGGTCTGTAAATGCTTTGATCAAATCCCGGATTACCGCCCTAACCATTGTGCCAATGGCATCCCCTTTCCCAACTTTGCAAAATCTGCCTTTGCCATGATGCATCAGAAGTATGATTCACTTCTGTCGTTTGATACTGATCAGGCCGACCCTGTTATTCGCCATAACCTTGAAACTCTTTATCACGTGAAAGACGGCGAGGTGCCTTGTGATACCCACATGAGAGAAATTCTTGATCCAATAGATCCAGGCGAGTTTCGCAAGCCATTCAAAAAACTTTTCTCCCTGGTTCAACGAAACAAACTTCTCAAGGCCTTCGAATTCAAGTGTGCGAATTTAAAAGACTATTATCTGATGCCTGTTGATGGAACAGGTCTCTTTTATTCCGGGGAGTGCCGTTGCAACGAGTGTTGTGTAAAGAATAAGGGAAAAACCAACGAATCCTATTATCACAACTTGATGGGTGGTTGCATAGTTCATCCTGACCAAAAAACAGTCATTCCCTTTGCACCGGAAGCCATCGTTCTTCAGGATGGTGCCACCAAAAATGACTGTGAAAAAAACGCAATAAAACGCTATCTGGCACACATGAAGCGAGAGCACCCTCATCTTGATTTTATCGTTCTTTTGGATGGTCTTTACGCTGACAACCCCACCATTGAACTGATCAAGGGCTATGAATGGCATTATATTATCGTTGCCAAAGATGGAAATCATCTATCGCTTATTGAGGCTATGGATGCGCTGTGTGAACAGGGCAATATCAAATACCATGAGATAATCAATAAAGAACAGGGCCTAAAACATTGGTTTCGTTACGCCAATAACGTGCCACTTAATGCATCCGAATTCGCTATGGATGTCAATGTTCTGGATTATGTAGAGACCGATAAAGAAGGTAGACGCCATACCTGGTGCTGGGTTACTGATATTGAGTTGACAGAAGAAACCGTTGAAGCCGTTATGATAGGAGGTCGATGTCGCTGGCATATAGAAAACCAAACGTTTAATACCCTGAAAAATCAAGGCTACAACATTGAGCATAACTACGGTCATGGGAAGCATCATCTGGCTTCGAACCTGGCTTATTTGACCTTTTTGGCATTTATGGTTGATCAAATTCAGGAAATGACCAGCCCGGAGTTTAAAAAGGCCTTAAAAGAACGATCGAAAGGCGTTCGAACCTACCTGTGGAAGTTAGTGACACGCATTTTCCTGTCTTGGTTTCTTGATGGCTGGGATGAGCTGTATGAAGCGATTAACAAAGGTATAAAACCGGGCCGGATTAAAATTAACAGCTCATAGGATATAGATGTAGTCAGGGTTTCAGGGTAAACAGTAAATTCAGTGATGCACTTTAAGTGCAAGGATGTGCTTGTCAGTCTTTTTTGAAGCAATGTAAATAAATTTATACATCCATCGTCGCTTTATGATCGGGAACTGCTGGGCACTTTGCTCTTCAGGGATACACCATTCCTTCTTCAGCCAAGGTTTAATTTCGTTTTTTTTAACTCGGCATGAACGGTGCTTCTGGAGATTTCGTCAACATACTTTAGCTCAACCATTTTGTCTCGCAGTAGGTTCAGCGTCCAACGACACCGACCTTCCGGCAGCAATTCCCCACGTTTCATTAAACCCCTTGGTATCACTAGCGTACGAAGTCGTATATATTTTGTATGCTCGTGATAAATAGTCGAGTTTTTGGGAAAAATTACATATCTCAACACGTAAGCAGCTGTAGCTGCGCCCTGCGTGTGATGCTTCTTATACGCTGTTACCGATGTCGTATAAGCATGGGGAATAGCTGACCTTCCGGTGGAGGCGAGCAGGCAATGGCGATAAGGTGAGCTTGTCCTTCACCGTCCAGTTTGCGCTTGTGACTATTACCAGCATGCTTGCCATTAATGGCTACTTCCAAGCCTTCTTCAACGAGGCGCTGACGAAGGCGGCAGATAGTAACCACCCTGACACGGAAAGTTTTGGCTACCTGTTGGTGAGTCAGGGGAGATTGGTTTTCATCAATGGCTAAAAGAATTCCAGCTCGACGTTTCTTGTGCTGAGCAACTCTGGGTTTATCCCGCTTGATCAGGGTTTCAAGCATTACCCGCTCATCATCAGTCAATCGGACATGATATTTGATTAACATCGTAACTCCGTCGTTTGTTTCAGTGGAGTTATCAGGATGGGCTATTTTACGAAAATATCATTTCGAGCCGAATGGAGTACTAGGAGCCAGACCGAGAATTAACCCGCACTGTCAAAGTAAAAAGCTAGAATTCAAAATCGATCAATATTTGATCGATTTTGGAAGAGTTTTAGTCATACTTAACCATTTCAAGCCTTTTCTTACCCTTTATGCTGCATTTCTCAACCTTTTTACATCTTCAAGACGGATTGATCCCGTGGATACCGCTGTCGCACATTTTTTCATATTGTGCGCCGCGCATACCAGTGAGAATTCCGCATCTACTTTCTCTTTACCTCTGAGGCTAAAGCCCCGGAAACCGGAATTCTTAATCTGACCAAACGGTGGCTCTGCAATTACCTTGCGATGGACGTATACCGCCTTCGCTTCTTTTGTCTCCATCTTTTTATTCATGGCCTGTCGCACGACTTCAAATTTGTCTGTACGAATCACCCGGCCAGCTTCTTTCTTTGAGCCGCTGCATCTTGAGCGATAGGGACACTCTGTGCATATATCTTTATCTGCACGATAACCTTTCCTTTTGGCCTTGCTCTGGGGCTTGGTGACGAGCTTTTTTCTGGCGGGACAGATAAATACATCCGCGTCGGCATCGTAAGTAAAATCGGCTTTGACAAACTTCCGGTCAGAATTTTCAAGGCCTGTCCCTGCGGCCTTTTCCTGACGGTCCGTGGCGACATAGGCATCAATACCACTCTCGTCCAGGGTCTGTAGATTTGAGCCCGAATTGTAGCCATTGTCCAAGCTCATCTTATCCACAGTTTCACCCTCGGTGGTCTCGGATAATGCCGCCAGGGCTGGCTCTACTTCCTGTAAATCATTCGCGCTCTGGCTGACGTGTTGGCCAACGATAATTTGGTTATCTTTATCAACGCTGATTTGTGCGTTGTAGCTGTATTCACAGTGTCCTTTTTTGCTCATGATCCGGGCGTCATGATCTGAAAAGCTGATTTGTTTTTTGTCGTCTATCAGTTCGCCCGGATTAAGCGTTTCTTCACGCTCTTCAAGCGCCTTTTTGGCTTTCTTAATTTTCTCGAGACGCTCTTGTTTGAATTGCAAGTCTTCAGGAATACTGTAGCCATTAGCCTCCTGATAAGTGTCGTCTTCTTCCTGATCACACTGGCGGGCTTTATTGATCAGATCATCAATCTCAGCACTCAGCTCTGCTTCTTTAGCCTTAAGTCGACCATAGCTCATGGCTTTGTGCTTTGACGTACTGGCTTTGAATTTAGACCCGTCAAGACTGATATGGCCAAGAGAGGCCATTTTAAGCTCCAGAGCGAGTTTGACACTTTGCTTAAAGCAATCATGGAAGAATGTCAGGTGATCTTTACGGAAGTCGCCCAGAACCCTGAAATTAGGGCAGTTCATTTGGGCGATGTACATGAAAGCCAGGTCCTGTCGGCATCGCTTTTCAATTTCACGAGAGCTGAACACACCATGGCTATAGGCGTAGATCAGGATGGAAATGATCAGCTTGGGAGGATAGGCATGTTGGCCGAGATGATGGTACTTGCTCTCAACTTCAGAGGTATCTATGTACTGAAAAATAGTTTCATAGACATAGCAGTCATGCTGCTTGGGAAGTAGATCAAAAATATTGGTCGGAAACAGCAAGTGCTGATTAAATTCAACAGGGCTGTCCTTAAATTTTGGTGGTGGCAACATTTGGCATTATTAGAATCAAGATTTGAGGCCTATCTTAACAGATAAGCCTGTTCTCGGTCAGGCTCCTAGGAGCCTGACCGAGAACAGGCTGTCCTACGCGGCAACTGCTCCTGCGTTGCACTAGCTCCTGCATCCATGCAGTCGTGCGGTCGTGCGGTCGTAGCAAATCGGTCTGAAAATTCGCTTTTGTTCGTTGAATAGCTCGCTATTCGCCTCTCAAAACCAAATCTTCATCCTCAATTTTCTACAATCCTCGCTACGGACGCTATTCCCGGTCAGGCTCCTGGCGGGAATTGTTGCCATGAAAGCATTGTATTTTGAGTAATGTTTATATTTAATCTGCCATACTCAGCAAGAACGTAATTGATTACTGAACTATGGACTTTCAACGACTAACCGGCCTTCGCAGCCATCCGGCCTGGAAATTACTGCAGGCCGACAGTGCACCGCTGATTATCAGTTTCCTGCATCGGTCATTTATTCTGGCGAATCAGCGCTCCATTGCCGCTGAAGAGCTATCAACACGACTGGACGATTACCTCTATCACTTGCGTGAGTCTACGGGCAAAAACCGCTTCCCAAGGAAAGGTCGTGATTATCTTAATGACTGGGCTTCGGGCGAGCAGGGCTATCTGCGTAAATACTACCCTGCAGCCAGTGCTGGCGATGAGCCGCTGTTCGATCTGACCCCGGCCACCGAAAAAGTCATTGAATGGGTTTCCGGCTTCGAGCAAAAACAATTTGTCGGTACAGAGTCCCGTTTATTGACCGTCTTTCGATTACTCAGCGAAATTGCTCAGGAGACAGAAACAGACCCTCAACTAAGAATTGATCGGCTGAAGCAGGAAAAAACAGCGCTGGAACATCAGATTGCAGCCCTCGAAAGTGGCCAGATGGCGCCACACAACCCGACCCGTATAAAAGAGAAGTTCCTGCAGGCAGAAGACACAGCACGGCAACTGCTATCTGATTTTCGGCAGGTGGAAGAGAATTTCAGGACACTGGATCGAGGTGTCCGTGAGCGAATTACAACCAGCAGTAGTGGTAAAGGGCAGATGCTGGATGATATTTTTTCAGAGCAGGATACCATTACAGAGTCTGATCAGGGGCGCAGTTTCAAAGCATTCTGGAGTTGGCTGATGTCACCTTCCAGTCAAGATGAGCTTCAGGACATATTAGGAAAAGTGCTGGTATTGCCGGAAGTTCAGAGTCTCAATCATGCTGAGCTGCTGGGAGGGATCCGGTTTCGCTTGCTAGAAGCAGGCGACAAGGTTAACAGTACCTGTGCTCAACTGGTGGAGCAGTTGCGTCATTATCTGAATGATCAAACCTGGCTAGAAAATCGCCGGATTATGGAAATTGTCCGGGAAATTGAACAAAGCGCTATTGTCATTCGGCAGACACCGCCACCGGAGAAACTGTTTACTACTCTGCAACCCTATAAACCCGAGATTGAACTGCCCATGTCTCGCGGTCTGTTTCGCCCAGCCTTGCGACCAGTCATTAATGAAGTGCCAGAAGAAGGTGAAGCAGATTTTGATGCCAGCGCGCTTTATAATCAGCATTATGTAGATGAACGGGAATTACGGTCACGTATACGCTTTGCACTGCAGGATAAAACACAGATCAGCCTGCAAGAGTTGATAAAAATCTATCCGGTTCAAAAAGGACTCAGTGAGATAGTGGCCTATCTGCATATTGCATCGGAGTCAGATCATTCGCTCATCAACTCTGAAATTAATGAAGCTATCGACTGGCTTGATGATAAAGGCCAACAGCGGGAAGCAGCCATGCCGCAGGTAGTGTTTACCCGATGAAATTCAACGAGTATAAAGGCAGTGTCTCCTTTTTTGGTAGCCTTTAATACATCCATAAATTATCCAGCGGAATTAAAGAGTGAGTAAAGAATCCATAGTCAGTGATAGTAATGCCCCTGAAGATAATGCTCTTGGAACGGTTGTTGTTCACTTAATGAAAGGTGTTGTCTATCGGTACCAGAGTCCGGCAGTATGGCAGCAGCTTGAAGAATTGCATGCGCCTGTGATCGATTATGTCGCCGTCATGGGGCTCAATCTGGTTCTGGACGAAGCGGAAGGCTATGCATTTCTGAAACAGATAAATGACGAAGAATCCAGTGTGCCAAAACTTGTCGCTCGTCGTCCATTGAGCTTCCCTGTCAGCCTCCTGTGTGTGCTCCTTCGAAAAAAAATGGTTGAACAGGATGCCGGTGGCGGTGAGTCCAGACTGATTCTTTCCAGAGAGCAAGTCGTCGAAATGATGAGAGTGTTTATGCCTGACAGAGCTAACGAAGCGCGATTGTTCGATCAGATTGACACTCATATTAATAAAGTGGCGGAATTCGGTTTTCTAAAAAAGCTAAGTAGTAGCAGTGGCACTCCCCCTGCATGGGAAGTCAGACGAATTATCAAGGCGTTGGTGGATGCCGACTGGCTGGCAGATTTTAACGAAAAACTGAAGGTATATCGGGATCATGCAGACACAATCGATTGATGTTTCGGGCGATCTTCTGGATAGTCCGGCCAGAGCTGGATTCCGGCTCGATGGTCTGGAGGTGTTAAACTGGGGAACGTTTCATAAAAAAATCTGGACTGCCCAGCCTAAAGGCAACAACAGTCTTTTAACCGGTGATATCGGTTCGGGAAAATCCACCATTGTGGACGGACTGACAACACTACTGGTTCCCAGTCAAAAAATTATTTACAACAAGGCCGCCGGAGCAGAAACCAGAGAGCGTAACCTGACCTCCTACGTTCGTGGTTATTACAAAAGTGCCAAGGATGACGATACCCTCAGTGCTAAAGCAGTGGCTCTGCGTGATCACAACAGCTACAGCGTTATTCTCGCGAGATTTGTAAACGAAGGATTTGATCAAACACTGACTCTGGCTCAGGTATTCTGGAGTAAGGACAACAGCAATTCCCCGGAACGGTTTTATATTGTTGCCCGCAAGCCTTTGTCGATATCAAAGCACTTCAGTGGTTTTGGCAGTGATATAGGCGATTTAAAAAAGAAGCTCAAGCGTATCGATCACCTCAAGTTTTTTGATAGTTTCAGCCAGTACCAAGCAGAATTTCGCCGGCAGATGGGCATTGACAGTGACCAGGCGCTGGATCTTTTGTATCAGACAGTGTCCATGAAATCCGTAGGCAATCTGACGGACTTTGTACGCAGCCATATGCTGGAGAGTACTGATGTTGGGGATCGGGTAGAAGAAATTAGTCGTCAATTTGATAATCTGAACCGTGCCCATGAAGCCATTTTAAAAGCCCGTCAACAGATAGAAAAACTCACGCCGCTGGTCAACGACTGTCAGCGTTATGATGAGCTGGCAGACGCTATACTGACGCTGAGACAGTGCGGTGATTCGCTCTATGGTTATTTTTCAGCAAAAAAAATAGTGTTGCTGGATCAGCGAATCCTTCGTAGGAAGCAGGACCAGAAAAAATTGGAAGGGCGACTGAACGAACTGCGCCTTGGATTGACCGATCTGAGAACCGAACTGCGTGATATTGAACGGGCCATAGACCAGAATGGTGGCCAGCGGTTGTCGGAGCTGAAAGCAGAAATAGAACGTCTTGAACGGGAGAGAGGTCGACTGTCCAGAGCCTGTGATGACTATCTGACGACTTGTCGCCTGCTGGATATGCCGGAACCCCAGAACGACGACGGATTCTTTAATAACCGTAAAGAAGCTGAAGAAAGCCTTGAGAAACTGGGCAAGCAGCAAGCCACTATCCAGAATGAACAGGTTGAGCAGGGGGTTATTCTTAAGCAGCTTAGGGACAGTCATCGAGAGCTGGAGCAGGAAATTAACTCCCTGAAAGGGCGAAAATCCAATATTCCAAGCCGGAATCTGGCTATTCGTGAAGCACTTTGCGAGGCTCTTTCTCTTTCCGAAGACACGCTGCCTTTCGCGGGTGAACTGTTGCAGATTCGTGAAGAAGACAAACAGTGGGAGGGTGCTGCAGAACGGGTACTGCATAATTTTGCTTTGAGTCTTCTTGTTCCAGATGAGTGTTACGAAGACGTTGCGCACTATGTGAACCAGACGCACTTAAAAGGTAGGGTGGTTTACTATCGTGTGCGTGAACCATCACGGCAGCGGCATGATTCGATGGATGCACGATCACTGAGTGGTAAAATCTCCATTAAGACCGACAGTCCGTTCTACAGTTGGCTTGAGCAGGAATTGACTCAACGTTTTGATTATATCTGTTGCGACAGTCTGGCTGAATTCCGTCGGGAGACCCGGGCTATCACAGCTAACGGACAGATCAAGAGCAGTGGCAGTCGTCATGAAAAAGACGATCGTTACCGTATAGATGACCGGTCACGCTTTGTACTGGGCTGGAGCAACCGTGAAAAGATATTCACACTGGAAACAGAGAAACAGCTGAAAGAGCAGGATATTCAAAAAGCGGCAACCATTCAGGCCCAGTTTACAGGCCGCTTGAAGAAGCTCCAACAAAGTAACGTGCAGCTGGAACTGCTGCTGAAATACCAGACCTATGCCGAAATAAACTGGCAACCACTGGCAGTGCAGATTCAAACGCTGGAGACTGAAAAGCAGCAGTTGGAAGCGGGTTCCGATATCCTTCGAACCCTCAGAGAAAGGCTGGCAAGAACGGAAACAGTGATTCAGGAACAGGAGCAGCTGGAGCGAAAGCTTGCCACTGAATCCGGTGCTCTGAGTGCAAAACTGGAGCAGGATCAAGCCGACCTGCAACAGTCCCAACAACAACTGAATGAGTTGTCTGATACACAGCGTGAAACCAGCTTTGCAGAATTGGAATCGCTTGAAAAAGAGGCACTGTCCGGTAAAAAAATCACCATAGAAAATTGCGATAGCAGTCAAGTGGTGATGCGTAAATGGTTGACAGTCCGGCTTGGAAACAGGCAAGCCAGCTCTAACAATCTGATTTCAAAAATTACCGGACAAATGTCAGGCTATAAAAATGCCTACCCGCAGGAAACCCGGGAAGTAGATTCTGATATCGCCTCGGCGGGTGAGTTTTTCCAAATGCTGGCAAGCCTCCAGAATGAAGATTTGCCACGTCACGAGCAGCGTTTCAAGCAGATGCTCAACGAAGGCACTATCCATAACATAGCGATGTTCCAGAATTGGCTGGATCACCAGCAGCAGACCATTCGTGACAAAATTGACACGATTAACCGTTCACTGGCAGGTATCGATTATAGCGAAGGCTCTTATATTCGCCTGGTGGCAGACAATCATCGTGATCCGGAAATAAATCAGTTTAAAGTTGATCTGCGCAAATGTCTGGGGGATACGCTTTCAGCGGATGAACATGAAACCTACGCAGAAAACAAGTTTCTGCAGGTCAAAACCATCATAGAACGTTTTAATGGCAGGGAAGGCCAGAGTGATCTGGACAAACGCTGGACTAAAAAAGTAACGGATGTTCGAAACTGGTTTCTGTTTAACGCGTCGGAACGCTACCGGGAAGATGATTCCGAGAAAGAATTCTATTCGGATTCGGCCGGTAAATCCGGAGGGCAGAAGGAAAAACTCGCTTATACCATACTGGCGGCAGCGCTGGCTTATCAGTTTGGTCTGGAATGGGGAGAAAGTCGTTCACGCTCATTCCGGTTTGTCATGATTGATGAAGCCTTTGGTCGAGGGTCTGATGAATCGGCACGCTACGGGTTGGAGTTGTTTCGTAAACTGAACCTGCAACTGCTTATTGTGACACCCCTGCAGAAAATACATGTTATTGAAGACTATGTTAATTCTGTTCATTTTGTTCATAACGAGGGTGGCTGCAACTCGGTGTTACGAAACCTGACCATTGAAGAATATCGTCGAGACAAAGAGCAGTATCAGACATTGCAAGAGAGTAACTCTCAATCGGTGCCTGTGAACTGAAATGCTGACACAAGCTGAACTAAAGAAAAAAGCCCTTCGTCCCTGGACGACGGGCGCCTCACTTACAAGCTGGCTGGCTGAACAATCACTGTTTCCACTGGATATTACTTTTAGTAAGCCTACGGGACGAGTCTTGAGCAATGATTATCTCAAGGTTCGGGACTGGATCCTGGAACTTCACAATAACTCGAAGGCGATAAAAGGCAGTGGTTATACGCTGGAATATCGCGCTATTAATCACATGCAGTTAGGGAGACAGAATATTCCTGACCGGATAGTGTTTGAAACCCGAGAAGACTGGCTAAGTTTTATAGCTAAAGAAAAGGCGTTCAAAGACTTTGAAAAGCTGACTGCCGAAACCCGGCGTAAGTTGCCTCAGGTGATGGCGTTTATCCTTGATAAACCCATGAGAGTTCTGGAGTACCCTGCTGTCTGGTCGGAGCTGATCACGGTCTGTCGCTATTTTCAGGTAAATCCCAGGCCCAATCGATATATCCGACAACTGGATATTCAGGGTATTGATTCCAAATTTATAGAAAATCATCGGGGTATTCTGTCTGAGATGCTGAATCTTGCCCTGGATTCGGAGGATTTTGATAAGACCGTGACAGGCGTCACAGAAAATGGCTTTGAAAGACGTTTTGGACTGCGTTACGACGAACCGATGATTCGATTCAGGCTGCTCGATGTTCAAGATTCTGCAGATGGCCAGTTGGCAGTGACGGATATGAGTGTTCCGCTGTCACAGTTTGCCGAGCCTGGTGTAAGCACTGTTTATATCACCGAAAATAAGGTCAACGGATTGGCCTTTCCGGCTGTAAAAGATTCGATGGTGGTGTTTGGGCTCGGTTATGGTATTCGATCTCTTGATTCAGTGACCTGGCTGGATAATAAACGGATTGTTTACTGGGGTGATATAGACACCCATGGTTTTTCAATATTGTCCCGATTGCGCGAGCGCTTCAAACACACACAGTCGCTTTTGATGGATCAGACAACCCTCGAGCAGCACCTGCTATTGTGCGTCAAAGAGCCTGAAAAAAAGCGTTTTTTGGGCAGCCTGTCAAACCTGACCGAAGATGAACAAAGTCTTTTTGAAGCATTAAAGAATAATGCTCTGGGTGAAAACCTCAGGTTAGAGCAGGAGAGGGTCCGTTATTCCCTCTTGCAGCAGGCCCTGTATGAAACTGAAGGATAAACCTTTTTTCTTGCCCAGCTCTTGATTAAAACCGCAACGAACGCAACATTCGTTGTTATGATTAAGGCTCAAGCTGCCTTGTTAAACTTTTAATAAATACGTTACGGGAGCCATTAATATCACGATCAACGGTGAATCCATCACCCTTTATAACCTTTGACGAAGCCAAGCCGGTCGTTAATGGTGCCATCCCACGTACGGGTTTTTGAGGTGTATGCCTCATTGCAATCGACAACGTGTTTACCGTACTTTTTGGCATACCACTTAAGACGCATCTTAAACCCGTAGTGGTTAAGGTCTAGCATCTGGCGACAAGTGTTTCGGCGAATAATACGAACCTTTTTGTCTTTCCGTGTGACCATCCCTCTGGTTTCAAAGGTGGGTAAAAAGATCACGTCATAGCTAGACACAAGCTCGAACGCCAAGCGGTTATGCAAGTCCAGAATGATGTCATCCTTCTTACACTTCAGGCGATTGATTTTACGGTCAAAGTGAACAATGCAATCTCGCGCCCACTGAGGCATATCAACGAACTTCACGCCCTTTTGCACATTGAGAACTTTTTGTTTTTGACCAATCAGCTTGTCCACTTTCTTCATTAATGGGAACAGCTTTTCTTTGGCAAGGTTATCGCCAGCAATTAAAGCATCCTTATCGCTAAAACAGGTGGCGAAGGTTCTCACTCCGGGATCAATACCAACACAATTTACTCCACCTTGGATTTCGGTATTGAGTTCGATGTGTTGTTGCACCTGAATAAACCAACGACCCTTGTCACAGGTGATAACGCATGATTTGCCAATGGCTTCGTCGGGTACATTTTCAGTCAGATGAATTTTACCCAGCGCATTGACGCAGGGGTTTAGCCCCTTTGGTAGCCGGTCAATTGAGAAAGAATGCTTGCTCCCTTTGCGGCTTTTAAATCCGACCTCTGCAAAACCTCCTTTGGCTCCTTTCAGTTTTTTATTCTTGCTGCAAACCGCTTTAAAGGTGGTTACCGCTGCAAGTGTTCCATTGTCAGAAATTAATGAATTATAAGCACGACCATTGTCTTTCTGTTCTTGCTCTACCTGTACCTTTATGGAAGGGCGCATGTTGATGAACTTGCGGCTTTCATCCTTGTATTTGTCGTTACGGAAGCGGTTTACAGCTAGATTGTATGAACGTCTATATAATGCAAGTGCGTCCCTGTATGCCGACTCATTTTCCGGATAAAACCTTATCTTTTTTGGCTCTACCTCAGATTGTGTGGGTAAATTTCAGCGATTCACCCCTCTTGGATAAAGATCAAGGCCACCACAATGAAAGTAAATTGCAGTTTTGAACCTTTCTCTGTTTCTGTAGCCGTAGGCTCGACCCTTGAGTCGCTGTATCTTTCCATTCATGCCTTCTGCACGGCCATTGTCGGCTTTCAGAACTATTGCGTTAATAATTCCCCACAGGTGTTCTTTGATCATCTTGGCCACTTTACGAACAGGTTCAAGCCGACACCTCAGTGCCCAGCTCAGCCACCGTTTCCATGCCTTGATAGCCCAAGCTCGTGATGTGTAATTCCACAGTGTCATCGCCATCTCTTTGATGGCCCAGGCTCGTGCTGTTTTCAGCTTTGAATCACGCAACGGCTCGAACGCTTCCCACTTTTCATCGCTCATATTTTCAGGATTTGTTAGCCAGTCAAACCGGGTACCTTTGAGTAAGTCTGACCCTGTAGACATAAGCGCTTTATGCTCTTCTATGCGAACTTTATTGACCGCATTGCCTAAGTACTGGGCAACATGGAACTTGTCAAATGCTATTCGCTCCCTGGCTTCTGGCACATGCAATGTGACTGCCTTGATAAAGGGCTTCCACATATCCATGGTAACGCATTCAATACCGGCTTTCTGGTCTGGCGTCAGGGTCTCAAAGTACTCATTGAGGCTGTCAGCTTTATGGTTGTCGGCCAAATGTAAAACAATGCCTTTTTCATGATCTGTAACCACAGTGACGTACTCACGCCTCTTCTGGAATGAGGTTTCGTCAACGGCTAACCGTTTGGGATTGTCGTGTACTCTGCGTGCCAGACCTCTCGCTACTGCACGCTGTTGGATACCGTCGATGGCATTCCAGCTAAGCTTCATTTGTTGGGCAACTGCACTGGTTGTTGCCTCTTTCAGCCAGTCAATAACAAGTGCTTCAAACAAGGCCGTAAAACCAGAGTTCGGTTCAGCCCATGGAACCTGTATTGTTTTTACACCGTGATCGGAACATTGTGTACGCGGAACATCAGCAATAAGGATGGTTTGAAACTGGCAGGTATCCAGATGCCGCCACTTCTTCTGACGTCGATCGTAACCCGGAGAGGGTTTATCACAAACACTGCATTTAGAAGGCTTTTTGCCATCATGTTCGAGAAAGATTTCGACTTTTCCTTCAGTAATGGAGAGTTCCACGTGAGCGACATGCCACGGAGTTTCAACGCCAAGTATTTTAGAGTAGAGTTCTTCAGCAATTCCCCACGTTTTATTAAACCCCTTGGTATCACTAGCGTACGAAGTCGTATATATTTTGTATGCTCGTGATAAATAGTCGAGTTTTTGGGAAAAATTACATATCTCAACACGTAAGCAGCTGTAGCTGCGCCCTGCGTGTGATGCTTCTTATACGCTGTTACCGATGTCGTATAAGCATGGGGAATAGCTGAGAGTTCTTTATCGCGCATGTCGGCATCCTTGCCTTGAAGTGTTCAATATAGATTAAATCACCCACTAAAATCAGGGAAGAGCCTCTTTTTTGCAGGGCGATCTCATTTGGCACTAACTTTCTCTGTTTGGCTAATTATTCAGCACACAAAAGTACCAAAATAAGCCTAATTTCCTGTACTTCTCAAAAATTCAGTTTTTAAAGCTAGCTTTTTGAATATGCAACAGGATTGGTGTTTGTCAAATGAGATCGCCCTGCTTTTTTGATGCTACTATTTTTACGCCTTTCAGCGGAACGCTTTCCGTAGTGGCTATTGCAGAATGAGGTAATGAAACCGACAAGCTCTGAGGTATCAAAGGCTTCACAGGAACCATTCGAGTCATCCAGAACTTCGATTTGTCCTCCCGATAATTCAACGAGCCATTTGATAAGCTCGAATCCTGATCGTGCAAGTCGGTCTTTTGTGGCAACCACAATGTGGGTTGGATTTCCGCACATTGCTGATTCCAGAATGGTTTGCAGCCCTTTTCGTTTAAAGTTGAAAGCACTGGCAATGTCACTGATAAATTCTGCGTCAGGATGCCTTTCGAGCAAGATACGCTTTTGCGTATTGATGCTGGATTTTTGCTTCCCTGAGCTAACCCTTGCATAGCATATCTTTCTCTGCTGGTTGATGAATATGCGGTAGTGACCACCGCTCGTTTGCATTATTTTCTCGTAATGACCGCTTTCGATCTTTCGCCTTATTGTCTGGGAGGTTACGCCCTCAATCTTGGCAAGTTTGGTTGTGGATACCCACAAAATAAACGTCTCTGGTTATTAATTCAGAGACAGCATAGCACGCTATGTTGCGTTTGTTGCATTTTTACTGAACTGTATTCTCTCAGCGCATAATGCATCGTTTATGATGCATTTGTGATGCATTTGTGATGCATTTGTGATGCATTTGTAATGCAGTTGTAATGCTGCCTTAAGCCAGCTATTCCCCATGCTTATACGACATCGGTAACAGCGTATAAGAAGCATCACACGCAGGGCGCAGCTACAGCTGCTTACGTGTTGAGATATGTAATTTTTCCCAAAAACTCGACTATTTATCACGAGCATACAAAATATATACGACTTCGTACGCTAGTGATACCAAGGGGTTTAATGAAACGTGGGGAATTGCTGGCCTTAAGCTACTGGTCATTACAGGGCACCAGCCTCCATGATTCGAGTCCTGCTCAAATATCAGTTTGATGAAAAATCGTTCAAAGATCATCGTAGTGTAACTCTTGGCATTGTCAGAAGTGACCGGCATCAGTCGTGCTCACTGAACTGTATTGCCAATGTTTCTGGCTACAAATCTTCATGACCGTATTTTCGGTCACCCTGCACCATGAAAATGAGACTCTGCCACAATAGTCTGGTGCAGAGCCCGACAGTGGTCGATGTTTTTGCAGTGGCTTTTAGACCCTGAATACAAATTGACCTGGGCTGGATCGTTCGCACCCTCGCTTATCTCATGGTTCAGAACTGGCACCATCAAGGCTCCATTTCTGGAACATTGAATGCACGGCAAACAGCCCTTTTCTCCAAGTGAGACTATGGCGATCCGATCCAGTCCGTCAGGCTCTGCTGTTCCTCCGTGAACCTTTGGAGCATAGACGATGCAACCCATTGTGAAAAACTGTAGTCTCTTCCAATATGAAATGAGCCTAAAGGAGGCTCTAATTTCCAATATGAAATGAGCCCGCCGCAATTGGATCTTTCGTCCATGATTACAGGATGAAAGTTATCATGAATACAAGGCTCATAAAGACACTGTCACAAGTGCAAGAACTGCTTCATTACGCCCCTGATATTGAGCCCGGATGGGAATCAAAAGATGAATGTTATCAGTGGGTTGAGGCGACTTTAAGGTACTTCAAATATCGAGCGCTCAGCAGGCCCGACAAGGGGCTCATTAAGCGTTATCTCGCAGTGGCTACAGGCTACTCAAGATCGCAGATTACCCGCCTTATTCATGCCTGTCAGTCGAAGGGGACTCTGAAGCGTAAACAGCGCACAATCAATGGTTTCAAATCCAAATACACCAAGGCCGATACAAGGCTTCTGGCTGAGACGGATCGATTGCATAACGACCTGAATGGGGTAGCCATTAAGAAACTCTGTGAAAGGGCTTTTTTACGGGGTGACGAGCGTTACGAGCGACTGGCCGGGATCTCGGTTTCACACCTCTACAATCTCAGGCAATCAAATACATATCGTAATATCCGAACCCACAAGGACTGCACACGTCCAGTAAAGCGAGCCATTGGCACACGTCGTCGTCCAGCTCCTGAAGGACAACTAGGTTTTATTCGAATCGATACGGTTCATCAGGGTGATAAAGACAAAGTGAAAGGTTTGTATCACATTAATGCTGTTGATGAGATGACTCAATTCCAGATTGTTTGCACAGTGGAGAGAATTAGCGAAGCCTTTCTGATCCCTGTGCTTGAAGAGATTCTGGCAGCTTTCCCCTTTAAATTACAGGGTTTTCACTCGGATAACGGATCAGAGTATATAAATTATAGCGTAGCAAAACTACTCGACAATCTTCATATAACCGTCATTCACCACCTACTTTGATATTTCCCCTACCCCTGCAGCGCAAGGGTTTTGAAATTTGACCACCTTATTGTAAGCATAAACGTACTTCTCCTGATAACGAGTACCCAATCAACCTTTCATGGATATCCATTCATGAAAAACACAAACAAGAAAAAACCTCACCTTCAGCAGCCGGAGATGACAGGGACAAGCCTCCGTGCATTGATCTTGCTGCTCTCACACTCCCTCTTGAGTCAGGAATAAATTGATTGGTACGTTGACCCTAATATAAAGATAATTGTCGCCTGATTCTCCGAGATGCCAATCACGTGCTTCTCCGTTCCGTTGATCGTCTGCACATAAATGCCATCAAAGCAGCAGAAAATCCATCTGCCCGTTGGGTTCTGGGCTGGCTTTTTCTTCATGTCCGGGAACGTTCGGCTCTGCTTCTTCAACTCATAACGGATTCGATGTTGGATAGCAGCATAGACCATCAGGCAAAGTGTCATCACCATTAACAATGCCTCAATGCGTTCCGGTTTCTTCAGATAGAGGGAAGACACCAGAAAGTCCGGACTTTTTAGAAAGCGAAAGCCTCGTTCAACCTGTTGCTGTGATTTGTACGTCCTCAGTAGTTCAGCGCTGTCCAGTCGAGTAGTATTAATGTCGTTGGTAGCCAGCACAAAACAACCCAGTGATGCTTCGGCATCCTGCCGGGTTTGCACAGCGATCGAGCAACAACTTGTTACGTAATATTCCAGGTGGTCGGGTTCCGCTCCATTAACAGGTCGTCCTTTGCTCTTGTAGCAGGGCTTGGCGATAACCTGAGCCTCAGCCTGACAAAGTTCAGACTGCTTCTGCCATTGCCTAAAGGCTTCCATGGCCTCCCCTTCGCACTGGAACGCTTTTTTGCTCAACTTTTCCAGTCTCTCGCACTCTTTCAGAGACTTTTTCTGCATACGCCTTGTCAGCGTCTTCTGTTCGGTTTCCTGGCGTTGCTGGTTGCCAAACAAAACCCAGCGTTGCTCTACGTTCGCATAATTAGACGACACTTCTGTAGCTTCGTAATGGTCAAACCCCTCCACTGCTTTCATGGTTCGTGAAGGCGCACTCCTTACCAGCTCTTTGGCGGCACCAATATTGAGAGGAACTCTGGAAATAAACAGCTGATCCTGCTGGTCAAGTTCCTGGATTGTCCCTGCCACATACAATGCTGCATCGCCAATAAAATAGCGGGCTTCCAGTGCGGCTTTGAAACTCTTCAAGTGCTTGGAAACCACCTGTTTGAAACTGGTCTTATCAGTCACATTGCCACTGGTTGCTTTCATAAACAACGGGATGCCTGCCCGGTTTTCAGTCAACAGAAGCAATATGGCCTGGTTCAAATCCGGGCGGTGATCCCGGCTGTAACCTTTGCAAAGCCTGATGCAGTTGAGGTCTTCATCGCTCAGATCGCTATCGCTATTATAACGACCATCGACGTGGAAGCCGGTGCCATCAAGGTTCAGCGCGTCGCAAGGCAATTTGAGATGAGTTGCAACCTTGATAGCCAGCTCAAAATAGACTTTACTGACATCCAGATCAAAGGGGTGTGTGATTTAAACAATGTCAAGAAAAACGACTACACTAGTATGGTCGTATAGGCTTTTTGGCGTTGAGAAATATGTACAGCTCAGTCCTTTCATCCAACGATGAAATCACAGAAATCGTTATCAAAATCCCGCACAATCGCTCAATGGTGGATTTCGAAAATCATTTGCAAGATGCCTTAAATGAAGCGGGACAACTGGGAACAAAAAAGCAACTTGAGTGGCTTGATACTGACGGTTCTCCCATTACGCTTGGCAATGTTCGGTTGACCAGTAAAAGTAAAAAAGAATTGAAGGTTTATGAAACTCCATGGGGAGCGGTTAGGGTCAATCGTTTTATCTATCAAAGTCGTGAAGGCGGTGCTATTTATTGTCCCCTTGATCAATCTGCACGAATTGTTGTTAATTCAACCCCGCGACATGCCTGCATGGTCAGTTGGAAGTTTGCCCACATGCCTTCCACTGAAGTAGAGCAAGATTTTCTAAGAAACCACGGACGTAAAATCCATCGAAGAACCGCTAAAGACCTGGCAGAAGTTGTTGCCAGTATTGCTCAGGCCAAAGAAGAATCCTGGACTTATGAATTACCGGATTTACCCGAGCCAGTAGCCACAGTTAGCTTGGGGCTGGATGGTGCAAACTTGCTTTATAAAGAGGGCTACAGAATTGCAATGTGCGGAACTATTGCGCTTTATGATGAAGAAGGAAATCGAATGCACACGGTGTACGCTGCCGCTGCCCCCGAATACGGAAAAGAAACTTTTATAAGGCGGTTCTCTTCTGACATTGAGAAAATGAAGTCTCGTTTTCCTGATGCCACTTACGTTGGAGTTGCTGATGGGGCGCCAGATAATTGGACGTTTCTTGAGCCTGTTACATCGATTCAAATTCTGGATTTTTATCACGTTAGCGAATATGTGGCAGAAGCGGCAGAAGCTATATATCCGGGTAAAAAAATGCAGAATGAACGCAAAGCCTGGTTAAGATCAACACTGCACGAATTAAAAAACACCCCTGGTAAGGCAAAACGTTTATGGTTGGAATTAAAGAAAGCAGCTCCCGGGAATAAACGTCTTGTTTCTAAAGAAAACGGGATAAAAACTGGATAAAGCCAGAACTTATTTCAAAAATCACTGGCACCAAATGATTTATCCAGAAGCGTTGGAAAACAAGTTACCAATTGGTTCTGGTGTAACAGAAGCTGCTTGCAAAACGCTGGTTAAGCAGCGCATGTGTAAGTCAGGCATGCGATGGAAGGAACAAGGGGCGTCAATGCTATTAACATTACGAGCTCTGGCGAAGTCAACGGGTTATTGGGATGCTTTCTGGTCGAAGATGGATCGCTACGGGTTTCCAGTGGCTCACAACCTGCATGCCTGACATTATTCAAGCCACACACCCGATCAAAGAGTTCATCCAGTGCTCTTCCCAGAATCTTGTCGTTTAAATGCTCTGGTTTAATCCCTTCCCTGATCAGTTTGTTGAGAGGTTTATTGGCAAAGAACTGGGGGAGCATATGGAGAGATTGCCCCGTAAAGCCGAGGCCATTGAGGATCATGCCGACAATGGCTTCACCGTGGGAGACATTCCATTCATCCGCTACCTTGGGTGCACGTCTGTCAATGTGATCGGCTATGCCCAGCTCTTTGCACATACCTGCCACCAGGCCGAGGTGATCTATGTTCTGAATCTGAGTGCGATATTGAATAGGAGGCATAAGGCTGTTTCCTGATATTTGCTTTTTTGATAAATAGCAGAAATCAGGAAAATGTCAGGTTAGGTGGTGAATGTCGGATATAAAATTCACGAAATCAAGATCAAGAAAAACAAACGACAACGCGCTTGCAGAATGTAAAAACGGTGCAGTTATAAGAAAGATACTTGGTTATGCCCATATTCCACAAAAATATGCGACAGAAGTAAATGAATTCAATCGAAAATATCTCACCCCCTACCTGAATTATCACAGGCCCTGTTTCTTTGCTGAAACTGTCGTAGACAAGAAAGGTAAGGAGAGAAAAAAGTATCTTTATGAAAATATGATGACACCGTACGAAAAATTCAAATCATTACCAAAAAGTGCAAAATATTTGAAGAAAGGAATCACTCTTGAAGCTCTACAAGCAAAGGCTGATTCTATGAGCGATAATGAAGCAGCAGAAAGGCTTCAGTCTGCACGAGAATCACTTTTTAAAACCATTTTTGAACGAAAGGCCTGAGCGCACTGGCTTATGCTTCTTTCAGGCTCATTTTAGGATTGGAAAATACTGGTTGCAACTCATCTCAAATTGCCTTGCGACGCGCTGAACCTTGATGGCACCGGCTTCCACGTCGATGGTCGTTATAATAGCGATAGCGATCTGAGCGATGAAGACCTCAACTGCATCAGGCTTTGCAAAGGTTACAGCCGGGATCACCGCCCGGATTTGAACCAGGCCATATTGCTTCTGTTGACTGAAAACCGGGCAGGCATCCCGTTGTTTATGAAAGCAACCAGTGGCAATGTGACTGATAAGACCAGTTTCAAACAGGTGGTTTCCAAGCACTTGAAGAGTTTCAAAGCCGCACTGGAAGCCCGCTATTTTATTGGCGATGCAGCATTGTATGTGGCAGGGACAATCCAGGAACTTGACCAGCAGGATCAGCTGTTTATTTCCAGAGTTCCTCTCAATATTGGTGCCGCCAAAGAGCTGGTAAGGAGTGCGCCTTCACGAACCATGAAAGCAGTGGAGGGGTTTGACCATTACGAAGCTACAGAAGTGTCGTCTAATTATGCGAACGTAGAGCAACGCTGGGTTTTGTTTCGCAACCAGCAACGCCAGGAAACCGAACAGAAGACGCTGACAAGGCGTATGCAGAAAAAGTCTCTGAAAGAGTGCGAGAGACTGGAAAAGTTGAGCAAAAAAGCGTTCCAGTGCGAAGGGGAGGCCATGGAAGCCTTTAGGCAATGGCAGAAGCAGTCTGAACTTTGTCAGGCTGAGGCTCAGGTTATCGCCAAGCCCTGCTACAAGAGCAAAGGACGACCTGTTAATGGAGCGGAACCCGACCACCTGGAATATTACGTAACAAGTTGTTGCTCGATCGCTGTGCAAACCCGGCAGGATGCCGAAGCATCACTGGGTTGTTTTGTGCTGGCTACCAACGACATTAATACTACTCGACTGGACAGCGCTGAACTACTGAGGACGTACAAATCACAGCAACAGGCAGGGCGATCTCATTTGGCACTAACTTTCTCTGTTTGGCTAATTATTCAGCACACAAAAGTACCAAAATAAGCCTAATTTCCTGTACTTCTCAAAAATTCAGTTTTTAAAGCTAGCTTTTTGAATATGCAACAGGATTGGTGTTTGTCAAATGAGATCGCCCTGCAGCAACAGGTTGAACGAGGCTTTCGCTTTCTAAAAAGTCCGGACTTTCTGGTGTCTTCCCTCTATCTGAAGAAACCGGAACGCATTGAGGCATTGTTAATGGTGATGACACTTTGCCTGATGGTCTATGCTGCTATCCAACATCGAATCCGTTATGAGTTGAAGAAGCAGAGCCGAACGTTCCCGGACATGAAGAAAAAGCCAGCCCAGAACCCAGCGGGCAGATGGATTTTCTGCTGCTTTGATGGCATTTATGTGCAGACGATCAACGGAACGGAGAAGCACGTGATTGGCATCTCGGAGAATCAGGCGACAATTATCTTTATATTAGGGTCAACGTACCAATCAATTTATTCCTGACTCAAGAGGGAGTGTGAGAGCAGCAAGATCAATGCACGGAGGCTTGTCCCTGTCATCTCCGGCTGCTGAAGGTGAGGTTTTTTCTTGTTTGTGTTTTTCATGAATGGATATCCATGAAAGGTTGATTGGGTACTCGTTATCAGGAGAAGTACGTTTATGCTTACAATAAGGTGGTCAAATTTCAAAACCCTTGCGCTGCAGGGGTAGGGGAAATATCAAAGTAGGTGGTGAATGACGGTTATACCAATTTCATTTTTTAAATACGGAAAAAAAACACACACAATCAGCCTGTCCAGAACTATCCTGTAAGTAGGTTTTCTTGTGTGTTTTTACCAAATGTCTCGTACTCCTGAACTTCCAAATGGCTTTCATGACGAAGATTTTCAAGATAAAGCTCGTCATGCATCAGATAACAAAGAATGCATTAGATTGCTTGGTCTGGCATTCATTCAAAAAGGTTTATCAGAAAAAGAGGTGGCAAACCTTTTAAAGGTTAACCCTCGATCTGGGCTATGTTCCCCTTACTAGTTGAATAAGCTAAACTTCCCATGTCTTCTATGTTTCAGGGGCATGTTATGCAATCTGAACTCTTCCAGAATTTTATTAATTCCATTTCATTATTAACTAGTGAGCAGCGGGATATTCTCAACAGTACACTTCTCAGTACCCGGATTGATAGCGGAGAAATAGCAGAAAAAACTGATTCATCACTAAATTGCAGTGAATCTTGTTTGAAAAATAAGCTCCCTGATTCCGACTTGGAAATGAGCATACTTACCCAGTTTTCAGAAAGTCCACAGTGTCCCAAATGCACAAGTCAGAATATCGGTCTCTGGGGTACTCAAGGAGGGAGGCAGCGCTATCGCTGCAAGACTTGTAACATAACTTTTAATGCCTTCAGTGGAACGCCTCTGGCAAGACTTAGACACCCAGAAAAGTGGAATACCTATTTGACTGGTATGACTTATTCCCTGACCTTACGATCATCAGCCAATGAGTATGATATTGATTTGAAAACAGCCTTCCGCTGGCGGCATCGCTTCCTTGAAGTGATAAATAATGATCAGGCAGAAGAGCTTTGCGAAATTGTCGAACTTGACGAAACTTTTTTTCGGGAATCCTTCAAAGGACAAAAAAATGACCTTCCAAGACCTTCACGTAAGCGTGGTAATGATCCGAATAAAGCCCGAAAAGTCCCGGTAATGGTGGCTCGTGACCGTAAACGACACACTGTAGATGGCATTTTGAAAAACGAGAGTGCCGATGAACTGTGTCGCCATTTGAACGGTCGCATATCGATTTCTGCAACGGTCTGTGCAGATGCACACCTTGCACACGAAAAGCTTGCGGAGAAACTTGGATTTGAGTTCAAAGAACTGGTGACATCAGCAGGTCAACATGTTCTGGAAGGTATTTATCATATTCAGCATGTTAACACCTATCACAGCCATTTAAAGCGCTGGATTAGAGGTGCGTTCCATGGAGTTGCTACCCGCTATCTCCCGCATTACCTAGCTTGGAGGCGTGATTTAACAGGAACTATCGAGTTAACAACTGACCGATTCGTCAGCCGAATAGTGGAACATTGGTGCTTTCAACTATTAACGGGAACATAGCCCTCGATCTGTGTTTGATTGGTTGCAGCGCTATAAACAAGGAGGTGCTGAAGCCCTCAAAGATCAAGGTGGACGAGGTAGAAAAAATACACTCAATAATGAACAGGAAAAGGATTTTAAAAATACAGTTCTTGATCTTCAAGAGAAACGTGAAGGTGGAAGAATCGTTGGTCGCGATGTTAAAGACGTATTAAAAAAAGATTTCGGAACTGAGTGTGTTAATTCTACTGTTTACAAGTTACTCCATAAAGTCGGTCTTTCGTGGATATCTGGTCGCACACACCATCCAAAGCAGGATTTAGAAGTGCAAGAAGCATTTAAAAAAACTTCAAAACAGAGGTGCAGCAAAGGCTTCCAGATAAAGTAAACCTAAAAGATGTTGACGTTTGGTTTCAAGATGAAGGTCGTTTTGGTCAACAAAACACGGTCAGTAGGATTTGGGCTATTAAAGGAAGCAGACCCGGAATAATTCGGCAGAGACAATTTACATATGCTTATGTATTTGCTGCTGTCTGCCCCGAAAGGGATATTGGAACTGCTTTAGTGCTCCCAACGATCAATACAGAAATGATGACGCTACATTTGTCTGAAATCTCAAAGCTAACCAATAAAGGACGGCATGCTGCCGTAATAATTGATAATGCGGGATATCATCATTCTAAAGACTTGCCTACTTTTGATAACCTGACATTGATTCCTTTACCGCCTTATGCACCGGAACTAAATAGTGCAGAAGAAATTTGGGAGTGGCTTCGGGAGCATGATTTATCCAACCGATCTTTTAAAAATTATGATGACATTGTAAATGCATGTTGTTGTGGTTGGAACAAGCTTGTTTCTGAGGCTGGTCGGGTAACCAGCCTATGCTCCCGTGAATGGGCTGTATTATCGTAGTTAGAAAACGGAAATGGTATTAGTAGATGATATTGGTAGAAAACTGGTCGGAGCGAGAGGATTCGAACCTCCGACCCCTGCAACCCCATTGCAGTGCGCTACCAAACTGCGCCACGCTCCGACTTTTTCTTGTGTAAAAACGAGGGCGACCCGTCTTTAGCGCTGGCTATACTACCTGAGTCCTCTGGATTTGCAAGCTCTGAAGTGCGCAGTATTCCCATGAAGCTCAATTTTTTGCGTCTGTACAGCTGGGGTATTACGATGGACAATAAAATACCATTTAAGCGGTGGTTATAGGGCTGTGCTTGTATTTTTTTCGGCTGACTTATCAGACGTTCGCAAAGCCATAAAACCATTACATTAAACCATTAAGAGAAGAGGTGTGAGTAATGAATATAATTCATAGAAGTGGGCTCTTTGTATTTTTGACGCTGATATTTTCACTGGTTCAGGCGGAACCTGTGAAAACGGCACCAGTGAAAACAGTAAAACCGGTATCTGCAAACCCGGTGGTGACTCTGGAGACGACCAAAGGCGCTATTGTTATTGAATTAAATCCCGCCAAAGCACCTATTACTGTGAAGAACTTTTGTGAATATGTTGAAGGTGGTTTTTACGATGGACTGATTTTTCATCGTGTCATTCCTGATTTTATGATTCAGGGGGGTGGTATGAAAGTGGATATGGGTGAGAGAGAGACCAAAGCACCTATAAAAAATGAATCAGCTAACGGACTTGAAAATAATCGCGGTACTATTTCGATGGCCAGAACGCAGATTCCAGACAGTGCTACAGCCCAGTTTTTTATCAATCTGAAGGAAAACCGTTTTCTGAACGGAAGCCCGGATAAAGTCGGATACGCTGTCTTCGGTAAAGTAATCTCAGGAATAGAAGTCGTTGATGCAATATCACTGGCCAAAACCGGAAATCGTGATGGACATGCCAATGTACCTGTTGATGCGATCAGAATAATCAAAGCAACCTTAAGAAAGCAACCTTAAGAAAGCAATCTTAAAAAAGCGACAAATAAGTATTTCTGCTGTGTTTAGTGACACCGAAATCATTAAAATACTGCACCGTATTTATTATATGAATGCGGTATTTTATAAAGTGAACAGGCCTGCTGTTGACGGGTGTAATTAAAAGTGTTCATTAGAAGTTTTTCTGCCCACAAAACCTCAATATGAACGATAATGTAAGAGTATTTCTCAACCCTAGTTAGTATTATGCCCTCACCTATTTCTCTTGCTGATAGACTTGCAGCCCACCCCGAGCTTGAGCTTAGAGTTTCTGCACTTCTGGATATTGTTGAAGCCGAGTCAGGTCTCCTGGATCGTGCTGATGATGCTGAAGAAGCCGTCATTGCCCACCTGCGTGAAATGGGCAATGAACTGCTTACTGGCTGGGGTACCTACAAGGAAGATCAAAAATTTGGCGAGGCTTGCCTGAAGCACCCCGGAGCTAAAACTCAAAAAAAAACACTTATTGGCTGAGCACCTATGGGAAAATAAAGGTTCTTGAACGCTGCCAGACGGTAGACAAGCATCGGGTCAGACCTTTCAGTCATGCCGCTCATATTCACTGTCGCGACTACTCCCGCACAATTCAACGTAAAATTGTAGACTTTGGTGCAGATAGTTCTTTTCAGGCAGCTGCAAAAAAAATACATGAACATTATGGTATTGATGTGCCTGAGTCTTCTATTCGAGCCATAACTCTTGAGCACGCAAGCTGTATGCAAAATGATTCCATCAGTGCATCACAAAATCGTCAGGACTGCCTCGGTGAAGCTGCCCAGTTCATAGGAGAAATGGATGGAAGCATGATTCCTGTTGTCCTCATTGATGAAGAGGCAGAAGGTGACAAACGCAAAGCACGTAAAACTGAATGGCAGGAGGCTAAACTTTGCCAGGTCTATAAGCTGGGTAGCTCAGATAAACGTCATCAGGCCACAATGGGAGGGCCGGATGAAGCAGGTGACCAGTGGTTGAGTTGTGCAATAGAGCAGGGGCTCAACCGGCAATCCTCTATCCATTGCGTGAGCGATGGAGCCACCTGGATTGCCAACCAGACAAAGAGAGTGTTTGGAGAGCAAGGAAGTTTCCTCGTTGACTATTATCATCTCTCTGAGCACTTCGCTGATGCAGCAGAAGAGTGTGTCGGGTTTAACAAGGAAACACGTGTACAGTGGCGGCATATCCAGCAGGAACGCATGAAATCTGGCAATGTTAATGCCGTCATGGCAGAGCTTGATCCGCATAGAAACGGAAAGAAAGGCAAAGCAGCCAATAAACCAGAGGAGTGTCACCGATATATCCGAAACCGTCCAGGGCAATTCGAATATGCTGCAGCAGAAGCAGCCAATCTTCCCATTGGCTCTGGCGAAATAGAAAGTTCTAACAGTGCAGTAGTGCAGATGCGACTAAAAATACCGGGTGCTTGGTGGAAGCCTTCCATCGCAGGAGCAATGCTTTGCTTAAGAACATTGCGTTCTAACGGGGACTGGGATCAGTACTGGCAGCAAGCTGGATAATGGGTAGATGGAACACTTTTAATTACACCCGCTGTTGACTGTTTTTGGTTAGAGAGATTCTGGTGCAACTGAAAAGTTTGATAATAACAATGATCATCATTGGTTCTGTATTGACCGGCTGTGTGAACGAAGCCCCTTTTATTGATAGACATCAGGTTGTTTCGACAGCGCAGCTGCAGCTGCTTGTTTCAAAAGCTGACGTTGTGGTTATCGATACCCGGGACTCAAATTACTATAATGGCTGGCCTCAGCCGGGGCAGGGTGAAGGTGGTCATATACCTGGTGCCCATCATTTCTCCTACGATTGGGTGGATACTGACGAGGAGTATCTGGATTCATTACTCGATTCTAAAGGCATTAGCCATACCCGTCGGGTTGTCCTCTACGGTGATAAATCTCGTTCACTGGCTAAATGGCTGGCACAAAAATTACCATTTACCGATAGCCAATTGTTCATCTATGAGAAAGGTACTGCTGGCTGGCTGGAAGCCGGACTGCCCCTTGAAACAATGAAAAACTACCGTCGTCTGGTATCCCCGCAATGGCTGGCGGCTCAGCAAAAAGAGACTGAAAATCTTGTTATTATCGATGCATCCTGGGGGATTGGGATTCGATACCTTTCGGCTCATATTCCGGGCGCCGTTCATCTGGATACAGGCAGAATTGAAAGCAAGTCTCTCTGGAATTTACGAAGCACGGATGTCCTTTCTAATTTGATTCGTGAAATGGGCATTAGTGGGACTTCCAATGTAGTCGTGTATGGTGAAGATATGACTGCTGCTGCCCGGGTTGTTTTTGCTCTGCAGTACGCAGGCATTGAAAATGTAAAGCTATTGAATGGTGGCTGGGGAGCCTGGCAGGCAGCAGGACTTCCCGTGGAAGTGGGCAGAAATCTTTCACAGAATGTCAGTTTTCCGGTATTCCTGGATCATAAAAATAATGACATTCTTGTCCTCACTGATGAAATTGAATCCATCGTAAATGCCGAGAACCAGTGGTTGGTCAGTGTCCGTTCCTGGCCTGAATATATCGGTGAAACCAGTGGATATGACTATATAAAACCTGTGGGGCGCATACCGGGTGCCCAGTGGGGGCGCTCTGGTAGCGATCCCTGGCAAATGCAGGATTATCTCAACCCGGATGGAACTCTCAGGGAATATCATGATTTAATGAGTTACTGGCAATCATTTGGTGCTTCGTCGGAGGATACCCTGGTGTTCTATTGTGGTACTGGCTGGCGAGCCAGTCTGGCCTGGTTTGCTGCGTTGGTTTCAGGGTATGACCAGGTCAGGGTTTACGATGGGGGCTGGTACGAATGGAGTCATGGTACTCAGCGGGCAGTTATTACCGGAGAGCCTGATGTTAATCAATTCAGGAAATGACGACACGAAAGTGTTGTAGCACATTTACGAGGGTGGCTGGTATCAAAATAGACGATGTCATAGAGCAATTAAAGTTACAGGCGGAGAATGCTGGGCAAAGGCGTCTGCTGGTTTTGTCAGGCTCTTCCGAATGGTGCTACCCACAGGCTCATAAAGCGCTCGAAGCCTTCGGCTCAGATAATGCGTTGTGGATAGGTCGTAAGGACGATGCATCTGAAACACCCTCTATACTGGCAAAACATTATGGGCAATGGCTGGGGCGTGAGTTGGATATTCTGGTGTTTGATGCACATGCCGGTCTTGATGTTGACTCATTTGGCGCAATCAGTGGTACTGTTCGAGCAGGCGGCATAATGATTTTGCTGGCACCAGGGCTTTCCCGGTGGCCCTCATTCAATGATCCTGAGCATAAAAGAATTGCTGTTCATCCCTTGAGTGCAGAGCAGGTGACCGGACGCTATCTGAAACGATTGGTTCAGATGTTAGAGAGCAGTGATCAGCTTTCGCTTCTCTGTGAAGAGGGTGCAGTAAAGATACAGGAACAATCACAGGCTCCAGACAAGAACAAAACTGCCTCTTCCCCCTATTTGACCATCGATCAGGAACAAGCTGTAAAGGGGGTTCATAAGGTTGTTCGAGGACACAGACGCAGACCTCTGGTGCTGACAGCAGATCGAGGCCGAGGTAAAAGTGCATCGCTGGGCATTGCTGCAGGTCAGCTGATTAATGAAGGTGTCAAACATATTATTGTGACTGCACCCAGTGAACAGGCTGCAGGCATTATCCTGAAACATGCCGTTGACATCGCGGACAATAAAAACAGTCATTCAAAGATTGTTTTTATTGCCCCGGACGAGTTAATAAGACACCCCAGAAGTTGCGATCTACTGCTGGTGGATGAAGCTGCATCAATACCCACACCCATTCTTACCAAACTTCTCATTAATCATTCCCGCATTGTGTTTGCTACCACTGTGCATGGTTATGAAGGGACCGGGCGAGGATTTGCTATCCGGTTCAAAAAAACACTGGATCAGAAAACACCTCAATGGCGAGAACTGACACTGAAAGAACCCGTCCGATGGGCAGAAAATGATCCTCTGGAGTCGTTTATCTTCAAGGCGCTGCTTCTTGATGCAAAGCCATCGAAAGTGGATGATTTTCCAAAGAGTGATATCAATCAATACCGTTTTCGCAAACTTGATCCTGACGCTTTGAGTAGAAATGAAGCCTTACTTTCACAGTTATTCGGCTTATTGGTGCTGGCACACTATCAAACCAGACCCTTTGACCTTCGCCACCTGTTGGATGGAGGCAATATAAGAATTTATGGGCTCTTTTATCAGGATGCCCTGGTGGCAACAACGCTGACTGCAGAAGAAGGCGATATTGAAGAAGAACTTATTACTCCAATCTACATGGGGCAGCGTCGAGTTCGGGGACACCTTTTACCACAGTCGCTTAGTAATCAGGTTGGCATAGAGAGTTCAGTCCGATTTAAAGGGCTAAGGGTTCTTCGAATTGCTGTACACCCTGATTTACAAGGGTTGGGGTTGGGGCAGCGATTATTTAATGCTATTGCCACTGAAGCATCCCGACAGGGGCTGGATTATGTTGGTACGCTCTTTGGTGCGACCACTGATCTGGTGGAATTCTGGCGTAGATGTGGCTTGCATCCCGTACGAATTGGCGTAACCCGTGACTCGGCCAGTGGTACTCATTCTGCACTGATGATTAAAGCGGTGTCCAGAAAAGGGATGTCTGTACAGGAAGAAGCCCGTGAACGGTTCGCTGACCAGTTTCATTGGCTTTTAATGGATGGGCTCGCCGAGCTTGAAGCGGATCTGGTTGTCACTCTTCTTTCTCAAATTGATACCCCGGCCTGTTATCAGATATCAGCAAGGGATCGAAAGGATGTTGTGTCATTTTCCCGGGGACAGCGGCAGTACGATAGCTGTATAACAGCCATTAGAAAACACATAATACACTCTCTTTGTGCAACGTCCCTGCAACCGGAAGAATTCCTGCTGATTGTGACAAAAGTGCTTCAAAATCGTGACTGGCAAACTGTGACTAAATTATGCGGGTATCAAGGAAAGGCGCAGGTCTTGAGTGAATTAAGAAAGATCATTGCCATGATAGTCTTGTCGGATTGAATAAAAACGTGTAGCGCCTTTATCACCAGGGATAAAGTATATGCTCAACAATGTCGATAATACGCATAAAGTGCAGTCTTGTAATAATGTTTTTAACGGACAATTAAGCCACTAATTGAAAACCGGCTGAATAGTTGAGAATGGATATTCAACCGGTTGTCATCAGCCTTTTTTTTCAGCAGCACTCTTTTTAGACTTCTTTTTTCGTAGCTTCTCAATAAGTGCTGGAGATCGGAAATAATCGTGTAAAACCATAGTGCATGATCCTTGCCTCCCAAGGGCTTAGTAAAATTGGTACTTTGGTTTACCAGCACTTATTGAGAAGCTACCTTTTTTCCAACTTTCTTTTTTTCAGCTTTCTTTTTAATTCTGGTTTTTCCTTTTATGTCATAAGACTGATGTACCCTGTATGTGAGAGAGCAACCGCCTCCAGCCAGATTTTTCATAAGAGCACTGACGCCCCCTTCATTCTGTGTCCAGATAAAATCGGCCTGTTCCTGAATGACATTCCATTGTGTGTTCTTTTGCTGGTAGCTGGCACAACTCTCAGGTGATGTAGAACCAATGGTGCTGTAGGCGAGGCAGCGTCGGCCAAATTTTACAAAGGTGGTATTTTTCCAGACGCTATCGTTCTTCTGTCCCCAGGAAGCCATGACACTGAAACTGCGTTTGTTAAAATAACCGGTGGATACAACGCCGTTGCCTTGCTCCGATAGTGCTTTAAATTCCGTATTTATTGCAGTGTCGCAGCTGTTAAAGCCGGCTTTATGGGCAAGATCAATAAGATTATTCTCTTCAGCCCTGGCATTTATACTCAGAAGCATAAACAGTACTGTGATGCCGATCCTTGGCATAATATTCGTCCTGTATTCTGTTGAGTTTTGGCGGTGTGATAGAGAGCCTGTATCACACTTATTTAGAGAATCGACTGCAATTCAGGATTCCTGAGATTTATAGTGCGCTATATCAGAGTAGAGAGCAATTTGGAGCAATATATATGGAAAGGTTTACTGTTTTTGGTCGTCCAGGATGTGGTTATTGTGTCCAGGCCAAGCGAGTCCTGGAAATAAATGAATTACCATTTCGCTATATTGATATTCACGCTGAAGGAATCACTGCTGCAGATCTTGAAAAAACCGTTGGACGTCCGGTACGCACGGTGCCTCAGATTTTCCATGGTAAGAAATATCTGGGTGGATACACGGAGTTGGATGCTTACCTGAAAGAGATGCTGCAGTCGGAATAGAGTTATTGAATTCGGAGCCTGAACGAGAACCGTTTGTCCTCGCTACGGACGCTATTCCCGGTCAGGCTCTCAAGCGCAAAATAGACAAAACGGAACAGGGTAAATTTCAAAGAATAAGCGTCTGGCACTGTAAAAGGGTGCGCTAACAGCTGTTTTCTGGTATTTGTACTGTCATCTGAATTACACAACTATTGACAATAATTCTGATGAAATTGCTTGGTAGTATGGCGATTTGTTAAACACACAATAATATCAATACCAAAACTCAGGAAGAGATAATGCAAACGTATATTGCCAGAGGTGTGATCTTATCGATCTGCCTTGCTGTGTTAGCGGGTTGTACCAATTTGTCAAAAGTGGAGCGACAGGCAGCCTGTATTGCTTTGGGCGCTGTTGCCGGTGGTGTTGCAGGATCATCTGGAGATGATGATGCGGTATTAGGCACCATCGGTGGTGGGTTGGCTGGTGCTGCTATTTGTGCCCTTCTTGAAGGGGACAGCGATGGTGACGGCGTAAAAGACAGTCAGGATCAATGCCCGGCTACACCCATAGGCGTAGCGGTAAACAGTCAGGGGTGTGCGCTGGACTCAGATAAAGATGGCGTTTTTAATACCATCGATCAGTGTCCGGGAACGCCTGCCGGACAAGCTGTCACGTCCACTGGTTGTACTCCCGAGAAAAAAAGAGAAGTAGTCAGGGTTCTGGATGACGATAAGGATGGCGTGAACAATGCCGTTGATATCTGTCCTGATACACCCAAAGGTTCTGTCGTTGATGCCCAAGGCTGTCCTCCTGTTCAGAAAATAATTCTGCAGGGTGTTGTCTTCAATTTTGATTCCATGACTTTGACCGAACCGGGTAAAAGGGTTCTGAGAAGTCAGATAGAAACACTATTGAAGAATCCAGCTGCAAAAATTGAGATTTCCGGGCATACCGATGATGCCGGATCTGAAGTGTATAATAAGAACTTATCTCAGAACCGGGCGAAATCCGTTATGGAATACCTGGTAAGTCATGGTGTCAGCCAGCGTATTCTGACGGCTGTCGGTTATGGTGAAAGCAAGCCTGTTGCTGATAACAGTACTGAAGCAGGGCGAGCAGAAAACCGTCGTGTAGAGTTTAAGATTATCAGAAACGAAGGTTAATTCCGCTTTCAAACAGCCTTCCCGGAGAATGCACCAGGAAGGCTGTCTCTCATTGTATTTATTCTGAATGGCTTGTCAGTTCATAAAAACTGGCCGGATCACGATGAACATTCCGCAGGAAAACTTAAGCGTATCGATAAATTCTGGAATGGGGGTTCTCACTGATTTTTATCAGTCGGGCATCGCTGCGACGAAGCCGTTCCTGTTTTGCTGCCGGGTCAAAGGGCCTTATTCTATTAAATTCAGGCAGAGGTTCACCGGGATTCAGTTTAATAAAAAGCGGCAGGGGACTGTTGATTTGTGCCGGGTACTGCTTCTTCAGATCCGGATCTGATAATCGCAATGTCTGAATCTTCTTCGACCAGGTGATATTAGCCCTGAGATGAGGTGCCAGATTACGCTTTATTACGACGGTTTCACCGGCAGGCATCTGTTCCAGAGTCTGTATATCACTGCTGATTGCAGAAGAGAGAATGTACTTTCTCTTGAAGTGATCGACGGCCTCTTCAGCCGTCAGACGAACAGATCCGCTATGGCTGGCCGCCCAGCTGAAACCCACTCTTTCAGGCGCATCTGAAAAAATCTTCAACTGCCGGTAAGACTGAACAAAGTGTATGTGCTGTATTTTCAGTCCTCCTAAAACAGAATCACGCAAGTCATCGGAGGTTTGCTCAATAATGTCGATGCTATCGCCAAAGAGTTTCCTGAAATCAGACATTGTACTTTTGAATTCAGTCCGGACTGCATTGAGTGTTTTACCCAGTTCCAGAGTGTGTTCAGAGATACCTACCAGGCCGGTGAGTCTGGCTGTTTCCTGCTTGTTCTGGCTGTCACAATAAGTGAGTCGCGTGCTGCATTCTGCAGCCATGGAACGTTCAGATTGAGTGTCTGACTGATTGGGCTGATCCATAATCCAGACTGGCAGATGCTGGTCATTTTCCACGGCTTCTCGAAAACTTCGATTAATGTCTACCAGTTGAATCAGTGAATCCCTCACGGCCAGCCGTGCAGCAGTTTCCTTACTCATGATGACATTCCTGAATAACCATTGCTTCCTGTCCGGAACCGGGTTGCAGTATAGGTGTTTCAACAGTGCTCGAGACCATCTTTAACAATCCCTCAGGGTGAAAGGCGTTCAATTGACCAATGATTTTCGGATTCCCTTGTGTAGAGAAAGCGATCATGAAGTCTGCTAGGACGGCCCTGCCAGAATTCGATTTTTTCAGGAATAATCCGGTATCCACCCCAAAAATCAGGCAAAGGGATTTTGCCATCCCGGAATTTACGCTTCATCTCAGCCAGCTTCATTTCAAGTAACTTTCTTCCGGAAATTACCGAGCTCTGCTCGGAAACCCAGGCTCCAAGCTGACTTCCTGCAGGGCGACTGGTGAAATATTTTAAAGATTCTGATGTTGATACTTTTTCAGCACGACCCCGAATAATGACCTGACGTTCCAGGGTAATCCAGGGAAACATAAGTGCTACTTCAGGGTTTTCACTGATTTCCAGTGCTTTGGAGCTTTTAAAATTTGTGAAGAAGACGAAACCCTTGTCATCAAAATACTTGAGAAGCACGGTTCTTAAGGACGGCATGCCATCGGCACTGGCAGTAGCCAGACTCATGGCATTAGGCTCGGGCAGTTGAGCTTCCCGAGCCTGCTGGAACCAGAGTGAAAACTGCTGGAATGGATCTGAATCAAGGTGGTCCCTGTCAAGTCCTGCACGAGTGTACTCTTCTCTTAAATGGCTGATATCCATGGTGGCAATCTATTCAAAATCAGTGGCTTATTGATGTTGTAATTGTACCGTTAACAAGGCCTGGATGTTAGCTCTTCCGACAACGCAGTTTTGGATGCTTCTTCTGTGAAAAGTATGTGTGTATAGTCGTATGAGAATCAATAGAACTATTTTCCGAATAATAAGAATATCCATGCCTGAGTCTCCGCTTCAGTATAAAAGAATCAATCTTGAACAGCATTTTCAGTGTTGTCTTGAATTCAGAAAAGATACCTGGATACAAAGCTTCCTTTCAATAGAAGGGTTTATGGACAGCCTGAGAGGCAGTGAATCGGCTTATCGACGGCATATTTCCGGATTGATGCTTTCTGGAAAAAGGGAGTTTATTCATGTATGGCGGGATAGTGAGATCATTGGTCAGATCGAATTTTCTTTTGACAGCCAGCTGCCGGAATTAGGGTACATCAATCTTTTCTATCTTAAGAAGGAATATCGAGGTACCGGGATATCCAGAGCCATGCATGAGTACGCCATTAACAGGTTAGCCGGGGCTGCCTGCCGGGGTGCGTTGTTGTCTGTGAGTAAGACAAATGCCAGAGCATAGGGTTTTACCGTAATCTGGGTTGGCAAGAGGCAGGGATGACAGCAAAAAGGCCAGAGAGTCTTTATCTGAAAAATATTTTTTGAGAGCTGCAGTAATGGATAATCATCAGCGAAACTGGCCAGAATATTATAAAAAAGTAATCAGCAGACAGCCCAGCCCCATTCTTGTAGAGGCCTGTCGATTAATACCTGAGAAAGCACGTACTATTGCTGTGGATTGTGGCTGTGGTGCGGGAAGGGATACTGCGTACCTGTTGGAACAGGGGTTTGAAGTACATGGATTTGATGTTGAAAAAAATGCGCTGGAAATCTGTCGTGAACGATTTATTGATGATCCTGATGTTTATTTATCACTCAGCAGTTTTGAACTGTTTGATTACCCGAAGGTCTCATTGGTTAATGCTGGTTGCAGCCTGTTTTTCTGCAGTCCAGAAAGTTTTACCCTGGCCTGGAAGAAAATGACGGATTCTCTGGAAGATGGTGGACTGTTTTGTGGAGATTTTCTGGGCTATAAAGACTCATGGCTTGAGGATGAATCCCAAACCCTGAGCTTTTTCAATAACCATGAGATGAAGCGGATATTCGATGGTTTTGAGATCTTGAAATGGCTTGAACGTGATGAGCAGGGAAAAACTGCACTGGGGCGCAACAAATACTGGCATACCTATTCAGTGATCGCCAGAAAACAGAAAGGGTAAAAAATGACCGTTGAAATTGCCTGTTCAGATTTTATTGCCAGAAATGCAGATGAGGCAACCAGAGGTATCCGGATACGGATATTATCACCTGAGCCGGACCCATTGTCTGAAAATGGTGATTTTCGATGCTGGGTAGAGTTGACGGGTTTTTCAGAATCGAGATTTGTATATGGTATGGATTCGCTGCAATCTCTTTGTCTTGCTATTGAGTATGTCAGGAAAGAGCTGGATCAGTTTGCCGGGGATGGCTGGAGTTTTTCTGTGAGGAACAGGACGAGGAACCCCTGGAGCTGCTTTTCAGTTACTTTCCCGGTCACTATAAGGCTCCCTGGGAATTAAAAAAACAATAAGGCTTAAGGGCACTGAGTATCATGTCGAAAATTGCAGATAACTGGCGAGCCGGTTCTTTTGAAATATTACCTTTTCATTCTGATCAGGCACCCCTGATGAAAGCAATTTTTGAACAGAATCGTTCTGTCGCTTCGGTGGATCCCACTTTTGGTGTCTACGATCTCAATATTTATGAAAACCTTCTTTCGGAACTGGTCCGGGAAAATTATTTTCTCAGAAGAATTGTCTCAGGAAACAATGAAGATGTAGGGTATTTTCATTTCGACTTTCACCAGGTTGAACAGGGCGTCTGCTGGTTTAATCTGATGACACTATCACCAGAATTTCAGGGCAGAGGTGTGGGTGAAGTGGTGTTTTCATCGATTCTTGAACAAATAGAAAAACCGGCGAAGTGTCTGAAATCTGGCTGCAGGTGTTTACCGCAAACCACCGGGGATTGAAGTTCTGGTTTGCTAATGGTTTTGACAGAATCAAGAAGGTGTCCAGTGCCAGTAATGAGAACCAGAATATTCCCTATATGGTTCTGGTCAGGTCGTTATGAAGTGAGCGCTATCAGCTGCTGGCCTTTACGGCATTCAGAAAACACTCTCTGGAGCCCGCCAGTCTTGCTCTCAGTCTCTGTTCCATATCGGCCATTATGGCATTCTTTTTTTCTTCAGAGCTGGCTGTTTCCAAAGAAGCCTTAATGCTCCGTTCCATGTCATGGCGCAGTTTGGGCTCGCGTAACTCTTTCAAAAATTGCCAGTATGCTTCTGGGTTTTTTAAAGCTTCAGGGCGATGGGCTTTAAGCTGCTCCACAAGCTCGCTTTCAAAGTGGCCTTTCTGTTTTCCTTGTACTTCCCGGATAAAGTCATCGATTTGTTCCGTATCGACCGCATTGAAACGGGCCATTTGTGCACCGAATCCTGCTGGGTTTAATTTTCCGGAAACAACACCGGTTTCAACCTGTCTGTTAATGGTCACCCCTGTCAGTTCTTTGAAAAACTGAAAGGCATGTTTATCTTCAGTTTTGACTTTTATTCGTGCCTTACGCAGTGCATCGGTAACATCATCATTAATATCTCTCTGAACACCCGCCCGAAGAACTTCCAGGTCGATGGGAGAGAGGTTGCCTCCAGCCTGTTGTAAAGTGGAGATCAGGTTGAGAATCTGCTGTTCCTTAACGGAAGGAGTCAGAGCCTCGGCAATGAGCTTAGTGGAATAGGCGCTGGCATAATGATCAACCAGCTGGGCTCTCATTTCTGTCTGTGAGGCCTTTGGCTTTTTAAGTTGCTGCTTCAGATTATTGATGATGTCTGATCTGGTCGTGGCAGGTTGCTTTTGTGCGCTGCTTTTCTTTGATTTTCCTGATGCCCTGGTCTTTTGGGCTTTGTTCTGCCTGGCTTTATTCTGAGGCAGCGGCTCGTCTACCTTTTTTCGTACTGATGCAATGGGCTCTGATTCATACTCAATAAGCGGAAAGGGCTCCAGCGCAGTCGAAGTTCCTGGCGCACTCTGTGATACTGGCGCACTCTGTGATACTGGCACGCTCTGTGAAAATGGCACGCTCTGTGAAAATGGCACGCTCTGTGAAAATGGCACGCTCTGTGAAATAGAAGGTGATTCAATGGCGGTGTCAGTGGACTGTTTCTGTGCTGCTTTCGACATGTCATTTTTACGATCTGCTTCCCTGATCGCAGAAAACTGCTCTTTCCGGGTGGTCTGCCATGATTCACTGGCCGTCTTCAGTTTCTCGTGAACCAACTGCTGGAAGCGAGTCTGAACCGATGTGTTTCTGGCAAAATTCGGAACATGCAACTCTTTGGCCGCGTTGTTGAGGTCATCCTGTAATTCAAGCCATTCCTCATCTTCAGCGTCATAATTTGCCGGATTATAAGTTTCGGTCAGGGAGTCAAAGGCATCGAAGCCCTTTTGACTGTCACAGTCAGACAGCTGAGTCTTGATGATACTCATTTTATGTTCAAGAAACCGGTTTGCAGCGATTTCCATAACTTCCTGTTTTTTGGCTTCAGGGCTGGGTATTGAGTGTGACAGTGATTGTTGAGGGCGGGGAATGCGGGTGGTGGTTGCTATAAATGCTGTAGCCTTTCTATCGTGAATGGATTTTCTGTCTGTGTTGAGTGGATTCTGGGAAAATGGGAGAAACTTTTTTACGGTCTTTAAAACGTGTATTTTCCCACTTTTTTCAGGCTGACGAACTGTATCAGAGATTATAGGCCCAGCTGTGGATGTATGCGATCCTTGTATGCTCACAATTCATTCCCTGTTTAATCACTATCTATCTGTAAATAATAGCCTTTTGGGATAAAACTGCTGTTAAATCGACTTTTTGTATTTCATATTGTTTTTTTGTGACGCGCCTTATAAGAACCTGTCAGATCTTGCTGCAGACCGGTGTAGCCCCAATTGAAGTCCTGATATGATCTGGGATTTATAACTCATGAGTGTCATTTGTTGACATTGAACAGGAGGATTCGTTATTAGTTAGGGGGTAGTTGGTGTGAAAAATATTATCTTAAGAACGGTCATATGGAATGAATGACCTAAGAATCATGTGATCAATATGATGACAGGTAAAGGGAATTGACTAAATCAGCCTTCTTTCTAATAGTGTTGACTGCAATATGCAATGTGGGTCATGCGAAGGAAACCGTTGTTGTTGCTATAGCAAACAGTTTAGGGAGTGAGAAGTCGTTTATGACAGCACAAGCCCTGCTGAATGCTATTGCCAGAAAAATGGGTGTTTCTATTGAATTGATTTCACTGCCAGCAAAACGTATTACTCTTATGTTGAGAAAGGGTGAAATACATGCCGACTTTTCCCGAATTAAAGAATATCAGAACGATGTGGCGACAGCTATTCGGGTCGACGAACCTATATTAACCTTGCCATATCATGCCTATTCGACAACGGAATCTATCTCAATTAATGGTTGGAATAACCTGGAATCCTATAATATTGTTGGTGTTCGCGGTTTTGTTTTTGTTGAGAACTATCTTAAAAATCATAAGATATATCATGTTGACTCAGCGGATACCGCACTGAAATTTCTCAAGGCGGGAAGAGCCGATATTTTCATAGAGACCAGTCTGGTCGTTTCAAATATAATGAGCAATCCGGATCTGGATTTATCCGGAATATATCAGCTGGAACCGGCTATTCAGCATTTGAATTCATACACTTTTTTTTCAGAAAAATACGCTCATCATGTTGAACCATTTAATCGAGCGTTGTTGGAAATAAAAGCGGATGATACCTATAACAAGATTTTAGGTTATCCTGATCATTGATCCGATTATTTGGCTATTGAATACTGCGACTTATCATACCTTCGTCTGGCTATGTTCCCGCCAATAGTTGTATTGCTTACTCCCTATGTTTACAGGGCTACAGACGTGCCTTATAAAGTAGAGATATGACTAAATCTTGTATATTGCATTTGTTTATTGCCCAAAGAACAGCGATTTGTTCTGGGATACCTTCCTATCTCATGAATAGCCATATGTGGAGCAGGAAAATAAAGTTTTTATAGGACTTGAGTGCTCCCAACTATTGACGGGAACATAGCCCCTTCGTCTGCTGTTGAACTTTTGTGTATTATTAATCTATGGTCGTATAAGGTTAGTTGCGATACTCTTTAAATTCTTGCATTTGTGGAGAGTTAGAAGTGACGGATTTTAATTCCCAGAGTAACCGGGTTGTCTGGTTTGATTTACCAGTGGCCAATCTTGAAAGAGCGGCTGAATTTTATCGGCAGGTACTTGCGATCGATGTGACCATAGAAACCTTCGATGAATTTACATTTGCTGTGCTCGCGCATGATGATGGAAATGGAGGTTGCCTTGTTAAAGATAAGTCTGCCATCAGTTCATCCCAGGGTATTCTGGTGTATATGAATGTTGATGGCAGGATCAGGAATGCCGTCGCGAAAGTGCGAGAGGCGGGTGGGGATGTTGAGCAGGAAGTTCATAATATAGGGCCTCATGGTTACAGGGCTATTATTCATGACAGTGAAGGCAATCGAATTGCTTTACATTCAAACAGCGATGATTGATGAAAGACTGCCTGTTGTAAAAAATCAGAAGATTGACTGCAATAGAATGTTGTAATTGCAGTCAAAACAGTACGAATCACTGATCCCAGTATCCTTCCTCCAGGCTTATTTCCCTTTCCGGCAGTGCACGTGATAATCGGGGGGAACTCTGTGCAAGTACTTCAAAGCTCACTCTATTGGCATATTTGCAGACTTGTGCAAAAGATGAATAGGTCAGCCAGGGTTTTTGATGCTTACTGGATGTGGGCAATAATGAACGATGAAAATGATTGGCCGCAAGATCATGTAACAAGGCTGCAAGGGCACCATCGCCGGCACCATTGGTATTTTTAATTTTCTCCGGACCACCCATATACGGGTTAATATGCGCACAAAAAGTACCAAAATAAGCCTAATTTCCTGTACTTCTCAAAAATTCAGTTTTTAAAGCTAGCTTTTTGAATATGCAACAGGATTGGTGTTTGTCAAATGAGATCGCCCTGACCCATATACGGGTTAATATGCGAAAACACTTTTTTGGGTTGTGAGCAATCTTTTTTTCTCAGTGGTCTGCTGAATTCAAAATGGTTGAAATCACTGATTCCTGCAGACCGTATGGGGTTGTCAGTTTTTCGTGCCAGATCTTTTTCGGTATAGCCGCTGAGATAAAGACCATCAGATCCTGCTGTCAGTAAAACCATATCCGTGTACTCGAGCGCTTTATCGGACGCGAGCAACGGATCGCTCAAGTCGGTCAGGGCTTCAGCTTCTTCTTCGTTCATGGCGATAACTGTGACATAACGTTTGATGAAATCAATCAGCCTTTCTCTGATAGCACTGACTAATCCACGGGTACCCAGAATGAGGATCACAGGAATATCATTTGATCGGGCCAGATCAGCTGCCATCATGGTTGCTTTATAAATAGGTAAATCCGTATCGCCCAGTGTATAGGCACAGAGTACCAGGGCTGATGATTCTTCAATAACTGAACTGCGAATGAACTCAGGTTCCAGATTATTCATCAACCCCGGGCTGATTCCAAAGGTTCTTTCACCATCTTCAGTGATCAGGGTGAAGCAGCGGCCTATGGGCCGTCAACAGGCTGAAGGAAAGTCAGATCCACTTTACTGCTGGTGTTGCATAAATAGCGATATGCGTAATCACCCACCTGAATATTCTCGCTCATAACACCAAATTGTACTGAGCGATCGTCTGCCAGAATAGAGTAATTGTGAAGGGTATTGCCGATGGTTCCGCCAGCGTACTGTTCATTAATGGAGTTTCGTGCTTTCAGGAATTGGTAGAGTCGGTCAGCAGTGTTCCTATCAATCCACTGTGAAGCGCCTTTCTCAAGACCAAACTCTTGCAGGGTTGCTTCTTCTACCTGAGCGAGTATATCGACCAGATTCTGGTCTATACCGCAAACCGATGTGTTCACATGGCCAAATTCTGAGCTCTCTTTGTCGAACCGGTTATTGGTATTGACGGGAAAGTAATGCTTTATCTTGCGCCGGCCGGGGAATTTCATGGTTTTGAATATACTGATGCAACTTCGGGGGCTGCGGATTATTAATGAAAAAGGAATTGATTGCCAGTCAGGTGGACAATCGTTGGCTTATTCAGGAAGGAAAAGAGCCGACATGTAATATACCCAGGCAGGTGGACGGTTGTTTTCATACCTGGAGGGCCTGAGATCCCCCGTTTAGGGTTGTTTAGGATTAGAAATACTCATCCGCTGGGGTTATGCCATTATAAGAGGCATAATCAATTGATTATTCATTGGCTCGTGATCAAACAGATATGGATAATATTTATGTTGAATAAGATGATGTTGCTGGTTTCCGGAGTTTTGGCCATGGTGTTAACAGGTGGGTGTACAGTGCTTGATGAAAAGGAGCCGGGAAACAGTTCAACTATTGTTGTAAAGAGCCCGGCTGATGACCGGGACTATCGATATCTGACGCTGGAGAATGGACTAAAGGTTCTGCTTATTTCTGATCCGGACACGGATAAGGAAGCTGCGGCTGTTGATGTTAATGTTGGCAGTTTTAAAGATCCGGATCATCGTCTTGGTTTGGCCCATTTTCTGGAGCATATGTTGTTCATGGGGACTGAAAAGTACCCGGATGTTGAAAGTTATGGCGAATTCATAAGAGCCAATGGCGGCAATACCAACGCTTACACCACAGATCTTCGAACCAATTATTATTTTGATATCAATTCCGGCCATCTTGAGCAGGGTCTTGATCGCCTGGCGCAGTTTTTTGTTTCTCCAAAACTTGATCCGGTTTATGTTGATCGGGAACGCAATGCTGTGGATTCGGAATACAAGCTGCATGCCCGTGAAGACAGCTGGCGCCTTTCTACTGCATCGGATGCCCTATCCAATCCTGAACATCCCAAAAGCCGTTTCACTATTGGCAGTCTGGAGACCCTGAGCAGTGATGGAGGCAAACTCTGGCAAGATCTGAAGTCTTTCTATGATCGCTATTATCTTGCTTCGAATATGGGACTGGTGGTCTACGGGAAGGAGCCTCTTGATACACTGGAGTCCTGGGTGAATAATTCCTTTTCGGCGGTCAGAAAAGGTCGTAAACCGGATGTCAGTATTGGCAAAAAACCTTATGGCGATAGCGAACTGGGTGTCAGGATCAATCTTGTTCCATTAAAGGATACCCGTGTTTTATCACTGAAGTTCCCCATGGAAAGTGTTTTTCCCTATTACAGAAAAAAACCCCTCAACTATCTGGCAAGAGTGATTGGCTACGAGGGTAAGGGGAGTTTGCACAGTTTATTGAAAGAGCAGGGGCTGATTGATTCACTGGGTGCATACAATATGGACTTGCCCAATGAATACAGTGAATTCATCATCCGTATGGAATTAACCCGGGACGGGCTTGAAAGAGTTGATGAAATCACCGCCCTGGTTTTTGATTATCTCGATCTGGTTCGTCGTGAAGGTATACAGCAGAGATTATTCAACGAGAGTAAGCGGGTAGGGGAGCTGGATTTCAGATTTCAGGAAGACAGAAATCCGCAACAGACGGTTTCAAGGCTTGCTTCCCAAATGCACGTGTTGCCTCCGGAAAACCTGCTGAATGTTCATTACCTTTTTGAAACCTACGATCCGCAGTTGATTCGTCGCTTAATGAATGAAATGACCCCTGAGAATATGAGGCAGATTGTTATCGCCAAAAATTTGCCCACGGATCAGATTGAACCCTACTTTAATACACATTTCAGTATTCAACCCCTGCCTCCAGGGCTTGTATCCAGACTGAATCAGCCGGTGTCTCACAAGTACTTAACAATACCGGCCGCTAATGAATTTATTACAACGGATCTAGAGCTGCGTAGCAGTGATGAAAAGATAGAGCCGCTGGTGATTCTTGAACGTGATGGCTTGAAAGTATGGAATCTGACCGATACCAGTTTTGGCATGCCAAGGGCCAGTATTCGGGTAATGCTTTCAACGCCAATGGCATCTTCCGTACCCGAAAACAACGTCAATCTTCAGCTCTATCGGTCTTTGTTGTCCCGGAGCCTTAATGAATACGGCTATCCCGCCAAAGAAGCCGGACTGAATTATGGTATCTCTGCCGGGCGCAGGGGGTTGATGCTGAGTCTGGCTGGGTATCAGGATAAACAGCTATTACTGCTGGAGGATATTCTAAAAGCCATTGAAAGCTTTAAGCCGGATCAGGAAGCCTTTGAGCAGGAAAAAGCATTACTGGTCAGAAGGCTGAAAAATAAGGCCTTTCTGCCACCTTATCGATTGGCTTTGGACGCTGTGAATCAGATAACGTATACAGGTTATCCTTCAGATCAGATGTTGCTTAAGGAGGCGGAAGCATCGAGTTTTGAAGGTTTGATCAGGTACGCCAGAGAATTCTACAGTAAAATCAATGTGGAAATGTTTGTCTACGGTAATCACAGTAGAAGAGAGACACTGGCGTTAGCTGGAGTGGTTGAGAAAACCTTGCTGAATGATGTCAATCGTGGCCCGAGATTTGATGAATCATTCCATTTACTGGCTGAAACGGATCGGGTGTTTGAAATGGAAATCAAGCACGATGACTCTGTCTTTGTTTCTTATTATCAGCTGCCGCAGACGACAAATCGTGAACGGGCAATCTACGCAGTGTTAGCCAGATTGTTATCGACGCCTTTTTACAGCAGTCTTCGTACCGAACAGCAACTTGGCTACGCAGTCTTTGCCGGTGCCAGGCCAGTGGAGAAGCATCCAGGCGTTATGTTTGTTGTGCAGTCTCCAGTGCTGGACCCCGTTGGAATTGAGCAGAGAGTAGACGTGTTTCTGGGCGAACAGGTTCAGCGATTTAAAGGATTGAGTGAAGATGAGCTTGATCAGTATCGTGAGGGTTTGATTGGCGATCTCATGACAAAAGACGCCAATATGGATGAGCGTGCAGCACGGTTCTGGCAGGGAATTTCAACCAGAGAGCTGGATTTTGACAACTATGTCAAAATTGCCGAAGAAGCCCGCCGTATTACTGTGAGAGATATCCAGATCGGACTCGATACTCTTCTTAAGAATCGGGGGAAACTGGTGGTTCGTTCTGTTGGCGATTCCCATCAGCATGCTATCGAAAAAGATTCTATGGAAAAAGACTCAAAGCGAAAAATATGCAAGTCTATAGAATGCTTTGACAATCTCCCCCTTAATGAATAACGAATAGTACTGATAGCTGAATTTAAGCCGTTCTGATGATTCTATAGAACGGTTTTTTTAGTTATGGCTGTTCAGAATCGGAAGAAGTGAGTCCCGGTGGTCGAGCAAACTTATACGGATATTAACAAACATTTTCATCAATGATCAGGAATGTTTGCTATTAGTTAGTGCCATAGCTTTTAGTAATCTTTCTCCGGTGTATTGATGGAAATGACATTACAACAACTGACAGGTGGTAAATCGACACAGAGAGCCACGTTATTCTGGCTCACACTGCTCTGCAGTATCCTGGTGATTGCCGGCTGTCTCGGTCGCTTGCCGTCAGGAATGGCCGGGCAACTACCCTTTGTTATGGCGCTTGGCGGTGTGCTGAATGCCCTTGGTGAGCGGCTTGGGGTTGTCAGGGAGTATTTGGGTGGAGGTCCGGTATTGGTAATCTTCGGCTCAAGTTTTATGGTTGCCATGGGAATAATTCCTGTTGAAGTAACGGGTGATGTGAGTAAATTCATAAAAGATGATGGTTTCCTCAGTTTTTATATCTCTGCCCTGATTACAGGCAGTCTTTTGGGGATGGATCGCAAATTACTGTTGAAATCAGCTATTTGGTATTTGCCGGTAATTCTGGGTGGTGTGATTTTTGCGCTGTTGCTGACCGGGTTGATCGGGTTTCTGCTGGGTGAAGGATTCCTCGAATCAGTATTCTATATTGCCCTGCCTATTATGGGAGGGGGAATGGGAGCAGGCGCTCTGCCACTGGCGGAAATATTTGCCAATATTCTTGATACCAATGCCGCTGATGTCCTCTCCAGAATGGTTCCGGCGGTGATTCTGGGTAATCTGGTGGCAATTATTGCTGCCGGGTTACTGGAAAAGCTGGGAAAGGTTCGGCCTGAGCTGAGTGGTGACGGCAAGCTCATGAAAAGTCAGGTTCAGTTGAAAGGTATAGAAGAGACTGTGGAATCTATACCTGACCTTGCCAAAATGGGAACGGGGTTGTTTGTGGCAACCGGTTTGTATGTCATTGGTTATATCTTGAACCAGTTTATTGCATTGCACCCTTATGCACTTATGATTCTCTGCGTAGGAGTGATAAAAGCGCTGGGTGTTATGCCTGACCGTTTCGAGCAGGGTGCAGCACTCTGGGGTGACTTTGTTGTGATTTCGCTGACTCCGGCACTACTGGCTTGCATAGGTATCGGCTTTACCAAGTTGCATCTTGTCACTGAAGTTATTTCAATTCAGTATCTTGTGCTGGTAGTGGCCACAGTGGTGGGCGCTATTTTGGGCACGGCCATTGTCGGCCGATTACTGGGGTTTTACGCAATAGAAGCTTCAATTACAGCGGGTTTGTGTATGGCAAATATGGGAGGTACAGGCGATGTGGCTGTTCTTTCTGCCAGTAGAAGGATGAATCTGATGCCGTTTGCCCAGGTGTCATCAAGAATTGGTGGTGCGATGGTTTTACTGATGGCCACAGGTTTGCTGGGTTTGTTCTAGCTGTATTGCCAAAGGGCAGAGAAACCCAGTCTCATGCATTAGCTCAGGCAATATTTGCGAATGGTTAAATCAGTTTTACCGTCGAGCCAAAAGTGTTGTCTGCTATCGTTCAGTCCAATCACTGAACTATTACAAGCTTTCGATGTTGTTTGTATACAAAGCATATCTGGAAATAACGGGCGCTATAACCTCTTGCCGTCTATAGGGACTCGAGCTACTTTGGATATAGTGAAGTGTCTGATTTTTATTGGCAGGGGTAGCTGATCTTTTTCTGAACGGTATACTGGAAGTGGAAAAAAACAATATTCTAATGACGATGACAATAAAAACAACAGGTCAAGAGTATGACAATTTATCGCGTCGATGTGCCTGGAAAAGGAACATTCACCTATAAAGATGGTAAACGAAAACGTTGGTTGTCGTCTGTTACCAATCCATTGATTCCTCTGATTGGTATCTTACTACACAGTGTCACAGACAACGAGCTCTGGCTGGCCTTCCCTTTGTTTCTGGCCTACGGAATGGGGCCCGTTATGGACTGGTTGCTGGGAGAAGATAAAAACAACCCACCAGAAGAAATAGTGCCCCAGCTTGAAGCTGATCATTATTATCGCTGGTTAACTTACGTCATTGTTCCCCTTCATTTTGTGACATTAATCACCTGCGCCTGGTGGGTGGCCAGTCAGAGTTTGAGTCTGACCGGATATCTTTCACTGGCAATGGTGGCTGGATTAGGCAGTGGTCTGGGTATTAATACCGGACACGAACTGGGTCACAAAAAGGCAAAGCTTGAACAATGGCTGGCGAAGCTGGTTCTTGCAGTGCCTGCCTACGGACACTTTATGGTTGAGCATAATCGTGGTCATCATGTTCATGTGGCGACACCGGAAGATTCAGCCAGTGCGCGGATGGGTGAGAGTATTTACCGGTTTGCCCTCAGGGAAATACCCGGCTGCTTCAAAAGAGGCTGGCAACTGGAGTGCAGTCGCCTGAAAAAAGAAGGGCTAGCCGTCTGGAGTCAGCATAATGAAATTCTTCAATCATTTTCAATTACTATTGTCCTGCAGCTCAGTCTGTTGGTGGCTTTTGGCTGGATTCTGATTCCTTTTCTGATTATTCATAATGTGTTGGCCTGGTGGCAGCTGACCAGTGCCAATTATGTGGAGCATTATGGTCTACTGCGAAAACGGCTTGATTCTGGTCGGTATGAACGATGTCAGCCTCATCATTCCTGGAACAGTAATCATATTTATTCAAACCTGAAGCTGTTCCACCTTGAGCGTCATTCGGATCATCATGCCAACCCGACCCGGCGATATCAGTCTCTGCGTCATTTCGACGATGTACCAAGGCTTCCCAGCGGCTACTATGCCATGTTTCTACTGGCTTATGTGCCACCACTCTGGTTCAGAATGATGGATCCGATATTGATGAACCTGAAAAATGTTGATGGCAAGCTTGAAAATGTGAATGTTGATCCAATATCCAGGGAAATGCTTCTAAGGAAATACGGATCGTCTGAAAAGTGCAGCGTTTAAGCCCGGAGAGCTGAATTCATGTTTGAAAATGATTGCTTTGTCTCTTATCCTGAGGCAGCTCGTCCCAGCTTGCCAAAAGCGGGCCTGTGCCGGTGTTTTGCCGGCCCCATGAAGGAAGGGGTACTCTGATGACCGAAATGGTCCTGTTTTCTGAACTGGCTACCAATAAAAGCCAGAAAATTGGTGTTATAACCCTTAACGCCGAGAAGTCTCTCAATGCATTGAATCAGTCTATGGTCGATCAGCTGTTTGACCAGCTACAGATCTGGCAGTCTGATAATGACATTGTCTGTGTATTCATGCAGGGCAGTGGTGAAAAAGCATTCTGTGCCGGAGGTGATGTTCGAGCATTACGTCAGGCGACTATTGACGGTGATCCTGATGCCGGGCGTCGTTTTTTCGAAAAAGAGTATCGCGTTGATTATCTGATTCATACTTATCCGAAGCCCATTATCTGCTGGGGTAATGGTATTGTAATGGGCGGTGGAATAGGCTTGATGTCTGGAGCTCATTTTCGTGTTGTAACCGATACATCCATGCTGGCCATGCCGGAAATCAGTATTGGTTTATACCCTGATGTTGGTGGGAGCTGGGAGCTGGGCCGTATGCCCGGTAATATAGGGCTGTTCATGGCGTTAACAGGCTGTCGTTTGAATTCAGCTGATGCCATGTATTTGGGAATGGCCAATCGCTTTATCGATCATGCCTTTAGAAATAATGTTCTTGAATCCCTGCAACAGGCTGACTGGGAATCTTCAGACAGTTACACAACGGTGTTTGATGTTGTTCAGCATTACGCAGATAGCAGTGCAGGCTGGCTGCCCTATTCAAAAATTCGCGAGCATCGTGACCAGATCAATAAACTGATGGATCAGTCTTCTCTGTCTTCTGTAATGAAAGCAATAGAGTCTCTGGAGACAGGAGATGACTGGTTGCAGCGCGCACAAAAAACAGCACTGGCGGGTTCATCGTTTTCGGCTGCCATAGGATATGAACAACTCAAACGATCCAAACACATGTCTTTGAAAGAGGTGTTTCTCAGCGAACTGATTGTTTCGTCAAACTGTATATCCAGGGGAGATTTCAAAGAAGGCGTTCGATCTTTACTGGTGGATAAAGATCGAAACCCTCAATGGCAGTTCAAATCAGTCAATGATGTCGATAGAGAAAGTCTGGAGAGGATGTTCGTTCCACCTTGGGGCGAGCAGGAACACCCACTATCTGATATCTGATCTTCAGGTGTTAGGAGTAGTCTAAAAATAACGTCCTGATTTGCTGTAGGGTGTCATAAAGCATACCACTGTCGTAGGTTGGTGCAGAACGAAGTGAAGCCCAACATTGGCAGCAGAACGTGCTGACAGAATTGTTGGACTTCGTCCCTCAGCCCTCAGCCCTCAGCCCAACCTACGCTAACAAGTCGATCTGTACGATGAAAATACGACACTTATTTTGAGACTATTCCTTAATGGACTCAGGCAGCCTGCTTTTCCAGGAGGTCTTTGTTCATCTCAATGGATTCCAGAATGGTTTTAGCTACTTCTTTTTCGCAGCCAAAATCATCCCATTGCAGAGTCACCAGAGGCGTCTGCATTTCTCTGCAGATCTGAGGCAGGCACGCCTCATGAAAATTATGCAGGTCATTGAGGTATTCCAGAGGCGTGCCAGTTTCAGCCTGACGACCTCTTGAAATAAGACGGTTATAGGCGACTTCAGGTGTTGTCCGAAGGTATAGAACGGTGCTTATACGTGGGTAATCATTCAAGCGACGTTTTATGTCGTAGTAATAATCCATGTACATGGCATTGGGTTGTTCCATGGATAGGAAGTTGGCCTGGGAAAATATCAGGTCAGAATAAAGAGATCTCTCGATCAGGTAATTTTTACTGGGGTCAAGATCGTTAACAAGGTTAGCCCGTCGTTCAGTGATGTACTTCTGAAAACAAATCCGTTTATTGGCATCATGTGGATGACGGGTGAAATCTTCCAGAAGCTCAGAAAATGTAGGATCTTCTACCGGCTCTTTCAGTGATTCCCAACCCATTTCTGCAGCCAGTAGAGGCAGTAACGTTGATTTACCGGCGGCGATATTGGCTTCAACAGCAACAAAGTGGTTGGTTTGTTTCATTAAGAACCTCTGAAGAGTAAGAACGTTGGCTCGGCTGTTGTCTGGTTGACCAGCCGCACTGTTTTCATTTTGGCGGCACTTTATTGGATCAGGGTCAGTGGATCAATAAGTAATGAAACGACTGTACTTTCCTGAGAAACCCATTTGTTTACACGGTAAAAATGAAGGTTTGTTGGTGGGCGGCTGTTCCGGGCTATTCAGGCGAAAGGCTTTTTCATTCATCAAAAAATAAAGTCGGGCGCATAGCAGGCTATGCAACCAGAATTGTGATCAATTCAGGGTGGAAAAAGCCATGGGTAAAATCAGGAGAAAGTAATTCTTCACTGGTTCTTACTTAAGGGATGCTGGGAACTACAGTGATCCGAGTTTACTCACACATTAAAAACAGTTTGTGGGCCGGGGCAGACCTGCGATTCTGGCAGCCCGTTTTGCCGGACTTTCAGGAAACAACGACATAAGATACATGCTGGTGCCTTTGTCTTTTCCCAATTGGCTGGAAATGTATTTTACGAAAGGTCGCTGGCTTGGGGCGTGTTGAAAATGGTGATAATACTCCCTGAGAGTATTGATGACTTCCCAGTGAGCCTCAGTCAGATTGATACCTTCAAGCGTTGCCAGCTGTACAGCTACGGCTTCATTCCAATCATCAAGATGTTCTAGATAGCCATCTTTGTCTAAATTCAGTAGGGTCATTTACGTGTAGTTTTCATCAGGATTAAAACCAGCTGATAATTTTTTGGTGCCTGGTGGTCAGTGCAACAAATTCATCAAAGGATAGGGCCTTTGCTCTTGATTCATTTAACTTCACGCCCCTGGCTATCAGGTCATCACTGAGGGCATAAATTTGATGATTCAGGGTGTTGAGTCGATCTGCATTTTCCAGAAGACAGTAGATGCCATCTTCTATTAAAAGTATTTCGTCGTTTTCACCCAGAGCTTTATAGCAGGACTGGAAAGGTTGATTGGGCTTATTGATAGTATGCAAACTGGACATTAGAAATTAAGCACCCTGTCGTGTTGTTGAATAAATGCAGAAAGCTTACCTGTATCGACCAGCGTATAAGGAGATTGCAGTTGTTCAGCTGTAATGTTTCTCTCTTCAAGGGAAGCTGTGTCTACATGAATACTGTCAATTCCGTATAAAGGCAGGGATTGAAATAGGGCGGAAAGGTTTTTTCTTGGCAGTAGATCCGGCGTTTGATGTGATAATAACTGGTATACACCATCACCCATAAGCAGAAGGCTGGTTGGCAGATCATAGGAAGCTGATACCAGGGCAGCATCCAGAGCTTCCCGGGCAAATTGACCATGATAAGGTGTTTTTGTGGAGATAATACAAATAGAGGTGCTCATATTATTCTCCAAAGGTAATCAGATGGTCAGCTTCGAGGCTGGCATCAATCAGCTGACCGAGCCCCGAGAGTTCGTAATTTTCTCTCAGATTGCTGGCGCTTAACTCATAGCGTTCTGCTTCACTGCTGTCTATGATGCCCCTTCGCAGTGCTGCAGCGATGCAAACCACAGCATCCAGATTGTGCGTATTGATCAGGGTTTGCCACTCTTTCGAAAGGTTTTGTTCATCCTGGGGAGGGGAAATAAGAGAGCTGGCGTTATTTACTCCGTCCTGATAGAAAAATATCCTTATGATCTCATGACCATTAATCAGAGCCGCTCTGGCAAACTTCAGTGCTGTCTGAGGAGCCTGACTATTTGCAGGCGCGCCATACACAGCCAATGCGTATTTCATTTCCGGGTGTTTCCAAAGTTTTTACCAGCTATAAAAAAGCCCCGCGAAAACGCAGGGCTCTTAATCATAGCAAGGATCAGTCGTCACTGACACCCAGCAGATAAAGCAGAGATGTGAACAGGTTATAGATATTCAGATACAAAGAAACGGTGGCACGGATATAGTTTGTTTCACCGCCGTGAATAATACGGCTGGTATCAAACAGAATGAAGCCGGACATCAGAAGCACGATCATGGCAGACAACGCCATGCTGGCCATTGGTGCATTGAAAAATATCAGGGCAATGCTGGCAATAACCGCAACAACCAGTCCTACCATCAAAAAACCACCCATAAAGGAAAAATCCTTACGGGTTGTCAATACATAGGCTGACAGGCTGAAGAATACAATGGCGGTACCACCCAGTGCCTGAAAGATCAGGGCTGGATTGACACTGGCATAGTAATTCAGCATTGGGCCAAGAGCTGCACCAAGTACACCGGTGAAGGCGAATACGGCAATAATGCCTTTTTCGGACTCAGCTGTTTTATGCACAACGAACAGCAGGCCAAAGCCCACAAGGCTAAGGATCATCGCTGTGCCCCGGCCAATTTCCAGGGCCATGGCTGCACCGGCAGTCATGGCACTGAACAGCAGAGTCATACCCAGCAGCATATAGGTGTTACGCAACACCTTGTTGATTTCAATGCCTGTGCCTGTATCTGTAGCAGTGGCAGTCATAACGGGTTTACGATTCATATTGTTCTATTCCTCTTTTGAGAACTCTAACTGGAGTATATCAGACCATAATAGTAGGGCTATAGTTTCATACCGATGAATTGTCGAGCTTTGTAAAGAAAATATGATGCTAATGTCAGCAAAGGATTTTCAATAGCTTGAAAGCAATCAGAAAAATGATGTTTATCAAGGCGTTGACAGGGCTGAGTTTTCAGGTAGTATTTCATTCCGTCGCGGAGGGATGGCTGAGTGGTTGAAAGCACCGGTCTTGAAAACCGGCGTAGGTTAATAGCCTACCTAGGGTTCAAATCCCTATCCCTCCGCCATTTTTCAGCAAGCATTGTTTTCTGGGTTCAATCCAGTGAGTATGCAAATCCTATTGGAGGGATGGCTGAGTGGTTGAAAGCACCGGTCTTGAAAACCGGCGTAGGTTAATAGCCTACCTAGGGTTCAAATCCCTATCCCTCCGCCATTTCTTTATATAAAGAAATAAAAAAGCCCCATGTTTACTTAGGGCTTTTTCGTTTCTGCAGTTTTTGTTCGATATCGCTGTTAATGCCGATTGTTCGTTCCGCTATCTCTAAGATCCATGGAGAGCAACTGATTGGTGACTATTCAGCACCCCCTGCAATAACTGAGTAATATGTGGTTTTAGTTATAAGCCTTCTCTTTTCTTGGCTTCAGGACACTCTCATTGTTGTACTGTTATCTAAGATTGGAGCTTTGAGCACCTTGCCAAGGGTCAGATGTCGTTTATTTGCTCTATTTCAACGATAAAAGGCTATTTTCTTGAATCTGCTTTTCTGGTCGGATTTTTTTATCCCTTGCGGGACAGGCTCTTCACAAAGTTCACCTTTTTTGTGGGGGTGCTGAATAGTTACACTGATTGTTTTCATGCCAAATCCGGATAGGCAGGGTTAATCGGCAATGGACGTCAGAACTATGTACGCTGATCGGTAATAGTATGCAGTCCTTGATGGCTTCTGGCTGGAGATTTAAATCAGGGCATTGGATGCCACTGAATCTATCGGTTTATGTTCCTGGTTGAAAAACAGGCAGAATGGAAAATACTTGACCTTCCCCCTGGGGGAAGCATTAGTTTATTAGAACAATAAATATCAGAAGTATCTTGCACAGAATTGTATGATTATTTACACAGTAAAATCACAATGCAGTCAGGCCGAGCGAAAGTTCGTGATGCTGTTGGTTTTATTGTTACTGCTTATTCAGATTTTTTGTCTTATGCCTGTGGAACAGCATGGAGTTAATACTTCAGGTGCTCATACCTCCACATCCGCGGATACCTGGCCTGTCAACTTTCACGATCCCATCATGAACTTTGAGAGTCTGAGTGATTGCGAAACAGAATCATCTTTGCTTTCGGTTGCTTCACTGCTGGAGCTGGGTGCAGTTTTTCTCTTGCCTCTGGCCGTTGTTATTACGGCGGTACGTTTACCTCCACTCATTCGAGTCTGGCAGGATAGAGGCGATGTCATTCAGACATTGCTCCCTCCTATTTATCTGCAAAAAGTTTCCTTCCTGGAATAGAAAAGTTCAGTTTTCATTAAATCAAATTTACTGATCCTTTTTAATTTCAGGAACATACAATGACATCTTTCAAAAATAATCTGTTGGCAGCCCTTTTTTCCTCAGCTGGCTTAATAGCCTTGAATGGACAGGCTGATGAGGCACCGGTTTTTTATATCAGCCAGAATTTATCAGGCTCTATTGCTGTCCAGGTTTATCATCAGGATGAGCCTGTATCGGGTGCTACTGTCCAGATTGATGGTTCTGGCTCCCGATCCCTGCAGGAAAAAGAGACCAATCAATATGGACGGGTAAGGTTTTCAAGAATTACGGGTCCAAACCCGGTAAAAATCATAGCGAAGACCCCGGAAGGACGTAGTTCTTCCCGCCTGATTTATCTGTACAGAGGTGGCGATCTTTAAGCTGGCAGCCTCCTTTAAAGCCATCAGGTCGGACATTTTCGTCCGACCTTCTGTACAGATAACAGGTATTTAATAATGAACAAAATCACCACAGCTCTCAGTATTCTTGGTTTTTCTGTTTCTGCCAGTGTTTTTGCTGGTGGAACTCATGGCGGACATGAGGCGATGATGAATAATGATTCTGTCAATCCGGCTGGTCAGCCCGGTTCACTCAAAGAAGTGAATCGAACCATAGATATCACCATGCACGACACTATGCGTTACAACCTGGATGAATTACAGGTGAAGTCAGGAGAGACAATTCGTTTCAAAATTCTCAATAAAGGCCTGATACCACACGAATTCACACTGGGTGATCGAAAAGCATTACTGAAACATCAAAGTATGATGCGCAACATGCCCGCAATGGTGCATAGCGAAGCTAATGCCGTCACTCTTAAGCCGGGTGAAAGCGGTGAAATTATCTGGACGTTCAGTGATTCCGATACGCTGATGGCAGCCTGCTTTATTCCCGGCCATTTTGAAGCGGGCATGAGTATGGCTATACAGACGGATAAACACTGAGACGAACCGGAGCAGAGCCAGACTTACTGTCTGGCTCAGGATAAATCACGATGAAAAAAAATAAACTATCTCTCAGGGCCGGTCTGTGGGCAGGCATTGCCGTACTGGGAGTATTGCTGCCGCTTATCAGTCAGGCTGCTAGCTATGATCTGGTTATTGCAGAAAAATGGGTCAATATCAGCGGTAGCCCCGCTAAAGCTATTGCCATCAATAATGCTATTCCTGGCCCGGAACTTCGCTTCAGGGAAGGTGAACAGGTCACCATTAATGTCACCAATAAACTGGAAGAAACCACCAGTCTTCATTGGCACGGCCTGATTCTGCCTTATCAAATGGATGGTGTACCAGGGCTCAGTTTTGACGGTATAGCTCCGGGCACAACCTTCACCTATCAATTTACGGTTCAACAGAACGGCACATACTGGTATCACAGCCATTCCGGGCTACAGGAACAATCCGGCGTTTATGGTCCCATTGTGATAGAACCAAAAGGCAAGGGTGCCTTCCGTTTTGACCGGGACTATACCCTTGTGCTGTCTGACTGGACAGATGATGATCCCAATGACGTACTGAGGAATCTGAAAAGAGACGGTGATTACTATAAAACAGGGCGCAAGGATATGCGCACCTTGTCCAGCCTTGCTTCTGAGCTTATAGACGCGCCGACCTGGAGTACGCGCTGGCAGATTTTGAGTGAGCGCCGGGCCTGGGCAAAGATGCGAATGGATCCTACCGATATTTCAGATGTGAACGGCTATACCTTTTTGATCAATGGTCGGAGCCCGGAACAGAACTGGGGGGCTTTGTACAGATCTGGAGAAAGAGTACGACTGCGTCTGATCAATGCAGCAGCCAGCACATATTTTGACTTTCGCATCCCCGGCCTGAAAATGACGGTGATACAAAAAGATGGTCAGAATGTTATGCCTGTAGTGGTAGACCAGATCAATCTGGCCGTGGCTGAAACCTATGATGTCATCGTCATGCCTGACAATGAATCGGCGTACACCTTTTTTGCCCAGTCTGCGGATAGAACCGGCTACGCCCGGGGAACCCTGTCAGTCAGGAAAGGTATGAGTGCTGAAGTTCCCGAGATGGATCCACCCCGGATTCTGGGCATGATGGATCACAGTGGTATGGATATGTCGGGCATGGGCCAAAGTGAAATGGATCACAGTGAAATGGATATGTCGTCTGATATGGCGAATATGAATCATGACGGGATGGAGCATGACGGCATGGCAATGCCGGAAATGAGCCACCAAAGCATGGACCATGGCAGCATGATGAGTGAAGTAAGGAAACCGGAAGGTCTCAAGGTGCTTGAGTACAGTGATCTTCGATCTTTGGAACCCACTGGCTCGGACAAACCAGTGAGAGAACTGACTATTGAGTTGACGGGTGATATGGAAAATTACATCTGGTCATTTAATGGTAAGAAGTATGCCATGGCAGATCCCATAGAGTTTGATCTTGGTGAGCGGGTCAGAGTCAAACTGATCAATAAAACCATGATGGATCACCCTATCCATCTACACGGCATGTGGCAGGAATTACAAAACGGATATGAAAAAGAAGGCTTCGCTCCAAAAGTCCATACGGTCAATATTCCTCCCATGGGAGAACAGATTGTAGAAATCGATGCAGATGCCGTCGGTCGATGGGCTTTTCATTGTCACATTCTTTATCACGCAGATACTGGCATGTTCCGGGAAGTGCGGGTTAATCCGGTGAATGGAATCTGAGGAATCATTATGAACAGGCAAGCAATCATCTCTGTGGGACTTTTTCTGGTGGCGGTAAACTTACAGGCGGCACCGTTGTTTATCGGTAATGCCCAGCCATCACCCGCAAAGGACTTCTGGTATATCTCTGGCGAAGTGGAACTGGAGAAGAATATATCTACCAGTAACCTCTGGGAAGGAGAGGCTGAAATTCAGATGGGATCTGATTTTAATAAATTGATTCTTCAAGCCGGATCTGAAGTCAAAAATGGCAACACCGAAGAAGGTGAAGTACGAGTGCTCTATAGTCGTTACCTGGATAAGTTCTGGACGGGCCGGCTGGGTGTTAAGCATGAATTTAAACCGGTAAATGAAACTTATCTGGCCTTTGGTATTACTGGATTGGCGCCATATCGTATAGAAACAGCGTTGACCGGATTTCTGGATGACAACGGGCGATTAAGTGCTGAACTTGAGTTCTCATCAGAGCTGTATATTACTCGCAGTCTGGTAATGGAGCCCTATGCGACGGTCAACCTCTATTCCTATAACCAGTTAGCAACGGATGCCACCTCCTGGGTGGGCAGTTATGACTTTGGAGTGCAGTTCCGTCATGACTTTTCCAAGGTGTTCGCGGTGTATGCTGACTTCAAAAGTGAACGGTTCAGCCGTGATATTCGACAGGAGAAGGCGCTCGAGGGGGATGATACTGCTCTTGATTCTCTATACCTGGGAGTGAATGTGAGTTTCTAGCTATATTCGGCGAATAATAGCTCGAATACATTAGTCTTTGTCTATTGAAAAAAGGATAGATTGTGATGAATCTCAATCTATCCTTTTTCGATAAACCAGGTCGCAGTACAGCGAATCATAAGTGATTTGTATTTCATCGGTACAAAAAGCAGGAGAAGAATGCGTATTTTCGTGTGTTTAGCGAAATTCTTTGCATGACCTGAAAATAATCATGCTTGCCTTTTTTTTCAAATCCCCAATATCACTTGACCAGAAAACTATATCCGGTTTTCAGGAGAGCTTTATAATCTCCTGAAAGATGAAATCCACCGGTTCAGCGGTGGCTGCTGAGTTCTTATTGTTCAGTGGTCCAGGTTTTAATTGATAAAATGGCTGCTTGTTGGTGTCCTGTTTTGGCCGAAGTGCCAACCAGTGAAATTCTTATTAATCTAGGGTCATGGGTATCCCGATGAATCTTTTCTGGCAGGATATCGTAGTTAAGGTCAAACAGCCTCCCTTCATCATATCGATTAAGCAGCTCGTCAATTCGGGTGATCTGCAGGTCAGTGGGGTCAGATCCATCGTAGAAAAAGCCATAACATGGAGCTTGATAATCAGTTCGTATACTGGGGCAGGTAATTACACCGTACTGATCATCCAGGGTTAAATGAAGATGCTCTATGTCCAGACCTTTTTCTTCGATATCTGTCACAGGTAGTTTGCAATGATTTGGTATCGCTATGATCTTTCCTTCAATAAGGGGGTTGAAGACATGCATATGCTGCCAGAGCCATTGTAAACAAAATAAATGTCCGTTCCATGGCTGCTGATTCCAAATGGACGAATCAGACTATCTTTTTTATAGGTGATCGATGCCGGCTGGCTGGTAGGATGAGAAGGATCGTAATGATAAAGAGTAAAATATTCAGAATCATCGTGAGTTTGAAAAATCAGGTGGTAGGCATAATTACTGCTGTAAACTTCGGTGCTCGAGACCTGATGGTTGAACATGATTGGAGGAGTCTTGCCTTTGGATGTAGCCAGAACATCACAGCCTCTTGTCAGGCATGCTTCGTCGTCTACCTCGGCGTTGACTATTGATGTCATGGGTTTTTCTTTCTGGTACAGATTATTCCTGGTCTTGCTGATTCCTGAATCGATAGTGCCGTAATGCATAAATCTGAAGTCATCTGTTTGAGCTATTACACATTCTATTGAGCTCAGGTTAGCTCTGCTGCTGTTGCGGAAATAATCACCAGTGCTCAGCTCAATCAGAGAGCAGTTGGCAGGATTGGAGCAGTTGAATAATGCTGGGGTTGCCCTGAATTGATAATTATCATCATCTATAACACTGGTACCGGTGATGATCAAACCTGTAATCCATTGCCATGCAGACTGCAGGTTATGAGCCTGATTATTTACAACCGTCTGTTTGATCTTGTGTAATGACTGGAATGATTTATTTCCGGCATAGTGATAGCTGTATGAATAATACTTGCCATTTGATAACAGGTTCAAATAAGCATGAGTATTTGTCAGCAATTCCCCACGTTTCATTAAACCCCTTGGTATCACTAGCGTACTAAGTCGTATATATTTTGTATGCTCGTGATAAATAGTCGAGTTTTTGGGAGAAATTACATATCTCAACACGTAAGCAGCTGTAGCTGCGCCCTGCGTGTGATGCTTCTTATACGCTGTTACCGATGTCGTATAAGCATGGGGAATAGCTGAGTATTTGTGATTGCGCCAAAAACAGGTAGGTTATTTCGGACAGGAAAATAACGACCAATACGATATAATGTAACTTCTCAATAAGTGCTGGTAAACTAAAGTACCAATTTTACTAAGCCCTTGGGAGGCAAGGATTATGCACTATGGTTTTACACGGTTATTTCCGATCTCCAGCACTTATTGAGAAGCTACGATATAATACATCGCCAGATGGAAGTTCAAAACCGGTAGGGAGATTCAGCCATTCAAAGCTGATGCCGGCAATTCCGGCCTGACTTGAAGTGGGTGTCAGGATAAAAAAAGAAAAAATCGCTGCAATTAAAATTTTCATGATCAGCCAGCTGGAATGGATTGCTGGAATTCTAGTAGCTGTATCGATAAAGCTAACGAATTTCAAAGAGTAAAAAAGTAATATTTTATTTCAGATAGATATATCTTTATTGTTCGTGAAGTTTATGTGTGTTTGGGCATGAATCTGAATGTTTATTGTCCCAAATTAACACCAGGTCAATAAGGTGTTTTTTCATGACGTTAGAATTCTTATATATTTTTCCCCAAGCGAAATGCACCGGAGTTAAATCCGGGTGAGTAAGTTGGAAACGATCAAAGAGGGCTATGTTCCCGTAAGTGGTTGAATGAGCTATACTCCCCATGCCTTCTACTTTTCAGGGGCGTGTTATGCGATCTAATCTCTTCCAAAGCTTTATTAATTCCATTTCATCATTAACTAGCGAGCAGAGGGATATTCTTAACAATACACTCCAAAGCCCTAAAATACAGAACAGTGACACAGTTGAAACTACTAATTCTGATTCAGTTTCTAGTGAATTAACTCCGAATAAAGCACACTCAATTCCTGACCTTGAAATGACCATATTATCTTGCTTTGAAAAGCATCCTCAGTGCCCTAAGTGCAAAGGTCATGAGATTCATCGCTGGGGAGTTAGAAATGGTAGACAGCGCTACCGTTGCAAGACCTGTGTTGTAACTTTCAACGCCTTTACAGACACACCTTTAAGAAGACTTAGACAGCCAAGAAAATGGAATAAATACCTGACAGGTATGACTTACTCTATGACATTACGTGCGTCAGCCATTGAGTATGATATTAATTTGAAAACGGCCTTCCGCTGGCGTCATTGCTTCCTTGAAGTGATTAATGATGATCAGGCAAAAGAGCTTTGTGGAATTACCGAGCTGGATGAAACTTTTTTCCGTGAATCCTTCAAAGGTCAGAGAGATGGTATGCCAAGACCAACACGCAAGCGTGGAAACGATCCACATAAAGCGCGCAAAGTGCCGGTAATGGTGGCTCGAGATCGTAATCGGCACACGGTTGACGGCATTTTAAATAATGAGAGTGCCGATGAGTTGTGTCGCCATTTGAACGGTCGAATATCGATTGAAGCTACTGTCTGTGCCGATGCACACCTTGCGCACGAAAAGCTCGCAGAGAAGCTAGGATTTGAGTTTAAAGAGCTAATTACGTCATCAGGTCAGCATGTTTTAGAAGGTATTTACCATATCCAGAATGTAAATACGTACCACAGCGTTTTAAAGAGATGGATTAGGGGTAAATTCCATGGAGTAGCTACACGCTACCTCCCGCACTACCTGGCTTGGAAGCGTGATTTAGCAGGTGTTGCCAAGCTAACTACAGAACGATTCGTTAGCAGATTGGTGGAACATTGGTACTTTCAACCACTTACGGGAACATAGCCATCAAAGAGAGTGTTTGGTCGATAGTCCTGAGGACGCAACATGGCTTTGTATAGTTCTTTCGAGACAAGATGAGAAACTTATAAAAAGCACATGAGACGATCAGAGCGTTCTTCGATTATGTAACATCAAAAAACATTTCAGCAAGTAGCCGAAATCGATTATTCGCCTACTGTGAGGGTGGTCAACAAAATTCTGACCAGGTTAAGTATGAATCAGAAGTCATCTGGCAATATTCTGACTCCCATATTGTCTTAACTCAGCGTGATCTCAATAACAAATAACTTGTTTTATAACATGAGAATAAATGACCTGCTAATAGAGTTGTGTTTTTTATTTTGACTTTATTAGTTCCATAATTTGAAAGCCATCACTGGGTAATCCTGCGTAACCTGACATAAAGGATGGGTAATGCATCGGTATCGCTGTTGTCAAAAATTGAATAAATGATAAGGTGGTTAAGCCAATTAATATTGAATATGTTTCAGGAGGGAGATCAGGCTTTAATATAAAGTAAAAACAAAATATGCTGATTATCAATGAAACTAGTGGGCCTGAAATCAATGAGATAAGCTTTTCTTTTCTGGATAATTCTTCCGGCCAATAGCAAAAACCGATATAAGATGGAAGCAATGATATATTTAGTTCAAGGTTTCTTATTTTAAAATTTAATTTTCTATCGCTATTACCCAAAACAATGGTGGCTTTTTTACCTGACACAAGAGTTGGAGTCGCATGACCTAATTCATGAAGAAAAGTCAGGATAGGTGAGACAAATATGCCAATAAATATAAAAATTAAGAAATATTTCATTTTTGTTAGATTGTTAGATTGTTGTTGATTATAAATCCTCTTGTAGAGGCGTTTTTTTGTATTGTTCATTATATTGATGAATATTATTTCATGGCATTTATTTCAATTGCCTGATGAATATAATATTTAATCTGGGTACTATTTATTTCACGAACAGGAAAAACTCTCATGACTTTACCTGAACCTGTCAGTACTCCATATTTATCTTCCATACGCGCTCCTTTTAAAAATCCAATGTCAATTCCATACTTCATCGTTCTCATATGACATATTCCACCAAAACTATCTGAGTATGTTGTTATACGGTCCTTTTTTGTTTCGTTCAGATTGAAATCTTCCAGTAGAATTTTTCTTGCTGAGTTGAAAAGGATTTTATGCTCAGATTTCATGTCGATATCAAATTGCATATATTTACCTTTGGTATGGAAGAGGGAGGCTATGTTCCCGTCAATAGTTGGGAGCACTAAAGTCCTATAAAAACTTTATTTTCCTGCTCCACATATGGCTATTCATGAGATAGGAAGGTATCCCAGAACAAATCGCTGTTCTTTGGGCAATAAACAAATGCAATATACAAGATTTAGTCATATCTCTACTTTATAAGGCACGTCTGTAGCCCTGTAAACATAGGGAGTAAGCAATACAACTATTGGCGGGAACATAGCCGAAGAGGGATCTGTTGAAAATCAAAAAATAGTTCATTACTGCTGTAACAAAAAATGCTTTTTGTCATTCCATTACTTCAGAATGATACGAGATGTGCAAAAAGTCAGCCTGCAGGCTGTTTATTTGAAATGCACAGGCAGGCTCAGTATAAATATACAGAAGTAAAGTTGTAAAAAACTATTAAATATTTCCCAACTTCTTGATATTGATTAAGTCGCACCAACACACTTAGTAAATTTCAGAGCTGATTTAACAACTGCTTTTTTTCTGAATATTGAGAAGGGGCTCTGCTAAATACTTTTTTCTCACAGCGTTCCTTGGCTATGTTCCCGCCAATAGTTGTATTGCTTACTCCCTATGTTTACAGGGCTACAGACGTGCCTTATAAAGTAGAGATATGACTAAATCTTGTATATTGCATTTGTTTATTGCCCAAAGAACAGCGATTTGTTCTGGGATACCTTCCTATCTCATGAATAGCCATATGTGGAGCAGGAAAATAAAGTTTTTATAGGACTTTAGTGCTCCCAACTATTGACGGGAACATAGCCGCGTTCCTTCTTGTATTCATACTTGCTCAAGCACAGTGAAACAGTGCTGGCACCAATGGCACTGACTTAAGGAAGTATCCCCTGAAACACTAAGGCTTGCTCGAGAAGAAAAACGACTATAAAAGCCGGTGTAACTCAACCACCCGAGCAAGCCATGAACAAGTGTAGTTCAGAGTATCTTTCTGTTGCTGACGATTGCCTTCGCCAGTTTGCACAAACCGATAACGATGACCTTTCAGCCGTTCTCACTTCAGAGAATCTTATCGAATTTCAAGACAGCTATCCAAATTCGAGAGTACGAATTTTCCCTCCAATCAAGACGCTCACTCTTTTTATGAAGCAGGTGGCCAGCGATACCAAATCCTGTCGTCATGCTTTGATTGATGAAGCAAAGGATCAGGTAGCCGCAGGAAATAAACCTTCCAATACACAAACCAGCGCGTACTGTAAGGCTCGCCCGAGGTTAACTGAAGAGTCTGTTAAGTCGCTGTTTTGTACTTCAGGTGACAACCTTGACAAGGTCAGCCCTGAATCCTGGTTGTGGCACCAGAGACGCGTTCTGATAACCGACGGTTCAACACTTCTGATGCCAGACACAGAAAAAAATGAGGAAATTTATCCTCAACTCAACACCCAAAAAAAGAACTGGGCTTTCCAATACTGAGGATTCTCGTTCTGATGAGTTTGGGCAGTGGTGCTCTGTTAGATTATGCGGTAGCTCCTTATGAAGGCAAAGAAACAGGGGAGCAAGCATTACTCAGAAAGCTTTTGTTTCGTCTTCAGGATGGAGACATTCTGTTGGGGGACGCTAATTTCGAGAACTACTTTCTGTTGGCTTTTTTGCTTCAAACCAAGGGTGACGTGGTCTTTGAGAAAAATGGTTCCCGTATTATTGATTTCAGAAAGTGCTTCAAAAAACTGACTAAAAACGATGGGCTGTTCAAACTTCACAGATCAGTTCGTCCAGAGTGGATGAGTCAGGAGCTGTACAATCAGATGCCTGAAGAGCTAATCATTAGGGCGGTTAAAAATAAACGTCGTATTATTGTCACTACCTTACTGGATGCCGAAGAGTATCCTCGAAGCGAGATTATTGCCTTGTATCTGAAGCGCTGGAACGTAGAAATTGATTTTCGTGTGATCAAAACCACGATGAAGATGGATATGCTTCGCTGCAAAAGTCCGGAAATGGTACGAAAAGAAATCTCTGTCAATTTATTGGTCTACAACCTGATTAGAGCACTGATGGCAAAAGCCGCACAAAGTATCGGAAAAGTGCCCAGAGAAGCCAGCTTTAAAGCGGCGCAAGAAACACTGGTTTCTTTTCACCAGACGTTGCTGCAAGCGATAGGAGACCAGCTTGAAGAAAAGGTTATCAGTATGTTGGAAATAATCGCTCAACATCTTGTAGGCAATCGTCCGGGAAGGTCAGAGCCACGAGCAGTCAAAAGACGACCAAAGCCGCATAAAAAGCTTCAACACTCAAGAGCACAGGCTCGGAGGCTCAAGAAATACAGGGGGTGAGCTCTTAAGTCAGTGCCATTGGTGCTGGCACCCGTTGTTTGAAAGGTGACATCATTACAGAATTTCTGTGATAATAGATTTGCACCTGCAATAACTTCATTTTTAGAGACTTTATTGTTTTCAGACTTATCAATCAATTCTTGATAACTACTAATGTCAATTTCCTCTCCCTGGTTACTGAAATAAAAGAAGGCTACAACAGCTAATAAAACAACCAGAAATGATATATCCATTTTTGATCTCCTGCATAATTATTATTTTTTAATGGTTGTTTGATTTTTTTCGTAGATTAATATCAGGTTCAGAGAGCTTTTCTGTCAGCCACTCCCTTTGAATACACGACGATGACAGGTCTATTTCAAAAACATACCCTTAACTTTAGAAGACAAAACTATACCTTTCAGCCAATAAGCTGACTTGGGAGTCAATCATCTACGCTGAAAACCGGCACTACCTTCCTGTTATGACGTGTCAGGTATCAGACTGCGAATATGAGTGATTGGCCTGTGTTTATTCTTTGATTTCATATAGGCAACCGCCTTGAGTAGCTCACACCATGTGTCTATGGCAAATCTATTAAAGTGGTTGCGAATGCATTCCCACAATTTTATTTTGGCACGGCACCCTTTCCATGCCTTGTTAAACAAGGGGCAGGATAGCTGTTCAATCTGGTCAATCAGGAAAGCCAGGAACATTAAACACGCCAGATTACTGGCAAGATGTTCATCGCCATGGCCGTGATTGTGCTCAAGTTGGTAGCCTTGGGTTTTCAGCGTATTAAAGGTTTCATTTTCAATTTTCCATTTAGCTCGCCCTCCTCTCATGATAGGCATGCAGCGCTTTCGACCTATGCGTAGGCTGGTGACCCAGCTGTTGTTGTAACATTTCTCACCTTTCTCGTTGTACTCAATGTACTCCAGAAAGTTAACCATCAAATCGTTATAGGTTTTGTTCAGTGGAACTTTGTTAACAAATCGGAACCAGTGCCGGTGCCCTTGGTCGTCTGTATACTCAAATCGAGTGACTTTATCCTGTTTGTCCAGTTCATCCACGGCTTCAAAAAGGGCAACATGGTCACTTTCCTTGGCAACGCTAATGTAGTGATGGTTATAAGACCGAATCAGTGTAATGGTGGGGCCCTTGGAATATAGGTCATCAAGATTCAATACCAATCTTAGCTTCGGGTGATCCTTGTGAATGTGTTCAAGCGCACGCTTCAGGGCATTGACTTCGCAATCGTTTTTAGAGGCATCTACCTGTTGAATGATGGGTTCAGGCATCAATGGAAAGACTTCCTTAATTCCAGGTTTGACAATGCAGATGCCCAGCAGTTGGTGATAATACAGTGGGTCTTCGCTGTCGGGTTTCTTGATGCAGCACTCGCTACAACTGTTCTTTCCAGAGCTGAAGTGCCCTGTGCCATCCATTGGAGCAAGATAACCCTCCTTAAAATATCTGAACTGCTTCAATCGTCCACTGCGCTGAACAAAATGGAATAAGGCGGTAAACAGCCGAGACAGTTCTCGAGTGGGCACTGGGTCCAGCATGCAGCGAATATGAGTGTCACTGGGCACTTTTCCCACCCTGTATAGGGTGTTTAGGTTGTATTCGATTTCTGGTTCGCGCCTGTCTTCATCAAACTGGAGTAGGGACGAGAACTTCAGATGAAACATGGCCAGAGCAGACATAACGGCATCATGCAGTGGGATTTTGTCGTCGATCTGATTAGGACGAGGGTCAGGTATTTTAGCCGCTTGGTCAGAGACGACCTGAATCAGGTCATCGGCAAGGGCTTTCTTTTGGGAAGCAGGCATTGTGGTCTGACTGAGTTGTTAATACGAATGACTTCACGAGAGTTAAAAATAGCAGATACTCTGAAAGCCTTGCGAATTCTGTTCAGAATTAATCTTTGGGGAAGTGCTGCTTTTCTGTAGGTGACAGCTCATTATTTTTTGAATAAGCCCAGCATAGGCATGAACAAGTGACTGAAAAAACAGAAGTTTTTTTAAACGACGATTGTATTGGCGTAAATAGTCACAGCGGTACGGGAAATGATATGGGGAATTACCTTTGATATGTTCAGGGGGAAATCAGATTGGTTCCGGAAACCAACTGCTATTGTTGAGTAATATTCGGCTTCACATCTTTGGCATCCCGAGTACCTGAGGAATAAGCTCCCCGCGAAAAGTCGGTAGTAGAATAGGTAAGCGTGAGGGAAAGGTTGAGAATCATACAAATCAGCAAAATTAAGACACGCTACCGCCCCGGGATTTTATGGGCTGAAGCAGTCGATGAGCTGATTCCCTTAGGCTCTGTATTTTTTTATAGAATAATACTGCCTTTTATTGAATAAATTATGAAGGTAAAAATTCAAATTCCCAAAAAGAATCTGCGTTTTGTGAAATTAGTCTCATAAAGACACAGAGAGTGCCATTTTCTATTCAGATGTATTGACGTATATAAATAAACTTTCTTAGTAAGAATTAATAAGAATCATTGAATAATTTCTGGTTTTAAATTTTGTTTCCGACGGATGACTTATGGTCAGCAGTAATGGTTGTTTAGTGTGAGTGGAGTAGGTGGTAATTGATTTTTTATAGTAAATCTACCGATAAAGGGGCTGTGTCAATTCTTGAAAAAGTTGTGATAAATTAACAACTTGTATTAAACCGTTATAGATCGATAGCATCTCGTTGCAATTGCATGGGTTCGATGTGTATTCCCGAACTGCGTGATTTTATTTCAAGTGCCTGAACACTTAAAAAGCAACCTTCTTACGCAATGAAGTTCCTGAAATAGGTATTGCATGACGATAAAAACGACACCTTCCGTTTGCCCGTTTTGTGGCACAGGCTGTGGTATTGGCATAAGAACAGATGCTGACCGGGTCATCGGCGTTGAGCCTTTAAGCAAGCACCCGGTGAGTAAAGGGCGATTATGTTCCAAGGGCTGGAGCTCAGCTTTTGGTGTTGGGACTGAAGATCGAATCACCCATCCCCTTATTAAAGAAAACGGTTCGTTTCGACGGGCCAGCTGGGATGAAGCCCTGGATCATATTCATGAACAGTTCAGTTACTACAGAGAAACCCATGGACCGCAATCTGTTGGTATGATCAGTTGTGCCCGTGCTACCAACGAAGACAACTATGCTATCCAGAAGTTTGCACGAGCAGTTCTAACCACAAACAATATCGATCACTGTGCACGTATCTGTCACAGCCCGTCTGTGGCCGGTCTGGCTCAAACGCTGGGTTCCGGTGCCATGACCAATAGTATTGGTGATATCAGCAGGTCAGATGTAGTGGTCGTTTTTGGCTGTGACCCCACAGAAAGTCATTCTATTATTGGCAGTGAAATTATCAAGGCAAAAGAGCGTGGTGCACTGCTTCTGGTGGTTGATCCGCGTCGTACACGACTGGCAGAAATGGCCGATGTGCATTTGCAGCTACGACTGGGTACGAATGTTGCGCTGTTAAATGGTCTGGTGAAAATTATTTTCGATCAGGGTTGGGAAGACAGTATCTTTCTTGATCAGCGCTGTGATCATCAGGATTTGCTGAGAAAACAGGTTAACGAATATTCTCTCGATAAAGTCTCCAGTATTGTAACTATTCAGCACCCCCTGCAATAATTGAGTAATATGTGGTTTTAGTTATAAGCCTTCTCTTTTCTTGGCTTCAGGACACTCTCATTGTTGTACTGTTATCTAAGATTGGAGCTTTGAGCACCTTGCCAAGGGTCAGATGTCGTTTATTTGCTCTATTTCAACGATAAAAGGCTATTTTCTTGAATCTGCTTTTCTGGTCGGATTTTTTTATCCCTTGCGGGACAGGCTCTTCACAAAGTTCACCTTTTTTGTGGGGGTGCTGAATAGTTACCCAGTATTACCGGTGTTCCCAATGATCAGCTGATACAGTTTGCCCGTTTATACAGCCATGCACGTGCCGCTTTTCTGGCTTATGGAATGGGGGCAGGGCGATCTCATTTGACAAACACCAATCCTGTTGCATATTCAAAAAGCTAGCTTTAAAAACTGAATTTTTGAGAAGTACAGGAAATTAGGCTTATTTTGGTACTTTTGTGTGCTGAATAATTAGCCAAACAGAGAAAGTTAGTGCCAAATGAGATCGCCCTGGGAATGGGGGTGACACAGTATGTCAGTGGTACCAACAACGTTATGGCAATCTCCAATCTTGCATTGGTTTGTGGTCAGGTAGGTAAACCGGGTGCCGGAATAAACCCCCTGCGCGGACAGAATAACGTACAGGGTGCCTGTGACATGGGATGCCTTCCAGGTGTTTATCCTGGTTACCAGTCAACCGATGATCCGGCAATTCGGGAAAAGTTCAGCAAGCTCTGGGGCGTTCCGGTGGCGGATAAACCGGGTATGACCTCACTGGGAATGAACGAAGCTACGCTGGCAGGTCAGTTTCACGGAATGATGATCTTTGGTGAAGACCCTGTAGTCACTGATCCGGATCAGAATATGGTGGCTAAATCGCTGAGAAAGCTGGACTGCCTGGTGGTGGTTGAAATGGTCATGACCGAAACCGCCAAGCTGGCTGATGTTGTCTTGCCTGCTGCCAGTTTTGCTGAAAAAGACGGCACCTTTGCAAATTGCGAACGTCGTGTACAACGGGTTCGCAAAGCCGTAAACCCACCGGGAGAGTGTCTTACAGACTGGCAGCTGATGGGCAAACTGGCAGAACGTTTTGGCGTTCCCGGATTTGAATGGGAAACCGCAGAGCAGATTTTTGATGAAATCTGTTCTCTCACGCCTATCTATTCCCAGATGAGTTACCCGCGCCTGGCTGAGCATGATGGCTTGCAGTGGCCCTGTGATATAAAAAATCCGGATGGCTCGGCCATTCTGCATCAACGATCTTTCCCCAATGGCAAAGCCCGTTTAATGCCTGTGCATTATATGCCGACAGCAGAAATCCCCGATAAGGATTACCCCTATTATCTGACGACCATTCGTCTGCACTTTCATTATGGCTGTGGTTCTATGACCCGAAAATCACCGTTGCTGGAGCGGGAAACACCAAAGGGTCTTTTATTCATGAACCCGAGAGATGCGGCAAATCAGGGTCTTTTTAATCATGCGCCTATTGGTGTCCGGTCTCGTCGAGGATATGTTGAAACCCGTGTCATTGTTACAGATCAGGTGCCGCCTGGGCTGGTGAGTATGCCGTATCATTTCAACGATACACCGTCCAACCAGTTAACCAATGATGCTCAGGACCCGGTCACCCGAATGCCAGAGCTCAAGGCCTGCGCTGTGCGAATAGAACCCCTGGCTGTTGATGCCGAACCTCGTCCAATTCAGGTTTTACGAAATTCCGATTACGAGCCAGCAGTTGAAGAAGCCGGAGGTGGCTATGTACGTGTTTGAACTGGATCGCCCTGAACATCTGCGTGACTGGCTGGCGCAACGTCATGAGGTCATGCAGCCGGTTCTGAATGATGGTGGCAACAGCAGTTGGGTGCCTATCGATCATGGTCAGGTGGTTCCCTTTGATCCGGAACTGCGACCACTGATGTCACCGAAAAGCCTGTTCTTTACCGAGCAGGAGTCCATGTTTGTTTTTGATGGCGAAATGTTCCGCGAAACTCTGCCGGAGCCTGCTGCCCAGGCGCTGTTTGGGGTGAAAGCCTGTGACCTTACTGCCATTTCCTATCTGGATATTCATTTTAAAGATGACCCTCATTATCAGCGCCGCCGTCAGAATACGTTGCTGGTAGGCATTGACTGTCTGGAACCTTGTGAATCAGGCTTCTGTGCCAGTGTTGATGCCGGACCACAGGTGCACAATGATATTGCCGATCTGATTCTGACATCCAAACCCAGTATTGGAAACGATGCCCATGGCTGGTGGTTGATCTGCAGCAGTGATGCCGGGAAAGCCGCTGTTGCGGGAATGGATTTACGTCCGGCTGATTCAAGCTGGAAATCCTGGCGTGAAATGAGCAAACAGCATACTGAAGCAGCTTTTGCCAGTGATACTCATATTATCAATGGTATTCAGCGCATTAATGGCCGGGCTGTACCGGAAGAGCACTAGAAGCGCTTTGCACATCAATGTATCAGTTGCTCAGGATGCAGTCAGGTATGCCCCACCTGCAGTTGCTATGCCATCCGGGATCTGCCTTCGGAAGAAGGGGTGCTTCGACAACGTGTCTGGGACTCATGTTTGTTAGTGGGGTTCCAGAAAGAAGCCAGTGGCGCCAACCCGGCAGCAGAAGCCGGTCGTCGTATGCATCGCTATTGGTATCACAAGTTTTCGGAGGACATGGTTGCCCGAATGGGGCGATATGGTTGTGTCGGTTGTGGTCGATGTGAAACAACCTGTCCGGGCGCTGTTGGTGTGCATTCCATTATGGAGAAGATTTCCCGTGCATAAAATGACTCCTGACCCCATCCGTCTGGTTGAATACTATGAAGACGGGCATGATATCGGACACTTCACTTTTGAACCGGTTGATTCTTCCAATGGTATGCCGCCGGTGTGTGACCCTGAAAAGGTTCAGCCGGGACAGTTTTTCATGTTGTCTATTCCTGGTCATGGTGAGGCGGCATTTACTTATACCAGCATGCCTGATGAATATGGCCGTTTTGTGGCCTTGATTCGAAGAATCGGCAGCCTCACAGAACAGCTGTTCAAATGTAAACCCGGAACCCTGTTAGGAGGGCGAGGCGCATTTGGTAAAGGCTGGCCTGATCTGACTGGCAAGAAAGTACTGGTTATAGCCGGTGGTCTGGGACTGGCTCCGGTAGCCGCTGAAATCACGGCTTTGATTGCCACAGGTTTCGCGCCTGTTGTTTATTTCAGTGCCCGCAATGAATCCATGCTGGTTTTGGGGGAAGAACGCGCCCAGTGGAAAAAACACAGCAAAATGTATGAAGCGGTTGATGATATAACTAACGCCAGAGGTGATTATCTGCCTGGCCGTAAGCTTAAGGACAATCTTGCCCTGATTGAGAAAGAGCAGGGCAGTTTTGATCATGTCATTACCTGTGGCCCGGAAGGAATGATGGATGCGGTATGCCATATGGTGACAGACGCGGGTCATCCCGCTGACCATCTGTGGTTATCCCTTGAACGTCGCATGCACTGTGGTGGTGTGTCATGAGAACAGAGTCGGTCTGTTCGTAACTGTAATTGAGATGGAGGTGGGCCCTCCGGTGGCGGCTTCTGGAAGCGACCACCAAACCACTGTGAGCTGCGTTGATTAAGAGTCAGGGTGGTGAGCGTCACAGAAAAGGCGCAACTAGATTGCGTCAGGTATGAGTTCGGGAGATGAACGCAAGTGAACCATTGATGACGTGTCGTAAGCGTATATATCGACATCAAAAATGAGGGGCACCACTACCTTATGATAAGTTCAGGGGTTATCCAGTTACTGCCTGAGCGGTGTCCGGCACAAAGATGGCATGAACCGATTTCAGGCTCTTTTATGGAACATGAGAACCTGTCGCTCTGGTGTTAAGGGAGCCAGCCAAGCTGACAAACAGCAAGGCTCAGAGTACCAATACAGAGCACAGGGGCGGATCAGCTCGTAGTAGTGTTGAAGCATCTGTAATGGATGTGGAGCAAAGGGGCTGACTTATCCAGCGGAAGGAGTAGATCAACCGATTTATTGGAATGAATCTATGACGGAAGCAAAACCGTTCACAATTTCTAAAGAGCTTGTCTATCAAGCCTGGCGAAGCGTGAAAGCGAACAAAGGTGCTGCCGGTATTGATGGTCAGTCTCTGGCTGACTTTGAAACCCATTTAGGCAAGAACCTGTACAAAATATGGAACAGAATGTCATCGGGCAGTTACTTTCCTCCCCCCGTCATGCGTGTAGCCATCGACAAGAAAGATGGAGGCACGAGGCTGCTGGCGTTCTTGTTGAGAAGACGACGGTAGCCGACCGTGTAGCCCAAACTGTGGTAAAGCTGATAGTCGAGCCATTAGTGGAACCTGTATTTCATGAAAACTCCTACGGCTACAGACCTAACCGCTCAGCGCATCAGGCGTTGGCGTTAGCTCGAAAACGCTGCTGGCGACACTCTTGATGATGGAGAAGGGGTCATTGATCTGGATATCAAAGGGTTTTTCGATAATCTGGATCATAAACTCATCATGCGAGCAGTGGAACATCACATCAGGGAACCTTGGGTATTGTTGTACATCAAACGTTGGCTTCAGGCTCCGGTTGAAAATGAAAGTCAGGAGTGTCCGCGCGTAAAAGGAACGCCACAAGGGGGAGTTATTAGCCCATTGTTGGCAAACCTGTTCATGCATTATGCGTTTGATCATTGGTTGGAATGTAATATCCAGAATGTCTGGTTTGAGCGTTTTGCTGATGATGCGGTTATTCATTGTCACAGTAAACAAGAAGCAGAGTTCACGCTGGAAGCAGTAAGACGTCGTTTACTCGACTGTGGTCTTACATTGCATCCGGAAAAGACGAAACTGGTTTACTGTAAGGATGAGGACAGAACAGAAACGCATGAAAACACATCTTTTGATTTTCTAAGTTATACATTCAGAACGAGATTAGCCAGAAACCGGTATGGGAAATTCTTTCCCAACTTCTTGCCAGCGATGAGCAAGGCATCCGCCCAGCGTATCAAAGACAAGATAAGGGAGTTAGAAATTCCCACGAAACGATCATTGTACTCTCTTGAAGAGCTTGCAAAACTGATCAATCCACGTGTTCAGGGCTGGATCAACTACTTTGGAAAATTTTATCCATCAGAGTTGAGAAGAGTATTGTCATATGTGGAAGCCACTCTGGTTCGATGGGCTATGGGAAAATACAAGAAATTGAGGGGCAGAAAGAAGCGTGCAGCTCGATGTTTGGGGCGCATCGCTCAGAAAGCTCCTTGGTTAATGGCACATTGGCGAGCAGGCTGTGTGTCAGCGGTTGGATAAGAAGAGCCGGATGAATCGAGAGGTTCAAGTCCGGATCTGTGAGCAACTGACGGGGAGGTTCCGCCGGTTGACTCGACTTGGTCTTTGTGGACACTGTTATGTTGCCGATGACCTGGTTTGTGTGGATGGCCCAACCTATCGCTGGGATCAACTTGGTGAACTGGTTATCAAGGAAAAGGCCGTAAGACCGCCAGTAGAGCCTCTTGAAATGACGGTAAATGCAATGGCCGGATAATTCGCCTGGTAATATCCCAGCGGTGTTTGTCGCCGGGATATTACCGGGAATATTGCATGGAATCAGAATGTTAATGTTTATCATGAACGAAACTTTCTTTTCTAAAGGGAATATGTTCTAAAGGGAATATGTTCTAATGGAAATGCTTCAAGCACCTTTATTCCATCACTACCACTGAGAATCTCATCCTCCACTGCTTGAAGCTTATTCAACAGGCCTTGTGTCTCTTACTGTTCGTTAAAGGCACTAATACAGAAGAACGTATTTTTTCGAATAAAGTGATTTATGAAATTTAATTCACATTTTAATTTGATTATCATGGCAGTACTAATAAGTATTTAAGGCACTTTTATCTTCATTGACTGTCTATAGTGTATCCATTCCCCTCGAAGTTCCGGAACCGTTTGCTGTTCAGATATTCAATGGCAGCGGCTGTAGATAGCATTAATAATTTCAGTGGAGTTTCCAGCTATGGCCGTACGACTTGAAGATGAACTACTGGTTCCCTTTCATGATTTCATTAAAGAATATTGTGAGGCTTATGAATCGTTTGATGTCAAAAGGGTGAGTTGCTTTTTTGCGCCCCAGGGAGCACATTGTTTTGGTACCGGTCAAGACGAACATCTGAAGAGTACCCGGGATTTGCTATTGTCACTGGAACGTGATTTCAATGAACTTGAATCAACAAAACTGGTTCCGAATGACGATATCACCGTTATGAAAGTGGGGCAGTGCGTTTGCCTCTGCTGGACGCTTTCCGTAAATTATACGCTCAGGCAGCAACCGGGCGAGACTATGTCATTACCGCACCTCAGGTTCACTATGTTTATGGAACCTCAGGGTACAGGCTGGCGTATTGTTCATGCGCACGTCTCGGCACCACTTATAAATCAATTGCAGGGGCATTCTTTTCCAGAGGAGTGATTCTTCTGATCTGCAGATAGAATGTTTTTACATTGACGACATGTTGATCATTTAATTTTCGAATCGCAATAAGCTATTTAATAAAAATGAGAGGGACAAGCGGTGAAAACCAGAAACAGCAGAATAATGGCTGCCATTTTCTATCTGTGTTTTGTGTCTGCAGTGGATGCTGTAGAAACAGGAGCGTCATGGGAGGAGGCAGTAAAAATTGTCACAGGTTCAGTGGTTACCCTTGAGGTAGATCAGCCAAGAGCCTTCGGCAATGGCTGGAATGGCTCAATGAATGCCACCGGATTTGTGGTGGATGCAGAGCGCGGTATTATTCTGACCAATCGACATGTTGTTACGTCTGCACCCGTAACAGCAAGGGCCATTTTTCAGAACTATGAAGACATTGATCTTATTCCTCTCTATCGTGATCCGATCCATGATTTTGGATTTTTCCGCTATAACCCTGAATTGTTGAAACATAATAATCCCCGGAGCCTTGTTTTGAATCCGGATGGAGTCGGGGTAGGGGTCGATATTCGGGTGGCGGGGAATGATGATGGCGAAAAAATGTCTATTGTTAACGGAACTCTATCGCGACTTGATCGTCCTGCTCCTGATTATGGCGATCACTCTTCAGACTTTAACACTTTCTATATTCAGGCATCCACAGGTACTACTTCGGGGTCTTCAGGTTCCCCTGTGTTTAACCAGGCAGGTGAAGTTGTTGCACTAAACGCTGGATCCAGTAATCGATCCAGCATTGCTTTTTTTATGCCTGTGGATCGAGCAAAACGTGCATTAACACTTTTGCAAGCAGGAAAAATAGTCGAAAGGGGTACTGTTCAGACAGTGTTTAAATTCGAGCCTATGGACGTACTTCATGACCTGGGACTCAGCGAAGGAATGGAAAATGAGCTGAGGCTCAAGAACGGCTATGTTCCCGCCAATAGTTGTATTGCTTACTCCCTATGTTTACAGGGCTACAGACGTGCCTTATAAAGTAGAGATATGACTAAATCTTGTATATTGCATTTGTTTATTGCCCAAAGAACAGCGATTTGTTCTGGGATACCTTCCTATCTCATGAATAGCCATATGTGGAGCAGGAAAATAAAGTTTTTATAGGACTTTAGTGCTCCCAACTATTGACGGGAACATAGCCCTCAAGAACCGTATTGGTTTATTGGTGGTTTCACAGATTATTCCCGGGAGCAAGGCATCAAACAAGTTACAGGTTGGTGATATATTACTATCCATCAATGGCAGTACTGTTGATCATTTTTCAATTATGACGGAACAGCTCGATCAGTCGGTTGGTAAAACCGTCAGCATGCAGATTGAACGAGATGGCAGGAATATTGGCTTTGATATTGAAGTTGATGATCTGGAGTCGATCCAGCCTGCTGAGTATTTTCAGTTTGGAAATGGGGTGTTTTTAAATGTTTCGTACCAACATGCCAGAGCACATAATGTGTCAACCCGGGGTGTCTATGTTGCGGGTGTAATTAAAAGTGTTCATTAGAAGTTTTTCTGCCCACAAAACCTCAATATGAACGATAATGTAAGAGTATTTCTCAACCCTAGTTAGTATTATGCCCTCACCTATTTCTCTTGCTGATAGACTCAGCCCACCCCGAGCTTGAGCTTAGAGTTTCTGCACTTCTGGATATTGTTGAAGCCGAGTCAGGTCTCCTGGATCGTGCTGATGATGCTGAAGAAGCCGTCATTGTCCACCTGCGTGAAATGGGCAATGAACTGCTTACTGGCTGGGGTACCTACAAGGAAGATCAAAAATTTGGCGAGGCTTGCCTGAAGCACCCCGGAGCTAAAACTCAAAAAAAAACACTTATTGGCTGAGCACCTATGGGAAAATAGAAGTTCTTGAACGCTGCCAGACGGTAGACAAACATCGGGTCAGACCTTTCAGTCATGCCGCTCATATTCACTGTCGCGACTACTCCCGCACAATTCAACGTAAAATTGTAGACTTTGGTGCAGATAGTTCTTTTCAGGCAGCTGCAAAAAAAATACATGAACATTATGGTATTGATGTGCCTGAGTCTTCTATTCGAGCCATAACTCTTGAGCACGCAAGCTGTATGCAAAATGATTCCATCAGTGCATCACAAAATCGTCAGGACTGCCTCGGTGAAGCTGCCCAGTTCATAGGAGAAATGGATGGAAGCATGATTCCTGTTGTCCTCATTGATGAAGAGGCAGAAGGTGACAAACGCAAAGCACGTAAAACTGAATGGCAGGAGGCTAAACTTTGCCAGGTCTATAAGCTGGGTAGTTCAGATAAACGTCATCAGGCCACAATGGGAGGGCCGGATGAAGCAGGTGACCAGTGGTTGAGTTGTGCAATAGAGCAGGGGCTCAACCGGCAATCCTCTATCCATTGCGTGAGCGATGGAGCCACCTGGATTGTCAACCAGACAAAGAGAGTGTTTGGAGAGCAAGGAAGTTTCCTCGTTGACTATTATCATCTCTCTGAGCACTTCGCTGATGCAGCAGAAGAGTGTGTCGGGTTTAACAAGGAAACACGTGTACAGTGGCGGCATATCCAGCAGGAACGCATGAAATCTGGCAATGTTAATGCCGTCATGGCAGAGCTTGATCCGCATAGAAACGGAAAGAAAGGCAAAGCAGCCAATAAACCAGAGGAGTGTCACCGATATATCCGAAACCGTCCAGGGCAATTCGAATATGCTGCAGCAGAAGCAGCCAATCTTCCCATTGGCTCTGGCGAAATAGAAAGTTCTAACAGTGCAGTAGTGCAGATGCGACTAAAAATACCGGGTGCTTGGTGGAAGCCTTCCATCGCAGGAGCAATGCTTTGCTTAAGAACATTGCGTTCTAACGGGGACTGGGATCAGTACTGGCAGCAAGCAGGATAATGGGTAGATGGAACACTTTTAATTACACCCTCAGTGGAGTGGGCCTGATTGTTGATATTGAAAAGGGCTGGGTTGTTACAGACAAGGCAGCTATTCCAACAATGCTTGGTGATGCAGAAATTACCTTTGGCGGAAGTTTGAGAATACCGGAAAAAGTTTTGGCGATACATCCCCTCCATAATATGAGCCTCCTTCAATACGACACTGAACTGTTAAAAGAAACATTACTGATACCGGCCAGTATTGAGGGAAATGATCTTGAAGCAGGCGAGCCTGTGGTTATTGTAGGGCAAAGACCCGATGGTGGAATGACTACGACGTATACCCGAGTTTCAGAAATCTCTGAATTGAACCTGTCAGGCAATAATTATCCTGTATACCAGGACATTAATGCGGAAACGGCTGAGTTATCCCTGACTCCGGGTTATATGGGGGCGGTACTCAATGAACGTGGTTCAGTGTCAGGCCTGTTCAGCAGGGTCAGGGATTTTGATGGTGAAAAATATTTTTACCGTAATGTAATAACGCCTTCTCACCTGATCCAACGTTTTGTTGATGATGTTGAATCTGGTAGCGGGCAATTTTCAGATCTTGGTGTAACGCTGGATTATATTTCTCTTGCTGACGCTAGAGAGGCTGGATTATCGGATATTTGGATAGAACGTTTGATATCCACTCGTCCTGATCGGCGGGTTCGGATGCTGAAAGCCAGCTGAGCGACGGTGATATTATTCTGGCTGTCAATGATAAACCGGTTGTGAGTTTTTCATATTTGGAGCAAGGGGTTCAACAGGAGAGTGTTAAGGTCACTTTACTAAGAAATGGTATCGAGGAAAAAATCAAGGTCAAAACGGTATCGTATAACTATCAGGGCACTAACCGGTTTGCTTTATGGGGAGGAGGAGTGGTCCATAATGCTCATCCTTCAATATCCATAAAATCAGGTATCGAAAAGGAATGTGTTTATATCAGTTCTTTTTTCTATGGCTCACCGGTAAATCGGTCAGGGTTGATGGCAGCAAACTGCATTACTGAAATTGATGGCAGGCCTGTTAAAAATCTTGATGATTTTATTGGTGCTGTATCGGGAAAGGATAGTGGTGAAATTGTTAAGGTTCGAACCACGGATGTTTTTGATAAGTCCACCAGGGTTAATGCTGTAAGAACGGATAGTTTCTACTGGCCTCTGGTTAACTTTATCTATGAAGATAAGCAATGGCAGAGAGCAGAATTATAAGTAATCCAGAATCGTTGCGTATCAACACAATAGGCTACGTTAAAATTGCGATTAGTATAATACGATTACCCTGAATCTGTTTGCTTTCAACAGATTCAGGGGGCGGCCTATAAGGATTTTCGAGAGGGGATTAAGGTATTGGCAAACATCAATCCGGCCAGGATCGACATGAATATTAAAAATGTTTGTGGTCCAATCTCCGATAAATTAAACATCGATTGCCCCGAGACCATTTTATTCAGGCCTATATAGGCTTTACTGCCTGGAACCAGCAATACAACACCGTGAAGAAGAACGACAATAGAGGGTGCATTGGCGATTCTTGAATAAAGATTACTGTATAAACCGACGAAGAGTGCTCCAACAAATGGACCCAGAGAGTCGCCAAGATACAGAGTGCCAACCTGACTGCCAATATAGGCGATAACCCCGGCGAAAATCCCCCAGATCGCATCCTGCAGACGACTTTTAAATATGATAACCAGTGATATAGACAGTAATGGCACTGCCAGCCATTCCGACCACTCTGGAATACCCGGTGTGAAAACATAAGTGCTGGAGCCCAAGAGAAGATTACCAACGGCGCCACCCAATACAGCCCCAAAGTAAAGTTTAAACAGGCTCATTATCCCGTCCATTACCCTGGCTGTACCGGACATTAAATGTCGTGAGGCCAGATCTTTTAACCCCATGGTAATGGAAAGGCCGGGGATAAAAACAATAATGCCCGATAGTACTACCACGGGTATATTGATCTGGGGATAGAAATAGGCAGCACCACTGGCAAAAAGAGCTGATGCCAATGCAACCACAGGTTCAATGATTTCTGTTTTTAAGTGGCATTTTTCTATTACATAAAGTAACGAAAAAACCACCAGACTGGTCAGCGTAGCCCCGATAACATCGGCCGTACTGGTGCCCATCAGCATGGCAAATGCACCACCGGTCAAACCGAAAGCGAACAGGGTTGTCAGTGAACTAAAGGGTGCTGGTTTATTGTGAATCGCATCGATTTGACTGAGCGCTTCTGTGAGGTTGCGTTTTCCGGTAATCAGTTCTTCGACCAGCTCATCGGTTTGGGCCAGGGAGCCGAGATCAAGATCACCCGGTATTACCCGAATGTGATAATTGTGTTTTTTACCTTCTCCGGGCTGCCAGAGGACAATAGTCATCACCGTCGGTGAGATCATGAAATAGCCGTCTAGTTCCAGAAACTGGCTGACATTAGTGAGGTGTGCTTCCAGGCGAAATGCAGGAGTACCAAACTTGTGCAGGGCTTTGCCAAGTTCAATGATAAAATCTCGCCGTTGAAGATAATCAGTGTATTCCACTCAGTCAGTCCGGAAGTTCAAGTTATGTTTGACACGTTATGTTTGACAAGTCATGTTTGAAAGGTCGCGATGGTAGCTGAATTGCAGTGACAAAACTAATGTCACTGGCTATCGATTCCTGAAAGATCATTCCCTCATGCTACACATTGATATATATCAATACACTAGCTCGGGAAAGTACGTACATTAGCAGTGTGCCACCGAGGAAGAATATGGCAAATCCGACAAACTGGATTAAGAATAATAACAAGATAACTATTACATGGATTGTGAGTTAAGGAAAGATGAAAAGAACAAGCAGGCAGCGCATGTACGATTGCTTACCACCCCGTCAATGTCGGGGTGGTTTCATTGTCTGTGGAAAATGATAATTCAATGATTACCTGTTATCCAGCGTGAGTGCCGGCATAGGAATATGCAATTCATTCATGGACTTTAACATTGCTTCCAGTATACCGGAGCGAATTTCTGTCCGTTTTCTGATGTTTTCGATTTTATAGCGGACCTCAAGCGTCACCGCAGAGACGCAGCCTGTATTATTGTCGTCTCCAATGGAGCGGATAACCAGTTGTCCGGTGCCGTCTATCACACGTGAATCACTGTCCAGTATTTTCAATACGGCACAACGTATCTGGTCAATATTCGCTTCATATGACACCTGAAATCGAATTCTAGCCCTGATGGGGTCTTTGTCATAAGAGAAGTTGGTGATGATAGAGTTGGAAAGCACATTGTTTGGGTAGCTGATATTTATGCCATCGGTGTTTCTGATTCGGGTTCTTCTTAAACCAATATCAATGACATCGCCCCAGTTTCCCCAATGCCCCCCAATGGCGTTTATTTTGATCCTGTCACCAATTTTGATAGGGCGATCAGCAATGAGAAAGACACCGGCAAGAATATCCGCAACGGTTTCTTTAGCGGCAAAAGCAAGAGAGACACCGAATATACCTGCCCCCGCCAGAAGAGGAGAGATTTCAACATTATAAATATCAAGAATACAGAGAAGGGCAAAAAACAGAATAAAGATAGAAAGAATATTCCGGAAAAAATAGAGAAGCCTGTCATCAAGCTCACTGTCTGTTTTGGCACATAGTCGCTCAAGGCGAATAAAAAGCTTATTTTTCAGAAGATAATAAATTACAAAGGCAAGAGCAATTACCAGAACAGATTTTAAAATAGGCAGAATAATTAAACCGATATCGACAGTCTGTAACATTATAAAGACATCCTTTTGTACGTCTGCTGGTTCGTAACCCTGATTGTTTGTGAATGTTGGACAATGTGTTGGGCAATGTGTTGGACAATGCCGATATTCATTGGTTCCCATAAATCGGTTGAACTTATGACGTATAAAGAATAACAATATAATGGTGACTACCGATAAATACAGTAATGACTCGACGCCATAGTTATTGGCAAGCAGGTGGATGATTGGTTTGCGATATTTGGTAAACCAAATATTCACCTGATTAATTACCGCAATATATGGGGTGAACGAGCGCAACAACGCAGTAGCAACTTCAAAGCCAACGGGTATAACTGGCAGTAAAGTGGTTGGTCTTTATCATTTCATTGATAATGGGAGCCAGACGGTTGCATATCTTACGACTGAATACCGCAGGTCAACCGGTAGACTGGTTGAGATGGCAGGAAGCAGTTTGTCTTTATTCCAGAGAGCTTGTTTGCTGGAGTCTTGGAGATACTGTGTTTCGTATCCGGGGAGGTTTTAACCGGAGTATGAATAAGCGAACGGTGATCGAGCTACCCAGCATTCTTGCCTGTGGTGGGAAAAAGCTGTTTATTCCACGAAATAACCCTGCGCTCACAAACAACGCCCTGTTTGAACGTGATAATCATCAGTGTCTCTACTGTGGTAAATATTTCAGTAGAAAATTGCTGACACGTGATCATATTATTCCGAGCTCCAGGGGCGGTCATGACGACTGGATCAATGTTGTGGCTTCCTGTAAGCGATGCAATCAGTATAAAAGCGATCATTTACTGGACGAGCTTGGCATGTCATTGATAGCTTTGCCATACAGACCCAATGCTGCCGAGTATCTGGCTTTGGTCAATAGTCAAAGAATATTACCAGATCAGGCAGACTTTTTGAGTTCGCAATTTTCGTCAAACTGTCGCTGGAAATTACGAACAGCGTCCTGATGTCTTGATGTAATGCGTAACCTCCGAAATATTCATTTCCCATTCTTCTGTGTCCAGAGTTTTTGAGTTGCAGCCAGTTTCCCTGCAACTTCAAAGGCGAGGGGGATAGACAGGAAAGTACTACTGTATTTATGCTGTTGCTTAAGTCTGGCCAATTGAAGGTCTGTCTTAATATCTATTTAAGAGCAGGGTTGTAGAGTTGATGGAAAATAATAATAAGCACATCACTATTCTGGGCGCAGGCGCTATAGGCTGTTATCTGGCCGGATGTTTACTGGCGAAGAAAATCAACGTGCGTATGATCGGGCGTGATTTTTTTTATAGGGAACTGGATATCAATGGTCTGACAATTTCAGATTATACAGGTCGAAGTGAGGCTATAACCGGATCAATTGACTATCACATCGATGAGGCCGCGGTGGCGGATTCAAGTTTGATTCTGCTCTGTGTAAAGAGTGCTGATACACTGGTTGCAGCACGCCAGATTACCCGTTTCTGTCCGGATGCAACGGTGATCAGTTTTCAAAATGGCGTACAGAATGTATCACGGTTACTGGAATATTTACTGCCTGCTCAGGTTATCCCGGCTATGGTTCCGTATAACGTGATGTACCGGGGGAAGGGCTGCTTTCATCAGGCAACGGAGGGCGTTTTGCATTTTCAGACTTCTCCGGCACTGGAACCCTGGATTGATTCATTCAGACATTGCTTTGGTCGTATAAAAACCTATGAGAATCTGGAATCCGTTCAATGGAGTAAATTATTGTTGAATCTGAACAACCCTATCAATGCGCTATGTGATTTACCTTTGCGTCAGGAGCTGGCAATACGTCAATACCGAAGGCAGCTGGCAGATTGTATTGAGGAAGGTTTGCTGGTCATGAAGGGAAAAAATATAAAACCCGTCAAATTGGGTAAGTTACCTGTGCACTGGTTACCGGCAGTATTAAGATTTCCTGATTGGCTATTTCATATTTTGGCCCGATCCATGTTGAGTATGGATGCACAAGCCAGATCCAGTATGTGGCAGGATATTCAACGTGGCAGGGTGACCGAAATAGAAGATCTCAATGGTGAAATAATGAGGCAAGCCACTGATCTTGATCTTGATACCCCCATTGTTGAAGGTATTTATCATCAAGTTAAAGCGTTGGAAAAAATGCCCTGAGAGTTACTGGGTTTTGTAGTAATTTATAAATAAGGTATGTTATACAATCATATGTTGTCTTTATACTGTATAATACCTCGATATTTTTTGTTGCTTGTGAACGTTCATTTTTCCGGTTGATAGCTGCACAACTGGCTCATTTATAATGATTGCCCTAAGATCTTTATGGTTAACCAATGGTTGATCCGGAAGCCTTTTCGATTTCTCACTATGAATGAGTATTGTTCTTAAACTGCAGTGCAGTGTTAGCAGAATCAAGACAAGCCGGTAGAGCTGGCTTATGAACAATACTGGTGTTCACAAAATTGAGTAGTGTAGTTTTTGTGATGAGAAAATATGAAGATTCTTTGCCTTTACAAATACTGAAGGCGCGTGATTCGATAATGAGCTATTTTCGTCCTTTACTGCAAAAGTATGGCATTACTGAACAGCAATGGAGAATAATGCGTGCGCTCTATGATTCTGATGAAATGGAACCAAAACAGATATCATTAAAATGCTGCATTCTTGGTCCAAGTCTCACCGGTGTAGTTAATCGACTGGAAAAAAACGGCTACATAGTCAGACGACGCCCCGCTGAGGATCAACGACGAACCTTAATCAGTATGACGCCTGAAGCGCGAGATTTCTTTGGTAAGCTGAGCCCGGAAATAGATGAGGCTTATGTGAAAATGCGCAAAAAGTTCAGTCCCGAGCTTATTGATCAGATTCACTCCCTTTGCCGTAAAATTGAAGAAATTGATAGTTTGTGACTCAGTTCACACAATGCTATAGCAGATCATCGTATAAATATTGAATCTTATTTTCAGTGAGATCTGCACTTGGAATTCGGCCTTTTATGCTGCATGCTCCTAGGTCAGCTGTATAAATTAATAAAATCATTGGCAACAGGAGCATTGTTATGGGTTTTGAATATACCGCTATTGCCTTTGTGGTATTGATCGTGGTTCTAATCTCAACGGGTGTCAAGATGATACCTCAAGGGTATCATTACACGGTTGAGCGCTTTGGGAAATACACCCGAACCCTGCCGCCAGGTTTGCACGTCATCATTCCTTTGATTGACGGTATCGGTAACAAAATTAATATGATGGAACAGGTGCTGGATATACCGCCTCAGGATGTGATTTCCAGTGATAATGCCCAGGTGACCACCGATGCGGTTTGCTTCTATCTGGTTCAGGATGCTGTGAAAGCTTCCTATGAAGTTAATGATCTGGATCGTGCCATGAAAAATCTGGTCATGACTAATATCCGGGCAGTACTTGGATCGATGGAATTGGATGAAATGCTGTCGAACCGTGATCGCATCAATAGTCAGCTTTTAACTAAAGTTGATGAGGCAACTGACCCTTGGGGGCTCAAAGTTACTCGAATCGAACTTCTAGATATAGCCCCCCCTGCAGATCTTGTTGAAGCTATGGCAAGACAGATGAAGGCTGAACGTGAAAAGAGAGCTCAGATTCTGGAAGCTGAAGGTGCAAGGGAAGCATCAATCAAAGTAGCGGAAGGTGAAAAACAGGCTCAGATTCTTCAGGCTGAAGGTCTTCTTGAAGCTGCCAAACGGGAAGCAGAGGGGCGGGAACGCTTAGCTGAGGCAGAAGCCAATGCAACCATATCGGTATCTAAGGCCATTGAGCAGGGCGATCCAAGAGCCATAAATTATTTTGTTGCACAAAAATATGTCGATGCGCTTAAAGACGTAGCCTCGGCTGATAACAGTAAAATCATCATGATGCCATTAGAGGCAAGTAGTGTTATAGGTGCTCTGTCAGGTATCAAAGAACTGGTGACTGAGTCAACCAGTAAGGAGTGAAAATGGATTTTTTACACGAACTTCAACCCTGGCACTGGCTGATTATTGTATTTGTCTGCCTGGGGCTGGAAGCCTTGGGTGCTGGTGGTTTTCTATTAGGAACCGCAGCGGCCAGTGCCTTGTTAGCACTTTTGCTCTGGCTGATTCCTGATATCAGTTGGCCAGCACAACTGGTTTATTTTGGTATCGCAAGCCTCTTGCTGACGCTTGCGTATTGGAAGTTCTTCAGAAAAATAAATGAAGAAAATGATTATCCTCAACTTAATGATCGTTCATCACAGTTAATTGGTACTGTAATTGTTCTTGATCATGATCTTGCAGCGGGTCCGGGGAAAATCCAGATTGGTGATACATTCTGGCGAGTCCAGTCTTCCACATCAGTTGCCAGAGGTGAGTCGGTTCTTGTTACTGGTAACAAGGGTATGGTTCTGATTGTTGCACGTCAGAATGATGAATCATCATCATGAGCCATTTAAGATAAAACAGGAAAAAAGAGGCAGGATTGTCTTGTCTCTTTTTATTAATTACATTATTCCCACATTGAAATGTCTTGAATTCAGGTGTACTTATTGTTCCGGTATTTCGTGATGGTGGGACTGGTGAAATTGATCTTCACCGACAGAATTTACACGTTCAAGATCAAGTAGTGCTCTTTTACTTTCTATGCCTCCAGCATAACCACTAAGACTGCCATTTTTTCCTATCACCCTGTGGCAGGGAACAACGATGGATGTCGGGTTTTTGCCGTTGGCCATTCCCACAGCCCGTACGGCTTTCGGGTTACCTATGGCATTGGCAATATCCTGATAAGACGAGGTGGTGCCAAAGGGGATGGTTGTTAATGCTCTCCATACCGATTTCTGGAATTCTGTACCCGTTGCGGCAATGGGAAGGCTGAATTCTGTACGGCTTCCATTAAAATATTCATTCAGTTCGGTGACAGCCTGACAGAGAATTGGATGCTCATCATTCTGAAGCCCTAAATCTTCAGGTTGAGTTGTCTGGATTGGAAACCAGATACCCAGTAAACCCTTATCATTAGTTTGAATGGTGATTTTGCCCAGAGGACATTGATAATACGTATAGGCTTTCATGATTGTGAATTCCAGCAATGAAATGTTGCGTAACTGCCCCAGGGTGAAAGTGAATCCGGCTCAAAATCATCGAGTGCGTTAATGGCTTTTTTGATGACAAGGTCTGTTGATAGAAAGCAATCAGGTTCTGATAATCCCCTTAATCGAGCATAACTGATTGTCCAGGGGCCGATGCCTTTCAGTGACAACCATTGATCCGGATGATCATCACTGTGATGGAGCATGTACAGGGCAAATCGTTTCACAGTCTCTTTTCTGCTATTAGGCATTCTGAGGAAATTCAGATCGCTGTTCACAACATCGGCTGGTGAAGGAAAAAAATATCGACCGTTATCATAGCTACCCAGAGAATGGGCAAATGTGTTCAGTTGAGTAATGGCTGCTTTGACTGAAATCTGTTGTCCAAGAATGGCACGTATACCTGCTTCCCAGGTGTTCCAGACGCCAGGAATACGAATGCCTTCTGACATTTCTGACATTAAAGGAGCCAGAGATGTGCTCGACAGCTGTTTTTCGATGGCGTCGACATCCGCATCCAGATCAAACAACCGACGAATATTACTGACCATATGCCGGGTCATAGTGATATCGTCGATTTGAAATTCAATCTCCAGTGTGTGTTTTTTGGTGCAACTGGCCTTAAACCATCCCTTGGTCTTTTCCAGAAGAAAGGTTTTCTGATAATAATTGGCGCCCACTTCTTCAATGTTTTTGATGGCTCTTAAACGATAAAAATTAAGTAGGTGTTCCCAGTTAAAAGGGGGACGGAAAGGTAAACTCAAATGTTTTACTGGCGAAACATTCTTGTTGTTTTTTCGGATGTCACCGGGAGACATATTTAAAACCTTCTGAAAAGCATCGTTAAAACGGCGAACACTGTTGAAACCACAGGCGAGACCTATCTCACTGATTGTCATGTTATTGCTGTGCAGAAGTTGCTTGGCAAACATCAATTGGCTGTATAAAGCATATTGTTTTGGTGACATGCCCATATGCTGGTTGAACAGTTTTCTCAAGTATCTGTCGCCTATTCCAAGGTGTTCTGAAAACTCGGGCAAACTCATATTTTGAAGTTTACCCTAGTCGATCATTTTTACTGCTCGCTGAAAGGTGGTTTCTGTGCCTTTCCATGCCCAGGATCCTGGAGCGCTGTCCGGACGGCAGCGAAGGCAGGGACGATATCCGGCTTGTAATGCCAGGGCTTGATTTCTATAGTATTCGACATTTTTTTCGAGGGGTGTCGTTGCCGGACAAATAGGTCGACAGAATATACCTGTCGTTTTAACGGCAACGTAAAAATGCCCATCAAAACGTCTGTCTCTTGATATTCTGGCATTCTGATATTGTTTAAGCGTTAATTGAGAATAATGGTGCATATTTATAGTGAATATTCATCAAATCAGTATGGGATATAGTGTAACCTCATAGGCAGAAGAGATTAGCCATTTTCGGAACTGAATATGAAAATAATAACTGAGAGGTTAATTCTCAGAGACTTTGTCACAGAAGACAAGGCAGGCTTCACCGCATCCCGTTCATTAGAAACAGATCTTTATCATTCTGAAGAAGATCTTGAAAAAAAGAAATCAGATCAACTGGTTGATTTGTTTATGCAATGGTCAGAAGAGCAAGAAAGAAGGGGGTATCAATTAGCCATTATTGAAAAATCCTCTGGCGAATTTATTGGGACCACTGGTATCAGGATTACTTCTGAGATTGACAGGGAAGCTTCATTTGGAAGTTCTCTGTCATATCGCTACAGGTGTAAAGGGTACGCTCTTGAAGCGTCAAATGCTTTGCTGGATTTTGCATTTGAAAAGCTTGATCTGCACCGGGTAGTGGCAGAAACAGTGACTGAAAACGCTCAGGCTATAGAGCTGGCCAAGAAACTGGGGATGCTGGTGGAAGGAGAACTTCGGGAGAATCGGTTCTTCAGAGGACGATGGTGGAATACCGTACTTCTTGCTGTTCTCAAATCTGAGTGGTTATCCAACAGAAGTTATTAATGGTTACTTAAAGATGGTCTGGGTAGGATGGATAAGTGATAATACCTCTTTGTAGGGGGATGCACTGTAAATACTATTTTTATAGACTGGATCATCAAAAAATTGATCTATTTAGTATGAGTTTACCGCACTTTCCTTTATCCTTGCGCAGTTTTGGCAGGGGGACTTTATCCCTGCTTGGATCAAACTAAAGTTCTGATGGGAATTTCAGATGCAACCCAGTTATACGGCCACTCCGGTACCTGCTAAAGGTCATGCATTACAGTGGCTCTTTGTTTTTACAATGATTTATCTACTCCTTGTTGCGGTAGGTATGATCGGTTCCGGTTTTAAATGGGCTTCTGGCGGCACGGAAGGTGCCAAACTGATTTTTGCCTTCGCCACTAACCCTCTGATGGGTCTGGTAACAGGTGCCCTTGCCACCGCAGTTGTTCAGTCTTCCAGTACAGTGACTTCCGTTATTGTTGGCCTGGTCGCTGGTGGTTTACCTGTGGAAACGGCTATTCCCATGATTATGGGGGCGAATATCGGAACCACAGTAACCAACACTCTTGTCAGCATGGGACATGTTGGTAAGAAAAAAGAATTCAGGAGAGCGTTTTCTGCTGCGACGGTTCATGATTTCTTCAACCTTATGGCCGTGATGATTTTCCTGCCCCTGGAGATCTTCACTGGATTTCTTGCCCATAGTTCGGAATGGCTTTCCCAGATGTTTGTCAGCAGCGACTCAGTCAGTATGAAGAGCCTGAATGTTGTAAAAATGATGACTGCTCCCACTGTCAGTGTATTCAAGGATTTATACGGAGGAATGACTGATTTCTGGGCCGGGGTATCACTGGCATTTACCGGGCTTGGGCTGATTTTTTTCTCGATACTCTATCTTGGTAAACTCCTTAAACAGCTTATGGTGGGGCGAGCGAAACGGATTTTCCATCGCGCAATCGGGCGAGGTCCTGTAACGGGTATTCTGTCCGGAACCTTGATGACGGTTGCTGTACAGTCATCTTCAACCAGTACCAGCCTGATTGTTCCCCTGGCAGGTAGCGGTATTTTCAAGCTGAAAGAGATCTATCCTTTTACGCTTGGTGCTAATATCGGAACGACGATTACGGCATTACTGGCAGCCACCGCAGTACAGGGTGAAATGGGGCTGTTTGCTCTGCAGATAGCATTGGTGCATCTTCTGTACAACGTTCTTGCTGTGGTAGTTATCTTTGGTATACCTGTATTACGGAATATTCCTCCCCGGCTTGCCCGTCGATTTGCCCAGGTGGCGAGTCGACAAAAGTGGATGGTTCTGGCCTATGTTCTGGGTGTATTCTTTATTATCCCCGGCTTACTGATTGCAGTGACTGCATAAGGAGAATCAGATGACCTCCCTGAATGAATTCAAGGCCCACAGAAAAGAGTTAAAAGCTCAGATAAAGGAAGCAAAGGCCCTGCTTCACAGGCTTGAAGAGCAGTTGGAAGATGAACGTCATGATATGCAGCATGAAGAGGTTGATCATCTTGATGAATATCTGAATAAATCCGAGCCACATTTTTCCGATTTCAAAAAACTAGGTATCACTGCTGTCGATGATTTTAGAGATGCTATGAGAAAACTGATTCAATCTCTGGGTGGCTCACAGAAATAAGCTGATCCCGAACATTAGAGGTTGGCGAAAAAGGTAGCGAGCGCAGATGAGGCAAGATAAAAAATGACGAAAAAAATGGAGTTTACATTCAGTAAATGATCATTTTGAATCATTTTTTAACGTGGCCTCGACAAGCGCAGTCTTTTTCGACAGCCTTCCTGGTTCGGAGTTTAAACTCTCGATTATGACGAAGGCAAGATAAGCCTGGCTCCCTGAATAAAACATGAACATATATCCGGTGGTGCATAATCAGTAGTGTCCATGGGGATTCCTGTTACGCTCGAAACCACCATTTCTCCCTCTGGGGCTACTGTTATTTTTTGGGCGTTCTGTTGCTATGTTGACGCGAATGCATCTCCCCGCCACATTTTGGCCATCGGCGGCAATGGCTGCTAAGGCAGACTCTATTGTTGTGTATGTTACGAAGGCAAAACCTCTTGAACGACCAGTCTCTCGATCGATTATTACTTTAATGTCTTCCATATCGCCGTAAGGTGCGAATACCTCTTCCAGCTCCTGTTCTGTTGTAGTGAATGGCAGGTTGCCAATAAACAGTTTCTTCTGCTGCATTGTTCGCTCTCTCTAGGGGCTGAGATGTTAACTTGTTTTTCTTCTGACATTAAAAAAATCAGGTAGAGTAGATAAGCTGGAGAATGGTTTCTTTCTCCTTTTCTCTCTCTTTTCTCCTTTCTCCTTTCTCTTTTCTCCTTTCTCCTTTCTCGTTTTTTCTCTCTTATTGGAGCAAGAAAAAAAGAGAGGGAATATTGCAAAACAACCATCCCTCCCTCGACTTAACGTTTCTGTACCAATTGAATATTGGACTGAAAAGTAATCATCGAAGCCATCAAGGCTAGCAGAGAAATTTGTCTTGCCAATATATTCAGCCAATGAAATTTTTAATTAAAAGCCGGCAGAGCAGGGTGCCGGTTTAGTGATCAGGCATACAGAAAATGAAAGTAACAAATCAATAACTCTTCAATGCCTGAGATCACTCAAGAGTGCGCTTGTATAGATTTAAGTGAATGGATTCATTGTCATTATTGATCCATATTTCCCCATCCTGAATGGTGCATTGTAACTTCATGGATTTTACTGCAAGACTTCCCATCTGGTTTAAGGTTTCGTCAGGAACATCAAAAATGTCGAGGTTGCTCAAACGGGTCAGTTTTGCGCAGTTTTGTTGCCACCATATGCTGGATGAACGACTGCCATAGTTATACAGCTTCACCTGTTTTGAACGGCCGCAGGCTTTACGTAATCGTTTTTCATCCGGTAACCCCAGTTCAATCCAGAGATCAATCTCGTTAGTCAGGTTTTTGAGCCAGATATCCGGTTCATCATCTGTGCTGATACCTTTGGTAAAACTGAGGTTTTCTGTGGCATTCAGAGCGAAAACCAATAGCCTGAGCATCATTCTTTCATGGGTTTCAGACGGATGCTGTGCAATGGTGAGTTGATGGTCACCATAATACTGGCGATCCATGTCGGCAATATTCAATTCAGCTTTGAAGATAGTAGCTTTAAGGGCCATTCAGTAAAGACTCGGACTTTTACAAAAGGGCTGAGTCTACACTGAATGATTTGAAGATTGTGATTAATATTTACGGGTCTGATTAATGTACATGAGAATTACTGTGTATGAGTATTACTGCTGTATCGTAAAGCGTGATAATAGAGTTTCTCGTAAACGATATCATAGTTAACGCCTGCAAATTCTAATATCTGTGCGATTTGTTTCGCCTCATAACCCGCATCCAGTCGATCAAAAATAGCGGCTCTGAAATCATTCAATGCTTCTTTATAGATGCCGTAATAGGGCAGGGTCTGGATTTTATGCAAGCCCCTGATATAGAAGTTGACGGTTAACTTCATGGCCTGAATCAGGTCAGCCAGATCAGTTTCTGAAACAGGTTCCTGCCTGGTTATGAGATCTGAACCATTGCACGATCTCAGTTTAATGGGGTCGCTGAGTGGGCCGGACAGGTTTCTCAGACAGTCGGATAGTTTTTGTGTCAACACAGAGGAGATGTTTTCTCTGCTCTGGAACGAATAAAAAAGACCCGAATGGTACTTGCGTGACCATTCACTTATTTTTGAGGATAATTTTTTGGTAATAAGGTCGTTTTCCTCAGGGCTGTAATCACCTAATTCCAAGACGCTTTTCCAGATTTCCAATGCGTTCCCTTGAATTTTTTCCAGCGTATTTCCAGGTAACTGCAATGAGACAATCAGATATTTCAAATAGAGTTGACGTAGTTGGTAGCGATAGCCTTCCGTGATCATACCGGTGGGGCTGCGAAGGTAGCCATTGCCGTAAATACCGTACTGTACGGCAGAATAGATTAAGTCTTTGTTAGTGATTCTTTTTGCCTTGCGGTTCGTTACCGGTGATAAGTTTTTAGCCGTGTCAGAGGCAGGTTGGGTGACTTCAGCAATGGTCAATGTATCATTTGCAACGGCATATACTGACGGGGGGCATCACTGGCAGACGCTCCTCCGAAATTGAGTAGCGAAATTGATGTCAGCACAATAATTACAAATGGTTTAAAGGGCATAAGATGGCTCCGTGTAGAGTGACCTGAAAGAAAGTGCAGGACAGTTCGCTCTATATCGGCGCGTCGGGGTTTCAGATTTAGCAAAATCGTCGTAAACCCTCGCCCAATCGGGCGGGGATATAAGACGGGAATGCGGCGAGCATTCCGGTTGCTTGTTTGTATGCAGTCAGTCAGGTGTACTCTGACTATTTACATACTCCTTCAGTGTTTCAATGGTCGCACCTCCTGCACTACAAGCAAAGTAAGAGCGTGACCATAATCTACCTGATTTACTCTGTGTCATAAGGTGCGTATTTAAAATCCTTAATCGTCTGGATGATGTGGATTTCAGATTATTAACCATAACGCTGATAGCCAGTTTTGGCGGGTAAGCGATGAGCAAGTGTACATGATCTTGTTCGCCATCCATTTCCAGTAAATCGCATTCAAGTTTTTCACAAGAGCTTTCAAAGGCTTCTTTTAATTGCTGGATCATATAGCCATCAAATAGCCTTCGTCGGTACTTTGTGGTGAACACCAAATGAACCACTAGCTTTGTAACACTATGCCGTTTGCATAGATAATCATGCAGTAAATCTTTATCACGCACACTCACTTGAATCAACCTGAAATATGTATATTATTGCAGGGATTATGGCAATGAGCACTCACTTGCAAATAGCCATGTTAAAAGCCACCAGGATACGTATATATCCAACACCAGAGCAGGCGGAGTTTTTAAACCGTCAGTTTGGTGCTGTGCGTATGGTCTGGAACAAAGCATTGGCCATCAAGGCCCACTACTACAAGGTTCGAAAGCAAAACCTTTCACCCAGAAAAGACCTGAAACCACTGCTGGCCACTGCTAAGAGAAGCCGCAGTACTCGTGGCTGAAAGACTCTGATTCTATTGCCTTGCAGCAATCCGTCATTAATCTGGACAAGGCATTTCAGAATTTTTTCAATCCTAAGCTTGCGACTCACTTTCCTCGTTTCAAATCAAAACATGGCAAACAAAGCAGCTACCATTGCATGTCGGTGGCTGTAGGCGAAAACTGGATCAAGATTCCCAAGTGCAAGCTCATCCGGGCAAAGGTTCACAGAGAGATAACCGGCAAAATCAAGTCCATCACCCTAAGTCGAACGCCAACAGGTAAATGTTATGCGTCTGTTCTGGCTGAAGACGATATGCCTGAAGCAAAACCAGTAGTAGACATTAAAGAAAGCGGCGTTATTGGTGTGGATGTTGGCTTGACTGACACTGCTATCACCAGTACCGGAGTTAAAACCGGCAACCCTCGATTTATAAAAAATGCACAGCGCAATCTGAAGCGAAAGCAAAAGAAATTATCCCGATGTAGAAAAGGCTCGAAGGGCAGAGGCAAAGCCCGATTACTCGTAGCAAAGGCGCATGAGCGTGTAGCTTTTGCCCGTAATGACTTCCAGCACAAACTATCCAGGCAACTCGTTGACGAAACCCAAGCGGCAATTTGTGTGGAAACACTGAAGGTCAAAAACATGCTCAAGAATCATTGCCTTGCCCGATCCATTGCCGATGCTGGCTGGCATTCCCTCATAACCAAGCTCGACTACAAAGCGAAGCAGGAAGGTAAGTATCTGGTGAAGATAGACCAGTGGTTTGCATCCTCTAAAACTTGCTCTTGTTGTGGTCATAAAGTGGATGAAATGCCATTGTCTGTTCGCAGCTGGGACTGCCCTAACTGCAAGATAATCGGTATTGATCGTGATGTGAATGCCGCCTGCAATATCAAGAAGCAAGGCATATTGAAGTTAAAAGCGGAAGGGCTGTCCGTTTCTGCCAGTCCGTTTCTGCCAATGGAGGCAAGCGTAAATCTAGCACACTGCTAGTTGCTGCCTGAGAAGTTGGAAGCCTCGCCCTTTAGGGCGGGGAGCAGTCACTCTGGTCAGTAATATTCTTTGTGAATTTTTTAAAATAGGAAATGTTGAGCTTTCGTTGTGAGGGGGGGGGAGTAGTTGGGGAAACAGGTCAGTGGGAGCGTAACGATGTTAACGACCTGATTTTATTAAAAGCATCGGGTCGTTAATATTTTAATTCAATGATGATTGCACTGACAGCCGGCAAAAATAATGACGCCATCTTCCTCACGCAATTTTCCCTTTTCCAGAAACAAAGCCAGTATCTGGGCTGCCTTCAAATTCTCAGCTGAGCAGGTATGAAAGCTGGCATCTTTACCAAATTCATTATCCATCAGTGAAAGCAGTTCCTGGCGGGAAACCGGTTGTTCCAGATTTTTAACCAGGTTGAGTAATTTATGACCGTGATTCGATTCCATTTGGTACAACTCGTCTATTTGTGAATTCATACACAATACGCGATTGGGTCAATCAGACCAGTCGTACTAATTCGTATACCGTTATATACCGTTAAAGGGCATCACGTTTACGCAGTCGCAAATGTCAGGCTGTTGCCCACCTACCCGTAATGTTCACTTCCCCGCTAAACTCATGGGAAAATCGCGGTAAGTACCCTGACCCTTGTAATCGAATATGATCACTCGCAAAGCCCGCCAGTAGCGGAAACTCTGCTGAAAAAAACGATTGTCTAGGTACTTATGAGCAGCCATTTTTAATATGGAATATGGTTGAATCTCAAACTGTCATTATCCTTCCACTCAAGCTGTATGGGAGCCGTGACCCTTGAAAAAATTAACAATCTATCGATTTTATGCATTATGTATGTCAGCTTTAATTCTATCTGCCTGCCAAACTTCAGAAAAGGCTGATTCAGATATCGAGAGGCGTCCTGTTATGGATAAAATCAGCAAAAAATACCCAGACAATATTACCGAAGAGCATAGGGTTACCGGTGCAATCTTCGGCTATTTGGCCGGTGATGCCTTAGGGCTGGGTACACATTGGTACTATAACCTCGATGAACTGCATAAGGATTATGGAACCTGGATCGATGGTTATCAGGATCCAGCACTCAATGGAAGTCATGGGTTTGCCAAGATAAGCCGGTTTCGGTTTGAACAGGGGTTAAGAGCGGGTGATGTTTCCCAGACAGGACAGATATTTACCCTGTTACTGGAATCTGTTGTCGACAGTGGTGGCTTCGTGCCCGAGGATTTTCACCATCGGTTAGATGCATTTTTTGCAACCCTGAGCGGTGATTCTTTTTCAGGTCGTTACACAGAATCGATCATTACAGCGTTGATTAAATCCCGAAGGGCGGGAGTCAGTTGGGATAATCCGGAGCTGGCCACTACCAAGGACAGTTCTGATGGAGCACAGTTATCAATTCTACTGGCTGTTATTTATAAAAATCCGGAAAAGCTGGCTATGGAAGCAGAGCGTCTTATGACGCCCTTGATAAAAGATCCATTTATTCGCCAGAATCAGATTGTTTATGCCCTGGTATTACAAGCTCTGATAAAAGGAGTGCAATTATCAGACCTGCGCACTTACCTGATTGGATTAAATCAGAATCGGGCATACGTTCTGTGACAGGCAGCTTTGATAATCTATTAACTCCGGGGAATGGCATGGTTGCCTGGAAACCGGATTTGATTCGAATTGAACCTGCATTGCACGTCAGTGAGGTCTATGGAATGGATTGTCAGGTGATGCATATATTGCCCGCCGTATATTACCTGATTCATCGTTATCCGGATGATTTTGAAATGGGTTTACTTTCAGCCATTAACGGGGGTGGAAACAATATGGCGAGAGGGGCGTTAGTCGGTGCGTTACTGGGAGCAATGAATGGGCAGGAAAATATTCCTCAACGCTTTATCCTGGGTCTTAGAGATTCAGAAAAGTATTTGACGCTATCAAAGCGTTTATTGCAGATTCGTCAGTGATTTTCAGTATTACTCCCATTTAACATGGGAGTAATACTGGTTTATAGTGCTTTTTCTTTATAGATCCCAGTGCAGAGCCAGCAGTGGGCCTCGCACAGTTTGTTCTCTTGTGATGTCTTTGGTTCCATCAAGGTCCAGCTTGTATTCCCGGTAACCTGCCTGCAGCCTGAAGCCTGCCAGCATTCTCAGGCGCATTCCCGCCTGAAGATCGTACATGCTGGTTTCACTGTTCTGGCCAGCATTTAGCCGGGCATAGAAAGAGAAACGGCTCTTTGGAAAGAGTTCCAGGTCAGATGTCAGCATAGGGACCGTGTCGGTAAACTTCTCCAGATTAATCTTGCCGCTATCCAGTCTTTGCAATCCGGCACCAAAATCCAGGGAAATATTGTCATTGTCCAGAATCTCGTAATAGCCTGAGAGATCATAGATGTTGACATCCAGGCGGGTGCTGTCGAGCTGTGTGGCTCTTACTGCAAGATTTGGAAGCAGAGGGATAGGGTGTTCCAACTGAAGGTAAACACTGTTTGCACCATCATTATCTTTTGTTTGCCAATATTCATAGCCCGCTTTGGCACCAATGATATCTGCCTGAACAGAAATGCTGGCGGATATAAGCAAGGCTGCAGTAGAAAAAAGTCCGATCAGTTTTTTCATGAAATACTCATTTATTAAAGCAGGCGCTAAGATAAACGGACTTTAGTACTAGCCTCAAGAGGGTTTTTAAATTATTAATCTTCTGAACGCACAAATTTCGCAATCATAATGGTCGGACTTAATACACCAATTATGGCTTCGAGATTGGCAAGGCTCTGGGCAACGGGGCTGTCAGGCAGAATATCGCCATATCCCAGAGTTGTTAATGTCACAAAACTGAAGTACAAAAAGTTGGACCAGTTAGTGGCTGATTCCCCTGGTAAGTTAAAGGCTGAGGGATCCATCAATAGACAGAGGAGATAAAAATAACTGAATGTTATACCTGTGAGCAGATAAAAATTGATCGCTGCCAGTAATTTTTCTTTTTGGGGCGCGGTGCTGAAAAGGTGTTTCATTAAAATGAGCATCATGCCTGTTTGAAACAGAATAATGCAGATAAGGGCTGCGTAAGAAAAAATGATACTATCAAGTCTGTAGTTTGAAATTATTTTCAACAAAATCAGCAAGCTGCCAGATATTTCCAGAATCAGTCTGATGCGGGGGCTGGTGGTTGTCAGTGGCTTAAGAACCAGGACCAGACTGAGCAGAACGAGACAGGAAAAGGTCAGCTCGATAAGGGTATCTTCAGAGAGTACCGGTGAAATAGTCAGGGTCGCTATGAGGGTACACAGAAGCAGTGATAACTGGGAAGCGGGTTTGGATAAAATGTGAATCATAATCATCGTTAAATGGAAGTTTAAGGCCTTTAGTAAGTGGTATCCGATCATCGGAAGAGAATAGTTACAAGTTGAATCAGGTATAGGTATTAAATGAAAAGAATTAAATTATCGGGTACTCCGCAAGAGATAGGCATGTTCCATGGACGACAGATGAAAGCAGAAATCGGTCATGCTCTGGAATACTACCGGCCTCGATTTTCAGCTTCTGGAGATGTACTTGCGCAATCAATAGAACATTTTATCCATCGAATAACGGCCTTCAATCCTGATTTCAAGGTTGAAATGGATGCCATTGCAAAGGGTGCGGATGTTGAACCATTCTGGATTTATGCGTTGAATTCACGCAGCGAGCTGATGTCGAGTCCTGCAGGCAGTTTTTACAATGAATGCTCCATGCTGGGCTTTCCGGGTACCGGGCTGGCAGGTCAGAACTGGGACTGGGCAGCAGCCATTCATCCACTTCTGGCCATTGCCGAAATACAACCGGTGAATGGGCCCAAAATAATGACGATGATTGAGCCAGGGCTTCTGGGGAAAATCGGTATGAATGAACATGGTCTGGGTGTTCTGCTGAATATATTGCCAGCTGACACACTACTTAGAGGGTTGCCTGTTCATATTCTTCTCAGAGCATTATTAGAATGTCGGTCTCTGGAGCAGGCTGCGGATTTAATAAAAGAGCAGGGTGAGGGTAAAGCAAGCCATATAATGGTCGTTGATAAACAGATGTTAAAAGCGGCTGAGTGTGCGCCTAAGCAGGCACAGTGGCCTGAAATAGATCCGGATGTCTATATTCACACGAATCATTACCTTTGTTCCGGTCAGGCTCAGCCGACTCTGACCAGAACCTGCACTGAAACAAGATTGAATAGCATAAGAAGTCTGGTGTCTGGTCGGGAGCGGTCGATGTCTGTGATAAGACAGGCGCTTGATCAGGATACTGGTGACTATCCTGTGCTCAGAGCATACAGGGATCATCCTCTTACCGGAGCGGCGGGAACCCTGATGACCATGCTGCTGGACTGTGGCGAAAAAAAGCTCTGGTTTCGCCACGGCCATGATAATAGTGCAGAATTTGTTGAATTTACTTTCTAGAAACCCACAGGTCGGTCATGTTATCGTTTCTGACTGAACCACTGGATTTTCAATCAGCATTATTTCAGGGATCCGGATGACGGAATCGGTTGGTAAACAAAGCAGTAAAGTGAAATCCCGAAGCAGAAAGACCAAGTCTTATGAAGCGTCTTCTGAAGCATCTTCTGAAGAGTCTTCTCCTCTGGCAGATGGGTTATCGCTGCGAATGAGAGAAGGCGTTATGTTTGGCTGGCTTGTTCTGGCCAGTTTTCTTTCGCTGTCATTATTTACTTACAGTCAGGTTGATCCCGGCTGGACCTCCGTGGGCACCGATGCCAATGTTCATAATTCAGCAGGAAGGACCGGTGCCTGGTTTGCTGATATCCTTTTCACCCTGTTTGGCTTTCTGGCCTGGTTGTTGCCAGCCATTCTTGTCCTCAAGGCCGTTAATGTTTTCCGATACCGATACAGGCCCCTGCACTGGCAACCCTGGCTGATACTGATCCGTTTCAGTGGTGCTCTTCTGACGCTCTGTAGCGGGGCAGCCCTGGCATCCTTACATTATCACTTTTTAGACGGTAATCTGCCTGCGTCCAGTGGCGGTATTCTCGGTAGTCTCGCTATCCGTGAATTTTTACCGGCTTTTAATGTCACTGGCAGCACATTGATATTAATGGCGCTTTTTCTTACTGGAATCACTCTGTATACCGATTTGTCCTGGTTTCGTCTCATGGATACTATTGGGCGCTGGACCCTTTTACTCTTTTCCAGACTGCTGGACACTGTTGGTTATTTTCAGCGGCTGCTGGATCAGCGGCGGGAGCGTAAAGCACTGGTTCTGGCAAAAGTAGAACGAGATAAAGAGTTGGCGGAGGAAAAAATAGTTCGGGACAATAAACCGCCTATTCTGATTGCTGCTTCTCCTCAACCGATACCTAAGAGCCCCAGGGCGATTAAGGAAAAACAGGTAACCTTGTTTTCCGAAGATGCAGTGGGCGAGCTACCAAAGGTCGGCCTGCTGGATGAAGCTGTACATTCCGGAAAAGGAATGAGCGATGATTCCCTGGATGCCATGTCACGGTTGCTCGAGCTGAAGTTGAAGGATTTTGGTGTCATAGCTGAAGTGGTTGCTGTCCATCCCGGGCCGGTAATCACGAGGTTTGAGATTCAGCCAGCAGCGGGTACAAAAGCCAGTAAGATCAGTAGTTTAGCCAGGGATCTTGCCAGATCACTGGCAGTGGTCAGTGTCAGGGTTGTTGAAGTGATTCCGGGTAAATCAGTTATGGGTATTGAAATACCCAATGAAGATCGGGAAATTGTCTTCTTCAGTGAGATTATTGCTTCCGACCATTTTGACAATGCCCGTTCGCCAGTGAGTCTGGCATTGGGTCATGACATTGCTGGTCAGCCAGTGATTGTGGATCTGGCTAAAATGCCTCACTTGCTGGTGGCAGGTACCACCGGATCCGGTAAATCAGTGGGCGTGAATGCCATGCTGCTGTCCATGTTGTTCAAATCCGGACCGGATGAAGTTCGATTGATAATGATCGATCCAAAGATGCTGGAACTCTCTATCTATGATGGTATTCCTCATCTTTTGTCACCGGTAGTCACCGATATGAAAGAGGCGGCTAATGCTCTTCGCTGGTGTGTGGCAGAGATGGAGCGAAGATATAAATTGATGGCTACCATGGGTGTCCGGAATATTGCGGGCTACAACCGTAAAGTGAAGGAAGCGCGTAAGTCAGGACAGCCACTGCTTGATCCTCTTCACCAATCTGTATCTATGGATGATCAGGCTCCGGAGCTGGAAGAGCTGCCTTTCATTGTGGTTGTGGTGGATGAATTTGCCGACATGATGATGATTGTCGGTAAGAAAGTGGAGGAGCTGATAGCCCGGATAGCCCAGAAGGCCAGAGCCGCGGGTATTCATCTGATACTGGCTACCCAGCGTCCCTCTGTGGATGTTATCACCGGTCTGATTAAAGCCAACGTGCCCACAAGGATCAGCTTTCAGGTATCGAGCAAAATCGATTCGAGAACCATCATAGACCAGGGCGGAGCAGAGCAACTTCTTGGCCATGGTGATATGCTTTATCTTCCCCCGGGAACCAGTGTACCTATTCGTGTTCATGGAGCCTTTGTCAGTGATGAAGAGGTTCACAGGGTTGTAGCTGACTGGAAACTGCGTGGTGAGCCTGATTATATCGAAGATGTACTCAGTGGAGGCGTTGATGCCAGCTCAGATGGCAGTGCCTTTTCTGGCGGATTGGATGATGACTCTGAGCAGGACCCTCTATACGATGAAGCGGTAGCCTTCGTGACAGAATCAAGAAGAGCTTCCATTTCATCTGTACAACGAAAGCTGAAGGTTGGTTACAACCGTGCAGCCCGAATGATCGAAGCAATGGAAGCTGCAGGTGTGGTGAGCCCGGCATTTAATAATGGTAACCGTGAAGTTATCGCACCGGCACCTCCCAAACAGTAATAATCTCGTAATTTGATGGTATTTATGTTTAAAAAGAGCTTCTTTGTCACTGTTTTTACAGCTGTTTTTGTTATAGGTGTTTTTCCTGTCGCTACTCTGTCGGCAGCCGAAAATACGCCGGTAGTTCCGAAGAACAGCAAGGTCCGTGCAACAACCTCTGCCGGAGTTATTCATGATAAAGCGGCTTCAACCAGGTTGGCAAAGCAACTTACTGCTATCAACACCTTAAGCGCTGAATTCAGACAGAGTTCCGCCGATAATGAGGGGCGAATCAAAGAGCAGCTGGGCAAGATGCTGCTTAAACGACCTAACCAGTTTCGTTGGGATACTGTTAAGCCTTTCCCGCAGGAAATTATATCAACGGAAGACAAACTGTGGATGATTGATACCGACTTAATGCAGGTGGTGATCAAGAAGCAGGATAAAAATTCTGGTGCCACTCCTGTGCAGTTGTTGAGTGGTAACGCCGAAGAATTTCTGAAAAATTACAATGTCGTCCAGCTAGAGAATAAAAGGGGCGAAGTATTCACACTCAAGCCCATTCAGGACAATGATTTATTTGAACAGCTGGATATTCATTTTGTTTCCGGAGAGCTTTTGGCCATGGTGCTGAAAGATACCCTAGGAGGCAAAAGTAAGATTGAATTCAGTAATGTCTCTATAAACAATAAAATTTCGGATGATAATTTTAAACCTGTTATTCCCAAGGGGTTCGATATTATTGATGAGACCAATCCATGAGTTCCCTGTTTGATGTTCTAAAAGATTCAGGTCGTTTTGAACCTCTGGCGGCCAGAATGCGCCCAAAGAATCTGGATCAATATCTTGGTCAGGAACATATTCTTGCCAGGGGTAAGCCCCTGCGTGAAGCTTTGGAGCAGGGCGTTCCACACTCAATGATTTTCTGGGGGCCGCCTGGCGTCGGAAAAACGACCCTGGCAAGATTGGTGGCTGGTGCCTGTGATGCTCATTTTGAAACTCTCTCAGCAGTCCTTTCCGGAGTAAAAGATATTAGACAGGCCGTGGCCAGGGCGAGAGATGAGCAGTTGACCCGCAATAGAAAAACGCTGTTATTCGTTGATGAAGTTCATCGTTTTAATAAATCCCAACAGGATGCTTTTTTGCCCCATATCGAAGATGGAACGGTCATCTTTATTGGTGCAACAACTGAAAACCCCTCTTTTGAACTGAATAACGCTTTGCTCTCCAGGGCCAGGGTCTATGTACTTAAGCCATTGGGCACGGAAGCTATAGAAAATGTGATTGAACAGGCTATGTCCGATGCTGAAAATGGTCTTGGGGGAAGGAATATCAGCCTTGAGCCGAAAGCAAAGGAAATGCTGATTCGTTATGCAGACGGAGATGCCCGGCGCGTTCTGAATACGCTTGAAATTGCAGTGGATCTGAACAATGAGGGGGTTATTACCGAAGAAACTGTCAGTAATATTCTGGCCGATACCGGTCGGCGTTTTGATAAGGGCGGTGAAGCTTTTTACGATACGATTTCAGCTTTTCATAAATCAGTACGTGGATCTGATCCTAATGCCGCTCTTTACTGGGCAGCAAGAATTGTTGATGGTGGGGCGGACCCACTTTATGTCATACGCCGGCTTGTGGCCATTGCCAGTGAGGACATAGGCAATGCTGATCCAAGGGCGTTGGATATAGCTATGAATGCCTGGCAGGCATTTGAGCGTTTAGGTGCCCCTGAAGGATTGCTGGCCCTGGCACATGCAACGGTTTACTGTGCCTGTGCACCCAAGAGTAATGCGGTTTATAAAGCCTGGGCTGCAGCAATGGCGGATGTGAAAGGGAATCCTTCTTATGAAGTCCCCATGCATTTACGGAATGCACCCACAAAATTAATGGGAAGTATGGGTTATGGGGAAGGGTACCGATATGCCCATGATGAAGATCATGCATACGCAGCAGGAGAGTGTTACTTTCCGGAAGCAATGGAACCTAAAAAGTACTATCAGCCCAATGACAGAGGGCTTGAAATAAAGATCAGGGAAAAACTCTCCCGACTCGACTCAATGAATCTTAACAGTCAGAAGCAACGCCGATAGCCCTTCAATTACGCCAGATTAAAAAATTCACATTCAACGTGTTCGTGCCATAGGCATCGGTTACTCACAAACCGTTGTGAAATGGCATGGCCAATTGTAGATGCTGCCTTTCCACCCTTACGTCATTCTATCTCTAGTATCATAGATTTATTCATACGCCTAATATACAATCATATATGCGTTTTTAATACTATTTTGAGAGATCTTTCCAAACTGTTGAACAGGTTATAGTCCTCACCTGTAACAACAAAGTTGGAGCATAGACTGGCATTGACTCGTCTATTCCGGCAACAATAGGAAATGACCAAACCAAATGATATTAGACTGATATGTTAAATTACCTGGCGGTTGCCGCTGGAGGCGCAATTGGCGCCCTTATACGGGTGTTTATTTACAACACGTTTGCAGGAACCCGTAATGCGCATCTGTTTCCTCTGCCAACATTGACAGTCAATATCATAGGTTCAATATTGATCGGGATTGGCTGGTATTGTCTGGTGGAAAAATCCCTGTTGCCACCAATCTGGAAAAACTTTGCCGTCACCGGCATGCTGGGAGCATTGACTACCTTTTCCACATTTTCCCTGGATTCATTCAGGTTGATTCAAGCTGATCAGCCACTGGAAGCTTTCGCCTATATTCTTGCCAGTGTATTGTTCTGCCTGCTGGGCACCTGGGCTGGATATCAGGGAATTCGATTGTTTCTGTAATAGCGGCTATTTATTGAATATTAACGGGTTAACCCCTTGTTAAACCCACTGCTTTCCTTATCATTAGGACTTAACAGTTTCCGGCATAACGACCGGATGCCATTTGCAATAAACAAGGTTACAGATTTCACATGCTGGATCCCAAATACGTTCGCAGCAACCCTGAAGAAGTCGCTGCGCGACTGCTGAAGAAGCATTTCACGCTGGATGTTGATCAACTGGTTTCTCTTGAAGATCGACGTAAATTCCTGCAAGTGCAAACAGAGCAATTGCAGAGCGAGCGTAAGTCAGGTTCGAAAGAATTTGGCAAACTCAAAGCTCAGGGCGGCGATATTGTCGAACTGAAAGAAAAAATGGATCGTATTAATGCCGAGTTAAAAACATGCGAGTCTGAACTTGGCAGTCTTCAGGAAGATATAAATGATCTTCTGCTGGGTATACCCAATCTGCCGGATGAATCAGTACCAGCAGGAAAAGATGAAAATGATAATGTTCTGGTTCGAACCTGGGGCGAGCCAAAATCCTTTGATTTTGATGTAAAGGATCATGTTGATCTCGGAGCTCCTTACGGATTGGATTTTGAATCGGCTGCTAATATCTCCGGTGCCCGTTTTGCCATGATGCGCGGAAAAATCGCGCGTTTGCATCGTGCCCTGGCGCAGTTCATGCTGGATGTTCAGACCGACGAACACGGATATGAAGAGGTGAATACCCCATATCTGGTGCATGATCAGGCACTGTATGGCACAGGACAGCTTCCCAAATTTGGAGAAGACCTGTTTAAAACAGCGTGTGATTCAGAACACGGCGGTGATCAGAAGCAGTTTTATCTGATTCCTACGGCTGAAGTAACACTGACCAATATTGTTCGTGAAAAAATTCTTGATGCTACTCAATTGCCTCAAAAGTTCACCGCTCATACAGCTTGTTTTCGCAGCGAAGCTGGAAGTTATGGTCGGGATACCAAAGGCTTGATCAGACAACATCAGTTTGAAAAAGTAGAAATGGTTCAGGTGGTTCATCCGGATAAATCATCTGAAGCACTAGAAGATATGACAGGTCATGCCGAAGCTATTCTACAGAAACTGGAATTACCCTATCGGGTTGTTGCGCTCTGTGGTGGTGATCTGGGCTTTGGTGCCACCAAAACCTATGACCTTGAGGTCTGGTTACCGGCACAGAATCAATACCGTGAAATTTCCTCTGTCAGCAACTGCCTGGATTTCCAGGCCCGACGAATGAAAGCACGTTATCGTGGCGAGTCCGGAAAGCCGGAGCTGGTGCATACATTAAACGGATCCGGATTGGCAGTGGGTAGAACACTGGTTGCTGTGCTGGAAAATTATCAGGATGAAGAGGGGCGGATTCATATTCCTGAAGCACTTCAACCTTACCTCGGTGGCTTGAAGGTAATGGACTGATTTATAATGCAGGTCTGATTATCGTTCAGACCTGCATTATCCAATCAGGTTGTTTCTTTTTTATGACCGTTAAAGTGCCTTCTATATTTTTGTATTTCTCCTATTGCATATTGATTTTCACAATGAAGACAGCAAAAATTTGGATCTAATGGTATCGATTCATCGGAATCAGAAGCTCGTACATGTTGGATGTTGCCCTGACTGACAGTTGACTCTGTATCACCCTGAATGTTCTCTGATCTTTGGAAAACGGGGTGATGTTCTTCCACCGCTTTGAAGGCAATCCGACCTGCTGTCATATTTTGATACTTCAGACTCATGAGAGGATCATTATTCATGCTTAAATAGTTATGACCTTTCATCCCTGCTAATGAATTCTCATCTGTATCCTGCTCCACCTGAAGAGGGTCTTGAGATCCATGCGTCGTAAATTCAGCAGCAACTGTTTTGTGTTTATCGTCCGCGGGAGTTCTTGGTTGTGTATCAGTTATTGGTTCCCAACTAACTGAACCTGGTAGAGGTTTCAGAGGTTCCCAGTGAGACCATTGACCTTCACCAAGATTAACAATGCCAATGGTGTCACTGTTGCTAACAAGTTCACGAACTTTTCCCCACTCTCCGGGAATCCATATTTCTTCACCGGTATTGGAATAATACCTCTCGCAGGGAAGATGTCCGTCGTGAGTTTTAATCGGATTACCCAGATACAACACGGGACTTCCAAAGGCAACAGCAACAAACTGAAGGTCATCAGAAGTCATCCAGTAGTTGCCCAGTCCTTTTCCATTAACAGGACCTTCTTCTTCGACAACCCGACCAATGAATTCTATTCTCTCAGCAGCGTAGGCTAAGTTACAGTGTTCTGAAGCTGTTTCTATCCGCTGAATATAGTCAGGATCATTAGATTCTATGCTCTTTTTATTATGGCTTGCTGAATAGGCAATAAGATCTCTCGCTGCCTGGGCTGTTTTTTTCCGGACTTCATGAGAAGAAAAACCGGTGCTCAGAGCGATGGCATGATAGCCACAGCTGCCATCAGGAACAGTACGTTCTCCAAGACGACAATGAAGCTTATTGGTTAGATATTCATCAACTTTAGGTCTGTGAAGTGCATGTTGTTGAAATTCAACTCTGTCTTTTATACCCGTTTCCATTTTGTCTACGAGACGAGCAGCTTCCAGTAGAGGTTTAAGTGCATTCATTTGTGCGACAAAATCAGGTAATTTTATACAGGCCAGATTTTGCAGAACAAGGGTTATATCAGCTTGTAATCTTGTGGGCAGATTTCTATCAGACATAAATGTACTGACTTTTTCGGGATGAGCAGAATTCAGTAACTCATGCATTTCGCCAATGTTCTTTATCAAATAATTTATAACCCCTTCATTCTCATTTCCCAGTTTACACCAGATTTTGATACGTTCTTTTAACTGCTGCTTGTTTTCTAAATGTTTGTCCAGGTTGACCAGGCCTATGTTCCTGAATGCTGCCAGAAATGCCTGCTGATCATCCTTTTTATCAAGGTTATATTTGTAATATTCAGCTTCTGTCTGATAGCCCACAAGGTGAGCACATATGCGAAGTGTTGGTATGCCGGGAGGTGAGATATCGTTAACTTCTGATGTGTTACCGATGGCACGTACAACCGGATTTTCAGCAATCTTCTGATGGTTTTTTTCTATCAATGAACGGGTTTGCTTATCAGAGTTAAACGCTTTGATATTACTCCGATCATCTGCTGTAAGGAGTAATTCACTGGCGGCCCAGGCAATATCATCGAGGTTAAGGCATTGATCCTGAGGTTTGAAAATTGTCTGAAATTTGAATAATTCCAACAGTGAATCCAGGGTAGCAACAAGGTCTTTATGCCAGAGGCTCACAGTGGTGAATCTTTCAAGCTGATCATCTGAAATATTATGTAGTTCTGGTCGATGACGCACGTAGGCCTTGATTATAGGTGCGCCTGCTGCTTTGAGTGGTCTCGGATCGTTGGGGTTACCTTCGTCTGCTGTTTCTACATTATCCAGCATTTGTCGCGTTATTTCACCGCTTTTAACCATTGGCCAGTATTGATCAAAAGGAACAGGAAAACCTTTATCCTTAAGAGCTGCCCATACCAGCATCTGTTGATAAAAGTGTGTCGTAACATCTTGAGATTCAATATTTACTGGAGGCGATTGCCTGATAACAGAGCATTCCTTATCAGTTATTCCATAGGAGGATTTAACCTGACTAATTGCCCAGTCCAGTGCCTGCACTTCTGGCGATAATTGTTCCCTGCGCAAAGTCGGAGATTGAATGGGGGATGGTGGTGGAGTGGGTATGGTACGATCGAAAATCTTTGATAGTTGCCTTAAATAAGGTGACTGCGCATTGGGGTAAGCGTGGATGATCTGCAGTACACTGCCAATGAACTCTTTGTTTGAAAAAGGTGCAGGAAGCCTTTCAATACAAGTTTTAAATGCAGAAATAAGTTGATTGTTTTTTGCCTCATCGAGAGACGACTCATTCGATAAAACACAGTACTCATTGACCAGCCAGCGCATATTTTCCGCGGTATAACTGGTATCCCCAAGATACCCAAGAAGAGTTTGAGCCCTTTGAAACCATTCGACTTTTTTATCTCCGGGAACGGCTCCATGAGATGATCGATAGTTTCGTAATAAAATCTGATAATAGCCTTTCAGATCATCCTGGTTTAGTTCGATGGCATCGTAATTCAACATGCCTGTTCGTTCAAGAAGGGCTAATTGTTGTTCAGTGGCTCCGGCACTATTGACTAATGCAGCTCGGAGCTGCTCTATTTTTTGTTGTCGTGGAGGTATTGCCGGCAGAGCTTGATGGCTTTTAGTTTCTTCTTTTCGTCTACTTATCATGCGCAGTTTAAGACATTGCTTTACCCAGTCCTTCTTCAAGTGGTCGAATTTTAACTGTTTAAAGTGTGCGAATTCATCCGGGCTTTTTTGCATTATCTCCAGCACTATTCCCTGGGCCACACTTTTATCTATACCTTCACTGACAAAAAGGTGCACCAGATGTTGGGCTGTGGGGTCATAAAGAACGGGTAGTCCAGATCTTGCTTCAGGAACGCTGTTTTGATGAAAAAACGGGTCGCTGGGTGGTTTGGTTATCATCCTCAGCTTATCTTTCAATTCAGCAAGGTTGAGCATTTCTCTTGCTTGGTCGATTGATAATTTTTCTGAAAAAATCCAGTTATCTATTTGATTTTTTTGAATAAGCAGTGTTATTTCAGAGTTAGTTAATTCCGATGAATTGAATGTTTTTCTAACGTTATCCCAGAGAACTTGATCGATGGTTTGTCCTGTTGGTTTGGCTATACCGGGAGTGACCTGGCCTGGATGTCTGGCCACTGCTCTTTCCTGCAGTGGTTTTTTATGAACGTCTTTATAATGCTCGAATCGCCCTGCGTAGATGTCAAATGTTTCACCCTGTTGATCTTTGGCTTCGCCTAATAGACTCATTGTCCATAGTTGGGTGATTGTTTTGAATTGATCATCAAACTCAGCTTTTGATACCAGCCGGCCATCCGGTGTCATGCCAATTTCTTGTTGAGGCTTATTGGTGTTGAGCTGCTGAATTCTCTTCTGAATAGTCTGGACAGGAACATTTAAATAGTTCCCAGTGTAGTCTTGTCCGTAAGCCATATCGAATCTCTCGGTTAGTTTTTCAGCCAATGCCGGTGTATCGGCCATGAGAGCTATTTATTAATTGAATTTTGAAGCGTTAGTACATGTTTGAGTGTTCCTGGTGTGAATGTGAAAATACTGGCAGAAAAAATATTTTTGTTACTGGAACATTTATTGCTTTCTCTTTCATATCAGCGTGTTGCGTGATAATGGTATATTTGTTTTGTTGCGATTTATGACTCTGAACAGTGAATGAGCCTTACTTCTGTGATCCATGGTTTACCATGGGTGTGTCGATGAACAGACAAGTTAGAGAATAACGTGGATTATTTACCGGTATTTCTTCAAATAAGAGAAAAATGTTGCCTGGTGGTGGGTGGTGGTGATATTGCCCTGCGGAAAATCAGGTTATTGCACTCATCGGGTGCGTTTGTCAGGGTTGTTGCACCAGAAATATGCAAGGACATTCGTTCTCTTCTGTCAGAACAATCTCATGAACTAAAAAATAAGCCTTTTTCGGAAGAAGATCTAAAGGGTGTATGTCTGGTTATTGCGGCCACTGATGATTCCTGTGTTAATCGCAATGTGGCAGAAATAGCTGCGCAACGAAATCTGTTTGTGAATGTGGTGGATGATGCTGAATCAGGTAATGCCATCATGCCGTCCATTGTTGACCGGTCACCTGTAGTGATCGCCTTTTCAACGGGAGGTAAGGCACCGGTTCTGGCTCGATTGCTGAGAGAGAAGCTGGAGTCTATATTGCCATCCGGATACGGACGGTTGGCCAAATTATCTGGCGAATGCCGTGATATGGTTAAGCAGCGTTTTGCTCATATTAATGACCGTCGTTATTTTTGGGAGAAAGTATTTCAGGGGCCTGTGGCTGAGCAGGCACTTGCAAATAATATTGAATCAGCCAGGCAGCTCTTAGTGAAGGAGCTCAACAACACTGATGAACAGAAAACTGGCGAAGTTTATCTGGTAGGTGGAGGTCCGGGCGATCCTGATTTGTTGACATTTAAAGCCTTGCGTTTGATGCAGCAGGCTGATGTTGTTCTTCACGATCGTCTGGTATCTGAAGATGTGCTCGACTTGTGCCGCCGGGATGCTGATTTTATTTATGTGGGGAAAAAACGGGATCGGCATATTCGTCCACAGGAAGAAATTAATGCGTTATTGGTAAAGCTGGCCAAAGAAGGAAAGCGTGTTCTCAGGCTTAAAGGCGGTGATCCATTTATATTTGGAAGAGGAGGAGAAGAAATTGAAACTCTGGCCAGTGAGGGTATTCCTTTCCAGGTGGTGCCTGGCATTACTGCGGCCAGCGGCTGCGCAAGCTATGCAGGCATTCCCTTAACTCATCGTGACCATGCTCAGTCGGTTCGATTTATTACAGGACATCTTAAAGATGGTAGCTATGTACTGAACTGGAATGAGATGCAGGATCCGGGGCAGACTCTGGTTTTCTATATGGGATTGCTGGGTTTATCACGGATTTGTCAGGAACTGATAAATCACGGCAGGGATATTTCAACACCGGTTGCGCTGATACAACAGGGAACAACTCGTAATCAACGGGTTTATACCGGCACTTTATCAACCATCAGCGAAATTATTGCCAATGAAAAGGTACTGGCACCCACTCTGATTATCATTGGCAGTGTGGTGACTTTACAGGACAAACTGAGCTGGTTTAAAGGTGGCTCAGACGTTAATGCTGAACAAGAATGAGCCTTTGGGATAATCTCTCTGGAGTAAGGAATAAAAGAAATTCAGTATTCAAGGAGGCTGAATATTGAGTATTTATCTCACTGATTTTGAGGTGCCTGCATATTCTCCAGGTACTTCAGTGGGTTGAATTTACTTTTAACCAGGCTTTCAAGAGGTTGAAACAGGGGTGTTGGGAGGCTATTCCAGGGGAACCAATGCCAGGATTCACATTTATCCGGTTCGTTATTTTTAGCGATTCCGGGCTGACAACTGGCAATGATTATCAGGGTTACATAATGTTTGTTATGGTTATGGAAAATAGTATTTGTGTATGGCCCTGTTGCACAGTGATTTAATACCAGGCCCGTTTCTTCCAGCACCTCCCTTCGGGCGCATTCTTCAACCTGTTCACCGTATTCCAGATGACCTCCGGGAAAAGCCCACTCACCCTCTCCGTGGGCGTTCTTGCGTTTTCCCAGCAGTATTTTGCCATCCTTGATGATCGCAACACCAACCCCTATGAGGGGGCGTTGTTTTTCGGAGCCATGGCCAGAGCTATGATTGGAACTATAATTGGAACTATGAACTTTATCTTTCATATCGGGAAGAAACAGTCAGATTTCCTGCTATTGTGCCACATGGAGTTCGCGAATCTGAAGAAAAAAGAATAATCCAGTGGTGCTCTAGGGATTCTCTGCAACGTCGGGATGGAATAGAATAGCGTTATTCTGAACAGAGGGTATGCTGAGTTGAATATTCTATTTACTGAAGCAGCACAAAAATATCTGGGTACATTATTGGAAAAACAGGCTGTAGAGGGGATAGGGGTGCGCTTGTTTGTCAGTAATCCCGGAACGCCTCATGCTGAGACTTGTCTGGCCTATTGTAAACCGGGTGAAGAAAAAGAGGGCGATCTGAAATTTTCCCTGGAGCCCTTTGATTGCCATGTGGAAGGTGTCAGTGAACCCTTTCTTGAAGACGCAGTGGTTGATTTTTCTGAAGACAAACTGGGTGGGCAGTTAACCATCAAGGCGCCTAATGCAAAGATGCCGAAGGTAAACGAAGACAGCCCACTGGATATGCGCATCAACTATTTTTTGCAGACTGAAATTAACCCCGGGTTAGCTTCTCACGGTGGAATGGTCAGCCTGGTTGAAATAGAAGATGAGGTTGCAGTCTTACAGTTTGGTGGTGGTTGTCAGGGGTGTGCCAGTGTCGATCTTACCTTGAAAGACGGCGTTGAAAGAACCCTTATGGAAAGAATCCCTCAGCTGAAAGGCGTAAGGGATGTTACTGATCATACTTATACTGAAAATGCATTTTATAAATAATTAAGGTAGTACTTCAGAGAATCTCGGGTTGTTCTTGGACGACCTGAGATATAAATTTTAAAAAGAGCTGTATTGAATTTTGTTGATGTACCAGATTTTTTGACCTGAAGGCGTCTGCACAGATATTTCATCTTCTATCTGTTTGCCTATTACGGCTTTAGCCATTGGCGAATCAATGGTGATATGGCCTTTGCTGACATCAATTTCATCCGATCCTACAATACGACACTGTAGAGTTTCGCCTTCCTCGTTTTCCAGTTCTATCCAGGCACCAAAATAGGCTTTTCCTTCCTGTTCCGGGGAATAGTGAACGACCTTAACTATCTCTAGACGCTTGGTCAGATAGCGTATCCGCCGATCTATTTCCCTTAATAATCGTTTACCTTCCTTGTATTCGGCATTTTCGCTTCTGTCACCGAGTGCTGCGGCTTCAGATACAGCCTGGGTTACTTTAGGTCTTTTGTCGCTCCATAGAAAATTAAGCTCTTGCTTCAGAGATTCCTTGCCGTAAGGGGTGATTAAGTGAGATCTCATCATTGCCGATTGCCCTTAATTTTCTGTTAATCTGAAAATGAAGTTGTTTTTCTTCTAGGGAAACAAATTATTGTCTCAGGGTATTCTGTATAACAATAGAGTGACAAAAACAAAACGGGTACCGTTCATGAAAGGCAGGAACAAAAGGCGTTGAAATTGGTCGATTAAACAGAAACCAGCTGCAGTGTAGAGATTGACAGGAACAGAACGGAGGTGCCTGACGTTAATCAGCAAGCACCCCATCCCAGACGATAATTAAAGTTCGCTCGTTTGCTGCCTGCCCACATATTCAATGGCAACGGGCATAACTAAAAGAATTATTTCCGACGATCAGGTAAAACCGCTTTCAGTTTTTTGTGCATATCCCTGAGAGTTTTTTCAGTGGTTTCCCAATCGATACAGGCGTCTGTTATAGAGACCCCGTATTCGAGATCTTCAAGGTTCTCAGTCATTTTTTGATTACCCCAACCAATATTGCTTTCTACCATCAAGCCGATAATAGACTGATTACCTTCGATGATTTGATTGGTGACATTTTCCATAACCAGTGGTTGCAGGGCAGGGTCTTTATTGGAATTTGCATGGGAGCAATCCACCATGATATTTGGCTTAATACCTGCTTTTTCCAGTTCCTGTTCGCAGATGGCTACATTGACTGAGTCATAATTCGGCTTGTCGTTACCTCCCCTCAATACCACATGACCGTATGGGTTTCCCCGGGTTTTGGTAACAGCAACCTGTCCCTGTCCGTTGAGTCCCAGGAAACGATGAGGGCTGGCTACCGATTGCAATGCATTGATGGCAACTTCCAGACCACCATCGGTGCCATTCTTGAAGCCCACCGCTGAAGATAAGCCGCTGGCCATCTCTCTATGTGTCTGGGACTCAGTGGTGCGTGCGCCGATAGCTGACCAGGCGACCAGGTCCTGCAAATATTGTGGAGTAATTGGATCCAGGGCTTCCGTGGAAGTTGGAATTCCCATTTCTGCCACATCCATCAGTAAACGACGGCCAATATGCAAGCCCTGTTCAATTTTAAACGAGTCGTTGAGGAAGGGGTCATTAATCAGGCCTTTCCAGCCAACAGTGGTTCTCGGTTTTTCAAAATAGACGCGCATGACAAGATAAAGAGTATCCTCGACTTCCTTGCTCAGGGCCTGTAAGCGCTTGGCATAATCTTTAGCCGCTGCTACATCATGAATTGAGCAAGGACCAATCACCAGGAAAAGGCGATGATCTTTTCCGTCAAGAATGTTCTGAATAACACCACGGCTTTCAGACACCGTTCTTTCAGCAGCCTGGCTCATGGGGATTTCAGATTTCAAACTGTCTGGAGTGACGAGGATTTCCTGAGATTCAATATTCAGGTTTTCAATGGGTAATACAGCCATTAGCGCAGTCTCATTTTTTGGCTTCAGTCTCCCGGCAGGGGCTAAGATCAGATTGCAATATACGTATAGAAACTACGGAGGGCAGATCTGATTTGCTGATAGATAATGTGTTAGACGTTATCCGTGATTACATTAGAATATTGTCTGATGATCTTTCAGCAAGCTAAATTTCGCTAAACATCTTTAGGGTGTATATAGAGACATTTAGCGAAGGTCTCACTTTAATTCATAGTTTCCGGTGATCGCAAGTGTACAGAATAAATAAGTTCAAATGAGGTATTTAATGCCCAATGAGAGCAAAATAAATGCCAGTAATAGCCTCATCATTCGGTCAGGAAGCTTCTTGCCCAATCGGGTTCCAATATAAATAGCGGGAATAGAACCTATAAGCAAACTGCCCAGTAAGGCAAAATTGACGTTCCCGAGCCATAAGTGACCTATACCGGCTACCAGGGTGAGTGGCACGGCATGAGCCAAATCTGTGCCGACTATGTTGACTGACTTCAACTGTGGGTATAGAAAAATCAAAACAGCCGTTCCCAGGGCGCCTGCACCAACGGATGATAATGTCACCAGAACCCCCAGCAGAGCACCCATGATAAAGGTGATTACTTGAACGTACTCTGGCTTTATAAAAGCCGTGTTCATTTGAAAAGAGCGGATTTGTTCACTGAAAATCAGTGATAGAGCTGTTAAAGAGAGCATAAATCCAAGGCACAATGTAAGTATCGGGCTATAATCAGCGCTTCCGGCAAATGAATATTTGAGGAACAACACCGTCAGAATAGTGCTTGGTATACTGCCAGCACACAGCGTTCTGACCAGTTTCCAGTCAACACTGTTTTGACGGTTATGCATGGCAACACCGGTACTTTTGGTTATGGCTGCATACATTAGGTCCGTTCCAATGGCAATATGCGGTTGGAAACCGAACATCAGGAGCAGAGGAGTCATTAATGAACCTCCTCCGATACCTGTCAATCCAACAGCAAAACCAACGCCGGCACCCGCTGCGATATAAATGAATATGTCCATAACATCCTTGAATATATGGTCTAAAGTTATAAGTAGCTCAGACGATCTTTGAAATCATGATTAAAGAATCATGATTTGCTGGTAACTATAGAGACTGACTAGTATTCTGAAAAAGAACTTAATGTCATTCTTTTATTCTATATAGAACTAACGAGCTCAACATTCGTTTATATTCTGGCTCTTAACTCGCTCTACCGGAGGCATCAATGAAGCTGCAACAACTGCGCTATATCTGGGAGGTTGCTCACCATGACCTCAATGTTTCAGCGACAGCGCAGAGTCTTTACACTTCCCAGCCCGGCATCAGTAAACAGATCCGGCTTCTCGAAGATGAGTTGGGTGTGGAAGTCTTTGCCCGTAGCGGTAAGCATCTGACCCGAATAACACCGGCCGGAGAGAAAATTATTGAAACAGCAGGAGAAATTCTGCGTAAGGTGGAATCGATCAAACAGGTTGCCCAGGAGTTCAGTGATGAACGCAAAGGCAGTTTGTCGATAGCCACGACTCATACCCAGGCCCGTTATGCTCTTCCTCAGATCATCAACAAGTTTATAGGACAGTACCCGGATGTTGCCCTGCATATGCATCAGGGAACACCTATTCAGATTGCTGAAATGGCTGCAGACGGGTCTGTTGATTTCGCCATTGCTACTGAGGCTCTTGAGCTGTTTAATGATCTGGTCATGATGCCTTGTTATCGGTGGAATCGTTGTGTCCTGGTACCCAAGGATCATCCGCTGGCGCAAATTTCTGAATTGACATTACAGGATGTCGCCCGGTATCCCCTGGTTACCTATGTGTTTGGTTTCACTGGACGCTCGAAGCTGGATGAAGCTTTTATGAATGAGGGGCTTTCCCCCAGAGTTGTGTTCACTGCAACGGATGCCGATGTTATCAAAACTTATGTACGGCTAAATCTGGGCGTCGGGATTATTGCCAAAATGGCTTATGATCCTGAGCTGGATTCTGATCTGGTGCCTCTGAATGCGGATCATCTATTTGAATCGAGCATCACCAAGATAGGGTTTCGTCGAGGTACGTTCCTGCGTGGATTCATGTATGACTTTATTCAGGAATTCGCCCCACACCTCACCAAAGATGTTATTCAGGAAGCGATTCAGCGTCATAATAAAGCAGAGATTGATGAGCTGTTTTCACATGTGCAGTTGCCGAACATGTGACAGCGACTTTCTATTGTTGTGAAGCAGCAGACATCAGTCTGTTGCTTCAAGTACTTCCTTCACCAGCTTGAAATAAATGGTGTAGACTTTTGCCTCTTCATTCTCTTTTTCGACAATGAAAAAAGGGGCTCTATCAACTTGATAAAATTCCGCCAGAAGCGATCCTTCACTGGCCGGATCATCTTCTCTGGCCTCTACGACATGATCAATACTGTTAATGTGTCCTGATTTTTCCAGCCGTGCAAAAACATCAATACATTTTTTGCAGGGAGTTCCGTCAGACATAATTTTTTTGACCATGGTGATTTTCATACAAACTCCTGATGTTTCATTTTTTAATTAGTATCGTTCAGTCCGGTACACGCTTTGTGTCGTGGCGGCAGAGCTTATTCTAACAGCTTCTTTATATTTTCATGAAAATGCACATAGAATAATTCTGTCTATAAACTGTTCTGCCTTCATGCCGTTTCACTGTCTATGAAAAAATCATTTTCCAGGGCTGTCATCAGATTACTGACTTTGGTTATTGATTCGTAATATTCCTGTTCACAATCTGAATCACTGACAATGGCACCACCTCCCCAGCAGTGAAGCATTTGATCCTTTGCAAGCATGGTGCGGATGGTGATACTGGTATCCAGTTCACCATTGCAACTGGCATAACCAAGTGCTCCGCAGTAAACCGATCGAGCAACGGGTTCCAGTTCTCTGATTATTTCCATAGAGCGTATTTTGGGAGCGCCGGTAATCGAGCCGCCGGGAAATGCACTGGAAAACAGTTCATAGACATCGGTTTTTTCCGGAAGAATGCCGGTCACGGTGCTGACCAGGTGATGAACATTGGCATAGCTCTCCAGACTGAATAATCTGGGTACTTGTATACTGCCTGTTTCACACACCTTGCCCAGATCGTTTCGCAATAAATCGACAATCATCAGGTTTTCGGCTTTATCTTTGGCGCTAGAAAGTAGTGCTTCTGCCTGGGCGTTATCCTGTTCCGCTGTGGCTCCTCTTGGGCGAGTCCCCTTAATGGGATGTGTTTCAACTTTTCGATCACTGACTTTGATGAATCGTTCCGGAGAATGACTGAGAATCTGAAATTCCTGCGTTGTCAGATAGGCGGAATAGGGCGCGGGACTGATCTTTCGTAAATGCTTATAAGCTTGCCAGCTATCACCGGAGAACGGGGCGGTAAATTCCTGGGTCAGATTCACTTCATAGCAGTCTCCTGCAGTAATATAGTTCTGAATCTTCTGGAAAGCGTTGTTGTAATCTGCTTGCTTCTGGGTTGATCTGAAATGTTCTTTCAGACTGAATCGGGCCAAATTGTTTTTACCACAATCCAGATTATCTAAAACTCTGTCTTTTATTGTGCGGGAAATATCCGGATGAAAAACCATTTGGCAACGTTCTAGTTTATGATCGTTAATCAGAGCCCAATGGTAGAGTCCGACGGACATCAGTGGCGTATTATTATTTCTTCTTTCAATGTTTTCAGGTTCCAGAAGCTCGCACAGCTCGTAGCCCCAATACCCCAGAGTACCACCTGTAAACGGCAGCTCTTTGTTATGAATCGGGGTCATAGAAGTCAGTAGTTCGGATAACACGGCAAAAGGTGACTTATCGGATATTTTTTCTTCTGTTGCCGTCATCCGGTTTTCTACTGTTGTAATACCATCATGGGAAACGGTCACCATCATGGATGGATCGGCCGTAATAATATCGAATCGGCCGTTGGATCCATTAAGAATTGGCGCACAGCTATCCAGACCGCTATTCAGGCAGCTATCCAGAAAGCAGGCGTGGGGTAAATCAATGAATCGTTCAAAATAGAGGCTGGAATCAATATTGTATTCCAGATCAAGGATTGTCAGCTTATTCATACAGTCTTCCGAACAAATCTGAGGGCATTCTACCCATGCTCGCTGTTAGATGCCATTCAGATTAAAGGGAAGGGCTGTATGGAGGGAGCAAAATTCATAATCAGATCGTAGATTAATCAAGGCTAACTGAGTATACCAGTCTGATATGTATTGTTTACAATTACTCCGAAAAAAACTGATAACTGGGTTATATTTATCATAATTATTGGCAATTGTTTACAATTATGTGTGATCTCATAGATAATGCATCTGCGAAAAACTCCAGGCAATTTGACCAGGCATCACATGGGTACTCAGGCTAACAACATAATTGACGTACTGTTACAGGATATTATTTCTGGTGAACTGGCAGAGGGTAGTCGTATATCTGAGCCGGAATTATCTCGACGCTACGCTATTGGCCGTGGACCATTGAGAGAAGCCATCCTGAGGCTGGAAGGTATGGGAATGGTGGTCAGGGCTCCTCATGTGGGGGCTCGCGTCGTCAAACTTACCCGGAAAGAATTGTCAGAGATATTTGCTCTGCGTGAAGCTCTGGAAGGAATGGCCGCCAGGCTTGCTGCTGAGTCAATGACTGATGACGAACTGACGGATCTTGGGCTTCTTATTGAAGACCATGCCCGTTATGTTCAGGAGCACCATGGTGAATTTTATATCGATCAGGAAGGCGATTATGATTTTCACTATCGAATTATTAAGGGGTCAGGGAATCAGCGCCTGATTCGATCCCTCTGCGATGAACTCTATCATCTGGTCAGAATTTACCGAAAGTCCTCAAGGCGTAAATCGCGACCTGAACTGGCACTGTTTGAGCATCAAATGATTTATAAAGCCTTACAGGACAGGGATGGCGAGCTGGCAGAGATATTGATGCGCAGGCATATTGCCAGAGCCAGAAAAGAAATCGAATTCAGTATACAACAAGAAAACTCGGAATAGAGGTTGAATCATGTCTGTCAAAAATAACGCACTCAATCGACTGATTAAAACACATGGCATTGTAACTGCACCCGGTGTGTACGATGGGATATCTGCCCGTTTGGGTGAAGAAGCCGGTTTTTCAGCACTCTATGCCAGTGGCGGTGCCATTGCCAGAAGTACTGGTGTTCCCGATATAGGTTTGCTGACATTAACGGAAGTGGTCGACAGGATTCGACAGATTGTGGAAGCGACCACCTTACCCGTCATCGCTGATGCTGATACCGGGTTTGGCAATGAAGTAAATGTGAAGAGAACCGTGGAGCTCTACAGGAATGCCGGTGTCTGCGGTTTTCATATAGAAGATCAGGAGTTTCCCAAGCGTTGTGGTCACCTGGATGGCAAGACCCTGATATCAACGGAAGAAATGTGCAAAAAGGTGTCTGTGGCAGCTCGATATGCAGGTGATGTGACGGTTATTGCCCGCACCGACGCTATTGCTGTGACAGGTTTTGATGATGCCATTAGCCGAGCCAAAGCCTATGTCGAAGCGGGAGCGGATATGCTGTTTGTAGAAGCACCACAAACCATTGAACAAATCGAAGAAATTGCCCGTCAGGCTCCTGGACCAAAACTAATCAATATGTTCTACAGTGGTAAGACACCGCTGGTACCGACAGATGATCTTAAAGCAATGGGTTATGAGTTAATTATCATACCGTCAGATCTTCAGCGTGCTGCGGTAACGGCAATGAGAGAAGTACTGGACGTTATCAAGCGTGATGGTAACAGTGGTGCTATCGCCGACGGCATGATGACTTTCCAGGAGCGTGAGCTTCTGGTGAAAACCCAGGAATTTCTGAACCCCTGATAACGGTGAATAGCTTAAAGAGCTATTTACGATCAGTTTATTAAACGACAAAGATTCTTAATAAAAAGCAATAACTGGAGAACCATCATGGCAGAGAATACTGTATCTGGTAAAAAACTGGGTGGTGCCGGCCTGCGTGGCCAATCTGCTGGTGAAACGGCACTGTGTACAGTAGGTCAGACTGGGGCAGGTCTTACCTATCGTGGTTATGACATCAGAGTGCTGGCTGATAAAGCGCAGTTTGAAGAAGTGGCCTATCTGTTGTTATATGGGAAACTGCCGAATAACGCGGAGCTCGATACCTACAAAACCCGACTAAAGGCTATGCGTGCATTGCCCGAAGCCCTGAAAGCTGTGCTGGAACAGATTCCCGCCGAAGCTCATCCCATGGACGTGATGCGTACCGGTTGTTCTATGCTGGGTAATCTTGAAACCGAGACTGACTTTGCTGAGCAGCTGGATCATATAGATCGTTTGCTGGCGATATTTCCGGGCATGATCAATTACTGGTACAACTTCAGCCATAATGGTTTTCGTGTTGAAACAGAGACCGATGCTGATTCTATTGCTGAACAGTTTCTCTGGACCCTTCATAATAAAAAGCCTGATCCTCTGCATGTACAGGTTATGCAGGCATCGCTTATTTTGTATGCAGAACATGAATTCAATGCATCTACTTTCACGGCCCGTGTCTGTGCATCCACTTTGTCTGATATCCACAGTACAGTGACCGGTGCCATTGGCTCCCTGCGTGGTCCACTGCATGGTGGCGCTAATGAAGCGGCTATGGAGTTGATTGAAAACTGGCGTTCGCCGGAAGAGGCAGAAGAAAAAATCATGGGCATGCTGGCCCGTAAAGACAAGATCATGGGCTTTGGGCATGCGATTTACCGTGAATCAGATCCTCGTAATGCCATTATCAAGGAGTGGGCTCAAAAGCTTTCTGCTCAAGTAGGCGATGAATGCCTGTATGCAGTTTCCGAGCGTGTTGAAGCCGTTATGTGGCGAGAAAAGAAATTGTTCTGTAACGCCGATTTCTTCCATGCCTCTGCCTATAATTTCATGAACATTCCCACCAAACTGTTCACACCGATTTTTGTCTGTTCCCGTGTATCAGGTTGGACTGCCCATGTGATGGAGCAGCGCTCGAACAATCGGATAATTCGTCCTTCAGCGGATTACACTGGCCCTGAAAGCGCTGAGTGGGTAGCGATTGACGATCGTCCTTAATTTTTCAGACTGAATAATAATAAACAGGGTGCAGGTTTCAATCTGCATCCATTTAAAGAAGTTATTGATGGATTGCGAAGTCATGAATACTGCATACCGCAAATCTTTACCGGGTTCCCAGCTGGATTATTTCGATACTCGTGCTGCCATTGAAGCGATACAGCCCGGATCTTATGAAACATTACCCTACACCTCTCGTATATTAGCTGAACAACTGGTTCGTCGTTGTACCCCCGATACATTGACTGATTCTTTGAAGCAAATCATTGAACGCAAACAGGATCTGGATTTTCCCTGGTACCCGGCCCGCGTAGTCTGTCATGACATACTTGGCCAGACAGCGCTGGTTGATCTGGCAGGTTTGCGTGACGCCATTGCAGAGCAGGGCGGAGATCCTTCCCAGGTGAATCCGGTGGTACCGACTCAGCTTATTGTGGATCATTCCCTGGCGGTTGAGCATGGTGGATTTGATAAGGATGCGTTCGAAAAAAACCGCGCCATTGAAGATCGCCGGAACGAAGATCGATTTCATTTCATCGAATGGACCAAAACAGCCTTCGAGAATGTTGATGTAATTCCCGCCGGGAATGGCATTATGCACCAGATCAATCTTGAGAAAATGTCTCCGGTGATTCAGAACCGTGATGGTGTGGCATTCCCGGACACTTGTGTGGGTACCGACAGTCATACACCTCACATTGACGCACTGGGTGTTATTGCCATTGGTGTCGGAGGTCTGGAAGCAGAAACGGTTATGCTGGGCCGTCCCTCCATGATGCGCCTGCCTGATATTATTGGTGTTGAACTGGTGGGCAAGCGTCAGCCTGGCATTACTGCCACTGATATTGTCCTGGCTTTGACCGAATTTCTACGTAAGGAACGGGTTGTTTCTTCTTATCTGGAGTTCTTTGGCAGTGGTGCGGCGGGTCTCACCATTGGGGATCGAGCCACTATATCCAATATGACGCCTGAGTTTGGTGCTTCTGCCGGACTGTTTTACATCGACGAACAAACCATAGATTACCTTAAGCTCACAGGTCGGGAGGCCGATCAGGTTGCTCTCGTTGAACAGTATGCAAAGGAAACGGGGCTCTGGGCAGACAGTCTGAAAAAGGCGGAATACGAACGTGTTCTTTCGTTTGATCTGTCGGCGGTCTGTCGTAACATGGCCGGGCCTTCAAACCCGCATCGTCGTTTACCTACATCTGATCTGGCTGAGCGTGGAATTGCTTCTGATCTGGACAAGGCTCAGGCAGAAGAGGCCAAAGGCCTGATTCCTGATGGTGCCGTGATCATCGCTGCCATTACTTCCTGCACCAATACCTCCAATCCCCGCAATGTTGTTGCTGCCGGACTGATAGCACGCAAAGCCAATGAGCTGGGTTTAGTACGTAAGCCCTGGGTTAAAACATCCTTTGCGCCAGGTTCAAAAGTGGCCCAACTCTATCTGGAAGAATCAAATCTTTTGCCAGAACTGGAAACGCTGGGTTTTGGTATTGTAGGTTTTGCCTGCACCACCTGTAATGGAATGAGCGGGGCTCTGGATCCTGATATTCAGAAAGAAGTGATTGATCGTGATGTGTACACCACGGCAATATTGTCTGGAAACCGCAATTTTGATGGTCGTATCCACCCTTACGCCAAACAGGCATTTTTAGCGTCACCACCACTGGTTGTTGCTTATGCCATTGCCGGTACCGTCCGTTTTGATATTGAGAAGGACATTCTTGGTACCGATAAAGAAGGTAATCCTATTACCTTGAAAGACATTTGGCCCAGTGATGAAGAAATTGATGCCATTGTTGCCGAGAGCGTAAAGCCGGAACAATTTAACCAGGTCTACATCCCCATGTTTGATCTTGGTAAGGTTGAAGAAGCCAGTAGTCCATTGTATGACTGGCGCCCTATGAGCACCTATATTCGTCGTCCTCCCTATTGGGAAGGGGCTCTGGCGGGAGAGCGTGCTATGAAAGGTATGCGTCCACTGGCTGTTCTGGGTGACAACATCACCACCGATCATTTGTCACCGTCCAATGCCATTATGCTGGACAGTGCTGCGGGTGCTTATCTGGATAAAATGGGCTTGCCAGAAGCTGATTTTAATTCATATGCGACACATCGTGGTGATCACCTGACCGCTCAGCGAGCCACCTTTGCTAACCCTAAACTATTAAATGAAATGGTCATCGAAAATGGGGAAGTGAAACAGGGTTCACTGGCTCGCGTTGAACCGGAAGGTACGGTTACCCGGATGTGGGAAGCCATAGAGAGCTATATGGAACGCAAACAACCATTGATCATTGTCGCGGGTGCTGATTACGGACAGGGCTCTTCCCGTGACTGGGCTGCCAAAGGCGTACGACTGGCCGGTGTGGAAGTGATACTGGCAGAAGGCTTCGAGCGTATACATCGCACGAATCTTGTGGGTATGGGCGTGCTGCCACTGGAATTCAAACCGGGCGTTAACCGTAAAACACTGGGGATTGACGGAACTGAAACCTATGATGTGACCGGTGCACGTCAACCGGGTGCGACCCTCAAGGTTATTATCAGTCGCAGAAACGGTGAGATTGTTGAAGTGCCGGTAACCTGTCGTCTGGATACAGCAGAAGAAGTATCCGTATATGAAGCGGGTGGGGTTTTACAACGTTTTGCCAAAGACTTTCTGGCAGCCAGTGCCTGACAGGTAAACACGTTTAGCAGTGCAATCCGTTGCAGATGATCATCGGGTTGCGCTGGTTAATTCAGCCCGGTCAAACTGAACGTTTCTTCCGATAAGTTTGAAGTTTGAAGTTTCAGATAAGGATATAGTCTATGGATCATGTACCCCAGATACGAATTCCAGCAACCTACATGCGTGGCGGTACCAGTAAAGGTGTGTTCTTCAGTCTTGAGGAATTGCCGGTGTCGGCACAGGTTTCCGGAGCTGCCAGAGATGCTCTTTTGCTTCGTGTCATCGGGAGTCCCGATCCGTATGGCAAGCAGACTGATGGCATGGGTGGAGCGACTTCCAGTACCAGTAAAACCGTTATTCTTTCCAGAAGCAGTGAGCCAGATCATGATGTGGACTACCTGTTTGGTCAGGTCGCCATAGATAAGCCATTTATAGACTGGAGTGGTAACTGCGGTAACCTGACGGCTGCGGTAGGTGCTTTCGCCATCAGTAAAGGACTGGTCTCCGTCGATCGTATTCCTGACAACGGAGTTGCCAGTGTGCGAATCTGGCAGGCCAATATCAGTAAAACTATTATTGCCCGTGTACCCGTTACCAATGGTGAAGTGCAGGAAACCGGTGAATTTGAACTGGATGGCGTTACTTTTCCGGCGGCAGAAGTACAGGTTGAATTTATGAATCCCGCCGCGGGCGATGGCGCCATGCTTCCCACGGGGAATCGGGTCGATGATCTTGAAGTGCCCGGTTTAGGTACTTTTAAAGCTTCCCTGATTAATGCAGGTATTCCAACTATCTTTTTGAACGCCGATGAAATTGGTTATACCGGTACCGAGCTTCAAGACGCTATTAACGGAGATGCCGCTGCCCTGGAACGCTTTGAAACCATTCGGGCTTATGGCGCCGTAAAAATGGGGCTGATCGACCATATTGACGAAGCTGCTCACAGGCAGCATACGCCAAAGGTTGCATTTGTCGCCAAACCAGTAAGTTACACATCATCCAGTGGTCGACAGGTACCTGCAGAAGATATTGATTTACTGGTGCGTGCGCTGTCTATGGGCAAGTTGCATCATGCCATGATGGGTACAGCGGCCGTTGCCATTGGCACTGCAGCAGCGATTCCAGGCACTCTGGTCAATCTGGCTGCAGGTGGTGTCGAGCGAAGTGCAGTTCGTTTTGGTCATCCTTCCGGAACCCTGAAAGTAGGCGCTGAGGCAAAAGAGGTTGATGGTGAGTGGACGGCCACTAAAGCAATTATGAGCCGCAGTGCGCGAGTGCTGATGGAAGGCTGGGTGCGTATACCCGGAGATGCCTTTTGAGAAATGTGGGTGTTTCAGCGATGATATCTTTTGTTAATCTCTGAGATCTCATTAACAATAGCTTGCTTTATGGTCGGTCGATTACACGACGTTGAATCACAGTAAACAGATCGGATGTTCCGGGATCTGTTTACTGTGAAGAATTGACGTTCACTTCAAACGACGATCCAGTTGAGCCAGATCCATGATTCGTGTAGCGATCTCTTCCACGGAATAGTCGGTGGTATTGATATAATTTATGTCCTCCTGAAGGTACAACTGTTCAATGGAGTTAACCTCGTATTGACACTGTCTGCTGGAAGCGTACCGGGTATTCGGGCGTCGCTCGTTCCGGATGCCCGCTAGCCTCATGGGGTTGATGGTCAGACCGAAAAGGCGTTCCTTATAAGGGCGCAGGGATGCTGGCAGACTGACACCACTTTCGAAATCTTCTTCGGCCAGAGGGTAATTGGCTGCAAATATACCAAATTGGAGACCAAGGTAAATGCAGGTGGGTGTTTTACCGGATCTGGAAGCGCCTAGAAGAATAATGTCTGCTTTTTCATAATGTCTTGTTCTGACGCCATCATCGTTTTCCAGTGCAAACTGTACTGCTTCAATCCGTCGATGATAGCTATCACTGCTACTGTTTGACCGTTTCTGTCCTATTTTATACAAAGGGTGCTGGCCCAGTTCTTTTTCAAGGCCGGGCAGGAAGGTGTCAAAAAGATCAATAACGTAGGCACCACTGGCATGCATCAGTTCGCTGACTTCTTCGTTCAGCACGGTCATAAAGAGAATAGGCTGAACATCTTCACTGATATGAGCGTTGTAAATCTGCTGTAATGCCGAGGCAGCCTTTTTGGAAGTATCTACATAAGGCAATGTAAAGTGCCTGAAACTCGGGCCTTCAAACTGTGCGAGAAGGCTCTGCCCAAAGGACTCAGCGGTAATTCCAGTCCCGTCAGATACAAAAAATACAGATCGTTGCACAAAAAAACTCCCACAAGGGCTTTCATTCAATAACATAATCGAACAAACTATACCGAATATATTGTCCGGAATGAAATATTGCTCAGGCTTGGTTCATTCCGACCGGATTTTCTGAGTAACACTATACCGATGACAGGAGAGTGTTTTGGAAAGTGTTTTGGAAAATGTTTTGGAAAATGTTCTGGAAAGTGCCGTTATGCAAAAATTTGTCATTGATTTAAAAGACCTTGCTAATACGGACGTGGAAAGGGTTGGTGGTAAAAATGCCTCTCTTGGAGAAATGCTCAGTAATCTTGGCAAGGCCGGGGTGAAGGTTCCTGGTGGCTTTGCCACTACGGCCAGTGCATATGGGGACTTTTTGGAATCTAACGGCCTGTATGACCGGATTCACGCAATTCTCGATACCCTGGATGTTAACGATATTCGAGAGCTGACTAAAGCCGGAGCCACCATTCGTCGCTGGATTATGGAAGCAAAATTCCGACCTGAATTTGAACAGGCTGTTATCGGTAGTTATCGTGAGTTGAGCGCAGGTCAGGAAGCCATTGCCGTTGCAGTGCGGTCTTCCGCTACAGCAGAGGATTTACCTGACGCATCGTTTGCCGGGCAGCAGGAAACCTTTCTGAACATACGCGGTGAACAGAATGTACTGAATGCAATCCGGGAAGTTTTTGCCTCTTTGTTCAATGACCGGGCTATCGCCTATCGGGTTCATCATGATTTTGATCATCGTAATGTCTCATTATCGGCTGGCATTCAGAGAATGGTGCGCAGCGAAACAGGCTCAGCGGGCGTGATGTTTACCCTGGATACTGAATCAGGTTTCCGTGATGCGGTATTTGTCACTTCATCCTATGGTCTGGGTGAAACCGTTGTACAGGGAGCTGTGAACCCTGATGAATTCTATGTTTATAAACCGGCTGCAAGAGCTGGTCGGCCCGCGATAATTCGAAGAAATATGGGGTCGAAAGCCATAAAAATGATTTATGGCGAGAGCGGAGAAGCAAACTATTCAGTACAAACTGTGGATGTCGATCAGGAAAAAAGGCAGGAGTTTTCTATAACCGATGCGGATGTTACTGAACTCTGTCGACAGGCATTAGCCATTGAAGATCATTATGGCTGCCCTATGGATATTGAATGGGCAAAAGATGGTGATGATCAGCAGATATACATTGTTCAGGCCCGACCCGAAACGGTACAGAGTCGAACCAGTTCTCGTACTCTTGAACGTTTTAATTTGCTGGAAAGCGGCAATGTACTGATAGAAGGCAGAAGTATCGGTCAGCGAATCGGACAGGGTAAAGTCTGTTTGATTAATGATGTTGACGACATGGATCTTCTTCAGACTGGCGATGTACTGGTGACTGATATGACAGACCCTGACTGGGAACCTGTTATGAAAAGAGCATCAGCCATTGTTACCAACCGGGGGAGGGCGAACCTGTCATGCAGCTATTATTGCCAGGGAACTGGGGATTCCGGCGGTGGTGGGTTGTGGTGATGCGACCGAAATTCTGAGTGCCGAGCAGCTGGTGACAGTATCGTGTTCTGAAGGTGATACCGGTTTTGTGTATGAAGGTGAATTGAGATTTGAGCACCAGAAAAGAGATCTGGATAAGATGCCGGATATCCCCTTTAAAATCATGATGAATGTTGGTAATCCTGAAAGAGCGTTCAGTTTTTCCAGATTGCCCAATGCCGGTGTTGGGCTGGCGCGCCTTGAATTTATTATCAACAAAATGATTGGTGTTCACCCCAAGGCGTTACTTAATTATGATCGTCTGCCTGCCACGGTTAAGCATCAGGTTGATGAGCGCATGGCCGGCTATTCTGATCCGGTAGAGTTTTATATCGAAAAGCTGGTAGAAGGTGTTGCTTCTATAGCGGCTGCTTTTGCACCAGAAAAAGTCATTGTTCGTTTTATCCGACTTTAAGTCCAACGAATACGCTAATCTGGTGGGTGGGAAAATTTATGAGCCTCATGAAGAGAATCCCATGCTGGGTTTTCGTGGCGCTTCACGCTACATATCAGAAGATTTCAGGGATTGTTTTGAGCTAGAATGCCGGGCAATGAAAAGGGTCAGGGAAGAACTGGGCTTAACCAATGTTGAATTGATGGTGCCCTTCGTCAGAACACCTGATGAAGCAAGGCAGGTCGTAGAAATCATGGATACCTTTGGTCTCAAACGTGGCGAAAATGGACTTCGTATCATCATGATGTGTGAACTGCCGGCCAATGCATTGCTGGCGGACGAGTTTTTGCAGTATTTTGACGGGTTTTCCATTGGTTCTAATGATATGACTCAGTTGACCCTTGGTCTTGACCGTGACTCCGGACTGATTGCACATCTGTTTGATGAAAGGAATCCGGCAATTAAACAACTGCTGTCCATGGCCATCCAGGCTTGTAGAAGACAGGGGAAATATATTGGGATTTGTGGTCAGGGGCCCAGTGATCATCCTGATTTAGCACGATGGCTGATGGATGAAGGTATAGAAACTGTCTCTCTTAATCCAGATTCTGTACTTGAAACATGGCTATATCTGGCATCATAGCTCTCTGAAGAATATCTACGCCCGGTATAACGGAGGCAGCTTTGGCTGCCTTCTTTTTTGCCAGCTTCTTTTTTGTAGCATCTTTTTCGTAGCATCTTTTTGTAGCTTCTTTTATGATGGGCTTAGTATGAAAGTGGTGAATTTTCAGGAGAAAAATAATTATGACGTTTTCAACACCGGATTTATGTGACGAATTTCCCGATGCAGGTTTCAGTGGCAGAACCCGGGTTTCAGAATTTTGGGAGTATACGTTGCTTTTCAGGCGAAATCGTAACCATTAAATGCTACGAAGATAACTCTTTAGTGAGGGAGTGGGTGTCACAGAAAGGAAACAACCGGGTTCTTGTAGTGGACGGGGGTGGTTCCATGAGGAGAGCTCTTCTGGGTGACATGCTGGCTGAAAAGGCAGCAATAAATGGCTGGAGTGGCATAGTTGTTTATGGCTGCATTCGTGATGTGCAAATTATTGCTGAATTAGATCTTGGAGTACAGGCACTGGCGGCTCATCCCATGAAGACTCATAAAAAGGGCATTGGGGAATCAAATGTTCCCGTTAGATTTCATGGTGTTGATTTCTATCCAGGGCATTATATTTATGCGGATAGTAATGGAATATTGGTTTCTGAAATAAAACTATGAAGTGACGATAGGAAGAGGAGCAGGCTTTCAAAGGTGTAAGTCTGTTTAGTGCTATCTTTAGTGTAAGAAATTATCGAAATGGATTTTCCATGCATGAAATATCTTCCATGAAAGTATTTTCAATGACCGCACTGAAAGGCGCAGTGTTCATTGTGTTTTTATCATTTTCAATGAAGCTGTTAGCCGAAATTCACCCATTTGCCTGCGAAATCCCCGATGGTATTTATAAGGCCAAAGTAAAAGATGAAATGTCCTGAGTTTCACCGTGTATGATCAGGCTATTGTAAAAATGACCATTTTTGCAAAGCAGGTCGGGATTTCGTCACTCTTTTCCAATCAGAACGGTGAATATGAGCCGGTGCATTTCAAATACCTTGTGTCTGGTTGTAATACGCTTGGTGAGTTGATATTTGCATGGCAGGCATCCAATAGTACTTCCAATAGCACTGAAGATGAGGGCCGCTACTTTAAATATTCTCCAGGTATCTTCGTATTCAGCTTTGATCAGAGGTTTCTGACATTAAAACTCAAAAACGTAAAGCCGGTAACAACAATGTTGCTTTAATGATGTCGTCAGAGATGGGTGGCTGGATTCCGGAAATTACTTTCAATAAGGAAGAGGATTTATCGGGTTTAGTCGTTCCCGATGATTCAAGATGCACGATTCCAGAAGGGCAGTATAAAATGCTCATCGATGGCTGGTCTTTTTATCTCAGTGTCGATCTCAGTGTCGATCTCAGTGTCGATAAGGAGGAAAACCCTCCGTCTGGAGCGAGGTTATAATGGATTGCTTAAATATGTATCACTTTCTGAGATAGATGATTTATTTGCCGGATGTATTGGTGGAGAAATCATTCTTGCCTGGAAAAACAGAGCGGAAAACGACACTGCAACCCGTTTGTTTGTTGGCCGATATTTACGCCAGGATGACGCAATATACTCAAGAGAAGAGCGTTTTCTGATTATGCAGACAGAGTTTATAATTACATCGGGTGCGTTTAATAGAGTTACGGATAAAATTGAAGATTTTTCTTTTTACTGGCTGGACTTTCTTTCATTGTAATTCTTTGGCTAATGCACACCTTATCCGGAACGTAAAAAATCAACATGCTTTTTCATATCCACATTGCCGCCTGTTGCAATGACGACAATAGTCTTGTTTTCAAATTGTTCAGGATTTTCCAATAGAGCCGCAATGCCGATCGCTCCACTGGGTTCCAGTACCAGGTTTAATTCTTCATAAGCTAATCGTATAGCACTACCAATGTAGTTATTTTCAATAGCGAGTCCGGACACCTTTTTCCCGGATGCGATTTTCCAGTTTTCATTGCCGGGCTCAAGAGCCATAAGCGCATCACAATCGCTCGACTGATCACCTTGAGCCCTCTGGACACGTCCGGCATTAATGGACAGTCCCATCCCATTGTAACCTTTGGCTTCTATGGCCCATATCTTTGTTGGGGGAGCAAAAACAAGACAGGCGCCTGCCACGAGACTGCCTCCTCCAACCGGGCAAAGGAGTTCATTGCAAACAATCCCTGTCTGATTCAATTGGTTTAATAATTCAATAGCCACAGTTGACTGTCCTTTGATGAGTTTAAGGTCATCAAACGGGTGAAGGAGCATTTTATTGTTCTGATGGGCAAAGGTTATGGCCATTTCGGCAGCGGCTTCTTCTCTGGAAGGCAGCTGAGTGTTGCAAAGTAATATGTCTGCGCCATATTGCCTGGCATTATTGATTTTTTTTTCGGGAGCATCCTGTGGCATTATCAGTGAAACCGGTATGCCCAGTTGTTCACCAGCGGCAGCTAATCCGGCCGCAAAATTTCCAGACGAATAGGCTGCCACCCCTTGTTTGCGTTGCTGTGCAGAGAGTGACATCAAGCGGTAAAGCGCTCCGCGAAATTTGAAGGCGCCGGTCACCTGTAACGATTCCGCCTTAACCAATACAGTCCCATTAATCTTTTTGCTTAAAGACCTGCACTCCAGCAGAGGGGTTTCGACAATATAGGGCTTAATCAGTTCGTAGATTTCGTTCAGTTCCCGGAATATCAGGTCTGGCTCAATGGTCATTCGCGTTCATCTTTCTTTGTTATGACTAAAGAAAGATAGACGCAAAAGTGTCATATTGGGTGCAATATGCAGGTACAGAGCTTTTGCACTGTGCCGCAATGAATATTTTACCCTGGTATCTGGTTACTGATAGTAAACACGATGCCTTTGATTATTGTATACAATATACGATAATATGACGCCAATATAGCTGGCGTTTGGTGTGGCTCACTGGAACCTGTTAGTGAGATGAGCTGAAAGTTGCATGGATTGAAACACCTTGGGATAACAACAATAAGATGAAGCGATTACAGATTTTAACCATTTCCGCAGCGTTGTTGCTTGTCGGGTTGTTCCGGACCCTGGAATGACCCAAACCCCGATGGCAGTGCCAGTGACAGTACATACTATACCGGGTATGACAATCAGCCAAAGCATATGGATCCGGTGAGGGCCTACAGTGCCGATGAAGGGGTCATAATCGATAATATCTACGAACCGCCACTGCAATACCATTTTTTAAAACGACCTTATGAGCTGGAACCGGCATCAGCAGCGACCATGCCCGAGAATACTTACCTGGACGCTGATTTCAACCCACTCCCTGATGATGCAGAAAACCCGGCTTATAGCCTGCTGACTGTCAATATAAAGAAGAACACCCGTTATCAGCCTCATCCTGCTTTCGTAAAGGATAATGCCGGGAATTACCGGTACCTTTTTAACACAGCAGAAGAGAGTCAGAACTATGTTTCTCTTCAGGACTTTCCTGAGCAGGGTACCCGGGAACTGGTGGTTGATGACTTTATTTATCAGATCAAACGAATGGCAGATACCAGTAATAAGTCGCCACTGGTTGGCTTTATGTGGGATTACATTGATGGCATGAAAGAGTTCAGTGACAATGTCAGTGATGTCCGAAAAAACATGGACAAAGATCAATGGCTGGACCTTCGCCAGTATGAAATGTCGGGCCTGAACAAAATAGACGACTACACCTTTTCCATTCGCATCAAGGGTAAATACCCCCAGTTTCAGTACTGGTTGGCCATGCGGTTTTTTGCGCCTATCCCCTGGGAGGCTGACCGCTTTTATTACAATCCAGGCTTTAAGGATAAAAACCTGATACTTGACTCGAATCCGGTAGGAACCGGTCCATTTATGATGGTGTCCAACAAGCCCAAGGATGAGATTATTCTCGCGAAAAACCCTAACTATCGGGATGATTTCTATCCATCAGAGGGAGAGCAGGGCGATAAGGAAAGAGGATTCCTCAAAGATGCGGGCAAGCAGCTGCCCCTGGTCGATCAGGTGATTTTCCGACACGAAGGCAGTGCAGTAGCCAAGTGGTCCAAATTCAAACAGGGGTATCTGGATCGGGCTGGAGAAATTAGCACCAATATCCGTTCTTCCAACTTTGACCAGGCATTCAGCGTCAGTGCCACAGGTGTTGAGCTATCTGACAAACTGAAAGATCTGAACATGACAATGGATCAGGAAATTCGACCTTCCATTTATTATGTGGCCTTCAATATGCTTGATCCGGTAGTGGGTGGATATACCGAGGACAAGAGAAAGCTGCGTCAGGCCATCAGTATTGTCTGGAATAACCAGGAATATATCGACATTTTCAAAAATGGCTTAGGACAGGTTGCTCAAAGTCCTGTGCCTCCGGGATTGTTCGGATTCAGGGACGGTGAAGAAGGTATAAATCCTTATGTTTTCGATTGGCAGCAAGGTCGCTCAAAGAAAAAGTCTCTTGATTATGCTAAGCAGCTAATGATTGAAGCCGGTTATCCTAATGGACGAAATGCCAAAACCGGAAAGCCTGTTATTCTTTATTACGATACCTCCGAGCGTGATGATGGTCCGATAGCCGATTGGCGTAAAAAACAGCTGGCTAAACTTGGTATCCAGCTGGAATTCCGCTCCACAGATTATAACCGCTTCAAGGAAAAACTCCGTGGTGGCAATACCCAGATGTTTAACTGGGGTTGGCTGGCAGATTATCCTGATCCGGAAAACTTCCTGTTTCTGTTGGATTCCCGCCAGGGCTCGAAAAAGTGTAACTGCGATGGCAGCAATAGCTCCAACTACGACAACCCTGAATATGATGCCCTCTATGATCGTATGAAAACCCTGCCCAATGGTCCTGAACGTCAGATGATTATTGATAAAATGGTGGAGATTGTACGCAGGGACGCACCCTGGATTTGGGGTTACAATATCACTGAGTATTACCTTGGAAATGAGTGGGTTGGGAATACTAAGCGACACGGGATCAGTACATCAGTTTTAAAGTACGTTAATATCGATCCAGCACTTCGTCAGAAGCTTCAGGTTGAGCGTAATACCCCCATTGTTCTTCCTGCTGTTTTTGTATTTATAGGCTTTTTTGCTTTGCTGGTTCCAGGTTTCAGAGCGTACCGAAGAAGACAGAAGCTGGTTATCAGAACCTGAAACTGAACAACTGGCCCGGATTATCCGGGTCAGAGAACAAGAATAATAAACACGGCCAATGTTAAGGCTGAAGGATCAGGCAGAAATGCTCAGTTATATAATAAGGCGACTGATGTACGCTATTCCGATTCTGATCGGGGTCAATCTTCTTACATTTGTTTTATTTTTTATCGTTAATACTCCCGAGGATATGGCTCGTGCCCACGTGGGTGACAAACGGGTTACGCAGGAGGTTATCGATCAATGGATTGCCGACAAGGGTTATGACAAACCATTGTTTGTCAATGTTGAAGTCAGCGGTCTGGATACCCTGACTGAAACAATCTTTTTCCAGAAATCAGCAAAGCTCTTTGTCTTTGATTTCGGTCAGGCTGATAATGGCAGGGATATCAGCTCTGATATTTTTACCCGTATGGTGCCTAGCCTCTATCTGGCAATTCCTTCTTTCATTATTGGGATGGTACTGAATATCAGCATTGCCCTAATGGTGTTGATGTTCCGGGGCAGCCTGCTGGATCGCTATATTGTGGTCGGTTTTGTTGTATTAATGTCCATATCCTACCTGTTTTATGTGATTGCTGGACAATTCCTGGTGGCCACCAAACTGAGGCTGTTGCCCGTGTCAGGTTTTCTTGAGGGCATTGAGTCCTGGAAATTCCTGCTATTGCCAGTATTGATTGGCGTGCTTTCAGGTATTGGTGCTGGCTCCCGTTGGTATCGAACCCTGTTTATTGAAGGCCTTGGCCAGGATTATGTGAGGACGGCCAGAGCCAAAGGGGTCAGTGAGATCAAGGTGTTATTCCGCCATGTTTTGCCAAACACTCTGTTACCTATTCTCACCGGTGTGGTGGTGGTGATTCCTCTGCTGTTTATGGGCAGTCTGATTATGGAATCTTTCTTTGGAATACCAGGGCTGGGCAGTTACATGCTGGATGCCATTAGTGCTCAGGATTTTGCCATCGTAAGGGCGATGGTTTTCATTGGTTCAGTGTTGTACATCATAGGGCTGATCCTGACTGATATTTCTTATACCTGGGCAGATCCCCGGGTTCGTCTGAATTAAAGGAGTGATCAGAATGAAACCCATATTTTTAGCCAGTGACTTATTGATCTATTTTCTGGTGGTCTGTCTTTCAGTGTTCATCCTGAGCATGAGAAAGAATGAAATTACCCGGAATAAATGGCGAAGGGTGTTTTCCCAGAAACTGGGCATGAGCACCTTCATAATAATACTGACTTATGTCTCCATCGCTTTTCTGGACTCGATGCATTTCCGTAAGGCTTTGCCGGTTTTCGAAAATCAGCCCCAGGGAGAAGTCTATTACAGCAATGACGTTAACAGCGTATTGGATCTGTTATTGAATGAAATGGGCGACCGACAGGAGAAAACGTATTCCGGGCCTTTTGCCCTGAAAGCCTGGAGCAAGGAAAATATTCCACAGGATGATGGCACCGTGATCCGTGACTATCCGATTCTGGAAAACGCCGGTGTACATCTGGAAAGCCCGGATGATTTCGCTGGTGATCTCTTTCTTCAGTCATTTATTGGTCTGGCCAAGGGGCTGTTTGTCGGTCTGTTGCTCTGTCTCGCTATGTATCTACTCTTCAACAGGAAGGGAAAGCGCAGCGCCTTGCCCTGGAAAACGGCAATGACTACCCTGCTGATTATATTTGGTCTGCTGGGCTGGCTGGTGCAAATGGGGAGTCTTTATCATGTGCTTGGCACAGACATGGCTGGCAATGACACACTCTATGAAAGTCTGAAAGGTGTGCGAACCGGTGTACTTATAGGTACCCTGGCCACTATGTTGACCATACCCATTGCCATTGTCCTTGGTATATCTGCCGGTTATTTTAAGGGAAGAGTGGATGATGTGGTTCAATATATCTACATCACGCTCAGTTCAATTCCGGGAATTCTGCTGATTGCCGCCCTTGTATTGCTGTTTCAGGTCTGGATTAACAATAATCCGGATTTCTTCGAAATTGCTCTTGAAAAGGGAGATGCAAAATTCCTGGCACTCTGTTTCATTCTCGGTATTACCAGTTGGGCGAGCCTTTGCCGTTTGTTACGAGCAGAAACCTTGAAGATCAGTCAGTTGGATTATGTGAATGCAGCCCACGCTTTCGGTGTTCGGAACGTTAATATCCTGAGAAAGCATATCCTGCCCAATCTGACTCACATTATTCTGATCTCATTTGTTCTTGAATTCAGTGCCCTGATTCTGGCGGAAGCGGTGCTGGCATACATCGGCGTGGGTATAGATCCATCCATGGCCAGCTGGGGCAATATGATCAATCTGTCCAGGGCTGAACTGTCTCGGGAGCCGGCTGTCTGGTGGAACCTGATGGGTGCATTCACCATGATGTTTACCCTGGTATTGTCGACTAACCTGTTTTCCGATCTGGTGAACGACGCCTTTAATCCGAAAGGTCAGCTGGAGGTTGCGTGATGAGTAATAACAATCAAACAGCCCTGAGTGTCAGGGATCTTTCGGTTAATCTCTGGCAGCAGCCAGAAACTGAAATTCTTAAAAAAGTCAGTTTTGATCTACACCCCGGCAAGGTTTATGCCCTGGTGGGAGAATCAGGTAGTGGCAAATCCATGACGGCGCTTTCAATAATGCGCCTGCTTCCCGATGCCCTGCAGATTACCAAAGGGAAAATCACCCTTGCCAACACCGATATCTTCTCCCTAACAGAGCAGGAGATGGGCGGTATTCGCGGCAAGAAGGTCGCTATGATATTTCAGGATGCACAAACATCATTGAATCCGGTTCAGAAAATATCTGATCAGATTATTGAAACCCTGAAAATACATACTCCGCTGAAAGGATCTCAACTTAAGCAGAGGGCTGTGGATCTATTACATGAGGTTGGTATTCCAGACCCGGAAAGTAGAGTGGACTGGTACCCTCATCAAATGTCGGGTGGGCAGCAGCAAAGAGTGATGATTGCCATTGCGCTGGCCTGTGAACCGGATGTATTACTGGCCGATGAGCCGACCACAGCACTGGATGTGACAATACAGAAACAGATTCTGGACTTGATCAAGGGTCTGACAGTTTCCCGTAAACTGGCTGTTTTGTTGATTACCCACGACATGGGCGTAGTGAGGCAAACAGCTGATCGTGTGGGTGTTATGCTGCAGGGTGAAATTATTGAAGAAGACGACTGTGATCAGTTTTTTGATAATCCCCGCCATAAATACAGCCAGCGTCTTATTAACAGTTTGCCCAATATGACTGAATACCGACCACAGGTCAGCGATGGTGAGTTGCTGAAAGTGGAGGACCTTCAGGTTCATTTTCCTATGCGAAAAGGCATCCTTCAGCGTATTCATGGTTATACCAAAGCAGTGGATGGCATCAGTTTTTCCATTAAGAAAGGTGAAACACTGGCGCTGGTTGGAGAATCAGGAAGTGGTAAATCCACTACCGGCATGGCAATACTGAATCTTCAACCGGCAACAGGTGGGCAGATTCAGTATGCAAATAACCGAATTGAGGGGCTAACAAAAAAGCAGATGATGCCGCTCAGGAAAAAAATTCAGGTTGTTTTCCAGAACCCATATTCTTCCATGAATCCCACGAATGACGGTGGGTGAAATCATTGAAGAGGGCATGGTAAGTCTTGGGCTGGAACTAACCGCCAGGCAACGGGATGATCGCATTACCGGCCTGCTGGACCGGGTGCAGTTATTGCCGGAGCATCGTGACCGTTATCCCCATGAGTTTTCCGGAGGTCAGCGTCAGCGTATTGCCATTGCCCGTGCTCTTGCTGTGGAGCCCGAGCTGATTATCTGTGACGAGCCCACCAGTGCACTGGATGTTTCCATACGTGCAGAAGTTATGGATCTGTTGCTGGAACTGCAACGGGATCTGGGTGTTTCCTATCTGTTTATTACCCACGATCTGTCTATTATTCCTCACCTGGCCCATCGGGTGGCGGTAATGAAAGATGGTCAGATTGTTGAACAGGGTGAAACAAGGAATATACTGAAAAATCCCAGTCATCAGTATACTCAGACTTTATTGGCTGCAGTGCCTAAATTCCATTCGGAAGCAACGATTGAAAGCGCGGATTCTGTGCCGGCTTAAAGGTATGGTTATAATGCCCGGACTGATGATTATCGGTTCGGGCATCTTATTGTATGAATTCCGAGAATTGATCAAATTTTCTGAGAATATCTGAAATTGTCTGTAAGAAAACAGAGAGACCAATAAATGAACATAATAAAGAGTCGGGTTGCTCAACTTCGGGAATTGATGCGAAGTAAAAATGTAGATGCCTGGATTGTGCCCAGTAATGACCCCCACAACAGCGAGTATGTAGCGGATCGCTGGCATGGCCGTGAATGGATTTCTGGATTTACCGGGTCAGCTGGAACCGTGGTTATTGCTGCTGAAGAAGCCGGTTTATGGACAGATGGCCGCTATTTTATTCAGGCTGAAAAAGAGCTTGCCGGATCAGGTATTGATCTTTTCAAAATGCGTGTTTCCGGTGTGCCAACCTATACCGAATGGCTGGCCGATATTCTGCCTGCCAATGCAGTAGTGGGTTTTGATGGTCGTGTACTGGGGCAAAGCATTACCAGCGGAATGGAAAAGGCATTTGCTGATAAAGGGATAACCCTGAAAAGCTCAGAAGATCTGCTTTCCGCCGTCTGGGAAGACCGGCCGTCAATTCCGGCCAAGCCTGTTTTTCAGCATGATCTTCACTATGCGGGCCGAAGCTGTAAAGAAAAGCTATCGGATATCCGACAGGTGATGGCAGAGAAGGGGGCTGAACACCACCTTGTAACAACACTGGATGATGTGGCCTGGGCATTAAACCTCCGTGGTTCTGATGTCGCTATGAACCCTGTTTTCTATGGTTATCTGCTGGTTCAGAAAGACGGTGCGGTTGCATTTGTCGATGAAGAAAAAGTACCTTCAGATGTTGCGGCAAGTCTTAATAACGAAGGGGTTGAGTTTCAATCCTACGAAAGCATCTGGTCGTTTTTGTCTGGATTGCCAGAAAACGACAGTATTCTTCTGAATTCATTTTCAACCAGTAAAGCCTTGTTTGACAGTCTTCCTGAAAACATGACGGTTGTTGAAGGGCATCAACCCAGTACCCGTCTAAAAGCCATTAAAAACAGTACTGAAACGGGTCACTTTCCGTGAAGCACTGAAACGGGATGGTGTTGCGATAGTCCGGTTTATGAAGTGGCTGGAAGAAAATGTTCCTTCAGGCCAAGTCACCGAGCTTTCTGCTGAAGCGCAGCTACGATCCTACCGTGCTGAAATGGACGGCTATCATGGCGACAGTTTTCGAACCATTGCCGGTTATGCTGAACACGGTGCCATGATGCACTACGCATCCAGCGATGAGACGGATGTAACGGTCAAGCCGGGTAACTTCTTCCTGGTGGATTCAGGTGGTCAGTATCCTGATGGCACCACTGACATCACGCGAACCTTCAGTTATGGCGATCTGACTGATCAGGAAATGAAAGACTATACCTTGGTATTACAGGGTTTTATTGATCTTTCTGAAGCGGTATTTAAAACAGGAACAACTGGTTGCAATCTGGATATTCTTGCCCGTGGACCCATGTGGAAAGAAGGTATTGATTACGGTTGTGGTACTGGCCATGGGGTTGGCTTTTTCCTGAATGTGCATGAAGGGCCTCAGGGACTTAGTCAAAAGCTTGTGGATGTCCCTATGGAAGCCGGTATGGTGATCACCAATGAACCGGGGATTTATCGTGAAGGTGTTCATGGTGTTCGTATTGAAAATATCATGCTGATTAAAGATAAGGTGGAAACAGAATTTGGTCAGTACCTCTGTTTTGAGCCAATTACCCTGGCGCCTATTTGTACCCGGGCTATTGTGAAAGATGATTTGACCCGTTCACAAATCAGCTGGCTGAATCAATACCATCAGGCTGTTTTTGATGGACTGGCGCCATTGCTGTCTGCTGATGAGAGGAAGTGGTTGGAGAACAATACACAACCGATTTGATGTAAATGATTCAGATGCGGAGACTGAGATTCAGTCTCCGTTTTTTATGATTTTCTGGTTCTCTTTCTAAGACTCTTTTTCAATCTACTTCTCAATCTACCAAGGAATAGTCTCAAAATAAGTGTCGTATTTTCATCGTACAGATCGACTTGTTTACGTAGGTTGGGCAGAGGGACGAAGCCCAACAATTCTGTCAGCACGTTCTGCTGCCAATGTTGGGCTTCACTTCGTTCTGCACCAACCTACGATAGTCTCAAAATAAGTGTCGCATTTTCATCCTACAGATCGACTTGTCAGCGTAGGTTGGGCTGAGGGGACGAAGCCCAACAATTCTGTCAGCACATACTGCTGCCAATGTTGGGCTTCACTTCGTTCTGCACCAACCTACGATAGTTTCAAAATAAGTGTCGCATTTTCATCGTACAGATCGACTTGTTAGTCGTAGGTTGGGCTGAGGGACGAAGCCCAACAATTCTGTCAGCACGTTCTGCTGCCAATGTTGGGCTTCACTTCGTTCTGCACCAACCTACGATAGTCTCAAAATAAGTGTCGTATTTTCATCGTACAGATCGACTAGTTAGCGTAGGTTGGGCTGAGGGACGAAGTCCAACAATTCTGTCAGCACGTTCTGCTGCCAATGTTGGGCTTCACTTCGTTCTGCACCAACCTACGATAGTCTCAAAATAAGTGTCGTATTTTCATCCTACAGATCGACTTGCAAGCGTAGGTTGGGCTGAGGGACGAAGCCCAACAATTCTGTCAGCACGTTCTGCTGCCAATGTTGGGCTTCACTTCGTTCTGCACCAACCTACGATAGTCTCAAAATAAGTGTCGCATTTTCATCGTACAGATCGACTTGTTAGCGTAGGTTGGGCTGAGGGACGAAGCCCAACAATTCTGTCAGCACATACTGCTGCCAATGTTGGGCTTCACTTCGTTCTGCACCAACCTACGATAATCTCAATACGATAGTCTCAAAATAAGTGTCGCATTTTCATCCTACAGATCGACTTGTCAGCGTAGGTTGGGCTGAGGGACGAAGCCCAACAATTCTGTCAGCACATACTGCTGCCAATGTTGGGCTTCACTTCGTTCTGCACCAACCTACGATAGTCTCAAAATAATTGTCGTATTGTCATCCTACAGATCGACTTGTCAGCGTAGGTTGGGCTGAGGGACGAAGCCCAACAATTCTGTCAGCACGCTCTGCTGCCAATGTTGGGCTTCACTTCGTTCTGCCGCCAACCTACGATAGTCTCAAAATAATTGTCGTATTGTCATCCTACAGATCGACTTGTCAGCGTAGGTTGGGCTGAGGGACGAAGCCCAACAATTCTGTCAGCACATACTGCTGCCAATGTTGGGCTTCACTTCGTTCTGCACCAACCTACGATAGTCTCAAAATAATTGTCGTATTGTCATCCTACAGATCGACTTGTCAGCGTAGGTTGGGCTGAGGGACGAAGCCCAGCAATTCTGTCAGCACGCTCTGCTGCCAATGTTGGGCTTCACTTCGTTCTGCCGCCAACCTACGATAGTCTCAAAATAATTGTCGTATTGTCATCCTACAGATCGACTTGTCAGCGTAGGTTGGGCTGAGGGACGAAGCCCAACAATTCTGTCAGCACATACTGCTGCCAATGTTGGGCTTCACTTCGTTCTGCACCAACCTACGATAGTCTCAAAATAAGTGTCGTATTTTCATCGTACAGATCCACTTGTTTGCGTAGGTTGGGCTGAGGGACGAAGCCCAACAATTCTGTCAGCACATACTGCTGCCAATGTTGGGCTTAGCGTAGGTTGGGCAGAGGGACGAAGCCCAACAATTCTGTCAGCACGTTCTGCTGCCAATGTTGGGCTTCACTTCGTTCTGCACCAACCTACGATAGTCTCAAAATAAGTGTCGTATTTTCATCGTACAGATCGACTTGTTAGCGTAGGTTGGGCTGAGGGACGAAGCCCAACAATTCTGTCAGCACGTTCTGCTGCCAATGTTAGGCTTCACTTCGTTCTGCACCAACCTACGATAGTGGTCTGTTTTATGACAGCCTAAAGCAAATCAGGACGTTATTTTTAGACTACTCCTAAGTCAATGGAATTGATCTATTCTCGAAACAGCTCAGATTCCGACAGACTGTCTGGTTTTTCTCAGCCTCTTCAAAGTCTGCGTCTTTATGATTATTACCGTAACTTTTTACTTCAATGGATAAGGCATCTTTCTCAAGAGTGGCTTTACGGTAGAGTGCAACCAGCTGTTCACGGGTAAGATTGTTGACCGCATCCGCAAAACGCTCAGTTTCCCTGAAATCAAACTCCTGAGCGTCAATGGCCCGGCTATATTTTCTGGTTCGGGCAGAGAGGCCAATATCCTTCTTCAATAGATCCTGAACAAGCCCTGCTTTATATTTCTCCAATTCTTCATCCGGCATTTCAGCAATAACGGTTAACTGGTTCTCAATAAACGCAGTCATGCGATCTTTCAGTTTGTCGGGTCCCAGCTTGGGCGATTGAATCAGGAAGACAAAACCGGGTCGCTGTTTAATTCGCATGGGGCCAGCCCAGACCACATAACCCAGCTGTTGGTTAGTGCGCAATTCCCTGAAAAAATCAGTACCAACCAGTTTTCCCAGTAAGGCATAGGTTGCCCTGGTTTCTATCCTTTCATTATCGGCTTGATAATAGAGGACACTGGTCGAATCCGTGTGATCAATCTCCATCTGTATGGTGGTTGCCGGAACATCTTGCAAATTATAAATTGAGCTGATGAATGGCGCTGACTGTTGTGTTACCAGAGATTGGGCGGATCTGGCAATCTCTGTTGCTGTGCTTTCTGTCAAATTGCCGTGCGTCAATACGTCAACGTGGGCGTTTGCCAGAAAACGTTCACTGAATGCTTCTATATCAGAGGCTTCAAGAGGGTCAAGGGCGATAAGCTGAATTGAATTACTGTAATAGCCAGGAAAGAGAACACGGTACACGGCATCATAAGCCTGATCATCAGGGGATTTAAGACTGAAGTTGTCTAAATCTTTTTTCAATCGTTCTTTCTCCAGTTGCAGTGCTTCTTCAGACACTGAGAAACCAGCCAGAGTTTTAAGAATCTTTCCCAGTAGCAGTGATTGCTTATGGCTAAAACCTGAAACCTGCAGAATCAGTCCTTCACCTGTGTCTTTCAGGCTGTATGATAATCCAGCTTCCAGTGCGGGATAGGCGAATTCATTGATCTGGCGCTGCAGCAACCTATTGAACAACGAAAGCTTTACTCTATTACTTGCACTGACAGCAGAAAGTTTATTGGATATTTTGATTCGTATGTCTGACTTCGGTGTTTTAAAGGTAGTGTCCTTTTTAAACCAGAGACGCAGACCTGGTTCGTTAATCAGTTGTGAAGGAACGTCGCTGTCAGAAGCTTCTGAGATTAAATTCAGATCTTCAGGAATATAGGGATTCTGACCCAGGATGCTCATGGCTTTATGAGTTTGAGGTTCTGCAAGCCTTGAAAGTAAGGATTCTGACAGCTGGCTGATGCTGTATCCTGTACCGTAGTAGTATTCCTTTTGATCCAATTCGAGATTTTTTCCGGAAACAATCAGACGCATATTGTCCGGTGATAAATAGCCCAGAAAATCATTCACCAGATCAGGGTCGAAACGATTAAATACGGCATCGATATTCAGGGCGTGTTTGGCCGGGTAGTTTAACAGGTTGTTTGACAGATCAATCACCATGTCTCTGGGTCTGTCAGATTCTTTATACCTGAAGTTCAGGGCGGCCAGCTTTCCGGTTTCATCAAAGAGTATTTTCTTAACACCCTTCTGTTTTATCAGGTTGATATAATCAAAAGTCAGAGCGGTGATTTCTTCAGCCTGACTTTTTCCCTGTTCTGTCAGTTCCATATTGATGGAGAAAATACTGAACTCGCCGGAGTAGTCCCAGCCACCGGCAGAAAGGGATTCAATATAGCCTTTTGATTTCAAATAACTGTGTAGGCTTCCCTGTCCTTCATTGGCCAGTAATCTGCCAATATATGCCAGTGGTTTTTCTGCATAATAGGGTTGCGCACTGGGCATAGGAAAAACCAGTTCCAGGGCAGTACTGTCTTTAAGGGATTCAATATTAATCCGTACGCCTAGCTGATCTTTCAGAAAGGGTTTCTGCTGAAAAGAATTGTCTGGTTTTTCCCCTACAGGAATATTGCTGAAAGATTCACGAACCCATGATTCGAGTGTTTTTGTGGTTTCTTTACCATAGACAACAACGCTCATGTTACTGGCAACATAATATTTTTCGTAGAATGTCTGTAAATCCCTGAGCAGGGATTTACCATCATCATTATTAAGTGTTTCCAGTGAGCCGGTACTGAATTTTGCATAGGGATGAGCGGGGTTTGCGGTTGTTCCCTGGGTGATATAGTTTCTCCAGCCGTCATTTTTGAAACCCATTCTGAATTCCGAATCCACAGCGTTTCTCTCGCGGTCCACATACAGTTCGTCAAGAATGGGGGTAGCCAGAGATTGGGCCAGTCGATCCAGGGCAGGGCGGAGGGAGTCAGCGTTTATCTCAAAGTGATAATTAGTATGCTGGCTACTGGTGAACGCATTATTAGTACCACCATTGGCACGGATAAAGTTTCGATAGCCATCAAGTGTCGGGTACTTTTCGCTTTTCAAAAACAGCATGTGCTCAAGAAAGTGAGCAAGTCCCCTGCGGTTTGTTGGATTTGACCAGCTACCAGCATCAACATCTATAGCCGCCGCGGCTTTATCAGCGGTGGAATCCGATACCAATATGACCCTAAGCCCATTCTCGAGAGTAAGGGCTCGATAGCTTCTATTATCTTCAGGGCTTTTGACGACAGGTTGATCAGATGTTTTTACTGAAGCTGTTTCATTAGTGTCTGTGTTGCTGCATCCCGATAAATTAAAGGTCAGCAGACTGACGATGATTGCTACCAGAGGTATGGGGTAGCGTTTGGTTTTTCTTATAAAATACATTACTTATTACTCGTTCTTAATTGTGAATTGTGGACGACATAGTGCGATTGAGTCCCCAGACAATTGCAATGCAAAAAGCCCTTTACCCTGTTATATGCAGCATGAATCAGTGTGTGATTAAGCACGTTTTTATAATGCTATTTTATTTTTCTGTTACTTTCTTATGCTTCAGATTGTTTATGCATAAAACATAAAACATAAAACATAAAACATGCCTCAGGCACTGATTCTATAAGGACTTAAGCTTAAGTATGTAGAAATATAATAGCCATATTCCACTTTAATATAATAAAAAATATATCGTCTATTGTATACAATATATCTTCTTGGGTTATAATGGCGATGCAATTAGCCAACATAAAAAAATAACAAAAGCCGGAAGGTATAAAAAATATGAACACAAGGAAAACCGTTCTTGCTACGGCAATAGTTGCTGCCCTTAGTGGTCAGTCAGCTGTAGTCATGGCTGCTGATGGGGATGAGCAGGTTGAAAAACTTGAGAAGATACAAGTAACAGGTTCCCGTATATCCCGTGTTGATGTTGAAGGTGCTACACCTTTGACTGTTATTACACGGGAAGATATTGAAGACTCAGGTCTTATGACGGTTGCAGATGTTTTACAGTCGTCCACATATAACTCTTTTGGTTCTTATTCTGCCGTCGGTAATAACGCTTGGGGTAGCCAGGCAACTGTTGATTTACGTGGAGTAGGTGCTTCGAATACGCTGGTTCTGATTGACGGTAAAAGAATACCTTGGTCCGGTGTTTTATACGGCGGTATCGTTGATGTGAACTCGATTCCTGCGGCAGCCGTTGATAGGATTGAAATTATGCCTGACGGTGCATCTGCTATTTATGGTTCAGATGCCGTTGCAGGAGTAATTAATATAATCCTCAGGAAGGATTTTGACGGTCTCGAAGTCTCTGTTGGTGGTTCAAGGCCAAGTACGGAAGGTGCTGATGAAGACTCCTATTCTCTTGTCTGGGGTGTCAATGGTGAGAAAGGTAATCTCATCGCTATTTATGAACATGACGAAACTGAGAATATAGGTCAGAAAGACCGATCGTATACTTCTGCTGGAAACCTTGACGCTCAATATACTCAAGATACAACCAATCTGTCAGCGACTGCCAGGACTGTCTATCTTGAAGGGGAGTGGGTTTGGAAGCCGATAGCAGGTTCCTGTACTGACGACGAAGGTCGTGGTTTTTACGGCCCTTATGATGATCGTGATTATCCAGGTGATCGTGTTTGTAAATATGATTATACCCTGACTGCTGATCTTGCGCCTGAAATTACCCGCGATAATATTAATGTTATTGGAACTTATGAGCTTAGCGATGAAATCCAGTTCTCTGGTGGCATGAGCTTTGGTTCCAGACATGCAATAAATAAAGCTGCAGCTATACCTGGTTTCTTTGAGGTCGATGGTGAAACTGTTGGTGGACGGGCAATATTTGATGCTAATGGCTGGGAAGATGTTGCCACAGGTACAGCTCAGTTTGAATATCGCTTTAACCAGTTGGGTCCGCGTACTTATGATATCAGTAGTTATGATCTTTCAGGTCATGCAACACTAAATGGTAGTCATGAATTTGATTTTGTTGATGACTTTTCCTGGGATCTGACGTATTCGCAGACACGAAGCAATTACACCTCTAATAATAAGAATATGCTCGCCAAAAACAATATTGAACGTTTGGCAAATGATAATGCAGATTTCTTTTTAGCAAACGGTGATATCAATGAGCAGTATCTCACTGATCTTCGTCATACCTGGGTAGAAGATACAAAAGTTAGAGATAGAAATGTTACTGGTGGAATAGGCTTTAGTGCCGGCGAGTTATCTGGCGGTTCTGTCGGATACTACTTTGGTGCTAGTTACCTGAATTACACACTGAATAAAGAGTATGATCCTCAGTCAGCTACCGGTGATATTGGTGGTGTTTATGGTGGTGTTTATTCTGGAAAACGTACTATTAAAGCAGTGTTTGGTGAAATGCTGTTGCCATTTACTGACCAGTTTGAGCTGAACCTTGCTTTACGTCATGACAGGTACAGTGATTTCGGTACAACAACTAATCCGAAAGCTGCCGTTAGATATCAGCCAGCCGACAACCTCGTTTTCAGAAGTAGTATAGGAACCAGCTTTAAGGCACCTAACTTCAGTCAATTATACACTCCTTCAAGTACAGGATATTATGAACAGACTGATTATACTGCTTGTGCCGAAAATGGTGTTTCATTTGGTAGTTGTGAAGTTGAAAAAGACAGCATGAAGGTTACCAGTGAAGGTAATTCAGATCTGAAAGCAGAAAAAAGTAAAATGTTCACGTTTGGTGCTGTTTACGAACCAATCGATGAGCTGACATTAAAGTTTGACTACTTTAATTTGCAGACAGATGATCTTATTCAGCAGATTTCAGCTGGTTATTACATACAGCAGGAAGCACTTAATGGAAGAGGTTCAGAATCCAGAGTTACCCGATTAGGTAATGGAACTCTTGATGAAGTTGTTGTTCACACCACAAACATCAAAGAGAGAAAAATTTCCGGTATAGACTTATCGGCTGACTATGATCTTGATCTGGCTGATGCAGGGAAGATGGATTTTAATCTTTCCACGACTTATACGTTAAACTATGAGTACGCCAATGAAACTCAATATGAAATCTCAGATCATATTGGATTTAACGGACTACCTCAGTATAAAATCAATGCTACTGTCGGATATACAACCCCAAGCGATACTCATCGTGTATCATTGAGTGCATATCATACTGCTTCTCAAAGTGAATCAGCTACCACTCGTTATAATGATGACGGTAGTGTGGCTTCAATTACAGAAGAGGGACATGTAGCTTCAAATACCAGGTTTACGATTAGTTATCGTGTAAATCTGCCATGGGATGGAGTTTTCTCTGCTGGCGTTCGTAACTTGTTCGATAGAGGCCCGTCTTTCTATGATGAAGTCAAGTACAGTGCTGAGCTGTATGGTGTTTCCGGCAGAACTGTATACGCTAACTACACCCAGACGTTCTAAAGTTTGATGCAGTTGGGCATGGCCTTCTTGGCAGCGGGTCATGCTCTTTTTTAACTTTATGTAAATTGCTGTACCCGTTTTCATTGAATCTATGAATAGGCAACTAGCTCATAGTTTTAATGGGGCGGATTTATAAGGCTTACAAATTCGGTATTATATGTTGTGCCGGAGTTGTAGGCCTTTTATGTCTTTAAGCCAGGACAATTTAATTAACTGGCTATTAACGATGAAGACGTGAATTATGAAATCTCCAGTGCAACTGGTCATCTTTTTTATCACAATAATAATAACCGCTGGTTACCTTGCCATGTCCGATTCGCTTAACACGACTCAATCTCAACAAATTTCTCTTGAAGATTACCAGCGAGCTGAATCATTTCTATCGGTAAACACCAGTAAACTGGTGAAAAATAATTATCTTTCTATTCACTGGCTGGAAAAAGCGGGTGAATTCTGGTTCAGAGAAGAGTTGCCTTCAGGGCATCGATTTAAATCCGGCAATGCCGAAAAAGGTATGCTGTCAGATGCGTTTAATCATGAGCGGTTGTCGGCTGTATTACAGGAACGGTTTCCGGATAAAAGCATCACGCCGGAAAACCTCCCCTTTGACCATATAAAATTTAGTAAAACCGGATTATTGAAGTTCAAGATTGATGATCAGGAATTTGAATGCCCCATAGATACCTATGAATGTTTGAATAATAAAGATGAGGCAGAGACAGTCTCGGATACCGGGAATCATTCGCCAGATAAACAATGGAGCATTATTCGTTCCGGAAACGACCTTGTATTGAAGGTCAACGGGCCTTCTGAAAAAATAATTCCGCTGACAGAAGACGGCATTAATGGTTTTGCTTATGGTGCACCTATGCTGTCGCCCAGCAGAGCGTTTCAGGTTTCAACTCCTGTAGAAAATCTGGCAGCCGATGGTTATTGGTCACCGGACTCCAGGTATTTTATTACCTATCAGCTGGATCTCAGGAAAACCGGAACTCTGGCGTTAACCCAGTCAACGCCAGTAAAAGGGCTTCGCCCAAAAACAGTTCAATATAAATACCCCCAGGCTGGGGATGCGCATATTCCTGAAGGTCATCTGATTATTATTGACGCACAGGAACAGACAGTCGTTCATGCTGCTCAGGAACCGCTGTTGCAGGTTTATTATGGTGACCCTATCTGGGGTGGCTTTGAAGGTAATGATTTCTTTTTCGTAGAATTCATCCGGGGATATAAAACACTCCGGTTGAATAAATTGTCACCAGAATATGGAAAGGTGACAACCGTTATAGAAGAGAGCCACGAATTATACGTTGATAACTGGATTCAGGATTACTGGGTCTTGCCGGACAGCCAGGAAATTCTCTGGACATCTGAGCGTGATGGCTGGAATCATCTTTATCTGTATGATTTGAACACTGGGGCTTTGAAGAATCAGATAACTTCCGGTGACTTTCTGGTAAGAACAGTCAGATCAATTGACCATGAAAAAAGGCGGGTTTATTTTGAAGCGGGCGGAAAAGAATCTGGTGACCCGTATTACCGCTACCTGTACCGGGTTGATTTTGATGGTTCTGACTTGATGTTACTAACTCCGGAAAAAGCAACGCATGCCACAAAACTGTCTCCTGATTTCAAGTACTTTTCAGATACCTATTCTACTATCGATAAACCCGGTGTGCATGTGGTCAGAAGTGCTGAAACCGGAAAACTTATTCTAGAGCTTGGTATTGGAGATGCCAGTGCACTTTATCAGCAGGGATGGCAACCTCCCAAACCATTCACAGTGAAAGCGGCCGATGGAGAAACTGACGTATATGGTCACCTCTATTTACCCAGTGACTTTGATCCGGATAAAAAATACCCGCTGATCAATGATGTTTATACCGGTCCTCATAATTTCTTTACGACAAAGGGTTTTTATACGCACTATTCTCAAGCGCCTGCCCTGGCAGAACTTGGCTTCATAGTGATGAAGATGGATGGACGGGGAACCGGTAAAAGGCAACGTTCCTTTCATGAGTATTCCTATAAAAATCTGGCAGGCGGTACAGATGATCATGTGACGGCCATAAAGCAGCTGGCAGAACAGTATTCTTATATTGATAGTGACAGGGTCGGCATTTTTGGTTTTTCTGCGGGAGGTTATGATACGGCCCAGGCCATGTTTAAGTACCCGGATATGTTTAAAGTTGGTGTGGCAGCATCGGGAAATCACGATTTCAGAACCGACAAGGTTGGCTGGAATGAGCACTGGATGGGTTATCCGGTAGACCAGAATTATGTAAACCAGTCCAATCTGACCAATGCCGGTAATCTGCGAGGAAAGCTGCTGCTGGCCCATGGCGAACTGGATGAAAATGTTAACCCTGCCGCTACACTGCAGCTGGCTAAGGCATTGATGGATGCCAACAGGGATTTTGATTTAATGATCTATCCCAACGAAGGCCATGTACTGGACAATAACCCCTATTTTGTCAGAAAACGCTGGGATTATTTTGTGCAGTTTCTCGCCGGAAAACAGCCACCGGATCAATACAGGATTAGCTCCATGGAATGATGTATGATTGGAACAGGTGCTGACAGGAAAAGTTATGTCGCGCGTTGTACAAAAATACAAGTACGAAAATACAAGTACAAAAATACAAGTACAAAAATACAACAGAGTTAAAACAATAACAGGTGTCGTATGACAGATGTAAACAACCTGAAAGAAACTCGGGTATCAAGCGATCAATGGTCTGAATACTGGAAGCAGGGGCACCTTACTACGTTTGCCGGCCCTGAGTTTGAGGATGGTTATCAGGGGAGTTTCAAATCTTTCTGGTTGCAGTATCTGGATATTCTGCCTGAAGAATCGACCATTGTAGATCTTGGTACTGGCAATGGAGCCTTACCACTGTTGTTTGCTCGTGCTCTGGAAGATACCGGCAAAAAAGTCTCTATCGTCGGTGTTGATAGCGCCACTATCGAACCGTCTGAAGAATTTAAAAAATACCGCAAGCGGGATTCCCTGGTTAAAGTACGCTTTAAGCAGGATACCCTTATGGAAGCCACAAAGCTTAAAAAGGGCAGCACTGATCTTGTTGTCAGTCAGTATGGTTTTGAGTATGGCAATCCGGAACAGGTGCTGAAAGAAATCAGGAGAATACTTAAACCAGGCGGACGTTTATCACTGATTGTGCATCATGAAGGATCATTTGTGGTAAAGAAAGCCAGGGGAATGCTCGACCAGGCCATTCTGGGAGAAGATGAGCGACTAGTTAACCGCATTAAAAAATGGGTCAGGGATTTTTCTGCAGGAAAGCCAAAGCCAGTTCTTGATAAACAGGCGCAACAGCTTGATGCCTGTTTTAAACGATTGAATCAAAGCGCCAGTGGTTTTAATGATGCCAACATGCTCGCCCTTCTGGTGAATGGGGGTATGGCCGTTGCCACGAAAGTTCAAACTCACCCGGATGAAGCCAAAGTAATGCTTCAGGAGTGGATTACCGAATTTAATGCCTACCGGTTAAGGATGGTTGATATTTGTTCAGTGGCCTATTCAAATAAAGGTGTTAACTCGCTTATTGACCTACTGAGAGCCGAGGGTTTCACAAATTGTGGAATGTCAGTGATTAACCATGAAAACAGTTCGCCCATGGGAATAGTGATCACTGCGAGAATTTAGCGCTAGAATCTGTTCTATCAATTGCATAAGAGATTATTATTGATCTCTTATGCTCTGAGACTTTTATGAATAATAAAAAAAATAATTCTGATTCCCTGAGTTCAGAAATTTCATCTGCCAATGTCATTTTGGATTTAAACGATATTCAATCCGGTATGCCGGCATCGTATTACGATGAAGTGGATAATGCTCCTTTAGTGCTTGAAAATCACACAGTGAATGGTATTAATAAGGAGTCACCAAGAACAGATTCGTTTCCATTCAAAAATCAGTTTGAAGCTATCCAGAATGATCGGACGTTTTCAGAAAATTATTTTTCTCTCAATGGAATCTGGAAGTTCAATTGCGCTAAAAAACCTGCAGATAAACCAACTGATTTTCAGTTTTCTGAATTTGATGATTCCGGTTGGGCGGATATACAGGTACCGGGTAACTGGGAAGCCCTGGGGTTTGACCATCCTATTTATCTTGATGAACGCTTTCCCTTTACAACAGACTGGCCTGAAATTCCCAGGGATTATAATCCGGTTGGCAGTTATCGAAGAACTTTTGTTATTGATGAAAGCTGGCAGGACAGGGCCGTTTTTCTTCATGTCGGGGGCGCACGGACGGCACTGTTTGTCTGGATTAATGGTAACAGGGTTGGTTATTCGCAAAATGCTAAAAGTCCTGCTGAATTTAATATTTCGCCGTATCTGATATCGGGCGAAAATACACTGGCTTTCCAGATTTATCGCTGGAGTAATGGTAGCTATCTTGAAAAACAGGATATGCTCGATATGTCCGGTATAGAACGGGATGTGTATCTCTTTTCTACCGAGAAAACCCGTATTTATGATTTTTACTGCCAGCCAAGGCTTGATTCGGCAACTCTTGATTCGCCAACTCTTGACTCAAAGTATCGTAATGGCCATTTGAATCTTCAGGTAACGCTTAAACAATATAATGATGTCTCTTCTGGATTCAGATTGAAAGCGACCTTGCTGGATGAACAGCAAGCCATGCAACCGGTTTGTTCTATGGAAGAAGAGGTCGTTTTTAATACTGGTCATTCTGGTGTTGCCTCCATTGAATTCGAAACGGGCATAACATCGCCCAGACACTGGACGGCAGAAACACCCAATCTCTACACCCTGTTGTTGATACTGGAAGATGCCAGTGGCAGGGTTCTTGAATCCCACTCGCAGCAAATCGGATTCAGAACCATAGACATTGAGGCAGGTGTACTGAGAGTAAATGGTCATCCAATTACCATTCGTGGGGTGAATCGTCATGAAACACACCCTGTTTTTGGCCACTATGTTCCTGAAGAGACGATGCTGGAAGATATCCGGCTGATGAAACAGAATAATATCAATGCTGTCAGAACCAGCCATTATCCTAATGACAATCGGTGGTATCAGTTCTGTAATCAATACGGCCTTTATGTGGTTGATGAAGCCAATATTGAGTCTCATCCCCTTGCTCTATCTGAATCTACCCAAATAGGAAATGAAACCTCCTGGTTGCCAGCCCATTTGGACAGGGTTCAGTCTATGGCGATTCGTGACAAAAATCATCCCTGCATAATCATCTGGTCTCTGGGTAATGAAGCCGGAGAAGGAATGATTTTCCAGACCCTGTATGACTGGTTGAAAATCTATGACAGTTCACGTCCGGTTCAGTACGAACCTGCCGGTGATGCTGAATATACCGATATCATCTGTCCCATGTACCCGCGCATTGATCGACTGGAAGCCTTCGCAAAATCTCCGTCGAAGCGACCAATGATTATGATTGAATACGCCCATGCCATGGGGAATTCTGTTGGAATTATCAATGATTACTGGAAGGTGATCGATCAATATCCGACATTACAGGGAGGCTTCATCTGGGAGTGGGCTGATCATGCGCTGCTGAAGAAGAACGAAGAGGGTATTGAGTATTGGGGCTACGGAAAAGATTATCATCCTGACATGCCAACGGACGGCAACTTCATGAATGATGGTCTTGTTGCCGCTGATCGCACGCCTCATCCTCATCTGGCCGAAGTAAAAAAAGCCTACCAGCCTATTCGGTTTTCAGCCATTGATGCTGCGTCAGGTTATTTTTGTGTTCACAATAACTATGACTTTATATCACTGGATCATGTCAATCTGCATTGGCAGATTCTTGAAGATGGTGAAGTGCTTACGAAGGGTAATCTGATCATGCCTGATACCCGGGCCGGACAAAAATCGGATATCTGCATCGACTGGCATCAAAATTCCTTTCATCCGGAAAAAGAGTATTTAGCAACTTTGTCAGCCAATCATCGATGTGGTGACGACGTGCTGTCTCAAAATTTTGAACTGGCCTGGGATCAATTCGAAATTCACCCGGGAAAGCCAGGAATAGCGCCACTTTCGGTCAGCTCAACTCCTTTATCTATAAAACAGGCTCCAGATAAACTCATTATCACTGGGGAGGCATTTTCTGTTGAGTTTGACGCTCTTTCCGGAAAACTCTCCAGTTATTCTCTAAGCGGACAAGAACTGTTACGTACCGGGCTGGCACTGAATTTCTGGCGAGGTATGACGGATAATGATCTGGGTTGTCGTACCCATGAATTAGCGTCTGTTTGGCAGCATGCCGGAGCAAAAAGCCAGCTGTGTTCGCTGGCGGTTGAACAACTGGATCATTTTCAGATTGAAATAACAACAGAGTTTGCAGTGCCGGACACAGACTGCAAAGTCACTGTTCAATACCGGGTCAAAGCGAACAGTGATATTGAAATAGTTGTTGATTTCACGCCCGGTGAAGCGGTGTTACCGGATCTGCCAAGGTTTGGTGTACAGATGACGGTACCATCAGATTTTCAAGCAATGACCTGGTATGGACGTGGACCGGGAGAAACCTATAGCGACAGGAAAGGGTTAAAGACAGGTATCCATTGCGGGAATGTACAAGAGCAATTTCATCCGTATCCCCGTCCTCAGGAAACCGGTAATAAAACCGATGTTCGCTGGATGAAGTTATTAAATCAACAGGGTGCGGGGCTGGAAATAGTCGCCTGTGAAAGACTTTTGAATGCTTCAGCCTGGCCTTTTAATGCATCAGAACTTGATTTTAAAGCGGATCCATCCGGTGAGTGGGGAGCTTCTGGCTTAACACCTTTGGCTGTCGGTCACGGATCTGAGATCACTCTTGATGATTTTATAACCGTAAATATTGATTATGGACAAATGGGCACTGGAGGGCAGAACTCCTGGGGTGCAAAGTTGTTGGATGATTACAGGCTGGCCGTAAAACCTTACCGGTATTCATTTGTGCTGAGAGGAGTGACAGCTTAATGCTTGCTGAAATGGATAAGGTTGAATTATTGAGTAACAGGGCGAGTAACAGGGCCGACCAGTTTCCTGATTTGCTTGATCGTCGGGGTCGTCCAGCGGCCATGTGTGAACACGACGAGTACAAAAATCAGCGATACAATCATTTTATGGATATGGGTAGCTGGCACGGATTTTTATTGCCAGATGCTGGCGATGAAAATTGTGGATTCACCGGGCCGGCTGTCATTGCAGAAGAATATACGGTTTATATAGCTGAAGCGCTTGAACAGATTACCCTGATCAATCTAAATAATGATCTGCCTGTTTGTTTCGATCGTTCATTAACCAGAGCCAGGTCAGTTCCCGGTTGCCTTTCCCTTTCTTATGCAAACCACGAGATCGAACTGAAACTGTCACTGCGCTTTATTTCCGGTAGAACCGCACTGATCAAAACTGAAATTAGCAATCATACCGGTTCGCCTCTGGATCTGAGGATTCAATGGGCCGGGCAGTTATTGGCTGACTGGCAGAAGGCTCAACCTGTCACTGAAATTTATCCTGACTGGACACGATTCTGGCAACAATCGAGCGATGGTGTCACGGCTCGATTTGGTCGGGTACGATCAAAATGGGCGCTAATGATGTCGGGCGAATCGTCCTATCAGATTCGTCGCAGTGTCAGCTCGGAAACAGAAATTGATAATGATTCTCTGTCGTACAAATCCCGCAGTGTTATTCATCTTGAAGCACGTAGCGAAAAGGCTATATACACCACGCAAAGTTACACGCACACGGAAGAAGAATCGAAAAGAGAGCAGTATATTCTCAACAGACTTCACAGGCATCCGAATGAATTTTTAAGCGCTTCGGCCAAACGCTGGGAGTCGTACTTTTCCAGGGCGCTGAATCAAACGAATACCAGTCTCAAAGCGGAAAGGGTGGCTGTTAAAGCTATTGAAACATTAATTGGTAACTGGCGTTCTCCTGCCGGTGCTATTCAGCACTCAGGATTAACACCTTCCAATAGTTACCGGTGGTTTAATGGTGTCTGGCCCTGGGATTCCTGGAAGATGATTCGTGCAATGGCGCATATTGACCCGGAGCTGGCCATGGAAAGTACCCGGGCTGTTTTTGATTATCAGATCAGAAGCGGTGATCCGGTTCGTCCCCAGGATGAAGGCATGCTCATTGATACTGTTTTTTACAATAAGGATGAGAGCCGGGGAAGAGATGAAGGCGGTTGTTCCGATGGCGGTAACTGGAATGAGCGAAACAGTAAACCGTCATTGGCATCCTGGGCCGTCTGGGAAATTTATCAGGTACTTGAAACAGACAATGAACGTGGTGCTATAGAGTGGTTAAAAGAGTTCTACCCAAAGCTGGTTGCTTATCATCAGTGGTGGTATCGAAATCGGGATCATAACAGAAACGGAATTGTAGAATACGGCGCTTCCCTGCATCGATCCCACAATTCCATTGATGGTCGTCTACTGTTTTCTGCCAGGCTGATTGAGGAAAGTCCGGTGATCGGCGGCAGGCCGGATGAAGATGGCTGGAGCCATATGTGCGGTCTGGAGCATTATCAACAATTGATTATTGATAATAACTATACGGATATAACCGTGCCGGCACAGGTGGCGGCCAGCTGGGAATCCGGCATGGATGATGCCGCACGATTTGGCTTTATTGAGTCTGATCAAATGATGCAATATGCGGGCTGCTCTCTGAACGGCGATATCGATAGTGCCCGTATTCACTGGCAACCCGATTTCTTCCAGAGTTCAGGCAGTGATGGAGAGGGACTTGGCTTTACCATTGGTCAGGAGTCAGTTGATATTAATGCTTATCTGCAAAGGGAGAAGCTGTATCTTGCGGATATGGCGGATATTCTGGGCGATAAAGAAGAAGCCGCACAGCTAAAGGCGGATGCTGATCGAATCGGCCGGTTTATCAATATCTGGTTTTATGATCCCGATTCCGGGTTTTATTATGACCGGTCGATCACTGGTATGGTTCAGGGCACTTTCAGAGCGGATGAGGAAGGTCAGCTTCTCACTTACAGGGGGCGCGGACCTGAAGGCTGGATACCATTGTTTACCGGTGTTGCCAGACAATCCCAGGCTGAGCGTGTGAAAGCAGTTATGCTGGATTCAGCAGAATTCAATACTTTTGTGCCCCTGGGAACCGCAGCAAAATCGAATCCGGCCTATGGCCCGGATATATATTGGCGCGGTAGAGTCTGGCTGGATCAGGTGTATTTTGGTCTTGTTGGATTAACAAATTATGGCTTTCACGCTGAAGCGAAAGAACTTGCATGGAATCTGCTGAATCATGGAGAAGGTATTCTGGGGCAGGAGCCTATCAGGGAAAACTATAATCCGGAAACCGGCGCCATGCAGGGAGCGACGAATTTTGGCTGGAGCGCAGCCCATCTGTTTATGATGTACAGGGAAGGATTCTGGAATCAGGAGCAGAACGTTTAATCGTTCCGCTCCTGAAGTTTTATCAGAACTGCTCTTCTTCAGTAGAACCGGTCAGTGCGGTTACAGAAGATTTACCACCTTGAATGACGGTGGTCATATCGTCGAAGTATCCGGTACCCACTTCCTGCTGGTGTGCCACGAAAGTGTAACCTTTTTCAGCGGCAGCAAATTCAGGCTGCTGCACCATTTCAACATAATGCTTCATTCCTTCGCCCTGGGCATAGCTATGCGCCAGTTCAAACATGTTGTACCACATGTTATGAATGCCAGCCAAAGTGATGAACTGGTACTTATAACCCATATCACTCAGTTCCTGCTGGAATTTGGCGATGGTGGCATCGTCCAGATTTTTCTTCCAGTTGAACGATGGTGAGCAATTATAGGCCAGCAGTTGATCCGGGTATTCAGCCCTGATGGCTTCGGCAAATTTACGGGCTTCATCCAGATCCGGTGTTGCAGTTTCACACCAGAGCAGGTCGGCGTAAGGCGCATAAGCCAGACCACGGGCGATAGCCTGATCAATACCGGCTTTAGTGCGATAGAAACCTTCAGCGGTACGTTCACCAGTCAGGAAAGGTGTATCGTATTCATCGCAGTCAGAAGTGATCAAATCTGCAGCGTTTGCATCGGTACGGGCAAGAACGATAGTGGGAACGTCAGCCACGTCAGCAGCCAGGCGGGCTGCGGTTAATTTCTGAACGGCTTCCTGAGTAGGAACAAGGACTTTTCCACCCATATGGCCGCATTTTTTAACAGAAGCCAGCTGATCTTCAAAGTGAACGCCTGCAGCGCCAGCTTCGATCATGGATTTCATCAATTCGTAGGCATTGAGAACACCGCCGAAACCTGCTTCTGCATCGGCAACGATAGGTGCAAACATATCTACATAACCGTCTTCCTCAGGATTTTTACCTGTTTTCCACTGAACCTGGTCTGCACGCTTGAAGCTGTTATTGATGCGTTTTACTACCGCGGGAACAGAGTCAACAGGGTATAAGGATTGGTCAGGGTACATGTTGCTGGCAGAGTTATTGTCTGCAGCAACCTGCCAGCCTGACAGGTAAATGGCTTCGATGCCGGCTTTGACTTGTTGTACAGCCTGACCACCGGTAAGAGCGCCAAGGCAGTTGACATAGCCTTTTTTCGAAGTGCCGCCGTAAACCAGATCCCAGAGCTTTTCGGCACCCTGACGGGCAATGGTATTTTCAAACTTTACCGAACCACGCAACCGCACCACGTCTTCGGCTGTATAGGTACGCTTGACATTAGTCCAACGGGGATTTTCAGCCCAGTCCTGCTCAATGCGGGCGACTTCTTCAGCACGGTTATATGTTGCCATGATCTTTCCCTTATATTTTCAAACGAGCGTTTTAACAAACAGGAACAATCCTAAACATCCGTTCTAAATTCTGGTAATTTATAAAAGTTATCTTGGGTATCAATACTATGAATATTGCTCGCGTCGATCTAAATCTACTTGTTTATCTGGATGTCCTGCTCCGGGAAAGAAATGTCACCCGATCTGCTGAACAGCTGGGCATCACTCAGCCTGCAATGAGTAATGGGCTCAGGCGTTTAAGGGCGCTTTTTGGTGATCCTCTTCTGGTAAGAACCAGTGATGGCATGACACCAACAGAACGGGCGCTGGAATTGAAACCTCTGGTCAGCGAGGCACTGCTGATTCTTGAAAAAACCATTCAGCCCAAAAGATCGTTTAATCCCAGAGACAGCGATCGTGTCTTCAGAATAATGGCTTCTGATTATGCGGAATCCACACTGATTCCCCTGCTTCTACGGCAGTTACGCATTCAGGCTCCTAACATTATTCTCGATGTTCTCACTCCCAGTGATGTCAGCTTTCAGGATGTTGAACAGGGCAGGGTGGATATGGCGATAAACCGCTTTAACAGCCTGCCGCAGTCATTCCATCAGTCCTCTATCTGGCAGGATGGTTTTTCCTGTGTGGTCAGCAAAAGTAACGTTATTCTCGAAGAGTTCACTTTGGATAATTATCTGGCATCCAAGCATATCTGGGTCAGTAAAACCGGTATGGGAATAGGCGTTGGTGTTAATCCTGAGGATGTACAACAACTGGGGTGGGTTGATGATGCCCTGGCTCAGAATGGTCACAAGAGGAATATCAGTGTTTTCACCCGGCACTATCAGGTCGCCATGCAGCTGGCAGGGCAGAATGATTTGATTGCGACATTACCCAGTAAGCTGGCTTATTTGCAGAAATACAACCCTTCGCTGGTGGTACTTGCTCCCCCGTTTGATATTCCTCCCATAGATTTGACAATGGCCTGGAGCCCTTTGCTGCACCATGATTCAGCCCATAACTGGTTGAGAAAACTAATCAAAACTGTCGCTCAAACCAAATGAGAGGAAAAATGTCGGTACATCCGACTGAGCTAAGCTGACTGTTATGACTTTGACGAGGCAGGGAGGCCTTCAAATCATGCACTCTATTTTTGGAACGATGCTCGAAATACTGTCCAGAATGTCGTTTGGGATGCTCTTTGGAATAGTAGCTTTCAGTGGGATTCTGTCATCACCAATTCAGGCTGATGACCACGAAGCGGCAGTGGGAAGTGTGGGTTTTTATACCAGTCAGGATTCCTCAATACCAGAAACAACGTCGATGAGGCCGCCTTCACACCTCAAGCTATATGGCTATGAGCAGGATCGATTGAATTGTCTGCCAAAGGGGATGGGTCCAGGTATTTACTGGGCCATGAGGGTGGATAGAACCGATTCAGAGAATTTCAAAATATGGCAGGTACAGATTCATATTGCTATTAGTGCGATAGATGAGTCAGCCAGAATTAATCACATCCAGGTTTTTAAAGGCCTGCTTAGACCGGAGCCCGAGGTTAAAGAGTGGGATGGTGCTACCGCTGTTGCAATCAATGATGAAAATGAAAGAACCGCAGGATATGAACGTATAGATCGGTACGCTTTGAATTTATCCCCGCTTGAGTTAGAGGCTGAATTTATCCTTGATGAAATAAATTGTGATGAACTATCCCAAACCATTTCCTGGGATGTGGGCTCCTGGGATCAGAGATCCACTAATAATATAACGGCCTCCATAGGGCAGAATATCAAAATATATTATTCTGATGGCATTGTCAGAATGACCGGTGGCTTTACATTTTATGACTCTTATTTTTCGGTACTCAGTCAATACGGTCGCGAACAGAATGTCAGTTTTCAGTTTTACCCATTGATAGGAGCAAAATTCACTCGATCACAACTGTTGCTCGACAAGTAATTGAAAGAAGGCTTGTTATCAAATGTTAACTTGTGGTGTAATCTGTCTGTACTTTTCGTTAAACACATAATAATTAATCGAATGTCAGCTGTAGACAGGGATTTAAGGCGAAAAAATGAACTGGTTAACAAACCTGAACAACGAGCATGCTTTATTCGACGTTGCCAGTGAGTGCATCGAAAATACCATGGAAAGCTATTATCTGATTCAAGCTGACCACCCTACCAGGGAAGAACAGGAAGATTGATACAGGCTGCGTAAGCAGCCTTTTTTTTGCCTGCATGAAATCATTATTCATAAAAGAAATGATGGATATCATCCCCCTCAATTGGTTTTCCCATTTATAGTTTGCCTAAAATAGCGTTTCCTTCCAGATGCTCTGTCATTCCAGATTCATAACGAACTGACAGAGACAGATTCATATAAAAGTATAACAGGATAGTGAGGTTCCAAATGACGCAGCGTATTCAGAAAGGCGGTCTGCAGATTGCCAGGACTCTGTACGATTTACTGGAGAACGAGATTGTTCCGGGAACGGGCGTAAGTGCTGAATCTTTCTGGGCTGGGCTTGAGCAGGTTATCAGCGATCTTGCACCCAAAAATCATGCATTGCTTGAAAAAAGAGATGAACTTCAATCAAAAATTGATGCCTGGCATTTGCAGCATAAAGATTTACAGCATAAAGAACAGTCTCATGATTCTGACGCCTATAAAACATTCCTCTATGATATTGGTTATTTGCAGCCAGAAGGTGACGATTTCAGTGTTACAACCGCCAATGTGGATTCTGAAATAGCACTTCAGGCTGGCCCACAGTTAGTAGTGCCTGTTATGAATGCCCGCTTTGCACTCAATGCGGTTAATGCCCGATGGGGAAGCCTCTATGATGCCTTGTATGGCACTGATGTCATTCCTGAAACCGATGGAGCAGAGAAGGGGGCAGGTTATAACCCTGTCAGAGGTGGTAAGGTAATTGCGTTTGGACGTAACTTGCTTGATCAGGCCGCGCCCTTGTCACAGGGTTCTCATCAGGATGCAGTTAAATACACCGTAAAAGAAGGAAACCTTGCCGTTACGCTTACTTCAGGGGTAGAAGCGGCGCTTGAGCAGGCTGACAAATTTGTCGGATATACCGGTGATCTGTTGGCGCCTGATTCTGTTTTGCTGAAGAATAATGGCCTTCATGTAGAAATTCAGATTGATTCCACTGCGCCCATTGGTCAGACAGATCTGGCGGGTGTTAACGATATTCTTATGGAAGCAGCTGTAACAACAATTATGGATTGTGAAGATTCTGTGGCAGCTGTGGATGCGGATGACAAGGTTACTGTCTATAAAAACTGGCTTGGATTAATGAAAGGTGATCTCGAAGAAACTTTCAATAAGTCCGGTAAACCATTGACCAGAAAGATGCATTCGGATCGACGTTATTCTGATTCAGAAGGGAATGAGTTTCAGCTTCATGGTCGCAGTTTGATGTTTATCAGAAACGTTGGGCATTTGATGACCAATGAAGCCATTCTGGATTCAGAGGGAAAGGAAATTCCTGAAGGTATTCTTGATGGTATGTTCACGTCATTGATCGCAATGCATGATCTTAAAAAAGAGTGGGGCATCAGAAACTCCCGCACCGGCAGTGTTTATATTGTTAAGCCCAAGATGCATGGACCCGAAGAGGTTGCCTTCACCTGTGAATTGTTTGGACGTATTGAGAGCGTTCTGAATTTGCCGGTTAATACCTTGAAGGTGGGCATCATGGATGAAGAGCGAAGAACATCACTGAATCTCAAGGAATGTATTCGGGCTGCCAGCGAGCGTGTTGTCTTTATCAATACCGGCTTTCTTGATCGTACCGGGGATGAAATTCATACCAGTATGGAAGCGGGCCCTGTTATTCCCAAGGCTTTGATGAAGAAAGAGGCCTGGATCAATGCCTATGAAGATCAGAATGTTGATCTGGGTCTGGCAACCGGGCTTCAGGGCAGGGCGCAGATTGGCAAGGGTATGTGGGCCATGCCGGATGAGATGGCTCAGATGATGGAGCAAAAAATTGGTCATCCTTTGTCAGGAGCCAATACAGCATGGGTACCATCGCCAAATGGTGCAACATTACATGCTTCGCATTATCACAGGGTTGATGTATTCCAGCGTCAAAACGAACTGGCTTCCCGTCAACGGGCCAGCATTGATGATGTTCTGAAAATCCCATTGTTAAAGGATGCATCCGTATTGACGTCTGAAGAAATTCAGAGAGAGCTTGATAATAATGCCCAGGGCATTCTGGGTTATGTGGTGCGATGGATTGATCAGGGTGTTGGTTGTTCTAAAGTGCCTGATATCAATAACGTGGGTTTGATGGAAGACAGGGCGACCTTACGGATATCCAGCCAGCACATAGCCAACTGGCTGCATCATGGTATTTGTGACGAATCACAGGTTATGGAAACCATGAAGCGAATGGCGGCTGTTGTGGATCAACAGAATGCAAAGGATTCTGCATACCAACCTATGGCGCCAGACTTTGAAGGTAATATTGCATTCGAAGCGGCCTGTGAGCTGGTACTCAAAGGCTGTGATCAGCCGAGTGGGTATACGGAACCCGTCTTGCATGCCAAGCGACGTGAATTCAAGCTGAAGAGTATGCGGTAAGAGGTTGATATAAATAAAAAAACGCCCAATTAACGGGCGTTTTTTTATGAGTAAATCAGATGGCTTTTGCTTGTGCTTCAGCGTTCCCGATATAGTTACCCGGTGTCATTTTCTTCAGTTCTGCTTTCGCTTCTGAAGGCATATCCAGTTTATCGATGAAGTCGCTCAGGGTTTCTTTGGTAATACCGTCCTGTCCTCTGGTCAGGGCTTTGAGTTTTTCATAAGGCTTCTCAATCCCATAGCGGCGCATCACGGTCTGAATAGGTTCTGCAAGCACTTCCCAGGCGTTATCCAGATCTTCGTCCAGTCGGCTGGCAGAGGATTCCAGTTTGCTGATTCCTTTCAGTGTTGCAGCATAGGCGATCAGACTTTGCCCCAGACCAACACCCATGTTTCTCAATACAGTGGAGTCTGTCAGGTCACGCTGCCAGCGAGAAACAGGGAGCTTCATGGAAAGGTGCTGCATAATGGCGTTGGCTATCCCCAGATTTCCTTCGGAATTTTCAAAATCAATGGGGTTAACTTTATGGGGCATGGTGGAAGAGCCAATTTCACCTTCAACGGTTCTCTGTTTGAAATACCCCTGAGAGATATAACCCCAGATATCACGGTCAAAATCAATCAATATGGTGTTGAAACGACATATGGCATCATACAATTCTGCAATGTAGTCGTGGGGTTCAATCTGAGTGGTGTATGGATTCCACTCCAGGCCGAGATCTGTGACGAATTGCTCAGCATGGCTGGCCCAGTCGATCTCAGGGTAAGCCGACAAATGCGCGTTGTAATTGCCTACCGCGCCGTTAATTTTACCCAGTGGGGTTATACCGGCAATTTGCTTCAACTGACGCTTCAGACGATAGGCCACATTAGCCATTTCTTTGCCTAACGTGGTTGGCGAGGCTGTCTGACCATGGGTTCTGGACAGCATTGGCTGTGCGGCATGGAGGTGAGCAAGGGATTGAATGGCGTCAATAATTTTCTGCATTTCCGGCAAAACGGCTTCTTTCATACCGGTTTGCAGCATCAGGCCATGAGAAAGGTTGTTAATGTCTTCTGAAGTACAGGCAAAGTGAACAAATTCACTGATATTACTGAGTTCTTTATTGCTCTGGATTTTTTCCTTGATCAGATATTCAACGGCTTTTACATCATGGTTGGTGGTGCGCTCAATCTCTTTAACCCGTTCGGCATCAGCCATTGAGAAATCAATGACGAGAGAATCAAGGATTTTGCAGGCTTCTTCTGAAAGTGATGGCACTTCGGTGATGGCAGGATGTTTTGCCAGTGACTGGAGCCACCTGGCTTCCACGGCGACTCTGAATCGGATCAAGCCATATTCACTGAAAACAGTTCTCAGGCTTCGGGTTTTGTCACCATAACGACCGTCAATGGGAGAGACGGCGGTCAGTGCATTAAGCTCCATGTGTTTATTGCCTTGTACTTTGCGAAAGGGCGCATCATACCTGATAACGCCGATTCTATCGATGTCTGAAAATTGAAGCTGGCTTCAATTGCGTGGATGATCATGGTTTCGGGAAAAACCATTGACGGGGTTGAAATTATTTCATGTGATTTAAGCCGTCGAGCAATTTTTTGCGCCCCAGGAATAACTGCCAGCGACTGCCGCCCAGCTGCCGCCATAGCGTTGCTGAACGAATTCCAGCCAGCAAAATTGCGCGTATCTTACTGGCCGTGGCCGTTGACTGCAGATAGCGCATATCTCCGGTAACCTGAATTTTTGATTTGAAAGAACTGATGGTATCCGTATAAATGCTGGCCAGGCTGGCTAAGACATTTTCGTGGAGCATACCGAAGTGGTTTGCCTGCTCCTTTGTTCTATCGAGTCTCTGGCCGATGACGCCCAGCATTTCTTTATTGCGACTGAGTTTTTTCTCAAGATGGATTATGGCGAGCGTGTATCGAATAACGTCGCTCTGGATTGTTTGGGTGTCGCGATTCAGCACTGAAGACAGTAATTTTCGACCGGGGTCGAGATTGTGAAAACCGTCATAAATTTCTTCAGTATTATCCGGGGATGTAACAAAAATACTGTTAATGGACGGACGCAGATCCTCTTCTGTGATCTGTCCTGTTTTTGCCAGACGTTCCACCAGCCCTGCTGCCTGAAAAACGCCAGACAGCGCGGCTGCCTGCTCTTTTGTTGCCTGCTCTTTTGTCGAATGTTGCACCAATTAAATCTCTGTTAACGATCGGCTCTGAATGTTATTCGTCTATCCCGAATTCAGGTTTGACGAGTTCTATCCGGTTGTTTCTTTGGTTGCCAGTCTTTTTTCTATGACACCGCCACCAAGGCAGATCCGGTCATCATAAAAAACCACTGACTGACCCGGGGTTACGGCTCTTTGCAGTTCATCGAAGATAACTTTGTAGTTGCCGTTTTCATCCTGTTCGAGCAGGCAGTCCTGATCTTTTTGACGATAGCGCACCTTCGCTTTGAGCTTTCTCGGCAGCTCCGGCGGTTGACCGTCAATCCAGTGGATCTGGTGTGTTGTAAGGCATTTTGAAAACAGTTTCGGATGCTGGTTTCCCTGACCAACGATCAGGGTGTTGCGATCAAGGTCTTTTTCCACCACATACCAGGGCGCTTCACTGGCGTCTTTCAATCCACCGATACCAAGCCCCTGTCGCTGGCCAATGGTGTGATACATCAGGCCTGCATGCTGTCCGATTACAACACCTTCGGTGGTTTCTATATTTCCCGGCTGAGCAGGCAAATACTGTTTAAGGAAATCACTGAATCTACGCTCTCCTATAAAACAGATGCCCGTGCTGTCTTTTTTGTTATGAGTGATCAGTTCGTACTGCTCTGCAATGCGTCGTACTTCCGGTTTTTCCAGTTCACCAACGGGAAACAATGTTTTTGCCAATTGCTCTTTGCCCACGGCATGAAGGAAGTAAGTTTGATCCTTGTTGTTATCTATGCCTTTGACCAGTTGCGTTTGTCCATCCACATCCACGCGACGGCAATAATGGCCAGTAGCTATAAAATCGGCACCTAATGTGACAGCGTAATCCAGAAAAGCTCTGAACTTTATCTCTTTATTGCAGAGAATATCCGGATTCGGTGTTCGGCCATTACGGTACTCAACAAGAAAGTGCTCAAAGACATTGTCCCAGTATTCCGCTGCAAAATTGGCTTTATGCAGCTTGATGCCCAGCGTGTCGGACACTGCCTGAGCATCAGCCAGATCATCCATGGCTGTGCAATACTCTGTGCCGTCATCTTCTTCCCAGTTCTTCATGAACAGTCCTTCTACCTGATAGCCTTGCTGTTGTAAAAGCAAGGCGGATACAGATGAGTCGACACCACCGGACATGCCGACGATTACACGAGTTTCAGAAGGTTTTTTCATAACCACTATATATGCCTAAACGAAATGCCTAAGAGAAGAAGAAAAACAATTTTCTTCAGGCTCACTCAAGAAGAGTGAAATCACAAAATGTTTTGTGGTAAAGCCAGAAAAGAATCGAGTATTCTAACGCCAGCGAGCGATCTGCGCCAGATATTGAAGAGACGGTAGTGGAAATTCCAGATGGCAATTTCGCTTTTGTCACAAAACTACATTTATTCCTACGCAAGTATGTTATATCTTATAGCCCGATTTCTGAGGGTAGTTTTCGAATACCCTGAGCACAATAACGACAAAATCGCGCAAACAGGTCAAATTACGACCGAAATTGTTCATTAAAGAACGGAGTTAATTATGGGATACCAAAAGATCACGGTGCCTTCCAGCGGTGACAAAATCACTGTGAATGAAGACCTTTCCCTCAATGTCCCAAACACCCCTGTCATTCCTTTTATTGAAGGTGATGGTATTGGTGAAGATGTAACGCCACCGATGATTAAAGTAGTCGATGCTGCTGTTGAGAAAGCTTATTCAGGCGAAAAGTCGATTAAGTGGATGGAAGTGTACTGTGGTGAAAAAGCTACCCGGGTTTATGATGAGAATACCTGGATGCCTGCCGAGACACTGGAAGCACTGAAAGAGTATGTTGTCAGTATCAAAGGGCCTCTAACAACGCCTGTTGGTGGTGGAATTCGTTCATTGAACGTTGCTCTGCGTCAGGAACTGGATTTATTCGCATGCATTCGCCCTGTTCGCTGGTTCGAAGGGGTTCCCAGCCCGGTTAAAGAACCGCATAAAACCGATATGGTTATTTTTCGTGAAAATTCTGAAGACATCTATGCCGGTATTGAATGGCAGGCAGGTTCAGCTGAAGCGGACAAATTGATTGCATTTTTGAAGAATGAGATGGGTGCTACCAAAATTCGATTTGAAGAGAATTGTGGTATTGGGGTCAAGCCTGTTTCCAAAGAAGGCACCCAGCGTCTGGTTATGAAGGCTATCCAGTTTGCTATCGACAACAACCGCAGGTCGGTTACTCTTGTGCACAAGGGTAATATCATGAAGTTCACTGAAGGTGCCTTTAAAGACTGGGGATACGAGACAGCAGTTGAGTTTTTCGGTGGAGAGCCTCTCGACGGTGGTCCATGGCATACCATTAAGAACCCGAATACCGGAGAAAATATTGTCATTAAGGATGTCATTGCTGATGCTTTCCTGCAGCAGATTCTGCTTCGTCCAGCTGAATACGATGTCATTGCCACATTGAATCTTAATGGCGACTATGTATCGGATGCACTGGCAGCTCAGGTTGGCGGTATCGGCATCGCTCCGGGTGCAAATATCGGTGCACCGACAGCCGTCTTCGAGGCTACTCATGGTACAGCACCAAAGTATGCAGGTCAGGATAAGGTGAATCCTGGATCCGTCATTCTTTCTGCTGAAATGATGTTGCGTCATCTGGGTTGGAATGAAGCCGCTGATTTGATCATAAAAGGTATGAACGGTGCCATTGGTGCTAAAACGGTTACCTATGATTTTGAACGTCTGATGGAGGGTGCTACTCTGGTGAAATGTTCAGAGTTTGCAGACGAAATCGTTAAGCACATGTAAATAGAGTTCAGTCGGCAAGCTTCCTGCCTGCCGACGTCCTGCCTCTCTTCGCTTTTTTATCTCATGATCTGATTGTGCTTTCTTTTATTATCTTTAGAATGGAAATAGGTACGATAAAGAATTTGTAGAAAATTCTGGTTTTCAGGCATATTTTGGCCTGTAGCGCTGTAGCTCATGGTGCCTTGTGAGAGTACGTCATGTATCCAGTTTTTTTTATGCAGAAAATTTTATCGCTTATAGCACTAAATCTTTGGCACAAAGTGCCAATAACAAAGTGAGACACAACAGATTAGTAGTCAAATTCCCATGAGTAATCTCAAACTGTTTCGTCTAAGCTTAGAGCGTGAGGGGCAGGAATCTGAAGGTGACCTGGCAGTTGCAGTAAAGCCGGAAAAGACCCGATTAAGCCCACCCCCCATGTATCAGGTCTTGCTCCTGAATGATGATTTTACACCAATGGATTTTGTTGTTGAGGTCCTGGGAAAGTTCTTCAGCATGCCAGAGGAACAAGCAACGCAGATAATGCTGGCAGTACACACTCAAGGCAAAGCCATTTGTGGTGTTTATAGCAAGGATGTTGCTGAAACCAAGGCGCAGCAGGTGAACGAATATTCCAGAGAAAGCCAACATCCCCTATTGTGCAAGACAGAAAAGGCCGATTAGCGTTTTCAGGGTTATATTATATGCTCAATAAAGACCTCGAGTTTACACTTAACAGCGCTTTCAGGGATGCACGAAGTAATCGTCATGAGTTTATGACGGTGGAGCATTTACTACTGGCGCTTCTTGATAATGAGTCTGCATCCAGAGTCTTACTCGCCTGCGGCGTTGAGCTGGATAAACTACGCAAAGAATTAACTGAATTTGTTTCATCAACTACACCACTGATCCCTTCCCATGATGTTGATCGTGAAACTCAGCCCACTTTAGGCTTTCAGAGGGTGTTACAGCGGGCTGTCTTCCATGTTCAGAGTTCCGGTAAAAAAGAAGTAACCGGTGCAAATGTTCTCGTTGCCATTTTCAGTGAGCAGGAGAGTCAAGCTGTTTTCTTCCTGAAACAGCAGGATGTGGCAAGAATCGACGTAGTTAATTATATCGCTCATGGTATCTCAAAATTACCCGGCCAAGAGATGGAAGAGCTGGGCGGTGAATTGATTGATGAAGGTGATTCCGAAAGCTCCGGCAGTAAAAACCCTCTGAAAAGTTATGCGACAGATCTGAATGAACTGGCCAGGAAGGGGCGCATTGACCCTCTGGTGGGTCGAGCTGATGAAGTGGAAAGGGTTTGTCAGATACTGACACGCCGCCGGAAAAACAATCCGCTTCTTGTTGGTGAAGCGGGTGTCGGTAAAACGGCTATTGCAGAAGGGCTGGCGAAACGCATAGTGGATGGAGATGTTCCTGAGGTTCTTTCCAAAGCTGTTGTTTATTCTCTTGATCTTGGTTCTTTGCTGGCTGGCACAAAGTATCGAGGTGATTTTGAGAAGAGATTCAAGAAGTTACTGGGTGAAATTAAGAAACTCGATAATGCCATTTTATTCATCGATGAGATACATACCATCATTGGTGCCGGAGCGGCTTCTGGTGGCGTAATGGATGCATCAAACCTGCTCAAACCTATGCTGACTTCAGGTGATCTCCGCTGTATTGGTTCAACGACATTCCAGGAATTCAGAGGAATTTTTGAAAAAGACAGAGCGCTGGCTCGTCGTTTTCAGAAGGTTGATATCGTCGAGCCTGATGTTGATGATACCTATGAGATACTTCGTGGTTTAAAGAAAAAATTTGAAGAACATCATGATATTGAATATCAGGATGTAGCCTTAAAGGCTGCCGCAGAGCTGGCGGATCGTTATATTAATGACCGGCACATGCCTGACAAGGCAATTGATGTTATTGATGAGGCTGGCGCGTTTCAGCGCCTTAAGCCTGAAGATGAGCGAAAGAAAGTCATAGAAGTTGATGACGTTGAGAGTATTGTTGCTCAAATGGCTCGTATTCCGCCGAAGTCCGTGTCTTCGTCCGACAAGGAGCTCCTTGGAAAGCTGGATAGAAACCTGAAAATGGTTGTTTTTGGTCAGGACAAAGCAATATCGTCCTTATCAACAGCCATAAAGCTCTCTCGTGCTGGACTTAAAGCGCCCGAGAAACCTGTTGGATCTTTTCTTTTCTCTGGTCCGACGGGTGTTGGCAAGACGGAAGTCTGTCGTCAACTGGCTAAAGCTCTTGGTATCGAACTTGTTCGGTTCGATATGTCTGAGTATATGGAAGCCCATACAGTTTCACGCTTGATTGGTGCGCCTCCAGGCTATGTAGGTTATGACCAGGGCGGATTGCTGACAGAATCCATTAATAAAACACCGCATTGTGTTTTGTTATTGGATGAGATTGAAAAAGGCCATGCGGATGTATTTAATTTACTTTTGCAGGTGATGGATCATGGGACTCTGACAGACAATAATGGTCGAAAAGCTGATTTTCGTAATGTGATTCTGATCATGACAACCAACGCCGGGGCGGAAAACATGACCCGCAGTTCTATCGGTTTTGTAGAGCAGGATCATGTTACTGATGGCAATGAGGCTATTAAAAGGACATTCACGCCGGAATTTCGAAATCGTCTCGATGCAGTTATATCATTCGATTCTCTGAATGACAGCATTATCAAGCATGTAGTTGACAAGTTTCTCACGGAGCTGCAAGCCCAGCTTGATGAAAAACGCATTCAGATTGATGTTGATGATAAGGCACGTGAATGGTTATCAGAGAAAGGGTTTGATCGTCAGATGGGCGCTCGTCCAATGGGTCGTATTATTCAGGAGTATCTGAAGAAGCCCCTGGCCGAGCAAATCCTTTTTGGCAAGCTTGCCGAAAATGGCGGCAATGTCATCGTTACTGTCAGAAAAAATGAATTACATCTGAAGTTTGAAGCGACAAAGAGCCGCGCATCCGATCTTGAGGCAATCGATGGCGAAGCAGGATAGCCAGAGCGGGGGCGTAACGCCCCTGTTAACGGGAACGGTAAGTGATGCGACCTTTAGTCAGATCGTATGGTGTTAGTTCCACCTTTACTTTATCGCCGGTTAAAATACGAATATAGTTCTTACGCATTTTTCCAGAAATATGGGCAGTCACTACGTGTCCATTTTCTAATTCTACTCGGAACATGGTGTTAGGCAAGGTGTCAATGACCACGCCATCCATTTCGATACTGTCTTCTTTTGCCATTAAAAATCTACCTCAAAGGGTTTGAATCGGCTGAAATCATTTCGCAGGGCATTCTGCCTGAAAAGCGACGGTAAAGCAAAATCAGAGAGATGAATTTAATATGTCTGCAGTTCTGGAAATAACTAGCTCAGTTGGGTCCAGCGCTGATTAACATAAAGTTCTATGGGGCGGTATTCAATTTTGTAGCTCATCTTTCGGCAGTGTCTGATCCAGTAGCCCATATGAAAATACTCCAGCCCCTGATTATGTGTCTCATTAATAAGCCAGAGAATACAAAACTTGCCCAGACTCCTGCCTGGAAGTTTCGGTGTATAAAAGGTATAAATTGCCGAAAACCCCGATGCCAGGGTGTCTACAACAGACACGGCTATGAGCTGCCCTTCAAGCCTGAATTCATAAAAACGACAGAGTTCAGGGCTGTCTACCAGAAAGCCAGTAAATTGATCTTTGGTAGCCGGGTACATATCACCATCTTTGTGGCATGAATTTATGTAGCTGGCGTAGAGTTCAAAATATTCTTCCGTAAAGCAAGCTTTATGCTGACTGACATTCAAATCCTGATTTTTGTTCCAGGCTTTACGCTGGGAGCGTCTTCTGGAAAACAGTCTGACCGGAATTCTCGCGGGAATGCAGGAGTTGCAGTTTGCGCAATGAGGACGGTATATATGGCGGCCACTTCTGCGAAACCCCAGGTCTGCGAGTTTACTGTAGAGTGGTTGCTCAAGGGATATGTCGGGATCCATGAATAATGTTGTGGCTTCCTGATCCGTCAGGTAGCTGCATTCATGGGGTTGAGTAGCAAAAAATTTAAGATCTTTATGGGCGGTCATAATGAATGGTCATTCCATTGCCAGTCACCTATCCAGTGTGCACCTATTGGTGGTTTCAGGCAATAGTCATCCAGTATCCGGGTAAAGTTGTTTCTTGAAATAAGCTTTGCACCCATTGATTCAACGTGAGAGCTATAGACCTGGCAGTCTATTAATTCATATCGCCAGGCCTTCAGTTGCTCTGATAATGCAACCATGGCAATTTTAGATGTGTTCGGTGCAAGGCTGAACATTGACTCGGCATAAAAAACTCGTCCGATAGAAACACCGTATAATCCGCCAGCCAGTGTGTCGTTGTTCCATATTTCAATCGAGTGTGCGGATCCTTCAATATGCAGCTTTTTATAGGCTTCCTGCATTTGCTGAGTAATCCATGTGCCTTCAGCGTCTTGTCTTGTTTTGGCGCATTCACAGATAACTTGATTGAATGCGCGGTCAAACGTTACTTTGTAGAGTTCTTTTTTGAGTAGTTTTCGTAGTGATCGGGAAATATGCGCCTTGCCAGGCACTAGCACCATTCTGGGGTCGGGGCTCCACCAGAGTATTGGGTCGTCTGAATTGAACCAGGGAAAAATTCCTTTCATGTACGCTTTGATCAGTGTATCTGTATTAAGGTTGCCTCCAACGGCAAGTAATCCATCCGGATGTTTCAACGCTCTGTTTGTATTTGGAAAGATGACATTATACTGATCCAGGTATTCAAGTCTTTCATTCATAATTCTTTAGTTTGTTCACTTTGTTTCACTTATGAGAGGTATCTATCGGCTGCCTGGGGTGAAAAATACATTAGTGATACGTAATTCACCGTAACTATTCAGCACCCCCACAAAAAAGGTGAACTTTGTGAAGAGCCTGTCCCGCAAGGGATAAAAAAATCCGACCAGAAAAGCAGATTCAAGAAAATAGCCTTTTATCGTTGAAATAGAGCAAATAAACGACATCTGACCCTTGGCAAGGTGCTCAAAGCTCCAATCTTAGATAACAGTACAACAATGAGAGTGTCCTGAAGCCAAGAAAAGAGAAGGCTTATAACTAAAACCACATATTACTCAATTATTGCAGGGGGTGCTGAATAGTTACAATTCACCCACTGGAAATGCTTGTTTTCAGGGTGTATTTTCTGAAAATACACAGTTATTGGACAGGAGCTGATAGTGCCTCAACTAATAGAACTAAAACCCAGTGCCTTATGGAACCATTTTCAAACACTCTGCTCTATACCTCACCCATCAAAACATGAAGATGCTGTCTGCCAGTATATAAAGAAATTTTCTGAGCAGAAATCTCTGGAGGTGGTCAGTGATAAAGCGGGTAACCTGATTATCAGAAAACCGGCGACCACCGGAATGGAAGATAGGGCGGGCATCGTTCTACAGAGTCATCTTGATATGGTACCTCAGAAAAATGCTGAGACTAAGCATGATTTTAAGGTTGATCCTATAAAAGCTTATGTTGATGGTGCCTGGGTTAAAGCTGAAGGGACTACCCTGGGAGCTGATAATGGTATTGGTGTCGCAGCCATTCTGGCTATTCTGGAATCTACTGATATTGAACATGGCCCACTGGAAGCATTGTTGACGGTTGATGAAGAAGCTGGAATGACAGGCGCAAAAAATTTGCAGCCAGATGTTCTGAAAGGGCAGATATTACTTAATCTGGATTCAGAGGCTGAGGGTGAAGTCTATGTAGGATGTGCAGGGGGAGAGGATGTTCTGATTACCATGGACTATCAGCCTGAGGTTCTGTCGGAAGGATACAAAGGATTTAGTGTTGCCGTAACCGGTTTAAAGGGAGGGCACTCGGGTGCTGATGTGCATCGCCAGAGAGGAAATGCCAATAAACTGCTTGTGCGACTATTGAAGGCATTGGAGGTTCATGGTGTCAGGGTTCATTCAATACAGGGTGGATCTCTTCGAAATGCGATTCCCCGTGAAGCTTTTGCTGAAATCGCCATTCCCGTGGTCTCTACTGCAATCGCTCATCATTGTATTGAGGAGTTATTTGAGGTTATTAAAGCTGAGCTGGCAGAAGTTGAACCGGATGTAAATTTCTCCATAGGTGAAAGAGAAGCAGAAATTACTACGTCTTTGCCTGTTGATCTGCAGTCTGACTGGCTCTCTGTATTAAGTGCTTCACCTAGCGGTGTTCAGGGGATGAGTGCCAGTGTCGAAGGTGTTGTAGAAACGTCCAATAATCTAGCTGTGATTAATATCGGCGCCGGTAATATCCGGATAGAAAATATGGTCCGCAGTCTGATTGATAGTGCCCGATGTGATCTGGCTGATAGCATCTGTGACTTGTTCAGAGCTTTCGGGGCCGTGGCAATCAAGAAGGGTGGATATCCAGGCTGGAAGCCAAATATGGACTCCAGTATTTTGAAAATAATGATTGAGACACATCAAAGCCTGTTTGGAAAAAAGCCGACCGTTAAGGTCATTCATGCCGGGCTTGAGTGTGGATTGCTTGGTACTACCTATCCTCACTGGGATATGATTTCTTTTGGACCTACTATTAATTTTGCTCACTCGCCAGACGAAAGAGTAAATATACTCTCCGTGGTCAATTTCTGGGATTATCTTAGAACAGCTTTAAAAAATGCACCCTTAGCTTGAATTCTCTAAAGAAATAAAGGTGTGCACATATCGATGGAATACACAGAGCTTAAACGCTTGCTATTGTTACCACCGTCTTTAAACGATCTCTTTCCACCGGTAGTACTTTCCAATCCTAAAATGAGCCTGAAAGAAGCATAAGCCAGTGCGCTCAGGCCTTTCGTTCAAAAATGGTTTTAAAAAGTGATTCTCGTGCAGACTGAAGCCTTTCTGCTGCTTCATTATCGCTCATAGAATCAGCCTTTGCTTGTAGAGCTTCAAGAGTGATTCCTTTCTTCAAATATTTTGCACTTTTTGGTAATGATTTGAATTTTTCGTACGGTGTCATCATATTTTCATAAAGATACTTTTTTCTCTCCTTACCTTTCTTGTCTACGACAGTTTCAGCAAAGAAACAGGGCCTGTGATAATTCAGGTAGGGGGTGAGATATTTTCGATTGAATTCATTTACTTCTGTCGCATATTTTTGTGGGATATGGGCATAACCAAGTATCTTTCTTATAACTGCACCGTTTTTACATTATGCAAGCGCATTGTCGTTTGTTTTTCTTGATCTTGATTTCGTGAATTTTATATGAAGATTGTCGAGTAGTTTTGCTACGCTATAATTTATATACTCTGATCCGTTATCCGAGTGAAAACCCTGTAATTTAAAGGGGAAAGCTGCCAGAATCTCTTCAAGCACAGGGATCAGAAAGGCTTCGCTAATTCTCTCCACTGTGCAAACAATCTGGAATTGAGTCATCTCATCAACAGCATTAATGTGATACAAACCTTTCACTTTGTCTTTATCACCCTGATGAACCGTATCGATTCGAATAAAACCTGGTTGTCCTTCAGGAGCTGGACGACGACGTGTGCCAATGGCTCGCTTTACTGGACGTGTGCAGTCCTTGTGGGTTCGGATATTACGATATGTATTTGATTGCCTGAGATTGTAGAGGTGTGAAACCGAGATGCCGGCCAGTCGCTCGTAACGCTCGTCACCCCGTAAAAAAGCCCTTTCACAGAGTTTCTTAATGGCTACCCCATTCAGGTCGTTATGCAATCGATCCGTCTCAGCCAGAAGCCTTGTATCGGCCTTGGTGTATTTGGATTTGAAACCATTGATTGTGCGCTGTTTACGCTTCAGAGTCCCCTTCGACTGACAGGCATGAATAAGGCGGGTAATCTGCGATCTTGAGTAGCCTGTAGCCACTGCGAGATAACGCTTAATGAGCCCCTTGTCGGGCCTGCTGAGCGCTCGATACTTGAAGTACCTTAAAGTCGCCTCAACCCACTGATAACATTCATCTTTTGATTCCCATCCGGGCTCAATATCAGGGGCGTAATGAAGCAGTTCTTGCACTTGTGACAGTGTCTTTATGAGCCTTGTATTCATGATAACTTTCATCCTGTAATCATGGACGAAAGATCCAATTGCGGCGGGCTCATTTCATATTGGAAATTAGAGCCTCCTTTAGGCTCATTTCATATTGGAAGAGACTAGGGCTATACATTTATAATAGCCTTTGCTATAGTGCCCTGATCTCAGAGTGACCTTTTCTTTTCAAGCTGTATGTAATAGAATTTGTCACCATCTACTGTAAGCCTGCTTGTTACCAGCCATTTGATGAAGAACAATTCATATTTTCTCAATTTATCATTAGTCTCTGCGCAGATTTCTGGCGCTGGTGGAAGCTATTTCTCTTATATCATTCGATAATTTCCTCGGAGGAAAATATATCTATGGGTACCCTGAGCATAGGTGGCAGCTTTGAAACCAACAACGAAATGGAACTCGTTGAGCAGCAGCGCCTGGCAGCTCTGATTGAAATAACTGAGCAACATAACAAGGATGTCAGTCAGCTAAAATCCAGATTGGAAACCGCTGAACAGAAGTCGGGTAAAGCTGACTCATTACTGAAAAATGTTGAAAATGAGCTAAAGACACTGCGCGCAAGCAATCCTGATCGCATGAAGAAGCAAGTTAAGCGTCTTCAAGAGCAGAATCGTGCATTGACCGGTGAAAATTCAACATTAAAAACCAAGCAAAAACAACTGACACAACAGCTTGCAACGGCAAATCAGGAGCTTGAGCAACTTCAGGCAGAACAGCCTGAAGAAGAAACTACCGGGGAGAAGTAATTCTCGCTGAAAGTTTTTTATTTTAAAACAGCTTATCTGATGCGGATGTCGTCAGAGGGTGAAGAGAAGCGCCAACCATTTGAATGGCGCTTAACTTTCTGATGTATATTCTGGCTCTAAGCGTTATATGGATTAAGTTACCGATTTAAAATAAGCCCTAGTGTTTCCTGATTTATTGGTTTGGATACGAAATCATCCATACCTGCTTCCATGCAAGCCTTCCTCGATGTGTGACTTTTTTCTGATGTCAGGGCTATAATTGGCGTACGTGGAAGGTTGTTGATCTCTTCATAAAGACGAATTTCCTGTGTTGCTTCATAACCGTTCATTGCGGGCATCTGACAATCCATCAGGATTAAATCCGGCTGGAAATCTCCTGTAAAACTCTCTACAACTTCTATACCATTTCTGCTTCTTCTGGTTTCAATATCACTGCCTGCCAATAAATTTGAAAGTGTTAACCAGTTGCTATCTACATCTTCAGCAACGAGGATTTTTTTGATTTTCATGCTTTCATGATTCAGTGGTTGGCTGGAACTTGATGTGAAAAATGATGAATCCGATATTGCGGGAACGCTAAACCAGAAAAGGCTACCACTGCCTACTACGCTGTTATACCCAATTTGCCCGTTCATTATTTCCACAAGTTGTTTACAAATGCTCAATCCCAAGCCAGATCCTCCAAAGTTGCGCGTAACTGATGTATCGCCCTGACTAAAAGAATCAAATAATTGATGGCTGTCGAGTGCGTCAATACCGCGCCCTGTGTCTTCTACTTCAAACACCAGAAGAGGCGTTAATGATGCAGCGAATTTGGTACTGACACTTAAAGTAACAGTGCCTGTGCTCGTGAACTTAACAGCGTTCCCAAGAAGGTTAACGATAACCTGTCTGATACGAATTGGATCTGAGACAATATTGGTTGGAACACTGTTTTTAATGTTAAAAACAAGCTTGATTCCTTTGTTTTGACACATTGGAGAAAAAATGTTTTCTATTTTTAAAAGCAAACTGCGTAGATCAAATTCAATATTTTCAAGCTGTAACTTACCGGCCTCCAGCTTAGAATGATCCAAAATATCATTTAATATTTGAAGTAAAGATTCACCTGAGTCACGGATTGTCTCGAGATACTTCTGTTGTTTAGGGTCGAGTTTAGAGCCCTGAAGCAATTCTGTTACACCTATAATTCCGTTCAGAGGTGTCCTAATTTCATGGCTGACTTTAGCGAGGGTTTCACTTTTAGCGTTATTTTCTGCTTGAGCAATTATGGCCGCACTCCGATTCTGCTCTTGATCTTTTCGCATTATATGCAAACGAAAGCCTAGACCTAGTAGTAGAATACTGAACTCAGCCAACAAGGCCAGCTTCATGCTGTAAATTGAATCAGCGTAATCATGGACAATTCCGAGGTTTGCAACAGTAAGAAAAGCAATAACAACGAAAAAAGCTCCCCAGGCCATTGTTAATACATAGGCCGGAAGGTAGCGCTGAAAGCTGCGATAAATGCTTTGACCAAAGACCCAGAAGATCATAATCATTTCAGGAACAACAATAGAAAGTGATGCAAATTTATAAGGAATGAAAGGGGTTGCAAGCATTACAAGTCCGGAGTAAATCATAAATGCTTTGTTAATGATGTCAGCTCTTGGCAATACTTCAGCGAGGTTGAGGTAAGTCCGAGCGAAAAGAATGACAAAAATACTTTGAAGGCATTGAAAAATGACGATGGAAATTTCCTGGAATTTGAGGGAATTTGGCCAGTATGAGTATCCGCTGCCATCAAGTGCCATCATGGATAGTGCGACAAGAGCAACATGCATCGTATAGAAAATGAATATTGACTGGCGTATAAGAAGAGAAATAAATAACGCTGCAAGAAATACCGTAAGACATATGCCATAAAACAGGCCGTCAAAAAGGTATCGCTTTTCGGAAGCCTCAAGCATTCCTTTTGCGCTGGTCAGGTATAGCGGAATATGAAGGGAGCTGGTGCTTTCTATGGACAAATATATTGTTCGGATCGAATTTCCCGGAATGAGCAGTGGAAATGTTAATTGTTGGGTTTTAACAGGACGCTGATCATAGGGAAATGCATCGCCGCCCCATTGGCTTAGCCACTCGCCATTATCACTCTGGATATAACTGGAAACTTTATCAAGTCTTGAGAACCCTGATTCCAGAAATATCTGAACAGGGTGGTTTTGTTTGTTCTGAACGTTCAATCTAAGCCAGACCCGATCATTACTGTAAGCAAGATTCAGTTCTTGAGACGTTACAGGGTCAAAAAGAGTGTTCCTGCTGATATCGGATATCTGTTCAATATCCAGTGCTTTATCATGAGTACGATATATTTCGAGATAGGAACTTACATTAGTAAATTCCATATTTTCATCGATGGTAAGCGCAGGCACCGCAACGGCAACACTGGTATGAAAACATATCATCAGGAAAAGGCAATAATAGATAGTCGCTTTTCCGGCCTTGACTACAGACATGGCGAAAACCCGCTTTTTATAATTTCACATTCCATGGAGCGCTCTAAACTACTGTTTTCGCAGCATTACTGCAACAATACCACTTAAGAATTGTGATGCTGTCGATATCTCTAATTAGTGAGCAGGTTGAGTAATAGTTCCGGATCGTCAGTTTCGAGCCAGTCGATACCATCGGCAGACAGTCTCTTAACCTCATCGTAGTGATTAATACCCGTATCATCGGTATAGCGTGTATCAATAGGGAATAGAGTGTACCCGCCTACGAGCATGTTACGATTATGGAATTTTTCGATGGTATCTGAATCGATCAGGGTGTGCTCAGCAGCTACTACAGCGGAACTGATGAATCGACCAATAATGTTGGCTTCCAGTAAAATATTTAGAAGATTTACATCGTTCTGATTACCTTCTCTTATTGATAATTCGGAATCATATTCTGCGAAACGCTTTAGCCATTCGCCTGTACTTCCTAACATTCCTGCATCATAAGCAAATCCACTATGAATATCGGGGTATTCATTTTCAAGGTTTTTCAGCATAAAGAAATCAAAAGAAGTCGATATCACACTATTTTCAGCACGGGCTTTCCTGACAACCTGTGCTACTTCTGACCCGGTGTGACGCCTGCTCCATTTTGGTGCGTAAGCTTTCATTTCAATATTGAACAGAAGCTGGTCTGACAGTTCTTCGAGCACTTCCTGAAGAAGGGGGATTCTCTGTTCGGAAGGGTATTTATCGACAATTCCATCGCCACGATCAACTGATCTTTGAATTTTTAACGAGGCAACCTGCTCCCAGGTCATCTCTGTGATCTTTCCTTTTACCCCGGTTAACCGTTCTGTGTCTTCATCATGAAAAACTACTATTCTGTCGTCTTTAGTTTTAAATACATCCAATTCAACGCCATCGACGCCCAGCTCTACAGCTTTACGAAATCCTGCGAGCGTATTTTCTTGATGGAGTTTTGGGACTCCTCTGTGTCCAAGTACAATCGGGCGCATTTTTTCTGTGAAAAATCCATTCATAAAATCTCCTTTTTACTGCATTATTAACGATTCAATGTACAAAAAATGACACTAATAATATTTGTAGGGAAAGCATAACAGAATATTTTTTAGAAAATATTAATTCTCTATGAATTGAGTGGTACAGTTCTTCATTGAAATCGGTGAGTATAAACATTATTAGAGACTTGCAGGAAAAGATAATGTCAAAGAAGTCAGTGCAGAAGTTTCTGAACTTACTCCAAAGTGTTTTAGCCGCAGCCTTTGGAGTGCAGACAGAAAAAAACAGACGACGAGATTTTAGCTCACAGCATCCTGGGAAATTCATTCTCGCAGGCTTGATATTTACTTTGCTTTTTATTGTTATATTGGTGGGAATTGTAAAAGTTGTTCTGTACTGAATGACTTGCGCAAAGAAAATATATTTCCGCAAGATTTTATGCCATTAACTGTCATACAGGACAGCTCTGTGCATATAAAACATCAGGTTTAAAATTTCAGGGGCAAGTCTTAACATAAAGCCGACCATCTCAGATTTTGATTTTGGTGACAGATAGCGATATAAGCAGGCTGTAGTTGTTATGGATAATATGATTAATCCAGAAGCCACAAGCTTATTTTCTATTCTATAGCTGATAGCTTTTTCATAGACGCCTGCAATCCCATATGCCGTTGCCTTACGTGATTGTCTGGCGATGCTTGATAGTAAATATACTCCTCCTGCATGCTTTTCCTGATAGGGTGAGTCAAAATCCTTGATTTTGTTTTCCAGGTTTTGTGATACTAGGAGAAAGAAAATAAATGTAGCGTATTCCGATAATGCTCCCGAAGGCTCAATGGTTTCTAACAGCAAGAAGATGCCTCTCTGAATACTACCTTTGAACAATGTAACGCCAGTGGAAAGAAAGAAGTCTGGCATTGAGTCGATGTAGATATGCTTTTCACTGAAGCTCATACCTTCATATGATTTGAAAGCTACATTCACAACCATAACTGAAGTAAATAATCCGGCAGAAATTGTTCCAGCAAAAACGGCTTTGTAATTTTCTGGGATGGCATCCGGAACGTGCCTTTCCATGTTGTTCATCATTGCTGATCTGAGTCTGTTGGCAAAAACTTTAAACGAGAAATGGGTCATGGCCGTTGCTGGACTGAATACGGTTTCATCAAACGATAAGTCCTGTGAATAGGCTATATATATTGCAGGGATGAAAATGACCAACCCTATGCTTATATCAGTCATGTCAGAATCCATAGCCTTTGTCTTGCTGAGTGCCCCAATCTCCTGTGACGTTTTGTCATAACTTATCAGAAACATAATTGAGAAAAACTGCCTTGAAAGGTCAGTACCACTGACGTCCATACTGCCTGTGCATGAAGCGCTTGAGTATAGGGATATGAAGGTGATGGTTGGGTAGATTAACCTGCTGTAGTCATATTGATCTTGATAAGTTGTAACAATATACGTTGAATTGTGCTCAGAAATTTCATTGCCTGTACTTTCGGTTAAAATTGCCATTTCATTGGTCGGTATAAACGTCAAATATCCCGAATGAATGCTTTCATCTTCATTATTGTCTGATTCAATATCATCCACTGTTTCAAAATTATCGGGTTCACATAAGTTTATTGCAGGGAGGGTTTCATGCCGTTCAAAGTCTATTTCACAGAGTGTTATTTTATCTTGAGATTGCTTAGCCAGACCGGAAAATAATTCATGGATGGAACAGTAAAAAGCTGAATTTAGACATACATCTTCGGTGTTGGTGCTTTCATCGGCAGAAAAAGTATAAGGCGATATTAAAATAATAAAATATGAGAATATCGCTGTGATATGTAATCTGAGTGTGCGCAAGGTTCTGATTCTGTTAATTGTTACTTGCGATAGCTTGAGCCTAATATCGAGCTTTTTAATGTTTTGGGATATCATAAAAAAACTTCACAGCCTTGAATGAAGTTAAACAAAAAGTGATTGGTGCAGTCTCAAGATCACTGGCAGCTATTTTATGACATCATGATTGTAGCGACATTGAACACTAATCTTCTACTGTTCAATGTCGAGTACTATCTTATGGGTAGTGCAGGCATAACCAGTGGTACTGCAAATAATGTAGGCTGGCGCATCTACAAGAGGATTTACCAGGTTCTCAACCGCAACGATGACCATGGGAACCAGAACCCCGGTCGTAAATGTAAGTAATGCAATTTGAGAGGTGGCAGACATACCATCTCTCCATTGCTTGTTTGAATTCATACTGTTTATGATTACGGCCCAAACTGCAGCGTCAAAGCTTAATCGCCCCCCGGTTGCCAGAACCTGTTGTTGAAGTGAACCACTATCAAAAAATTTCTTGCTTGATGCCTCTGAGAACTTTCCTGCGAATTGATCAACAAACAATGACATTCCGAAGCTGCCTGCTTCGATGAGATTGGCTGCAAAGAGATGCCTTGAGCCAAGCATTTCCTCCCCTTCCATTGCTCTGCCCAGTGATTTACTGTGTAAAAAGATAATACCCATACCCATCAGGGCTGCGAATGATGGTCCGGCAAACTGTGCGGCCATGCTACCCCCCCCCAATATGCTCCCTGCAATCATAGAAACAGTATCCATTGATAGATAGGCGTAAGAAGCAACGCCTCCTCTGATGATTAACCCAAGCGGCGCACTGACCAGGTGGCGATAATCTTCAGGACCCGTCATAATTGCAGGGTAATACCTGTTTCCGATCAGGCTGTCGTAATTATAAATCAAAAATACCAGTGGTAGCGCCGTGACGGTTTGTGAAATTGTTTCTAAGTTTTTATCTATAGCGGTGTGAGAGTCTGCGAAATAATAAACAAGTGGATCAATTGCCGCCTGCTTTATAAAATGAAACAGTTGTTTTGCATTTGCCGATAGACTGTAAAGATAGATGGCACTGGTAACTGTTAAAGCGCCAGTGTTCGGCGGAGGCCCTGCTAATACTCTTTGACCTGTAATAACCAAGGTAAATGTTATTAAGGGTGCAAAAATGTTTCCATTAGCTACAGGATTTAGTCTCTCAAATTCCTCAGTTGCATCATCAACAGCAAAAAATACAGCTCCTACTGGAAGTGAGGATGCCATCTTGTTGTTAAAGTCTCCAAAGTCTCCATTAATAGTATTACCTTCGTTACCGATCCATTGTCCCAGCCCCATAGTGGCGACTAAAAATATAACGGCACTGGCTGCTTTTGCGGGGATAGAGCGAATTTCTGTTGCTGACCTGGTGTAAAGAGAGGCGGATGCGTTGGTATTGTCAGGGCATACTTTAATAGTAATTTCAAAGGTTTTATCATCGATTTGAACAGCAGTTTCTTTCTTCAGCCAGCCAATAGAGTCACAGGAAGATCTATGGTAGAAGGCAATTTCAAGGTTGCCTTTTATCTCTTCGGGTAGGTCAGTGATATCAATTCTGTAGTTGATTTCTCCATTTTCATCGAGAAAGGCCTGGTTAGAGAAGAGGTGTTTGTCTGCGGTAAGCTGAACATCTGTCGTCGTGTCTTGATACTCTGCCTGTACAGCTGTTATCGAGATAGCAAAAATTATCAGAAAATCAGGCAGTTTTTTCAAGGTAGGAATGATGGATGATAGATTAAAAAGGTACATCGACTGCCAAGACATAATCACCTCTGGTTATGCTGTTTTGTTAGTTTATTCTCTTTTTTAATATGACAAGGAAACTGATTAAGGAATGATAGTAGTACAGTTTTTATGTTTTAGAATTAATAAATATAAATCATCTACTATTTTTTGAAGACGAATTTTGCTGAAAAGAGTTTGTTGATATAAATAGCATTATTTCAATTTCTTTTCGGCTTTAGCAATGGAACTGCTTTCACCGGTCAGTATTATGATGTCACCCTCTGATAGCTTCATAGCCGGTTGGGGTTGCAATACCATATTATTACGCCTGACCTCTACGACACTGACATCGCAATCTGAAAGATCAAGTTCTTCAACACAGCAGGTACTGGCTTTGCTGTTAGCAGTTCAGTAATCGTAACAGCGTGTCGATGGGCATTATCATCTTGCTCCATCAGGAAGTCATTAATTCCGGGGTAGTAGCCATTTAAAATTTCGTATCGCTGCTCTCTGGCTTGATTAACTCTTCGTCGAACCAGGTGAGGATCAATTCCCAGCATCAACAGAACATGTTTTACAATAAGGAGGCTAGACTCCAATACTTCCGGAATGATCACAGTCGCACCTGCTTCTTTTAATAGAGGCGTCATGCTGTCGTCACGGGTCCTCACCAGAATAGGCACTTCTTTGTATTCATTCCTGATGATTTTCAGAATCTCAAGTGCACTGTCAGAGCGATCAATACAAATAATCACCTGACTGGCCCGTTCCAGACCAACGGCGCGCAGTAGCTCAATTTTTTTACAGTCACCGTAGAATACAGGATCTCCTGCCAGGCCTGCTTCGTGGACATGAAGCGGGTCGTCGTCAACGGCAATAAAAGGTTTTCCTTCCTGGGTAAGAAAGCGGGCAATGGTTTGCCCAACCCTGCCAAACCCACAAATCAGGGTGTGATGATGGATGTGAGCTGTTTGTTTCTGCACTTCTTCGTTTTCAGATTGATCTTTCTCAGTGTTCTTGTTTTTCCTGGTTGTTACTAAAGAGCTTAATTTCTGGCTGTTACGGATTAAGAGTGGCGCGCAAATCATTGATAAAATGGTGACAGCCAGAATGATTGACGAAAGATCGCCACCAGTCTGACCATACTGTGATGCAAGGGCAATGAGAGCAAAACAGAATTCACCACCCTGGGCCAGAGATAGTGAAGTCTTGATAGAAGTTTCCTGTTCTTCCTTATTAATTCTTGCCAGACAGTAGATGATACTGAATTTGAAGCTGATCAGAACAAAAGTTGCAATTAATATGACCGGCCAGAACTGGATTAGAATGGTCATGTTAATCATCAGGCCTACAGAGACAAAGAATAATCCCAGCAGCACATCCCGAAAGGGTTTTATATCGGCTTCAACCTGGTGTTTATAATTGCTTTCACCCAGCATCATGCCTGCAACAAAACCACCCAGCGCCATGGAAAGACCAAGTGTGTGTGTTAACCAGGCAGCCATCAGGGCTAGCACCAGTGCCATAAGAACAAAAAGCTCCTCGGAGCGTGCCCGGGCAACTTCGTGAAAAACCCGGGGGATCAACCATCGGCCTGCGGCCATCATGGCAGCAACAAATGCAAAGCCTTTCAGAAAACTCAGTGAGAGCGAAGACAGTATTGACTGGTCCGTACCGCCAGAAATGGCAGGAATCAGTATAAGAAATACAACGGCTGCAATATCCTGAAACAGGAGCACACTGATGGCGAGTTGTCCCTGACGGGTTTTTATTTCATTTCTCTGGGTTAATTCCTTTGAAACAATAGCGGTTGAAGACAGAGCCAGTGCTGCTGCGGTTACAAGGGAGACAACGACTGGAAAACCAAAAAATTGTAAAAGGGTGAAAATGCCGGTGGTCGTCAGAAGAACCTGTAAACCACCAATGCCAAATACCTCTCTCTTCATGGCCATCATGGTTTTCATGGAAAACTCAAGGCCCAGGGTAAACAGCAGGAAGACCACGCCTATCTCAGCCAGCAGAGCGATATCAAAATCACTTTCGATTAATCCGGTGGTGCTGGGGGCCAGTAAAATACCTACAAAGAGATAACCAATGCTTTCAGGCAGGTTGAAACGTTTAAAAAACGCAATAGTGACTACGGAGAGAGAGAGGATCAGCATTAGCTGGTTGAAAAAGGTAAAATCCATAGTCTGATCTGTCCACCGTTAGATTTATTGACTCCTGGGAAGAAGTATAAATGATTAAATCAGCGTTCTGTAAAAAATACTTAGATAATACATAAGGTTATAGTTATCATTTTATTTTAGTATTCGAGGTAGATAATGGTGCAAGTTAAGTTATATACCACCACAGGATGTCATTTGTGCGAAGAAGCGGAAGCGATGCTTGAATTCCTCCATACGCAGGGTAAGTGTAGCTGGAAGGCCGTGGAAATCAGTGATTCTGATCAAATGATTGAGGAATATGGTCTAAAAATCCCTGTTATAGGCAAAATGGATGGCGAAGAGATTGGCTGGCCATTTAGTTTTGAAGAGCTGTCAGCATGGATTAATCGCTGAGTTCTATCGATGCTCATCCACTGAATAAATTTTTCAGGGTAGGGTGTTAAAGATAAGACAAAATCGATAACTTATATATGTATATAAAACCAAATCTAAAATGGACGATTTGTGACCTCTGAAGAAAGTAAATTATTAAAGCTGGCCACCGTAGCGTCTGTAGTCACTGCCAGCGTGTTGATTATCGCAAAACTTATTGCCTGGTTTATGACCGGATCAATGAGCCTTATGGCGACACTGCTGGATTCCACTATGGATATTCTGGCTTCGCTGATCACGCTGTTTGCTGTGAGGATTGCTATAGCGCCTGCGGATGAAGATCATCATTATGGTCATGGCAAGGCCGAGCAGCTGGCAGTGCTTGCCCAGTCAGCTTTTATTGCGGGATCAGCCATTGTTCTGTTATTGAGCGTCCTTGACCGAACGACCAAGCACCATACTGCCATGGATAACGAACTGGTTGGTTTAATGGTTATGGCCTTTTCCATTTTTGCAACATTGCTCTTGCTTGCCTTTCAGCGACACGTGATTAAAAAAACCGGTTCGGCGGCCATAAAGTCAGATTCATTGCATTATCAGGTCGACTTACTCACCAATGGTGCTGTTGTGTTCGCTCTGGTCGGTGCTTATCTTGGATATTATCAACTGGATAATATTTTTGCGCTGCTGATTGGCTGCTACATGTTATACAGCGTTAAAAACCTTGCCTGGGAAGCGATTCAAACATTGATGGATCAATCCCTGCCAGAAACGGATCTTCAGGAAATAGAGAGACGGGCGCTGGCTGTTGAGGGTATCAGAGGCGTGCATGAGATTCGTACCCGTGTATCGGGTACAGTGCCATTAATTCAGATGCATCTTGATGTGGATGGGACTCTTGCATTAAAAGAGGCCCATCAAATTGGTTATAACGCCAAGCTTTCAGTTCTTGAATATCTGCCTAAAGCTGATGTGATGATTCACCTTGATCCGGAAGGTTAAAGAAATTCAATGCCGTTTCAGTGGTTTCCCTGGCGATGGTGTTAATGCTTTTGCCTGTCTGCTCAGCAACTACTGAAACAACTTCCAGTAAAAAGGCCGGTTCATTTCTGTGTTTTTTTGGCTTTTTGGCCAAAGTTCTCGGTAATAACCAGGGCGCATCGGTTTCCAGCATCAGACGATTGGCAGGAATATCACCGAGTAATGGGTGCAGATGAGTGCCTCGCCGCTCATCACATACCCAGCCTGTAATGCCAATATGAAGATCCAGGTCCAGATAGCTGTATAGTGCGGCTTTGTCCGCAGTGAAGCAGTGTACAACCAACTGGCCGATTTGATCCCTATAGGCTTTGACGATTTCAGAGAATCGTTGTGAGGCATCTCGTTCATGGCAGAACAGTGGCAGATTATGTTCTATAGCCAGCTCTATCTGCTGTTCAAAAACGGACTCCTGAACAGGTCTGGGGGAAAAGTCACGATTAAAATCCAGACCGGTTTCACCTACTGCTACAACCTTGTCTTCATTGAGCATGTCTTTCAGAGTACTGTGATCGACCCTGGTAAAGCTTTTGGCGTCATGGGGGTGTATTCCAGCGGTTGAAAAGCAACAACTATCAAAATGCTCAGCCAGTTCAAGTACCTGGCGGGATTCATTAATATCAGTGCCCGTTAAAATCATTGTGGATACACCGCTGGCTACAGCTCTCTTAACAACCTCTTCACGGTCACCATCAAAAGCCTTGTTACTCAGATTGACTCCAATGTCCACAAGCGGGTATTCCATTGTTGCTCCTGTTTTCAATTTATATCAGTGAATGATGTACGATTGAGTGGGAAATAAGGTGTAAAAAGAAGGCTGCAAGATAGCAGAACTCTGTTTATTATGACCAGCATTCGGATCAGGTAGAGAAATAATAAATGATATCGGTATCGGAGCTGGCCATTTACCCATTGAAATCTTCAAGACAGATTTCTGTAGAAGAAGCGTTCATTGGGAGCACAGGTTTTATTCATGACCGCCAATGGCTGTTAGTCGATGAAGAAAATAATAAATTCATGACTCAACGCCATTTTCCTGAAATGGTAAAAATTCGCGCCACTCTCAGGGAAAATGGACTGGGTTTTGAAATTATCGACGGGAATCAGTCCTTATTTGTGCAGCAACCACATTTAGGTGAGGCAAGGGAAGTATTAGCCACAGTATGGAATGATCAATGTGGGGCTCTGGATGCAGGAGATGAGGCGGCTCAATGGTTTTCCAGTTATTTAAACAAAAAATGCCGATTATTGTTTCAGCATGAAAGCTTCATTCGTCCTGTTGATCAGCGTTTTTCCAGAGCGGAAGATCAAACCAGTTTTGCCGATGGTTTCCCGTTTTTATTAACTACTGAAGCGTCTCTGGCAGACCTCAACAGCCGTCTTGAACAGGCAGTGCCCATGAAGCGGTTCAGGCCCAATATCGTACTTCGCGGAGCAGAAGCGTTTATGGAAGACAACTGGAAGACCCTGCAAATAGGCGAAGTGGTCTTTCGTGTGGCCAAACCCTGTTCTCGTTGCGTAATGACAACCGTTGATACGGATGCAGGTGTGAAAACAGGAAAGGATCCGCTCGCGACGCTGGCAGGGTATCGTCGAAGTTCAAGTGGGGTGATTTTCGGGCAAAATCTGATTCATAATCAGCAGGGGGTAATCAGGGTAGGGGATAGAGTTACCATTCTCGATTAGAAGGTTGATTAAAGAATTGATTGAATAAAAATGAAAAAACCCCAGAATCAGGGGTTTTTCCAGATAGAGCAGATACTACATGTTGGGATAATTTGGGCCGCCAGCACCTTCAGGCGCTACCCAGGTTATATTCTGTGCAGGATCTTTAATGTCGCAGGTTTTGCAGTGTACACAATTCTGACCATTGATCTGAAAACGCTTCTCTCCGCTTTCTTCATCGTCGACAATTTCATACACCCCGGCAGGACAGTATCTCTGTGCAGGTTCATCATACACAGGAAGATTCTGTTGTAACGGGATGCTGGCATCAGTCAATTTTAAATGGCAGGGCTGGTCTTCTTCGTGGTTAGTATTGGAAAGAAATACTGAACTCAGACGATCAAACGAAATAACCCCATCCGGCTTTGGATAAACAATTTTCTTTGACTGGGCAGCCGGAGTTAATTGCTCATGATCAGGTTTGGTATCGTGCAATGTTAAAGGCAGCTTGCCATTGAATATATTCAAATCGACAAATGCAAAAGCGCCACCAAAGAAGTTGCCAAACTTATGCATGGCCGGACCAAAATTTCGCTGCTGATGCAATTCCGTGTGTAACCATGAGGCTTCAAAAGCGTCATTGAAGCTGTTGAGCTCATCGCCGCCTTCGGAACCTGTCTTAATGGCGTTAAACACTTCTTCAGCTGCAATCATGCCGGACTTCATGGCGGTATGTGAACCTTTGATTTTAGCGCCATTAAGTGTGCCTGCGTCACAGCCAATCATCAGGCCGCCAGGGAAGATCATTTTTGGCAGAGACTGTGGTCCACCTTTAGCCAGAGCCCGTGCACCATAGGATATTCTTTTGCCACCCTCAAGGTATTGTTTAATCGCCGGATTCTGCTTGTAACGCTGAAACTCTTCAAATGGACTGACATAAGGGTTTGAGTATCCCAGGTCAGTAATAAGCCCCAGAACCACTTGATTGTTTTCAATATGATAGAGGAAGCCACCACCTGTTGAGCCGCTTTCATCAAGAGGCCAGCCTGCCGTGTGAACGACCAGACCTTCCTGATGATTTTCCGGTGCAATATCCCAGAGTTCTTTAATACCCAAACCATAATGTTGAGGATCTTTACCCTCATCAAGTTTGAAGTGGTTGATCAGCTCTTTACCAAGGTGCCCTCTGCAGCCTTCAGCAAACAGGGTATATTTTGCATGGAGTTCCATTCCCGGCATATAGCTGTCTTTATGCTCGCCGGATTCAGAAATTCCCATGTCGCCAGTAGCAATACCTTTAACACTGCCGTTGTCGTTAAAAAGGATTTCCTGGGCGGCAAAGCCTGGAAAGATTTCAACGCCCATCGCCTCGGCCTGTTCAGCCAGCCAGCGGCTGAAGTTACCAAGACTGATAATGAAGTTACCCTCATTGTGCATAGTCTTGGGAACAAACAGATTGGGGATCCGGTTATACTTTTGTTCTGAACGAAGCATATAAATGTCATCGCCTGAAACAGCGATATTCAGTGGGGCTCCTTTTTCCTTCCAATCAGGAAATAGTTCGTTGAGCGCCCTGGGCTCAAATACAGCACCGGAAAGGATATGGGCTCCGACTTCAGAACCCTTTTCCACAACGCAGACTGATAGCTCCTGCCCCGATTCCTGAGACAGTTGCATCAAGCGGCAAGCCGCAGACAAACCTGATGGCCCTGCACCTACAATGACAACATCAAATGCCATGGATTCGCGTTCCATGAAGACTTCCTCCCTGCCGGAGTGTTGTTATGTTCTAAGAAATCAAACAACTGTTTAACTTTAGTCGGCATTATACATTTCCGACTATAAATGGCCAATGCTTTGGTTTTTTCGCCAGAAGATAATACCCATTGAAGCTGAGAGTAACGCGTATCAGGTGACGAAAAAGGTTCGACAACAAATTCGAACATACGTTTGAACCCTAATTGACGTACTGGTAGACTGCCACTGCGCAGATTTGTGAACATGGGTACCTGTTTGACATCTTGTGTCATTTTTTTATGCCATGTGTTCGATTTCTGTCCACACTCTAATGTTTAGCCGAAGTCTAATAGGGAAGGCTGCGAACCCATGAAAATTCTAGTAGCCGTCAAAAGAGTCATTGACTACAACGTCAAGGTTCGAGTGAAGGCAGACAACACCGACGTCGACCTGACAAATGTCAAAATGGCGATTAATCCGTTCTGTGAAATTGCTGTTGAAGAAGCAGTAAGGTTGAAAGAGAAAGGGATAGCCAGTGAGATTGTTGCTGTATCCCTCGGTGCCAAAGAATGTCAGGAGCAAATCAGAACAGCTCTGGCGCTGGGTGCTGACCGTGGCATACAGGTTCAGGCTGATGAAGCTCTGAGCTCACTGACCGTTGCCAAATTACTCAAGGCGATAGTTGACGAAGAAAAACCGGATCTGGTTATTTTAGGCAAGCAGTCCATCGACAGCGATAACAGTCAGACTGGCCAAATGCTGGCGGCACTGGCTGGATTGCCTCAGGCTACATTTGCTTCTGAAGTCAATATTGAAAACGACAAAGTAAATGTAACCCGTGAGATCGATGGCGGCTTGCAGACACTGGGGCTTTCATTACCCGCTGTTATAACTGTGGATCTTCGACTGAATGAACCCCGTTATGCCTCATTACCTAATATTATGAAGGCCAAGCGTAAACCTCTTGCGGTTAAAACACCGGAAGAACTGGGTGTCGAAGTGTCATCAACCCTCACCACAGTAAAAGTCGAGCCACCTGCAGAACGTCAGGCTGGTATTATAGTGGCCAGTGTCGATGAACTGGTTGAAAAACTGAAGAACGAGGCGAAGGTGATCTAATGACCATACTTGTCGTTGCTGATCATGATAATGCCAGCCTGGGAGCGGCCACCCTCAATACCGTCGCGGCTGCCAAAGCCATTGGTGGTGAGGTGCACGTTCTGGTGGCTGGTGCTGATTGCACAGCAGTTGCAGACAGTGCAGCAAAAGTTGAAGCCGTCAGCAAAGTATTCCTGGCAGACAATGCTGTCTATGAATACCAGCTGGCTGAAAATGTAAGTCTGCTGATTGCTGAGCTGGGCAAGAATTACAGCCATATTCTGACTGGTTCAAGCACCACTGGTAGAAACATTTTGCCTCGTGTTGCAGCACTACTGGATGTCGATCAGATTTCTGATATCGTCAGGGTCGAAAGTGAAGACACCTTTGCCCGACCCATTTATGCTGGCAACGCCATTGCCACAGTGCAATCCAGTGCTTCAATAAAAGTAATCACCGTGCGTAGCACAGGTTTTGATCCAGTATCTGCTGAAGGCGGCAATGCTGAAATTGAATCTTTGTCAGCTCAGCATGATGCCGGAGTTTCCAGTTTTGTCGGGGAAGAGCTGGCACAGTCAGACCGTCCGGAACTGATAGCTGCAGACATCATCGTGTCCGGTGGTCGGGGCATGGGTAACGGAGAGAACTTCGAAATTCTGTATACCCTGGCCGATAAGCTTGGAGCCGCTGTAGGTGCCTCACGTGCAGCAGTGGATGCTGGTTTTGTACCTAATGATATGCAGGTAGGACAAACAGGGAAAATTGTTGCTCCGAATCTGTACGTCGCTGTTGGTATATCTGGTGCTATTCAGCATCTTGCCGGGATGAAAGACAGTAAAGTGATTGTTGCTATCAATAAAGACGAAGACGCGCCTATATTTCAGGTGGCTGATTATGGTCTGGTGGCTGATCTGTTTGAAGCTGTTCCGGAGCTTCAGGGTAAGCTTTGATATCAGTCGATAAATTAAGGCAGTGTTTGGCTTGATCAAACACTGCCTTTTTTATGTATGCCTGCAATTATTCGCCTTAATGCTTTTATGCCATGGTAAGAGTGTGCATAATCAAAGCGCTATGAAAATAAAAATGAAGCATAACGTAATCTGGGGTGGATAGTGATACGTGTAATGATTGCCGATGATCACGATCTGGTTAGAATGGGCATTTCCAGAATGCTGGCCGATGTGGATGATTTTGAAATTGTTGCGGAAGCCGTCAGTGGTGAAGATGCCGTCAGTCAGTTTCGACAATTAACGCCAGATGTCGTACTTATGGATGTGAGGATGCCCGGTATTGGTGGTCTTGAAGCGACCCGTAAAATCTGTCAGATATCACCCGAGGCCAAAGTTATTGCCGTTACAGTGTGTATTGATGACCCATTTCCTTCAAAGCTTATCGAAGCAGGTGCTGTAGGATATGTAACTAAAGGCTCAACCATTGATGAAATGGTGACGGCTATTCATACTGTACTCTCTGGCAAGAAATTCATCTCAACAGAAATAGCACAGCAGATGGCTTTGAAATCCATCGACCCCAACAGTGTTTCGCCCTTCAGTGCATTGTCCCATCGGGAAATGCAGATTGCTTTAATGGTTGTGAATTGTGAGAAAGTCCAGTCCATATCAGACAAACTGTGCCTGAGTCCGAAAACAGTCAACAGTTATCGCTACAGAGTGTTTGACAAGCTTAAAATCAGTGGTGATGTCGAACTAACGCACCTGGCCATCAAGTACGGAATTATCGAATCCGAAAGAAGCTAATTCTGTAAACTCAATGTGTTGCAGTCGTCTTCAATGATCACTTCCCTATATAATAGGGTCAGTTTGATTTGTGAATGGATAGACATGACCAACCCTGAAGAAGCTTTTGATGCCAAGGCTTTTCTTGCCAGAACGCCGACTAAACCTGGCGTTTACGATATGCGCAATCACGATGGAAGCACGCTCTACATTGGTAAAGCAAAGAACCTGAAAAATCGTCTTTCCAGCTATTTCCGGGCCACCGGTCTTACCACTAAAACCATGGCACTGGTCAGTAAGATACACAGTATTAATCTCACCATTACCAATTCAGAAACAGAAGCTCTGCTGCTTGAACAAAATCTGATTAAAGATCGTAAGCCGCCTTACAATATTCTATTGCGGGATGATAAATCCTACCCCTTTATTTACCTGTCTTCTGAGGATGACTTTCCGAGAATCGACTTGCACCGTGGACGAAAGAATAAAAAAGGGCAATATTTCGGCCCCTTTCCAAGTGGTCTTGCGGTTCGTGAGAGTCTTCATCTACTCCAGAAAATTTTTAAAGTACGTCAGTGTGAAGACAGTTACTTTCGTAATCGATCCCGACCCTGTTTGCAGCATCAGATAAACCGGTGCAAAGCACCCTGTGTGAATCTTGTAAGTTCTGATGAATATCAACAGGACGTGAATGATACCCGGCATTTTCTACAGGGCAAAAACCAGGAGCTGATTCGTGAATTAATTCAACGGATGGAGGTTTCATCGTTATCGTTGAATTTTGAACAGGCTGCTGATATCCGGGATCAGATCAATCATCTGCGTGCCATTCAGGAACAGCAAACCGTCACCCGGGCTGCAGGTGATATGGATGTGATCGGTATCGCCGAGATATCAGGAAGCATTTGCTTCGATGTTCTTTTTGTTCGGGCTGGTCGATTGCTGGGGCATAAAAGTTACTTCCCAAATTTTAAGCTGGAGGCAGTGCGAAGGGATTATCTTGCTGATTTTATGGCGCAGTTCTATGTGCGTCTGGCTGGGAGTCGTGATTTTCCGGTTGAGATTATCACTTCAACAGAGCTTGAACAGGCGGAGGTTATTGAAAGTGCCATTGCTGAAATTTCCGATAAAAAAGTAAAGATTAAACACAAAGTGCGCAGCGAGCGATTGGACTGGCTCAAGCTGGCAGACAAAAATGCGGACCAATCCCTGCAAACACACCTGGCCGGTAAAACTCAAATGCTGGAGCGCGCCAGGCAGCTATCGGAATTACTTTCCTTCAGCCAGCCCGTTGCACGCATGGAGTGTTTTGATATTAGTCATACCATGGGTGAGGCTACCGTGGCCTCCTGTGTTGTTTTTGGGAAGGAGGGGGCGCTGAAAAGCGAATACCGGCGCTTTAATATCACCGGAATTGAACCTGGAGATGATTATGGAGCCATGAAGTCCGCTCTGACAAGGCGTTATCAAAAGCTACCTGAAGATAGCAGCACAACGCCTGATCTCATTGTTATTGATGGTGGGAAAGGGCAATTAGGTGTTGCAGAAGAGGTTATGAGAGAGCTCAAACTGACCCATATACCATTATTGGGGGTAGCGAAGGGAGTAACCAGGAAGCCTGGGCTTGAAACCCTGCTGTTTAAAGGCGGAGAGCTGGAAACAGCAGGGCGGGAGGCCGCATTGCTGCTTATACAGCAGATTCGTGATGAAGCACATCGCTTTGCCATTACCGGTCACAGGAATCGTCGTCAGAAAGCCAGAAACAAATCAACCTTTGAGGATATACCTGGCGTGGGGAGTAAGCGGCGTTCCTCCTTATTGCAATTCTTTGGTGGCAGGCAAGGCGTGATGGGAGCCAGCGTCGATGAACTGAGCAAAGCCGACGGAATTAGCCGGCGTCTCGCTCAACAGATACACGATTATTTACACTCTGATTAAGTATCCTGATTGTGCAAATAGCTGCGACTGTGTAACTTATGCGGCAATTGAACACTGAATTTTAACTTTCTGGCTGGCTATGAACGTCCCAAATCTTTTGACTCTGATACGCATAATACTGGTTCCTATTCTGGTATTGGTATTTTACCTGCCATTTCAATGGAGCTATCTTGTCTGTGCAGGAATATTTGCCGTAGCAGCCGCTACGGACTGGTTCGATGGTTACCTGGCCAGAAGGCTGAATCAAACCACTCCTTTCGGTGCGTTCTTTGATCCGGTTGCTGATAAAATCATGGTGGCTACCGCTCTATGTTTGCTGGTCGATGAATTCCGGACATTCTGGGTCACCGTGCCTGCAATGATAATTATTGGTCGGGAAATTGTTATTTCTGCATTACGTGAGTGGATGGCTGAACTTGGTAAGCGCACCAGTGTTGCTGTCAGCATGGTAGGAAAGGCCAAAACTGCAGCCCAAATGGGGGCCATTACGCTAATGCTATTAACCCCGGCACCAGAAATCACCTGGATTGGGTATGTTGGTGCAGGCATGCTCTATGTATCTGCAGTACTGACACTTTGGTCTATGTATGCATATTTAAAAGCTGCCTGGCCGGATCTCACGCCATTCAAGGCACATGATCATTAATCATTTCACGCAGCCTATTGACTTATAGACAGAAATTCCTAAAATACGTCTCGTGTTCAAGCAGCAGCATATAGGAATAACAAAAAGCAGATGTCGTGCAATATTCCTTGCTGAAGTATGAATTAACAGATAAGTTATCTGGCGTGCGGGAATAGCTCAGTTGGTAGAGCACAACCTTGCCAAGGTTGGGGTCGCGAGTTCGAGTCTCGTTTCCCGCTCCAAGTTTCGGAAAAACCCCGACAGTCGGGGTTTTTCGTTTCATATAATGTTGCAGATAGTTTTTTTTGTTTAAAGAATTATAGGCGAGTTAGCAAAGCGGTTATGCACTGGATTGCAAATCCACGTAGACCGGTTCGACTCCGGTACTCGCCTCCAATTTTTAAAAGCAGGTTTTAAACCTGTTTTTTTATGGGATCTGATAGTAAGATTCCAGTGTCGCCCGGATGGTGAAATTGGTAGACACAAGGGACTTAAAATCCCTCGACTTAACGGTCGTGCCGGTTCGATTCCGGCTCCGGGCACCAATTCCTTATGATGAGAAAATTTCTTTCCTCCCTTCTTCTCATCTTTCTTCACTGTAAGACCTTTGATATCAGGACCTGCGGGCAGTTTTGCAGGCTTCTACTATTCTTTATTGTACTTTTATTCACTTTAAAATCTGGTAGAAAAACGGTTTGTGGTCAGAAAAAAACCACAAATTAACCACACGGCTGACCACAAACTTTGATTGAATGGTTAGCCTCTGAGGTGTTGGTATCAATGGCTACTTTTGAAAAACGCAAGCATGGCTGGTTTGTCCGGATCAATAAGTATGGTATTCGGGAAGGTCGCACTTTCGACACCAAAAAACAGGCAGAAGCATGGGGCGAAAAAAGGGAAGCCGAGGTTGTTCTTCTTGGTAATGATTCAGAAACCGTTGACGAGGCCATTCGGCGCAAAGTAACCCTAAGGGAATGTTTCGAACGATACATTTTAGAAGTCAGTTCGAAAAAATCGGGTGAGGACACAGAGCTAAGGGAGCAGAAACGGTATAACCAGCTGGCGTCAAATCCTGCACACAACCCTATGCCATCCCTGATGGATAAACCTGTTTCCGCTATAAAAGCACATCATATCGCTGAATGGAAAACGACCCGGCTCAACCACGTTAGAAAAAGTTCTGTTCTGCGCGATAAGAACTTTTTAAGTCATGTTTTCAGTATGGCTAAAGAGTGGGGGTATATCAGCGAAACGCCATTTGGAGGAAAGGTTAAGTTTGAGGGAGATAAGGAATCTGAGCGTGAACGCAGAGTATCAGAACAAGAGATTAAGGAAATACTCTACGTGCTGGACGATTGGGATAGACAGAGAAAACCACATACAACGAAAGAGAAGGTCGCTTTACTCTGGTGCTTGTGCCTTGAAACGGGGATGAGAATGCAGGAAGCAAAATATCTGGAACCGGATGAAGTGGATCTTCAGTCAGGCGTTATTGATCTGCCTGGACATAAGGTAAAGGAAAAGCGGAAAAAATCAGTGGGGTTGACCCTGGAGGCTATAAGACTGATTCAACTAGGAAGGGTTGAAGGGACGTATTGGTTTGGAACGGACGGAGTGAATGTCAGTGGAATCTTTTCTCAATCGAGTAAGCGAACGACGGCAAATGGGCTTCAGTTTCGAGATTCCAGGCATGAAGGACTTACCCGACTGTCAGAAAAACTTGAACCCTTTGAGCTGGCGCGTCAGGCAGGTCATAGAGATATGAACCGCACACTCAAATATTACCGGAAAACTGCTCGAGAATTTGGCCAGAAGCTAAGGTGAGGCATTATACCATTTCCGAATTCTAATTATGCTATTGCGCTGCCTTTTCAGGCTCAGATCCTGCGTTGGAGTTCCTCGCCATAGCTAAGGCTATGACTCGTCACTCCGCCTTGTCTCTGAGCCTGAAAAGCCATGCTCATAACGCATATTAGAAACCGGCAATGGTATTACTCCACTCTTTTTCTACCCGAACGAGCTGGCTGGGCGAGGGTATATTCTGTGTTAGTGACATATGCCTGATTTGCCCAGCTAATTACTTCATCGCTGAACCATCTTGGTTTACTCTTCTGTATTTTTCCGCCTGCAATTATGTTTGTAAATCTTGGTTCGGGAAACAGCTTCTGTTTAACAATGATATTCCTTGTATAATTTTCAGACATATCAAGAAAAGCAGCAATGCGCTTTATTGACCAAAGTTCAAAGTCATTCACTGATATTTCCTCCGGAGATAGTTGAGCTTGGCAAGTTATGATGTTGTTTTTTTAAAAACTCTTCTTTAATGTGCTCAGAAATATTCTGAATTTCATTTGTGATTCGTGATTTCTGGTATTTGCTCTCATTAATCCAGCCTTGCTCATAAGCAACGTAAGTAATGCGCTCGGTTAGTGCCGCAAATGAGACTGTTCCCTGTCGAATGGTTACAATATTCTTTGGTGGCTGCATAAGAAACAAGGCTGGGTAAGTGAGTATATTCAGTTCAGGTGGTGGGGTGTGCACGGTTCGACTATTCGGCAACTCAGGTATTATCTGGCCATCGGTTGAGATGGGGAAAAGCTCAAAACCGTACTCCATACTTAGGAACTGTAGTGTTCTGGCTTGAATGCGGCAGAGCTGACAGTTTCCCTGATAATAGAATACTAAGCCTGCTATTTTTGCCACATTTCTCAATATCGATTCTTTGGCTTGATGTGCTATATCATCATTAATTTTCGCGGCAGCGGGTGATATCGGACGACGGACGTTTTCATCCAGCATAGGGTCGCTTTCGATCAATTGTTTCCCCACTCTGGCAAACTGTTCGCTCTTTTCTTTAATTATTCGATCTAAATAAAGGTAGGAACTGACGTTTTCTTTGCTGGGCTCATCGATGGCTCTGTCCAGATATTGCCCTATGTTTTTTCTGATCCAGGCAGAGGAGATTGGTTGCAGTGCAGAGGTGGTGGTTACAGGATCATCCTGCTCTTTTGCGGACTCTGGAATGGGTTCATACCAGAACCAGCCCTCAGAGTGCCGGTCAAACCATTGCTGTTCTGCTGAGACACCGGCTGAAAGTAGTCCTATTAAAAGAAGTAAGAAAATCATCAGACTTTCTTCTGCCAGTTGGCTGTCCACCATCCCAGACTTAATGCTGTTAACCAGGCCATGGCCGGAATCAATAGAACCGGTATTGGAATGGGGATAATGACCAGATAGAGGAACAATCCGGGTATCCATCGGGCAGCCCGACGGCTCCAGATATTCTGCCATGGGCTGGTGTAATGGAAATCGTGGTAACGGACTTTTCGGATTAACAGGCCATCCACAATGGCAGCCACTAACATTATTCCCCAAAAAGGGAAGCAGGCCATTAATACGGCCATTCGGTAAAACGACTGTTTCACCAGGTTCAGTAAATTCCTGACCACACCGTGAAAGAATTCGATGACTTTTGCTAACCCTTCTCCCATCTGCCTGTCCGGTGTTGTGCGTTCCAGCAGGAAATGCTGTATGCCGGTATTGATCAAGGTTGCAGTATAAAAATGGCTGCCCGTTTGTATAATCCACCGGGCGTTTTCATAACCCAATGTGCGGGTATATTGCTGATACTCCATTTGAAGATATTGGTTCATGCTTTGCCCGGATAACGCCAGCCAAAGTATTATCAGGACAAGCCCATAGAGCCAGACAGTAATAGGGCGGGTTGGTTTTGGTGAAGTTTTCATGAAGAGATTTTGATTAAGCCGCCGTAGTGGTGGAAGTTCAGGATTTTGGTGAGCAAATAATTGGAAGTCTGCCTTTCAGTAAACGACCACCGCCGAGTCGGGCTACGTATTCAAGATTGGGCAGTTCGCCTAGCAATTGAGGTGGGAAGAGGTCACCCGTTTCTTCCAGTTGCTGTTCACTGAGGTTGCCGGTGAACGTCATAGGATGATTGGCATCGGTGCTGACACCCTGGTTTCTAATAAAATAGCGATACCGCACGGGGGGTAATTTATCCGTAAAAAACTTTTGGGTTTCAGGATTTTGGGTTCGCAGGCAGATCAGGTGATTACAGTTATCAATAAACTGTTGTGCAGCGGACTTTGAACCCAGCCGGGCTTCAAAGTCTGCCAGGGTCTGAGTAGCGACATATACGCGGAACCTTGCGCCACGTCCTTTATTGAGCAGTGATAAAAGTTGCGGGCAAAGCACTTCCGCGGTTTCATCCACAAACAGGTTGATGGGCTTATCATCATTGTCAGAATAGTTATATCGATCTCCCGCCACTGCCGCCAGATCCGCCAATAAAAGCTGACCGATGGCCTTACCCACCATGGGATCACTGAGGGAGTCCAATCCGAAGTATATTACCTTATTTTGTTCAATGAGACGGGATATGTGGGTGCAGGGGCGCAGATCGTCTATATCGGCAGGGTCCGGAGACAACAGTCTGGCCAATGGCCCGCCTGTAAGCATTCCCAGGGTCGGCAACAGTGTGGCTATCATCTTGCCATAGTGCGCCCGATCATGCTCAAACAGGGAGATTAAACCTTCCACGTCCGTGCACGGATGCTCTGGCATAATTTCATTCCTGTAAAACTCAACCCAGTGACGTGTGATAACGTCATGATTGCCCTTGTTCTTTCCAGATTGTTGAGCGTTGTTTTTCTTTTCATGTCCCTGAATCCGTTTTTCCGCATCAGGGTTGTGACGGGAACAAATAACCGTCAGTGCGTTCATGAGTAATTGGGTTACACCACCTTCTAACCCTTGTCGAATCATCACCAGAGTAGGGCGCTGACCACAGAGCAGATAGCCCTGGACGACGGCATCCACCGCTTTCTGGGCAAAGGCTTGAAACGATGCGTTATCGCCACTGGAGGGCATCAGTCCTGAAATTCGGCTGGCCAGTTCACTGGAGCGGTTAAAATTCTGGAGCAGGTTGATACGAATGGAATCTGCCGGAAAGCCCGGATGAAATTTCATGAATCGGTGTGTATTGCCTGAGAGTTCGCAGCTTCTGAGCGTATGACTGGCAAGTTCATGGTCGCCTTTGGGATCAATGATACCGTCTGGCATGACGGGTTCATTGCGTAAAACGGCCTGAGTGACCAGTAAATCAAATAATCGGGTTTTACCACTGCCGGGTACACCGATCACCATGGTGTGCATCTGGATCTGTTCGAGGGGCTGGTATAAAGGTGCTTCATGTTCTTCCATGCCATGAATCCAGCCTGCGCCCATGGTTTTTTCTGATTTGGCGGGCAAGTTGTCACTGCGCAATAAATCCCGGCTCTTCCCTAATTTTAGTGGGTGATTTAATCTATATTGAACACTTCAAGGCAAGGATGCCGACATGCGCGATAAAGAACTCTACTCTAAAATACTTGGCGTTGAAACTCCGTGGCATGTCGCTCACGTGGAACTCTCCATTACTGAAGGAAAAGTCGAAATCTTTCTCGAACATGATGGCAAAAAGCCCTCTAAATGCAGTGTTTGTGATAAACCCTCTCCGGGTTACGATCGACGTCAGAAGAAGTGGCGGCATCTGGATACCTGCCAGTTTCAAACCATCCTTATTGCTGATGTTCCGCGTACACAATGTTCCGATCACGGTGTAAAAACAATACAGGTTCCATGGGCTGAACCGAACTCTGGTTCTACGGCCTTGTTTGAAGCACTTGTTATTGACTGGCTGAAAGAGGCAACAACCAGTGCAGTTGCCCAACAAATGAAGCTTAGCTGGAATGCCATCGACGGTATCCAACAGCGTGCAGTAGCGAGAGGTCTGGCACGCAGAGTACACGACAATCCCAAACGGTTAGCCGTTGACGAAACCTCATTCCAGAAGAGGCGTGAGTACGTCACTGTGGTTACAGATCATGAAAAAGGCATTGTTTTACATTTGGCCGACAACCATAAAGCTGACAGCCTCAATGAGTACTTTGAGACCCTGACGCCAGACCAGAAAGCCGGTATTGAATGCGTTACCATGGATATGTGGAAGCCCTTTATCAAGGCAGTCACATTGCATGTGCCAGAAGCCAGGGAGCGAATAGCATTTGACAAGTTCCATGTTGCCCAGTACTTAGGCAATGCGGTCAATAAAGTTCGCATAGAAGAGCATAAAGCGCTTATGTCTACAGGGTCAGACTTACTCAAAGGTACCCGGTTTGACTGGCTAACAAATCCTGAAAATATGAGCGATGAAAAGTGGGAAGCGTTCGAGCCGTTGCGTGATTCAAAGCTGAAAACAGCACGAGCCTGGGCCATCAAAGAGATGGCGATGACACTGTGGAATTACACATCACGAGCTTGGGCTATCAAGGCATGGAAACGGTGGCTGAGCTGGGCACTGAGGTGTCGGCTTGAACCTGTTCGTAAAGTGGCCAAGATGATCAAAGAACACCTGTGGGGAATTATTAACGCAATAGTTCTGAAAGCCGACAATGGCCGTGCAGAAGGCATGAATGGAAAGATACAGCGACTCAAGGGTCGAGCCTACGGCTACAGAAACAGAGAAAGGTTCAAAACTGCAATTTACTTTCATTGTGGTGGCCTTGATCTTTATCCAAGAGGGGTGAATCGCTGAAATTTACCCACACAATCTGAGGTAGAGCCTAAATCCCATGCTCGCTGTCCGTGGAGCCTCTGCCATTCAAAGCCCCAGCCTAACCAGACGCCTTGTTCCTGATTCTTGTTTTGCAATGTCAGACATTGTTTCTGTGTCAGTTTTAATAAAGCCAGCTTCTTGCCTTTTAATTGTCGATGCTGCTGCCATCTTGGTAGTGCCTGCGTCAGTCGAGTCATCATCATGGCGGCACAGTAAGCAGACGTCAGAACAAAACCAATCAGTGGCAGTGAGCTTAAGAATGGCAGCGTGTAAGCGACCGTCATGGCGAAAAAACAGAGAGCAGCTGAGCTCAGTTCATAGATCGGTCGCCAGTTTTGCAGGTAGGGACGGTCACTGATCATGTTGCGTTCCTGCAATCGATTCTGGTGGTAACCATTGTTTGCATTGTTGGGAAATAATAGGGTGCAGAGCGATCACCAGACGACCATTCCGGCGAAAAATAATCTGGTTACCAAGAGGTTTGATCCATCCTTTTTGGTTCCATTGTTGCAGAAGGGCATCAGGTTCAGGCAAATCATCTTTTCCAACAGAATCAGGCCATTTCAGCAGAAGACTGTCATTTACCCACTTGATATCTTCCGTTGGCAAGTTCGATATGACCTGTTCAAGCCAATGCAGTTCATTGTCGTTTTCTGTTTCTGCCTGACTTTCTGATTTGGCAGGTTTCATTATTTGGTGAAGGGCTTCTCCCCGCACGAAATGGAGTTTGACGCTTTTCAGGCGAGCCAGCTCAACGACACTGACTATTTGTGATACGCCATGCCCGGTTTTTTGTCCTGCCAGTGCGCTGATAAAGGTTTGCCAGAGAACGCCCTTATCCCCGTTCGGTTGCAAAAGGTAGTGCAATGCCTGAGGTGTCAGTTGTGGCATTAACAGTAAATTTAAGGCTGTGTATTCAGGCACTAAGGTTTTTTCTGGGTTAGCTTCACACTGTTGCCAGTGAGGAGAGTAATGAGTGATGCGATTTTGTTGTAACCAGTCCCCCAGAGCTTGCTGGAAAGCGGGCCATTTTCCGCAGGATTCCTGCTGAACGACCAGAGAAGAAACCATGCGCCCACTGTCATATAAAAGCCCGGCAACTCCCGCCATTAGTCGCCACAAGGGTTCTCTTGCCCTGCGCTGATCAGGGTACAGATCATGATCTCTGTGAACTTGTTGTGTTGCGGTCACTGACCAGAAAGCTGTTTCAAGCGCATGGCGAACAGCTCCGGCTGGTTCGCAATGGTGCTGAGGATGAGCAGGAAGAAGGTGAAGCCAACGGGTGAGATTATCCAATGTGTGGTCAAATACTTGCTGGAGTTCCGCTGGCAGATTCAGCTGCTCATTCATCTGTCCCACCAGTTTCTTCTGCTGGTGAAGAATGGTGCCTGCGCCTACCTGATATCCCGCGCAGCCTGACGTGGTTTTTATAGACTGTTCAGATTCAGGGGTATCGAGCGGTGAAAGATCGGTCTGTCGGCTTGTATTCTCATCGGGTGCTTGATGATTGGGATGCAGCCAGTGGTTGATTTTTGATAAAGCGTGCGAATGGATCATGATTAAAGCCCAAAGATGGAGTTGATGATGGTGGGCGTTACTTGCAGCCCAACCGCTGCTCCGACACCGGTAGCAAAACCCAGCAGAGATTGACGAGCCATGCCATAAGCGAGTCCGATTAACACAAACGCTATGGACAACGTACGACCCAGATCCCCCTTGATCCAGCCCACCAATCGCCCGTAAATATCGGCGAAATCCTTGGAGCCGGAGACGACAACAGGGTCGGCTGCCCAGAGTTCGGTGGACATCAAAGAAAGACTAATTGCCAATCCGAACAACAGAAGACGTGCGCAATGAGCCAGGTTAGAGACAGTCAAAAAGTCGTTCATTATGAACACCTTTAAAGTAAGGGGCGGTGGAAGATTATTAGTTGTGATAATCCCTTTCAGGCGCATCGCGCTGCCATTCCCGGGGGTAAATGTCGGACATCACAACGCCGCCGCTGTGCCAGTGACCTTGCTTATCGACCCAGGGCGCTATCCAGATTCTGAGGACTTTTGCCGGGAATCGTTGGGGAGCCGTAACCTCTGAAACCCTGTTTTGATCGAGAGGAAGTGTTGGCTGCAGTGTTGGTTGAATTTCGGGGGCAGATACCTTGTATTCACTGTCGCTGATATCCAGATACACCTGTCGTGCAGATTTACACACACCTTTGCCGGGTTGATCACAGGCGTATTCACTTTCACCGACGCCTAACATCGTGCAGCCTGAAAGAAAAAGCGTTTCACCACAAAGACACAAAGGTTTTAACAACACTTTTCTTTGTGCCTTTGTGTCTTTGTGGTTTCAAAATAAAACTCATGGTTTCAGTCCTCGGGTCAGAATCAAATCCACTGGCCGTTCAGCACTGATCTCAATGACCGGTACCATTTGATCCGCCAGTTTCAGATAAAAGTCCGCCAGTTTTTCCAGTGCTTTGTTGCTGCCTTTAACCAGTGAACTCTGTAAAGCTTCTTTCCCTTTCAAGCTGGTTTGAAAAGGGGATTGGATCGCGCCCTCGAGATTCTGTGGCACCATGGAAAACACTGGCACCGGTTTGATATCGAAGGCTTCGCTGACGCCACCTAAAAAGCCTGCCATGGCCGCTTTCGCCATAACCTGCCCCTGTTTGCTCACCAATCGGCCTCGTAATCCGGCCTTGCCATCTTCGCCAGCCAGATAACCTTCCAGCGGTTTTTCAATCACCTGTTCCTTGCCCTGCTCTTGGCTAGGAAGCTTAAAAATGCACGACAAGGTTTCACTGCGCAGATAAGCCCGTTCCGAACTTAAATCACCGTAACCAGAGGCCAGTACAAAACAGTCACGCACCTGGGTTCTATAACGATTGGGCAAAATGGCGGCCGCATTGATTCGAATAAGTACCGGATAGGGTTCCCGCCGAGCGCCTTGACCGGTGGGCACGTCCAGCCCGGTAATTAATTGGCCGGAAAGCAGGCTGCCTGCGGGCAGTCGTAAGAGTTCAGGTGTGTTGTCCGCCGGAGCTTTTGGTGTTGTGGGTGTGAAAGCGGTACCCAATAGACGAATGGGTTTGGGAGGCTGTGGTGGTGTTTCATCGTATTCAGAGATTGTCTGGTGAATTGCTGGCTGATTGAAATGATTCCAGCCCAGTACATCGGGCGGTAAAGGTTCGGTCTCCAGAATGTGATCCGATGTTTTACGGTTGTCGGCATCAATGGCTTTGCTTCGTGACAGCTGCAGTATTTCCTGTTGCAGTTGTTCTATCTCTTTTTGATGTTGTCCCTGCAATACGTGCTGTTGCTGATGAAGCTGCTCCAGTTCGGCACTGATCCGGTTCAGGGTTAATTCTTTGGGTGGCACGCCGGTAAAGTCCACGACAGATTGGGCCGGTTGCACGCCCCCTGTATTATCCGTCGATGGACGCTTGCTGGTGATAAAAACAAGACTCACCAACAGCACGGCACTGCCTGATAAAATGCCATAGCGTTTGAGTCGAGGTGTCAAAGACTGTCCGGAAATATTCATGGCTTATTCATTACTTTTTCATGGCTCAGGGCATCAGCAGAGAAGGACGAAGGGTTGGTATCACGGTCAAATCCGGTTCGTGATAGACCAAAAAGAGTTCACCATTTTGCCCCGGATGCAATCTATTGTTCGGCCAGAGGGAAACGGCCCGAAGCTCTGAGGCATCTGGATTGCTAAGGCCGTGACATTTCGGCTCCTGGAACATCTGTGTTTTTTCAGTGGCGTTACTGGCCTTGCCGACGATAATTTTGAAGTGATGGCCTTGTATCAGTTGGGCTTTAGAGAAATCAAACGTCACGCCTTCCTGAAAGCAAGGTTGAAAACCCGGCTGACGAAAGGGCATCAGTTCATAGCCTGCCGGTATTCGGCCTTTGACCAATAATGTCAGTGCCTCGGTGATCGTTCGTTCGTAGTCGTTGGCTTCTTCCCAGGTCTTGGCGGTTTCCCGGTGAGCGGATAATCGACGCTGCCACTGCTTTGAGAGCGTGAGTTGTATTTCTTTGGGAGGGATGTCCAGCAATGTCACCAGCAGGGACAAAGCCAGCTTTTCGTTGTTGTGTTCCGTGACGTACACGACAAAAGGTTCTTCTTTCTGTGACGAGAGATAAATCACCGAGCCTTCGATTCGAATCTCTGCCTGATCAATGGTGCGTACCTGAGGGGCTGAAAAAGGTGTGACAATTCGGTTCAGATGTAATCGACTCAGTGATACAGCGTGCTGTTGGCCAGGTGATACCTGCATTTTTGCAGGAGCCGTACCCGCTAAAGTAAAAGCACAATAGAGTGATACCAAAAGTGACAGGATTTTGTTCATGATGTTTTCCAGAGGAAAGGGGATGGTTATTTCAGATCGGATTCAATGTTGATGGCCGCCAGTACCGGACGATAACGAATGATCGAGAATTGGAAGGTAAATGTCTTTGTGCCTGCAAGACGCTGGTTGCCACTGGTCATGAAAGCATTGCCAGCGACTTTAACTTCTTTGGAATTGGTCAGGTATTCCAGACTCAGGGGTTCGAAGGACAGGCTGACCTTGTCGTCCCTCAGTTGGCGAAACTGAGCTTCCAGGGTGTCGTGTACTTGCTGGTAAAGATTGGGAGAGCAGAGGTATTGTAACCGTGATTCCACAAACGCCAGATTTTGTGTATTCAGGTTCCCCAATAACTCTGCCAGAGCCAGCCCCCACCATTCGTGATAAACAACCGCCGCTTCACCGGAATGGACACCGGCTTCTGCATTCATAAAGGGCAAGGTTAGCTCCACCGTTGGAGATCGATTCAGGCAATGAACAACCAGCAGCGTATTGGTCAGCACCAGAGTCAGCACAATGACCCGATCCATATACAAGTGCTGTCGCCACTGTTTCAGTCGGCTGATGTAATCGGTGATGGTCGTTTTCGGCAGGAATAAAAAACACGAATATAGGGATTGGGCAGAGTCTTGGCATCAGAGCAATAAAAGCCCAACCAATACAAACGGTGGCTTAAATGACCGTCGGGATGTCGATCCCGAAAGCGGCGATAAAGACGAATCGCCATCATTCCCAGAAAAATACCCAGTAACAGCTGATCAAACCAGATCCCCCAGATCAGTCCGACTGCGACGGGGTAGATCTCATCCAGAGACCAGAACAGGAACTGGATGGGGTCGTTGATGGTTCGGGGGATTTCCACAGACAGGAACTCCTTGGTATTCTGTATATCTAATGGCTATACTTGAGCGAAAATCTAATAGATATACAGAAGGTGTGATATGGCTAAGACAGTCCCTATTAATATGCGGGTTGAACCGGTGCAACAGGCATTACTCACTATGGCAGCGGCGGCTCTGAATAAGGACAGAACCGCGTTTATTCTTGATGTGGCCTGTCAAGCAGCGATGACTGTGCTGCTGGATCAACGGGTTTTTACCCTTGATGAGGCTCAGACTAAAGCTTTTGAAGAGGCTCTTGAAGCACCAGTCCCAGAACATAGTAAGCTCAGTAAACTATTGACGGAGTCTGCACCGTGGGAGTAATCAGGGCTCCAGAATTACTGACTGAAGATCACAATATACAAGATTTTGATTGCGGCCAGAGCGCACTGAATGACTGGTTGAAAAAAACAGCTCTGAAAAATCAGTCTGCCAATGCCAGCCGTACCTTCGTGGTATGCAAAGGAAATTCTATCGTTGGTTATTACGCACTATCCAGTGGTAGTGTTGAACGAATGCTGGCCCCAAAGTCGTTGGCACGGAATATGCCAGACCCGATTCCAGTTACTGTCTTGGGGCGGTTGGCGATTGATCAACAGCATCAGGGCTTGAAAATTGGATCAGGTCTATTAAAAGATGCCATGTTACGGACACTGATTGTTTCCGGTCACATCGGTGTTAAAGCCATGCTGGTTCATGCGATTTCAGATGAAGCGAAACAATTTTACCGACAATACGGATTTAAGGAGTCACCGTTTAATCCAATGACATTGTTGCTTCCCGTCAAACATATTGCAGGCCTATATCCTGATCAGGGATAGCCAGTGCGGTGGCGTAACGCATCTGCTTTTATGTTTTGGTAGCCGTTAATCTGGCTGGGTGAAATATCATGGTAACGTGAATCCAACCGTTTTCGGCTATCCTCTCGCTGTTGATCAAAATCCAGCCGTGACCCTTGACCCGTCAGAGATTCAATATTCAACTGCTTCAAAGTGACTTCACTAATATCCGGCAATTTGTTCTGCAGTTTCAGCAATGCCAGCCATTCTCCAAGGTCAATACGATGCCAATCTATGGTTTGAAGGATTTCGGGTGTAATACCAGAACAGTCGGGATGTTTGGCAGAGCCCCAGCCCATGTTTAACTGTTGATGTATTTGCACCTGTAAAATACGGGATAGAGGTGAATTGAAACAGCAGTAACTGTTGTACTTTATACTACTCAGCCCCAGTACTTACAAGTAACTCCCTCTGAACTCACCAGTCCGCACAGGGTTAAGCCATCGCGGTCTGCTCTTCAGGTATCAGGAGGTAGCCCATATCTTTCGCCTTTTTTTTCAAATTAGTTAAGACTCTGGCTTTATATTCTTGCTCATAATGATCCTGCCCAAGGTCAATATATTCCGTCTTGTTTTTCAGCATGCTGTATATGAATCGGGCTAATTTATGTGCGGTTGCGGTGATCGCTTTCGGGGCTCCCAAGCGACTGCGCATTCTTCGATAGTAACCACCAAGCGCACTTTTTGAATTCGTCAGAGAGTATGCTGCCATCCTCAAAGCTTTTGATGCCCGGTTGGGTATCCGTTTGGTTTTACAGCTTAGAATTTTATCACCGGATATTTTGTTTTCAGGACTCAAACCAAGCCACGAAGCAAAATGTTTGGCTGTGGGCCATCGATTCATATCAGTTCCTGTTTCCGATAGTATTTTCAGAGCCGTATTTTCATCAATACCATCAATAGCTGTCAGGTCAACACCCGTTACCCGATAGAGCTCAGAACGAACGTCAAAGTCGGGAGAACTGGACGATTTACGTTTTTTAACCGGTTTATCAGGCATGTTGTCAGAATCATCAGCCTTGCTATCAAATTGTTTCAGCTGGCTCGCTAAAGCCCTGTCGCAGGCGCTGATCTTTTCATCATAAACGTCATAAAGTTCAACCGATTGCTGTAGGGCAAACAGATGCTCAGCCCGGTAGTGTCCTTTTAGAGACCTGGCAATTTGCTGTTCTGTCTTTTTGCAATGCGGATCACGATGTTTCGCCAATTGAAGTGGATCTCGCTCCCCTTCAACAATACACCGAATGATCGTCAATCCGGTTTTTCCCGTGATATCGGTAACGACATTATCCAGCAACAGGTTCATCTGTCTTAGAGCTTTTTGCATATGCTGTATATGCGACGCACGGTTTGCTACGAGATTGTCACGTTGCCTCATGTAAGCTCTTAATGCGCAAACCTCCTCATCCGGGCGAAAGGCGGTATTGAGCAATCCATAAGTGTGAAGCTGCTGAATCCACTGACAATCCTCAACGTCAGTTTTACGTCCAGCGACGTTTTTAACGTAGCGCGCATTCACAAGACGAACTTCGAGACCATGGGATTCAAGAATTTCAAAAGCGGGTATCCAGTAAATCCCTGTCGATTCCATCGCAACCGTAGTGATGCCTGCATTTATTAACCATTGCGCCATGTTTTCAAGGTCAGCGGTAAAACAAGGAAACGACCGAACAGGCTGATCATCTAACTCTTGCGGAATAGCTACGTAGTGCGTCTCTGAACCAATATCAATACCAGCCGCATACAGGTTAATGGTTTCTAAATGCCCATCAATTCGTTTCTGGGCTTTGGGAGAAGCAGTCTCAGTTTTTAACTTACTTTTCATAATACCCTCAAAATTCGGTCAAAATGCGGTCAAAGGCATATCCGGAAATAGGGCTGTCGACGATATACAGTCTTACAAACGAGATCGCCAAGCGTCATCAGTGATGGGGTCGTCAACTCCTGAACCATGCTTCTGATCGGGTAAAAAACACCAGTGTGCAAACGGTTTCTGGTCCAGACATGCTCTCATATGATCATAGAATGAATTTAATTTTTGGGAAGGAGTTACTTGTAGATGTGTGACCGCGGAGCGGGCCGGAGTGCTTCTGATTCACTGTAACTACCGATTCTCTGACAGGTCTTCATTTCTCGTTTGGCGGCCAATTCGAATTCATCATCCTCACATTGATAAGCAACCTGAACGATGAGTTTGGTCATGGTGTAGGCGGTATAGATCATGGTAACGGCGCTGATGGCTGAGGTAATGGCCGGATTCATGATCAGGGTTTGCTGACTCAGTTGTCCGCCCTGGGAGGCCATGGTATTACCCGTCGTTCGGAATAACAGATTAGTAGCGTCTTCTCCCAGCACTTTTTGCACGACGTCTGCCATTTTACGCATGAGTTGTTGTTGCATAGTGCCCAGCATGGATGCCTGAGCTTTTTGTGACAGTTCTCCGGCAATGGGCTTAGCGGTAGCTGTTTGAACGTGTACTTCAGCCGGTGTTGGCCAGAGTTTTTCAGTGAGTGTGCCCCAGCTTTTTCCTATGGACGAGGTCCCGTCAGACCAGAGGTTTTTAGCAGGTTGGCTGAGCGTGTTTATTCCTCGTATCAACGGCTCGCGCATCTTCCGGTACTGGCCTGTGAGTTGATTCGGGTAATTGCTTTGAAGATGAACCGAAGACTTATCGAACAAATACCCCATGAGTAGTAAATTCATATAGCTGCCAAAGTTCACCTGAGTCGGTAGATTGCAGCAATCCACCAGATTAAAAATGCCCTTTTTACAGGTACAAGCCGTTCCACTGAAAATCCGGCAGCCGCTGTTGTGTTCTGACGATTGCCCGGAAGTACCACACTGCATGTCGTGGGCCAGGTGTTTGGCAGCATGGAGTCCACTGACGGCACTGGCAAAATCACTGTTATCCGCATCGGTGACCTCCGCTTTGCACTCGCCCAACATACACTGCATGGGTTGACCTTCACAATGAATGCTCTCTTCTATACCAATGTGTTTGATGTTCCCTGTGTAACCACAGTCGTATCGTTCTTCGCGGGTATAGCAAATACCAGTATGTCGTGAAGGTGAACTCCCCAGACAGCGGCTGTCCAAAAACTGGCAGTTCGGGTCATTGGCGTATTGAGAACAGTGATTCGTTGAATCGTGTCTGCCCTTGGTCTTGTAGTAGAAACAATCCGATTCTGCTCTAACGGTTTTGCAATCGGCTGATAACTGTGAAGACAGGGTGGATTGCAGAGGAATGACTTTTCCGTGAACGGAGTGCTCGGCTTCAGTGAATGTCTCAAGGCATTGAAAGGTCAACCGACATAAGCGATCCTGATGCCACTGTTGCATTGCGGTCAGTTTTTCCAAGGCTGAGTCTGGTGTCCATCGATCTTCAATGAGTAAGTTGGTGGCATTAAAAAACAGCTTGATCAAGGCATAACCTTCACCCTCATCGCCTACGGAGGTTCGGATTTTGAATGTGATCGGATCTTGGAATTTCTGAAGTAATGACGGTTCAATGATTACAGGTGAGTCCAGATAAACGTTCTTGTTCCGCTCACAACGACTGCCAGTTTCTGGAGGGAAGTCATCATTACTCTGCCAGAGTTTTTTATCGTTAAGCCAGAATTGCATTCGATCATCCCAGCGTGCCTGCTGAATAACGGCTTGAGTCAGAGCTTCAGGTCTGAGCAGGTTCACCGTCAGGTTTTCTTCTTTAATGCAGCAACCGCAGTGGTAATAATTATCTCCTTTGGGGCCTTCTCCCAATCGAATCTGAAGGCAGCCTTCTGAAGCGGAGTGGCTTTCGCAGGCACTCAGGCCTGATAACCCGGAGCCGGACAGGTATTTCAGGAAGGGCGTGAGAGTGATTTTTCGGTGCAAAATAATGCTGTCGTCTGTTACCAGTGCTCGAGTGCATTCCTTAATATCAGGACTATGTACTTGTCGATCTTTTTTAAGAATCAGTTTTTTCTGATAGTCGCAGCCTTTGAAATGTTGACGCATGCGGGCAATGGTGGTGCTCATTTCACTCTTTCCATCAAGAGTGTTGTCGTACACAGGGTTGCCGTTTTGATCCGTCGGCCAGTCTTTTTGTTTGGACCAGGTATTGGGATGCTCCAATGCCTTCACACCCAGTTCCATAGCACCGAGGATTTTGTGTTCATTGGCATCGGGGTAATACCGTTCTAGTGATTGGTTGAGTAAACGCCAGGCTTCACCTTCTGGTGATTTTTCTGTTTCCAGCTGTATTGCACGGTGCTCACCGAAAGACTGTAAACCATCAAAGTCTTTGGTTTGATAAAAAGTTTCCAGTTTTTGGCGGTGTTGGTTGTCTGTAGATTTTTCCATGATCAGGTTTGGTGTTTGCGAGGTAATAGAGCTTGGATTTCTGGTGATGGCTTCTGATTGCTGGTTGATCAGGGTAATCCAGCCAGACTGAGTATGCTGCTTATATTGTTCAGGGGCGGAAAGGCCTGACTCGCTTGCCCCCGGGGAAACTTGCAGACAGAGGGCAATCAATAGGCAATCTATACTCTTGAACTTCAACGGTTTCACTGGTGTTAGGTTCTTGTGCGTATAAAACATTGGTTATTGGTATTGATGATGATATCTGCTCCTGTAATAAAAGCGGATAACAGCAGTTTTGTTGATGGGCACTTTATTCAGGACAGTGTTCTTGTAGTGTTCAACGGAGCGGTTGTTTCGGTATTACTGGAAACTATGTGTTGGAAAATGGCTGCATTACCGGCGAATAGTCGGGCAGCTTTTTGTCAGCATTTTGCACCAGAAGCCACTGCCTTTCTTTATCTGGAAAAATCTCAATGGCCAACAGATGCTACGGAAATCTGGTCATCTCTGAACATGGCTTTGTTCGCAGGTACGATGGTTTATATTATTCACTCCCATGAATCGGCAATGAGTTATATGCGCATGGCGGTGACGTATGCGATTTACTATCAGGTAATGCAAATTATGTCGAACACAGTTGCCCGTTACTTAACAGAATCAAATCAGAAATTGTTACCAACCTATGTACTGTTTAATGGGCTATCAACCGGTCTGATAACGGGTGGGTTGTCTTTATGGTTCATGTATAAACAGACATTGGAGTTCAAACCCTCTGTTTTGTTAATTGTTTCAGTGGGTACAACACTGGCATCTACATTTTTATATTTTACCTTTGCTGAGCCAGAGAAAATAAGCCTCTCAGAGAAAGCCGTAGTCGTAGCCGTAGCCGGAGCCGTAGCCGGAGCCGTAGCCGGAGCCGTAGCCGGAGCCGGAGCCGAAGCCGGAGTCGGAGTCGGAGCCGGAGTCGGAGTCGGAGTCGGAGCCGAAGCCGGAGTCGGAGCCGGAGTCGGAGCCGGAGCAGTAGCCGGAGCCGGAGCAGTAGCCGTAGCCGTAGCCGGAGCCAGAACTGTAGCCGGAACTGTAGCCCTAGCCGCAGCCGGAGCCGGAGCCGAAGCCGGAGCCATCATCGTAGTGATAACTGGATGTATGACTTCTACACTATCGCAATGTCCTGTAGGTCCTCCAACCACAAGAAGTTTATCAACGACCACTGCTGCAGGGCTTCCATTAATGATGAGTGCATGGCTTGTGTCATGGGAGAGATTTGTTGAAGCGGATGTGACCGCACACGAAACCATGCAGAATGAGTTCATTCCTTCTTTGAAGGACTTTTATCCTGTAGGTTGCATGATAGAGATGTACAACGATTGGGAATGATTTACTGACTGATGGTCTGACAACAATTCCTATACTGCCAAACCAAATACATTGCATCGTCTTTTGCCAATGGGTGCCTGTGCATTCCCCAGGTGGCTGCTGAAGCACCGATCCAGTGGGCTTTGTGTTTTTCCGGTTCCGGCCAGAACATGCTCATTTTGTACTGACTTTTGGGGAGCCAGGGCGTAATGCGACTGTGATATTGTGCATCATTGCCGACGGTGTTCCGCCCCAGTCCAATACGGTGAATCTTGGCCAGCGCTCTTGTGGCTAATAGACTGGTGTTGTCAGAAAAGTGCCCATAGGTGCTGGTAAAACCAGACAGTGGATACAAACCATCATTACTCTGCCAGAGCTTTTTATCGTTAAGCCAGAATTGCATTCGATCGTCCCAGCGTGCCTGCTGAAAAACGGCTTGAGTCAGAGCTTCGGGTTGGAGCAACTTCACCGTCAGGTTTTCTTCTTTAATGCAGCAACCGCAGTGGTAATAATTATCTCCATGGGGACCTTCTCCTAAGCGAATTTGAAGACAGCCTTCACCGGCACTCAGACCTGATAACCCTGAACCGGACAGGTATTCCAAAAAAGGGTTGAGAGTGATTTTTCGATGTAAAATCACACTGTCGTCCGTCACCAACGCTCGTGTGCATTCCTTGATATCAGGGCTGTGTACTTGTCGGTCTTTTTTAAGGATCAGTTTTTTCTGATAGTCGCAGCCCTTAAAGTGCTGGCGTAGCCGGGCAATGGTGGTGCTCATTTCACTCTTTCCATCAAGAGTGTTGTCGTACACAGGGTTGCCGTTTTTATCCGTCGGCCAGTCTTTCTGTTTTGACCAGGTATTGGGATGTTCTAATGCTTTCACACCCAGCTCCATAGCACCGAGAATTCTGTGTTCATTGGCATCGGGGTAATAACGATCCGGTGACTGGTTTAAAAGTCGCCATGCTTCCCCTTCAGGAGACTGTTCGGTGTCCAACTGCAGTGCTCGCTGTTCACCGAAGGATTGCAGGCCGTCAAAGTCTTCGGTTTGATAAAAGGCTTCCAGCTTTTGGCGGTGTTGGTTGTCTGTAGATTTTTCCATGATCAGGTTTGGTGTTTGCGAGGTAATTGAGCTTGGATTTCTGGTGATGGCTTCTGATTGCTGGTTGATCAGGGTAATCCAGCCAGACTGAGTATGCTGCTTATATTGTTCAGGGGCGGAAAGGCCTGACTCGCTTGCCCCCGGGGAAACTTGCAGACAGAGGGCAATCAATAGGCAATCTATACTCTTGAACTTCAACGGTTTCACTGGTGTTAGGTTCTTGTGCGTATAAAACATTGGTTATTAGTATTGATGATGATATCTGCTCCTGTAATAAAAGCGGATAACAGCAGTTTTGTTGATGGGCACTTTATTCAGGACAGTGTTCTTGTAGTGTTAAACGGAGCGGTTGTTTCGGGATTACTGGAAACTATGTGTTGGATAATGGCTGCATTACCGGCGAATAGTCGGGCAGCTTTTTGTCAGCATTTTGCACCAGAAGCCACTGCCTTTCTTTATCTGGAAAAATCTCAATGGCCAACAGATGCTACGGAAATCTGGTCATCTCTGAACATGG
>CBDBOO010000094.1:0-13600 GCA_965208385.1 Endozoicomonas sp.
TACAGTCCAGACTTTATGCCTGTTGAGGCTCTTTGGCGCTGGTTCAGGGAGGATCTTACTTACCATTACTGCTACAAGACTCAGGATGAACTCGTAAAAGCAGCAGGTGCATTCTGTGCAAAAATCAACCAAATGCCCGTCGAGTTAGCTGATAGGCTACATTCCAGAGAATCTATTGATGAAGCGGAAGAAGCTCTCAGAAAACCAGTCAAACCAAAACTCAAATAAAACCGCCGGTTTCATGTGGGTTTTGGTTTATCACTGCAGGCATCGGTCAGGGTGATCAGATTGTAGCAGCGGGCATTAGTCGTCTATATGCCGGTATGCAAGTGAAGCCTCTGCAGCGTGAACGGGGACTGTAAGCATGAATATCGCAGAATATTCTATCCAGAATAAAGTCCTCAGTTGGCTCTTTGTGGTGCTGCTGTCCGTTGGTGGGCTGTGGTCGTTTTTTAATCTGTCGCAATTGGAGTTTCCGGCGTTCTCCTCTCCACAGGCAATAGTGAGTACGATATATCCCGGCGCTTCTCCGGAGCAGGTGGAGGAAGAAGTTACCCTGCCTATCGAGAAGGCTATTCAAAAGCTGGAGTATGTTGACACTATTGACTCCATCACCAGTGCCGGTGTTTCACAGGTCATCATTACTCTCGATTTTGACTTTGAATCCAGTTTATATCCGCAAATCTGGGATGAGCTGCGCCGTAAGGTAGGTGATATTCAGTCCAGCTTGCCTCCCGGTGTGTATACGTCGGTGGTTAATGATGACTTCAGTAATGTTTACGGCATTCTGTATAACATCAGTGGCGAAGGTTATAACTACCGGGAATTGCAAAACTACGGTGACCAGCTGGTGCGTGAGCTGTCTCTGGTTGATGGTGTGAAAAATGTAAACCTGGCCGGTACTGTATCTGAGCAGGTGGTTATCGAAATTTCCCAAACAAAGATTGCCTCTCTGGGACTTGATCCTTCCTGGATCTTTGGTCTGATCCAGACTCAGAATGTGGTTTCCAATGCCGGTAAGATGCTGATCGATGGCAACTCTGTTCGTATTCATCCCACCGGTGAATTTAATGATCTCAGTGAGCTGGAACAGCTTGTTATCAGTCCTCCGGGTATGGGACAGATGATTTATCTGGGTGACATTGCCAAGGTCTATAAGTCATTTGAACAGACACCAAGAAACCTCTATTACAGCAACAACGAGAAAGCCATTTCCATGGGTATCTCATTTGCTAAAAAAGTAAATGTTGTTGAAGTAGGGCAGAGGATAGCAGAGCGTCTGGTGGAGCTGGAATCTATTCGCCCAGTAGGCGTTGAACTGACCAAGGTCTACAATCAGCCTGAAATTGTTGAAGGTTCTATTGATAACTTTCTGGTCAGTCTGGCTCAGGCTATTGCCATCGTTATTATCGTTCTGTTGTGTACCATGGGGTTGAAGTCTGGTCTGTTGATGGGCGCTGTCCTGTTACTGACTATTCTGGGCTCATTCATTGGCATGTATGCCATCGGCATTGAGCTGCAGCAGGTATCACTGGGAGCATTGATTATTGCCCTGGGTATGCTGGTGGACAATGCTATCGTGATCACCGAAGGTGTTCTGGTAGGCATCAAAAAAGGTCAGACCCGACTGGAAGCCATTAATACGATTGTAAAGCAGAGCCAGTGGCCGCTGCTTGGCGCAACGGTTATTGCCATTATGGCCTTTGCACCTATTGGTTTGTCTAAAGATGTGACCGGTGATTTTCTTGGCAGTCTCTTCCAGGTATTGCTGATCGCGTTGTTTCTCAGCTGGATTCTGGCAATTACTCTGACCCCTTTCTTCTGCCATCTGATCTTCAAAGATCCGGGGGAAGCACTGGTGGGCTCAGAAGCTGATCCATATAAAGGTGGATTCTTTGTTGCTTATCGGGGATTGCTCAGTCTGGCTCTCAGACATCGCATTATCTCCATGGCGCTTACCATTGCGGCTCTGGTACTGGCAGTAACTAACTTCAGCTCAGTGAAACAGGCATTCTTTCCGCCTTCCAATACCCCTATTTTCTTTGTTGATGCCTGGATGCAGGAAGGCACTGATATCCGGGAAACTGAGCGAAGAATGCAGCTGCTGGCCGATGAAGTAATGGCCTATGACAATGTTAAAAATATCACCACCACCATTGGTATGGGCGGACAGCGATTCATCCTGACCTACATACCAGAGAAAGTGTATAGCAGTTATGGTCAGCTGATTGTTGAAACCAATTCACTGGGCGATGTACGTGCACTGTTGCCTGAAATACAGGAAAAACTGGAAAGTGCTTATCCGGATATCGACTTTAAACTGAAGCAGATGCAGAACGGCCCGCCACCTCTGGCAGATGTAGAAATCCGTTTCTCTGGCTCAGACCCTGAAGTACTGCGTCAGTTGGGTGATGAAGCCATGCGCATCTTCCAGTCTGAACCTACCGCAGGTGGTATTCGTCACTCCTGGCGTGACAAAACAACCATTGTCCGTCCTCAATTAGATGAAGCTGCAGCTCGCCGCAGTGGTGTTTCCAAGCAGATGGTAGACAGTACTCTGCTGCTCAACTACACCGGAAAGACCGTGGGTGTGTATCGGGATGGCAGTCATCTGTTGCCTATTGTGGCAAGAGCGCCAGAGGATGAGCAGCTGAGTGCCGATCATATTGCTGACCTGCAGGTGTGGAGCTCTGAAAAGAGAACCTACGTGCCTATCACTCAGGTGGTTACCGGGTTTGAGACTGAAATGGAAAACCCGCTGATTATTCGTAGGAATCTGCGCAGAACATTGTCTGTGATGGCCAATACTATTCCATTCAGTGGCGAGACTTCAGAAAGTATTCGTCAGAAGCTTCGTGCGGATATTGAAGCAATGGTATTGCCGGAAGGCTATTCCATGGAGTGGGGCGGTGAGTACGAAAAGTCTGTGAATGCCCGGGGCAGTGTTGTGAGCACGATTCCTCTGGGGTATCTGGCTATGTTCCTTATAACCGTATTCCTGTTCGGAACCATACGACAGCCTTTGGCTATCTGGTTTACTGTACCTCTGGGAATTATTGGCGTTGCCGTTGGTTTGTTGGCAACAGGTATTCCATTTACCTTTACTGCATTGCTCGGTGTTCTCAGTCTGACCGGTATGTTGTTGAAGAATGGTATCGTGCTGGTGGAGCAGATCAATATTGAATCCCGCGAAGATAAGACGATTCAGAAGGCGATTCTGGATGCCTGTGTATGTCGTGTTCGTCCGGTGTGTATGGCGGCACTAACCACCATGCTGGGTATGATTCCATTGATCTTTGATGCCTTCTTCAGCTCAATGGCGGTCTCTATTATCTTCGGACTTGGCTTTGCGACGGTGTTTACTTTGATCGTATTGCCAGTGACTTATTCACTGCTTCACAGAATTCGTTTTGATATGAAATAAACGAATCACCTCCCTTTTAGCAGCCCGGCAATAAATTCCCCGCCGGGCTGTTTTTTTATCTATTGCATATAATTTAATACTTGGTTCTCATGCTGTAGGTCGGTTTCCCCCGAAGGGAGAAGCCGACATTCTTTCAGGGCATGACGTATTCTGCAGAGATTATCGGCTTGTCCTGCGGGCAAACCGACCTACGGCTCATAGCTTTTGCGACAACCTCAAGGTATGGGAGCGAGGAGTATTGTTGCAGAGTCGCCAATCAATTGCTGGGATGCAGCTGGCGGATCAGTAGTTCAAGCTGATCAAATCGCGTGTTTAGTTGATCAGTTTTCTTATCCAGTTGATCGGTGCGTATATCTAGCTTTTGCTCCAACTGATCAATCTTCTCATCGGTTCTTTTGAAGCCTGCGTAAGTGGCTTCAGCCAGTGCAGCAATGCAGGCTTTGGTTTCTGCAGAATCTTTCTTGATGCCTGCAATATCTGTTTTAAGGCCTGCCACGTCTACCTTCACTCCAGCTATGTCGTGCTGATTAGTCAGGGCGATATTTTTAATATCAGCACAGACTCTGGCAAGACTGTGCAGGTCTGCATCATGGTTTCTATATTTCTCTTCCAGATTATCCAGCCTTGACTCTATCGACATTGGAACGACTCAGGTTGATATAGATAAGTCAGAATAGCAGAGCATGAAGAAAAGAAGGTGACTAATAGCAGGTTTGATTTTGGAAGCCAAAGGTGTGCAGGAGATTCAGAGAAAAAAGAAAGAAATAAGAGCAATAAAAAAGGCCAGCTATCAAATTGATAACCAGCCTTTTAATAACGACAGCTGATTAGAAAGTTTCACCTACAGAGAAGTATACTTGCAGGTTGTCGTCTTCCTGAGTGTTGTAGGTTACGTCCAGGCGGGCAACCAGACCATCTTCAGGCAAGAGTACATAGCGGGCGCCTGCACCAACAGCAAAGAACCAGTCTTCATTCTGCTCCAGCATCGCATCATAGGTTCTTGCAGCACTGGAAGTGAAGCCCAAAGCCCAGCGATCAGCCAGCCAGTATCTAGCCTGCAGGTCTGTACCAACAGCATTCCGTCCGGCTACTTCCTTGGTCATACCATGGGCAACTTGGTCCAGAAAAGTTTCAAATTGATTAGCGCCATCGGTATGCATTCTGGAGCGGACACGCCATGCCATATCCAGATCATCACTCAGTGGTTTGTAATAACGGAAATCAGTGATCAGCTTAGAGTATTTGCGCTCAGAGTTATTGCTAACGGGACCATATTCCATACCATCAGTTATTACTGCTTTAGAGCGTAGGACAGATGCAGCCAGATATAAACCATTTTTGGTTGCAACCTTACTATCACGTCCGTCGTAAATGGCTTTTAAACCGTAACTTTTGGCATCCGTGTTGCCCATAAAGTTTTGCAGTTTGAACAAATTTCCTTCTTTAGGGAAATCCATTGTCATCCACTTTACGGAAGGTCCAAAATAAGTGTTGTCATAGACTTTGTACATGACATCCAGCTCCAGCTCCATTGCGGTACTCGACACTGGAACTGTTGGACTATTCGGGATATCCGTATTTGGAGCACCACTGAAACCAATAAGCTGGTTGGCACTATCAATAGTGAGGTCAGCATATCTTGCCATTCCCTGAACCAACCATTGACTCTCAGAGCCAAAATAATTCTCAGAGTCTAGTTGAGTAACCCAGTTGCCATTAGAGCCATAGGCTGCCAACAGGCTGGTTTTAGAGGTGTCAGCACCTTCTGTTGTTTCATATAATGCTGTTGGAATGACTGCAACTGCGGCCTCAAGAAAAGGATCGTAGTTAGGGCCAACAGGCATACTGAATCGTACGCCTCTATCCTTATCAGTATCGGCTTCTTTTGTTTCAGCTATTGCCATACTTGTGGTAATGCTGGCAATAATTGTTGCAAGAATTATTTTTTTCATTCGTTTTTCTCCTGGTGTTTTCTCTAATTAAGTAAAGAGATCAATGCCTATGCCCGAAGGTTTATAATTGTTTTAACTGGATAAGTAGGTGTTGGTCTTTGTTGGAATCTATCCGTTTTATAATGATGAAAAGAGTGTTTGTGCTCTCTTGGTGATCTGATTGTAAATGTCCCTTGTATTTTGGAATAGGCACTTTTTAACAGGTTTTATAAGTAGTCAGGCATACGAAATCATATATTCCTGACCGACTGCATTAAAAACTCGTTTGACCTCTTGCTCAAATTTTTTGAAATTCATAATTGATAATATGTTAATCCATTCGTACTTGGCTTTTCGCCAAAGAATCTCGATCAGGTTGAGCTCGGGAGAGTATGTGGGAAGGAAGCAAACAATCATTTTTTTCTCAAGATTCCAGTCGTCGAGCTTTGCTCGAAATGCCTTGCTGGTGTGGATACTGGCATTATCAATAATGACTAGGTGTAGCGGTCATTAGCCCCGTATTCTGGCGCTGTCATTTGATACGCAAAATAGTCAAAAATATCAATGACCGTTTTGCTATCAACTGACCCAATGACAGGGTAATAAAACAGATCACAAGCACGATTCATAAAACCCAGAACATTGACTCTCTTGCTCTTGACGGAAGGTATCCTGACTTGCTCGCCTTTCTCCTGCCAACCATAAGGAACGCAGGGCTCCTGGCTAAATCCAGACTCATCGAAATAAAATAAATTAATTGAGCCCTTTTCTTCAGCCTCCTGAGCGTTATTTAGTGCTACTTTACTACGCTGAAACTGCTCCTCATCTCTCTTATGTTTGCATGACTTACGGAGTCTTTTGTAAACCAGCCCCAACTTTTTTACGATTCTCCCCATCGTTGACTTTGATGCAGGTTTGCCTGTTTCCTCTTCAATTTTGGATTGTACATAAGACAAACGGCGCGGCTCTTCGGCTACCAGTTCTCTGATGCGATTTTCCTCTGAAGAGTTGTAAATAGGTTTCTTTCCGCCATCGTGTGTTTTGTACAGCCCCCGAATACCATAATCTTCCCAGTCATCCAGCCAACGTGACACTGCCTGATACTGGACTTCATAAATCTCGGCTATTTGAGCCATAGAAAAACCACGAGAGCTGAGCAGTACGGCATGTGCTCTTTCTCTGACGTAGGGATGTGGGCCATGACGACAGGCAGCCTTTAGGGTGTTTCTAATAGCTTCATCAGTGATAGGGAAAACAGTTTTCATCGTAAGAATGGAGCATAAGCTCAGGTATGGTGAATAGCTGAGTATAATTGCTACATTTTGGTGTTGGCAGAATATCTGCCATTTTTTTAACGACCGTATAGTCAGGATTATTTAGGCTCCTCGCTGTTTACTATGGATTTTGTGCTGATATAGACCGATAATTCCCGACCCGGAAGCTCACAGATTTAAGTAGTCATCCATGGATGGTAATCAGATATTTATGCTCGGCCTCGGCTTGCAGGCACCTTGGAAAATAGTTGATCAGCATCTCGATACAACAAAGAAACCCAATGAGTTGGTACTCAATGTAGGTGCTGAACGCGGTAGTCTCTATCCATGCCCCAAGTGCGGTAAAGCTTCTCAGGCTCATGACTTTAAAGTTCTTACCTGGCAGCACCTGAACTTCTTTCAGCACCATTGCTATATCAAAGCAAAAGTCCCCCGTACGCGCTGTGAGGAACACGGCATTCATCGTGTAAATGTTCCCTGGGCAAGAGAGAATAGTAAGTTCACTCTACTGTTTGAGCAGGCACTGCTGACGCTGGTGAGAGAAATGCCGGTGAAAGCCTGTGCCAAGTATGTTGGCGTGAATGACAAACGCATATGGCGAGTGATTAAGCATTATGTCAAACAATCTCTTATCCTAAATTCCTTAGTAGGAAGTTACGACTACACTGTAACCCCTTGTAATCAGAGGGATTCACGATGGTTTTACCACCTAAACCTATTCACCCAAAGGGTGAGCTGGCTGAACTCAGCAAACAGCTAAAACCAGCATCTATTGAAATAGAAACTTTTGAAGGAAAAGTTCACGTTGAGTGGGAACCCGGTGCATCAGTAACCCCAATGGGACAGCTACCGTTTTTTATTCAGTTTCTAAAAACCGGCTGCCGGTTTGAACCTTGGGTTGAAGATTGTCCGATAGTTTACACAAGCAATAACGCACCTAAAAAAGTGCCTCGTCAGTAAAATCTGTGGGTCATTTCTGGTTCAGGCAGCTTGCCAAGTACGTGATATAAAGCGATTTCCGCACATCTGTAGGTTCTGAAACCATAAGATTTTCTCATAGTGAGTTTTACTTTGGTGTTCAGCCCTTCAACTTTACCGCTAGAATACGCCTTTTTTGCCTTGAACCAGTTCAGGATAAGTGGTTTGTGTCGTCGAACCGTTTTGGCTACTTTCTTCATGGGTTCTATCTTTGACCTCATGACCCGGGTGCACCAGCGATCGAGATATTTACCTGCCCAATGTGGTGACACGTAATCCCAGAACAACTGAAACTCCTGAGTCAGCAAATAGCCTCTGACACTCTTCAAGTTGTATTGAAGAACAGTCTTTAATTTGATCTCTTGCTTCTCGGTCAAATTCTCTTTCCGCTTGAGTAGACACCAGCGTGCTTTTGTTAACACAGGTTCGTAACCATCAGCCTTTAGCTTCTTGTGTTCTGTAGCTCTGACCTCATCCAGCGCCTTGTTCAACTTGGCTACTATATGAAAGCGATCAAGGATATGAAGAGCCTGTCCGGCAAGCTCTGAAATAACCTTGACGTAGGCGGGCCACATATCTGAGCAAACAAATTCCAGCTGCTTACTTCTGGCCTCTGTGAAGAAGTCAAAGAAGCTGCGAATGGTTGCTTCAGTTCGTTCCTGGCCAATCCATAATAACCGTGTACAGCCGGTGTCGATCTGATAAACAAGGGTAAGATAGTTATGGCCTAACTGATAAGCTACCTCGTCAACACCAATGGCTTTTATCTTATCCAGAGAACGGTGTTTAAGCCCCCAGTCCACTATATATTCAACAGAATGAAAGACCTTTTCCCATGAGGTGTTAAAGGTGATGGCTACTTCCTTCCAAGACAATTTCCTTGCCCAGAATGCGAGGTATTGCATATACGCTTTGGTCAGCTCCTTTTTACCTTCAGCCCATGGAACCGCCTCAACAGTGACTCCACAGGTAGGGCAATCTACCCGGCGCATTTGATAAAGAAGGAAGGTTCTGTATCCCCATAGGGGTATAAATTCAAATCGTCGTATTTTTAGTCGGTCGTAACCGGGGGCAGGCTTTTGACAACCGGAGCATATTGCGTGCCCATTCTTTCTGGGGACAACCGTAATGTCGAGTACCTCTGCACCTCGATAGATGGCAAGTTCAACCGACTGATAAATAAAGGACTTGAGTTTATGGCATTTATTGAGGATAGTTTTTATGAGCATCTGTCGAGCCTTCTGTTGTTTTCTGTTTGCAACTAAAAAACTTACAGAAGTTTTCGGCAGGTGCTTTTCTACCTAAAATCTACTCGATTTACCCACAGTTATCCCTGAAGAGCCAAAAAAGTAAACGTTCTTGGTTCTTTTCTTCTATCGATACTTTCAGGTCACAAGCGGTATGCCCATATATCAACATTAACAGGAGAGGGTGTAAATTCTAAATTACTGGGCATGACGAAAGTGGTCAGTGATGATTCGGCTCGTGGAGCACTTACCAGAATGGATGAGACAGAAGGCGTTAAATGGTTGCAGAATCATCTACAACAATGCTACGAACCTCTATTAAGAATCCCGTGGATAATGGATGTCGATGTCACAATAAAAACGATATATGGGAATCAGGAAGGAGCCGTCAAAGGATACAATCCTCATAAGCAAGGGAGGCCCTCGCACACCTATCATTCTTATATGATGGCTAATTTAAAATTGATTCTTGAAGTGGAGGTTCAACCAGGTAACCAAGGAAATAGTGCTCATTCATTACCAGGATTAATGAGCTTATTAAATCGCCTTCCAAAAGAATGCTGGCCTGAATTTGTTCGGGGTGATTGTGATTGGGGCAGTAATCGGGTAATGACTGAACTCGAACAAGCTGGGTGCGGCTATTTATTCAAAATGAAAAAGTCCAAAAACGTCAAGGAAACCATAAATCACGCGCACTACAGCGCAGGCTGGACTCGCTACGACAATCATTGGGAAGGCAAAGAATTTGAATTAAAGCTTGATAGCTGGGCAACAACAAGACGAATTATTATCGTTCGAAGACGGCTTCCAAAAAAATACATTTTATTACTGGAAAAAGAGAATAAAAAAAGACAAAAGGCTCTTGCCTTTATTGATGAACCAGAAGACATAAAGCTCTATGAATACTCGGTATTGGTAACCAGTCTTGATAAAGATGTTGTTTCTATCATTGATCATTATAGAGATAGAGCTGATTGCGAAAATAATTTTGATGAGATTAAAAATCATTGGGGCTGGGGTGGATATACCACGCAAGACATTAAAAGGTGTCGTTTTATATCAAGAATGGTCGCCCTAATTTACAATTGGTGGACACTATACGTAAGGTTAAGCAATCCAGATTCACACAGGGAATCAATCACGAGTCGACCGCTATTAATGAGCGCTATTGGAAAGATGACAGAAAGTAGTCGTCAGAAAAAAATAAGCATTACCAGCCAGCACGGCTATGTTCCATTAAGAGGTTGAAGGCGAAACAGGCTCATAATCTTATTGGTCAGTCGATCAATATCTAATGGGGTACTTTCTGTTAGAGCCCTTCTCCATCCCAGGTAGTGAGACAAATATTTTGTTGCAACACCGTGAAATACCCCTTTAATCCACTGTTTTAAATGGCTGTGATACGCATTGACATGTTGCAAGTGGAAAACACCATCTAAAACCTTTTGTCCAGAGGATGTGACAAGCTCTTTAAATATAAAACCCAGCTTTCTCGCGAGCTTTTCATGGGCAAGGCTTGCATCAGCACAAACGATAGCTTCTATGTTTATACGTCCGTTCAAATTCTTGCAGAGTTCGTCAGCACTTCCATTATCTAAAACTGCATCAACAGTAGAGTCTGACCTATCTCTGGCCACCATAACCGCCTACGTCAAGGTTATTTCAGAGCTTGCCGGACAGGCTCTTCATATCCTTGATCGCTTTCATATAGTAGCCAAGTTGAACAAGGCGCTGGATGAGGTCAGAGCTACAGAACACAAGAAGCTAAAGGCTGATGGTTACGAACCTGTGTTAACAAAAGCACGCTGGTGTCTACTCAAGCGGAAAGAGAATTTGACCGAGAAGCAAGAGATCAAATTAAAGACTGTTCTTCAATACAACTTGAAGAGTGTCAGAGGCTATTTGCTGACTCAGGAGTTTCAGTTGTTCTGGGATTACGTGTCACCACATTGGGCAGGTAAATATCTCGATCGCTGGTGCACCCGGGTCATGAGGTCAAAGATAGAACCCATGAAGAAAGTAGCCAAAACGGTTCGACGACACAAACCACTTATCCTGAACTGGTTCAAGGCAAAAAAGGCGTATTCTAGCGGTAAAGTTGAAGGGCTGAACACCAAAGTAAAACTCACTATGAGAAAATCTTATGGTTTCAGAACCTACAGATGTGCGGAAATCGCTTTATATCACGTACTTGGCAAGCTGCCTGAACCAGAAATGACCCACAGATTTTACTGACGAGGCTTAAATATAAAACCCAGCTTTCTCGCGAGCTTTTCATGGGCAAGGCTTGCATCAGCACAAACGATAGCTTCTATGTTTATACGTCCGTTCAAATTCTTGCAGAGTTCGTCAGCACTTCCATTATCTAAAACTGCATCAACAGTAGAGTCTGACCTATCTCTGGCCACCATAACCGGAATTTTTCGACATTCTGACTTTTCGTCATTGCCTCGTTTTCTGGCAGGTCTGGGTAAGTTTTTCCTCTGCCCTTTGAATGATTCACGAAATAATGTTTCATCGAGTTCGGTGATACCGTTTAGCTCAGGGGCTTGGTCATCTTCCATAGTCTTTAAAAAACGGTGTCTCCAGCGAAATGCAGTTTTCAAATTAACCCCACATTCCTTGGCAGCAGGGCGTAGTGTCAAAGAATGAGTCATTCCTTCAAGATACTTATCCCACTTTTCTGGGTGCTGTAAGCGAGCTAACTGGGTGTTAGAAAAAGAATTGAACGTTGAATGACAATCCCTGCAGCGATAACGCTGCCTTTTGTTCCGAATACCCCATTTATAAAGCTCTTCTGACTCGCAGTGAGGGCATTTTGGAGCCTTAGTAAAATTGGCTTCAATAGTTGCTGCTATTCCTGCAGTAGAATAGTTTTCCGACAAGACTTGAATCAGTTCATTCCGCTGATAGCTTGTTAATGACGGTAGAGAATTAAGAATTGCTTGAAAGTATTGAGATTGCATAACAAGCCTCCCATTAAACGACAGCTAATGAGAGTTTAGTTCATTCAACCATTTTGCGGAACATAGCCAGCCAGCACAGTTTGATGAAAAAAATACAAGAAATGCAAACAAATTTGTGTGCTTTTTTTGATTCAATAAAAGCAATCACGCCGCAGTTGCCTCCTATTGATATCTGGTGTCGTATATTAACCCGGTCGGTGTCGAAATTTTTAATGAAAGGCCAAGTTATCACCCCAACTCGCTTAATCAACACCAGCTAATAAAATATTTTGGTTCACAATTTTTAGTAAAAGCTGTCTCAATTTGACGCGGTTCGATGGCGCTCAACTGATGAATTTAGGCTTATGGTAATGGATCTATCAGAATTGAGTGCTATTGGTCTGGATGAAACAGCTTCAAAACGCGGTCACAACTACGTCACAGTGTTCATCGACATGAACCGGAATGACAAACCGGTAGTGTTCGCAACACCCGGTAAAGGTAAGGAAACCGTTAAGAGTTTCAGAACCTTCCTCGAAGAGCATGGCGGGCAGGCAAGTAATGTGATGGAAGTGGTCTGTGACATGTCTCCAGCGTTTCTGTCAGCGACGAAGGAAGAGTTCCCAGAGGCCAATGTAACCGTTGACTGGTTTCACGTTGTTCAGCTATTCACTAAGGCTTTGGACGATGTTCGTAAAGCTGAGCGGAAGTTGAAAGACCATCCTAAAAGCCTACGCTGGGCAGTGTTGAAGAAAGCAGATGGCCCTCTCACTGAAAAACAGATTGAAGCTCTAGTGGAGCTTGAGGCGAGCGACTTGAAGACCGGTATCGCCTGGAAGATCAAAGAGAAACTTCGCTGGATCAGAAAGGCAGAAACACCAAGAGCAGCACGATGGAGACTGACTCACTTTATAAAGTATGCGAAAGAAGCACTGGGCGACTGCGATATTCTAGAGCCTATTCGCAAAGCACTCAGCACAGTAGAGAGTCACGCAGATCGGATATTACAACGCTGGACGTCAACCTATACCAATGCTCGTATGGAGGGGCTAAACAGCCTGTTTCAAGCGGCAAGAAGTCGAGCCAGAGGTTATCGAAATACAGACACGTTTTTGATGATGATATTTATGATTGCCAGCCCTGTGGCGGATATTCTTAAATCCATATGAAACGGCGAAGAGCCATTATTTAAAAGCGAATGTCTGACTACTTATCTCTTTCTGTGAAACGTTGATGGTTTGTGATTGGTGTTGAAGGGTTTTTATATAGATGATGCCTTTATTTATCAGAATGAATAGATAGTAGTAGAGGTTAAATTGGTGAGCTTATTTGAAGCATTAGTCTTTAAAAGAGTAATGGCTATGCAATTTCTAGCGAATTATATGCACCTTTTGCTATTTGCCTTTTAAACTGTATTGATTTTGTCGAAGGTCAATAAAGTGGCATTTGTTGTTTGATGTTGATATTGATATTGATTTATAAACTTAAATAAGGCTATGTTGCATTAAAGGGTTGAACTGCTTTTTCGAAACCATCGTACGCATAAAAAACTCAAATTCTGGAAAGAAACTGGCGTTTTGAGCTCTTTTTAGGCATGTAGACTGGGCTTTTATAACCAGTAATTGCAAAAAACTGGAACGATGTTGCTTTCAACCCCTAAGTGCAACATAGCCTAAATAAGTTGTTAAAACTATATCTATTCCTGAAATAATATTTAAGCGAGAATTTAAAATGTCAGTGACTGCCGAAATTATGGAGATTATGGGAAAGAGCTTTAACCCAGAGAACGCCAAGGGCGAAC
>CBDBOO010000095.1:0-10617 GCA_965208385.1 Endozoicomonas sp.
AGGGTCAGACTTACTCAAAGGTACCCGGTTTGACTGGCTAACAAATCCTGAAAATATGAGCGATGAAAAGTGGGAAGCGTTCGAGCCGTTGCGTGATTCAAAGCTGAAAACAGCACGAGCCTGGGCCATCAAAGAGATGGCGATGACACTGTGGAATTACACATCACGAGCTTGGGCTATCAAGGCATGGAAACGGTGGCTGAGCTGGGCACTGAGGTGTCGGCTTGAACCTGTTCGTAAAGTGGCCAAGATGATCAAAGAACACCTGTGGGGAATTATTAACGCAATAGTTCTGAAAGCCGACAATGGCCGTGCAGAAGGCATGAATGGAAAGATACAGCGACTCAAGGGTCGAGCCTACGGTTACAGAAACAGAGAAAGGTTCAAAACTGCAATTTACTTTCATTGTGGTGGCCTTGATCTTTATCCAAGAGGGGTGAAGCGCTGAAATTTACCCACACAATCTGAGGTAGAGCCATTATTTTTTGGATGATCACAGTAAACCTGATCACCGGCCATTAAAATAAAGTCTGAGGATTCAAGCTGTCCTTGAGCAACAAGCGTCTTGAAGCTTTTATCGCCCCGGTTAAAAGGGCCATATCCTCTGTGATTACAGGAACCAAAAATAAAGCTTACGGGGCTGTCTTTATCTGGAGCGCGTTGAATGATTGCAGTGGCTTTTCTGCGCTCTGATTGCCAGATTGAATCTGAAGAAACCAGTGTCGGATCGGAAACCAGTGTGCTTTCTATTTCCAGTCTGTGTGAGTCACAGGAGAACGGAATATCGAGAACACTGATATAATCCAATGAGGCAATAACGGGAAGTGAATGTTGTTGCCAGAGTGTTTCAGAAGCATCCGGATTATGATTCCGCCAGCGTATGACAGTTATGAAAGCGGGCTCGCCTTTTATCCAGATGCGACTGAATTCAGCGGTGGTGTAACCTGAAATAGGACCAACGGCAGGGCTTCGCTGTCTGGAAAACACGGAATCAACCTTCTTGGTTTATTATTTTTGTTGTTCTGAAGATCATAAATTCATTGTTAAGGTGAAGTGTTTTTTGCTGGTTTTACCTGCAAATGGAAAACCAGCATGATGTTCAAAACTCAGGATTTATCGGTGTAAATCTCCGGATGCTCTGCGGGATCATTGCAGCTCCATTCCGGATGTCGAGGCTGGTAGGGTACAAAGAACTGATGCATCTTCTGGAAGTCATCTGTAACTCTGCCACTCAAATCGATAGGATCACCGATAATAATGCGTCTGTTACTGAAATCAAATGCTATTGGAACCACGGGTATATTGGCTTTTACCGCAATATGATAAAAGCCGGTTCTCCAGCGATCGACTTTCGAACGGGTGCCTTCAGGGGCAATGGCCAGTATGAAATGATCATGGTTGTTGATTTCATCCACGGCCAGGTCAACACGGTTTACGGACTGGCTGCGTTCGATAGGGATTCCACCAAAACTGCGCATCAGTGCTCCAAGAGGGCCTGTAAACAGTGAGTCTTTGGCAAAAAAACGTATTCTCACTCCAAGGATCAGTTTGGCGGCAATGCCCACCACAAAATCCCAGTTGGATGTGTGATGTGCGGCAATCATCACATATTTTTTTCTATCCCTGGGCAGATCGCCTACCAGTTTCCAGCCTCCTAAAAGGAAGTGAACCAGTTTACCCAGGAAAAACTTGAAAGGGTTAAAGGAGAAATAATTTCCGTTCATCGTTGGCATTTACTACAAAAACAGGTACTACGATTACCCAGTCTCACTTCTTTAATGAAACTGGAACATTGGATACAGTGCTGGCCAGCTCGACCATAAACAGCCAGCTCCTGCTTAAAATAACCGGGTTTGCCATCACCACCGACAAAATCTTTCAATGTGGTACCGCCCTGGGCAATGGCTTTCTCCAGTGTTTCCTTTATACATTGAGTCAGACGTTCATACCGGGCTTTGGATATTTTTCCACAGGCCCGATCTGGCCGGATCCCTGCTCTGAACAGCGCTTCATTGGCATATATATTTCCGACACCGACAACAATTTTGTTATCCATAATAAAGGTTTTCACCGGTTGACTCCGATCTCTGGATAACCGGTACAGTCTCTGGGCGGTAAACTCATCGCCCAGAGGCTCGGGTCCCAGATTTTTCAGTAAACGGTGTTCCCAGAGTGGCTGATCGGTCCAGAGAATAGAGCCAAATCGGCGTGGATCTGTGTATCTCAGTCGATGGCCATTTTCCAGAACAATATCGATATGGTCGTGTTTATTTACGGGGGCATCGTCTTTGAGCACCCGTAAACTGCCCGACATGCCCAGATGGACCATTAATACGCCCTGCTCTGTATCCATCAGCAAATACTTGGCACGACGTTTTACGGTTTGAATTGTATATCCGGCCAGTTTCTGCCAGAGATCATCAGGCACCGGCCAGCGCAGGCGAGGCTCCCGGACCACGACATCCTTAACGGTTTGCCCTTCCACAAAAGGCTGTATACCGCGCCTGGTCGTTTCTACTTCAGGCAATTCCGGCATCGAAAGACCCTGCTAATTATTCATGAACGACCAAGTATGACAGTTTTGTAATGATCTGGGAAAGTGGAATGCTTCACTGAGTAATCAATCTCAGTGATAAGTATTTATACTGTGTAAAAATTCGAAATGTAACAGCAATAATCCTGCTTATTCACTGTTAGAATATAGAACCCTGTCGCACCGGAACAGTATGGCGCAGGGATTATAATCAGTGAGAGAAAATGCCAACCAATCATTCAATATTAGGGCGTTATAAGAAAGAATTACGCGAACTACTTGTTTTGGCCGGACCGATTCTGGGTGCCCAGCTGGCAACAACTGGGATGAGTTTTGTTGATACCAGTATGGCCGGACAATATTCATCTGTTGATCTTGCGGCCGTTGCTGTTGGTTCCAGTATCTGGATTCCGGTGATGTTATTAATTCGCGGAACTCTGATGGCTATTACACCCACAGTAGCTCAATTGTTTGGGGGCGGTAACACTGAAAAGATAGCAACCCCTGTCAGACAGGGTATGTGGATTGCATTGTCGTTAAGTTTACTGGCTATTGTTTTATTGCAGAATACCGATGCATTGATGAGCTGGCTGGATGTAGAACGCCAGGTTGCAAAAAGAGCTCAGGAGTACCTGGAGGCTCTGTCATGGGGTATTCCGGCGATCTGTCTCTATCAGGTACTCTGTTGCTACAGCGAAGGTATGGGGAAAACCAAACCGGCTATGGTATTCAGTTTTGCCGCTTTGTTTTTGAACATTCCAGTTAACTATGTGTTGATATACGGAAAAATGGGCTTCCCTGAGTTGGGGGGAGTGGGTTGTGGTTATGCAACGGCTGTCTGTTATTGGTTAATGCTGGGGTTGATGGCGGGATATATACACTTTTCCCGGCAGCATAAAAAACTGGGCTTGTTCAAATCGTTCGATAGACCAGACATGTCGACTATTGTTCAAAATTTAAAACTGGGTGTACCTATTGGGTTATCCATATTTTTTGAAGCCAGTATATTTTCTGCGGTTGCCCTGGTAATAGGCAAACTGGGAGCGGTGACGGTTGCCGGACACCAGATTGCACTGAATTTCAGTTCCCTGGCATTTATGATTCCTCTCAGTCTGGCTATGGGTTTGACCATTCGGGTTGGTCAATCACTGGGAGCAGGTGATACAGATACTGCCCGATTTACCAGCTACGCCGGTATTGCCACTACGTTATTGACAGCCACAGCCAGTGCTGCCGTTATGTGGTTTTACCCGGGATGGATTGCGGCTATCTATACCAAAGATCCTGCAGTGACAGCCCTTGCGGCGGAGTTATTGATTTTTGCGGCACTGTTTCAATACGCCGATGGCATTCAGGTGGCTGCAAATGGCGCCCTGAGAGGTTATAAAGATACCAGGGTGCCTATGATCATGATTCTTATTGCCTGCTGGGGAATAGCTTTGCCACTGGGATACACTCTTGGCATGACCCATCTGATCACTGAACCCATGGGCCCTCACGGGTTGTGGATAGGCCTGATAATAGCGTTATCGCTGGCGGCTGTGTTTTTGACCTTGCGGTTGAAGAAAATCAGTGCTGACCCGGATAAGGAAGGCGTGGTTGTTACTGCTTCCTGACCCTGCTTCCTGACCATTGAAGGAGAGCGGTATCAGCTCTCCGGATTTTCTGTTTTGCCAGAGTTCGATCAGAGTTCTGCCAGAGTTCTGCCAGAGTTCTGGCATAGCTCTGGTATTGTTCACTTACTCTAGTGACCGGAGTGAGTGAGAGCAGTCAAGAACTGAATCATTAAAGACGACGGGTTTATTTAGTTCTATGGCGGCCATATCCTTATTATACCCGACATTCACCACCTAACCTGACATTTTCCTGATTTCTGCTATTTATCAAAAAAGCAAATATCAGGAAACAGCCTTATGCCTCCTATTCAATATCGCACTCAGATTCAGAACATGGATCACCTCGGCCTGGTGGCAGGTATGTGCAAAGAGCTGGGCATAGCCGATCACATTGACAGACGTGCACCCAAGGTAGCGGATGAATGGAATGTCTCCCACGGTGAAGCCATTGTCGGCATGATCCTCAATGGCCTCGGCTTTACGGGGCAATCTCTCCATATGTTCCCCCAGTTCTTTGCCAATAAACCTCTCAACAAACTGATCAGGGAAGGGATTAAACCAGAGCATTTAAACGACAAGATTCTGGGAAGAGCACTGGATGAACTCTTTGATCTGGATGTCAGTAAAGTCTATTTTGAGCTGGCTATCAAGGTTGCAACTCATCTCAAATTGCCTTGCGACGCGCTGAACCTTGATGGCACCGGCTTCCACGTCGATGGTCGTTATAATAGCGATAGCGATCTGAGCGATGAAGACCTCAACTGCATCAGGCTTTGCAAAGGTTACAGCCGGGATCACCGCCCGGATTTGAACCAGGCCATATTGCTTCTGTTGACTGAAAACCGGGCAGGCATCCCGTTGTTTATGAAAGCAACCAGTGGCAATGTGACTGATAAGACCAGTTTCAAACAGGTGGTTTCCAAGCACTTGAAGAGTTTCAAAGCCGCACTGGAAGCCCGCTATTTTATTGGCGATGCAGCATTGTATGTGGCAGGGACAATCCAGGAACTTGACCAGCAGGATCAGCTGTTTATTTCCAGAGTTCCTCTCAATATTGGTGCCGCCAAAGAGCTGGTAAGGAGTGCGCCTTCACGAACCATGAAAGCAGTGGAGGGGTTTGACCATTACGAAGCTACAGAAGTGTCGTCTAATTATGCGAACGTAGAGCAACGCTGGGTTTTGTTTCGCAACCAGCAACGCCAGGAAACCGAACAGAAGACGCTGACAAGGCGTATGCAGAAAAAGTCTCTGAAAGAGTGCGAGAGACTGGAAAAGTTGAGCAAAAAAGCGTTCCAGTGCGAAGGGGAGGCCATGGAAGCCTTTAGGCAATGGCAGAAGCAGTCTGAACTTTGTCAGGCTGAGGCTCAGGTTATCGCCAAGCCCTGCTACAAGAGCAAAGGACGACCTGTTAATGGAGCGGAACCCGACCACCTGGAATATTACGTAACAAGTTGTTGCTCGATCGCTGTGCAAACCCGGCAGGATGCCGAAGCATCACTGGGTTGTTTTGTGCTGGCTACCAACGACATTAATACTACTCGACTGGACAGCGCTGAACTACTGAGGACGTACAAATCACAGCAACAGGTTGAACGAGGCTTTCGCTTTCTAAAAAGTCCGGACTTTCTGGTGTCTTCCCTCTATCTGAAGAAACCGGAACGCATTGAGGCATTGTTAATGGTGATGACACTTTGCCTGATGGTCTATGCTGCTATCCAACATCGAATCCGTTATGAGTTGAAGAAGCAGAGCCGAACGTTCCCGGAAATGAAGAAAAAGCCAGCCCAGAACCCAACGGGCAGATGGATTTTCTGCTGCTTTGATGGCATTTATGTGCAGACGATCAACGGAACGGAGAAGCACGTGATTGGCATCTCGGAGAATCAGGCGACAATTATCTTTATATTAGGGTCAACGTACCAATCAATTTATTCCTGACTCAAGAGGGAGTGTGAGAGCAGCAAGATCAATGCACGGAGGCTTGTCCCTGTCATCTCCGGCTGCTGAAGGTGAGGTTTTTTCTTGTTTGTGTTTTTCATGAATGGATATCCATGAAAGGTTGATTGGGTACTCGTTATCAGGAGAAGTACGTTTATGCTTACAATAAGGTGGTCAAATTTCAAAACCCTTGCGCTGCAGGGGTAGGGGAAATATCAAAGTAGGTGGTGAATGACGGTTATACCATTTCCGAATTCTAATTATGCTATTGCGCTGCCTTTTCAGACTCAGATCCTGCGTTGGAGTTCCTCGCCATAGCTACGGCTATGACTCGTCACTCCGCCTTGTCTCTGAGTCTGAAAAGCCATGCTCATAACGCATATTAGAAACCGGCAATGGTATTATTGCTGTTGTGGCGACACTGAACGCTCTTCTATAATGGCTGCTTTCTTATATTCGACGATCGATCAGGTTCTTTTGACCTATGAGTAAAACGAAAGTACTAACAGGTATTACAACCACCGGAACGCCACATATCGGTAACTATGTTGGCGCTATTAAGCCTGCGATCGAAGAAAGTCGGCGGGAAGACATTGTTTCCTATTATTTTCTGGCGGATTACCATTCGTTGATTAAAGGGCGAGACCCAAAACGAATTCATCAGTCAGGGCTTGAAATAGCGGCAACCTGGCTGGCTCTGGGGCTGGATACAGATAAAGCCATGTTTTATCGCCAGTCCGATATCCCGGAAATCATGGAGCTGAACTGGATTATTAGCTGTATGACGGCCAAAGGTCTGATGAACCGTGCCCATGCGTATAAAGCAGCGGTTCAGGGTAATGAAGAGGCTGGTGAAAAAGATCCGGACAAGGGCATTACCATGGGACTTTTTGGTTATCCGGTGTTGATGGCGGCTGATATCCTCATGTTCAACGCTCATAAGGTTCCAGTAGGGCGTGATCAGGTACAGCATCTGGAAATGGCACGGGATATTGCTGGTCGAATGAATCATCATTACAAGACTAAATTTGTTCTGCCAGAAGCCGTTGTGGGTGAAAAAACCGCTGTACTGAATGGTCTTGATGGCCGGAAAATGAGTAAGAGTTATGACAACACCATTCCGTTGTTCTGTCCTGAGAAAAAACTGCTGAAGCTGGTTCGCAAGATCAAAACCAATTCATTGGAACCTGGTGAACCCAAAGATCCGGAAAGTTGTACTCTGTTCCAGATCTATTCCGCTTTTGCGGATGAATCACAAGTGGCAGAAAAACGCACTCAATATGAAGCGGGTGCCGGTTGGGGTGATCTCAAAAATGAATTATTTGAGCATTTGAATGAGCACTTGAAAGCGCCGCGAGAGCGTTACAATGCGCTGATCGAAGATCCTGCTTTTATTGAAAAAGAGCTATTGAAAGGGGCTGAAAAGGCGAGAGCTGAAGCGGCACCCTTCTTGTCATCCATTCGGTATGCCATGGGTTTGCGTCCGCTGGCCTGAATGACCTGAAGCTGTAATAAAAAAGCCACTGATTTCACCTAGGAGCTTGACCGAGAATAGCGTCCGTAGCGAGGATCGTAGAAAATTGAGGATGAAAATTTGGTTTTGAGAGGCGAATAGCGAGCTATTTAACGAACAAAAGCGAATTTTCAGACCAATTTGCTACGACCGCAGTAGGACAGTCTATTCTCGGTCAGGCTCCTAGAAGTCAGTGGTTTTTTTATTTAAAGCAATGGTATTACTTATGATCCGGATAACGATCGGGATAAATGAATACCCGACTGGTTACTGATAGATCAGAGAACGGAGCATTGTCATAAGTCACTTCAACAAACCATGCTTTCCAGCCTTTATCCGGTTCTGATATCCGTGATTCATACTGGCACTGTTCTGCACATTGGAAGTGAACAGGCGTGGCTGTGAAGGCGTTTGCGTCGGGTTTGTCTTCGTTTTTTCTGAAATCACGAGCAGATGTGTTCACCGCTTGCCAGAGTTTTGCCGATGCAGGTCGTTCAGAAGTGTAAAGCACAATGCGATTGTCTTTCTTTTTCCAGCTCAGGGAAGGCACTGTACGACCATTAATAAAAGCGCCGTAAAATGATTCAAGCGTATGGGTAATCAGTTCTGGTGCCCCACGCACAATATAGTGCCTGAGGTTAGGCAGTACACGCATCCATTTATCGCCTTCGAGTTCCTGGAAAGTAGAATTGACTGGAGTCCGGTAAAAAGAAATCGTCTGCAGAAGCCGTGACTATATATTTGGGTATATGAAGTAGACGTCGATAGTTTAATGGATCAACAATAGTGAACAACTTTTCCATATCAGGGTCGTTCAGTTTCAACATTAAAGAATGATAGCTCTTTATGGCCGGTGCCCAGAATCCATAAGCGTTCTGGTGATGATCCATACTTTTTCGGATATTTAACACATCGATGACCATGGGTACCACAGCGACTACCCGTTTATCCATAGCGGCAGATAACCAGGCTGTCCAGCCTCGTTTTGAACCACCGGAAACCACAAACTGTTCAACGGGAATGGTGTGTTCTTTCAAAAAAATCTGGGCCATATCCATTGCACGAATCGCACTTTTCACCATAGGCAGCTGCAAAGGCCAGTCTATGTTTGATACGGGATCATTCAGGAACTGACGCCAGGTGAAAGCAATGAGGTCATCTTCTTTCAAAAAGCCCGATTTGCTGAAAGAAAGAAACTGATTTGGAATATCTTTTAAATTGATCACGATAGAATGACTGTTGGCTGCGATGGCAGCAAAATTCAGATCTTCGGTCACTTTCCGGGAAGGTTGGTCAGGATCAGGATGGATGATTCCACCATTAATATAAAGAAGTGCTGTGGTTGTATTAATGGAGGATGGAACAAAGATATTGATCCGATGTTGCCATAACGGATAGTTAACTTCATAGCTGATCGTTTGGGGAGAAGCTGAATTATCACCAGGATTCCAGCTCTGGGAGGTCATGACCAGTGAGTATACGCTGACAGTCGATTGCCCGGATCTGGTGGCAATGCGTTGCTTTTCCATATGATGCAAAGCCCAGCTGAAACTGTTATCTGGCTTGGCCAGATAACAGGGAAGCGCGGTATTCACCTGTCCCCTATCACTATCGGAGGCACAATTTATGGCGGCTTCACGCATGTTATTGTCAGCTCTGCACATCTGAAAAAGAACTGATAAAATCAGTAACAGTAACACCCGCTTTATCATCATTTCGGATTAAATCCTGATTTTTCTTTTAATCTGAGTGTAGAGTAAGAAGGTTCAGTGATCAGATTCACGGGGCTGAAAACGACCTGTGCAGGGAAATCATAGACCGATAATTGGATATAACAGCATGAAGGCAATAAATTTCGCAGCAATTCTGCTTTTTCTGGTTTCTCTACCCGGTTGCGCCGCGCTGGATGATTACCAAAAAAATGCCAGTGACAGTGAGAACCTTAATAATAAAATCACCTTTGATCTGACACGACTAGATCAGGACGGCCTGTACGGGGACGGCAATGGCAAACGTGCCCTTAGCTATGAATTCTGTATTCCAGCCAACGTTATAGCTGCCAGAGAAGTGATGGGGATAGACCCTTCTGCTGTCATTTATAAAAATTCTCCCGGACGTGTGAATTGCAAAAAGGATGAGTATCTCGCCATGGGAGATACCTTCCAGAAGAACTTTCTGGAGACTCTTCAGCAGTTGGTTAATATTGATTATGTAAGGAACATCTCCGAAGTTCATTTTGAATAAATATTCTGTTGTGATGACGTCCTGAAATTTTTCCTGCCGTCCTTGAGTTAGGAATAAGGAATCCATAACACAGGGACAGCTGCTTCATATGGGGTAAGCTGGCAAGGTATTGTATGAGAAGCTATATGGATTATGTCCGGGAATACGGACAATACAGCAGTTCTATATTTGGAGGGCAGATGGAGGGGATTTGGAAGGGTTAAATCTACTTTTCTCTGGACTGCATCATCGGTAGAAGAATGATTGATGAAATACTATTCCGATAAATAGGCGGATATTTCTTTCTTGAAGACTGTAGACACCAGATAAAAGCTAAATTTCTTTCTCGTAAAGAAGTTTAAGCTCAGTACCTCTGTTTAGATGTGTACCAATAACGTTATAACCAGATTTTAAATTAATGATTTGCATTGGAATGTTTTTATTGCTTGTTGATGTTGTTAAATATTTGTAGCCCATTTCTTCACATTGTTTATGTTGTGTTTCTTGAAGCTGAGTAGCAATACCAGCATTCTGGTGTGTTTTCGAGACGCCACCAATCCAGCTTTCAAAATATCCAGGCCGTGGACTGAAACCAATTTTACAGCCAATGATTTTATCATTAATAATCGCATAGCAAAGCAATAATCCAGGCTTTCCCATAACATCTCTCTCAAAAATGGTTTCATTAAATCCCCCAAGACTCTCAAATAGAGAACGTATTTGAGTGAATCTCTCTTCGATGATTTTATATTCAATTACGATATTCATTATTGCTCTTAAGTATTATTGTTACA
>CBDBOO010000096.1:0-51798 GCA_965208385.1 Endozoicomonas sp.
GTTATTTTTTCGAAAATCAGTTGTTACAAACACAGCCAACTTCTCCGGTGTTGATTTAAACCTGGCTACCATTTCTTCAACGATGAGAGAGTGCTTATTCTTGTGCTCTGTTGTTAACCAGTTGAGTACTCTCTCTTTGTCGATGGGCATTTGAGAGCTCTTTGGGAGATCGGGAATCACAGGTGCTGCCAGACCTGGAACGGCCTGAGAAAATTCAGAGCAAATAGCTAACACTTTTTTATTATCTTCCAGCTTTTGACGTTTTCTATCCCTGCTATTCTGAACAGCTATACGGTGCATTCTTTTTCTTTGTGCCTTTTTGATACTCTCTTCGCTCAAACATGATGTGAGCTGAGGAGCACTGGGCATAGTTTCTTCTTCAGGCTGTGAAGGCCTTATAAGCAAAGGAGGCAGAGGACGGGAAAAAAATGTGCCTTCTGCTTCAGTGTGTATACCTGATACAGGTAATTTTTCGTCTTTCAGGGCGGCTTCATCAGGTGTCAGGTTCGATGGATTACAGCTGCTCCAGGTTAGCTCTTCTTTCGCCTTGGCCAGAGCGATTCTGGGACTTTCTGCTTCATGCTCGAGAGGCATTGCCGTTAGTGACAAGTCAAGGTTTGTTGCAGATTCAGCAGCCTGCAGAATAAGACTATCTTGCTGTTCTACCTCTGAGCATGTTCTTTCCAGAAGAGTGGGGGATACATGTCGAGAAGTTTCTGGCGTCGTCTGAATTGCCCTGATACCCGAATCGGTCAGGACAGCAGGCAATGTCGGAGAGGCATCGGTCACTTCGCCCGGCAGTAATCCCTGCTCAGCCTGAGCCGTATACTCCTCAAAAGTCTGGGAGGTAGGTAGAAGAGATCCAAGGTTAAACATTCAGACTGCCTGAGTGAAAGTAGGCACTCTATTTGAGCAGAGCTTTGTATGTGGGGCACTGACAAATACGTCAGCAGAACTGACAAAGTCATATGTGGTGCGTGCTGGCTGGCGTTTCCGTGAACCAGAGGGAGCGGATGAGTCTGTTATCCATGCCGTCGGCCAGATTCAGGCGGACTGAGCCTTATGAGCTAAAATACAATTCATGTTCTTATCATGGATAGCAGGCAATGGATGGCCCGAATAAGCCCACTAGCTCAACTACTCATTTATTGAATATCAAAAAGGAAGCGCTTGAAGCTGAAAGCGCTACTGGCTACTGGTAGCGGCACTGCAAAGCGTAAGGGCAGGCCTATAAAGCGTGAAGTAGAATCTTCACGGCAATTTCAATCCAAAGGGCACTATTCTGAGACCCCTGAGCTGGATCTGAGCAGACGGGAGAAATTTAAAATAGGTGCATCCATAAGAATTCCTTCCAAGCCACTAACCCAGCGCGAAGTGGAAGAAAAGGCTGTTGTTGACGGGGTGGCGGAGCATCTGGCAATCGATTCCTATAAAACAGTCAAGTTGATTGTACCTGACTCGAATGACTGGACCCGAACCTGTGATTTCGCTGATTTTATGAGTGATCTGGATACAAACTATTATCTGGATGAATTGACTCATGACGAAATCGAATCTGAGCTGAAGAATGAGCACTCCAGGCTCTATCTCTGGCTTTATCGGCTGGCCTTGAGAGAGCAGGAAAACCCAACGGATCAGACTGTTAACTTATTATCTCTCTGGCAGGATTTTTCGGCTGTTCGTTATAAAGAAGAGCCCGATGTCCCACTCCCCGACAGCTACTTTCACTGGCGTAAACTGGAGCATCCTGAGGTTGTTCTTTTGGAGTCTGACTGGAAAGAGACAAAAAAGGTGATGTTGCCTGATAAGTCCGTGCGAGTCAGGAAAAAAACCTCAACTGTGAAAAAAATGAAGAGTAACAAAACAGGCGAATCAAAAGTCTTAGATCTAACATCCCGAAAAAGGAAAAACGAATCCCCTGAAGAATTTACGCCTCCTCCCAAGATGACGACCAGTACATTGCGCTATGACTCTGTAAGGATGGTTCATCTGGCCTCTCGAATTTTAGACTGGACGAAAGACATTGATAAAAAAATTGATGTGGCAATGGAGGATGTAGACACTGACAAAAAGACAGCCTTTCAGCAAAGCTACAGTGACTTCAGGGAGGTTTTGGATGAAACCATAAAGCAGTACCAGCTGCGTCATGAACAGGATCAATCGAAGATTGATGCTTTATCTCAACAAACACGGCACTTAAGAAAAAAACTGTATGGAGATGAAAAAGGTAACTGAAAATGGTGGGCCTTGCTGGACTCGAACCAGCGACCAATCGATTATGAGTCGATTGCTCTAACCAACTGAGCTAAAGGCCCCCGAAGCGGACGCAATTATATGCATAGAATGGCCATGGAGCCAACCCTGTTTGCAGACTCTTTTTGAATAATCCGTTTTCTGTCCGATGCGAGGAGCTGAACTATAGTAAATTAATGATCTTATGACAGGGATGTCATGTTCTCTCACCTTCTTCAATCAAAACTGATTCATCTCTTTTTTGCCGCAGTGCTGGCAGGTGATCTTATTGTTGGTACGAAACTGCTCGATAAGGTTCAGGCTCAGTATGGATCTATGGCGGTGAGGCGCCTGAACAGTTGGCAGACACTGATGCAGGAAAGCAAAATGCTGTCTGAAGTTGAAAAACTCAATGAAGTGAATACCTTCTTTAATCAATTGAATTTTGTCAGTGATATTTCTCATTGGGGCGTCAGTGATTTCTGGGCAACGCCCATTGAATTTCTGGCCAGTGGTGGTGGTGACTGTGAGGACTACTCCATTGCCAAGTACTTTACCCTGAGGGAAATGGGTGTGGACGATACAAAACTGAGAATCACTTATGTAAAGGCTGTGGCATTGAATCAGGCCCATATGGTGCTGAGTTATTTTGCCAAACCTGGGCAGGAACCGGTGATTCTGGATAATCTGATTGCAGACATTAAACCGGCAAGCTCGCGTACTGATCTGGTACCAGTGTATAACTTTAATGGTGACGGGTTATGGTTGTCCCGTCAGCGAGGAGAAGGAAAGAGAGTCGGGGAGTCATCCAGACTTAGTAAATGGTCCAATATGCGTGAACGATTAACCCAATCTACTGGTAAAGGGCAACCGATAAAAAGCCCGGAACGCAAAAGCGAAAGGAAGCAGCCATGACCTTACTCAGAGAACTGGCCATTTATCTCACGATTTTGCTGCTGATCTTGTTGGCGGGCAGTCTGGCATTGAATGTGCGCGATGCCAGACAGTATTTGCAACTCCAATTGCAATCTCATGCCCAGGACACAGCCGGTTCTCTGGGAGTGGCTATCGCAGCGACAGAGCCGGACAATCTGGCTGTGATTGATTCTATGATCGATGCCGTATTTGATCAGGGACATTACCGGGTTATCCGGTTTTCAAATATGGAAGGCAAGGTTCTGGTTAACAGCGAACACAGTGTTGAGGTTGAGGGTGTACCTGAATGGTTTGTTCGGTGGGTTGTTCTGGATGCACCGGAGATTAATACAGAGATAAACAGGCGCTGGATTCCAGTGGGAAAACTCACGGTCGGCAGTCATCCCGGTCATGCTTATCGTAGTCTCTGGTCAAAACTGCAGGCAAGCTTTTACCTGTTTGGTGGCGTTTTTTTGATAGCCATGTTGGGTCTGTGTGTACTATTGAATATTATTCTCAGACCATTAGGTCGTATGGAACGCCAGGCTGATGCTATCTGTCAGCGACATTTTGAAGTTCAGCCGATTCTGCCTCGAACACGGGATCTGAGAAAAGTAGTAGAAGCCATGAATCGTATGGCGATCAAACTTGAAAAACTGTTCAATGATGAAGGGGTGTTAACCGAAGAACTTCGAAGAAAATCGGTGAAAGATCCATTGACCGGCACACTTAACCGTCAGGCCTTTGAAGACAGAATCGTCAGCGCGCTGAGTCAGGAGAAAGGCGAAGCGGGTGGTAGTCTGATGATTGTTCTGTTAAACGGCCTGGATCCACTGAATCGCATTCATGGCCGTAGCAAGGTTGATGCATTGCTGGTGGATATAGGTAGACGAATTACGAAGGCTATGGAGTTATGGCCCCAGGCATTCGTAGGAAGAAGAACCGGTGCTGAATTTACGGTATTCATACCCGCCTGCAGTATTGAGGACAACAGAAAGGTGAGTGAAGCCGTTTTTCGTGAATTGGCCTCTCTGCCCATTTTTGTGACCAGGGAAGGGCAGGATCGGTTGCATCTGGCTTCAGTGACTTATATGGGACGTTGTCAGCCTGAAGATCTTTTTGCTCATACAGATCAGCTTTTACGCGCATTACAAATGAATGTTGGCAATGCCTGGAAAGTGCTTGATGTAACCAGTAAACGAAGTTCTCCCATTGTCTGGTGGAATGAACAGCAGTGGCGGCAGGCCCTTCAAAAAGTGTTTGCCGATAAGGATCTGGAATTGTTTGCCCAGCAAGTGTTCAGCCGAGAACAAAAACCGTTATTCAGAGAGATCTATGCCCGTCTGCATCTTGGGGACGAACTGGCTTCTGCTGAAGCTTTTTTACCCATGGTTGAGCGTTTAGGGTTGCATGCCGAATTTGATAAGGCTGTTGTTAGTAAGTTATTGCTGCATATGGAACATACCGAGGAACAGCAGGAATATTGTATTAATTTATCGCCTCAATCTTTTCTGGATGATGTGTTTTTTGACTGGTTGCTGGAGGTAATGACAAAGCATACTGCCATGGCCCGGCGACTGGTTATTGAAACATCGGAGCGCACTCTCTTGTTGGCGGGCGAACGATTGAAAGAAAAAGTAGAGAAACTGGTCACAACAGGATGCCGTTTTTCCATTGACCAGTTTGGTATTGCCAGTCAAACCCTGGTCAGTCTGCATAATCTGGATATTCACTATCTGAAGGTGGATGGCAGTTTTGTTCAGAATATTAGTCAAAATCATGGAAATCAGCTTTATATCCACACACTCAGGATTCTGGCGGAGATCCGGGATATTAAGCTCTTTGCCCAGGGGATAGAAAGTGCTGACGACTGGAGTCAGCTGCAAAAGCTGGGTGTTCAGGGTGGTCAGGGTTATTATCTTGGGCGACCGGAAAAGCTGTGATCAATTGACTCATGCCTCTCGCGCTAAAGGGATGAATAGAGGATAATGGCTTAAAGCGATTAGGTGAGCAAAGAGATGATGGCGCTGGAGAAAGTCAAAGAACAAATTCAGTCTGCAATACAGGGACTCACTGGTCTGGTTGGTGGCAAAACAATTCTCGCCATTCTTTCACTGCTGATTTTTTTGGTTCTGGGTCTTGGTATGTACTGGGATATTGAGCCAGAGCCCTTCCCGGTGAAAGCCAATGCTGAAAAACTGGCAGCCGTTGAAGGCGTTGAAGTGGTTACCGGTTATACAACCACTGCCACGCTCTACACTGTAGCCGACATTATGCTGCACAAGCCCGGCGGTTTTCTTCGAAACGATATCATGCCCCCCGGTGCTCTTATGGACAATATGCCCAGTTGGGAACTGGGTGTTCTGGTTCAGGTTCGTGATATGGCGAGAGCTCTGCGAAAAGACTTCAGCCGTTCTCAGTCACAGTCCAGAGAAGATAGCGATCTGGCAGTGGCAGAACCTCAATTTAATTTTGATGCCAGAAGTTGGGCATTACCTTCCAGTGAAAAAGAGTATGAACGGGGTCTTGGGAAACTGGCCAGTTACATGAATCGTTTACCTGATGATCAGGATTCTGCCCAGTTTTATGCCCGTGCAGACAATCTGACGCGATGGCTGAGTGATGTGGAAACCCGCCTTGGCAGTCTATCCCAGAGATTAAGTGCCAGTGTTGGTAAACCGAGATTAAATACCGACCTGGCGGGTGATGCCTCGGCAAGTCAGTCTACCGAGAATGAAACGGTTTTGATTGATATTAAAACACCCTGGACTCAGATTGATGATGTGTTTTATGAATCACGTGGTTCATCCTGGGCTTTGATTCATATGCTGCGTGCAGTGGAAGTTGACTTTGCTGATGTGTTGGAAAAGAAGAATGCGACGGTCAGTCTGCGCCAGATTATTCGTGAGTTGGAAGCCACCCAGGATTCTGTCTGGAGTCCAATGATTTTGAACGGTTCCGGTTTTGGACTGTTAGCCAACCACTCTCTGGTTATGGCTAATTACATTTCCAGGGCTAATGCCGCCATTATTGATCTCAGGCGACTGCTGGAACAGGGTTAAGTTAATTATCATACTCCCAAAGGCCTCATTAACGAGGCCTTTGTTGTTTATTCATCCGAAGAATATAGGCGAATTCATGGGGAAGCTGGAACAACAGCTTGGGTTTATTCTTGAACTGGATAAACTGAAGGCTATCTATAGACGTACCAAAGTTAAACCCGATAACAATCGTTTTGAAAACAGTGCCGAACATAGCTGGCATATCAGTATGTTGGCTCAGGTGCTGGCTGAGTATGTGGTGGAAGTGGTTGATATACAACGTGTGACCAGTATGTTGCTGATCCATGACATTGTTGAAATTGATGCAGGCGATACGTTTGCATTTGCTGCCAGTGAAGATCTGGCTGCCCAGGAAGGGAAAGAAATAAAAGCAGCGAACCGGCTGTTCGGTCTGTTGCCTGAGACACAGTTTCACCAGATGAGAACACTCTGGATGGAGTTTGAACAGGCGGAATCACCCGATGCCCGGTTTGCAAAAGCTATGGATCGAATGCTGCCAGTGTTACAGAACATGGCCAATAATGGTGGCAGCTGGCTTGAGCATAAGGTGACAAAGGCGCAGGTTCTGAGACGTAACGAATACCTGGAAGGTCTGGTGCCTGAGCTCTGGCAATACGTTCATCAGCAGATTGAACTGGCCGTTGCAAAGGGCTGGTTGATTGATAAACAGGATTAAGGGTATGAGTAACAGTAAGCTGGTCTATTCAACTGACGTTGGTCGTATAAAAGAAGAAGACAGGGTCGAAGAACCGGTCGGAGATGGTAATGTCAGGGTGCGTCCGGAAAAGAAAGGTCGTGGTGGCAAAGCAGTAACGGTTATCAGCGGTCTGCCACTTGCTGGAAATGATCTGAAAGCTTATGCGAAAAAACTGAAAAAACGCTGCGGTGGCGGTGGCGCTGTAAAAGACGGTAATGTGGAACTGCAGGGCGACCATGTGGATGTGATGGTCACGTATCTGCTGCAAGAAGGTTATAGTGCCAAACGATCTGGTGGTTAATAGTTCAACTCAGGCCGCTGCAGCGGCTGCTGCATCAGATAACTTCTGACTGTAGCTCTCGATGGAACTGACAATATCGTTAACAGATTTGCTGTGCTTTTGCTTGCTCCTTTTCAGTGATTCAAGATGCTCATTTAGCAGTCTGGCGGTGTACTCAGGGGTTGCCGGGCAATGGCGGCAGATTTCAACCAGTCGTTGGGTGTTTTCCAGTAATCGAAACTTTTTATTTCTGACTACACGATAGAAAAAGTTGGGAAGTGGTAATTGGCGAGTCAGCTTTTCCAGAGCGAGGGTCAGTTCGACAGGTGGTTTGCTGTGCTCCCCGGTTTCCTGTTCAGGTACTTTCCAGCCAGGTTTTTCTGATACTTTTTTCATTTTCAGCAAAGGCTTCATCACTTTAACACCGTCGCTTACACTGACCTTGCCTCTCATAATATCTCTAACGATCTGTGTTTGGTGATCCCTCAGGCTGCTGGTTGCGGCAATAAGGGGCTTAGATGTTATATCTGCACTCTGTTGCCTGAGTTTCTCAAGAGATGTTTGTCGCTTAATGCGTTTTCTTCTTGTTTGTTTTGGTGGAATAAGAGCTTCCTCAAGCTGCTTGCTTAATTCTGTCAATTGAGCGCGGGCATCATAGTGGTTTTTAATGGTAGAGCCGTGCTTTGTGGCAATCATCAGTGCTTTATTAAATTCTTCGAATTTTTCCGCAAACTCAATAGTTTTGGCGTTCAGTTGAGTTGTCAGGGTTTGGGGGTTAGACGTTTTGTGCTCTCTGAAAGCGGTTCTCTTTGCATTTGTAATAGAAGTAGGAAAATCATGAAGAAGAAACTCCAGCGCCTGTTTACCCGGATGAAAATCTGGAAAATCGAGATCTGCTTTTGCCTGTTTTAATTGTTCACTGGTCTTTGTCAATTGATCTAAATGGGGAATAGACCATTGGGTAAACTCTTCTCTGAGCTGAGCCAGTTCATCAAAATTCCTGACCTGATGCAGCAGGGTTCGAAACCGCTCCGGGCTGGCAAAAACAGAATCCTGTAGAGTTTGATTCGCCTGCTTTGTTTCTTCGAGGTTACCATGGACATTTCTGGTGGCCAGATAGTTATTGACCATGTCCAACTGATCCGATGGAATCAGGCTGTCATTCACATCCCCCTTCATTTTCAGGCTGCTGCGCAATAATAATGAAACCATCAGAGTTCCTGATCCGGCCTTTCCTGTTGGAATGTCGGTAAGTTGCCGGGTGATGGCTGCGGGTATCCGACCTTTTAGTTGTGCCAGAGTGTCGAAACTTTCATCCAGCTGTTTGATGGCCTGAATAAGGTCTCTGCTCAGTTGTTGAGGAGTAGAACGGGTCTGGGTAGGTAGAGCCGCCTGTCCCAGCTCCAGTTGTTTCAGAGCTCTGGACAAGACAACAGACTCTTCAACAGGTTGTTGTCCTTCGAACTGGCATTTCAGCGCCAGAGTATTCAACAGATCAGGCAGTTGCCCCAGCTCTTGCTGGCGGGCGGTTACCATGGACTGAATTTCAGATAAAGCTTCTGCTTTACTGGCTCCGGAACTCGCAGAATTCAATTTTTCAACAGCCTGTCTGAGTTCTGCTGATTTAAGCTGGGAGGCGATCAACAGGTTAGGGCTTTCTGCTGGAGAAGCTTTAACCCGGGTCTGTTTACTTTTCTCGGGTTGTTGTGCCGGTTTCTGCTGAGAAGGCGCTGCTTCAGAACTTTGCTCCAGCAGCTTGTTGATTTCTCTGAAAGTAACAGAGATCATCTCCATACGGCTTTTAGCCAGGTCGGCAATCTCTGCAAGATCAGCTGATTTAGTCTTTGATTGAATGTGATAGTCCTGCAATTCCCTATGGCTGCGCTCGATGAGGCTTCGCGCCTGTGAAAATGAACTCAGATTTTTCTCATTGACTCTGGGGTTGTTGTTCAGCAGCTGGTTGGTCTGGTCTAGCAATTGCCCTGAACTGATGGCCGCTTTGCTTATTGTTGCCTGTAAATCCTTCTGTCCCCGGGAGTGGGAAATATCCACAGTCAGTTTTTTCAGATTCTCAAGAGGAGGCAGTGGTCTGTTTCGTACAGCCTTGCTACCTGAAGCAACGGGTGGTTGAACCGGAGGAGGCTGTGTTGCATTTTTCAGACTTTCTCTGGCCTGATGAAAGAACTTTTGGCATGTTGTCATTTCTTCTCTGATCTGTGCCAGAACATCGTCCGTGGTTTTCTTTTCATTTTTAGCCTTCTTGGGGTCCAGCTTTTTTTTCAGGTCGTTAATTTTATCAAGAGAGCCTTGGGCATCTCTGCTTAAGCTACTCTTGATTCGCTCTGAACGACTGAAATCGATTCTTCCATGTTCCTTTAATGAGTTAATTCTCTGGGTATATTGACTCATTAGCTGGAAGAACTGATCGGTAAGACGTTTTACTGCTTTTTCAATATCTTTGTGATCATCCGGAGTTCTTGCTGTTTGAAATCCTTCTAAATCTGTTTTGAGGTTATGTTCAGGTTCAACGATTTTAATGTCCCACTGATCTCTGGTTTTTGCCTGTGCTCGGGAAGTATCATCGGGTAAATAAGGAGGCAGGTTTTTGTGGGTGACTTCACGATTCTGCCTGTTGCCCCTGAATTCGCCAACAGACTTATCCGGTTTGGAACCGGATTTCTGGAAACCATCAGTAACAGGTGAAGAATGGGAGCCCTTGGAGATTCTTCCTGAAGACATGGCGAAATGCATCCTTGCATATTATTCGAGTTAGTAAAAAACAGTATAGCTCCGGGCTTTTAGCGGTCTAGCAACTGCTCTATAACTGATGGATCTGCCAGCGTGGTGGTATCACCCAGATTTTCCGTATCACCATTGGCAATTTTGCGGAGAATTCTGCGCATGATCTTCCCCGATCTTGTTTTCGGCAGAGATGGCGTCCACTGAATAATCTCGGGACGGGCGATGGGACCTATTTCACTGGTAACCAGCTGTTTCAGGCTGTTTTCCAGCTCCCGGGAAGGGAGAGTTCCGTTCATGGGGGTAACAAAGGCATGAATAGCTTCGCCCTTCAATTCATGATCAATGCCAACTACAGCGGCTTCAGCCACCGATTCATGAAGCACCAGGGCACTTTCTACTTCAGCCGTGCCCAGTCTGTGACCGGAAATATTGAGCACATCATCTACCCGGCCGGTAATCCAGTAATAGCCATCCTCGTCCCGGCGAGCCCCGTCACCGGTGAAATAATAGCCGGGGAACTGGTTGAAATAGGTATCAATCATTCGTTGATGATCACCGTAAACAGTCCGGATCTGACTGGGCCAGGAGCTGCAAATTACCAGATTTCCCTGTCCTGCTCCCTGAATTTCCTGTCCGTTATCATCCAGTAGTGCCGGTTTCACGCCGGGAAAAGGCAAGGTGGCAGAACCTGGTTTCAGATGGGTGGCTCCGGGAAGGGGGGTTATCATGATGGCACCGGTCTCTGTCTGCCACCAGGTGTCCACTATTGGACATCTTCTTTCCCCGACCACATCATGATACCAGTGCCAGGCTTCAGGGTTTATGGGTTCTCCCACTGTGCCCAGTAATCTCAGACTCTGGCGAGACGTGCTATGAACACAATCGTCTCCCTTTGCCATCAGCGCCCGAATAGTGGTGGGTGCTGTGTAAAAAATATTAACCTGATACCGATCAATGATTTCCCATACCCTTGAAGCATCAGGCCAGAACGGGATGCCCTCATAAAGTATATTGGTGGCGCCATTGGCCAGTGGACCGTAGACAATATAAGAGTGTCCTGTGATCCAGCCTACATCCGCCGCACACCAGTACACATCTCCTGGGTGATAATCAAAAATGTAATGATGGGTCATGGTGACACCGAGAAGATAGCCCGCTGTTGTATGCAACACACCCTTGGGTTTTCCCGTGGAGCCTGAGGTGTACAGGATGAAAAGAGGGTCTTCCGCATCCATGGCGGTGGGCTGACAGACGGGCGATTGCTGTTGAGTGATTTCGTGATACCAGATATCCCTGTTTACCTTCCAGCCGGTATTGGTGCCGCTGTGCTGAATCACGATAACACTGTGGACATCAGGACAGGCTTCCAGTGCTTCATCGGTGTTGTTTTTCAATGGTATATGCTTGCCGCCACGAATCCCTTCGTCGGCGGTGATAACGACTTGGCAGTCAGAATCCAGTATCCGGTTTCTCAGGGCATGTGGTGAAAATCCGCCAAATACCACCGAGTGCACGGCACCTATTCTGGCGCAGGCGAGCATGGCAACGACAGCTTCGGGAATCATGGGCATATAGATGCAGATACGATCTCCTTTCTGTACCTGACGGCTTTTCAATGCATTGGCCAGCCGGCAGACGTCATCGTGAAGTTGCTGGTAGGAAATGGTGCGTTGCTGATCAGGGCTGTCGCCCTCCCAGATAAAAGCAATGTGAGCTGATTTTTCAGGGAGATGACGATCTAAACAGTTATAAGACACATTAAGAGATGCTCCCTTAAACCAGCTGACGTCACCATTAGCAAAATTCCCTTCATAAATAGAGTGCCAGGGCTTGAACCAGTCAATGAATTGCTTTGCCTGTATGCTCCAGAAGGATTCCGGATCATTGATGGATTCCTGATAGAGGCGCTGATATTGCTCAGCGTTCATCCAGGTGTTTTCTGATTGGGGCGGCAGCGGAGAATGTTTTTGTTCTGACATGGGTCGACAGCCTGTGACTGGTTACTCGAAACCATGAAGTATAGAAGGCTATTGAAAGATGTAATGGATCAATATCGGCTTTTCCCGCCGGGAAGCGCCGGTCATTTGAATCAGGCTGATTTCAGGGTTTTGAGCTCTGCTTTTTCGGAATCATCAAGAAAGGCAATTTCCAGACCATTTTCCTGTGCCTGACCGATATCACTCGGGGTAAGGCCCGCCTTTGGAGCGGCTACCTGATATTCATGGGGCAGCTCAATGCCTTCCACCGCAGGGTCGTCGGTATTAATGGTGGCGAGAATTCCGTGACTCAGAAACTGTTTTAGAGGATGCTGCTCAAGACTGGCAACGGTGCTGGTCTGTATATTGGAAGTCAGGCAGGATTCAATACCAATATTATTTTGCGCAAGAAAGTCCATCAGTTCCGGGTCTTCAATAGCTTTCACGCCGTGGCCAATACGGGTGGCACCGAGTTCTTTAATGGCCTGCCAGATACTTTCCGGGCCAGCCGCTTCACCGGCATGGATAGTGACATTCAGGCCGGCATCACGCACCTGTTTAAAATGATCATTAAATAAATAGCCCGGCTGACCCAGTTCATCTCCCGCCAGATCAATAGCAACCAGTTTGTCTTTAAAGGCCAGGCAGGCGTTCAGCTCTTTCTGGCTGGTTTCAGGACCGAAGGTACGGCTGAGAATTCCAATCAGGTTGGTTTTTACACCGAAATCACGGATGCCAGCTGCTACTCCATCGATTACCGCTTCCACAACACCCCGGGGATCAAGTTCATGAGTCATAGCCATATACCACGGGCTAAAGCGTAGCTCAGCGTAATCAATCCGGGCATTACGGGCATCTTCAACATTTTCGTAGGCGATTCGTCGGCAGGCATCATAATCAGCAAGCATCTTCACGCCCCAGTCCAGCTTACTGAGAAAACTCATTAAATCAGGTTCATGAGTGATGATTCGAACATGGGCAATCAGATCTTCCAGAGAATCAGCTGGTAATGGCAGATTATGCTGACGTCCAAGCTCAAGAATAGTGGCAGCGCGGATATTGCCATCCAGATGACGGTGCAGGTCGGTAAGGGGCTGACTGATATCGATCATCGTTTATCTCGCTCTTTAATATGCATGCATCATACTGATATGAAACAGCGAGGATAGCCAGAAAGAGTGTCGGGAGTATGAGAAAAACTGAACAGACATATGACCGTTTTGATCGATACTGATTCCCATGGGTCAAATGACGAATTTGGACAGTACTCGCAATAATCTAAAATACTATTCAGAGACTATCTAAAGGAATGGGTTATGGATATCAGAGGGGTACAGCCACCTTCAGGGGGAGCCGGTTCAAGAAAACTTGCCGTTCAGATACAGGAATCAAGTCAGGCAATAGAGCGGGTTAAACATGATCTGGTCAGGCTCTGGCCCAGCTTTCAGGGTGTAAAGGCATTAGATGGTAAAGCTTTAAAAGCCCGTACAGTGGCCTTGTTACAAAGAGCGCACCCGGATGTTGCGTTCGATCCACAGGAATTTGATCAACAGGTAAAGGCCGAAGAGAGCAAGGGCTGGCTATCATCTCTGTGGAGTAGTCAGGGCGCTGCCGATGATGCTACGTAACTATTCAGCACCCCCTGCAATAATTGAGTAATATGTGGTTTTAGTTATAAGCCTTCTCTTTTCTTGGCTTCAGGACACTCTCATTGTTGTACTGTTATCTAAGATTGGAGCTTTGAGCACCTTGCCAAGGGTCAGATGTCGTTTATTTGCTCTATTTCAACGATAAAAGGCTATTTTCTTGAATCTGCTTTTCTGGTCGGATTTTTTTATCCCTTGCGGGACAGGCTCTTCACAAAGTTCACTTTTTTTGTGGGGGTGCTGAATAGTTACGATGCTACTGCTGAAAAACTGGATGAAGCGGTTAGTAGTCTGGACCGGGTCATTGAGTATATTTATAAGCAAGACGAAGCCTGTGGAACACTCAGTGTCACTCTGTCCAGGGAGCTGGAAAAACTGGCTCTGATTCTGGCAGAACTGGAGAAGTGTGAAAGTACTGCTGAAAATGCGAGGGAAAGTCTGGCCCGTCAGAACATCTTCCTTCAGGACAGCCATACCCGTGACGCTCAGGGAAAACAGACTCTGGAGCAGTTTATTCGAGAGCTTGGACAGCGCCTGACCGATGTGAGCCAGCAACACCGGCATTCTATGGCACAACTACAACAACAAGAGCAGGTTCTTCAATCAAAACAGATAGCAGTTGAGCAGTGGTCCCAAAAAGCATCTGAACTGGAACGCCAGCTTCAACAACATTCTACGGGTGCAGAAGGGTACCAACAGCAACTTCGGACTCATCTTCATCAAAAAGATCAGTCCCTGCATAAAATGTCATCAGAAAATCAGCAGTTAAGATCTGAAATGCAGAGAGAGCGGGAACAATTTCAGCAACAGCTATCAAAGTTGGGCAGGGATTTACAGGGAGTCAGTCAGCAACTTCATAGCGAAATCGTACAAAGGGAATCACTGGAGGAGACCAAGAGCAGCTTGATGGTCATTAATGAACAATATGATCAAGACTATAAAGCACTGGAAGAAAAGTTTTCGGCGCTGAAAGACAGTTATACAGTGGTGCATCAGGCCAATCAGGAGTGGGATGCTCACCAGAAAGCAGAACAATACCGGCATACCGAACTGATCTCAGAGACTGAACGGGAGAAAGCCAGCTTTAAGGCAAAACTGGCCGAGCTACAGGTGGCTATGAATCATGTCGAGTCGGAACGTACAAAGCTGCATGAAGACATTGGAAAAGAAAAGCTGGCTGTAGCCAGAACCCGGCGTCAGGCTAATAGCAAAGATAGACAAATTCAACAGCTAGAGAGCGAGCTCGCTACTCAAAAGGCTGTTTTAAAAGATCTTGAACAACAAAGGACAGAGTTTATCGAGAAGGATCGGGTAGCGAGAAGTGCCCGGGAGCATGCAGAGCAGCAGTTTAGGAAAAAAGATGAAAAGATTCAGGTTTTAGAGTCCAGATTGTCTCTGGCAGAAAAAAACGCAGAGACATTGGGTTCAGAGTCTGAAAAACAAAAAGATCGAATAACCGCATTGCAGGAAGATCGTTCCAGCGTAGAGCAAACAGCACAGCGCCTAGAGCTGGAGCTGGAAGAGATCAAATCTGAACTCTCAGAAGCTGCACAGCAAAGCAAGGCAACCCTTGGTGATAAGGTGCAATTTGGTAATGAAGTTTATGCACTTTATAAAAAACAGGCTACGGAAACCCTAAAGAAGATCAGCAAGGTGTATGACCAGCAGAAAGAAATAAGGAAGCTGAAAACGGAACTGGATACACGAGTCGATGAGTCAGCCGTCAGGAAAGACGCCGAACAGAGTTTGAAAATTACATTGCTTGAATCAAGGATGGCCAGTCAGGGAGATGAGCTGGATTCGAAAAGACAAGAGGTATCTCAACTGACAGAAAAACAGGGAGAGATGGATTCGGAGCTATTGCAGTTGAAGCATCAATTGTCACAGATGGTTTCCCGTGCTGATTCCGAGAAAACATCCAGTGAAGCCCGTCAATCCGAATTAGACGCTGCACAAGAACAGAATGACAAACTTCAGGTTGAACTCAGAACACTCGGCGGTGAGAAGAAACGGCTTCAGGTTGAAAATGATAGCCTCCGGAAAAAAGAAGAAAAGCATATCGCCGGGCTGGCAAAGTCAGAAGCTGAATTGCAAAAAGAGATACAACAGGGCAGAACAAGTAATGCTCAATTAAGAGGTGAAATTGATACCCTTAGTGGGGAGTTAGAGCAAAGGAATACCAGAATACAGGATTTGCAGATATCTGAGATTCACCTGAAACGTAGTGAAAAGGAGTGGAAGGAAAGAGCTGGCGAAAGGGCAGGGCGATCTCATTTGACAAACACCAATCCTGTTGCATATTCAAAAAGCTAGCTTTAAAAACTGAATTTTTGAGAAGTACAGGAAATTAGGCTTATTTTGGTACTTTTGTGTGCTGAATAATTAGCCAAACAGAGAAAGTTAGTGCCAAATGAGATCGCCCTGGGCGAAAGGGAGGGTGAAATACAGTGTCGTTTTGAATCTTAGGGTTCGACCACTTTTACGCTTGCCTGCGCTTTCATTATTGCCCGGGCAGAGTCCGGCCCAGGAAGCAATCTCCTTCATGCCGCCAAACTGACTCATATCATCACCTATTTCTGCGATCAGTGCTGCGGCACTCATCTCACCGACTCCGGGGAGAGTTTGCAGAATTTGCCAGGCTTCTTTCCAAGACTGAACCGTACTCAGAATCTGGACTTCCAGCTTCTGCTGCTGTTCATTCAGGAAATTAATGTGATCCCGGATATCTTTCAGCACAATAAGATGAGAAGGGGATAACTTCTCGTCCATACTGTCCATCAGCTGTTTTCTGTCTGCCTTCAGACGGCCATCCGCTTTCTTGATAATATCCTGAAGGGATTCACCATCAATCAGGGCGTTCACCATGCGCTGACCTGACTTGCCGTTGATGTCACTGATCAGGCCGCCGAGTCGAATACCGCTGTCGTCTAGCGTTTTATGAAGACGGTTCTTCTCATTGGCTATTTGCTTGACCATTGTATCTCGTCGGCGAGTCAGCAAACGCAGCTGTTCCTGATCCGGATGTGGCACAAAACTCGGACGAACCAGACCACAATGGGCAAGGTGAGCGAGCCACTGACTGTCCAGTGTATCGGTCTTGCGACCGGGTACATTCTTGACGTGTCGGGCATTCACCACCCAGGGCTTCAGATCACGACCAATGATGGACGCATAAATACTTTTCCAGTAAACACCCCGTACTCTCCATTACGACCAGATCGATCTGATGCTGTTGAAGGAACTGGCACATTAATTCCGATCTTTGCGGAAAGTACCAAATTCACGGGTTAATACTTGAATGTCGCCTTCTGGCATTTCTTTGCGAACGGCAACCATGACCATCATTTTATGGACATCAATGCCTGCACAGTTTTTCACAATGGGTTGCATCGTCTATGCTCCAAAGGTTCACGGAGGAACAGCAGAGCCTGACGGACTGGATCGGATCGCCATAGTCTCACTTGGAGAAAAGGGCTGTTTGCCGTGCATTCAATGTTCCAGAAATGGAGCCTTGATGGTGCCAGTTCTGAACCATGAGATAAGCGAGGGTGCGAACGATCCAGCCCAGGTCAATTTGTATTCAGGGTCTAAAAGCCACTGCAAAAACATCGACCACTGTCAGGCTCTGCATCAGATACATTGTGGCAGAGTATTATTTTCATGCTGCAGGGTGACCGAAAATACGGCTGGAATCAAAGTTGAGCCAGTCGGAAACTTCGCTGGCACAGTTAAAGAGTTCCACAGGTCGAAGTGATACAGAAAATGCTGAGCTGAAAATAGACGTAGAGAGACTGAAAACAGATCTTCAGGCTAATGCTGCTGAGTATGATACAAACAATCAAGAGCTTCTGAAACGCACAGCAGAACTAGTCAAGATGAGAGGTGAGGCTGAGGAGCTGGAAGACAGAACCACCCAGGCAGAGGAAAGCAAACAGGAAATGGAGTCCATGTTAATGGAACTGTTTCAGAACGTACTGAGTACTCTCGACCCGTCGAAAATGGAGATGTCTACCGAAATTCTTAAACCTTTCATGGATCGGGTTGAAAGGGAAAGCCGGGGAAAATCTATAGTCTCATGAGGGCTTCCTATGCCCTCATGAGACTATAGATTTAACGGTGTCTCTGTCGGGAAAACTATGGATTAAACTGCTTGAACCGTTTAATCAGGCCATTGGTGGAGCTATCCTGATCAGTGGTTTCTTCCTGAGTGCGGATTTTTTTAATCAGAGTATTTCCAAGAACCTTGCCGAGCTCAACACCCCATTGGTCAAATGAATTCACCTGCCATATCACGCCCTGAACAAACACTTTCTGCTCGTAGAGAGCAACAAGAGCGCCGGTTGTTTCCGGAGTGATTTTCTCAGGCACAATCATACTGTTAGGTCGGTTTCCCGGAATGACCTTATGGCGCGCCAGTCGTTCAATTTCTTCAGCTGGCATATTAGAAGAAGCCAGTTCTCTACGCACCTCATCCAGTGTTTTACCCTGCATCATGGCCTGACTTTGAGCCAGTGCATTGGTAAACAACCAGGGGTGTTGTTCTCCAATGGGGTTATGAGTGGTGGCCGGTGCAATAAAATCCACAGGAATCAGTCGTGTACCCTGATGCAGCAACTGATGGTAGGCATGCTGGTCATTGGTGCCTGTGCCACCCCAGATAACGGCACCTGTCTGGTAATCTACCGGGCTGCCATCTTCCCGGGTGCGCTTTCCGTTACTTTCCATATCCATCTGTTGCAAATGGCCTGGCAGGTCACGCAGAAAATAATCGTACGAAATAAAAGCCTGGGATTCGGCCTTAAAGAAATTCTGATACCAGACACCCAGTAATGCGGTAATTACCGGCATATTTTTTGCCAGAGGTGCCGTACGGAAATGAGTATCCATGGCCTCTGCGCCTTTCAGCATGCGCTCGAAGTTGTCGTAACCTACGGTCATGCTGACCAGCAGACCAATACTGGACCATAAAGAGTAACGACCGCCTACCCAGTCCCACAGTGGCAAAGTGTTTTCCTGAGCGATACCAAAGGAATCAATGGCTCCCAGATTGGTAGAGATGGCCATAAAGTGCTTGCGGATATTATTTTCTGCACAGCCCTGTTCCAGCATCCAGGCTCTGGCAGCCTGAGCATTTTGCAGTGTTTCCAGAGTGCTGAACGATTTGGACGCAACAATAAACAAAGTGGTCTGGGGGTCAACTTTCTTCAGAACTTCAGTAAGTTCACTGGGATCAATATTGGCGACAAAATGATGTTCCAGACCTTCTACATGATAAGGGGTCATGGCATTGATGGCCGTTTTCAGTCCGAGGTAAGAGCCTCCAATGCCAATATTAACGATGTGCTTAACGGATTTTCCGGTATGTCCTTTCCATGCTCCAGTGTGGACTTTTTCTGTCAGTGCCTTCATGCGTGAACGGGTGTCACGAATCAAAGGCATAACATCTTCGCCATCAACAAAAACCGGCTCACTACCAAAGTTTCTCAACGCCGTGTGCAACACTGCACGTTTTTCTGTGTAGTTAATTTTTTCACCGGAAAACATCGCGTCCCGGGCCTTGTCCAGTCCAGCCTGTTCGGCCAACTTCACCAGATATGACATAACATCGTCGTTAATCAGGTGCTTGGAATAATCCAGAAAAAGACCCGCAGCCTCAAAACTGTATTTCTTGAATCGGTTGGGGTCTTCTGAAAAGAGATCTCGGAGGTGAACATTTTTCAGTTGCTTCTGTAAGGCGATAAGATCACAGGAAACTGGAAGATGGTTGATACCAGCAGAATAACTCACGATGAAGCCTCTATATAAAGGTAGGAGAAAGGAAGGGCATGCCGGGGTTCAGCATGCCAAAATTATTTATGCCAACTGAACCGGAATGGCATTGGCAGTATGGCTGACTTTGTTGCCTTCTTTCATGTAAATCAAACGGGGTTCGAAATCTATCAGTTCCTGTTCCTCAAAGTTGCCGAAGGCGCAGACAATAATACGGTCGCCAACGCTTACCTTGTGGGCTGCAGCGCCATTGACCGACATGATCCCGGATCCCGGTTCACCACGGATAATATAGGTAGTGAAACGCTCTCCGTTTTCTATGTTATATACCTGAATCTGCTCAAATTCACGCAGTCCGGCCATATCGAGAAGGTTGCCGTCAATGGACAGTGAACCCTCATACTCCAGTACGGCGTGAGTTACGTGGGCTTTGTGAAATTTGGCTTTCAACATGATGCTTTGCATGGAAACTATCTCTTATTGAATGTTGAAATAAATATTATCAATCAGGCGGGCTTTACCCAGATAACCTGCAGCCAGTATTACCAATGATTGTTCATTATGTGTCGCGGGTAATAAATCGTCCGGGTTACTGATATTGAAGTAGTCGGGCTTGAAGCCAGTCTGAGCCATTTTTGCAAATGCATTCCGTCTTAATAGATCATAATCCCGCTCGCCAGCCAGAATGGCCTGTTTGGTGTCTTCAAGGCACTGGTTCAATGTTGGAGCGATTTCTTCACGTTCTTCCCTGGTCAGATAACCATTGCGTGAGCTCATGGCCAGACCGGATGCTTCCCTGGCAATGGGGGCTCCAATAATGTCAGTGGGAATGCATAAATCACGCACCACTTTACGAATGATGGTTAATTGCTGAAAATCTTTTTCACCAAACACAGCCGCATCTGGTCGTACAATATTCAACAGTTTGGTTACCACGGTTGCTATGCCCCGGAAGAACCCCGGTCGGCTTTTTCCGCAATGCATTCCGTCCAGAATTTCAACACTGACATGGGTGTGATGTTCACTGCCTTCCGGGTATATCTCATTGGTGCTGGCTGTGTATAACAGGTCAACGCCATGATCAATCAGTAACTGCTGATCCTGTTCCATGGTGCGTGGGTAAGAATCATAATCTTCATTAGGGCCAAACTGTAACGGGTTTACATAGATGCTGACGACAACGTAATCACAGGTTTGCTTGGCTTTTTCTACCAGGGTCAGATGTCCACCATGAAGATTTCCCATGGTCGGTACAAAGCCTATACGTTTGCCTTGTGACCTGCGAATACCGACTTCGTCCTGAACTTCTGCAATGGAATGAACGACTTTCATTGTTTTCAGACCTTACTCGCCCTTTTCGGTTTATGCAAAACTGTGCTGTTCCGCAGGAAAACTGCCATTTTTAACTTCTGTAACGTAACGGGCAACGGCTTCCTGAACAGACGATACTTCAGACATATAGTTTTTGACAAATTTCGGCTTTCGCCCCTGGGTTAGATCCAGCATGTCGTAAATAACCAGTACCTGACCATCAGTGTCTGCCCCGGCACCAATTCCAATAACCGGAATCTGTACTGAACGGGTGATTTCACGAGCCAGTGAAGAGGGCACGCATTCCAGCAGTAAAATAGCTGCACCGGCCTGTTCCAGTTCGATAGCCGCCTTTATCATGGCATTTGCCCGGTCTTCATCCCGGCCCTGAACTTTATAGCCACCCAGCACGTGGACCGACTGTGGCGTTAGCCCCAGATGGACACAACAGGGTATGCCCTGTTCCCGAAGATGACTGACGATGGGAGGCAACCAGCCTTCACCTTCCATTTTGACCAGTTCTGCACCGGCCTGCATAAGGCGGGTGGCATTTTCCAGAGCCTGACTTTTACTGGCATAAGAAGCAAAGGGAAGGTCTGCCATGACCATAGAATCGCCAGCTTTTTTACTGACAGCGCGAGTGTGATAACACATGTCATCCATGGTGACGGGTACGGTACTGTCGTGTCCCTGACAGACATTACCCAGAGAATCGCCTACAAGAATGACTTCTACACCCTGGTTGCTGACCAGGTGTGCCAGAGTCGAATCATAGGCGGTCAGGCTGGTGAATTTTTCACCGGACCGTTTCATTTCTGTCAAGGTATGCAGGGTGACTTTAGCCATCAATAAAGACCTTAATGAATACAGCAGCGGATTATACGAAATGTCTGGGCCGGTGTCAGTTCGAGGTGACGCAGTATAGGTTTTTTGGGAGTTAGTGGTTGTTTTTTGTGCAATAAGGTGTGATTAAAAGGTGTGATTAAAAGGTGTGATTTAAAAGTACATCCGGCCTCGAAAGGAGGACGTGCTCTCCTCGAGAATCCGTTTTTCTACCCTTCATGCATGGGGTCAACCGGAGCATGAAAATAGTTTTTATTATCAAACCTGAAACAATAGTGCTACAGCCAGGGATAAGTGTTAGCGATAATTTCCAACCCGTCCTGACTATGCTGATGTATCAATTGTTTCAGAGGGGTTTGATCCGGCAATATCAAATCCGGTGAAATATCGTACAGCGGATACAGAACAAAGTTTCGAAGATGCATCTGGTAGTGAGGCACTGTCAGTCGTTCTGTTTCGATAACCTGATTATCATAGAGCAGAATATCAAGATCCAGTGTTCTCGGACCCCAGCGAACAGAACGAACACGGCCGTGGTCGTTTTCGATGGCTTGCAGGGTATCGAGAAGCTGGATTGGTTCAAGAGTGGTATTTATCTTCACTACAGCATTGCAGTAATCCGGTTGTTCTACTGGACCTAAGGGATCGCTCAAATAGAGGCGGGAAGCAGCCAGTCAAAGTCATACCGGAAGTGCTGTCAATGTCGTCAACAGCACGTTGCAACTGCAGGCCGGGCTTGTCCAGATTACTGCCAAGGGCAATATAGGAAATGGCCTGCATCAGCCTTCTGCTCCGCCATTTGTGTTCTGTTTTACCGGCCCCCGTCTTTGCCTGCGTCGTTTGTTGTTAGCTGGGCGTTTACCACCACTTTTGCCGTGACTATGGGTATTTCTTAATGCCCTGATCATGGCGAAGCCGGTTTCTTCATTGACTTCCTGGTAATCAGTCCACCACTGGCCAGCGTTACCTAAATCTTCTCCTGCTTCTTCGCGCAAAATAAGGAAGTCATAGGACGCACGAAAACGTGGGTGTTCCCGGAGAGACTGAATCACCTTTGGCTGGCGTCGAATCAAGCGATGCTGGGAATCCCAGATTTCCCGAATCATGATTGAAAACCGCTTGGGAATGGCGGTATGAGTCACCTGATTTTCCAGAACGGTTGTGGCTGCCTGTTGAATGGCAGGAACCGGTGGCACACCCTGATCTCTGAAATCCCGGGCCAATCGTTGCATGGGTGACCAGAGCATGGCCGCGAACAGAAATGCAGGAGTGACGGGTTTGCCACGGGCAATGCGGTGATCAGTACTTTTTAATGCCGACAGAATCAATTTTTCGGCAAATTCATCACCATCCTGCAGACAATGATGAACGGCGGGAAACAGGGTTTCAAACAGTTGATATTCACGAAGCAACTGAAACGTTTTTACACCCTGACCAGACTGCAGCAGCTTTAAAACTTCGTCGAACAATCGGGCAGAGGGGATATCCCGAAGTAAATCGGCCAGATCCCTGATGGGCTGTTCGGTGTCTTTGGCTATTTTGAAATCCAGTTTTGCAGCAAACCGGATAGCCCGCAGCATTCTTACCGGATCTTCGTGGTAACGGGTGACCGGATCGCCGATCAGACGCAGGGTTTTGTTTCTGATGTCGTCAATGCCGCCACAGAAATCGACAATGCTGAAGTCCCGGGCATCGTAATAGAGAGCGTTAACGGTGAAATCCCTGCGAATGGCATCATCTTCCATGGAACCGTAGACGTTGTCCCGCAGTATTCGACCGGAATCTGAATGGTGTGATTTGTCTTTACTGTGCTGTTCGTTGTGGCTCGCCCGAAAGGTAGCCACTTCAATCATTTCCCGACCGAACAGAACATGAACCAGTTTGAAACGTCTGCCAATGAGTCGTGAATTTCTGAACAGGCTGCGTACCTCTTCAGGGGTGGCGTTGGTGGCAACGTCGAAATCTTTCGGGTGGAGATCTACATAGATGTCCCGGATGCAACCACCTACCAGGTAAGCGTCGAAACCCTGACTATTTAGCCTGTTGACGACTTTCAGGGCGTTGTCACTGATATATTTTCTGGATACAGAATGGTTGTCCCGTGCCACAACGAGTCTGGAGGGGCGGATATTAGTATGATCGATATTTTTGCGTCTTTTTTTACTGTACATGAGCCAGAAGAACAAAATGATTCCAAGCACCAGTACAGCGATTGCTGTCACGTTGCTGACAATTCCGGTGCCTAGCATGATGAGCCTTGCATGAAGAGTTAATTACCAGTGTTTCATTGGGGATATCAGAGGATTGAAAACAGATATCCATACCTTCAAACCGACTGGGTTGATCAACGGTATTGCCCAGCGAAATTTCACATGCTAACCCGTTTTGGTCGATGTGATGCCAGCGTGACTGCTATACCTGTATGAATATCTGAATAAAAAGCTATCTGATGATCAGAAACCGTTAAATTCAGCGTTATATCATAGCATTGCGTATCAGCTTTTAAACCCTGCTATTGATGAACTTCTGTTTCACTGCCTTAAAAGTGTTCAATTACCTTCATCGACACTAAACAAAACTGACATAAAACCCTGCCATTCTTTCCGTTCAATTTATTACCACTCTGATTTATCGCAGCCACGGTTAACAAGAATATTCCATAGGGATAGGAGCTTTTCATGGCAACACGTACGCCGGTTATCAATGAGTTTGTTTTTAATCATGCGGGTTTCGACAGTAATGAATTTATCGAAATACTGGGTGATCCTCTGACGGATTATTCCAACCTCTGGTTATTGAGCGTGGAAGGGGACAGTAATGGGAATCAGGGAAAGATAAATGGTGCCTTCCAGTTGGGTACCAGTAATGCCGAAGGATTCTGGACGCTGAGCTCCAGCAACAAATTGCAGAATGGCAGTCAGACCCTGTTACTGGTGGATGGCTTTACCGGAGAAGTGGGCGATTTTATTGATGCAGATCGTGATGGTCAGATTGACGACAGTGCGCCTATCGGAACCATACTGGATTCTGTAGCGGTTCATGATGGAGGCAGCGGCGATCTGCTTTATAGCTCAACCGTGCTTAATAAAAACTTTGACGACATGACCTTTACAGTAGGTGGCGCTTCCCGCCTTGAGGATGGTGTGGATTCAGATGCTGCAGGTGACTGGATCAGAAACGATTACGACGGTGACGGACTTCTTGATGGTGCCGGTGCTGCAGAAGAAGGCAAAGCGGTCAATACACCGAATACACAAAATCAGGTTGCCGGACAGTCAGGCAGTGGCTCAGATCAGCCGGTAACAATGGCTATTTATGATATTCAGGGACGCAGTCATACCTCCAGCGTTGTGGGACAGGAAGTAACTACTTCAGGAATTGTAACGGCTCTGGAATCCAATGGCTTCTATCTTCAGGGGCCAGCCGATGGAGATGATGCCACTTCCGATGCGCTTTTTGTGTTTACCGGGAGCGCGCCTCAACTCGCTGCAGGTGATGACATCAGCCTGCAGGGGACAGTAGCCGAATTCACACCGGGTGGTGCCAGTTCAGGGAATTTGTCCACAACCCAGTTGTCCGGTATCAGCAATCTGGTGGTTAACAGCCAGGGTAATACTCTTCCCGATGCCGTTGTCATAGGTGAAGGTGGACGCAGCCAGCCATTGACGGTGGTGGAGGATGACAATTTCCAGAGTTTTGATCACGAATCTGACAGTATCGATTTCTTTGAAAGTCTGGAAGGAATGCGGGTTACTGTTCAGGATGCCGTGGCTGTTGCCGCCAAGAACCGATTCGGTGAAATCTTCACCGTTGCTGACAATGGTGACAATGCAACCGGTTTGAATAGCCGTGGTGGTATAGCGCTGGCAGAAGGTGATCTGAACCCTGAGCGGGTACAGATTCAGATAGACAGACAGGTTCTGCCGGATTTTGATGTTGAAGTAAACGTCGGAGACAGTCTGGGTAATGTGACCGGGGTAGTGGATTACAACTTTGGTAATTATGAGGTAAAAGCCACGGAAGCATTCTCAGTGACTTCCGGAGGGCTTCAGAAAGCGACAACAGAACTGCAGGGCGACGGTAATGAATTGACCGTCGCCAGCTACAATGTGGAAAATCTGGATGCCGGTGATGCCGACAGCCGTTTCGAGGCCCTGGCTCAGCAAATCACTGCAAATCTGGGGAGCCCGGATATTCTTGCGCTTCAGGAAGTTCAGGATAATGATGGTAGCACCAATAGTGGCAGTGCTGCTGCCGATCAATCATGGCAGAAGCTGATTGATGCCATAGAAAATGCCGGTAGTCCATCCTATGAGTATATCCAGATCGATCCCACCGATGGTGCTGATGGTGGTCAGCCAGGCGGTAATATTCGGGTCGGCTATCTCTACAATGCAGAACGAGTTGACTATGTAGAAGGTTCTGCAGAGCGCTTGCTGGACTCGGCTTTTGATGGAACCCGCAAACCCCTTTACGCACAGTTTGAATTCAATGGTGAAGCCGTTGATCTGGTGAATGTTCATCTTTCATCGAAGTTTGGCAGTACGCCTATTTATGGTGCTCAGCAGCCATTCGTGAATGCGGGATATCAGGAACGACTGGATCAGGCGCAGGCACTGAATAATTTCGTTGATGGTTTAATGGCTGGCGACCCTGACGCTAATGTTTTGGTGTTGGGAGATTTCAACTCGTTTCAGTGGGAAGGGCCATCAGACACCATAGCGGGCAGTGGTTCAGAAAATGTAATGACCAACCTGATCAATACTCTCGATGACGGGGCTGTTCATACATACAATTTCCAGGGAAATGCCCAGGTTCTGGATCAGATTCTGGTGAGCAATAATCTGGCTCAGAATGCTGAACTGGATGTGGTTCATATCAACAGCGAGTTCTCTGATCAGGCCAGTGATCATGATCCACTGGTTGCCAGGGTTACCATTGGCGAGCCGGTTTATACCCTGCAGATATTACATGCCTCAGATCTGGAAGGCGGGGTGGAAGGTATCCCCCGTGCTGCTAATTTTGCCGCGATTATTGATGCTCTTGAAGATACACACAGTAATAGCATTACGCTGTCTGCTGGCGATAACTACCTCAGTGGCCCCTTCTTTTCTGCATCAGGTGACCGGGGATTATTCCGGGACGGTGATGTATTCAATGATTTCTACAACAAACTCTATGATTTGAGCGGTGAGGAAGTCTATGAAAGTTTGAGAGAAGGTGGCGGTCGCGTAGATATTTCCATTATGAATGCCATTGGATTCGATGCGTCAGCGTTGGGTAATCATGAATTCGATGTTGGCACTGCTGCTCTGGAAGAAATCATTGCACCGCAATATAAAGGAGATGGTCTGGGCGATGATCGCTGGGTTGGCAGTCAGTTTCCTTATCTCAGTGCCAATCTTGATTTCGGTCAGGATCCGAATCTGTCCGGACTGTACACCGATCAGATTTTACCCGCGTCCGATTTTCTAACGGGACCGGCTCAATCCGGTACGCCTGCGCCGAAAATTGCTCCGGCGACCATTCTGGAAGAAGGTGGTGAAAAAATTGGAGTAGTGGGGGCAACAACACCACTATTGGCTCAGATTTCATCTCCGGGTTCGACCACCGTGAGCAATGGTGATGTTCCTGCCGATATGCAGGCTCTGGCTAATGTACTGCAGCCAGTGATTGATCAACTGCTTGCACAGGATATCAATAAAATAATTCTGGTGTCTCATCTGCAGCAGATAGCGCTTGAGAAAGAGCTGGTGCAAATGCTGCACGGTATTGATGTTGTTATTGCCGGTGGTTCCGACACGTTGCAGGCCGATGAAACGGACGACCTTTTACCGGGTGATACCGCTGCGGAAGATTATCCGTTCACCACCACCAATGCGGATGGTGATACTGCCGTCATTGTCAGCACTGACGGGCAGTACAGTTATGTGGGTCGTCTGGTGTTAGATTTTGACGAAGATGGCAACATCATTATGGACGACAATGGCAATGTGACTGATGCCAATATCAGCGGAGCCTATGCCAGTACAGAAGATACGGTGAACGCTCTCTGGGGCGACCAGGATGCGTTTGCCGAAGGTACCAAAGGCGATCTGGTTCAGGATCTGACCGATGCCGTTCAGGAACTGGTGAACGAGAAAGACAGTAACATTCTGGGTAAAACAGATGTCTTCCTGGAAGGCCGTCGTGAAGCGGTGAGAACAGAAGAAACCAATGTGGGTAATCTGACCGCTGACGCTAATCTGGCTGCTGCCAGACAGCATGACGACAGTGTCATGGTTTCCATCAAAAATGGTGGAGGCATTCGTGCACCCATAGGCGCCATTGAAGCCAGTAGTGACGGTAACTATCAGGAATTGCCTCCCCAGGCCAATCCGGGAAGTGGCAAGCAGGATGGTGAAGTCTCTCAGCTGGATATTGAGAATACCCTGAAATTCAATAACTCCCTGACATTACTGACGCTTACTGCCGAACAGCTGGTGGCGGTACTGGAACACGGTGTGGCAGCAACCGGAGCCGGAAATACACCAGGTCAGTTTCCCCAGGTAAGTGGCGTGAACTTCAGTTTTGACGCAACCCTTGAAGCCGGAGCCCGAATTCGTTCAGCGGCGCTGGTGAATGAGCAGGGTGAAGTTATTCAGATACTGGTGGAGAACGGAGAGCTGGCAGTGGCTCCGGAAATGAATATCCGGATAGTGACGCTTAACTTTCTGGCCGGTGGTGGCGACGGATATCCTTTCGGTGAATTTACCGCAACCAATGGTGATGCAGCCAATGTTGTGGAACTCGACCAGATACTGACCGATTCGGGCAGTTCTGAATTTGCCGCTCCCGGAACAGAACAGGATGTATTGGCTGAGTATCTGAAAGAAAACTTCCAGCAGCAGGCTTATCAGTCGGAAGAAACTGAACCGGAAGCTGACACCCGTATTCAGAACCTTGCTGTTCGTGAAGATACCGTGCTTCAGGGACAGACGACCGTTCCCGTAGAAACAACGATTGGCGGTGAAGATGGCATGTTAACGGGAGCGTTGGGGGCTGATGTCTTGTCCGGTGGTACCGGCGATGACTTTCTGGATGGCCTTGCCGGTAACGACCAGTTGTCTGGTGGTGAAGGCGATGATCAGATCTATGGCCGGGAAGGTGCAGATCAGCTTCAGGGTGGAGCCGGTAATGATTGGATCTACGCAGGAACCGGTAATGATATTGCGCATGGTGGAGATCATCAGGATTATCTGTTCGGTGAGCAGGGTGATGATCAACTCTTTGGTGAAGGTGGCAAGGATGAACTGGATGGTGGTCAGGGGAATGATCTTCTGGTTGCCGGCTCAGGCAATGATTACCTGAATGGTGGTGAAGGATCGGATGTTCTCAATGGTGGCAGCGGTAACGACTGGCTGGCAGGTGGCGAGGGGAATGACTGGCTGCTGGGTGGTTCCGGTCGGGACACTTTCGAGATTTCAGGGCAGTCGGGTAAGGACGTTATCCGTGACTTTGATGCGGGTTCCGACAGTATTTTACTGAACGGGCTGAGCTTTGAAACTCTGGATGAGCTGTTGGCTGGCAGTCAGCAAAAAGGACGTGATCTGGAAATCAGTCTGGACGACAGTGGTGAAAACACCCTGACTCTGATTGGTGTGAGTGCCGATGAGCTGAGTGATGAAAATGTTCAGCTGGATGATCAACTTGTCTGAGTTTTCCTGATCAGCAGTAGCCGGGCGCAACGCCCGGTTTTTTTATTATGACGGAGTGAAAAATGCACACTATCAAGGACGATGTTATACAACGATCACTTGTTAACATCCGGCGTCAGATTTATATCGTTCTGGGTTTCAGTTTTTTTCTGAATCTGCTGATGCTGACCGTTCCCCTGTATATGCTGCAGGTTTATGACCGTGTTCTCACCGCAGGCAGTGTGCCCACTTTAATAGCATTAACCATGGTGGCGGTGGTTCTGGTGTTTGCTGCCAGTTGCCTGGAATGGGTTCGTTCCCGTTTGCTGGTGCGACTGGCCGGAACTCTGGAACAGTCAATGGAAACCCCGCTACTCACAAAGTTACTGCAATCCAGAGGTCTGGCGTCTGACAGACAACGACTGTCGGATATGGACAAACTCTCCGGGTTTATGTCGGGCGCCGGTATTATCGCACTCTGCGATGCCCCCTGGATTCCAATTTATCTTCTGGTTATTACCATGCTTCATCCGGTTCTGGGGCTTATTGCAACCTTTGGCGCCCTGTTACTGGCGGTTATTGCCATTACCTCAAATCGCATGACAAAAAAGCCCATGGAAAAAGCGTCTTCATTACGTTACGGCGCTAACCGTTTTGCGGAACAGTGTCTTGATAATGTGGAAGTCACCAGGGCTCTGGGCATGGCCAATGGTTTAGTGAAACACTGGCAGGAAAAGAGAGAGCAGGCCGGGGACAGTCATTACCATGCCAGTGACCGGGGAGGAGATTTCAATGCAATTGGTCGCTTCCTGCGGCCGCTGCTGCAAATTTCCATGCTGGGTTTTGGTGCTGTTCTGGTGTTATCCGGGCAGATGACGGCTGGCGCCATGGTGGCGGGTTCTATTTTACTGGGGCGTGCACTGGCTCCATTGGAAATGCTGATCAACCAATGGAAAAATCTGCTGCTGACCCGTCAGTCATGGCAGAAACTGTCAGCGTATTTCCAGAGTGATGATACCGCCGGGAACACCATGCAGTTACCCAGACCGAAAGGTCAGCTGACAATAGAAAAACTGGTGGCAACGGTACCTGGAGGCAGTAAACCCGTCATTAAAGGAATTGGATTTGAACTGGCTGCAGGCGAAAGTCTGGCGATTGTCGGGCAGAGTGCTTCCGGTAAAAGTACTCTGGCTCGATTGCTGATGGGAATCTGGTCACCGGGTTCCGGTGTTGTGCGATTGGATGGTGCTGATGTCAGTCAGTGGCCTCGTGACGAACTGGGCCAGTGGCTGGGGTATTTACCCCAGTCTGTCGAATTATTTCCCGGCACCATTAAAGACAACATCGCCCGTTTTTCTGACGTTGATGCCCAAACTGTGATTCAGGCGGCACAAATGGCTGGTGTTCATGATCTTGTACTTGGTCTGCCTGATGGTTATGAAACCTTCATTGGTCAGGGAGCTTTTCATTTGTCCGGAGGTCAACAGCAGCGCATTGCATTGGCCAGGGCCATTTATGGCAATCCTTCTCTGGTTGTTCTGGATGAGCCAGACGCAAATCTGGATCGCCAGGGAGAAGTGGCATTGGTGAATGCACTGAAATTTCTCAGGCAGCAGGGAGTCACCACGGTTGTTATTACTCATCGCCCGACACTGCTAAAGGCTGTGGACAAAATCATGGTGATGGCCAATGGCTGTATTGATCAGTTTGGTGACACTGAAAATATTCTAATCAGACAGGATCGCCACCAGGAGTTGAGCGCATGAGCTTTTCCAGAGATCAAAAACCAGCCCGTTATTACACTCCAGCCCGTTATTACACTCCAGCCCGTTATTACACTCCAGCCCGTTATTACACTAAAGTGGGGTTGGTTGTGGTGTTATGTACATTTGCTGGTTTTTTCGGTTGGACTGCGCTGGCTGAACTGGACAGCGCTGTTCTGGCGTCAGGTAAGGTCACCGTTCACAGCCAGAGAAAATCTGTTCAGAGCCTTCAGGCGGGCAGAGTGGGTGCGATTCTGGTTAACGACGGTGACCGGGTTGTATCTGGCGATGTACTGGCGCGGCTGGACGACACACGTGCCCGTGCGGCTCTGGCTATTCTTGAAGACAGTTTCTTTTATGCCCGGGCAACGGAAATTCGGTTGCAGGCAGAAATGTCTGGATTTCAGACAATGGATTTTACCGATTCCCTGAAACTTGAAGCTGAAAAAAATTCACGCTTTCATGACGTTCTTGCACTTCAGCAGCGTCTGTTTAATGAGCGACAGAGTACTCATGATGGGAAAATAAAAATTTTCAGGCAGAGAATCGAGAAAATTCGTGAACAGATACAGGGTATCCACGGTCTGGAGAAGGCAAGTCTGAAGCAGCTTAGTGTTACGCAAGAGGAGTTGTCGGGATTAAACCAGTTGTTTGATAGTGGCTACATTCAAAAGGTAACGGTGAATGCTTCGATAAAAGAGGAAGCTGATCTCGAAGGTAAAGTCAGTGAATATCAGGCAGATGCGGCAGAGGCAGGCCAGAGCATCACTGAAGCTGAACTGGAAATTTTACAGATGGAGCAGGATCGTCGGGAAATGCTGGTCAATGACCTGAATAAAGCCCGAGCCCAGATCAATGATTTGACGGAAAGGGTGAAAGCATCCCGCTACATGCTAAACCATCTGGATGTTCTGGCACCTGCTGATGGCACAATAGTCGATCGACAGATAAATACAGTAGGAGGTGTGGTTCAGGCAGGACAAACATTGATGGAGCTGGTTCCTGAGCGTGATGCTCTGATGATTGAAGGGCGAATGAACCCGCAGGATGTTGACCAGATACATATGGGACAGAGGGCGTGGATTCAACTGACAGCGTTTCCCCAGCGTACAACGCCCAGACTGGCGGGTAAGGTGATTTACGCATCTGCGGATAGCCTGATTGATGAATATTCCAGAGAACCCTACTACCTGCTGCGTATTGAGGTTGGAGTCGAGGAAATGCGGAAGCTGAAAGATAAGCGACTACAGCCAGGTATGCCCGCAGACATTATGGTCACCACCGGAAAAAGAACGGCGTTCGAATATTTGACCCAACCCCTGAGAGATTCAATGAATAAAGCATGGAGGGAGTCTTAAAAAAAAAAGATAAAAAAACGGAGGGGCCTAAGCACCTCCGTTGTTGTGAAACCTGTTATTATTTTTATTTGTCTCACTGAGTAAACTTAAGTGTATTGGTTTGCCGACTGGGATCACCATCCTTCAAAGCAATCTACTTACGCGGATCTTTATTATATTTTTTAGTTGATCCAATATTATTATTGTTATTAATCGATCATTATTATTGTTGTTTGTCGTTGTTATAACATCTTCTGTGCCAACTTATTTAAAACTCATATAAAACAATAGGTTATATATACTATGGTTGTATTGTGAGCAATAAAAATCATCAGAGTTGTTACCTGAGGTGCTTTTTACGGGGGGGGAAGTGTTTCGGGTAACACTTGTTTGTTTACCTTGGCGTGAGAGTGAGAGATCTCTGGTTCTGGTCTATAAAAAAATGAAACTGGTCAAGCACGTTCATCCCCAATAATCCATCGCTGCGGCGGTCATTTAACTCCAGCTCAGCGACTTCCAAATTATGAAGTGTGTAATTGCCAATTTGAAACTGCCTCACTTTGTACAGTCGCGCAAAACGAATACCATTCGCTGTACTCAATTCTGTCTGTCCTGAAGCTTTCGCCTTTTTTTGTTTTTTGAGCTCAGACAACATCTTTTTTGGCAATGTTGTCAAAGTGGCACCTGTATCGATGAGAAGTTCGGCACCGAGCTGCTCGCCAGCGACAACGTTAACAATAAAGCGATTTCCAGAACCGGTAAGAGGAATCGTATTGACGGGCATATCAATTTCTTCCACCGGAGGGGGGGGGAGAAGTTTGGCCAAAAGACTGGCTGCCCTGTTCCCGAATTCTGGATCTATCTGGAGTATTTCCAGCTCCCGAATAGCGCTTTCAATATCTCCCATGCTTAAGTAACTTTCTGCCAGTGCGAAACGGTAAAAGCCATATTCCGGTTCAAGAAGTGCCATTTTCTGAAACTGGGGTAGCAGGTCTTCCAGGGTTTGAGATTTTTTATGCCTGACAAAACGTTCTTTGGCCAGTCTGTGAATACGATCGTTCAGAAAGTCGAGCCTGTCCTTCTGATCGCTATTTTGGTCTTTCTTCTGGTCAAGAAAGGCGCGAGCATTTATATAGACATTCAGGGCTTTTTCCTGTTCCTCTTTTGATTCATAAGCCGCGGCCAGCTGCTTGAGTAAATTGAAGTCCTGATAATAGTAATGGGTGAATCGTTCCAGTGTGTTCGCGATGACATCAAATTCTCTGCGGGCACTGAGTTGTTCTATATGATTCAGAAGCCTTGTTCTCAACTGGTCTGCCAGATCGGAATTATTGCTTTCATTTCTCTGATAAATGATCAGAGCATCATCGTAACGAAGCTCTTCCAGGGCCAGAATGAATTCACTGACATCTGGCGATGTCGGTAATGGCAGACTGGAGGGAAATGACGGTTGCGTATCAAAAAAGGGTTGGGTATTGCTGCTGCTTTCCGAAGTAATAATAATGGTGGGTGGTGACCAACGATGATGAAGCCACCAGCCAGTGACTATTCCCGTGGAGAGCAACACAATGCTTATAACCAGCAGTCTTAATATTACCAGCAGTCGCAACGGTCGCTCCTGAGTTTGTGGATTCGGGATGTCCTATCTGTTATCTATACCGGCCCTGTATGAAAAGAAAGAATAGCAGCTGCAGGCGCTGAACAGCGTCGCCCTGCGAAAATCGGAATGACTCGAAGGACGAACGATCCGGCCTGTCAGCGGGGAATCAGGAAAAAGATTTTCCCCGGAGATTGCTGGTTTCCTGCAAGGTAGGCTGCATCTTCCCCGACGCCCATGTAAATATCGCCTCTTACAGGGCCTTTTATGGCGCTGCCGGTATCCTGTGCGACCATTAATTGTCTGAATGGCTCTCCGGTAGCGGTGAGGGTGGTTTCAACCCAGACCGGCATACCCAGAGGGATGAAGCTGGTATCGATAGCCAGCGTTCTGAAAGGGGTTGCAGGTATGCCCTGAGCCGTTATCACTCCGCTATTGGACTCTGGTGTCTGTTTGAAGAATATATAGCGGGGGTTCTGATTAAACAGGGCCTGACTCTTCTGGGAATTACGTTCAAGCCAGTGACGTATGCTCTGCATGGAGACTTCAGTAAGGTCTCCCCTGTCTTTGAGGATTTTCCCGATTGAAACGTAATTCAGACCGTTATTACCGGCATAGCCAATGTGTATGATCTCGCCGCTGTTCAGGCTGACATAGCCCGAACCCTGTATCTGAAGAAAAAAGCGATCGGTGGGGTTCTTCAGCCAGATCAGTACCTGTTTCTCCGGCAGTTCATCCTCTTGAATTTGAAGGTTGATATCTGCTCGGCTGTCGTAAGGTATGAGCTGCTGCCCATCAAGTTTTCCTGCCAGTGTTTTTCCGGATGAGCCAAAATCGGATGGGTTCACTGTAATAAGATCATCCGGTAATTTAAGCAGAGGTGTTGAAAATTCAGCATCTGAAGTCAAACTGCCCTGTATGATCGGAGAATAATAACCTGTAAACAGACCCCGGGATTCCGGAGCAGACTGCACGGGTTTAAAATTCAGCTCGAAGAATGTCAGCAGCTGGCGATCTGGCGTCCGAGCCAGTTCATCGCAGAGAGCCTGCCAGCGAGAGATATCTCCCCATTGACTGTCAGACTGAAATGAAGATTTTTTCAGACCCCGACAGCTTCGAAGAAGTACCGGCCGAACCGCAGAGGCTTGCTGATCATTCCAGCCCTCCAGGTCGGCAAATCGAATAGGTTGCAAATCATTGTTAAACGGCGTGAGGCTGCTGCAGGCACTGACCAGAACAATCAGAGACAGTAGCCCCCCTGCCTTAAGGGGCTGTTGAAAAAGAAATCGCCGAAAAAGAGATTTCCAAATAAGGGGTGTGATTACTGAAGTTTCGATAAAAAACAGCTCAATTCGTTTCGCTGTTTTTTTCGATAACTTCTTTAATCCGGATGGCTTCATGGTTAAATGGCTTCATGGTTAAACGGCTTCAACGACAGCGGGCATGGATGTCACCAGTTTTAATATTTCCTGATCTATATAATAGAGCCCTTTCTGTTCCAGACCGATCATGTCAATTTTATCGAGAATGGTTTTGAACAGTTTCTCTTCTTCATGCTGTTCGGATACATACCATTGAAGGAAATTGAAAGTGCTGTAATCCATCTCTGTAAATGCAGTGTGAGCCAGGGCATTGATTCGGCGAGTCACTTCACATTCATGCTCATAGGTTTGCAGAAAAACAGAGCGGACAGATTCATATTCATGAGGTGGTGCCGAGATTGCACCAAGAATAGCCAATGAACCGGTTTCGTTGACATAGTTAAACAACTTTTGCATATGTGTCATTTCTTCACGGGCATGGCGGCGAAGAAATGCATTACAGCCATCGAGTCCCTGGTGTTCACACCAGGAAGCCATCTGCAGATAAAGATTGGATGAATAAAATTCCAGATTGATTTGCTCGTTTAGTTTTTCGACCATTTTTTGGCTGAGCATATTTTTCCCTTTCTAACGGCTATACGAATACTTTCCTATGATAACCGTTTTTTTACTGAAGCGATCTGGTTCAGTTATGCTTTAGGATTAAAATTATTTTTCCGGATCCGCTGTTATGACTGTTGATGCCCAGATTTTTGAAAACCCAGAAACTATTTATTTCAAGATGAAGCAGTCCTGTCAGGATGAATGGTTTCATTACTGCCATCATGAATTTGTTGCTGGCATTGCCGATGGCTCGTTGCCACTGGATTCCTTTCGTCATTATTTACAGCAGGATTATCTGTTTTTAATCCATTTCTCAAGAGCCTATGCCCTTGCCGTTTATAAGGCGGATAATCTTGAGGACATGAGATCTGCCTCTGCTTCAGTCAGCGGTATTCTTGATATAGAAATGAATCTGCATCTCAAATATTGCCAGGAATGGGGCGTCAGCGAAGCGGATATTCTTGCCCAGCCTGAAGCCAGTGCCAATATGGCCTATACCCGATATGTTCTTGAGCGTGGAATGGCGGGTGATATTCTGGATCTTTATACGGCGTTGTCCCCCTGTTCGGTGGGATACGCAGAAATTGGACTGCGATTGATTAATGATCCTGCCACAAAGAAGGCCGGCAATCCTTACTGGAGCTGGATTGAGACCTATGGTGGTGAAGAGTTTGTGGCCGGGGCTGTGGCACAGGTGCAGTTACTGGAAAAACTGTATAGCCGTCGCGCTGCTGGCAATAGAATAGATTCTCTCTGTCGAACGTTTTGTGAAGCCACCCGACTGGAAATTGGTTTTTGGCAGATGGGTTTTGAACGTTCTTTTTAGGCCTTTTCATAATGATCATTTTATAGCTTGCTGATTTAATTGCCGTACTAAAAATGTTCATCAGTTCAGAGTTTATTTTGGTTTCTACCAGAAATAAACTCTGGTTATCCAGATATGGACTTGTCTGCAACATCTTATATTCACCTGCAGGTTTTCAATTTCTGAGATTTGCCTGATGAATATCCTAAGATTATAGCTTTGGATATTTGATGTGAAACAAGAAACTATGAATTTTATGCAAAACTTTAGTGCTGGCTAATCTGGCTGTTTTCGGGAAGTACTTATCGGTTATCTAGCGATATAAACAGGCTTGTTGGGTGTCAAAATATTCTACGCCCCTTATAAATAAGGACTTGAGAGTTAATTACTCAAGAAAGACTTTTTTTAGCGCAAAAGTTTCGTTAAAAGCAATTCATAAAAACTCATAGGTGGTTTAGTTTTTGTCATGTGACGGTGGTGCACTCTCTTTTGAATAATGCCGGACACAAGTCGTCAGCGTCGCCTGTTTTTCAGGCTGTATTACAGATGCCAAGTCGATGAAAAAACAATGCACACATCACACTGAATTTTGGAGTATTAGCCATGCAGAAGAAACTGCTCGCTGCTGTTGTAGCCTCTATGGTAGCCGGTCAGGCTATGGCCATCACTGTTGTTGACGATGGCACTAACAAGTTCTCCGTAGGTGGACACGTTGGTATGCGTTACGTGAACAGCGATAGCGATACTACCGCTAAAGGTGATAGTAGCCGTTTTAATCTGGCTTTCGAACACAAGTTGTCTTCTGACGTAGCTGCTTTCGCTAAAGGCGAGTGGGGTTTTGATGTCACTGATTCTGACGATAAAGACGGTAAGGACACTTTCAAGAATCGTCTGGGTTATGTTGGTGTTAAGCACAGCACACTGGGTTCTGTGACTGTTGGTAAGCAGTGGTCTACTTACAGCATGTTATCTGATTTCACTGATGTGTTTGCAATCCATGGTGGTGATGCTTCTGGAGCTTACGATCTGGATTCCACTTACCGTGCTGACGACTCCTTGCAGTATAATATCAGCCTTCAGGGTTTGAATATTTCTGCCCAGTTCCAAACTGGTGACGCAGAGGATGTTGATAATATTCGCACTCGTGATAACGGTTACGCTCTGGCCATGAGCTATGATCTGGACTTTGGTCTGAGTTTTGGTGCTGCCTATAATCAGGTTTCCTTCAAGGAAAGTGGTAAAGGTGACGCAAAAGCAGCCATCGTTGGTGTTAAGTACACACGTGACGCACTGTACGCCGCTGCTACCTACACTGAAACCAGCAATCATACAGATACAACGGGCAAGACTCAGGGTACTGAGTTGTATGTCAGCTATCAACTGAATGAAAACTACAAGTTTGAGACCGGTTATAACGGAATCGACTTTGATAATTCAGACAAAGAAACCAGCTATTTCCCAGTTGCTGTTGTTTACACAACAGGTCCTGTTCAGTTATCTGCTACTTACAAGTTTGATCAAAGTAAAGATGCTGATGAGAACGACGCGGAAGATGAATTGGTTCTTCAGGCTCGCTACTACTTCTAAGCAAGTGGTTCAGCTGATCTGACAAATGGCAAATGCTTTGGTATTTGCCAGAAAAAAACCGCAGCATTGCTGCGGTTTTTTTTGTCTTCAATTTTTGCTTATTTAAGAAGAAAGATTTTTTCTCTCGTACGGTTTGAACCAAGCGGACGTTTTGTGGTCTTTAATCAGATTGGAAATAAAAACTTCAACCTGTGAGGGATCATCAATGTGGAAGTCTCAGCGACAATGGGTCTTTGCAGGATTGTTTGTAATTACCAGCATTTATAGCCTTATTTCCCATGCCCAGATACCCTCTGTGATTATTGTTGGCGCCGGACCGGCGGGACTGGTAGCAGCCCAGACTATTACAGATTTACTGCCTGAAGCATCAATACTGGTTATCAAGAGTGATCAGCCCGGGCAGCTGGATCTTGCCAGCCCGGTTGAAAACTGGCCGGGTATTAACCGTATCGAAGGTTCTGAACTCCAGGCATTAATCCAGTCAAAGACAATCTCCGACAATGTCACGATTATTCACGATCACGTAGAGCAGTACTCTTTTCAAGACAATACCCATCACTTAATGGGTAGATTGAATAATTACACGACTGATTTATTGATTGTTGCTACAGGCACCCAGGCGATAGTTCCTGAATTTATGGTGTCAAAAATTGGCCAGGGAGTGCATACCTGTGTGGCCTGTGATGGTTATCAATATCGTGACCAGCCCGTTATTGTCATAGGCAGTGGATCGACAGCGGTGGAATATGCATTATCTCTTGCCGACATTGGGGCTGACATCACTCTGGCGGTCAGAGGTGGGAGATTAAAAGCAGAGCAGATTCTACAAGAGCGATTAATCGAGCAAAAGAATATCAAAACCGTGTTTAATCATAATTCCCAATGGCTTAGTTATGATCAATCCGGGGCGATTAATGGCACTGCGTTTAAACATCAGAACACTATAGAATTAATCCCTGCCAGGGGTGTTTTCTCTGCCATTGGCCAGCACCCCCAATCGACCCCTTTTTTAGACGACCTTGATACCGACAAGTCTGGCTTTATTGTACGTTTCAACAAAAATGGTCTTCCCTGGAAGGCGGAGAATCAGGATTCTGCATTTATAACTATGGGGGCAATCAATGTGTGCGAGGCTAATCTTTTGATGGCTTCGGCTTTGGGAATCGAGGCTTCGTTAAGTCTTGCAAAGTTATTTTCAATCCGGAGATACATAGGAAAAAAACCGACCATCGCAGTGCTCGGAGCTGGAGTTGGGGGGAAAACGGCCGCACTTTACGGATTAAGGAATCTTTACGACGTGACGCTTATTGATCCGGGAGGGAAGTTGGTTATTAATCATTTCTGGCCTGTTGTACAGAATGAAGAGAATCTTCAGTGGGCGCTGGATCAACAGTTGAATAATCTGAACCTGAACAGGATCAATGAATCAGTCAGGTCTGTTGTTCAAGTGAGAGATAAGTATCTGGTTGTCACTGACTCTTCTGTCCTGGAAGTCGATGGGGTTATAGCCAATACGCTGGAATACACACCAGAATTTCTGGGTCTTCACGGAGACGTCAAAGGGCTTTTTAATAAAGAGCCTTCTAATAAAGAGCTTTCTAATAAATTACTTCCTATTAAAGAGCATTCCAATGACTGTGAATGGTCTGGTACCAGTGTTGGCAATATCCTGGTTGCAGGCGATGTCGCTGTACAACCCGATATTCCAAGACAGGCAATCAGTGCCTCATACAGCGGATATCTGGCTGGCAGGCTTGCCGTAGAAAAATTAATATCGAAACACAATACGGAATAACAGTTCAGTAAAAATGCAACAAACGCAACATAGCGTGCTATGCTGTCTCTGAATTAATAACCAGAGACGTTTATTTTGTGGGTATCCACAACCAAACTTGCCAAGATCGAGGGCGTAACCTCCCAGACAATAAGGCGAAAGATCGAAAGCGGTCATTACGAGAAAATAATGCAAACGAGCGGTGGTCACTACCGCATATTCATCAACCAGCAGAGAAAGATATGCTATGCAAGGGTTAGCTCAGGGAAGCAAAAATCCAGCATCAATACGCAAAAGCGTATCTTGCTCGAAAGGCATCCTGACGCAGAATTTATCAGTGACATTGCCAGTGCTTTCAACTTTAAACGAAAAGGGCTGCAAACCATTCTGGAATCAGCAATGTGCGGAAATCCAATTGCCCCACATTGTGGTTGCCACAAAAGACCGACTTGCACGATCAGGATTCGAGCTTATCAAATGGCTCGTTGAATTATCGGGAGGACAAATCGAAGTTCTGGATGACTCGAATGGTTCCTGTGAAGCCTTTGATACCTCAGAGCTTATCGGTTTCATTACCTCATTCTGCAATAGCCACTACGGAAAGCGTTCCGCTGAAAGGCGTAAAAATAGTAGCATCAAAAAAGATAAGGCTTTATCCGGAAAATGAGTCGGCATACAGGGACGCACTTGCATTATATAGACGTTCATACAATCTAGCTGTAAACCGCTTCCGTAACGACAAATACAAGGATGAAAGCGGCAAGTTCATCAACATGCGCCCTTCCATAAAGGTACAGGTAGAGCAAGAACAGAAAGACAATGGTCGTGCTTATAATTCATTAATTTCTGACAATGGAACACTTGCAGCGGCAACCACCTTTAAAGCGGTTTGCAGCAAGAATAAAAAACTGAAAGGAGCCAAAGGAGGTTTTGCAGAGGTCGGATTTAAAAGCCGCAAAGGGAGCAAGCATTCTTTCTCAATTGACCGGCTACCAAAGGGGCTAAACCCCTGCGTCAATGCGCTGGGTAAAATTCATCTGACTGAAAATGTACCCGACGAAGCCATTGGCAAATCATGCGTTATCACCTGTGACAAGGGTCGTTGGTTTATTCAGGTGCAACAACACATCGAACTCAATACCGAAATCCAAGGTGGAGTAAATTGTGTTGGTATTGATCCCGGAGTGAGAACCTTCGCCACCTGTTTTAGCGATAAGGATGCTTTAATTGCTGGCGATAACCTTGCCAAAGAAAAGCTGTTCCCATTAATGAAGAAAGTGGACAAGCTGATTGGTCAAAAACAAAAAGTTCTCAATGTGCAAAAGGGCGTGAAGTTCGTTGATATGCTTCAGTGGGCGCGAGATTGCATTGTTCACTTTGACCGTAAAATCAATCGCCTGAAGTGTAAGAAGGATGACATCATTCTGGACTTGCATAACCGCTTGGCGTTCGAGCTTGTGTCTAGCTATGACGTGATCTTTTTACCCACCTTTGAAACCAGAGGGATGGTCACACGGAAAGACAAAAAGGTTCGTATTATTCGCCGAAACACTTGTCGCCAGATGCTAGACCTTAACCACTACGGGTTTAAGATGCGTCTTAAGTGGTATGCCAAAAAGTACGGTAAACACGTTGTCGATTGCAATGAGGCATACACCTCAAAAACCCGTACGTGGGATGGCACCATTAACGACCGGCTTGGCTCGTCAAAGGTTATAAAGGGTGATGGATTCACCGTTGATCGTGATATTAATGGCTCCCGTAACGTATTTATTAAAAGTTTAACAAGGCAGCTTGAGCCTTAATCATAACAACGAATGTTGCGTTCGTTGCGGTTTTAATCAAGAGGATGATGATTATAAATAGTCTGGAATTTTTGTCGGATCAAACTGACGCCTGATCCGTCATGCAGATAGTTCAAATATTCAGTTTAACGTCTTCACCTGACTGTTCTGAAAGACACTGATTCAATACCGACATAAAATCACGACCATCGCTATCCCTGATCCACAACTGCTTTGTATCCTCGAAATCAAAATGAAAACCTCCGCTCTTTGCGGCCAGCCAGAGCTGAAGCAGGGGAGTCTGGCGACTGAGAATAACCTTGGTGTTATTTTCACAGGTCAGAGTAAGAATGCCGGCTGACGTTTCGTAATCAATATCCAGTTCAGCCTCATCAATAGCATCTTCAATATTGAGCATCAGCTCATCCAGCGAGTCTGTATATTGGTTTTCGTTCATGGGGTTCTTCAGAGCCTTATAGGTTAAAAGCAGGCGTATTTGCAGAGATTCTAGCGTTCGTAGCCCTATAACGGTAGAGCCATAAGAGATTCCACGGTTATACTGTCTGCATTGCTTACATTAAATTTTAAAAGGACACCAGAATGAGAGCCGCGTTTACCCTGCTGTTTACCCTGTTTTTACTGGCTGGCTGTGGTCAGAAAGGCGATCTTTACGTTCCTGAAGATGGCAAACAACAGCAGGTAACTTCCACCAGCGATCAAACCCACTAATTTTTTAATACGAGAAGAACAGTTTCATGGAGTGGTTTTCTTATCATGAGCGTGAGCTCAATGCTGAACAGGTTCCAGTCAGTCAGATTGCAGAACAATTCGGTACCCCTTTGTACGTTTATTCCCGTGCCGGCTTTGAAACGGGCTACAAAGCTTATGAAGAGGCTCTTGGTGACTGGCCTCATCTGATTTGTTATGCGGTTAAAGCCAATAGTAATCTCGCTGTCCTGAATGTTCTGGCAAAGATGGGGGCAGGTTTTGATATCGTGTCACTGGGCGAGCTGGAGCGCGTTCTGGCTGCTGGCGGTGATCCGGCCAAAGTAGTGTTTTCAGGTGTTGGTAAGCAGCGTCATGAAATTCGTCGTGCTCTTGAGGTGGGGGTTTATTGTTTTAATGTTGAGTCAGAACAGGAAATCGATAGTCTTCAGGCTGAAGCCAAAGCACTGAACAAAACTGCGTCTATCTCCCTTCGGGTCAATCCTGATGTGGATGCGAAAACCCACCCTTATATTTCCACGGGTTTAAAAGACAACAAGTTCGGTATTGATATTGATCGTGCGCCTGTTGTTTATGCCCGTGCTGCCACCATGAGCCATTTGAACATAGCCGGAGTTGATTGCCATATCGGATCCCAGTTAACCACAAAAGAACCTTTTCTGGACGCACTGGAACGTTTACTGGTACTGGTGGATGAACTGAAAGCTCTTGATATCAACCTGACGCATCTGGATATTGGCGGTGGTCTGGGTATCTGTTATCAGGATGAGGTGCCGCCTACACCTGCAGCCTATCTTGGCGAAGTGAAACAGCGTCTGGTTGAAACAGGCCATAAACATCTGAAACTGCTGGTAGAACCCGGACGTTCCATTGCTGCGCAGGCGGGTATCATGCTGACCCGGGTTGAAATGATCAAGGATAACGGTCACAAGTTATTCGCCATTGTCGATGGCGCTATGAATGACCTTTTGCGTCCATCCATCTACAGTGCCTGGCATACTATTGAAGCTACCCGGCAACATCAGGATGTCACAGAAGCTGTTTACGATATTGTTGGTCCCGTGTGTGAAACCGGTGATTTCCTGGGTAAACAGCGAACGCTTGCCATTAATGAACAGGACTTGCTGGCAGTACGATCAGCAGGAGCATACGGTTTTGTAATGAGTTCAAATTACAATTCCCGAAATCGTCCTGCGGAAGTGATGGTGGATGGTGATCAGGTTCATCTGGTTCGTCGCAGGGAGACGGTGGAAGAGCAGATGGCTCCTGAATCCCTCTTGCCGTGATTAAAGAATTGCCGTGATTAAAGAATTGCCGTGATTAAAGAATTGCCGTGATTAAAGAATTGCCGTAATTAAAGAGTTGCCATAATGAATCTGTTGTCGTTGTCTGGCAGGATCTCGACAACAGAGATAGAAATTTATTTTGAAAGCGGTTAACAAGCGGGTTGCAGATCAACGTACCCGGACTAATGGCTTTCCTTGCTGATGGCTTATTTATGCTGCTTCACTTCTCCAAAATGCATGGTCTCGGTAACGACTTTATGGTCGTTGATATGGTCTCCCAGAGTCTGCGTTTACCGCCGGATAAAATCCGGCGTCTGGCGGATCGACGATTTGGTGTCGGTTTTGATCAGCTGCTTCTGGTAGAACCGCCGACTCAGCCCGATATGGATTTTCGCTATCGTATTTTCAATGCTGATGGCAGTGAAGTTGAACAGTGTGGCAATGGCGCCCGCTGTTTTGCCCGGTTTGTCCGAGATAAAAAACTGATCGGCCGTGATCGAATCAAGGTTCAGACTGCCGGGGGAAATATAGAACTGAATATTCAGGGAAATGGTGAGGTTACTGTGGATATGGGGCAGCCCATACTGGAACCGGCAGCCATACCCTTTGCCCGCGAACAGAAAGCCAATACCTATCCGATCGTTGTAAGTGGTGAAACATTGCAGATGTCGGCGGTGTCCATGGGCAATCCTCATGGCGTTATACGGGTTGATGATATCGAAAAGGCACCAGTAGATATTCTGGGACCTGAAATGGAAACCCACGAAGATTTCCCACGTAAATGCAATGCCGGTTTTATGCAGGTGGTCAGCCGTAATGAAATTCATCTGCGGGTTTTTGAACGAGGTGTTGGTGAAACCATGGCCTGTGGCACCGGTGCCTGTGCAGCGGTCGTCGCCGGGCGACTTCAGGGTCTGTTGGACGAAGACGTAACCGTTAACCTGCCGGGAGGCAAGCTGAGCATCTGTTGGCCCGGTGAAGGCCGGTCGGTTATGATGACAGGACCCGCATCCAGAGTTTATGAAGGGCATACTCGCTTATGACGGAAACCAAAGCAAAAGCCAGAGCCTCTGCCGATTGTGATGATAAGCAGATGGCTGACTTCCTTAAAAAGAACCCCGATTTTTTTGTGGGGAGAGATGATCTGTTACTGACACTGACCTTACCTCATCAGCGTGGCCCGGCTATTTCACTGGTGGAGAGACAGGTTGCCCTGTTGCGTGAGCGCAATGTCGAGATGCGGACACGACTGGCAAAGTATATGGATACGGCCCGGGATAATGACCGCCTGTTTGAAAAAATAAGACGTATGATGCTGGCTTTGCTGGACTGTAAGGATCTGGAACAGTTGGTTGAAACCATCAGGGACAGTCTGGATTTTGAATTCAATATTGATTTTCATTCACTGATTCTGTTCAGTAATAGTGCATTGAATATGCCTGTTCGGATTGAAACCTTTGACGCCACGAAAGCGGCGCTGGGCTGTGTTCAGCGAGGAAATAAAGCGTTCAGTGGCAAAGTGAAAGAAAGCGAGTTGGCGTTTCTGTTTCCCGATCATAATAAGCAGGTTGAATCCGTAGCTGTTATTCCTATCAGTTATTCACTGAATGATCCCGAAAGATTAGGCATTCTGATTCTGGGCAGTAAGGACAAGAATCATTTCAGGGCCGATATGGATACACTGTTTATCAGTTTTCTGGGTGAGGTGCTTAGTCGGATGGTGGCGAAACTGATGCCCGCCGGGCAATCCTGATCTTATGGCCGCACTGGAAAAAAACGTCGATCGCTTTCTTGAATTTCTGAAATTCGAAAAACAAAACTCTCCCCACACCCTTTCGGCCTATTGTCGTGATCTTAACCGAATACGACAGCAGGCCGAATTACATTCCATTGAATGCTGGTCTGATATCTCTGAAAAGAATTTACGACAATGGATGGCTGCTTGGTATCAGGAGGGTTTAGGCAGTCGAAGTTTGCAGAGAATTTTGTCGTCAGTGCGAAGCTTTTACCGATATTTACAGAGTCGTGATCTGGTTGAACATAATCCGGCTCAATTGCTCTCTGCGCCGAAATCGGCCCGGAAATTGCCTGAGACGCTGGATGCCGACCAGTTACACTCCCTGCTGGAAAAGGCTGATGTGGATCCGTCAGATCCATTGCAAATGCGTGACCTTGCCGTACTGGAATTGTTTTATTCTTCCGGATTGCGGCTGTCGGAACTGGTGTCATTAAATCTGGACAGTTTTTCTGACGATTATCGTCTGGTTCGGGTGATGGGAAAAGGCAGTAAGGAGCGAGAGCTGCCTGTAGGAACAAAAGCACGGGATGTACTGCAGAAATGGCTGGCACTCAGACAATTGATGCTCAGACAACTGACAGTGAACGGTGATGAACAGGCTGTATTTTTGTCAAAAAAGGGGCAGCGAATCAGCGCCAGACAAATACAGAATCGGGTGAAAAAGTTTGCCAGGAATGCCGGAATGCCCGTGGGCGTTCATCCTCATATGCTGCGTCATTCCTTTGCCAGTCATCTGCTGGAATCCAGCGGAGACCTGCGTTCCGTTCAGGAGCTACTCGGGCACAGTGATATATCCACAACCCAGATTTACACCCACCTTGATTTTCAGCATCTGGCCGATGTTTACGATAAAGCACACCCGCGAGCACGAAGAAAGAATGAGAAAGACTAAACTGATTACCTTTGATCTGGACGATACGCTCTGGAATAACAAGCCAGTGATGATCAATGCAGAGATGAATGCCTGGAATCTGTTGATAAAACTCTGGCCTGCTTTTAGCCAGCATTTTGAAAAATCAGATCTCCATAAAATCAGAATCGAGGTGTACCAGAATCAACCTGAACTCAGGCATCAAATAACGGAACTGCGTCGTCAATCTTTGATTCTGGCACTAACCCGCGCCTCGTGTGATTATGATCAGGCGATATCAATTTCAAATCAGGTAATGGATGAATTTGTTATCTGGCGTCATCAGGTTCAATATTTTTCCGAAGTAGAAACGTTACTGGCTTCCTTATCTGAGAAATACGCATTAGCGGCCGTAACCAATGGCAATGTCGACATCAAGCGATTGTCCATTGGTCGATATTTTCAGTTCGGTGTTCGTTCAGAGCAATACAAAAGTTCAAAACCGGATGCCGTTCTTTTTCAAAAAGCCATGGAGCTGGCCGGAGTGAACCCGGCTGAAACCGTTCATGTGGGGGATTGCCTGAATGCGGATATTTATGGCGCCAGACAACTGGGAATCACTACGGTCTGGTTTAATCCGGACCGTAAGCCGCAACCGGAAGACAACAGACCGGACTGGGTGATTCATTCCCTTGAAGAGTTACCCGCCTGCCTTGCAGAAAAGGTAACTGCAGCGCATCAATGAAGGGTTACTTTTTCAGGTAGCCAGCGAGCTCTTCAGCCCCGCCTATATGCTCACCGCTGATGAATACCTGGGGCCAGGTCAGCTGACCGGAAATTGCCCTGAGACTGCGGTTACTGATCCCCTTGCCCAATTCAATTTCTTCAAAGGCAATATGGTGAGCTTCGAGCATGGCCTTGGCTTTGCTGCAAAACGGACAGCCTGGCTTGCTGAATACTGTGGCGAATGGGCGTTCTGCCGCATCAGGATTAATATGGTTTAGCATGGTGTCAGCATCAGATACCTTGAAGGGGTCGCCAGGTTCTTCTGCTTCTATAAACTGTTGTTCGATGACACCATCTTTCACCAGCATGGAGTATCTCCAGCTACGGTTGCCAAAACCCAGTTCCTGCTTATTGACCAGCATTCCCATGCCATCACTGAACTCGCCATTACCATCAGGAATCAGGGTGATATTGTCGGCGTGCAAATCTTTCTTCCATTCGTTCATCACGAATGTGTCGTTTACTGACAGGCAGATTATGTCATCAACACCATTCTCTTTGAACACTGGCGCCAGCTCATTATATCGCGGCAGATGAGTGGACGAACAGGTGGGCGTGAATGCACCGGGCAGAGCGAAAAGAATGACTGTTTTTCCCTTGAACAGATCGTCTGTGGTGACATCAATCCATTGATTAACCCTTTGATTATTGTCGAGCATTCGAAATGTAACGGATGGAACACGCTGACCAATACGAGTATTGAGACTCATGATTGTTATCCTGCTTTCGGTGATTTAGTGGGTAAGTTGTTTGCTGATATGGTTAGGTTAGAGAAACTCTCTCAGGAAATGAAATTAATTAAAGAGTTTAATGTGATAGATTTTACCTATTCATGTTGTGCGTGGATAAGCACCTGAAAAAGTTAAGTAGAAGGATCAATCTGGAAAGGTTATCAAACCGACAGCTGGTCATGAGGCGGTGAATAGTGCCTCATGACCAGAAACCTGACCAATAAATGATACTAGTTGACCAGAACCCAGCCTACCAGAACATACCCGGCGAGAGAGACGATTAGAATACCGGCGATGTTTAATGCAAAGCCAGCCTTGATCATATCAGTGATCTTTAGCTTACCCGATCCAAATACAATGGCGTTGGGCGGGGTCGCTACAGGCATCATGAAGGCACAGCTGGCAGCCAGTGCTGCAGGCGCTGCAAGCATGACCGGATCAATACCGAGAGTAACTCCCAGTGCGCCCATTAATGGCAGGAACCCTGCGGCTGTTGCCGTGTTACTGGTCAATTCGGTGAGGAAAATGATGATGGTCACAACAAAAGCAACAACCAGCAATACCGGGAATCCGGCAACAACACTCATGGCCTCAGCCACCCAGGTAGCTAATCCAGTGCTTTTTATTTGAGCGGCCAGAGTCAGTCCGCCACCAAACAACATCAGAACACCCCAGGGAATTTCCCGTGCTTTCTCCCAGGACATGACATAAATCTTTTCTTTTTGCTGTACAGGGATGATGAACAGACTGATCGTCGCGGCCATAGCGATAATGGTATCCGACAATCCGGGAATAGCGTCTTTAAGCAGAGGTCGAATAATCCAGGCTAAAGCGGTTGCAGCAAAAATTACTCAGGTTTAGAGTTTTAAAAACACGAACGTTCGGAAAAATATTTTAAGTGAGCGCAATCAAAACCATCAGGCACCCAACGGGAGCTTGTTTAAATCAGTAAAATAGCTGGGTCTGCGTTCGGTTATGCTGCTTTCGGTAGAATATCATCCGAACGTTCGTTCAGATTCGGCAATTCCAGCTCTAATTTTTGCTCATATCGGTTCCAGCAGTCACGAATTCGAAACTGAGGAATAATCCAAAACAGCGCACGCCTAAGCATTCCGGCTGTGACGGTATCAGGATGTCTCCAGGGGGTTTTGGCTACCTCAATAGCTGCTGAATTTTTACAAATGGTCAATAATTGCATCAGTGCATAACCCGCCATTTTAATATGCATCCATCGTAGCAGCGTTCTGAGCTTCCGTTGCCATAAATGCTTGCACCCAAACTCGTGTTTAAGTTGCTGAAACATTGGCTCTATAGGCCATCTGAGCGAGTAGGCTAATAGCACGTCATGCGGCTTCCAAATCCGGATTGGTTGCGAGAAATAATTTGGTTTCTGTTTGTCCTTTGTCGTTTTCAAAACGACTCCAGACGACACGGACAATGCGCCCTTTCAGAAAACGGGCGCGGCAAATACAGGACCGAAAAGAGACTGTCCGGTATTTTCTGTAAAGCCAAATAGTCATTGTGGTCTCTGGTAACTTCTCGACTTCTTCAGACGTCATTTTCACACCGTACTTACGCTTGCGCCCTTTCCTTTTAATGGGTGAAGGAGGAAAGGCTTCGAAAGGGAGAGCATAGAGCGCTCGATTTTTGGGTATATGACCAATGACCTCATATCCTAGTTCGAGTGCGGGTTGCATCATAGTGTGATTCATAAACCAGCAGCGACTGTTTTTTCGCCCTGGGACATCTTACCCAGCTCATTTAACTGAAAAGCAATCGCCAGAAAAACCCAGCATTGTCTGAATAATTGTTTTGTTTCCGGATTTTCTTTGGTGTCGAGTTTAAATCCAAAACGGGTCAACCATATCCAGGTCACCAGCAACATCATTATGGCAATGGGCAAGCCAATCAGCATCCACTCTTATAATTCTCTAAACCCGGCAAAGCCGACTTCCATGTTGTAGGTTTCGGACAAAAATGCAGCCAGTAAGGCATTGGGCGGTGTACCAATTAAAGTAGCAAGACCACCAATACTGGCGCTGTAGGCAATGGCAAGAAGGAGTGCCTTGGAAAAATTGCTGTTTTTTTCCGGATTATCCCCGTTTGCCATAGAAGCAACAGACAATCCAATGGGTAGCATCATAACACTGGTCGCGGTATTGGAGACCCACATGCTTAGAAACGCTGTGGCAATCATGAATCCTGCAATCTGGCGATCCGGGCGAACGCCGGTCATCATCATAATCTGCAAGGCAATACGTTTATGCAAATTCCACCTTTCCATGGCCATCCCCAGCATAAACCCACCAAAAAACAGATAAATAGTAGGGTGAGCATAAGGGGCTGTTACTTCTTTTATACTGGCTATTCCCATCAGGGGAACCAGTAAAATGGGGAGCAGGGAAGTCACCGGTATGGGGACAACCTCTGATACCCACCAGACCGCCATCATTGTTGCTACACCCACCATGTACCAGGCGTGTAGAGCCATACCATCAGGAGGGGGAATAACCAGAGTCAAAAATAATACTGCCGGACCGGCAAGAAGAGCGAGCCAATAGGTCAGGTGAGGTGCACCACGTTTAAATGCTGTGTTGTTTGATGTCATTGTCTGTTCACTCCTGGCGTGGAGAGAGCACAGTGTCATCGATTAGTGATTGGGTAAATTGACGGGAATCAAGTAAATGACATATGTCGTAATATTGATTATCAGTCGAACAGTTGAGAGAGTAATAGCAGAGAGATAAAGCAATAAATTCTGGTGAAGCCTCTCCTGAAGCCCCCCTTGAAGCCCCCCTTGAAGCCCCCCTTGAAGAGAGGCGTTGTTCTTTGACTGTTTACAAATCCAGCATGTAATCCTCAGTGAGGGGCATGGATTTCAGTTCACCATGGTCATTCAGGAACTGGGCAAATCGTTGATAACGACCTTTGTCTCTAGCGGCTGGGCGCAGGGCAAAGTGAGCGATAGTATCAGTCCATGCGCGTTTGTTCAGTTCGTTATCCAGTTTGGCGGGACTGTAATCACGGAACACCTTCCAGGATTCTTCAGGGTTGTTGGCAATATACTGGCTGCCCAGTTCCACCGCTCGCAAAAATCCCTGAATAGCTTCTTTGTTGTGCTTGTCTTTTTTAGCGATGAAAATCAGTTCATCGTATGGCGGAATACCGTTTTCTTCGAAATAAAACATCCGGCCTTTCTTGCCTTCGATGGCTAGCTGATTCAATTCAAAGTTGCGATAGGCACCCATTATCGCATCGACTCGGCCACTGAGCAGGGAAGACGACAGATTCCAGCCAACATTGACAACCTTGACGTCTTCCGCACCAAAACCATAGGGTTTGAACAGGGTGTCAAGAAACGCTTTTTCATTTCCGTGAATGGCAATGCCGATGGTTTTCCCCTTCATATCCTTCAATGATTTAACAGGGCTTTCATCCAGAACAATCAAACCATCCAGCGGTGTGGCAATCAAGGTTCCCGCCCAGGCCAGAGGCAAGCCATTGGCAACGCCCTGGGTCAGACTGGGTTGATAATAAACAGCCAGATCCACATCGCCCGCTGCTACTAGTTTCGGAGGGAGGTTGGGATCAGCAGGTTCCTGAATATTGACCTTCAACCCCTGTTGCTGAAAATAACCTTTCTGCTGGGCAATAATAATGGGGCCGTGATCCGGATTAACAAACCATTCCAGCATCAGAGACAGTTCTTTGACTTTTTCTTCAGCCTGAACGCTGACCGGAAGCATCAGGCTTGCCAGTAATATGAGCAGGAGACGTTTGAACATAGTGAGTGCCTTTAGTAAAAATTCGCTCTGTAAAGAGTCGTTTATTATTATAAAGAGTCGTTTATTATTATAAAGAGTCGTTTATTATTATAAAGAGTCGTTTATTATTATGGTG
>CBDBOO010000097.1:0-34260 GCA_965208385.1 Endozoicomonas sp.
GGAATAGGACAACTTCTAGATCGGTGATCCTTAATTCTGCCAAAGCACTCGAATACCTTGTTGATAAGATTTGTGGCATTAAAGTGCTTGCTGTACTTCTTAATAGCGGTAGCCATAATCAGGTAAACGACAGTAATGTAGTAAGTATCTATTTTAGTTGATTAAAATTGTGCGAGGGCTTTTTTTACAACCTGCCTGTGTGCCTTGCAGCAGAAGGGGCTCAGAATTCATCGGGAATTGCTGTGATAATTGGGGTGCATATGATCGGCATCTTAATCCAGCAGAGCATGTTGTAGGGAAAACAAATACACAAAAAATTGAGAGAAAAAACCTCAACTTCAGGACTAGAATTAAGCGTTTAGCTCGTAAAACAATTTGCTTTTCAAAATCAGAGAAAATGCACGATATCGTGATTGGTCTTTTGATAAATAAATTGGAATTCGGGATTGATATTCATGCAATTTAACAGGTTTAACCCACTACCGATAAAATTATCAGTTCAGTCCAGCACTTTTTTAGCAATTACCATTTTACGCCTGTTATTTTGGCGTTATGTTTTCAAGCGCGTTTCATGCTATCTGCGTAATTTACAGTTTTAATGACATCATGGAATTGGAAAGGCCAAAAGTAATCCCTCCGGCACCTTCTAATAATTCAGCTATTTCAGTATGCCCATTATCCAAAGCCACTTGCAAAGGGGTCTTATTTGAATTGTTCGCTGAATTAATCAAATCTCGATCAAAAGACGGATAACTAACAATTAATCGAACAAGTTCTATATTCCCAATCTCACAAGCCAAGTGTAAGAAATTATTTCCCCTATGATCAGCCCGTTTGTTTGGGTCTGCTCCTTGCTCAAGGAGAAATTCTATTAATGTTATATTTTGATCACTCCCGGTTAGTTGATTCATAACATACTGAAGTGGGGTAAGACTATAATCAGGACAGCTTTGACTTGATGGAGAGTTAATTGTATCAGGAGCTAGGCTTAATAAATACCGAACAACAGGAAGGTGAAATCCAGAAGCAGCGGAATGTAAGGGTAACGCTTCGCCATCCCCTATTGCTGTTAGTGCTAATGGGTCGCTGCTAAATTCATCGATAAACATTTCTACCATCTCAAGACTTCCTCGAGAAGCAGCGCAATGGAGAGGCAGCTTGTTTCCTGCCATAGAATTTGGTTGGCAACCAAGCTCAATAAGAAAGCGTACCATCTTAATATTTGAAATTTCGACGGCGATCATTAGCGGGGTTCCATGTAGAATTCTCCCACTTTCGCGCACATTAAGTATTTGGTTAGGATTGATAGCTCCGCTAGTAATAATTTGAGCAACTTTATCCTTGTCATCATTTTTAATTGCTTGAACTAACTCTTCATCATTCGCAAAGGCTTCATCCATTGCGGAAATAATCATCACAATGGATAGAACAAAAAGTCGTATTATATTTTCAAAATTAATCATTAGTTTTTTACCATAGGAAGAAATGGCTATGTTCCCGTTAATAGTTGAAAGCACCAATGTTCCACTATTCGGCTGACGAATCGGTCAGTTGTTAACTCGATAGTTCCTGTTAAATCACGCCTTCCAAGCTAGGTAATGCGGGAGATAGCGGGTAGCAACTCCATGGAACGCACCTCTAATCCAGCGCTTTAAATGGCTGTGATAGGTGTTAACATGCTGAATATGATAAATACCTTCCAGAACATGTTGACCTGCCGATGTCACCAGTTCTTTGAACTCAAATCCAAGTTTCTCCGCAAGCTTTTCGTGTGCAAGGTGTGCATCTGCACAGACCGTTGCAGAAATCGATATGCGACCGTTCAAATGGCGACACAGTTCATCGGCACTCTCGTTTTTCAAAATGCCATCTACAGTGTGTCGTTTACGGTCACGAGCCACCATTACCGGGACTTTTCGGGCTTTATTCGGATCATTACCACGCTTACGTGAAGGTCTTGGAAGGTCATTTTTTTGTCCTTTGAAGGATTCCCGAAAAAAAGTTTAGTCAAGTTCGACAATTTCGCAAAGCTCTTCTGCCTGATCATTATTTATCACTTCAAGGAAGCGATGCCGCCAGCGGAAGGCTGTTTTCAAATCAATATCATACTCATTGGCTGATGATCGTAAGGTCAGGGAATAAGTCATACCAGTCAAATAGGTATTCCACTTTTCTGGGTGTCTAAGTCTTGCCAGAGGCGTTCCACTGAAGGCATTAAAAGTTATGTTACAAGTCTTGCAGCGATAGCGCTGCCTCCCTCCTTGAGTACCCCAGAGACCGATATTCTGACTTGTGCATTTGGGACACTGTGGACTTTCTGAAAACTGGGTAAGTATGCTCATTTCCAAGTCGGAATCAGGGAGCTTATTTTTCAAACAAGATTCACTGCAATTTAGTGATGAATCAGTTTTTTCTGCTATTTCTCCGCTATCAATTTGGGTACTGAGAAGTGTACTGTTGAGAATATCCCGCTGCTCACTGGTTAATAATGAAATGGAATTAATAAAATTCTGGAAGAGTTCAGATTGCATAACATGCCCCTGAAACATAGAAGACATGGGAAGTTTAGCTTATTCGACTAGTAAGGGGAACATAGCCGGAAGAAATCATGGGATCATCATAGCCTTCTTATAAACCTTGTGTAAAAACAATGAAAACATAACGAATAAGGCCATTAAACAAGCACAGCAAGCTGTGCTGGACATGCGAGGATACCCGAGCGTAACCCACGTTAATTCTGTTCTGCTTTATTTGATCAGGATGGGTAATGACCAGTATTTGAGAGACGCTGTATCGACGATGGCCACCGACAGATCGGCACTGAGGGATTAATTTCTTGGAAGAATGCCAGCGCCGCATAGTGGAAACGGCCACACCCAGCGTAGCTGCAGCCTCGCCGACACTTAAAAAAACTCTTTAGGTCATCTTCAGTTTGATTACACTCGATGCTGCAGTTTTTAGCGTTTGACAGGATATTCTGATGTGAATATCGAAACCAGACTACTGCTGCGCCTCCTGCATCAAGCCCAGCGAGATACGATCAACGACACAACAGCAGGCTGACAGGGTAAGATTGCATTCCCATTTTATAACCGTCAAGTGTCGTTAGTGCTAATTCGTCCTCTTTCTGTTGTTACTGTATTTCTGGATTCTTTGAGCGATTCCACTGAAAAGCATTACGCCTTCTGCTCAACTCACAACGATCCAAAAAACAGTCCTGACCGCTCTAATTATGGGGATTGTTGTCACTGAAACACTCAACTGGGCGGCCTTTGAGCGAAGGAGTCTTGGGAAGTTCAAGTCGACCCGGCTATGCTGGATTTTCTATTCAGCAAAGATTGCATGGCATCGTATGCTGCAGGCCAGTGTTCGCAATATTCTGTCTCATTATGGTATTGCTGAAGGGACTCTGACGATTGATGATTCAGCCAAACAACGATCAAAAAGAACGACCCGGATCGAAGGCACTCATAAAATCAGAGATAAACCGACAGGTGGCTATATCAATGGTCAGGAGCTGATCTTTATGGTCTTGGTCTCGGACATTGCCACCTTTCCTGTAGGTTTCCGGTTTTACGTTCCCGATCCACAGCTGTCCGCTTGGCGAAAACACGACAAAGACCTCAAGAAAGAGGGTGTTGCAAAGAAACTGAGACCTAAACGTCCAGAACCCGACCACAACCGCTTTCCAACGCTTCAAGCGCTGGCATTACAGATGATCCGGGAATTCGTTGACCATTTTCCTGAAGTAGTGATTAAAGGTGTTCTGGCTGATGCGCTCTACGGTACAGGAAAATTCATGGATGAAGCGACAGCCGTAACAGGTCAGGCGCAAGTCGTTAGCCAATTGCGCTCCAATCAGAAAGTGGCCAGCAGAAATTCAGAAGCCACCCTCAGGGATTATTTTGCACGACAAAAAGGCGTTGAAACGCAGTTAATTATTCGTGGAGGAAAAGAAAAGCGGGTGACCATGCTCGCAGCTCGCCTCTACATCAAGGCACACAACAAGCGTCGTTTCGTTGTTGCTCTGAAGTATGAAGATGAAGAAGAGTACCGTTATCTGGTCGCTTCTGATATGTCATGGCTCCACGCTGATATAGCCAGGCTGTATTCGCTGAGGTGGTTGGTCGAGGTTTTTATTCAGGACTGGAAAGCGTATGGCGGCTGGAACCGACTGAGCAAACAGCAAGGCAAAGAAGGGTCTGAGCGTGGCTTGATCCTGAGCCTGCTGTGCGATCATTTGTTGTTACTGCATCCAGAGCAATCAGCCCGACTCAAAACAAACAACCCGGGTTGCCCGCAGGTTGCCTGATCGAACGCCTCAAAGCTGAAGCATTGGTTGATACGGTCAAAGAAGTGGTCGCATCAGATGACCCTGAGGCTGCGTTGAAATCCTTAACGAAAGCCTTGGACGATGTGTTGCCAACAAGGGAATCCAGTAAGCATATGGCTGGTCGCGATCTGGGCAAACAGGAACCCACTGCTTCGTTGAAGTATCACGCTCAGAAAGCTGCGTGAGCAGAAGTGTATCAGTCAACAACTAAAAACTGCAGCATCGAGTTACAGCTCTTGGACGCAGGTTGATAGGCAGAGGGTTTGATTGAGTGTGGATTTCCACGCCTCTTTCAAAATCCATCAGCTTTTGCTTGGCATAGCGAGGCAGACCGATAGTGTTGACGGTTTCAACGAAGTCAGCCGGAGCAAACCATGTCTTGAAGATGCCAGCACCTTCAGGGAACAACCAGGCTTCATCAGCAGGAACGGATACTTCACCATCAGCAGTGCCACGGTATTCTTCCCAGTTGATATCCGCAAAAAAATAATTGAGGACAGCCATATATTTACAACAATGAACAACCCCGCCGCAAGCAGCGGGGTATCATCTAGATACTCGAAAGAAGATAGTTCGCCCCAAGGGGCGGGGAATTTAACCCTCAGAGATTAAATAATTCTTCTCTGGTAACTCACGCAGACAGCAACAAGAAAAAGTGTTTTTATAGATATGTTGATAAAGAATCGACTTATATTTCAAACAGATGTATTTAAAAAACTGAACGAAGGCAGAAATACTGTAGTTTCAATATTACGGGGTTATTGAAGCAGGTTGTTTCAAATGAAGTTTTGAAATTTGACTAATATATGCTCACCCTGAAAATACTCGACAGCATGCCGTTAGTCCTAGCATCCATTGTTGTCCTACTTGTTCTGCGTATGCCCGCATTGATGCTAACCGACCCACCGCTCGCCGGAATTGGTTGTTCCAACCTATAGTCCAATGGCACTGACTTAAGGAATCCAACCCAGAAATAACAAGGCTTGCCCAAGAAGAAAATCGACTATAAATGTCGTGTATATTTCCTCTCCCCGAGCAAGCCATGACCCAGTTTAGCCCAGAATACTTCAACCTTGCTGGCGATGTCCTTAAACAGTACGCACAGACAGGTGACGACAACCTTTCCAGTGTGCTTACTCAGGATAACCTTGAAAATTTCAAGTCTCAGTACACTGGCGGTAGAGTTAGAAACTATCGTTAGCCCAACAAATGAAACTATCGTTAGAAACTGGCACGCAGAGTATCGGTAGAGTTAGAAACTATCGTTAGAAACTATCGTTAGTTAGAAAATGTTGCCCAGTACTTAGGCAATGCGGTCAATAAACTATCGTTAGAAACTATCGTTAGAAAATAACTATCCACCATTGAAAACCCTCAGTCTGTTTATGCAGCAGGTTGTAGGCGAAAATAAGTCCTGCCGTAACACCCTAATCTCTGACGCCAGAGATCAAATTGCTATGGGGAAGAAAGCGAATACGACCCGCAACAGCGCATATTGCAAGGCCAGATTGCGACTTACGGAACCCAGCATCAAAGCTCTTTTGACGGAGTCAGGAGACAATCTGGACAGCGCCAGCCCTGAGTCATGGGCATGGCATAATCGCCGAGTCATTATGACGGATGGCTCTACGCTTTCGATGCCAGACACTACTGAAAATCAAAGTGCTTACCCTCAACATGGTGCTCAAAAAAAGGGGTTGGAAATCCGCTGCTGAGAATAGAAATTCTGTCGGTGTTGGGCAGTGGCGCAATACTTTCGTACGCAGTGGCTCCCTGCAAAGGCAAAAAGACGGGGGAAGTTGCTTTGTTCAGACAGCTTTTGAGCCATCTTAAAACCAACGACATCCTGTTGGGTGATGCTATTTTTGAGAATTACTTCCTGATAGCACTGCTGCAATTAGGTGGCGTAGACGTTGTATTTGAAAAAAATGGTGCCCGGCACGTTGATCTCCGAAAATGCGACCAGAAACTGGGAAAGAAAGACTGCTTAATACGTCTGTTAAAACCAGCCCGCCCAAGCTGGATGAGCCGTGAGTACTACCAGCGATGGGTGCCCAAAGAATTGACTGTCCGAGTCATTAAAAACAAAAAACGAATAATCGTTACTACCCTGCTGAACGCAGAGGAATACCCACGATCCGAGATAGTCAGTCTTTATCTGGCACGTTGGCATGTAGAGCTGGATTTTCGATCCATCAAATCCCTTATGGCGATGGATATACTGCGCTGCAAGACTCCGCAAATGGTCAGGAAGGAAATCACGGTGCACCTGTTGGTTTATAATTTGATACGTTCATTGATGGCACGAGAATGGCACGAGAATGGCACGAGCGGCAGTAAAGCTCAAAAACCTGCCACGACAAATAAGCTTTAAAGCGGCTCAGGAAACCATTCAAGTCTTTCACGTGCTTCTGCTACAGGCGACAACAGAATTACTATCAACACTGGTTGACAGTATGGTGCAAATTGCTTCGGAACATATCGTGGGCGATCGACCGGGGCGAAAAGAACCGAGAGCGATTAAAAGACGGCCAAAACCCCATAAAAGACTTCAATGCCCAAGGGTACAGGCGCGCAGACTCTTGGAATATCAAGGTAAGAAGGCTTAAGTCAGTGCCATTGCATTAACAACCACTCGTTACTGGCACTCAGGTTTAGAGTTTTAAAAACACGAACGTTCGGAAAAATATTTTAAGTGAGCGCAATCAAAACCATCAGGCACCCAACGGGAGCTTGTTTAAATCAGTAAAATAGCTGGGTCTGCGTTCGGTTATGCTGCTTTCGGTAGAATATCATCCGAACGTTCGTTCAGATTCGGCAATTCCAGCTCTAATTTTTGCTCATATCGGTTCCAGCAGTCACGAATTCGAAACTGAGGAATAATCCAAAACAGCGCACGCCTAAGCATTCCGGCTGTGACGGTATCAGGATGTCTCCAGGGGGTTTTGGCTACCTCAATAGCTGCTGAATTTTTACAAATGGTCAATAATTGCATCAGTGCATAACCCGCCATTTTAATATGCATCCATCGTAGCAGCGTTCTGAGCTTCCGTTGCCATAAATGCTTGCACCCAAACTCGTGTTTAAGTTGCTGAAACATTGGCTCTATAGGCCATCTGAGCGAGTAGGCTAATAGCACCTCATGGGCTTCCAAATCCGGATTGGTTGAGAGAAATAATTTGGTTTCTGTTTGTCCTTTGTCGTTTTCAAAACGACTCCAGACGACACGGACAATGCGCCCTTTCAGAAAACGGGCGCGGCAAATACAGGACCGAAAAGAGACTGTCCGGTATTTTCTGTAAAGCCAAATAGTCATTGTGGTCTCTGGTAACTTCTCGACTTCTTCAGACGTCATTTTCACACCGTACTTACGCTTGCGCCCTTTCCTTTTAATGGGTGAAGGAGGAAAGGCTTCGAAAGGGAGAGCATAGAGCGCTCGATTTTTGGGTATATGACCAATGACCTCATATCCTAGTTCGAGTGCGGGTTGCATCATAGTGTGATTCATAAACCAGCAGTCAGTGAGCAGTCGCAATGACCGATCCTGAAGAGTCTGTCGTACAGACTTAAGCATCGCTTTGGCAATTTTAAGCTTGCTGATGTTGCCTGATTTGGGCGATGGAAAAGCCATGACAGGAATGGCGGTATGCACTTTGTCAGATGGCCGCTGAAAAGCAATCGCCAGAAAAACCCAGCATTGACCGAGAATATAAACACTCCGATTCTTTTTCTTGCCGTGTTGGTGATGTATTCGGCATGCAGGTGCTTCGCCAGAACAGCGTTCAAGTGTCAGGTCGTCGAGGATAATAGGAATAGTCTGACCGTCAGGCACTTTGGAACTGACCAATAATATCAGGCGATGCGCTAGATCTCGCCAACGCCACAAGCCCTGAGAAACCCAGTGATGATAGCTGCTCCAAACATTTTCGTAGTGAACCATCAGGAGAGCCTGTGTAAGAAAGCCTTCGCCGGAAACCATGCTGCCCAGAAGCAATTCACAGAACGTTGGTGCAGCAAGTGACGATAGTGCACCGACAAGGAATGTCGTATATAAGGAAAGCTCCCGGAGGATAATTTTCTGTTCTGAGGTGAGCATGGCAACCGCTTCTTCGTAATGGGTGAAGCGGTTGTTTGAACTTATTTGCGTTAAAAAAATACGAAACTATCGTACTTATAATTCTCTAAACCCGAGTACTGGCAGACGACGGCAATAAAGGCTCAATCTGTGACGCTTTACAAGCTTGCTCACCCGGTATAAATAACTTCGATGTACTCAATCATTCAAATCTTTTAGCTCTATCTATTCAAGAGCCTTTTATTATCAAAGCCGTACAACTGGCCTTTCAGAATATGAAACTGGTTCTCGAACCCAGTGGTGCTATCGGCCTTGCCGCTCTTCTACAAGAATCAGAACTGTTTGAGGGCCAGAATATCTGTATTATCGCTTCAGGTGGTAATATTGACAGCGATTGCTACCAACAACTTATTGCACGGTGACTGTTCCCCGCCCTATCGAGGGTGTCATAAAAGCCAAATCTTAAACTCCCGAGGCGCTGCTCTTTGCAACCTGCAGTGCTTCGTTGGGTTTTCTTCTCAATTCGCCTTTCCTATGACATAACAAATATTGCCAACATAGTAGCCAGAGAAACCTGTAGAACCATAAAATAGCGCTTTATCCGTCGTCCTTTTTTGCTCGTCGTACACTGACTTTTGAGAGGACAGCTTTCACAAGGGGCATTGCCGTAAATTTTCTGTTCCTTTGTGCGAGAGCTTTCTTTAATCATTGCCAATGAGAATCAGTGTCTGCTGTCACTCTAATCACTTCCTTCCTTTTGCTAACCTGAGCTTATGGTGATGCACTGATGGCTATGGTCAACTTCAGGTCATCGTTCTTCATATGATGATGATGATGATGATGATGATGATGAAGGCGTTCTAACTGAATGTATAAACACTCTATTTCAGGATAACTATGGATCCTATCCAGCCTCCAAGCAGCCCTTTGGCTTCACCGAAGACGTTGTCACCTCCCGAAGGTACACAGGGTAAATCCGAAACTCGAAAAAGAGAAACCTCAGAAGTGCTGGCAGATCGCCACCTGCCAGCAATAAGGCACAAGCACGAAGAGCGCTCTCAGTCTGCGGATACTACGGTCTTTTCCATTGATAATGATGTAGACCGACAGCGGGTGCTGGCTCATTATCGAAATCAGTACCCGAATGCCCCGGTTATTACCCTGTCTTCCCCTCAAGCGCTGGATGAACATCACCTGATTCGCTCGGTCGTTTTTCCTGAAGAAGGCCCTGAAGAAGGACAGGTCACGGTGTCTGATGGCCTTTTGTTTTCCGATGAGCCGATGACATTGGTGCTGGACCTCACCTCCATGACTCCGGGGCAAATTGCCAGCCTTAACGATTTACTGGACGACCCGCCTGAATGCGAGGGACGTCCACTGAGCCCTAAAGTACACAGAATCGTATTGATTAAATCGAATATGTTGATGCCTGGCCCGGGGCGACCTGGCCCCGACTGCTGGCGCCGTCTGCAGGCGTTTTCCTCCTGGCAATCCGTTGCCGACATCAAAGCGGACACCAATAAAGGCTCTCTGAGTGAGAGGCAGTCTGGTCAGGAAAGGCACGGTGAAAAGAACGGTGAGGTGCTGTCGAACCGTGCTCTGCTGCAAGCGAAGGTTGTCTCTTGCTCCGATATTATCGGAGACGTTGAGGCTTTGAGTCTGACTGTTCAAACCGTACACGTTGATTTTGCTGCGGGGGATAACTGGCGAACCTTGTTGTTCGGTGGCCTAACCCTGAACGATCAGGGGCAAGTCTGTTTTTGTCCCGGGAAATTGGCTGAGCTGTCCGGTGATCAGTCCGTTATTCTGCACGATGCCCCCTGGGATAAGGGTGAATTTGTCGACACCCTCGCCACAGCTTTGCGCGAAGGTGGCTATCGGGCCAATGGACAGTGGGTCAGGTTACCTGATTCTGTGCATTTTTCCCGCAAGGAGACGAGCAGTGACGAATTGAGTGCCCTAAAACAGCGTCTTTTGTTGAACTCCGGTACATTTCCCCAGCCACCGCACAGTACAGAGCCTGCTTTTGTCTGTCTCAATGGTGATTCTCTTGAATCCGCCCTGAGCAATACCCAGGTTGATGGAGGCATTCCCCGATCGGTAGATACCCTGTCTGAGTTACTGGGCGATTGCCAGCAGCTTCGTATTACCGGGGTGCTGACCGATCAACAGTGGTTGCGTCTGCTGCGCCGGGTGGATCGGCTCGGGAAAGAGCCGGAGATTGTTGATGAGGCTAATGTTAAGGGTGATGTCTTACCCAACCTTTCATCCTGCACATCCGGCGGTCAGTGCAGGACGTATACCCACGAATCAACGGCACTGGATGAGTTTAATGACACTCACAACGTTTATCGACTCACGGCACGGGATCAGTGGGAGAGCCTGTGGTACCAAACCCGCATGGCCAGTGAGAATGCCTTTCAGTTTGAGCAGAAGGAGACGGAACTCCTGGAAGCACTTAAAGATGGCACGCCGGTTGTACTGCTTGGCATGGATAGCCACCCGGCACTGGCTGCACGGCTGGAAAGCCTGTTGGCGAACCCGCCCTATGTGTTTGTCAGCGGGCACAAAATATCCTTGCCAAAGGCTCAGGTCACCTTCCTCTGGCCCGAACACCTCAGACCCGAACACCTCAGACCCGAACAACAGGAAGCGAGCTCTTCATTATCCCTGTTATGGCAGCGAGCGCTGCAACAGGCGACAAAATCAGCCGCACCACCGCCAGAACAGGAACAGCTCATCACCCTGTTAAGGGCATTACCGCCCAGTACCCGAAAGACTTATCCCGGCACTGTGCCTTGGGAGGCACTGGATTTTCAGGATGTACTGATCCAACAGGTTGAGCAGGAAAGGCAGCAGGACGGCGCAAGTCAGATACTCCCGGTTCATCGCAGAAAAGCCCTGCACACCCTGCTGGTAAAAAGCTATCGGGGCGATGACGAAGTGTACGGTTATCTCAAAACCCAAATACGTCGACTGTATCCGGATGTGCCAGCGGAAGATAGAGCCGACCGCAGGGCGTTGCAGCAGTGGCTTCAGGATCATCCCGGGGTTGATCGTGACCTGTTGCAAAAGCACTTCTGGTCACTGGCACGGCATTGTCCGACCAATGAATGGGGTCAGCAACTACCCAATGCCTATGAACTGCCAATAGCGGAAAATATTAACGTATTGGCCCGTTTTTTGGTGGGTTGTGTCGCTGAAAACAGACAAACAGAGCTGGAACAGCAGTTGAACATAGACCCGTTCAGCAGTAAAAGCTGCTGCTATTTTGACGACAGAGTGCGAACCCGGTTACGAGATGCCTTGCTGGTTGCCGGCGATCAGCGAAAAGGCTCGCAGCCTGTCAGCGAGCAGGTTAAAACACTTGAAACCACTATTACCCATATCATTGACCAATCGTCGCCTGAGCAGGTAACCACCAGAATCTACAACACATTAAAAGATGTGTTTCCAGAAACCTTACTGGCGGAAGATTTCAAAGACCTGCCAGCCTCTCTGGTCACCGGTCAGGCAGGCAGTCACCGGCGGCAGCAACGCCGAGTCAAACGGCTGGCTGCACGGGTCAGCCAGCATCCTCTGGTCTTTCTGCAAGGGGTGGCGGGTGCCGGTAAAAGCCATATGGCTCAGGCCGTGGTGGGAGAGCTGAGACAAAGAAAAGGCTGGGAAACCATGCCCGAACCAACGGTGCTGAGCTTGGGGCCGGAAACCACCCCCGAAAGTCTCTACGGTCAACAAACCCTGAATGAATTGATAGATGACGACCGGAGCACCTTATTTGTTCCGGGGCCCATATTGGAATGGGCCATGAATGACAACCCACCAGTATTGATTCTGGATGAGGCCAATCTGGTGCGGGAGGGCGTATTGGCACCGCTGGCCGGACTCACCGGAAAGCCGCCACAACTCTGTTTTCAGGGGAAAGTCTATCCGCTGTCTGATCGCCACCGGGTCATCCTCACCGGAAATCCGGATCATTATGATGGCCGACACATGGACAGTGCCCTTAAAAAACGCATGCTTACGCTCTATTATCGCCCCCTGTCCCCCGACACTCTGGCCGAACTGATTATTCAGCCGGCCTTGCCTCAAAGCTGGTCACCTGAACTAAAATCGCACACGACCCAGGCCATACTCAGCCTCTATCAACACTATGGAAACCTGTTGTCCGACGACCTGTCTCCCCGGGATTTGCAGGATGTCCTGGCCCGTATGAAACAGACGCTCAGGCATTATGGTAAAGACGACATCACAAACTCTCAGGCCAGCACACTGGTCTGGCAGGCTTTTTCAGACAGCCTGGCGGGCGCGATACCTTCAACGCACCAGCCCCGGGCAACGGCACTCGAACACTGGTACCAAGGGCATTTTCCCACAAACGAGCCTGAAGATAAGCATCTCATCGAACCTCGACAACTGGCGTTTCAATGCTTTCTGAATCAACTTCGCCAGATCAATTCGGACATTGACCTGGACACAGGGCCGGTGGTGGAGCTGGTACGCCATTACTGGCTGTTTTTGGACAAACAACAAGGCAGCGCTTCCCGGGGGCGGATTGGGTTGCTGGTTGATGGTCCGGCAGGCTGGGGGAAAGACCTGATCCTGAGTCGGGTTCTCGGCCTTTGGCAGCAGCAGCAACAACCGTCAGCCCCCTCTTCGTCAGCCACATCGGTTCACATCAATGCCAACCCCGCCCAGTGGGATGCTCAGGTCGGCCTTATAAAAACCGCCATGGAACAGGGACAGAAGCTGGTGATCAGTGAACTCAACCTGCTGCCCAGCGGGTATCTGGAGGGGTTGTTTAATAAGGTACTCATCGGCGATGCCCAACCGGGGTTTGCTCTGTTTGCGACCATGAACCCGCCCTCCTTTGGCGGGCGTGAACCCTTATCCACGGCCTTAAAAAATCGCTGCTCCCAGATCGTGCTGAACCCTCTGGACAGAGACGACCTGAACGGTATTCTGCAACGGCGCTACCCCGGTCAATCTGTTCTGAATGAATGGCTGTCACAACGTTACCGAGTGCTGTCTGATCAGCTGGCAAAACGTCACGCCCCCATTCAGCTCACACTGAACGACCTGTTCCGGGGAGTGGAGGCCTTGCAGGGCTATGAACAGAAAAACTGGCAACAGCGTTTTCAATCCACCTACGGACTGGCCCTGCAATCGTTGCAATGGAGCACTGAAACGCTGGAAGAAACTGTGATGGCCACTCAGTCGTCTGAACCGATGGACGATGGGCGATACAAGAGACAACTAGAGCTCTCTCTCTGGATCAACAGGCAGGGGAATACGCCTGTGATGGTGCAACTGCTGCCAGTGGGCGAACGACCGGCTTTTAACTCATCAAAAAACACACTGTTTCTGCCAGATAATTCTGATCCGTCTGAACTACAGACGATGGCGGTCTATGTTCTGAAAGCCGAACATCAAACCGGCAGTGACCCGGTTGTGCCCGGAGCTTTTGGTGGAATCATCACCCAGCCTGTGCACTACAACATCAAAAAAATCTTTGCCGGGAAGCAGTTTGATACAGATCACTACCGGCTCAAGGTAAAAAAACTGGCGATGATCAAGGGGCAATTACAGGAAGTGAACATTCCCTGCGATGAAGGGGCAGTAGAACCCTTACTTCTTCCTCACTGGCCGGACAGGAATATCACTCTTTCAGAAGGGCAGCAACTGGGCAGCGGTCAATTCCGTCTTCGTAAAGATAAATGGCTCCCCCTGCCGGGACTCAGCGCCCGGGACCAGCTGATTCACCTTCGATGCAGGGAAAACCTCCCGCTGGAGGTAGCCCGGGGCAGAGAGACCGGACAACTGCTGGTCAAACTGGCAAAAGAGGCTCCCGAAGATGCCCATGAAGCGACGCTGGACTTTATCATCAAACCGGATCAGGCCGGGCTGAAACCGCTGGAGCCCAGTGACGCTATTCAGGTCTGCGATGGGCTTTGTGACCCGGCGATTCGCCAGCGTCTTGATGACGATGTGTTCAGCCGGAAAGCCGGTATTCACGACACCTGTTATGAACTGCAAACCATAAGAGACAAGCCCGGGAAGTGCCAGCAGTTACTGGCTCTGGCTCAATGGTGCAAAAGGTTTGGTGATACCCGGGATGTTCCGGGCAGTGGTCTGAACCTGCTGGTGAATCTGATTCGGGAAAAACAGGGCGATTGCAGGCACCGAAGCCAGGTGTTTCAGGTATTGAGTCAGTACTTTGGCGTGCCGGCTCGTATGCTCAGCAATGACGCCCATCAATATGTGGAAATCAGCCCGGATAGCGGCAACCACTGGCGCAGGGTAGATCTGGGCGGTGGTGGACAATGCACCTGGACGGAACAGGCATCCAATTTTCCTCCCGAAATAACAACCGGGGCATCCTCGAGAAGTCAGCGGGTGGGTGAGGCTGTATTGTCTGAAGAATTGTCTGAAGAATTGTCTGAAGAATTGTCTAAAAGAGATGAGCTGTTGAAACTTTATGACGCGTGCTTTCAGGGACCGGACACTGCGAGGGCATGGCAACGATTTCAGGATTTTCTGACCACCGATTTTGTGGAAAAATACCCCATATTCCACAATCTTCTCATGAAAGGACGTTTTGAGCGCCTTTTAAACAAGGGCTTTGAACTGGATCAGGCTTTGCCCGATCTATTCCTGAGCTGGCAACAGCAGGTTGAAGAGAAGCGCAATGATCGATATTTTAATGCGTGGTATCGCAACCTTCAAAGCCAGGGTTTAAATTTTCTCTTGAAAATACACGATCTGTGGGAGTCAGGGGCTCTGAGTGAGCCGCGCTATAGAACCATGGTTGGCCGGTGTCTGGGGTTGATTAAGCAAGGTATTCCCCCCGCCGGAACCGTATTACCTCTGTTAGAACAACTGGCACAGGATGCTTCCCGGGGCGAACAGGCCGAAACCTTGCTGAACGATTTTTACCAGCAGTTGACGCAACCAAGGCAGTGGACATTTTCAGAGGAGTCACTAAGGGTTGGACCGTCAGAAATAATCGACCTGCAAGGAAAATCCAAAACACTGCTAACAGCACTGCATCAGACATCGGTAGGCAATGAGTGGAGCCGGGTCAGCAGCGGTAAACCGCCCAGCATCGAACGGATGGCGCAAAAACAAGCGGCCTTCCCAGTGAGCCAGGACGGCCAAAAGGCACGTCCGGTATTTTACAATCTACCGTTTATTGGTATATCGAGGAGAGTCAAAACAGGCCAGCAGTTAGAGGATATTTTTAACGCTTTCGTGAATGACCAAACGGTGCAAAACAAAATACCGGGGATGAAAGAGCTGCAGGATCAACATAATAGCGATCAGTTTCATATCCGATTATTCTATACCAGAAAACAAAACATTACTTTACGTGCATTCCTGACTTGGTTAGTCCGGCAAGATACACAGAAAACATGGCGCTGCCTCGTTAATGAGTGCCTCGTTAATGCGAAAGCCAAAATGAAGACAAAAATAGTAGCTCCATTGCCTGGTTGTTATCCGCTTATACCTCAAATGAAGTCTGCCCCTGAACTTCAAGCTGAAATTTTACAGATTTCAGAGGGATATATAGGCGATAGTACTAGTACTGACGAAGAAAAAAACCCAGCCCTGAACCCGGAGAGAGTAAAAAAGGCGTTTGGCGAGCCGTCTGCGCTGGTGATCACCCCCGATTTACTGTGCACAGCCTATCGGGAATATTTGGAAACCATGGACTGGTCCTCACTGCTGAAAGACGGAGACAATGATTAATCGGCACGGAGCACTTCAGCAAGGCGAAAGCACGGGGTGTACTTCAGTGCAAATATGCGTAAACTGACGGCTAATTGCCCGGCACACCCGTACATTTCTTAAAAACTTTTTGAGCCGCACCCATCACGTCCGATACTTGCAGCCAGTGATACTCAGGCATTTTATATTGCTCAAGCTGTGCAGAATCAAGCACCCGCTTCGCCGCATTACAATAAGGCTGTAACTCCTCCACACTGGGGTTTATTTCTGCTTTCAGGGCCTTCATCGCAACAGCGTTTTTCCAGCTATCATAAGATTCTAATACTGGCGCATGTTCTATCAGCCAGGGCACAACGTTGTTGTGCATGTATTTGGCACTGGCCAGCCTTGATAAACGGAACATCCCTTTTTGACGCTTATTCTTTCCTTCGGAGATATCTTCAAGAGGTATTACGCCAAATACTTCTGAAATATCAGGACCTTCGCTCTCATAATGCTGGGTATAAAAAGTCTCTATTTTATCTATAAGCCTCATAAGACGCCCATATTCAGTGTCAGCGATCTTATTCACCTCCTGATGATACCATGTTGGTAATTCACCGCGCTTAGCATGCATACCCTCTAGATTAACCTCGAGCAATTGATCAGGAGTTAAATCCGTTAACAATCCTTGACCTTTCAGCCCCATCAGATACAGATTAATGCCAACTCGTGCTGCCTCTTTACAAACTGAACGTTTATCAACAAGTACGTTAAATGAGTCCAGTACACGTACATCGATAGGAATATTATCAATCTTGTATCGATCACTCTTTTTCGTTTTAACCGGCTCAAAAAGAATGGCTTTCAGACGCTTGGCCAGTTGTTTATCTTCTTTCGTCCATCCTACCGCTGCAAGACCGTGCAACTCTTTAACTTCTTCCGTAGAAAAACTGGGAATATCATGGTCAAACCACGTTGAATCATCCGCTGAATACATTGCAGTCCGCATCGAGCGCTCTACCCGAGTTAGAACAACCTCGCGCCAGTTTTTTCTTGATTTAATCTCACTAAATGCTGACATCAGAGCTGGTGAAATTTCCACCTTTCTCGTTCCAGTTTTTTTAAGCACAGCCATTCTTTCCTCTGCACTCATCTCATCTCTCTTTTTTGGTACATGAACACTGCCTGATTGTCTTTTTTTCCTCTCTTTCTTCCTTGCCAGTTCATTTTTAATGTGTATTTCTTGAGACAACATTTGAGCCTGCTCTATCCAATTCTCAATTTCTTCTTCTCTTTGAGACTCCCGACGGAACTTCCATATCAAAATAGATTGGTGAAATTCCTTCAGCACCGAACTTTTACCTAAGAAGCTAATAGCTACTTCGCGCCCGGCCCCTCCTTTTTTTAGATTTTCATAGGTCGTCACTAGACAGGCTACCAGCTGGCCCTGATCAGCTTCTCTTCCCTGGGATAAAAGCGGAGGCTTATATCTTTTCCAATCCTCCGAGTCAATAAAATCAGCGACAGCAGTAGCGACCATTTCCTCAGGAATTTTAATGCGCCTTGCTTCAACGATCGGTTCTTCCTCGCCTGCGTGGAAATCTTCAAACTCTCGTTTTAAACGTTCCTCATCCAGATCAATACCATAAGAAGACCTTTTGAACCGAGAATATTGCACAATAAGTTCCCGGTATATCTGAGGAATCATATTCATAATAATCGCATTATCCTCATCAGCGGTGGAGAACATATCTTTGTAGTACTGATACTCTGATTGTTTAGATTCCTTGAAAACCCGTAATAAGTTCAAAGCTTCCGGATAATATCTCATTCTGAACATTTGACCATCATCAAACAAGCCCTGGGCTGATCGGCCTGCTACCCGCTCCTCGTCCATTGTATTAAAAAGGGTTTCCATATGCCGGTATCCATATTCAGTCAGTACTGATTCCATACCGGCTTCATAATCATGCAATGCTTCAAGCAACTTCTGAAACTCTTCCAGCTTAAGCACTTCTTCCTGATAGTCTTTCAGTTTCTTCACAACCGACTGGAATTCCCCCTCCTCTAATGGCTTCACCATGGATGGAAAGACGCCATTGGCTCCTGCCCCTGTTTTCACCAGAGATCTGAACTTAGCTTGTTCTACAAGATGACTCCAGATACCTTTTTGTAATAATGTTTTCGCATCATTTAAAGAATTCTGAGCCTGCAAAGCTTCCTCGCCTTGCTCTTCAGCAACAGGTGATTCCGATGTGCCAGAGCCATAAGCTTTATCCCCGTGTCGAACAAATATCTGAATGTGCTCATGCATACCCTTTATCCATAAATCACTCAATTTTTTGATCCGGATTTTTTCCAGATTTTCTAACTCCCCCTCAATGTATTCACGACTTTGCGGCCAGACTTTTAATGCCATCGCCTTAAGCTCGTACTCCCTGAAAGGAGCAATATTCTGCGCGCCATAAGCAGTACGCCTTAACTCCTTAAAATGCCCTTGATAGTGCTGTATCAATCGCTCGGTTTCCTCTTTACTGAACAATCGCAGCTCTTCAAAAAACAACATGTACTGTCGCCTGTATACATAATGAGGCTCCTGTTTTAAAGAGTTAATCGTTATCACCGAAGCCGCTATGCGAGCCGTGTCGTCAAATATCCTACCTTTATATTCAGTTCGATCATTTTTAAATTTTTGCAGTGAAAACCGATGCGCAACATACTCAATCATCATCCAGTGAGCCATTCTTGTCAGGGTGTATTGCGTGCGCTTGCTCGTCTCTTCCGGATTAAAATGTTCAGCGGCCGTTTTATAGCTTTGCTGAATTCTTTTCAGCCCAAGCTTATCGGGCATATCCACTTTCAAGCGTTTCATTTCAGGCTTGACTACTCTTTCCATTAAATCTTCCCAAGTAGACAGAACTTCAGGTATTTCACCCTCACAACGCAGGTCGGTCATCACCAGATAAGCCATCACTGTAGACCTGACTGCATCCTCTGATAGTTCACGAGTACGTCTGCGAATCTCTTTATTTGACAAGCTGTTTTTTTCATCTGAAGAAATATGGAAGTGAGCAGGTTCACGCTGACGATGCTGTTGGAATTTATAGGATAAGGAATAGGCTGACGTTGCAGACTCAACTGCTGACGTATTGTCTGTTTCGAGCTGATCCCGGGGAAACTCAACCGACGACTGGCTGGAGACGTCTAAAACACTTCGTTCCTCTTCCTGAGACTCTTCTTCCTCAAAAAGGTCTGTATATAACCCCTCCGAACTGTCACTGCCTGTTACAGGCTGAAGATTAATATCTTTATTATCAAGCAGGTCAGGGGTGGTTGATACCTCATCGTCATCATCTCTATCTGACTCGATAGCTACATCAGCGATGGCTAGAGTAGTGCTTGTACCCTCCCCTGTATTTTCTTCGAACATCTCGCTTATTATCGGCTCTTGAGCCTCTCCAGCGCTCCAGTCCATCCAAGGCTGCAATATAAAAAATGTACTACCAGAGGCAGGCGTTACGGATCTCGTAAAAGATAACAGCACAAGCGGATGCGCACGACTAGCCTGTATTTCTGTTCCAACAAGGCTATGGTGCGACATTGATGGGGGGGGCGCATGGATAAGAGGCTGATTATGGGACGCACTGTAAGGCACAACATCGGTAGATCCAGATTGCCTTCCGTAGTTTTTATAACCGAAGTACCCACCTGCAGACACACTACCAAGCAGAGATAAGCCCAGAGATACGTAACCTTCGCGAATCCAGGTATCTATGATTAGTTGTGTTTTCGCCTTCCATCGATTGTGCGCTGAATGAGTAGCAAGAGCAAAGCTGCCTTCAGCCTTATTTAATACAGCATGACAATAGCCTGACTGCCCCCGTGATCTTCCATCAATCAAGTCCCCGGGCAAATAGTAAACAGCACCGTTCAGATTCAGGCTTAAACAACCATTACTGTCCCGGGTTACATCAATTTTTCTTGTTGTGCATTCAGTAGCAGGGCACTCCACGTCTTCTGCCGCCGAACCATCTAGCTCAATGCCCGGTTTATCGCTCTCTGATACGGTTTCATTCTCAGGCTGTGGTATTACCCAGTTCGTATCACTATCAAGATACTCAACCAGAAGGTATATCCAATCCGGAGAAAGAGGCGAATCGTATTCACTCTGCGGTTCTAAGGTCTTTCGATAATCACAGTATTCACTGTCAGTTACATTCCCGGATTCAAAACCATCATCGAGATCAGAGGCATACTCAAAGATTCCATCATTCGGTTTCTGCAAACTGTTGTGGCAAAGCAGCAGGCCTTCTACCCAGACCAACCGATCCGATGCTTTAAAAATCACCTCTTTGGGCATAGCTTCACTGCTATCGTGCAGCGAGTAAAATCTGGCTTTCAGCTTTCGGCTTGCTTGAGTTTCAGAACAGTTCGTTGCCGATAACGGACAGACTTCACCCAATGGCTCAAGCTCGACATACTTTCGCCGCTTCCGCAACGCCCTGTCCAGTTTTACAAAACTGTCATGCATGCCATGACCTGACGGTATTTCATTATGCTCAATAGCAGGAAGCGGGGATATTCGATAAAAAATGGGATCAGATATCAATCCGTAAATTCGATGCACCAGAAGTGGCGAAAACGTGGCCTCGGTCATAACGATGGATTGAAAGCTCCGACGGTCATCTTCGCTGGTCAGCATCATATATTCATACGTTTCCCAGGCAAGACCAAGGTTGTGGAGGATGACGGCTGCTGTTGTCATCCCGGCAAAAAAAAATCCGGATACCGGAAGAGAAGACGCCATGTTTTCCAGTCCAAGAGCATCCAGACCTAGCCTGACTGTTTTCCCCATACTTAAAGACAGGGCAGAAATTATAATGCCTGTTTTTATGGCACCTGATAACGATGAATAGTAGCTTTGATGATATTTCTCTACTTCACCGAGGGCTGTATGCTCATAAAACGTCTGATCCCCCATAGCATCAAACACTAACGTACCGCTATTAATCTCAAGAGGCAGGTAGTCATGTTGACCAAATGAAAACACGTAGTCCTCATAATGAGTCAGTGGAGGAAGAGGCTGGCTGTCTTGAGCCACTTCAGAAAATACCAGGCTACTGACACCCGTTAACAAGCAAACAAACAGTGTCACCTTAAAACAATTTATTCGTTGTCTATTCACTTTCATCAAAGCTAAGTACTCAGACAGATAAAACCATTTATTCCTTTCCGAATAGATCTATAAGTACCCAAGCATACGAATTCATAAGCCATTTGCCCGCCGCAGGCGGGAAAATGGCAATTTAATATTCGATTACGTGTGTCTACACACTTAAGTCTATTTCGCTCAATCTCTTATACATTTTTCAGGACTTTTTGATAGCGTCCAGAGGATTCCTGATCACGCTTATACCGACAGGATTTTAGTACGAACTTATAAATCAGCCCGATTTATTTAGACCATTTTAGAGATTATCAGGAGAACTTCAGTATTGCCGCTATGTGTAGGGTTATGTCTGTATCCAGCACTGCCTATTACGAGTGGTTCTTTCGACCTGAATCCAAGCGATCTCAGGAAGACCAGGCATTGAAGGCAGATATCAAAGTAATACATGAAAAAAAACGATGTGTTTACGGGTGTAATTAAAAGTGTTCCATCTACCCATTATCCAGCTTGCTGCCAGTACTGATCCCAGTCCCCGTTAGAACGCAATGTTCTTAAGCAAAGCATTGCTCCTGCGATGGAAGGCTTCCACCAAGCACCCGGTATTTTTAGTCGCATCTGCACTACTGCACTGTTAGAACTTTCTATTTCGCCAGAGCCAATGGGAAGATTGGCTGCTTCTGCTGCAGCATATTCGAATTGCCCTGGACGGTTTCGGATATATCGGTGACACTCCTCTGGTTTATTGGCTGCTTTGCCTTTCTTTCCGTTTCTATGCGGATCAAGCTCTGCCATGACGGCATTAACATTGCCAGATTTCATGCGTTCCTGCTGGATATGCCGCCACTGTACACGTGTTTCCTTGTTAAACCCGACACACTCTTCTGCTGCATCAGCGAAGTGCTCAGAGAGATGATAATAGTCAACGAGGAAACTTCCTTGCTCTCCAAACACTCTCTTTGTCTGGTTGGCAATCCAGGTGGCTCCATCGCTCACGCAATGGATAGAGGATTGCCGGTTGAGCCCCTGCTCTATTGCACAACTCAACCACTGGTCACCTGCTTCATCCGGCCCTCCCATTGTGGCCTGATGACGTTTATCTGAACTACCCAGCTTATAGACCTGGCAAAGTTTAGCCTCCTGCCATTCAGTTTTACGTGCTTTGCGTTTGTCACCTCCTGCCTCTTCATCAATGAGGACAACAGGAATCATGCTTCCATCCATTTCTCCTATGAACTGGGCAGCTTCACCGAGGCAGTCCTGACGATTTTGTGATGCACTGATGGAATCATTTTGCATACAGCTTGCGTGCTCAAGAGTTATGGCTCGAATAGAAGACTCAGGCACATCAATACCATAATGTTCATGTATTTTTTTTGCAGCTGCCTGAAAAGAACTATCTGCACCAAAGTCTACAATTTTACGTTGAATTGTGCGGGAGTAGTCGCGACAGTGAATATGAGCGGCATGACTGAAAGGTCTGACCCGATGCTTGTCTACCGTCTGGCAGCGTTCAAGAACTTCTATTTTCCCATAGGTGCTCAGCCAATAAGTGTTTTTTTTTGAGTTTTAGCTCCGGGGTGCTTCAGGCAAGCCTCGCCAAATTTTTGATCTTCCTTGTAGGTACCCCAGCCAGTAAGCAGTTCATTGCCCATTTCACGCAGGTGGGCAATGACGGCTTCTTCAGCATCATCAGCACGATCCAGGAGACCTGACTCGGCTTCAACAATATCCAGAAGTGCAGAAACTCTAAGCTCAAGCTCGGGGTGGGCTGCAAGTCTATCAGCAAGAGAAATAGGTGAGGGCATAATACTAACTAGGGTTGAGAAATACTCTTACATTATCGTTCATATTGAGGTCTTGTGGGCAGAAAAACTTCTAATGAACACTTTTAATTACACCCCGTACGCCTTGGTGGCTTACAACAAATTAAGTCTATTTATATCGGGTTACATAAAAGCTATTTGTAGCACATAACCCCGTTTTCAGGTGCGCCGGAGGCGTCACATGGAAAACTTCGTTATGTGGAATATGGCACTACAATAAAATTCATTTAGCTGACTTTACAAAGGAAACAGCAGGTGAAAATAAATACATTTTTAGTGGTATTGATAGCTTCTATTTCATTAGCTCATGCTGGTACTTCTACTATTGGTGGGCTACGAGTTATGTCGGAAAATCATGAACAATTTTTAATAATATTTCTTCGTTCAACGGAAGGCATTGTCTGGGGTCATTTATACAAATTGGATGGCACGTATATAACTGAGTTATCTTGGATAAATCTAATTGGTAACATTATACAGACTATGTTTTATGAATGTCTGCCCAACATTGATTTTCAATTTATAGAGGAGTTACCTCCCAACGCATTCAGTTTCACTGATTCCACATAACGCCCGGTACAGAGGCTGATAACTGATTGTGGCTTTTGGGGTAAAGTGGCGAAGCCACCCCAAAAGACGCGAGCAGTTAGCAGTCCTTTTTGCTGCCGCTTGTTGTAAGCGCTCAAGATACGACGTATTTCAAAAACTGCACCCAGCTGTCAATCTTATTCCTGTGATCAGCACAGGAGGCTACACCCATGAACCAAACACAGAAACCATTCATTCGACTCAATCACGAGCAATGGCAGCAAATAATAAATCAGCAGATTGAAAGCGGTCTGAATCAAAAAAATTCTGTCAAACCCACAACATCAGTCTTGCGACCTTTTCAAACTGGAAACGTAAACTGAAAGAGGCATCGGAGTCTCACTCTCAAACTGTGCAACCTCAGCCCGACTCTCATTCTGAACATCTCTCTGACAGGCAATGGATTGAACTTCCTGTTGACCTACCATCAACAGCCGAGCACACCCCTTGGCATTTGGAGCTTGAACTACCCGGTGGCGTCATTCTCAGAATGAGACAATAACCGTGTTTTTCCCTGAAGCTCAGGTGCGTGTCTGGTTGTATAACCAACCCACCGATATGCGCAAGTCATACGACGGGCTGTCGGCATTAGTAAAAACCAAACTTGAGGAAGATCCTCTCAGTGGACAGCTGTTTGTGTTCATCAACCGTAAATGCACCCAATGCAAAATCCTTTACTTCGACCTCGGTGGCTACTGCATCTGGAGCAAACGGTTAGAACAGGGACAGTTCCACGCCAAAGCGGGTGAATCCATAAAACACGCCCTGGAATGGACTGATCTAAAACTAATCCTTGAAGGCATTGATATCCGTACTGTCCAGCGCTATAAACGTTACAAATCTTCATGACCGTATTTTCGGTCACCCTGCAGCATGAAAATAATACTCTGCCACAATGTATCTGATGCAGAGCCTGACAGTGGTCGATGTTTTTGCAGTGGCTTTTAGACCCTGAATACAAATTGACCTGGGCTGGATCGTTCGCACCCTCGCTTATCTCATGGTTCAGAACTGGCACCATCAAGGCTCCATTTCTGGAACATTGAATGCACGGCAAACAGCCCTTTTCTCCAAGTGAGACTATGGCGATCCGATCCAGTCCGTCAGGCTCTGCTGTTCCTCCGTGAACCTTTGGAGCATAGACGATGCAACCCATTGTGAAAAACTGTGCAGGCATTGATGTCCATAAAATGATGGTCATGGTTGCCGTTCGCAAAGAAATGCCAGAAGGCGACATTCAAGTATTAACCCGTGAATTTGGTACTTTCCGCAAAGATCGGGAATTAATGTGCCAGTTCCTTCAACAGCATCAGATCGATCTGGTCGTAATGGAGAGTACGGGTGTTTACTGGAAAAGTATTTATGCGTCCATCATTGGTCGTGATCTGAAGCCCTGGGTGGTGAATGCCCGACACGTCAAGAATGTACCCGGTCGCAAGACCGATACACTGGACAGTCAGTGGCTCGCTCACCTTGCCCATTGTGGTCTGGTTCGTCCGAGTTTTGTGCCACATCCGGATCAGGAACAGCTGCGTTTGCTGACTCGCCGACGAGATACAATGGTCAAGCAAATAGCCAATGAGAAGAACCGTCTTCATAAAACGCTAGACGACAGCGGTATTCGACTCGGCGGCCTGATCAGTGACATCAACGGCAAGTCAGGTCAGCGCATGGTGAACGCCCTGATTGATGGTGAATCCCTTCAGGATATTATCAAGAAAGCGGATGGCCGTCTGAAGGCAGACAGAAAACAGCTGATGGACAGTATGGACGAGAAGTTATCCCCTTCTCATCTTATTGTGCTGAAAGATATCCGGGATCACATTAATTTCCTGAATGAACAGCAGCAGAAGCTGGAAGTCCAGATTCTGAGTACGGTTCAGTCTTGGAAAGAAGCCTGGCAAATTCTGCAAACTCTCCCCGGAGTCGGTGAGATGAGTGCCGCAGCACTGATCGCAGAAATAGGTGATGATATGAGTCAGTTTGGCGGCATGAAGGAGATTGCTTCCTGGGCCGGACTCTGCCCGGGCAATAATGAAAGCGCAGGCAAGCGTAAAAGTGGTCGAACCCGAAAAGGGAATAAGATGATCAAAACGACACTGTGCGAAGTGGCGAATGCAGCGATCAAGACCAAGAGTCAGTTCAAGGGTAAATATCAGAGTCTGGTGATCCGCAGGGGTCACAAACGAAGTCTGATTGCCATTGCACATAAACTGATTCGTGTGATTTATACCTTACTCAAGAAACGACAGCCTTATATTGATCCTGACACTGATTACGAGGGTTTGATGGTTAGGAAGAATGCACCGCGCTGGTTACGCAGGCTGGACGAGTATGGCTATTTGGATCAGGTTCGATAATTAACCTGATCCACAATTAATACGATAGTTCCTTGTTCTGTGCAGGCGGCTGCTTACGTCCTGAATTCGGGGATTTTCACGGCAAAAAAAGAGTATTATCTGTATCAGTACAGAAAAGAACGTTATATAACGGGTATTCTGTATTGGTACATCTACTAAGCGTTAGCCGTACTACCTCTCAAATTTCGTATAAAACAAGGGATATTACTTAATGTCTTCCCAAAATAAGAGGTATAAAATTTATTCCTTAATATAAGTTTATGCCCTAACAAGGCATTTTTTCAGCTACTTTGAGATAGCTTTCGGTTGCTAAATGAAGTTTGAAGAATATGAAGATGCCACAGCCCATGCTCGTAGAATAGCGATATCTGAGAATAGACCAATAAGTGTCAAAAGGGTCGATAACGGTTGGTTTGTTGAAGACGGGGAAATAAACGACCTAAACATTAACAGCTTCAAGCAAGAGAATAAGAGAGCAAGCCCATCTAGAGTCTATCCTAAACGACTCAATAGAAATCCAGTAAATAATGTTGCCTATGCCCGGTATAAAGAAAATAATATAAATCTAAAAAACAATTCAACCATTAGATCAACAGGAAATACTCAAGGTTTGGCTGAGTGCCCTAAGTGTTATAGCATATCGCTTGGAGCAATTTCATGCAGTAAGTGTGATTTGAGTTCGGAATATTTGTTAAACAACTACGGAAATGAAGAAGACAAAAATGTCTATAACAGTATTCCGAATAAGCGGATTAAAAATGCAAAACTTGTAATACAGAAAAAACAATCAATAACTTTCACCAAAGTAGAATAAAACCAGATGGTTATCAATCTTCATGTATTGATTGCAAAAGGCTGACTATGCCAAAATCAACAAAGCGCAATTAGTTTATGAATTCTCGACGGCTAAATCGGGTAAGGGCTGGTTTTTCTCCAGCCCTCCCCACACCACCACGGCTTGCGGGTCCGCACCGGGCGGTTCACAGAAAGTTTTAACCTTCATTGAGTTCAGTAGCCTGTAACTGTCACCTTTATCCTCATTCTTGAGTCCAAGGTTTGGTTCCATGCACACTCAATGTTAACCAGAGCTGGTTTCATAAACTGTCGCCAATATCGAGTAAGAGCCGGTCGGCACATTCGCTATTGAGGGCAAATGACTCCTCTCTGCTTTCTATGTTCAGCCCTTCGTTGACGACTCCTGTCGAACAACTACTATGGCCTCTGCTGACTTCTGTCCAATCACCATGCAAAATTGCTCCTGCAGGCGCTATCGGTTGTCATCGGGTTTGCTCGAACAGGGTGATGAATCACTGCTCGCCGAGCCTGTTGTAACCAGTGGCTGAGAACTGGGATTGACCGATCGCATGTTGAGCAGATCTCCCGGATAAGAACATGAACTGTCAGTGCACAACCGCCGCATTTACCGTATCTCTCAAACCAGAGGGCTTTGTGATCTTTGGCTCACTCGCCCACGAGAAGTCGGCCTTGTATGCGATTTCTGTCCGTCGGCTCGCACTTTTGCAGTCAGACTGCCTCCGCACAATCTCTCACGAGATTGCACTTGCCTTAAGCTAGTGGTTATCATCAGCAGGCGTCTTTACCGCCAGTCAGATGCTGGTTTACCCACAGGGGACTTGCACCCCATAAGTTCATGCCCATGCCGGCGTACATCGGGTAAGGGCTGGTTTTTCTCCAGCCCTCCCCACACCACCACGGCTTGCGGGTCCGCACCGGGCGGTTCACAGAAAGTTTTAACCTTCATTGAGTTCAGTAGCCTGTAACTGTCACCTTTATCCTCATTCTTGAGTCCAAGGTTTGGTTCCATGCACACTCAATGTTAACCAGAGCTGGTTTCATAAACTGTCGCCAATATCGAGTAAGAGCCGGTCGGCACATTCGCTATTGAGGGCAAATGACTCCTCTCTGCTTTCTATGTTCAGCCCTTCGTTGACGACTCCTGTCGAACAACTACTATGGCCTCTGCTGACTTCTGTCCAATCACCATGCAAAATTGCTCCTGCAGGCGCTATCGGTTGTCATCGGGTTTGCTCGAACAGGGTGATGAATCACTGCTCGCCGAGCCTGTTGTAACCAGTGGCTGAGAACTGGGATTGACCGATCGCATGTTGAGCAGATCTCCCCGGATAAGAACATGAACTGTCAGTGCACAACCGCCGCATTTACCGTATCTCTCAAACCAGAGGGCTTTGTGATCTTTGGCTCACTCGCCCACGAGAAGTCGGCCTTGTATGCGATTTCTGTCCGTCGGCTCGCACTTTTGCAGTCAGACTGCCTCCGCACAATCTCTCACGAGATTGCACTTGCCTTAAGCTAGTGGTTATCATCAGCAGGCGTCTTTACCGCCAGTCAGATGCTGGTTTACCCACAGGGGACTTGCACCCCATAAGTTCATGCCCATGCCGGGCGTACCAAAAAAAAATCCAGGTGACGCCTGCGGCGCACCTGATTTGGGCGTTAGCTCCCTTGAGTAACACATAATCATTTCATTTACTGAGAGTTTTGATGAGTTCAAATACGCATATTGAAGAATATTTAAAATATTATTGTGAGATGCAACATGCGCCAGAGTTCGCTGTATTACTCAAAGGAAAATGGGGTGCAGGAAAAACTTGGTTTATTAAAAAGTTCCAAAAAAATAACACTTCTAGCAAATTTCTATATATTAGTTTGTACGGACTAACATCATTTTCAGAAATTGAAGATGAATTCTTTAAGCAACTTCATCCTGTTCTAGCTTCTAAAGGAATGGCACTTACTACAAAAGTGTTAAAAGGTGTTCTCAAAGCTGCAATAAAAGTAGATCTAGATGATGATGGGAAAAGTGATACAACAGTATCTTCTCAAGTGCCAGATATAAATCTACCCGAGTATTTAAAAGACGCTGGAGAAAGAATACTAATATTTGATGATCTTGAGCGTTGCTCTATAGAAACTGAAAGCATCCTTGGTTATATAAATCATTTTGTAGAACACCAGGATATGAAATGTATTTTGATTGCAAATGAAGAAGAAATATTTCAGAAGGATGAAGCCTACGGAAGTAAAGAGACTCAATATCAACGAGTAAAAGAGAAGCTAATTGGAAAAACACTAGAAATATCCTCAGATACTGAAGATGCCATTTCAGGTTTCATATCTACGATCGGTAATAGTGAATACCGATCTTATCTAGAAAACAATATTGAAAGGATCATGGATGTTTACCAATTAGCAGGGTACAAAAATCTCAGACATATGAAGCACGCTGTTTGGGACTTCGAAAGAATTATTGAAAAAATACCGTCCAACGCTAGAGGAAATAATGATTTCATTTCCCACCTTGTAGTTATACTCTTTGCATATTCGTTTGAGGTGAAATCGGGTAAGATTCTCCCTGAAGAAATAGGTTCAATAAAAGACTCATTCTACAGTGCATTAATGGGTGATGATGAGAAAGAAGAGAACAAGTTCAAAAAAATAAGATCAAAGTATAATAATTACGACATAACAGATTCTTTGTTAGGAAGTCATTTCTGGGAAAAATTTTTTGGATCGGGGATTGTTCCAACTGAAGAGATAGAAAGCTCTATCGAATCGTCAAGATACTTTCAATCTCAAAATCAACCAAAGTGGGTTAAACTTTGGCACTGTTTTGACCATGAAGATGATGTTTTACAATCATTACTGTCGGATGTTGAAACAGAATTTTATGCTAAAGAACACACAGATATTGGAATCATAAAACATCTTGTAGGAATTTTCTTGTGGCTCTCTGATATCAATATATTCAACAAGAGCAAGTTAGATATTATCTCATCTTCAGAAAACTTAACATCAGAGTTACTCGCAGAAAATCTGATTGAGTATAAAGAGAGCGACAGATATGAGCTTCTAGAAAGAGATGCTTATGCTGGTTTAGGCTACTATGGTAGAGATCTCCCTGAGTTTTCCAGCTTCTGTAGTTTTATTGAGACACAATTAGAATTACATGAAAAAAATCAGCTACCAAGTGCATCAATAGACCTTTTGGAAGTCATGAAAGAAGATGTAGAACAGTTCTGGAGATTGATTACACACTCCAATAATGCTGAAGATAGTTATTATAAGCTACCTGTTCTTCAGCATATTCCTGTGACTGACTTCATTCAAACATATTTTAGCATTTCACCTATATACAGAAGAAAGGTGTTTCTAGCTTTAAAAGTAAGGTATGAGCATAGTTACTACAACAAACATTTAGGTGAAGAAATAGATTGGTTAAATGAACTATTGGTTTCTTTGAGATTAGAATCATCGAGAAGACAAGGAACAATGTCAGGATATGTTTTAGATGCAGCAATTGACAAATACATTCCCGACGCAATAAGTAGCCTCGAAAGCGCAACCAAGAAAACGGAAGCTAACAAGCCCATCCATGCGACCGCCTACGGCGGCGCATGATGGGGGCGTGTGTGCCGAGCATGGCACTTAACTAGAGAGGTGAAAGTCCTCTTACCAGGTATTCGCAGAGCCGAAGGTTAGCGAAAGGGCAAGGGCGTTGTCGCGAGGCAGGGTCTGAAGGAAGCCCAACGCAAAATCACGGGACGACGAACAGGAACCCGATATGAGGTGTGACGTATCTGGGGCCAGTGGGCACGTGACCACTAAGCCCTCCATCTGCAATTGAGATACGTTTTATAAATTGGGCGTCTACGTGATGAAAGTTAAGTGTCTTACCTCGGGAGGTCTGTCGTATGTTGAGGGATCAACTGACATCAGAGCAATTTGATGTGATCGTATGGCAGAAGTCAGCAGATGGCATAGTAGGTGGTTTCTTGCCACTGAAGGCCGGAACAAATCACGGAAAGTAATCGTTGGGGAAGTGTTTCTGAATGGCATCTGACAAGCAACACATGTTGTCTCCGGAGTATCCGGAGGATGAATCAGAAATGGGAAATCCAGTTGAATCAAAATCCACCTTTTGTTCATCTTTAATGAGTCGTGTACTGGACAGGAATAATCTGGTGCGGGCTTTGAAACAGGTTCAACGCAATAAGGGCGCTCCGGGCGTCAAGTAATTGAGGACAGCCATATATTTACAACATTAAATAATTCTTCTCTGGTAACTCACGCAGACAGCAACAAGAAAAAGTGTTTTTATAAGTAATTGAGGACAGCCATATATTTACAACATTAAATAATTCTTCTCTGGTAACTCACGCAGACAGCAACAAGAAAAAGTGTTTTTATAGATATGTTGATAAAGAATCGACTTAGATTTCAAACTGATGTATTTAAAAAACTGAACGAAGGCAGAAATACTGTAGTTTCAATATTACGAGGATATTGAAGCAGGTTGTTTCAAATGAAGTTTTGAAGTTTGACTAATATATGCTCACCCTGAAAATACTCGACAGCATGCCGTTAGTCCTTGCATCCATTGTTGTCCTACTTGTTCTGCGTATGCCCGCATTGATGCTAACCGACCCACCGCTCGACGGAATTGATTGTTCCAACCTATGGTCTTCAACCATTCATCAGAATCAATGCCCAGCCGTTCCAGAATAGGAGGCGCATCATGCCTTATATGCCCACGCTTATCCGGCCGGATTTCTCTTCCAGCCCAGTCAACCAGTTCCAGATAGTTGACCAAAGTAAAAGGAATTGCAATCTCAGAAGTAATTGAGGACAGCCATATATTTACAACATTAAATAATTCTTCTCTGGTAACTCACGCAGACAGCAACAAGAAAAAGTGTTTTTATAGATATGTTGATAAAGAATCGACTTAGATTTCAAACTGATGTATTTAAAAAACTGAACGAAGGCAGAAATACTGTAGTTTCAATATTACGAGGATATTGAAGCAGGTTGTTTCAAATGAAGTTTTGAAGTTTGACTAATATATGCTCACCCTGAAAATACTCGACAGCATGCCGTTAGTCCTTGCATCCATTGTTGTCCTACTTGTTCTGCGTATGCCCGCATTGATGCTAACCGACCCACCGCTCGACGGAATTGATTGTTCCAACCTATGGTCTTCAACCATTCATCAGAATCAATGCCCAGCCGTTCCAGAATAGGAGGCGCATCATGCCTTATATGCCCACGCTTATCCGGCCGGATTTCTCTTCCAGCCCAGTCAACCAGTTCCAGATAGTTGACCAAAGTAAAAGGAATTGCAATCTCAGGGTTTTGTCCCTGGGCACGAAGGGGCTTTAACTGCACACTCTGTTTTTTACCCGTGGTAGCCGTGTACTTTTTGATACGACACTCTATGCGACTCTCTATACGACATTGTATAGAAGTAAAGTCCGATGATTCAGGTGTTTTTGCCAGCTTTGCTCTAATCGGATTCAGATCCACATAAGCCATGCAGGTCAGTAAAGCGGCTTCGTCCAACAGTGCCTGACTTTTAAATCGTCCTTCCCAGAAACGACCTTTACACTGATCTTCTTTGTTCGCTTCTCTGGCCAGATGCTCATTCAAACACCTCATGAACCAGCTGATATCCATCAAACGACAGCGGTATTCTTCAGCATATTCATCTACCCGCAAGAGCTCGCCTTGATCAAGCTTTATTCCAGCCAGATAACGCTGCACAAGAACAGGCCCCGGTGAATAATTGTGTCCATCGGGCAAAGATATCATCACGGTTCCAGCTCTCTGCAGCAGCCGTATTGATATGTAACACCACATGATAATGGTTCGACATCACCGCATAGGCGCAGACTTCTATGGCAAATACTGAAACCAGCGCATCCAGACGATCTACTACCCACTGCCGACGATGCTCATAATCCTGACCCGAGAATGTATCCTTGCCACAGAGAAAAGCACGACGAACGCAGCGAGCCATGCAGTGGTAGTAAGGTGTACTGGAACGGTCAATCAGGTTTCTGCGGGCACGGGTCATGGCTTCTCCTGCGTATGAACAATCAATGGCAGAAGAAAGATAGATCAGATTTTGTTGAGGTCAAATCATTGGCTGTCCCTTTTATTATCTATTGGCTGTCCCTTTTATTATCTATTGGCTGTCCCTTTTATTATCTAGATTATCCTGAGTAAGCACACTGGAAAGATTGTCGCCATCTGTCTGTGCGCACTGTTCAAGGAGATCGCCAGAAAGATTGAAGTATTCTGGGCTAAACTGGGTCATGGATTGCTCGAGGAGAGGAAAATATACACGACTTTTATAGTTTATTTCTTCTTGGGCAAGTCTTGTAATTTCTGGGTTGGATTCTTTAAGTCAGTGCCATTGATCCCAGGAGGACATATTCGATGAAACCTTTAATACCGTGGATAATACCGTGGAAAAAGAGCCCGTCGAGTCGATCAGTCTTGGCCAGTCCGGTTTGGTTGGGCCTGCTGGCGGTGTGTGTAGCGAGCGCGGAGCCAACACCTGTTTATGACTGCGATTTCAATACGGCCATCCTGAATAATCTGTCCGGCAATTACCAGCTGATGGAAAACATCTATCTCAATGTGTCTGGCCGCTCTCCCTGGAGCCCTATCGGCAGCCTGGATCAACCGTTCAAGGGCACTTTAGATGGCAACGACCGTTTTATTTTCGGACTGAACGTTATCACCACAGGCAAACAACCAGCCTGCCGGGCTGTTTGGTTTTATCCGGGACGCCCGGGTGCAGCGACTGGTGCTTGACCAGCCTTATGTCCTCAGCACAGGTAACGGCAGCCCGGCGGGTGCGGTGGCAGGGGAGATGGAGCGGAGTCATGTGACAGACAGCATCAACTATTTTGGGCGGGTGAGAACAGAGGGTCATCGGTCAGGCACCGCCTCCAACTACCGCTATTCATCAGCCGGAGGCCTGGTAGGCTGGATGAAGGATTCTTCCCGTGTTGAAAACAACCTGAACACCGGGCCGGTCAATACGAATGGACAGTATGCTCGTACCGGGGGCGCTGTGGGGTATGCCGATGACAGGAGCGACACCACCGGCAACCTGAACATCGGGCCGGTCAGTACGAATGGAGGCAGAGCCCATGCCGGGGGAGCGGTGGGGGATGCCCGGACAAACAGCGACACCACCGGCAACCTGAACATTGGGCCGGTCAGTACGAATGGAGCCGATGCCAATGCCGGGGGAGCGGTGGGGTCTGCCGTTTCTAGCGACGCCACCGGCAACCTGAACATCGGGGCGGTCAATACGAATGGAACCGATGCCCATGCCGGGGGGACGGTGGGGATTACCTCTGCCTCTG
>CBDBOO010000098.1:0-40000 GCA_965208385.1 Endozoicomonas sp.
TGCCAGACCATGGGCTTCTTTATTAAGACCCACTGCACGACCCATATGGCCTTTACGCATATCGGCGTCTATTAATAATACTTTTTGACCACTTTCTGCCAGTAATGCACCCAGGTTGGCCGACACAAAAGACTTACCCACACCAGGAGAAGGCCCGGTAATCATAATACGATTGTCTTCTGCTTCCATCAGGGCAAAGACCAGGTTGGTTCTGAGGGAACGCAGACTTTCAACCGCCAGATCACCCGGCGCATTTTTTGACAGGAGGTAACCACCGCCCTGTTTTTTAGCATTTCTTTCCAGAATATCCTGCTGGTCACTCAGTGGTACAGAAGCGTACACCGACAGCCCGGTTCCTGACTCGATCTCTTCCGGTGTTTTCACGCCCTGTTTCAGCATATCCCGAATAAACACAAAACCAGCACCCAGCATTGCACCAAGAAGCGCAGCCAGTACCACAATCAGACTTTTCTTAGGTTTAACAGGCTTAATGGCAGTAAGTGCATGATCCAGAATGCGCACATTACCCACGGCAGAAGCTTTAACTATTTTCAGTTCCTGAGCTTTGTTCAACAGTTCTGTGTAAACCGCTGTATTCACTTCCACATCTCTGGCCAGTCTTAACACTTCTTGTTGTGTTGAAGGCAGGTTTTCGGTTTGTTCAACAAACTCTTTCTTTCTGTCCTGAAGGAAAGCCTTCTGCAGCATGAGTTCCTGCATAATAGGATGATTGACGGTATAACGTTTTCCCACCTGCTCAAGCTGAATATTCAACGTTGATAATTCAGTATCCAGAATAACCGCCTGTTCCAGTACCGCTTTGGTTTCCAGGGTCAGGTCAACGGTTTTATTTTCCAGACGGAAGTTATTCAAACGCGCTTCAGAGAGATCCAGCTGTTCTTTCACCTGGGGCAACTGATCTTCAAGAAACTTGAGACTGTTCTGAGCTTCAGCAGAGACTCTTTCAACATTCTGACGAAGATAACGCTGGGCAACCGCTTCCAAAATTCTTTGATCTTTAGCCGGTTCTGGCCCTGTAATGGCCAGGGATAACACACCGGTTTTTTTACCTTTCTCGGAGACTGATAAGGCTGCGGAGAGATTTTCTATGGCCGAAACCAGGGGCAAACGGGTAATCTCAAACCGGGTGCCAGTGCGGGCGCTTAATTCGGAAATAAACAGGGCTATCTGGCCATTATGATCATTAGCGGCTTCGCCAACCTTACCTTCCAGCAGAGTTTGATTTTCCAGCTCAAGGCTATAATGGCCATTTTCAAGTGCCGTTAATGTGAACTTTTCACCTTCAAGAGAAGTGGGAAGGGTAAAACGCTCTACAGCAATTCGCTCTCCGCCCCAGGCATAACTATCCAAACCAAAGAGTGGACTGTTAAAACGTTCATTTAATAAGGCTTCACTTACAAGAGGTGTAAAACGTCGGGCAACAGGATAACCGATAACAGGGAAATATTTTGGACGGGCAATGACATCCAGTTTTTCTCTTTCAACCACTTTACCCAGAACGAATCGGCTACGAATTACTTCTACTTCAGTTTCTGATGGCGTTTCGCCGCCAAAGGCGTCGCCCAGATCCATCAAACCACCTAAGGGTGATTTCTGATCTTCAACCTGAATTAAAGCATCAGAACGATACACCGGTGTCGCAACCCAGATGTAAAAAAGGGCACCGGTAAGAAAGAGAGCGGTAATGCCTGTAATCCACCACTTTCCATCTAAAATAATAGCGATGATTTCGGATAGGCTTATTACATCCTCATCCATTGCGGGAGATCTTAACGGGGTGTTTTCTGTACTCATAATGTATATCTAAAATCGCCCAAAACTTTGAATAAATAGTAAAAATCGCATCAGTTTACAGAGCTGCATCCTCATCGCAATGATTTTTTATGCACTAATGTGAACCGGTTCAATAAATGAACTCTTTTGCTTAAAATATTTTTGTTTGAAGCATTTCTTCTTGAAAAGTCATCACAAACGCTTTACCCAATGATCAACTGACTGTTGTATCAGGCTAAGGGCATGTTCAAAAGCAGCATCGCCTTTACGATAAGGATCCGGAATTTCAATATTTTTATTCCATCGCCCCAGAAGATGAACCTTTCCTCGTGATGTTGGGGCCAGTGCTTCAACAGCCTTTATATGCCCTTGCTCCATAACCAGTACAAGATCATATTCATGAATCATTTTCTCGGTAAGCTGCCTGGCTTTATGAGGTGCCATATCAACACCGGTTTCAAGGGCCATTTTTGCTGCTGTTTTTTCCGCGCCTTTATCCACCAGGGCGGCAATACCAGCCGACTCAACCCGAACACTGCGGCCTTTCTCGCTCAACTGCTTGCGAAGCATGTATTCGGCGGTGGGGCTGCGGCAGATGTTACCTACACATACAACAAGGATACTTGAAAACATGATGCTGTTATTCCCTCTGTGCTAACAGAGCTTCACTCTTTATTAGAGAAACGTCGAAGGATGCTCAGTGTTAAATTAATTTCTGTAATGATTTTGATGGATATTTTTTGGGTGCTGTTATTTCGGGCTCGATCCGGAATCTATCTTTCCACGCCGTCATTCCGGGCTTGATCCGGAATCCATCTTTCCACGCCGTCATTCCGGGCTCGATCCGGAATCCATCTTCCAGTCTTGTACAATGCGCAGGCTTCACATCCCTGCGTCTTGGATTCCGTGGTCCCACACGGAATGACGGCGGTGAGAGTGGTATCTCATAAGTGCCACCATTCCGGGCTTGATCCGGAATCCATATTCCCACGCCGTCATTCCGGGCTTGATCCGGAATCCATCTTGCCACGCCGTCATTCCGGGCTTGATCCGGAATCCATCTTCCAGTCTTGTACAATGCGCAGGCTTCACATCCCTGTGTTTTGGATTCCGTGGTCCCACACGGAATGACGGCGGTGAGAGTGGTGTCTCATTTGTGCCATCATTCCGAGTGAGAAGTGCCGTCATTCCGAGCGAGAAGTGCCGTCATTCCGGGCTCGATCCGGAATCCATCTTCCCACGCCGTCATTCCGGGCTTGATCCGGAATCCATCTTCCAGTCTTGTACGATGCGCAGGCTTCACATCCCTGTGTTTTGGATTCCGTGGTCCCACACGGAATGACGGCGGTGAGAGTGGTGTCTCATTTGTGCCATCATTTCGAGTGAGAAGTGCCGTCATTCCGAGCGAGAAGTGCCGTCATTCCGGGCTCGATCCGGAATCCATCTTTCCACGCCGTCATTCCGGGCTTGATCCGGAATCCATCTTCCAGTCTTGTACAATGCGCAGGCTTCACATCCCTGTGTTTTGGATTCCGTGGTCCCACACGGAATGACGGCGGTGAGAGTGGTGTCTCATTTGTGCCGTCATTCCGGGCTTGATCCGGAATCCATCTTCCCTCGCCGTCATTCCGGGCTTGATCCGGAATCCATCTTCCAGTCTTGTTCGATGCGCAGGCTTCACATCCCTGTGTTTTGGATTCCGTGGTCCACACGGAATGACGGCGGTGAGAGTGGTGCCTCATAAGTAGCCGTCATTCCGGGCGAGAAGTGCCGTCATTTCGGACGAAAAGTGCCGTCATTCCGGGCTTGATCCGGAATCCATCTTCCCACGCCGTCATTCCGGGCTCGATCCGGAATCCATCTTCCAGTCTTGTACGATGTGCAGGCTTCACATCCCTGTGTCTTGGATTCCGTGGTCCCACACGGAATGACGGCGGTGAGAGTGGTGTCTCATTTGTGCCATCATTTCCAGTGAGAAGAGCCGTCATTCCGGACGAGAAGTGCGTCATTTCGGGCTCGATCCGGAATCCATCTTGCCTTAAATAACAGCAACCACGAGACTCAACCGATTATTCATTACTTGGTGAAGTCGCTGATGGCACTGGTGGTGGGTAGTATCTGGTTGATTACGCGGTTCCAGCGGGATACAGCGGCGGTATCAACGTAGACAACATCTCTTGCTTCGAGAGGGAAGCGATCGGCCAGTAGTAATCCGGTGGCATTGGCCATATCAAGACGATAGATCGTTGGCACGGTGTCTCTTCCCATATTTCTGAGAATGTAAATACCGGTGGCGTTGGCGTAGTTCTGATTAATACCACTGGCTGCTACGAGCGCATCGTTCAAACTCATACCACGCTGATCATACGCCATGGCAACAGGCTTGTTCACCTCACCCATAATAACGATCTGACGATAACGGTTGGTATCTATGTTGAGCACATCGCCATCTTTCAGAATGAAGTTCTGGGACATATCACCGTCCAGCAATTCAGCCATGTTAACGATTTTACGCTGATTACTGGTGACAAGAATCGCTTCAGAACGATCCGCGCTTTCTTTCATGCCACCGGCAAGGGTAATGGCGTCCAGAATCCTTAGAGGCTTACTGGTAATGGACAGCGGTCTTGGTGTATCAACTTCACCAATAATCTGAGCCTGCTGACTGTTGAATTCCTGAACCCGAACACTGACCTGAGGGTCCTTCACATACATTGACAGTTTTTCAGTCAACAATGTCCGCACTTCACTGATTGTTTTTCCTTCAGCCTGTACTTCCCCGGCAAAGGGGAAAAAGAAGGTACCAGAAGACTGAACCTCTACACCTTCGGGAGTCACCTGCTGACGCTCGGCAACCAGTTCATTAGAATCTTTTGTCTGGGTTGATTTTGTACCAAAGGGCGTAGACGATGCCCGGGTGTTGGTGGTCAAATCCGGGTTATTCCATACCCGAACACCCAAAATATCATGAGCGCCAATGCGGTATTCATACTTTGAGACTTTTCCGGAAGAAAGCTCTCCAGCCAGGTCTTTTCTGGACACCGGCTCGCGATTAACACTGCTTTCATCAATATTAACCAGATTAAAGCGAACATTACCTGTGGATTCAGGGTCCAGCTGTGCTCCAGGAGAAAGAGCACAACCCGTTAATATTATTGAACTGCTAATGGCTAAACCTGTAGCAATCTTCTTGAATTTACTCATGAATCAAACAACCCCGATAGCGTGTATCTTTTGATATTTTAAATCTCTGGCAGGGACAATTCATTGTCTCTTTCACCCTCACGCCTGATGCAGTCAGCATAAAGTGATGAGTTTTTGACGATCCCTGGTCAGGGCGCGGATAAAACCACCATTTAGAAATAAAATTGCTTTTCTAATTTTTAAACTCTTCTAAAAACATTCAAAACAGAACGGCTCCCATCGCTAGCCTTATTAATGTCATTCAATAAAACAAGGATGTTAGATATGACTCCCAAGTCCCTGTTAAAGGGCATTGCAGTATTAGCTGTAGCAGTTGCCACACTTAACCTATCGATTACCAGCTCCTCCGCACAAGATCGCACTGAGAATCCACCGGATAGCCATTATCCCTACCAGACACCACTGCTGATGACCGTATCAGCTGCAACCTTATGGGCTATTGCAGGAAACAATCTGGCCACTGATAAAAAGCGCCATTTCTCAGTATCAGCACTGTTCGGTGCGGGCAGTGAATTTTATTTACGCCGTTTCGAGAGACCAGCCAATAACAGGCTACTTCGCCTTGGCTTCGCCACAGGGTTAGGCATTATCCCCGGCATCATAAAAGAAGCCACAGATGACCGGTTTGACACCAATGATATGGCGGCTAATATTGCTGGAGCATTGGCTGGAGCTTTAATTTCAGACTTGCTGCAGGGACCCACTGATCAGTCTCTGGCTATTGATGTCAGACCTGATGCCCTGGCAGTAAAATGGAGTAGAGCTTTTTAAAGAGCTTTTTAAAGAGCTTTTTAAAGAGCCTTTTAAATTGAGCACAGCGCATAGCTCTTTTTAGTCGACACCTGATCAGCAGCACTTTGTACTGGAAATGTCAAAGTGCTGTTTTTTCAACCACCTTATAAAGCAACCGATATAAGCAGACTACCTTCAGACACGCTACCGCCCTTCAGATAACACTCTCTCTGAAAAGCTCAATACAACTGATATTTTAAATACGGCGACAGCATTGTATTATGCTGATTATTGCTGTCAACTTATGCAGCAATTTTTACAGACACCAGCGCCACTCAATCCAGTTACCTGGCTGGCTTCAGCTGTTCTGTTGTCTGACCGTAACGTCTTTCCCTTGCGTTAAAAGCGTCTATCGCTTTTGACAACTCTTCCGCATTAAAGTCTGGCCATAATACGTCGGTAAAATAAAATTCGCTGTAAGCGCACTGCCAGAGCAGGTAATTGCTGATCCGGTTTTCACCACTGGTACGAATCAACAAATCCACACTGGGCTGTCCGGAAGTGCTTAAATGAGACTCCATCATAGAATCGGTTATCTCAGATGCACGGAGTTTTCCAGCTTCAACTTTCGCAGCGATTTCCCGCGCGGCCTGGGTGATATCCCATATCCCCCCATAATTGATGGCCAGATTTAACGTCATCCCTTTATTATCTGACGTCAACAATTCTGCTTCGGCAATACTGCTCTGTAGCTCTTCGCTCAGCCCTGCCTTATCGCCTATGATTTTCAACCTGATACCTTCCTTGTGAAGGCGCGGTGTATCATTACGGAGGCTCTTTAACAGCATTTTCATTAACGCTGCCACTTCATCTTCAGGGCGACTCCAGTTTTCTGTTGAAAAAGCAAACAATGTCAAATACTGAACACCCAGACTCGCTGCTGAGTTAACTACTTTTTCAAGATTTTTGGCAGCGGCCCTGTGTCCCGCCAGTTTGGGTAAAAAGCGGCGCTTCGCCCACCGGTTATTACCATCCATAATTATCGCAATATGTGCGGGAATTTCTGGTACTGCTGTTTTTTTGGAATACTGCATAAATATTATTTAACGTCCGAATCACAACACCTGAATTATCTACTACTCATCATTCTTTACCAGCTTTCTTTACCAGCTTTAAAATTCAGACACGCTACCGCCCTTCGACTGACATTCTTGCCGAAAAACATATATCTACCCTCTGTATCTGAACCTGCATGCCTTAACCTGCACGCCTGAATCTACAGGGTTGCTGTCTGCGTTCGCACACATCAATCACTGAGTTCACTACTCTCATGAAACTTCGCTTCATGAGTTATTTTCAACAATTGTCGCTTACTTCTGTTTCAACTATTTGACCAGGCACACGCCGAACCTTCGAAATATGTAACCATTTTCATGATTCTGATTCATAATTCTGAACAAGCAGCACTCACCGCCCATAACTGCTTGAGTGTACAAAGCGGCTTGAGTGTACAAAGCGGCTTTGAACGGTCCGAACGATCCAAACGATCCAAATAAAAATCAGAAAAATTATTCACGAGCAACAAGGGAGGGGACAATATAGAAAAACGGAGAATAGATGAAGACGGAATTGTCCTCAAAAATAAAACTGTTAACCGCATACATCCACTCCACTGGACAACAAAACCAATAAAAATCCATTTATCACGCGGGTATTCTAGTGATTTATACGCAGGAATCAACCGTTTTTTCGGGAATTTGTGAAGCAGTTAGCCTTTTATCCATGAATGACATATTAGTAATCAATCTCTAACAAAATCAGAACATGGATAACAAATAGAATACCTGTCACAGAACTGCATACTCGAAACTACACTTCTCTGGACTGATACCCATCATAGTCGTAATAACCATAACTGTAGCCATAAGCATCTTTACGATCCGGATCAATTTTATTGATCACCACACCCGTTAACGGCACCCGAGCCTGAAGCAAACGCCCTACAGCATTCTGAATGGCACCAATCTGGGAGCGACCGGCTTCAACAACATACAGCGATCCGTCACACTGCCTTGAAACCATGAGCGCATCACTGACACTCTGCACTGGAGGACAATCAAGCACCACATAGTCGTATCGCTCTTTCAGTTTTTCCAGTAAGCGAGAAAACTTTTCTGAAGCCAACAGCTCCTGGGGGTTCGGCGGAATCAACCCGCTCGGAATAATATCGATATCATCCACATGATGAATGCAATCGCTTGCCACAGCCGTACCTGCCAGCAAATTAGCCAGACCGGCAGAGCCACCTTTTACACCATAGTTTTTACCCACAACCGGACGTCGCAGATCACAATCCACTAATAAGGTTTTACCCAGCTGCCCCAGTGCCAAAGAGAGATTGGATGCTATTGAAGACTTACCTTCCCCGGGAATGGTAGAAGTAACAGCAAAAACACGATGATCCTTACCCATAGCCGTTAGATTAATACTGGTTCGGATGGTTCTAATTGCTTCACCAAACCCGTGTAAATCCTTGTTCAGGAATAAATGATGCGCGCCATCAGAGACTGTTTTTTTATCCAGCCTGGGCAGCACACCCAGCAACGGCAGATTCAGCTTTTCTTCAATATCCCGAACGCTTCGTATGGTGTTATTAAGCATTTCCAGTAGAAATGCCAAACCACAGGACACCATCACTCCCAGAATGGCCGAGAGCACCACAATCAGTTTCTTTTTAGGTTTCACCGGAGCCTTCGGTGTAAAGGCTTTATCAACAACCCTGGCATTGGCTGTCTGCAAATCACTGGTGGCACTGGTTTCCTGAATTCGCTTAAAAAAGGCATCATAAAGATCCTTATTTGTACGAACCTCCCGCTCCAGTGCCCTGAGCCGAAACTCCTTCCTGTTAATGTTCTGCACGCGTTTTTTGGCTTCTGCCACTGCTGCCTCCAGACTGCGCTCATTGGCCTTATCAAGGTCATAATCCCGCTCCACACCTTCAACAATGTTGCGGATCTGGTTTTGCATATTGTCTTTAATACTTTCCAATTCACTGCGAATTGATATCATTTTAGGGTGTTTAGGACCGTACCTTCGAGATAAATCAAGAACCTGTCTCTCAACTTTCGACTCTTCCTGCTTCAATTTCTGAATCAGCGGGTGCGCCAGAACTGCCTGCAGTGACTCGGAACCATGAATATTTTTTAACTGACCGGAGCGAATCTGTCGGTAAATACTTTCTGATACCGTTAACTTCCGCCGAATCTGAACCAGCGACTCCGTTAACCCTTTCAGCTCATTACTTGAAATAGTTAACACACCCTGAAGGTCTACCAGCTCTTCCTGTTCACGGTAATCCTGAAGATTTTGCTCAGCCACACGCAACTTACCGGATAGCTCGGAAAGGCGATTCTGCATCCAGTCTGTAGCACTCAACGTTAATGCCAGTTTCGATTCCATATAGGATTCTATATAGGCATTGGCAACCTCGTTGGCAATGCGTCGTGCCAACTTTGGGTCTGTGGACAAGGCATTAATACGAACAATCTGGGTCTTCTTTATCGGCACGATGCGTATATTTGCATTCAAAACATTAATAACATCACGGAGCACACGCTCTTCAGAAACATCCATAACCGGCTGCTCTACACTCAACCAGCTGCGCCAGTTTAAAAGCGTTGAAAACCCTGATGGTTCACGCAGGCCTGCATTAAACTCCGCCAGGCTGGCAAGCTTAAGCTTCTCAACCACCTTTTCCAGAACACTCCTGGATTTTAATACTTCAAACTGCGTATTGAGATAGCTGTCGCCCCCTCCATCGAGACCATAAACCTCTTCAATGGAAACAACTTTAGCCTGCTCCTGCTCTATCTGGAGAACAGCGGTTGCCTGATACACAGGCGTCATTGAAAAAACAACCAACGTCGTCAACAGGGTAACCGCCAATGTGAATCCGACGATTGCCCAGCGATACGTCATTAATGTGTGAAATATTTCTCTCAGGGAGATGACATCTTCATCCATCCCGGATTCAGACTGAATAGCCTGTGGCGCTTCACTGCTCATAACATCAAACCACACTATTGGATCGCTAAAACTGAACCTGACACATTCCATCAGATCAGATCAAAAGAGAAGCTCTTTATCACGAGAAGCTCTCTATAACAAGAAACTCTCTATAACAAGAAACTCTCTATAACAAGAAACTCTCTATAACAAGAAACTCTCTATAACAAGAAACTCTCTATAACAAGAAACTCTCTATAACAAGAAACTCTCTGTCAGAAGAAGCTCTCTTCTACTTTTATAATGTCACCAGGAAGAACCGATTCATCCAGCTGCATTATTCGTTTGGCTTGCCTGCCATCTTTTTCTCTGGTGACTTTGATCTTTTTTCGCGACGCCCTTTCAGTAAAACCACCCGACAGGGCAATGGCTTTTTCCAGTGTCAGACCCGGCTCAAATGAAAAACCACCAGGAGATTTCACTTCACCACTGACAAAAAACTTTCGATACTCGGTAATAGCCACACTAACCTTAGGGTCAATAAAATAATCACCCTTTAACGCAGTTGTTAAGTATTTCTGCAGCTGTCCAACAGTCATCCCCTTAACCCGAACCTCTCCCAGAAAAGGATAGGAAATGGTTCCGGCATCGGTAAGGCGAGTCTCAACCCTCATATCATCTTCACCGAAAACCGAGACAGCGATCTGATCACCAGAGTTCAACGCGTACCTGGAAAAGCTCATCCGCTCAGCGGCCTGAACAGTACTGATAAACAGGCACGAGATAGACAGGCACGAGATAAATATAATTTGCAGAATTTGAGCCAGAAAATGCCGTACTTTGATCAAAGCCATATCCCTGTAGCCTCAAAAGAAAAGATATAACAGCCTGAATTCAGGCTGTTAATCAACAGCGCTTATCTCCTGTACAAACATGACAGGAATCAGAGAGCCAGATCTGCACTCAACATATAAACATTGCGTTTATAGCTGCCGTCGCTTTCGCCGACACTCTTCACATTTTCATCACGATCCGTATTTTTAAAGCTGAAAGAAAGCGTGACATAACGTCTCATTTTCCAATCCACGGAAGCGCCAAATTCATTAAGCTTTCTTGTTTTCGTGGTATGCCCTGCTGCGTTCTGAATATCATCAGCCGTGTGGGTATAAGTGAAATTGGAAGATACAAATGAAGACCAGTCATGCATCCAGGATACAGTAGTAGAAGTACCTTTGGTGAAACTGGCAGATTGAGGGTTATCAGACTCAAGACCATAATCCCGACTGGTGCTTAACTGCAAAACAGAATGCTCCAGTGGCAAATAGCTCACACCTACTTCCCAGCCGTTATACCCTTCGGTATCAATACCGGCTACCTTACTGTCACGAAAGCGTCGACCAAATTTAGTGTAACCTGTGGTTTTAGCAGTGGCTTCCCAGTTTAAACCCATCAGATAACTGGATATGTTGTAACCGGAATCATGATCATCCGATGTCAGCCTGTCGTAATCCAGATGCCGGCGTTTAACCTCCAGAAGCACTTCGGTTTTCGGCATCAAACGGTAGTAGCCAGTAACGCCTATTTCAGAAGATTGTCGATCACGGCCTTCCAGAACACCCCTGGTTTTATCGTAAGCCTGGTCACCATAATTACCGAACAAATCAAAGCGAGCCTGAGCCTTCGTTGAGCCAAAGCCGTAGATTAGACCACCTTTCTTGCGAGTAAATTCTGGAGCATTTAAATCAGTGACTCCATTTACCGTTGCACCCGCATCATGATAAACACCAAAATCACCGGTAAGATCAAGGCGATTTCGACTATTAAACTCCTGGTGGATATTAGCCAGCACACCATAATCTACATAATTCGCATCCTGCTCACTGTCAAAGTGATGAGCACTGCCCGCCAGGGTAAAAGCGTATGTACTCAGCCCTGTTTTAGCCATAAATTCAAGAGAGGGATCAATTGAAAAAACAGTAGAGCTTCTGTTTTTCAGGCCTTCAGTACTGCCATCACGAAATATATTATCATCATTACCAGCCCTGACCGTGACCTGTGGGGTCACTTCAAAAGCACCCATTTGAAAATGCCCCGGGTCTTCCACTGCCGCAAAGACATTCAACCCATAGGTTGACATTGTAATTGCCACTGTAATTGCCAGGCCGAGTTTACTAATCCTTTTCATTCGTAAATCCACGCTATGAGTCTATTATTATTTCTTACTAATTCAGCGTATGACCGCGTATAACTCTACTTTCAGATTTATAGAGTTATTTTCCATCGCATGTTATTAAATGTCGATTGTATTATATAGACAGTGACAATATAATTTCTATACAAATTTGTTATTATAGATTTTATTATCCAAAACAGATTAACATTACAAATAATAATCAAACCGAGTTTCAAGAAAAGCCTGAACGTTATTTTTAAACTCTGTTTAAGCTGTATTAATTGAATGGACTTTTATAGCTTGCAAAGGACTACACATGAAACCAAGAAAATTAATAACCAGCGCAACCCTCGCGCTATCTGTTTCTATTGCAGGTATTGTTCAGGCAGATCTCGCCAGTGACCTGCAAACCATGTCGCCAGCTGATGCCCTGAAAAAAGCGGCTGCTGCGGACGAAAGTATTTCTATTGAAACACTGATTTCCGAGGCCGCCAGCCAACTGAAAGATAACCCGGGGCTTCTGACAGCACTGGTTAGTGAAGCGGTTAAACAGTTCCCCTTACAGGCAGCTCAAATCGTATCCGTTGCCATAAGCCAGGCACCACAACAGGCCAAGAGCATCACCTCGGCTGCTATAGCTCAGCTGGACAATCCTGTAGCCATAGACGCCGTTCAAAAAGCAGCCGACACTGCAGTAGAGTTGATTGCTAAAAACGCGAACTCTTCAGAAAATACATCTGAAAATAATGATGAAACCGAGTCTGAAGCAGAGCAAACAGAAACCACAGCCGACAACACCACAACCGATAACACAACAGACCAGCAGAACAATACAGCACCACCCCCTGCTCCTATTGTACAACCAGGAAACACTGACAAGCCTGTTCCAACCAGCCCTAACACATAGACCTTAAAGATTAGAAGCTCTCTATTTCTAATAAAACAGAGAGCTTTTGATTTCAACAAAAGCAGTTTTTCTCTACCCGGTTAAAAATCATTTCCACTATTAATTGAATTAAATACAACCCATCTAAAAGACATATGACGCTTTAATTAAAAGACGAATGACGTTTTAATTTCTTTAAAATTCAAGATTTGAAAAACCGACACCATAGGGTGTAATTAAAAGTGTTCCATCTACCCATTATCCAGCTTGCTGCCAGTACTGATCCCAGTCCCCGTTAGAACGCAATGTTCTTAAGCAAAGCATTGCTCCTGCGATGGAAGGCTTCCACCAAGCACCCGGTATTTTTAGTCGCATCTGCACTACTGCACTGTTAGAACTTTCTATTTCGCCAGAGCCAATGGGAAGATTGGCTGCTTCTGCTGCAGCATATTCGAATTGCCCTGGACGGTTTCGGATATATCGGTGACACTCCTCTGGTTTATTGGCTGCTTTGCCTTTCTTTCCGTTTCTATGCGGATCAAGCTCTGCCATGACGGCATTAACATTGCCAGATTTCATGCGTTCCTGCTGGATATGCCGCCACTGTACACGTGTTTCCTTGTTAAACCCGACACACTCTTCTGCTGCATCAGCGAAGTGCTCAGAGAGATGATAATAGTCAACGAGGAAACTTCCTTGCTCTCCAAACACTCTCTTTGTCTGGTTGGCAATCCAGGTGGCTCCATCGCTCACGCAATGGATAGAGGATTGCCGGTTGAGCCCCTGCTCTATTGCACAACTCAACCACTGGTCACCTGCTTCATCCGGCCCTCCCATTGTGGCCTGATGACGTTTATCTGAGCTACCCAGCTTATAGACCTGGCAAAGTTTAGCCTCCTGCCATTCAGTTTTACGTGCTTTGCGTTTGTCACCTTCTGCCTCTTCATCAATGAGGACAACAGGAATCATGCTTCCATCCATTTCTCCTATGAACTGGGCAGCTTCACCGAGGCAGTCCTGACGATTTTGTGATGCACTGATGGAATCATTTTGCATACAGCTTGCGTGCTCAAGAGTTATGGCTCGAATAGAAGACTCAGGCACATCAATACCATAATGTTCATGTATTTTTTTTGCAGCTGCCTGAAAAGAACTATCTGCACCAAAGTCTACAATTTTACGTTGAATTGTGCGGGAGTAGTCGCGACAGTGAATATGAGCGGCATGACTGAAAGGTCTGACCCGATGCTTGTCTACCGTCTGGCAGCGTTCAAGAACTTCTATTTTCCCATAGGTGCTCAGCCAATAAGTGTTTTTTTTTGAGTTTTAGCTCCGGGGTGCTTCAGGCAAGCCTCGCCAAATTTTTGATCTTCCTTGTAGGTACCCCAGCCAGTAAGCAGTTCAGTGCCCATTTCACGCAGGTGGGCAATGACGGCTTCTTCAGCATCATCAGCACGATCCAGGAGACCTGACTCGGCTTCAACAATATCCAGAAGTGCAGAAACTCTAAGCTCAAGCTCGGGGTGGGCTGCAAGTCTATCAGCAAGAGAAATAGGTGAGGGCATAATACTAACTAGGGTTGAGAAATACTCTTACATTATCGTTCATATTGAGGTTTTGTGGGCAGAAAAACTTCTAATGAACACTTTTAATTACACCCGACACCATAAGAAAAGAATTAACCTTTCGAAAAATTCTTATATCAGAAGTCAAAAAAAGAAAAATATCAAAAAAAGAAAAATATCAAAAAAAACCTTCTGAAAAATTTTATATCAGAAGGTTCTCACTACTATTTACTGTAAAAAAAAACAAATAATCCATCGGTCAATATCATGAAGGCACTCTACGAATTTTTGCACCTAACTGCTGCAGCTTTTCCTCAATACATTCATAGCCACGGTCAATATGATAAATACGCTCTATAACGGTATCACCTTCAGCCATCAGGCCCGCAATAACCAGGCTGGCCGAAGCACGTAAATCTGTCGCCATAACCGGCGCTGCCTTCAGCCCTTCAACGCCCTTAATAACAACGGTGTTACCCTCAACAAAGGCATCTGCTCCCATCCGCTGCATTTCCTGTACATGCATGAAGCGGTTTTCAAATACCGTTTCCGTTATACGTCCGGTGCCTTCAGCCACTATATTTAACGCAGTAAACTGCGCCTGAATATCCGTCGGCATGGCCGGATAAGGTGCCGTTCTCAGATCAATCGCCTTGGGACGCTTGCCTTTCATATCAAGCTCTATCCAATCTTCACCCCACTCCACCGTCGCACCGGCCTCGCGAAGCTTGATCAGGATGGCATCCAGAATATCCGGCTGTGTATCCTTTAATCGAACACGCCCGCCTGTTGCAGCCGCTGCAATAAGGTAAGTACCCGTTTCTATGCGATCCGGCAACACGGAATAAGTACAACCATGCAGTCGCTCAACTCCCTGCACTCGAAGCGTATCGGTTCCATGACCTTCAATTTTCGCACCCATAGCAATCAGGCATTTTGCCAGATCAACCACTTCTGGCTCTCTGGCTGCATTTTCGATAATGGTTTCACCGTCTGCAAGGGTGGCCGCCATCAAAATATTTTCGGTGCCGGTAACCGTTACGGTATCCATTAAAATGCGCGCGCCCTTAAGACGATCCTTGATACTCGCCTTTATATAGCCATCTTCTACTGTGATATCCGCGCCCATGGCTTCCAGGCCACGAATATGCAGATCAACCGGTCGACTACCGATTGCACAACCACCAGGCAGTGAAACTTCGGCATGACCAAAACGAGCCAGAAGCGGACCCAGCACCAAAATAGAAGCGCGCATGGTTTTAACCAGTTCATAGGGCGCTATAAGACTTTTTATGGTGCTTGCATGCACTTCAACATTCATTCGCTCATCAACCAGGAGGTCGATACCCATACAACCAAAGAGCTCACACATGGTTGTAATGTCATGAAGGTGCGGTAGATTGCAAACAGTGACCGGGGAATCAGCCAGCAGGGTAGCGGCCAGTATGGGGAGTGCTGAATTTTTTGCTCCGGAGATACGAATCTCTCCGTCGAGGCGCACACCGCCGGTAATTATCAATTTATCCATGAGTTCTCACTTAATACCTGGAAGGAGCCCGTTAGCCGCGACTATCCCGCTCAGACGGAGTAAGGGTTGTCATTGTGACTGCGTGTATCACACCACTGGCGATGAACTGATTAAGGTGAGCATAGATCATCTGTTGTCTTTTTATGGGTAAATTACCCTGAAACTGGTCACTGACAACAGTGAGTTGAAAATTACACCCTTCCCCCTCAACAAAAACCTCCGAACCCGGAATATTTTTTTCGAGCAAAGCCTTAACCTCGCTGGCTTGCATGATCCACCTCTCAGGAATTAACAGTCAGTAAAATCGACCAATCATATCGGAGAGCCTGCTGACTGACCAGCAGTAATTAGAGGGAATCAGGATGGGCAGCTGGCGTTTTCAAGTATTTTCTCAATACCACAGACCCTGGCAAGGGCGTGAAGTTCCTGGGGGATTTCAGTAAAGCAGAGTCGAACATCCTGCTGTTTTGAATAGCGAATCCAGGACAGACAAACTGAAAGTGCTGAACTGTCTGCCAGTTTAAGACCTTTCAGACTCACCAGCCAGCGGCTATTCCCGCACTCTGAACACTGCGATAACACCCGACGCCCCTCTCTTTCAATAACAGGGGCATTATCAAAAACAACCGCTCCATCAAGAAGGAACCGGCCCGGCTCTACCATGGTTAACGCCATAAGTACCTCAGGATTTCTTGTCGGATTTCTTTTTGGATTTCTTGTCAGATTGTTTTTCTGAACCCATAATTTTCAGCCAGTGATTCACCACATAATCAACTTTTCCATGGGTATCTACAGCCGCTGCAAACTGATTACGGAATTGCTTACCAATATTAATACCATCAACAATAATATTGCGTAATTTCCAGCGCCCATCAACATGCACCATTGAGTAGGAAATAGCGACGCGTCTGGTGGAAGTTTTCACTGTCATATTAACAGGTATCAAACGCAACTTTCCGGCCTCGTACTCCTTCAACGTTTTATCTGGTACTTCTTCGATGTTATCAATTTTCAGGGTGGAGTCATCCAGTTTGAGCAGCGCTTTTCCGTAAAAACTAATTAAACTTTCCTTAAAGACACTGGAAAACTTATCAATCAAAGCCTGATCAGATTTATGGGCGTATTTACCCATAACGCCACGGGCAATAGAGTCAAATGCCACTACAGGAGAAAGCTGTCTGCCCACCTCACTGACAAAGGCACTGCTATCTTTTTTATAAACCTTGATATTTTTTTCAAACAACTCCAGTAGGTTCCGGGTAATTGCTTCTACATCTTTACGGGGAGATTCCAGCGCCATAACCGCTGATGACCACTGTAAAATGACAATCAGCAGAATGCCTGAAAAACCGAAACCCCATGACTTTTCTTTCATAATCCAATCATCCATGCCATCAAATCAGGAACTTACTGCTTATATACTGGCTACTTATTTACTGGCTACTTATTTACTGGGTACTTATATACTGGCTACTTATTTACTGGCTACTTATTTACTGGCTACTTATATACTGGCTACTTATTTACTGGGTACTTATTAAATAGTTCAGCTCATTATCAGCTTAGCCAGCTTACTCGCCTTTATTAACTGAACCCAGTAAAAACTTGCCAATCAGATCTTCCAGAATCACAGCCGACTGAGTATCTTCAATACGGTCACCGTTTTTCAGATAATCAACATCACCACCAATACTGACTCCAATATACTTTTCCCCGAGAAGCCCCGCCGTTACTATGGAAACCGTACTATCCAGTGGAATATTATCCACATCGCTGTCAATTTCCATTTCAACCCGGGCCATATAAGAATCCTTATCCAGTGCCACATCCACTACCTTGCCAATGGTCACTCCGGCCATGGAGACTTTAGCCCGGGTTTTCAAAGCGCCCGTGTTATCAAAAAGAGCGTATACGCGATAGGTTGGCTTAGCACTCTGCACTGAGAGACCGCTTACCTTGATGGCAAGAGCCGCCAGAGCCAGCATGCCTGCCAGCATAAATGCTCCGACACTAATTTCTACAGTTCGCATCCGCATTTTTATAATTCTCCAAACATTACGGCGGTAAGAATAAAATCCAGGCTCAACACTGCCAGCGATGAATACACAACTGTTCTTGTTGTTGCCCGACTAACACCTTCCGATGTAGGAATGGCATCATATCCCTGAAAAACAGCAATCCACGTCACCACAATACCAAAGACAAAACTCTTGACCATGCCATTGCCAATATCGTTCACCAGGTCAACCGATTGCTGCATTCCGGTCCAGAATGACCCCTCATAAATACCCAGCCAGTCGACACCCACTATAACGCCACCGAGAATTCCCACCAGATTGAAAATAGCCGCCAGGATCGGCATGGATATAACACCGGCCCAGAAACGGGGCGCAATCACTCTTTTTAGCGGATCAACACCAATCATCTCCATGCTGGATAATTGCTCAGTGGTCTTCATCAAACCAATTTCAGCCGTTAGCGCAGAACCCGCCCTTCCGGCAAACAGCAAAGCAGTCACCACAGGCCCCAGCTCCCTGACCAGACTCAGGGCCACCAGTTGACCCACTGCACCTTCAGAGCCATAGCGAACCAGAATACTGTAACCTTGTAACCCCAGCACCATGCCAATAAACAAACCGGAAACAGTTATTATTACAAGGGATAACACGCCCACACTGTACAACTGGTTGACCAGGAGCTTTCCCCTGCCACTGAATCCTGCACGGGAAAAGATAGCCAGACCAAGAAAGACACCAGCCTTGCCTACCGACTCCACATGATCAAGACCAAAGCGGCCCAGTTTTGTTAATCGGTCAAAGACGTCAAAGCTCATGAGAACCTCTTAATAAATCATCCTGATAATCGCCTGCGGGATAATGAAATGGCACCGGACCATCAGGCAGTCCCTGCATAAACTGCTTCACCCTGGGATCATCCGAATTCAGCATATCTTCTGACGATCCCTGGCCAATAATTTTACCATCGGCAAGCAGGTAGAGCAGATCGGAGATACTGGCTGTTTCATTGAGATCATGAGACACCACAAGGCTGGTGATTTTTAATGTTGTATTCAGCTTACGGATTAATTCAACCAGCATACCCATGGCGATAGGATCCTGCCCCACAAAAGGCTCGTCGTACATAACCATTTCCGGATCCAGGGCAATAGCTCTGGCCAGTGCAACCCGTCGATTCATTCCCCCGGACAACTCACTGGGCATCAAAGACCATGCGCCTCTCAGTCCCACAGCCTGAAGCTTCATAAAAACGATATCGCGAATCATGGCTTCCGACAACTCAGTATGAATTCGCACAGGAAAAGCAACATTTTCAAACACTGAAATATCAGTAAACAGGGCACCAGTTTGAAATAACATGCCCATTTTTCGACGCAACCGGAAAAGTTTCTCTCTGGAAAGGTCTTCCAGATTATGCCCATCCACCACAATAGAACCGGCGTCTGGTTTCAACTGACGGCCAATCAACCTTAACAAGGTTGTTTTTCCAGTTCCGGATGGCCCCATAATACCGACGACCTTCCCTCGGGGAATATCCATATCAATATTATCGAAAATAACTCGGTTGCCGCGGTTGAATGACAAACCACGAATTTCAATAAAATTTGTACTTGGCTCGGACATTTGAAACGCATTTCCTTGCAACTATTTGACTGCGTGTTGACTGCATGGATTTGCCCACCTCATCCTGAGGCAGCGCGAATTCCAGACTCAGTTAGCGGCTGAAGCCCCATCTTTTTTATTGCTTGAGACAACTTAACGTATCTGACGCCATAGTATGGCGCTTTTTGCTCTCTTTTTATACTTTTCCAGTGTCGCCTTGGTGTAAAAAATATTTACCGCCAATTTTCTCGCCATAACAGAATACATCTTCATATTATTCCTGTTGCAATACCGGTACTATCATTCTTAAAATTATCCCCCCCTTTTTTAAAGCACATTGAGTTAAATCCAAGAATGCTCTTCGCAATTACAGCAATTATAATAGGTTTCATTCTCCTGACATGGAGCGCCGACCGGTTTGTCAATGGTTCGGCAGCAACCGCAAAGAACTGGGGCATATCCCCCATGCTGATCGGTTTGACGGTGGTATCCATAGGTACGTCAGCTCCAGAAATATTGGTTTCACTGATATCCTCACTTCAGCACCACACAGACATTGCAGTTGGTAACGCCATTGGCTCCAACATCGCCAATATGGGTTTGGTACTGGGCGCTACTGCTCTGATAGCCCCCCTGCCTGTAAAGGCGGCACTGGCTAAACGGGAAATCCCCTGGCTGCTCCTGGTCACCGTTGTTGCTGGCATCAGTCTTCTTAACGGATTTCTGGGTCTTTTTGACAGCCTGTTCCTGCTATCTTTTCTTGTGCTGACACTCTACCTCATGGTGCGGTGGCAAAAGCATCACCCTGACGAACCTATCGATGAGGAAGAAATTCCGAAGATGCCTCAGGGAAAAGCTTATTTTGTCATGTTGAGCGGGTTAATTTTACTACTGGCAAGCGCTCAGCTGCTGGTCTGGGGTGCTACAGAACTTGCCATACACTTTGGCGTCAGCGAACTGGTTATCGGCCTGACAATTATTGCCATTGGCACCAGCCTGCCAGAACTTGCAGCATCCATAGCCAGCGCCCTGAAGGGACATCATGATATCGCACTGGGTAATATCGTGGGCTCGAATATTTTTAATCTGCTGGCCGTTCTTGCTATGCCAGGCTTGGTTGCCCCCGGATATATCAATGAATCAGTGATCTGGAGAGATTTCCCGGTCATGCTGGGCTTCACCATTCTTATTGCAATTTTAACAATGACAGGCAAAAAACCAAGAACCCTGGGAAAAACAAGTGGAATAGTGTTTCTCACAGGTTATGCCCTTTATGGATTCTGGCTATTTATTCAACATTCCTGACAACTTCCGGAACTTCGCTAAGTTCCGGACATCTTATTCAATAAGCAATTTCCACCCGCATTATTAAACCCGCATTATTAACAGGGTTATAAATCGCCAGAATTGTTGACTACCACTGCCATCAAAGTCGATTTACAATGCCATTGCTGAATTAACAGGCCGCATCATATGACTACTGACGAAACCTTTATCGAGATTGGTCAACGGACCGTTGAAATAGAACAACAGTCTATTCAGGCACTGTGTCATCGCATTAATGCCGATTTCGCTAAAGCCTGCCGTTTAATGCTGGAATGCAGGGGACGAATCATTCTGATCGGCATGGGAAAATCCGGCCACATTGCCCGAAAGATCGCTGCAACACTCTCCAGTACCGGAACTCCCGCATTTTATGTACACCCCGGTGAAGCCAGCCATGGCGATATGGGCATGATCACCTCGGATGATGTTGTGCTCGCCATGTCTAACTCCGGCGAAGTCAGTGAAGTTATCACCCTGTTACCTTTATTCAAGCGGATGGGCGCCCCACTCATCAGCATGTCAGGCAAGCCGACCTCAACCCTGGCACTGGCGGCTGATGTAAATTTAAACACCGGCGTTGATAAAGAAGCCTGCCCTCTGGATCTGGCACCCACATCAAGTACTACGACACAACTGGTTATGGGCGACGCCCTGTCCATTGCATTACTGGAAGCCCGGGGCTTTACTGCAGAAGACTTTGCCTTCTCTCACCCGGGTGGCTCTCTTGGTCGTAGGCTGTTATTAAAAGTTCAGGATATTATGCACAGTGGCGATCGAATTCCATCAGTGCAGCAGGGAACCAAGCTCAGTGAAGCGTTGCTCGAAATGACCCGCAAGGGCCTCGGAATGACCACAGTTCTTGATGAAGAGAAAAAGTTGACAGGCCTGTTCACCGATGGTGATTTGCGACGCGCCCTGGATCATGGTGTAGACCCGCACAACACAACCATTGATGACGTTATGACCAGCAACTGCACGACTATTTCATCCGATATCCTGGCTGCCCAGGCATTAAAGATAATGGATGACCGTAAAATCAATGCACTCGTCTGCGTTGATGATAATCACAACCCTGTTGGCGCCATCAACATGCATGATCTGCTCAGAGCCGGTGTTGTATAACATATACCCTAGGGCAAAATTTGACCATCAGGCTGGTAAATGAGAGGGTCTGAACATGAACTTCTCATGCACACAGTAATACCTTGGGTAAATCAGGCGATATGCTTTTATTACTGTTTTACTTCATGAACAACCATGTATTACTGTTTTACTTCATGAACAACCATGGACAAAGGAATATATTTTTTATCACCTCGGGTGATGAACATCACAAAACCATGGTAAACGCTGGACAAATCGACGGATGAGTTACCGAAACTATCTGATCACATCGGGAATACTCTTGCTTATGCTGGCCATTGGCTATTGGGCCTATGATGAATCACTGCATAGCACGGTTAAGAAAAAAGCATCACTGGTTCGACAAAATGCTGATTACTTCCTCGTCAATGCCGAGATCAGCCAATATGGTGAAACGGGGAATCTGGACTATGAACTGGAGTCCACAAGTATTACCCATTACCCCCATAACGACACCACACTGCTTCAGCTGCCTCTCATGACAGACTACAGCAAACCGGAACAGATCGTTCGAACGAATGCCCAAAATGGCAAACTGCTTCCGGGCAATCAGGACCTGGAACTTTGGGATCGAGTCATTGTGACTCAAACCAGTCTCGAGGATGGGGCTAAGGTACGAATGGATACTGATTTCATCACCATTTATTCTGAGCGAGGCACTGCGGAAACGGATCGTCCAGTGCTTATCACCACAGAAACCAGCAAAACCCGCGCTGTAGGTATGACAGCTTTCTATGAGAAGGGTTTAATTAAACTGAAATCAAGGGTAAGAGGAGTTCATGAAGCTAATTAAATCTATCTCTATCAGCCTGTTACTGTTACCGGTTATGGCTCTGGCACTACCAACTGATCGTAACAAACCCATAGAGGTTTCAGCAGACACTGCAGATATAGACAATAAAAAAGGGATCTCTATCTATCGCGGTAATGTTGTCATGATTCAGGGAACCACACGAATCACCGGGGATACCATCACTATTTATTCCCGGAAAAGTAAGGTGGATCGAATGGTAGCTGTTGGCAGGGAAAAGCGCGCATACTATGAAGAACAGCAGGCGAATAATCAAGGCACCCTGCAGGCATGGGGAAAGACAATTGATTACAGTATTGCCGGTGACACCATTGAGTTAATCAGGAATGCCGAGCTTATCCAGAAAGGTGATACCTTTGAAGGCGATAAGATTGATTACAACCTGACACTTCAGACCGTCAATGCTACCGGCAACAGTACCAAAGGCTCCAGCAAAGGCCGGGTCAAGATGGTCATTCAGCCCAAAACAGAATCGAATTAATTTATCGGCCAGACTTCCGATACGCGTCCAACAATTTTACAGGTTCAGACATTCCGGATGGCAACCCTCAAGGCAGAACATCTCAGCAAAAGTTATAAAGGACGGGAGGTTGTGAAAGACGTCTCCCTTGCGGTCGACAGTGGCCAGATAGTTGGCCTTCTGGGTCCAAATGGTGCCGGCAAAACCACCTGTTTCTATATGATTGTCGGCCTGGTTGCAGCCGATGGCGGCCGGGTCAGCATTGATCAGGACGACCTGACCTTTCAACCCATGCATGGGCGAGCCAGAGCCGGTGTCGGTTATCTTCCCCAGGAAGCCTCAATTTTCAGACGCCTGAGCGTGAGTAATAATATTCTGGCTATTCTGGAAACCCGTAAGGATCTCAACAAAAAACAACGCCTGGAAAAGATGGAATCGTTACTGGACGAGTTCAACATAGGGCATATTCGTGACAGCGCAGGTATGGCCCTGTCCGGCGGCGAACGACGCAGAGCCGAAATTGCCAGGGCACTGGCAACAGACCCGACATTTATTCTTCTGGACGAACCTTTTGCCGGGGTCGACCCTATCTCAGTGGGTGATATAAAATCCATAATCCGTCATCTTCAGAATCGAGGAATAGGTGTACTGATCACTGATCATAATGTCCGGGAAACGCTGGACATCTGTGAAAAAGCTTACATTGTCAGTGAAGGACACATAATTGCCGAAGGTGACAGCCATACCGTTCTATCAAACCAGAAGGTCAGGGATGTTTATCTGGGCCATCAGTTCAGTCTTTGACTGAACTCTCATTTAAAAATACATTGATCAGGAGGTAGGAGGTTAGAAAAAGCACCTGATCATGTTCTCAAAAATAGTTTTCAACGCATAAGATGCGTCTTTCCAACCTCACATTTTCAGTTTCTCTGATCATTAACTCATACAGTGCTTTTTTCCTGTGTGAGTATGGGTTTATAATCATCGAAACACGCAGAACAACGAAAGCATTTAAAATGCTATCGTTGTCTGATCTAAGCCCAATATCGACTTCATTCTAAGCTACCTCTGACTGAAGGCTCGGTATGGACAACGAAGTAAAGGTATACAGTTGCCTATGAAGCCGTCTTTACAACTCAAGATGGGCCAACAGCTAACCATGACGCCTCAGCTGCAACAGGCTATACGGCTCTTGCAACTATCCACCATGGATCTCCAGCAGGAAATTCAGGAAGCTCTCGAATCTAACCCCATGCTGGAAGCAGAAGATAACCAGCCTTCCGACCCCCCTTCAGATTCAAAAGAAAAAGAAACATTACAAGACCTGACTGAACCCGTTGCCGAAGCCAAAACACTTGAAATGTCCGAATGGGCAGATAACATACCCAATGAACTTCCGGTTGATTCTGCATGGGAAGATGTCTACTCCAGCTTACCGGCAGCACCAGTAGATGATGAGTTTGACCCTCTGGCAAGATCCAAAGTCGTTGATTCACTGCAGGATTATCTCAGTTGGCAGCTGAATATGATTTCCATGACCGACCGTGATCGTGTTATGGGGCTGGCCATTATTGAAGCCATCAATTCAGACGGTTATCTCACCCTTTCAATTGATGAGTTATTTAATTCATTGCAGGAACAGCTTGAAGAGCTGGATATAGACGAATTGAAAGTCCTCCAGCATCGAATCCAGCAATTTGATCCTGTAGGCTGCGGCAGTTCAGACTTGAGTGAATGCTTACTGGTTCAACTGCACCAGCTGCCTGAATCAAGCCCTCATAAAGCCGCTGCCGAAAAATTAATACGCAGCCATCTGGAAGCCCTGGGTTCTCGTGATTATGCCAAGATTATGAGACGGACACGATTGAAAGAAGATCAGCTCCGCGAAGCCCTGGCGTTGATTCAGAGCTTTAACCCTCGACCCGGGAATGAAATTGATCAGTCAGAGCCTGAATACATAACGCCAGATGTGACCGTTAAAAAAAATAAGGATCGCTGGGTTATTGAACTTAACTCCGACGCTCTGCCAAAAATCAGGATTAACAACAGTTACGCATCCATGGTCCAGCGAGCCAACAACAGTCGTGATAATGTTTTCATGAAGGATAACCTTCAGGAAGCTCGCTGGTTTATTAAAAACCTTCAGAGCAGGAATGATACCCTGATGAAAGTTGCCAGCCAGATTGTTTACCATCAACAAGCATTTCTGGAGCTGGGCGAAGAAGCCATGAAACCCCTGGTTCTTGCAGAAATAGCCGATGCCGTAGGCATGCATGAATCAACTATTTCCAGGGTAACCACGCAAAAATACATGCATACACCAAGAGGTGTATTCGAGCTGAAGTATTTTTTCTCCAGCCATGTCAGCACCACTGAAGGCGGCGAATGTTCCTCAACAGCCATCAGGGCCTTGATCCGGAAATTGATTTCAGAAGAGAACACCCGAAAACCACTCAGTGATAACAAACTGGCCACTCTGCTTAAAAATCAGGGGATTGAGGTAGCACGGCGTACTGTTGCCAAGTATCGCGAGTCAATGAATCTGCCCCCTTCCAATGAGAGAAAGCAGTTAGTTTGATATTTTTTTGCTTCAGCTCATCGCAACTGACGATGACAGTGATAGAATCAAAACATACCCGACTGATACATCCCGCAGACGGGTAGTCGACTTAAACGGGATCAGGAGAGCGTTACATGCAAGTCAACATAAGTGGACATCATGTCGAGGTAACAGAAGCTCTGCACGACTACGTTAACAAAAAGCTGGAACGACTTGACTCACACTTTGAGAGCATCACTAATGTACAGGTGACTCTGAGTGTAGAAAAGCTCGTCCACAAAGCGGAATCCAGCCTGCATACTCGTGGTGCTGATATTAATGCCACCGCAGAACATGAAGACATGTACGCTGCTATAGATCAGATGTCGGACAAACTGGATCGACAACTGGTAAAACACAAGGAAAAAACGCTTAGTCGGCTTCAGGGAGCCGGCGGGCGTCTTTGAAGCCACTTTAATTGCTGTATGACTATCATCACACAAATACTTACTCCCGAGCGCACCCTTTGCGGTGTGCGCGGGCCCAGTAAAAAGAAAATCCTTGAACGGATTGCTGAACTGATTAGCGAGGAAGTTCCGGCTATTAACGCCAAGGATCTTTTTAATGCCCTTGTTGTCCGGGAACGTCTTGGTACAACAGGACTTGGTAAAGGAATCGCTATTCCACATTGCCGGATAAAAAGCTGTCCGGAACCTATAGGTCTTTTCCTTCAACTGGATGAACCCGTTGACTTTGATGCTGTTGACAGGGAACCTGTTGACCTCGTCTTCGCCCTGATTGTACCTGATGGAGAAAATCAGACACATCTGCAAATTTTGAAAGATCTTGCCATTCGATTTCAGTCCGATGAGCGTCTTCAGAAAATGAGACTGGCTGCGAATAAAGAAGCGTTATACCAGACCTTCACATCCTGATGCTATCAAGTTTCAGGGACCAAGTTTCAGGGACCAAGTTTCAGGGACCAAGTTTCAGGGACCAGGTTTAGGGGACAGCCCTGGTTGTCCTGGTTCGCAAATATTAATCAGTGCATACCCCTTTAGCTCTGTGAATACTGTAACATAGAGACCTCATTCCAAAACTCCAGCCACCGGCAGAATTCCTATGTTGATCATCACCATCAGGAAGGGATAATTATGAAACTAGTCATTATCAGCGGACGCTCAGGATCCGGTAAAAGTTCGGCGCTCCATGCTCTGGAAGACGAAGGATTCTACTGCGTTGATAATCTTCCTGCCGGAATGCTCAGCCAACTGCCCCTGACGTTGAAAGATTCTCACAGTGAGCCCCCGAAAATGGCTGTGAGCATCGATGTCCGTAATGTTCCCGGCGCTCTGGAAAATTTTTCTGAACTGCTGAATGATCTGAATACTCAAGGCGTAAACTGTCAGGTTCTCTATCTGGATGCTGCCAGCAGCCACCTGATAAAACGATACAGTTCCACCCGCAGAAAACACCCTCTCAGTAACGATGAAACATCACTGAAAGAAGCCATTGATCTGGAGAAAAATCTGCTGACCCCAGTGCTGGCTGAAGCTGATTTCCACATAGATACCTCATCATTATCAGTACACCAGATCCGTGAATGGGTACGGCTGGAATTTTGTGGTAATAGCAGTAAATCCATGACCGTTTTGTTTAAATCCTTTGGTTTCAAGCATGGGGTGCCAACGGATGCCGATTTTATTTTTGACGTGCGCTGCCTGCCCAACCCCTTCTGGGTAGAGGCTCTGAGACCCTTCACTGGTCTCGAAAAGCCGGTGGAAAACTTTCTTGAAAATGAGTCTGACGTCATTGATATGCTGAACGACATTAGTACTTTCATTGAATCCTGGCTACCCCGCTTTGAGTCTGGACAGCGCAGTTACATGACAATAGCCATAGGTTGTACTGGCGGTCAGCATCGATCCGTCTATATTTGCAGGAGACTTGGCGATATATTTAACAAGAAACTCGAAGGTGTTCAGGTGCGGCACAGGGAGATCCATGAATAATGATAAACCAGCAGGTAACTGTGATTAACAAGCTGGGACTTCATGCCCGGGCTGCCTCGAAGTTTGTTTCAACGTCATCCGGGTATGCAAGCAGCATTAAAGTCGCCTTTAATGGACAAAAGGTGGATGGCAAAAGCATTATGTCCATTATGATGCTGGCGGCAGGTCAGGGCTCTGTTCTGGAGCTTTCCTGTGACGGAAGGGATGAAACCGAGGCCTGTCAGGCTCTCTGTAATCTGATCAATGACTATTTTGGAGAAGGTGAATAATCTGTTTTAAGCGACACATCTAACAGATACACTATTCTTAGCAAAATCGTCGTAAACCCTCGCCCAATCGGGCGGGGATATCAGACGGGAACGCGCAGAGCGTTCCGGTTGAGTGTTTGTACATTTCTGTTAATATTATTCACAGGTCTGCCCGATGAGGGCACCCGGTGACGAAAACCAAGCACTGGACGAAAAATTAAGGCAGAGCCAACTGCACACCCGCCTCTGAAGAACCTGATAGCCGCTACATAGCATCAGAGTGACCCGTGAGAGCAGCGGCAAACCAAACAAAAGACCTGCAAAACAAATAACCGAGGGGCACCCGGTTACTGCTGATGGAGGCTTCTGCGTAAGTCCAGTCGTTATAGACTGGTTGTAGCCTGTGAAGTCAGAAGCCTCGCCCGATAAGGCGGGGAGTGTCACTTGTGGTTACACAGTATTCATCTCCAATATCCGGTATCTATTCATGAAGCTAGACACTCATCTGGATATCCAGCCAGGCAGTAAACAAACGGAGTCCCGGGAGTTTGCACTGTAAGTGACAGGGTAAGTGAAAGCAGGCAACAATCCTGCACTTAAAGCACAAAAAGGTATAGCCACTTAATGAACTGGTCACAGCTCATTAATTTTTAAATCCAAGCATCGCAGGCGAGAAACGATGGCCCAGCAACTGCAACTGAGCATCGGTGAAAAAGAACTGAAACAGCTTAACGATGCACTGGAACACGGTGTATCACCTGAGCTGCGTACTATGTTGAACAGCCTGCCAGCAGCCGACTCCGCACACTTGCTGGAATCTTCCCCCCCCAGACTTCGCAGCTTACTCTGGCGACTCATCGATCGGGATCAGGAAGGCGATGTACTTCAGGAATTAAGCGACGATGTAAGGCAGTTTTTTCTTGATCAAATGAATGTTGCTGAACTCAAGGCGATCATTGAAGGTCAGGATGTTGATGATATCGCGGATCTGCTCCAGCTTCTTCCGGATACCATTACCCGTAAAGTTCTTGATTCCATGGACAGCCAGGATCGACAGAGGGTAGAAGCCGTTCTGGTGTACGAAGAAGATACCGCTGGCGGTCTGATGAACACGGATACCATTACGGTCAGACCCAGTAATACTGTTGATGTTGTTCTGAGATATCTGCGTCGTCATAATGAAATTCCGGAAATGACTGACAGCCTTCTCGTGGTTAATCGCCGCGATGAATACATTGGTCGGTTACCACTCACTTTACTCCTGACCACCGATCCCACTGCGACGGTTCGTGAAGTCATGCTCACTGACCTGGACCCTATTCCGGCAGATCTGGAAGATACCCTGGTAGCCCAGCGGTTTGAAAGGCAAGACCTGATATCAGCCCCCGTGGTAAACAACAGCGGCAAACTTCTTGGCCGGATTACCATTGACGATGTGGTGGATGTTATCCGTGAGGATGCCGAGCACTCCATGATGAGCATGGCAGGTCTTGATGACGATGAAGATACTTTTGCGCCTGCTCTGAGAACCGCTCGTCGACGAGCCGTATGGTTAGGCGTAAATCTGATTACCGCATTTATTGCCGCTTCAGTGATCGGCATGTTTCAGGAAACTATCGACAGAGTTGTTGCCCTGGCAGTACTCATGCCCATTGTTGCAGGAATGGGTGGAAATGCTGGCAGCCAGGCTCTGACGCTGGTTATCAGGGGCATGGCACTGGGGCAAATCAGTAAAACCAACATCCGATGGCTTTTGAGCAGGGAATTGGTTGCAGGCTTACTGAACGGACTACTCTGGGCTACCCTTGTGTCCGCTGCAGCCTGGCTCTGGTTTGGCGACCCGATTATATCCATGGTTATTGCCTGCGCCATGGTGATTAACCTAAGCGTTGCGGTCATTGCCGGCGCCAGTCTGCCTGTCATTTTGAAAACGCTTAATATTGACCCGGCATTAGCTGGCACCATTATCCTGACGACAATTTCTGACGTTGTCGGCTTTTTTTCTTTCCTGGGGCTGGCCACTCTTTTTTACAGCTGAAAAGAAACCAGCACCGGATATCACTATGACCCAGCCAGCTTGATGTTTTCCACAAGAATTGACCCTGTCTGGATATTCCCGCGACGATCGATATCATTACCCACCGCCACTATATTCTTGTAAATATCTTTCAGATTACCGGCGATAGTCACTTCTGAAACGGGATATTGAATCTCACCATTTTCCACCCAGAAACCACCCGCACCTCTGGAATAATCACCCGTTACCGTATTAACACCCTGCCCCATGAGTTCCGTCACCAGCAATCCTGTACCCATCTGCTTGATCAGATCCTCCAGCCCCCCGGCATTACTTTCAACAAAAAGATTATTAACCCCACCCGCATTGGCCGTGCTGGCCATATTGAGCTTGCGCCCGGAATACGTACTGAGCAAATAATTTTCCAGGATACCTTCACGAATGAAATCTTTTGAGAAAGTCGCCAGACCATCATTATCAAAACTTGCCGAGCCCATGGCTTTTTTCAGCAATGGCTGCTCATGAATATGCATCCATTGAGGAAAAATCTGTTTACCCATATGATCCAGCAGGAAGGACGCCTGGCGATACAAGCTGCCACCACTGATTGCTCCAAGAAAATGACTGATAAGACCTGCCGCCATATCCGGCGCAAACAACACAGGAACCTGGGCTGTAGCGGCCTGCCTGGCTCCCAGTCGATCAATCGTTCTTCTGGCGGCCGTTTGACCAACACTAATGGCTGATTCCATGTCGTTAGCATCACGACCCACTGTATACCAGTAGTCCCTCTGCATCTCTTCACCCTGGATGCCTATCAGTACAGCACTTAGACTGTGACGGCTGGATATGTAACTACCGACAAATCCGTTACTATTGCCATAGACCCTGCAGCCCTGATGACTTGAAACACTGGCACCGTCTGAATTCGAAATTTTATCACTGAAGGAACGACCTGCATCTTCACAACTCATGGCCATTTCAATAGCCTGTTCAGCATTTATGCCCCAGGGATGGTACAGATCGAGATCGGGTAGATTGATTGCTATTTTCTCTGCTTCCGCAAGACCGGCATAGGGATCTTCGGAAGCGTAAATGGCAATATCACAGGCGGCCTTCACTGTTTCCCTGATGGCTTCTGTGCTGCTGTCCGATGTACTGGCTGAACCTTTCTTCTTACCCTGGTAAACCGTAATGCCAAAACCCTGATCCCGGTTAAATTCTACCGTATCAACTTCGCCCATACGGACACTGGCAGAAAGCCCTGCATCCAGACTGACGCCCACTTCGCAGGCATCAGCACCCTGCCGGTTTGCTTCTGTGAGAATATCACTGACCAGCGTTTTCAGGCGCTCCTCTTCACTACGAGGATCCAGAACCGCATTGGAAAATTCGCCCATGATTCCACCTGAAATCTTCTGTTTATTTAGATACATTGTGCCGCTGACTGAAAAGGGAAACAAACTCTAATGCATTTTCTTTATGGATAAATGAAAAACATCACACCAAAGGCTCAATCTGAAGTAAAATAATTTTCGAATTTTCAGACATATTTCACTATGACACAACGATCTCAGAAAGAATCCCAGAAAGAACCCCATAAAGAATCCCATAAAGAATCCCATAAAGAATCCCATCACGATAACGATGCTCGGGATGACGAAGATCAGGAAGAGATAATCTACGTCAGCAGAGCTGAACTCAAACGTGACATGCAAGAATTGAAAGACATGGGTGCCAGATTGATGGACTTAAAACCATCGCTTCTGGACAAACTGGCTCTCAATGAGCGCTTACGCTCCGCTCTTGACGAAAGCAAGCGCATTAAAAGCCATAACGCCATGAAGCGTCACCTTGGCTTTATCAGCAAGCTGCTCACTGATCAGGATACCACTCAGGTCAAGGAGCTACTGAACCGGCTGGATTCAACCAGTGAAGAGTACAATCGACACTTCCATCAACTGGAACGTTGGCGTGATCGCCTGATCAAAGAAGGTAATGAAGCTATTACCCAATATTTGAAAAAATACCCGCAGGCTGATCACCAGCATATTAGACAGCTGGTGCGTAACGCAAAAAAAGAAGCGGAACAAAACAAACCACCTGCCGCCTCCCGAAAGTTATTTAAATATCTGCGGGAACTGGAAAACTTATAAGTATTCAGGCAGGCTACGGCCTGCTTTTTTATACTATTATCTCACCGGTCAATATTAAATATTTTCCAGATCCTGTGGACAATCCGAAAACACACCATCAACATTCCAGTCCATAAGCTCTTTAGCTTTAACCCTGTCATTGACCGTATAACAATAAAGTTCATAGCCTTCATTTTTGACTTTTTGAGCCTTTACTTTTGTCAGTTTATTAGCATTGAGATGAATAGCGCTGGCTCCCGTCTGTCGAGCTTTTCTTTTCCATCCCAGGGGCAGATATTCAAACAAACAGGCCGTTCTAGCATCATGCAGATTATGAAAATACCGCAAGGTTTTATGACTGAAGCTGGAAACAATGAGCTGCTCCCCCGGAAATGCAGCATGCATCAAATCATAAGCAGCAACCTGCGCTAATCTCTGGCTGTTACAGCGATTGACCTTTAATTCAAGATTAAGACTCAGGTTTAGCTCTTTAATCAGTTCTAACGCCTCCACCAGGGTAGGTACACTCTCTCCATGATACTCATTAGAAAACCAGTGTCCTGCATCTATTTCCCTGAAGTCATTCAGACTGAATGATTTTATGTGTCCAGTTTTATCGGTGGTACGATTGACTTTGCTGTCATGAAATATCACCGGCTGATCATCACCAAGCAAAGTAACATCCAATTCAATCCACGCCACACCAAGCTCCGCAGCCTTACGAATGCCAGCCAGTGTATTCTCTGGTGCAAGACTTGCCACTCCCCTATGGCCAACAATCCGACTCATCAACACGAGATACGTCCTTTCTGAATTTATCTCTAATAAGAAGTAAGTGATCAATTACTTTCATCAATTTCTTAAAGCATCTATTTTCTAATGTATCTGCTTTTTAACGTGTCTTTTTCCAGCTCCACTTGATCATAACCTGCTTATACCGCTGGTCATGCAATTCGAGTTGAGACTTTATACCCTGCAGAGGCTCAAAAGATGAAAAAGGTTACTCGCCGAAATATTACAAAGAACAGGTTACCTGCTTATGACTATGCTTGCCTGACATGACATTTCAGGACATTAGCACAATGCAAAATGTATTTCTCAGCATTAATGTTGGCACAAACAGCCTGAGGACCGCACTGGTTAGCCCATCAGGTGATATCGTCTCAATAGATCAAGAACCGATTCTTCTCTGGAAAACGCCCACAGTCATGGAGATGTCTTCAGACAACATCTGGCAAATGGTCGTACGTTCAGTCAGGGCGATCTCATTTGGCACTAACTTTCTCTGTTTGGCTAATTATTCAGCACACAAAAGTACCAAAATAAGCCTAATTTCCTGTACTTCTCAAAAATTCAGTTTTTAAAGCTAGCTTTTTGAATATGCAACAGGATTGGTGTTTGTCAAATGAGATCGCCCTGTACGTTCAGTTAATCGATTGTTTGAGCGGAGTCACTATTGTGCTGAGAATATTTTAGCCCTGGGGATCGATGCCACAGCATCAATGGTGTTACTGGACCACAAAATGCAGCCTGCTCATTTACCGGGTAATGCACAAGCCAATATTCTTGGCTGGATGGATCACCGGGCAACGTCACAGGCAGAGATTATTACCAGACAGCATCCTTCATTATTGAAAGGCACAGGTGCAAGAATCATCCCGGAAGCCAACCTGCAAAATTGTTATGGCTGAAGCAGGAACATCCCGATTACTGGCACAACATCAGCTGCATACTGGATCTATGTGATTTTCTCACCTGGCAATGTACAGGTACAGTCACAAGAACCAGTCTGTCCATGAGTTCTCTGTACTCCAAACAATCACTGACCGAAATCGATATTGACATAGAAAGAAGGTTTGATGGAATCCTGCTTCCTCTGGGTTCTGCTGTAGAAGGAGGTCTAAACACACAAACTGCCAGCAGCCTTGGATTACGAGAAGGTCTGCCAGTTTCTACGGGGATTGTAGACGGATATGGAGGTCTGTTGTCGACTATTATGTCTGGCCCACAATCAGAAAACAATGAACAGGACTTTAGTGTCGTTACACGGCGACTCAGTATGATTACCGGAACATCGGCAGTCTACATCAGTTTGAACCAGCTACATATTGAAAGCCCTGGATTCTGCGGACCCTGGCCCTCTGTTTTTAACAATTATCAATTAAATGTTATTCGTCAGACTGCTGCAGGCGCCCTGCTGGATTTCATAATTACATCTCACCCCGCTTACACTGAAGTAAATAATATTGCGATCAGTTCAGGCGTCACGATCTATCACTATCTTGGCGCACTGCTATTAACACTTTCTGATTCAGAGCCCCTCTGGAAACTGACCAGCCATTTGCACGTTCTGCCTTATTTCGCCGGTAATCACTGTCCAAGAATGGACATGAGCTTACGGGGAATGATTACCGGTCTGACACTGGATAAAAGCGAACAATCCCTTGCCCTGCTTTATCTGGCCACTATACAGTCCCTGGCACTGGGCGCACGGCATAATATAGAGACTCTCGCTGAAAATGGCCTGTCGTTTGATTTGCTGATGCCAGCTGGCGGCCTCGCAAAAAACCCTTGTTCTTTCAGGAACATATTAATGCCATGAAAATACCCGCAGCTTTACCTTCTGAGGAAAATGCAATGCTACTGTCTGGAGCGATTATTGCTGCAACAGCATCCCGATATTTTACCAATATGGAAGAAGCAATGCGTGCCATGACACATCATCAGATAATTATTTATCCACAGTCTGAAGCAGGTCAGTTCTATGATAAAAAGTACGCAGTTTTTCTTGAAATGTATGAGGATCAGATAAAATACAGAAGAATGATGAACTAATACCAGAAAGGGAATATTTAGCAGGAAACTGGGGTGGACAATGGGGCTCGAACCCACGACCGCCGGAATCACAATCCGGAGCTCTACCAACTGAGCTATGCCCACCACAAACGTCTGAAAGAAAAATAGGTTACTTGCCTCAACAGACGCCGCTGATTATAAGGAAAGCGAGTCTTCTTGCAAGTGCAATCTGATGTTTTTTATACCTATCTTAATTACACAAATGCCTCAAGTGAACCAATATCCTAGCCTGCTTCCTCTCAATAGACATTCAATCCGGAAGATAACCATTTTTACCGCTGAACGTTGACAACGATAAGTATCTGCTCTTAATGCTATCAAATCTAATGGAATTTCTCACCGCCATTTCAAGTCTCCCCTTTTGCTACTCACTCACTTACTTTTACTGAGGAGTGAGATTTATATTTAATCAAAAAAAACCCACAATTAAATGTGGGCTCTACGATCGCAAATCATTCATTAATTGTTTTTAAGCACCGGCCTGCACTCAAGTCTATACAACGAGTTATCACCATCTTCGCAATCTGCCCTATCAATCGTATCTCCAACATACCAATGTCCAGATTTATCATAGGCATAATAAGGCAACTTTTGCTTCTTGGCTGCCTCCCTTCCTTTTATTTTGGCCGTTTCTTTATTTCTCTCTTTATAATTTGTCTTTTTACCCTTCAATAATGGCCAGGCACAGCCCTCATAAAAATCTTCGCAAATCTCTTCAATATTTTCATGCTTGCTTACATGTTCATCACTGCCTCCACCAATAGAGGCTATCACCTGTCTGCTCCCGTCGGGGTTAAACACAGCAATTTCAATACTGGATATCTCACGAGTCCCCTGGACAATAGGAAACCGAATTCCTATTGAATTTTGATTTTCTGTACTTAGTTCACTTATATGCTCGATAACTTCCCGGCCCTTTTCAGCTACACCATCGCACGCCTGGAAATTTTGAGTAAAATGCTTGGCATTTTGTATTGAATCACCGGATAACAACTCAGCAGTGTTTTCTATAGTTGCGTCCAAGCTAAGAAACTTACTCAACTGAATGCTATCTGTACCTTCGCCAGGGAATTCATATCGACATTCAAGCCGCCCCTCCTTGTCAAAAACAGTATGCCCCAGCAATACTTTTTCAGACAAAATATTTGAAGAGACACCCAGGCAAAGCTTGCCTGATGCTTCTGATATATCAGTCCAACACGGATTTCCTTCAGCAAGACACAATCCCACGGACAGACCGCTCACGGTCAGGGCACTTATTACTTTCTTGAACCAATGCATAATCACCTCGATAAGATTACGTTTCTGTCATCATTAGACCCACTGGAAAAATACTAGTTCAAACTTCTTTTAATCCATTAACTCATTGAATACCCTTTGGTTATTCACTTTTCATGTTATTCCTGACGATGAATTGATCCGCATCTGGAGCGGCGACTGACAATATTTACACACCTTTGCAAAAATCACAGACAAAAAAAAACCCAGTTGATTGCTCAACTGGGTTTTCTATTTAATGCCTGACGATGACCTACTCTCACATGGGGATACCCCACACTACCATCGGCGATGTGTCATTTCACTGCTGAGTTCGGGATGGGATCAGGTGGGTCTAACACTCTATGGTCGTCAAGCGAAACTATTAAGGTTGAGTTTTCACTCAACCTTATGGAATCACTGTAATCTAAGCTGTTTAAATTCTTACTTAACACTCTCATGTTTCATGCATGGCTTTTTAAATCACTTTGGCGTTATATGGTCAAGCCGCACGAGTCATTAGTATTGGTTAGCTCAATGCCTCACAGCACTTACACACCCAACCTATCAACGTCATAGTCTTTGACGGCTCTTCAGGGGCATCTAGTGCCCAGGGAAGTCTCATCTTGAAGGGGGCTTCCCGCTTAGATGCTTTCAGCGGTTATCCCGTCCGAACGTAGCTACCGGGCAATGCGTCTGGCGACACAACCCGAACACCAGTGGTCCGTCCACTCCGGTCCTCTCGTACTAGGAGCAGCTCTTCTCAAACTTCCAACGTCCACGGCAGATAGGGACCGAACTGTCTCACGACGTTCTAAACCCAGCTCGCGTACCACTTTAAATGGCGAACAGCCATACCCTTGGGACCGGCTTCAGCCCCAGGATGTGATGAGCCGACATCGAGGTGCCAAACACCGCCGTCGATGTGAACTCTTGGGCGGTATCAGCCTGTTATCCCCGGAGTACCTTTTATCCGTTGAGCGATGGCCCTTCCATTCAGAACCACCGGATCACTATGACCTACTTTCGTACCTGCTCGACATGTACGTCTCGCAGTCAAGCTGGCTTGTGCCATTACACTAACCGTACGATGTCCGACCGTACTTAGCCAACCTTCGTGCTCCTCCGTTACTCTTTAGGAGGAGACCGCCCCAGTCAAACTACCCACCACACAATGTCCTCGATCCCGATAAGGGACCAGAGTTAGAACCTCAATATTGCCAGGGTGGTATTTCAAGGTTGGCTCCACGCAATCTAGCGATCACGCTTCAAAGCCTCCCACCTATCCTACACAAGCAACATCAAAATCCACTGTGAAGCTGTAGTAAAGGTTCACGGGGTCTTTCCGTCTAGCCGCGGATACACAGCATCTTAACTGCGATTTCAATTTCACTGAGTCTCGGGTGGAGACAGCGTGGCCATCGTTACGCCATTCGTGCAGGTCGGAACTTACCCGACAAGGAATTTCGCTACCTTAGGACCGTTATAGTTACGGCCGCCGTTTACTGGGGCTTCGATCAAGAGCTTCTCTCACCACCACATTGCTCTTGTTGTCTGCGTTAAACGTCTTCGCTCGTTCAGTCATTTACTGTTATGTAAACTCCTTCACTCGCTCAGCCGTTTGCCTTGCAACAAAAACAATCTGGAGGTGAGATAACCCCATCAATTAACCTTCCAGCACCGGGCAGGCGTCACACCGTATACGTCCACTTTCGTGTTAGCACAGTGCTGTGTTTTTAATAAACAGTCGCAGCCACCTGGTATCTTCGACCAGTCCCAGCTTAGGAAGCCATTTGCCCATAAAGAGCAGTTCCATCACCAGAACTGGCGCACCTTCTCCCGAAGTTACGGTGCCATTTTGCCTAGTTCCTTCACCCGAGTTCTCTCAAGCGCCTTGGTATTCTCTACCTGACCACCTGTGTCGGTTTGGGGTACGGTCCCTTTTGACCTGAAGCTTAGAAGTTTTTCCTGGAAGCATGGCATCAATCACTTCTGATCCGTAGATCATCGTCATCAGTTCTCGGCCTTGAGGACCCGGATTTACCTGAGTCCCCAGCCTACCACTTTAAACGCGGACAACCAGCGCCGCGCTGACCTAGCCTTCTCCGTCACTCCGTCGCAGTCAAAAGGGGTACAGGAATATTGACCTGTTTCCCATCGATTACGTCTTTCGACCTCACCTTAGGGGCCGACTCACCCTGCGCCGATTAGCGTTGCGCAGGAACCCTTGGTCTTCCGGCGAGGGAGGATCTCACTCCCTTTATCGTTACTCATGTCAGCATTCGCACTTCTGATACGTCCAGCATGCCTCCCGGCACACCTTCAACCGCTTACAGAACGCTCCTCTACCGCACTAAGATTCCGAAGAATCAAAGTACCCGTAGCTTCGGTGAACAGTTTGAGCCCCGTTAAATCTTCCGCGCGAGCCGACTCGACCAGTGAGCTATTACGCTTTCTTTAAAGGATGGCTGCTTCTAAGCCAACCTCCTGGCTGTCTGGGCCTTCTCACATCGTTTCCCACTTAACTGTTACTTTGGGACCTTAGCTGACGGTCTGGGTTGTTTCCCTTTCCACGACGGACGTTAGCACCCGCCGTGTGTCTCCCTTGATTGCACTCATCGGTATTCGGAGTTTGCATGGGGTTGGTAAGTCGGGATGACCCCCTAGCCCAAACAGTGCTCTACCCCCGATGGTGATACAAGAGGCGCTACCTAAATAGCTTTCGAGGAGAACCAGCTATCTCCGGGCTTGATTAGCCTTTCACTCCTATCCACAAGTCATCCGCTAACTTTTCAACGGTAGTCGGTTCGGTCCTCCAATCAGTGTTACCTGATCTTCAACCTGCCCATGGATAGATCGCCCGGTTTCGGGTCTACACCCTGCGACTCATTCGCCCTATTAAGACTCGCTTTCGCTACGGCTTCCCTATGCGGTTAACCTTGCCACAGAATGTAAGTCGCTGACCCATTATACAAAAGGTACGCAGTCACAGGACGTTCTTTATAAATAAAGAGTGCCCGCTCCCACTGCTTGTACGTACACGGTTTCAGGTTCTATTTCACTCCCCTCAACGGGGTTCTTTTCGCCTTTCCCTCACGGTACTGGTTCACTATCGGTCAGTCAGGAGTATTTAGCCTTGGAGGATGGTCCCCCCTTGTCCGAAGACGGTTCAGTCAAGATTTCTCGTGTCCCGACCTACTCGATTTCACAATAAGGGCGTTTTCGCGTACGGGGCTATCACCCACTATGGCGGCACTTTCCAGAGCCTTCCGCTAACACCCAAATTGCTTAAGGGCTAATCCGATTTCGCTCGCCGCTACTTTCGGAATCTCAATTGATTTCTTTTCCTCCGGGTACTTAGATGTTTCAGTTCCCCGGGTTCGCCTTCCAAACCCTATGTATTCAGGTAAGGAATACTCACTTATGTGAGTGGGTTTCCCCATTCGGAAATTCCTGGATCAAAGCCTGTTTATCGGCTCCCCAAGACTTATCGCAGATTACCACGTCCTTCATCGCCTCTGACTGCCAAGGCATCCACCGTGTACGCTTAGTCACTTGACCATATAACCCAAAATGATCTAATTGTGGCTTCGTCTTTTTCCTTTACTCTTCGTTGCATTCTTCACTCTGTCAGTCACGTACGAGATGTACGTTTCTTCCGTCGTTCAGCTTGCGCCTCGATTAAAGAA
>CBDBOO010000098.1:42500-439361 GCA_965208385.1 Endozoicomonas sp.
AGCGCCCACACGAATTGTCTGATATCTTGTTAAAGAACTTCGTTGAAATGCGGCAAAGCGTCTTACTTTCAAAGTCTGAATCGTGCCATCCTCTTCTATAAAGAGCAGAGCGTCCCGTTCAGCAAGGCCGCTATCATACCGCGGCGCGTTTCGTTGTCAAGCGCTTGTTTTCAGAAGAACCTTTCAAATTGAATCGTTCGAAGACAGCAAAGCTATTCAACTCACTGAACGTTTCAATCATTCTCGAAAGACGATTTGAAAACCTCGTTCAGCGGCGGTGCATTCTATCGTTTCTGCAGAGATTGTCAATCATGTAAAAGTTACTGAATAAAGATATTCTACCGAATCGATACTTCTTGAGCTTTTCAAACACACTGACTCTATGACAAACCAATATGCGTTGATATAAAAACTCAAAAGTCATGCCTTACCTACGGTCGATTATTATACCCACATGATCAAGCATGACAAGCCGTTATGGTTAACGGCACTCAAAAGGTAAGCTCACAGATAACAGATATCCATCAACGCTTCTTCTTTCTATAGAGCCTGAACCCAAATGCAAACAATGTAAGAAGAAACGGAACACCCAGGATATTGATGATTTTCAGATGATTGCCAAGTTTTTCTATATCCTTGCCCAGCTGATGCTGAACATTCCTCAGCTCTTTTCTTATTCTCAGTTTTTCTTGTACAAAGTTATCAACTTCAAGTTGTTGCTCTGCACTCATCACCAGAGTCTCACTGCCTTCTTTTTTGGATTGCAGCTCCCTGAGTTTGTTTTCTGTTTCAGTAAGCTGCTGCTTAAGCTCATCTTCCTTCTGATAAAAACGAGCTTCTGCAGCACGTTCAAGCTCATCAACCTTACTGAACGATCGGGCGAACTGTCCCCTGCTTCTGATACTGATCAAATCAGCATGTCCCACGAGGTTATCCACCATGTTAATCAAGTAATCTCCATTATTGGCAAAAGGCTGAACTACCTGCTGCCCGAAGAAATTAGTTTTTTGAACCCAGAGGCGATCCGTTAACACATCAGTATCAGCCACAATAATCACGTTAATGGAATCCACAGCTTCTGCAATATGCATTGCAGTATTTTCTTTTCTAGCTTTCACTGCAGTTTCTTTTGCTTTATCTACCTCTTTTTTTCCTTCGCTTTGTTTATCCTCACTCGACTGGATCTCAGGCTTTCCTTCCGGGTATGCGCTCTTAGTCTTGCCGGTCACCCTTACAGCTACAGCGTATTCATCACCCGTCGGTTTAAAACCTTTATAGAGACTGCCGGGATCGAAAAGAAACGAAAACTTCTGAGCATCCATCAGCATGGACTGATTACTGGAATGAAGTAAAACCTCCAGTTCTGTCGTTCCTTCGTCACGCTTTGAAACCGACCCTACAGTCGCCATATTGACACTTTTCAATGCTGTTGTGACCACATCATTCTGATTAAAACTTCCCTGATCAAAACCTAAAATCCCTAGATGCCTGATCGACCGTCCTCCCTGAGTACTAACATTCAAAGCATAAGTCGCATCGGCAATAATTTTGCCTGTATCCATCTCAACCCCCCATGCCTGAAAGAGAGGCTCGAGAGTAGCCGACTTATCCCCACCCATTCCCATCATGTCACTCTGATTATCCGATTCTGCATTTGGGTCAACAAACACCAGGGCACGGCCACCATTCAAGACAAACTGGTCAATGGCGTAACGGCCATGCTCTGACAGGTCTTTAGGGTAGATAACTACCAATAATTTAATATCATCAGGGATACTGTCCAGATCAGAACTCAGTGTACTGACGTTATACAACTGTTTTAGCTGAGCAATACTTGACCATGGTTCCATAGACTGACGATTAGTCATATCATAGCCACCATCGACCTGCAGGCCGGATAACACCGCAACTTTTGGCTTTTCCTTTTCAGTCACTGAGAAAGCCAGCTTGCTGATATCGTATTCGAGAAATCGTTCTTTATCCGGATGAATAAAGCTGATGATCTCTCGTCTGGTTGTATCTGAATCACTGGTTATGGCTAACCCGAAATAGACTTCTTTCGCGCTCCCACCCAGTGGAACAGCCTGAAGTCCATATTCGGATGCCTTGTCTTCTTCTTCAGAAAAGGGCTCCGGATCCACAAGCACCAGTTTCAGTTTTCCTTTAGATGCCAGAACGTATTCATCCAGAAGCTCAGTAACCCGCCGTGCATAGTTACGTATAAAAGGGATATCACCTGTCTGACTGTCCGAATAAAAAAACTCGATAGTTGCGCTGTCCTGTAAACCATCCAGTAAGTTATGGGTGCCCGTTGAAAGGGTATACAAATGGTCTTCAGTCAGATCTATACGCACACCTTTAAAAAGCTGATTTACAATAATTGTGAGTAGCAGGGTTATCAGAGCCAGAATCAGCAATCCTGCTCTGGAAAACAGACGTTGTTTCATATCCAGCTCCTTAATCCGCTTTTTTCATGTCTATTGTGATGGATGTAGCCAGCAACCAGGCGAAGATCATAATCAGGAAATAGAGGAGATCCCGCAGATCCAGAACACCTTTACTGATTGCTTCGAAGTGTGTCATAAAACTCAGAGATGCAATTCCGTCCAGAATTATTTGAGGAACCCATGTTTTGAAAACATCCAATACCATTGGGAACCCCGCTACGACAAATATGAAGCAGATGACCACAGTCATAATAAAGGCAATAACCTGATTCTGAGTCATTGCAGACATGCAGGAACCTATTGCCAGAAATCCACCAGCCATCAGCCAGCTACCTATATAACCGGCAAAGATCACACCATTATCGGGTTCACCCAGATAGTTGACTGTTATCCAAACCGGAAAGGTCAGAAACAAAGCGATTCCACTGAAAACCCATGCTGCCAGAAATTTTCCCAGCACTGCCTGCGGCAGACTGACCGGAAGTGTTAACAGTAGCTCCAGCGTGCCTGACTTTCGTTCTTCCGCCCAGAGCCTCATGCTGATTGCCGGAATAAGAAACAGATACAGCCAGGGATGAAAACTGAAAAACGGCGTCAGATCCGCCTGCCTCAATTCATAAAGACGCCCCAGATAAAACGTAAAAACACTGGTTAATATTAAGAAAATCACAATGAAGACATAAGCCAGAGGAGTCGCAAAGTAACTGCCAAGCTCTCGCCGAAAAATAATGCCTGTACCTTTCATTACACAACCCCCGCCATTGAATTCGCTTTAGTCAGCGAACGGAAGACATCATCCAGTCGGCCCGTCTCGACATACAGTGCATTTATTTTCCAGCCTTTTTCCTGCACAAGATGATTAACGGCATCGTGAATATCCACACCCTCTTCTGGCAGAAGCGTATAGTGACCAGGCTGGCTCACACTGGCCTCTACCTCCCTCACACCCTCAATCTTTGACAGCAGCTCAACAAATGAATCTGACTCGGCCAGTTCAAGAGTAATAGCCCGATGGTATCTGGACTGCTCAATCAGTGCTTCCGGTGTTGAATCAGCAACGATTTTGCCATTGGCAATGATGACCGCCCGGGTACAAACGGCTGACACCTCTTCCAGAATGTGAGTTGATATGATGACAATTTTATCTTTTGACAAGCCCCGAATAAGTTCTCGCACCTGATGCTTTTGATTTGGATCCAGGCCATCGGTGGGTTCATCAAGAATTAGGACCATAGGATCATGAATTATTGCCTGGGCAATACCTACACGGCGTTTGAAACCTTTTGAAAGGTTATCAACAGGGCGAGTTAACACCGATTCAAGAGCCAGTTGTTTAACCACATGTTTAACCCGCTCTTTTTTCTCCTGACCACTAAAACCTCTGACTTCAGCAATAAAACCAAGAAACTGTACTACCTGCATATCCCCGTAGGCCGGAGCGCCCTCTGGTAAATAACCAATGAGTATTTTTGCTTTTAAAGGCGACTTTTCAATATCATGACCACAAATATTGATAGTACCTGCAGAGGCTTTAATAAAACCGGTAATCATTTTCATGGTCGTCGATTTACCAGCGCCATTAGGCCCAAGGAATCCCAGAACTTCGCCAGAATTTACCAATAGGTTTATATTTTCAACTGCCTTGAAATCACCAAATTGCTTATGGATGTTCTCGATTTTTATCATCGCGTCCTACCCAGTCTCCCGTTAGATCCCAGTCAGCTTCTCGAATTCCGGCAATGCCTTTGTGAATTCCCAATAAAATCAGATTTCACTGGAATATATAAAGCATTCCGCCTTTTCTATAAGAAAGTTGCCAAGCTAGAAAATATAGAGCGTGATGGGTTAATTTCAATATTGTTTTTTCAGTCCTTGATTATTTCCTCCTTATCACCTCGAAAGTCGATCCAGAAACTCACGCTGAAACTGCTTTATTTTTTTCCTGAATAACAGCCGATCTTCCAAATTGGCTGGCTGACGGGCTTTCAGACCATTGAGAATAACGGTAAATGCACGGGGGCCGTTAGAATCAGGAAAACTGTACCCTGCCATATTTCGAATCCCACCCATATAGCCTGTCTTCAACCATCTGTCCGACTTTTCCCTGTTTTTCAACCAGGGTGCCTGCGCCCCCCAGTGACGCCAGGCCATCTCAAGTACCTGCACCAGATCTTCAGCACTGATTGAGTTATAACGGGACAATCCGGAACCATCCACTAACCGGCTTCTTTCTAATAAAACGCCCTGCTCCCCAAGAATTGTTCTGACAGCCTGAATACCGCTATCGAAAGACCCCTGTTTATTCAGTACATGAACACCCAGAGTTTTTAAAATGCTGTCTGCATAGATATTGTCTGAGTTTTTCAGAACCGGTTCCAAAAGTTCCGTCAGAGGTAATGACTGGTGCTCAGCCAGAACATGATCAAAAACAGCTTCGGGCTTTCCAGCTTTTATCTTGCCATTCAATCGAATAAAGTTTTTTCGAAGTAGCGCCCGAACAAATCGTTGCGTAGCCCGGTCGACATTATTTGCGGAAAAGGCCATACGAAGTGGCTTTGAAGCAGAATCAATACAGCCACTCAGTTGATATTCATTGCTGAATGACGGCCAGACCTCCTGAACACAATCGGCTCCGTTCTTACGGGTTACAATCCGACTGTCAATATTCAGAAGCCATTCAGGGTGATCGTATTCCATAACCGCCCGACGCCCTTCTTTACTGGCTGGCTTTAAATAACCGAAAAAACAATTGCGATCCAGAATAATGGCACTGACCGGCGCTGCAAAACAGATGTTTAAATCATCCCAACTGGTTCCTCCCGGCCGGTGGTACCCACCGTACAGACTGCCATCAAGCCAGAGATTTCCGCTGATCTCTTTCAGACCCTTTTTCCTGAGCGAGATAATCAGGCTTTCCAGATCATCATGGGTAAAAGAAGGATCTCCACTGAAACGAATAACCAGACTTCCATTACTGGATTGCGTTCCAGCCAGAGCGCGTTTCGCAAGAATTTGTGTTTTGAAACGAAAGTCTTTGCCTAAAACTTTATAAGCAACCGTCGCCGTCAGAATTTTATTGATGCTGGCCGGTACGAGGTTATTGGTACTGCCGCTCTCAAAGAGTGTCAGACCTGACTCAATATCACGTACCAGAATAGAATGGGTAGTGCCTGCAGGCAATTGATCAACCAGCCTCTGAAGGTCCGGTTTGAGAGATGCGCTGACAGGTAATATCAACAAACCAAGAAGAAGACAAACTACAGGACTTACAAAGAACCGCATCTCTGACTCCTATATAGAACAGGTTCAGTCATTCATACTATCGAACCTTTGGTTTATTCACCACCATCATGACTGATCAACCTCCAACCCCATATGCCAGAAGCGATACAGAGACAATTGCCAATGCCGACATTCCTGTTAAATAAGGGTACTATTATTACATCACCATTCACCAAAGATTATTTCTGCGGTGACAGCAATTTTCTGGGAAGTGGCAAGCTTTGTGAAAAAACTCAAATTATCATCTAGTCAGCTCATCGCAAAACAGCCAGTCAGCGAACTTGGCTTCAAATCCACTGACGAACTGGAAAACTATATAGGTATTCTCGGACAGGAACGAGCCACCAGCGCCATTCAGTTTGGTGTTGCCATGCACAGGTCCGGATATAACATCTATGTCATGGGTGAATCCGGCACAGGCAGAATGTCCTATCTCCGTAAATATCTTGAAACCGAGGCTAAACGCCAGGAACCTTCTGATGACTGGGCCTATATTAATAATTTCGAGAATTCCAGAGAACCCTGCGTTCTAAGATTGCCTGCGGGTCTTGGGGAAAGATTACTGAAAGATTTCGAGAAGTTCATAGATAAACTTCTGATGACCTTTCCCGCCGCTTTTGAAAACCCGACGTACCAGCAACGCAAAAGTACCATCGAGCGCAGTTTTAACAAACGCTACGATCAGGCTATTGACCAGATTGAACAGGAAGCCCTGAAACGGGAAATCGCACTCTACAGGGATTCAGGCTCCCTCAGTTTTACGCCCATGAGCAAAGGCAAGGCCCTGGATGAAACCGAGTTTGCCCAGTTACCCGATAAGAAGCGTGAAAAGTTCAACAACGACATTACCGAGCTGGAAACGCAACTGAATGAGTCTCTGGTTGAACTGCCCCAGTGGAAACGGGAAACCAATGAAAAATTACAAACACTGAATCAGGAAACCATTGATCAGGCACTGGAACCTCTGCTCAAACCGTTACTGAAAACCTATGGCAAGCAGCAGAATATCATCGATTATCTGGAAGCGGTTAAGCAACATCTTCACAGAACGGTTATTGAATACCTGGCCGACGATCGCAACATGGATTCAAGGGAAGACGCCAGTAAACGTAATTCTCTTGTGGAGCTCTACGCTCCAAATCTGGTAGTGGGGCATAAGAAAGATGCTGCGGCGTCTGTTATTTATGAATCCCACCCAAATTACAAAAATCTGTTTGGTCGCATTGAATACGCCAGCGAAATGGGTGCACTGGTGACCAACTACCGTCAGATATGCCCCGGATCCCTTCATCAGGCCAACGGTGGTTACCTGTTGCTGGACGCCAATAAATTACTGGAAGAACCTTTCGTCTGGGAGGCATTGAAGCGCGCCCTGAAAGAGCAGCAACTGAAGATTGAATCGCCATACTCTGAAATGGGTCTGATGAACACCATAACCCTGACACCGGAAATCATTCCCCTTAATGTCAAAATTGTTCTGGTGGGCTCACGGGATATCTATTACATACTTCAGCAGCTCGACCCGGATTTCCATGAAATGTTTCGGGTACTGGTTGATTTCGACGACCAGATCCCCCGGGAACCAGAGACTGTGCACGCCTTTGCACAGTTATTGAAAAACAGAGCCGAGGATGAAGGCTACCCACCTCTCACCGCCAGTGCGGTTGCGCGAATGGTGGAGCAGAGTTCAAGAATGTCTGAAAACCAGAGTCAGTTATCTGCACGCATAGGTGACCTGTTTGATTTGCTCGCTGAAGCTGATTTTATTCGTCGAACCGGAAGGGCCAGAAAAATCAATCATGAGCATATTAATAGAGCCCTGGAAGCCAAAGCGGTAAGAACGGGCAGGGTCAGTAAACAGATTCTCCATGAAATGCTCGAAAGCAGCATTCTAATTGATACCGACGGTGAGCATATTGGTAAAATCAATGGTCTGACTGTGCTCTCAGTGGGTGACACCTGCTTTGGCTCGCCGGCCCGAATTACCGCCACGGTGTATCCCGGTAGCCAGGGTATCGTTGATATAGAACGTGAAGTATCCCTGGGACAGGCTATTCATTCCAAAGGTGTCATGATTCTTTCCGGGTATCTCGGCAGTCGGTATGCACAAAAATTCCCTCTGGCTATTTCAGCAAGTCTTGCCATGGAACAATCCTACGGTTACATAGATGGTGACAGTGCATCCATGGCTGAACTCTGCTGTCTGGTTTCTGCCCTCACATCAACCCCCATCAAGCAATGTTACGCTATCACCGGCTCCATGAATCAACATGGTGAAGTACAGGCTATCGGAGGCGCGAACGAAAAAATTGAAGGGTTCTTTGAACTGTGTGAAGCCAGAGGATTAACGGGTGAACAGGGCGTCATTATACCGCAGGCCAACGTTAGAAATCTGATGCTTCACCCTAAAGTGGTTGATGCCGTTAAAGAGAAAAAATTCAATGTATACGCCGTCAGTCACGTGGAAGAAGCCCTGGAACTTCTGACTGGCAGCAAACCCGGTACAGTGAATGCCAAAGGCCTTTATACCAAAGGCTCCATTAATGAGAAAGTGGTTAACCGGTTAAGGGAAATTGCTGAGCTTTCTAAAGACAGTAACTAATCAGAGATGAATATTGCATCTGCAACTTCGGCGCAGGTGCAATATAAACAGGCGGAAAAATACCGGTTCAAAAATTAAAGTCCTGGGTTTGATTTGCGCTCGCACTTTGTCCATAAAAAACCGGACAGATTAAGTTACAACAATGATGTAATGAACCGCCCATTGAAACCGACCGGACGGTCTGCTACTATAAAACTACCCTGCATGATGAAGTGGTCGATTGGTCAGTATGAGAGATCCTCAACAAACACGACAAAAAATTTTAGAGATAACGGCGGAAGAGATGCGCCATTACGGCTATAAAGCGACGAGTCTTGCTGACATCCTGAAGAAATCGAACGTTTCCAAAGGCGCGCTCTACCACCACTTCGCCAATAAGCAGGAACTGGGTTATGCGGTGTATGAAGAAGTTTTTATGGAAGAGTTCTTAAACGCCACTCGCCAGATGGTCATGGGGGAAAACCCTCTTTCCACCTTTAGTCAGCAGCTGGAGTGCATGATTGATTATGTCACCGAGGACGAGCTGCGATGTGGTTGTCCAGTGAACTCCATTTCCCAGGAGATGTCTGCTGATGATGAAGGCTTTCGCCAGCGGACACTGAAAATGTACCAACTTAAGATACAGATCTTCAAAGAAGTTCTGTTGCAATCCCGGCAAAAAGGGATGGTTCATGAAGACGTGGACATTGATGTTGCCGCTGTGTTTCTGGTCTCCAGCATGCAGGGTATGGCCAGTATCGGCAAGGCCTCCCGGGATCGGGATCTGCTGAAGCAGGTAGTCGCTGGTATCAGAAGTTATATTGACCGGCTCCGAAGCGGGCACTGAATACAAAAGCTATTTCAAATAGAGGTGTTTAACACCTTTATTTTTTTGCCGACTAGAGACCAACTGGTCGGTTTAAAACTTGTTTTAAAATAGAAGTACAAACGTAAAAACAATAAAACTCTACAAACAAACAGGACTGTTCAATGAGTAGATTAAGGAAATCAGGCTGGAGCCAGCGCTACGCTGACCTGCTGATAAGGTATCGATGGTTAATGATAATCTCAGCACTGCTGCTGGCGCTACTGGCAGGCAGTGGTGGGCGCTTTCTCACCCCCAATAATGATTACCGGATTTTCTTCAGCGAAGATAATCCTCAATTAATTGAGTTCGACAAGGTTCAACGCACCTATACCAAAATCGACAATGTCCTGTTTGCCATTACCCCCGGAAGTGGCGATGTGTACTCGGCTGACTCCATTGCCGCTATCCAGGAACTCACAGATAAAGCCTGGCAACTTCCGTTTTCCCTGCGCGTTGATTCACTCACCAACTTCCAGCATACCAAAGCTCTGGAAGATGATCTGGTGGTAGGTGATCTTATCGCCAGCGACAGACAATACACACCGACTGAGATTAAAGAGGCCCAATTGGCCGCCAGCCAGGAGCCTTTTCTCCAGGCATTGCTGATTGACCGCGACAGCACAGTTTCTGGCGTGAATGTCACTTTCCAGATGCCTGAAAAATCGTTAGATGAAATCCCCCAGGCGGTTGCTTCTGCCAGAGCGTTAAAAGCAGATATCGAAGCGAAGTATGATGTTGAGGTACGTCTGGCGGGCTTTGTCATGCTCAGCAATGCCTTTTTCGAAGCATCAATGAGTGATATGGCCACTCTGGTGCCACTGATGTATCTGATTATTCTGTTGATTACCTTTGTGATGGTGCGCTCTGTCAGCGCCACTGCCAGCACCTTCCTGATTATTCTGTTCTCCATCATGACCGGTATGGGACTGGCTGGTTATGCCGGTATCCAGCTGACGCCACCATCCATAGCCTCCATGACCATTATCATGACTCTGGCAGTGGCCGATTCGATTCACATTCTAATGACCATTATGTCCGGCATGCGCAGTGGTTTAGAGAAAAACGAAGCCATCAGGGAAAGTGTCAGAATCAATTTCAGCCCGGTGTTGTTAACGTCTGTCACCACCGCCATTGGCTTTTTGTCGATGAACTTCAGTGACATGCCCCCTTTCCATGATATGGGTAATATAACGGCTATGGGAGTGATGGCAGCCCTGATTTTCTCATTAACCCTGCTGCCAGCGTTAATGTCGGTGCTACCGGTTAAGGTGAAACAGTCCGAAAACACGTTTGCCAAAAATATGAATGGCTTGTCACGCTTTGTTATCCGTCAGCAGAAGCCTATTCTTCTGGGCTCTATCCTGGTATCAGCGGTTTTGCTGAGTTTTATCCCGAAGAATGTGCTGGACGATAACTTTCTGAGTTATTTTGATGAATCGATCACCTTCCGAACCGACAGCGACTATATCAACCAGAACCTGACCGGCACTTATCAGGTGCAGTATTCACTGGACTCAGAAACCAACAACGGCGTCAGTGATCCGTCGTTTTTAAACAAGGTTGAACGCTTTTCAACATGGTTACGTGAACAGCCGGAAGTTATTCACGTGAATACCATCACGGATACCTTCAAGCGTCTGAACAAAAACATGCACGGTGACGACCCGTCGTACTATCGCATTCCTGATGATCCCGAACTGGCTGCTCAATACCTGTTGCTGTATGAGTTGTCTCTGCCCTATGGACTGGACCTAAATAATCAACTGGACATCAGCAAATCATCCACCCAGCTCATCGTTACTCTGGAAGATATGGGCTCTGCACAACTGAAGGAAGTGTCTGAGCGCGGTCGTGTATGGTTAAAGGAAAATACTGCCCTGAATACCATTGGCGTTGGTCCGGCAGTGATGTTTGCCAACGTAACCGAGCGCAATATCAACGGTATGATCATTGGTACAATGGTGGCTCTGGTATTGATCTCCTTCCTGATTATTTTCGCCCTGCGCAGTCTTAAAATAGGACTGTTAAGCCTGATCCCCAATCTATTACCAGCCGGTCTGGCCTTCGGAATATGGGGCATACTGGTGGGTGAGGTGAATATGGCCGTATCCATGGTAACGGGTATGGCACTGGGTATTGTCGTTGACGACACCATTCATTTTTTAAGCAAGTATCTGCGGGCCCGCAGGGAACAGGGCATGAGCGCTGAGCAAGCTATTCATTACGCCTTTTCAACAGTGGGTGTGGCCATTGTGGTGACCTCGGTAATTCTGTGCACCGGCTTTCTGGTACTGGCCCAATCTGCTTTTGGTCTTAACTCCAATATGGCCATCCTCACTGCTATTTCCATTGCGGTCGCAGTGGTAGCCGACTTCCTGCTGTTGCCTGTGTTACTGCTTAAAGTGGATGGCAAAACCAATTATTCCCTCACAGAGGCACCCCCCTCACAAACCATTTCCAAGGAGCAGCCACATGCCATTTAATACCACTCATTTCATCAAGGCCCTGGTAATCACCACGCCACTGTTGTCATCACTGATCAGCACTCAGGTAATAGCCGATGAGCAAAGCCAACAACGTGGCTTGCAGATTGCCACCGAAGCCGACCAGCGTGACCAGGGATTTGGCGACAGTGCGGTCAGTCTGGAAATGGTGTTGAAAAACAAACATGGTGACGAAACCACCCGGGTGATGCGCAATAAAACTCTGGAGCAGGACAATAATGGCGACAAGGCGCTGATCATTTTTGATACCCCCCGTGATGTGAAAGGTACAGCGTTTCTGTCCCATACCCACAAGGCACGATCCGATGACCAATGGCTGTTCCTGCCCGCCCTGAAACGGGTTAAACGCATTGCTTCCAGTAATAAGTCAGGCCCCTTTATGGGTAGCGAGTTTGCCTTTGAAGACATTGCCTCCCAGGAGGTGGAAAAATACACCTACGACTATCTGCGTGATGAGACACTCAACGAAGTGGACACTTTTGTGATTGAGAGAGATCCGGTTGACCCTAAATCGGGTTACACCCGGCAGGTCGTCTGGATGGATAAAGGGGAATACCGGGTTATGAAAATTGATTTCTACGACAGAAAGAATGACCTTTTGAAAACCCTCAAGGTGAGTGATTATCATCAATATCTGGATAAATTCTGGCGAGCCAATAAGTGGGAAATGGTCAACCATCAAACCGGCAAATCAACCATTTTAACCTTTTCCGATTACCAGTTCGGCAACGGCTTTAGAAGCAGAGATTTCAACAAAACCAGTCTCGCCCGGGCGAAGTAGCGTCTAAACGCTCTGCAGTGAAACCTGTTTGACCAGAGACACTACAGAGCGCATCCACATCGGTATAAAAATAATGAGAATAAAACACATATTACTGTTAGCAATACTGGCCTTTAACAGCTCTGCACCCGCAATGGCAGGCGAATTCAGTGGCTATATCGCGGCGGAGTCAAAACTGTTTTTTAACGACCCGCTCTACCCGGAACAGGATAAACACGGAGCGTCTCTCGCATTCAACATTGAGTACTACCATGACTTTGAGCAAACCGATGGACGAATGGCTTTCACTGGTTTTGCCCGGCAGAACAGCAACGACAACGAACGCAGCCATAGTGACATCAGAGAGCTTTACTATTGGCAGGGGTTTGATGAGTTTGAATTGTATGCCGGCATTCGTCGTGTATTTTGGGGAGTGACGGAAACAGTTCATCTGATGGATGTTATTAACCAGACCGATGCCGTGGAAAACCTGGATGGCGAAGACAAACTCGGCCAACCCATGATCAGCCTGGTGACCGATCAGGATTGGGGCACTTTAGAAGCCTATGTGCTGCCTGGCTTTAGAGAACGCACCTTTACCGGTATTAATGGCCGCCTGCGCCCCCGGTATGTAATTGATCCGAGCGATGCTCTTTATGAATCAGAGCGAAAAGAAAATCATATTGATTTTGCGCTGCGCTGGTCCACAGTGATTGGTGACTGGGATCTTGGAGTCAGCCACTTCAGTGGTACTTCACGTGATCCTGTATTTGTACCCGACACTCAAAGTCATCAGGACGTTCGGTTGCGACCTTTCTATGAGCAAGTCGAGCAGACGGGCCTTGATCTGCAGGCAACTCTTGGCGACTGGGCCTGGAAGCTGGAAGCACTCAGCATCAAACAAAAAGACAGTGGTCGGAAAACCGCTTTTGTCGGTGGTTTTGAATACACCCTGTTTGGCATTGCCGATTCTGTTGCAGATTTGGGTCTGCTGGCTGAATACCAGTTTGATGATCGGGATCAGCACCGTCACAGTGTGAATCAGAACGACATGGCCGTCGGAATGCGTCTGGCTCTGAACGATGTAGATGATTCTGAACTGTTGATGGCCGCATCTCGGGATTTTGATGATCAAAGCCTGTTTTACTCTGTAGAAGCCAGCACCCGGTTATCGGGCTTCTGGAGTATGGCGCTGGAAGCCCGATTTTTCTCGAATACCTCAAGAGATTCCAGCAGCTTTGATCTGCGCGATGATGATTATCTGCAACTGGAGATAAAGCGTTACTTTTGATAATTGAAAGAATCGAAAGAGTGGAAAAATACGGAACACTCCACGAATTTATACAAATCACAAGCGCACTTCTGTCTCATGATGTGAGACAGAAGGCTCTGAACAACCTCTAAAAGCGAAACTCCATGCCTGCCTGCAGATAATGCCCAAGAGCATTTCTGGACCAGCTCCCGGCATAACTGAGTGACAGATTGAGCCTTTCATTCAGGAAAGTATCAATACCGGCAGAATAATACATTGCGTGCTGATCATAATGTTCATAATCACTATGCAACCCGTTCGAGCTTTTCAAATCATCCGTTTTATATTGATTATATTGCCAGCCCACAGCCACTTTTAAAGCCAGCGGCTGTTCAAACTGCAAGCGATCATAACTCAGCGAACCACCTAATCTTGTTGTCCAGCCACTGGAATTACCTTTGTCGATATAATTGTTATACAACCAGTGATACCCGTCACGCTCCTGACTGGAATACATTACTTCCAATTCCGGGGTGAACATAAGTCCCCTGACGGATTTTTCCAGGTCAAAATCATAGCCTCCCCCCAGAAAAACATCCCACTGGCCCGATTTGTAATTACTCTTGTAACCATTTATTTTGTTGTCCGTTGTATTCCAGTTATAGGTCAACAACCCTTCTGCATGCACAGCCCCACTGCCAAAGGCAAAAGTGGGTCCCATCCGCCAGGTACCGGTTTCAACTTCACCATCACTGTAACGAATATCAGCACTCAGACTTTGTCGTGCACCGTATAAACCTAACAACCACGAATCGCCTGTTGGCCTGAGCAATGCCCCCTGCAAACCATAGCCACTGGATTTAAAGCCTGAGAGATTCCCCATGGGATCCTGATCAAAATAATGCCCATAGACTTCAACAAGGGTGAACCAGGGGCCATTAACTATAGCTTTCGCCCCTTCAGCCAGCCGAGTGGCATAACTGCTATTATCTTCATCTTCTTCCTGCCCAAGATAATCTACGCCCACCTCATCATTGCTCGCTAACCAGCTGTACTTTGAGGTTCGGCCAAACAGATTCCCGGTGGTTCCAGCGATAGTGTCCGGAGGTATTCGTCCTCTCAAAAGGTTTCGCATACCGGTTGTGAAACTGTCATAGGAAGCCAGTGCAGCTTCCTGGCCTATTTTGTCCGCAACAGCAGGATGGGACGTCATAGCCGTTAGCTGTGAAGAAGAAAAAAACTGCTCAATGGGAATCATATTTACTGGCAGGAAAGGATCTGATTGAAAGGCCTCATTAGCCTTAACCGCCTCGATGTAATATTTACCCCCGTAAGGCGTTGTATAAATTCGGGTAGTATCAAACTCTATTGATGAGTAATGTTCCTTCATTGTGGTTTCTGACAGTTTGAGTATTCCATCGTTCACTGCAGCCGAATGTGTCGACTCTGTGGCGAAAACTGACATACTGATAAAAACGGCAGGCAAAAAGCTCAATAGAACACCGGTTTTCCCTTTAAAGATAAACGCACCCAATAACCTGACTTCCACAACAGCTCCCAAATAATCAATACAAGTGTGCTGGCAGGATTCCGATTCTTTAATAACGGTACCCATTGACTGCACCTCGCGTTAAGTTTCTAAACGGGAACAGACAATGGGCTTGAGTCCTGTTGTCAGAAATGTAGTCGATGAGGAAAGGTTAGCCAGTCAGACTTGGAATTTGATTCAGAAGCTGGTATTCCAAAAGATCGGGACATGAAATTTCATTGTGATCCAAATCCGAACCAGATTGAGAAGAAGTAAACGACAAAAGATAAAGTATTCATTCTCTCCAGGTGTGGAAATCTTCAGGTGTGGAATCTTGTCAGTGCCAGCTCAATGAATAAAATGATTCAAGGTGAGCGAATGCAGGCATCAACCATGGTTCTGAAGTCAATTCATTACCATGGATTTTGATCATTGATACGTTCAGGAATGCTCTACAATCACTGCTTCTATGGCAGTGGATATAATGTCATCATCTTCATATTTCCAGCCGCGGTACATACCTGATGAATTAAACTGAAGCACCAGTCGGCCCTGGTTATCCACAGCAATCAGGCCACCAGCGCCTTCAGGGTAATCCAGTGTCGTGGCCAGCAATTCACGCACAGCAACCTTTAAAGGTTGTTTCAGATATTTCATCCGGGCAGCCAGATCATAGGCTACTGCATGCTTGATGAAATACTCACCCTTGCCCGTGCAGGAAACAGCACAGGTTTCATTATCAGCATAGGTTCCTGCGCCTATCAAAGGCGTATCACCGATACGTCCCCAGCGTTTATTGGTGATGCCGCCAGTGGAAGTGGCGCTGGCAAGGTTACCCTGCTTATCACAAGCAACAGCACCTACTGTGCCAAATCGAAAGGCATCGCTAAACTGAAGGGCACTGTCACGATCCTGCTGTAATGTATCCCAGTGTTTTTTTCGGACATCGGTGGTGAAATAACTGTTTTCAACCCGGCTGAAACCACAGTCATCAGCAAAACGTTCAGCACCTTCACCAGACAATAATATGTGATCAGTGTCAGTCATCACTTTACGAGCCAGATTAATGGGGTTTGGACGATACTGAATACCTGAAACAGCACCGGCTTCTTTGGTTTGACCATCGGCGATCGCCGCATCCAGTTCATGGTGGCCTTCAAAGGTAAGGCAGGCACCATGACCCGCATTGAAATACGCAGAGTTTTCCAGAATAACCACCGCGGCCTCTACAGCATCAAGTGCTGTGCCCCCTTTTGCTAATATTGCTTCACCAGCGGCCACTGAATCCCGTAAAGCAGAATGAACGCCCTGCTGTTTATCCTCAGGCATAGTCGACAGATCAATGGTGCCGGCACCACCATGAATGGCTATTGAGTATTTATTATCCATTTCTAATCCATTATTTTATGCGTTTGATTTTTATTACAGCTTAATGGCGCCCGTTAAATCATAAACTGACCAGTATCAAACTCCCTGCCATCACTGGAATGATATTCAGGGCATTAAATGTTTTGCTGAACTTTTTCGGCCATGGACCGGGCTTCCTGACTGACCGGATTACGTAAAACTTCATCAAGCAGCACCCTGGCTTCGCTATCGCCACCTCTCAATATCAACAACTCAGCCAGCCGAATTTGTGCAAACTGCTTATTAGGATTCAAGGCAAAGTAAGGGGCTGAAATATATTTCTCCAGCGCATCAATACCTTCTTCAATATTTAATTCTCCCAACGCAGCGTTACGTCCTAATTGATAGATGGCTGCAAAATGCCTTTGCTTGCTTTCTTTATCATCAATGGGTTGACTGGCTGACAGTGTCAGTGCCTGATGGGCTTTCTGAAATTCTTTGATTTGCTGATAGGTCATACCTGCCTGAAACAGGCCTGACTGCGAATCCTTATGATTCAAGAGTATTGAATCTGCGATAGCGACAGCCTGATCAACCTGATCTTCTTTCAGGGCAATATTCATTAAACTTCCGAGGCCTTCTATTTCGTTGAGTTGCTTCAGCGTTTCAGCATTCGCACGCGCTTTTTTTATTGACCCCCCTGCTATCGCAGGTGCACGGATATAAAAGGCAATCAATCCCTTGTAGCCCGGTATAAATTCAGGATCTTTTTTAACACTCAACTCAAACTGCTTCCGGGTTTTTCTGGCATACCCCATTTTGGAAAAAATCGAAGCGCTCAAGACTTGCCTGGCGTTGGTAACGGCCAACCAATAGTGTTGTTCTGCAGAACCTGAGCCGTATTCAAGAGTCTTGGTCAAAAGTGATTCGGCATCGTCCAGCCTATCTTGTAACAATGCAATTCTCCCCAGATAAAAAAGGGAAATGGGGTCTTTGGTGTTAGCCTCCAGTCGTTGTTCAAATCCTGATTTCGCTGATTCATACTGCCCCCGATCAAAGGCGTCAATAAAAGAATCTGCAAAAGAAAGAGAATGCATTGAAAGAAATAAACTACATACCGCTATCCCGAGTTTCATTGAAAATCGTCCCTGAGAGTCTACAAATTGTCATCTACAAACAGTCATGAGCGGGAAATACCACTCATACCGAATCATAAAAATGGCTGCAGAATCGAAAACAGCCGAATTTTCATAGTAAAGAATACGATTAATTATTAAACAGACCAAGGATTACAAAGGCAAGCAGGTAGCACATTTAAATAGCTCGCATTATGCGATTCGAATCGGAATTCTCTGAGCTCCCCATATCCCAGGCGTGGTTTCGAACACACCCGGGAGGGCTGTCCCACAGTAATCACAACAGCCGTCGCTTAAATGCCACTGCCCCAGTTCATACCAGTCCCTCTCAATCAGTAATTGCTGACAGTTATGACACCAGGTACTGCCACCATGACTGTCGTGTACATTTCCGGTATAGACATACCTCAGACCGTTTCTGATGGCGATCTGCCGAGCCCGAAATAGTGTGGATGCAGGCGTTGGTGAATGTTCCAGCATCTTCCAGTCTGGATGAAACGCGGTAAAATGAAGAGGGATTTCACTCCCCAGCTCCCGATAAACCCACTGAGTCATCTTATCCAGTTCTTCATCGGAGTCATTTTCACCGGGAATCAACAGAGTGGTGATCTCAAACCATACGCTGGTTTCATGCCTGAGATACTTCAGTGTTTCCAGCACCGGAGCCAGTGAACCACCACAGATTTTCTTATAAAACCGTTCACTGAACGCCTTAAGATCGATATTGGCTGCATCTATTGCGGAAAAAAAGGCCTCCATGGGTTTCTCACAGATATAACCGGCACTGACCGCTACAGATTTAATGCCCAGCGCTCTCCCGGCAGCAGCAACATCCATGGCATATTCCATAAAAATTACCGGGTCATTGTAGGTGAACGCAAGGCTTCGGCAGCCCGATTCCAGAGCCGTTCTGGCCAGTTGTTCCGGCATGGCCTGATCGGCCAGGGTATCCATTTCACGGGACTTGCTCATATCCCAGTTCTGACAGAACTTGCAGGCCAGGTTGCACCCGGCGGTGCCAAAGGACAAGACCGGCGTTCCCGGCAAAAAATGATTCAGGGGTTTCTTTTCGATGGGATCAATACAAAAACCACTGGAACGACCATAACTGGTAAGAACAATCTGATTATTTTCTCTGGCCCTGACAAAACACAGGCCCTGCTGCCCTTCTCTCAGCTTGCAGGCCCTGGGACAGACATCACATTGTATACGGCCATCTTTCAGTAAATGCCAGTAACGGGTTGTCACCGTTCCCTGTGGAGTTAACGGAGCCGGGAGAGTAGTATTCATTTCTGTACTCATCCTGATATCTCTTGATAACGCTCAAATTCTAATGACGCTATAATTATAGAGCTAAACTTCGGGGGGATTTACCCATAATGAATATTCGCCAGCCAGCCGTGGCAGGGGCTTTCTACCCAGAATCTGCCGACACGCTTCAATCCATTATCCATGACATGCTCGGAGACGCTGAAGAGCATGACCTCTCGCCAAAAGTACTTATTGTACCCCATGCCGGATATATCTATTCAGGGCCTGTTGCTGCCAGCGCTTATGGATTATTAAAGGCAAAAAAACGAACGATAGAACGAGTAGTTCTATTGGGGCCCAGTCACCAGCATGCTTTTGAAGGGATGGCTTTGCCTGATTGCGAGCAGTTTTCCACACCCCTGGGAGAAATCCCTCTCGACATTCAGACGATGCAGCAATTACTGACGTTCAGTCAGATTGAAAAAATGGATGCTGCCCACCACCAGGAACACAGCCTTGAAGTTCAATGTCCCTTCCTGCAATCCTGTCTGGATGATTTTAAACTGATCCCCATTGTTGTGGGCAATGCGACCCCAATGGCTATTGCTGAAATTATCGAATACCTCTGGGGAGGCGATGAAACACTCTTTATTATCAGTTCTGATCTGAGTCACTATCACAGTTATGAAGAAGCCTGTAACCGGGATCGAATAACAGTGCGGGTCATAGAAGAATTAAGTAGCACATTAACCGGAGGGCAGGCCTGTGGCTGCCACCCTCTTAACGGCATGTTAAAAGTCGCCCAACGCCGGGGAATGGAAGTAAAAACTCTGGATGTACGCAACTCCGGTGACACTGCAGGAGACAAAGAAAGAGTAGTGGGATACGGTGCATTTGTTATTCAGTAAGTACACTATTTCAGAACCGGAACGGAGAGAGCAGAATCTGTGACTTTTCATCTTACTGATAACCAGCAAAAGGAATTGCTGGAACTGGCTCGACAATCAATTATTCATGGTTGTGATCATAGCACTCCTCTTTCTGCTAATCCGGATTCCCGACCAGCCGTTTTTCAGACACAAGCCGCCACTTTTGTCACTCTTCAAAAAAAAGAAGAACTCAGAGGATGCATTGGTACACTTCAGGCTTATCGTTCCTTGATCGAGGATATTGTTCAGAATGCATTTGCCAGTGCATTTAAGGATCATCGTTTTTTTCCGGTTACCCGTGAAGAACTGAAAACCATAACCATAGAAGTATCAGTACTGTCCCCCCAGGTGCTAATGGACGCATCCACAGAGCAGGCCGTAATGGATCAGCTAACACCCGGCATTGATGGACTGGTGATTCACAGTGGCGTTCACTCCGCCACATTTTTACCCCAGGTGTGGGAGCAATTGCCTGATCGGGATAACTTTTTAAGACAACTGAAACGCAAAGCCGGACTCCATGAAAAGGAGTGGCCTGAGGATATGAAATGTTTCCGGTATTACTGCTACAAATTCAGCGAACATAACCTTCGTACTTGAAGATGCTAGGAGCCTGACCGAGAATTAACCCGCACTGTCAAAGTAAAAAGCTAGAATTCAAAATCGATCAACATTTGATCGATTTTGGAAGAGTTTTAGTCATACTTAACCATTTCAAGCCTTTTCTTACCCTTTATGCTGCATTTCTCAACCTTTTTACATCTTCAAGACGGATTGATCCCGTGGATACCGCTGTCGCACATTTTTTCATATTGTGCGCCGCGCATACCAGTGAGAATTCCGCATCTACTTTCTCTTTACCTCTGAGGCTAAAGCCCCGGAAACCGGAATTCTTAATCTGACCAAACGGTGGCTCTGCAATTACCTTGCGATGGACGTATACCGCCTTCGCTTCTTTTGTCTCCATCTTTTTATTCATGGCCTGTCGCACGACTTCAAATTTGTCTGTACGAATCACCCGGCCAGCTTCTTTCTTTGAGCCGCTGCATCTTGAGCGATAGGGACACTCTGTGCATATATCTTTATCTGCACGATAACCTTTCCTTTTGGCCTTGCTCTGGGGCTTGGTGACGAGCTTTTTTCTGGCGGGACAGATAAATACATCCGCGTCGGCATCGTAAGTAAAATCGGCTTTGACAAACTTCCGGTCAGAATTTTCAAGGCCTGTCCCTGCGGCCTTTTCCTGACGGTCCGTGGCGACATAGGCATCAATACCACTCTCGTCCAGGGTCTGTAGATTTGAGCCCGAATTGTAGCCATTGTCCAAGCTCATCTTATCCACAGTTTCACCCTCGGTGGTCTCGGATAATGCCGCCAGGGCTGGCTCTACTTCCTGTAAATCATTCGCGCTCTGGCTGACGTGTTGGCCAACGATAATCTGGTTATCTTTATCAACGCTGATTTGTGCGTTGTAGCTGTATTCACAGTGTCCTTTTTTGCTCATGATCCGGGCGTCATGATCTGAAAAGCTGATTTGTTTTTTGTCGTCTATCAGTTCGCCCGGATTAAGCGTTTCTTCACGCTCTTCAAGCGCCTTTTTGGCTTTCTTAATTTTCTCGAGACGCTCTTGTTTGAATTGCAAGTCTTCAGGAATACTGTAGCCATTAGCCTCCTGATAAGTGTCGTCTTCTTCCTGATCACACTGGCGGGCTTTATTGATCAGATCATCAATCTCAGCACTCAGTTCTGCTTCTTTAGCTTTAAGTCGACCATAGCTCATGGCTTTGTGCTTTGACGTACTGGCTTTGAATTTAGACCCGTCAAGACTGATATGGCCAAGAGAGGCCATTTTAAGCTCCAGAGCGAGTTTGACGCTTTGCTTAAAGCAGTCATGGAAGAATGTCAGGTGATCTTTACGGAAATCGCCCAGCACCCTGAAATTAGGGCAGTTCATTTGGGCGATGTACATGAAAGCCAGGTCCTGTCGGCATCGCTTTTCAATTTCACGAGAGCTGAACACACCATGGCTATAGGCGTAGATCAGGATGGAAATGATCAGCTTGGGAAGATAGGCATGTTGGCCGAGATGATGGTACTTGCTCTCAACTTCAGAGGTATCTATGTACTGAAAAATAGTTTCATAGACATAGCAGTCATGCTGCTTGGGAAGTAGATCAAAAATATTGGTCGGAAACAGCAAGTGCTGATTAAATTCAACAGGGCTGTCCTTAAATTTTGGTGGTGGCAACATTTGGCATTATTAGAATCAAGATTTGAGGCCTATCTTAACAGATAAGCCTGTTCTCGGTCAGGCTCCTAGGGGGGTGTCTGCTCTCACTTGTAGCCTGCCTGTATCTCCAATTACTTTGGAGTTGCTACAAGGCAGCAAAGAGTGAAGCCCCGGAGCTTAGGTAAATTAAGTAACCGGACCGAGCTGGCGTACCAGTGAACGAGCGCCGTAACGCAGTAGCAACTTCAAAGGCGACGAGTCTATTCGCCGCCAGACACCAGAGCTGGTTTTATTCACTGAACATCGCTATTCGTTCCAGGCTTTCCGGATGCGTTGAAAAGAACGCAGGTAACTCATAATCACCTTCGGTTTCTTTGCTTTTCCAATTCATCATTAAACCCATAATCTCTGCAAATTTCCTGTGCTCGATATGATTCTCTTTCATGTAGGTATAGGCATAGAGATCCGCTTCAGATTCCATCGATCGGGAATACTGACTTTCCAGTAAAAATGAGGGTACTGCAGCCACCAGATTGGTGGCTGAAACTACATCACCTGTTACCACAATCAGCACCACGGTTAACGCTGTACTTTGCAATACATGACGTAAACTATGCCGGTGGATAACATGCCCGAATTCATGGGCAAGAATAGCAGCAATCTGCTCATCATTTTCAGCAAGGTTAACCAGGTCATCGGTGATAACAACGGTACCATCGGGTAAAGCAAAAGCATTGGGACCAAAATCAGGTGCATCCCGGAATTCAAGATGAAATTGATGCGGGCTATTTGTCTTAGCCGCCAGGCGTTCAAAAAGATCATTCAACCGCTGACGATCTGCTTCAGATAACTGGCTGGGTTCGAACGCAATCTCATCCAGCGCCATTAATGAGCCTTCACCTATTGAGGTAGCAACGGACATTGGCATCGTCATGGCAATTTTTTCGGCCTGCCCAGGAACCACTTTCACTAGCAGAAACCATATCAGGGCAACGCTGAATGCAAGACTGCCAAGAATCATCAAATAGTTGGATTCTATGCCATGAATAATACGATTTAGCAAACCGAGACTGTATTGAGAAGCCAGCTCATCAACCAAATCGTTTTCATGGGTTTCGAATAAACCTCCTTCCGGAAATCGCAGCTGTCGGGGAGTATTTCCAATTCGGGGAGCAATGGTTAGTTCAGAAATATAACAGGACGGTGTTTGATGACCCGGTAAGATATAACCCGAATCATTAATTTCCAGTTCTGCTTCTAATACCTGACTGCTTCCCGCTGGATAATAGCGTCCCGTTATAATCATAATCCAACCGCAAGATCAAAAACTTCACCCAGTTCTTCGCCATAAGCTTCTTGCTCATTTTGTGCCTGATCAATAAAGCTATCCAGATTTTCTGCTGCCACCAGGGTCATACATTGCGCACGATATCGGGCAAGTCGCACTTTTGCCCAAGGCGTGGCCAACCCAAGGGTCAACACAATCATCACCAGATTAGTAACAATAACCCCAAGATAAGGCCAGAATGCCAAATTGCTGACAAAGCCATTATCATTCAATGAGCTGTTATTAAAAATCAGATTGGAACTCTTTACGTATAAATAAACATAAACGAAGAGGTAGGCGCAGGCTGATGAAAAGACATAAAAAAATGTAATGATCGGGGATCGCGCAAGAGCTCCAGAAGTCATATAACCAATTAGAAATAAACAAGCAGCAAGAAATATCAACGTTAAAATTAAGATTAACAATGCCTTAGAATAAATCCCATAAAAACTTTTCGTCGAAAAACTGGGGCAAAAGCATTTTCCACCAAAACTATAGTTCTCTACGATGTACTCTTTTTGTTGTTTTTGCACCCAGGGAATCAGCAACCCAACTGATAAAGGGATACTCACTGGCATTATGATATATCGCCTGACTATCCCCCAATAACTGCCATGAAATTGAAAACGGACATTTCTCCAGGTAGTCATACGGGCATTAAAAGCCAGACCTTTCATAATAATCCAGGGCATGGCAACCACCAGAACCAACATTAACACCGCATAGAGAATCGGACTGTATTGTATAGCCAATGAATAGCCTACAAAAAATACCATAGCTATAAATCGCCCTTTCAATATCGTCAGCGGATCTGCCAGATAGTTAAATGATGAGCCTGCTACACGGGTAGAACTGTAGAAGTATTGGTTTGTACGAACTTTTGCCCAAGCTGAATATACACCAAGGGTTAAAATTGAAAGGGTAATATTGACTATCCAGATACGAAAAAATTCGTTCCCGGTACCTGAGAAGTGAAAAGAGTGATGTTGATAATCACTCTGAGGCATAACAGTCCCTGTTTCCATGAGCATTCCTTTATTATCGTTATATGTTCAGAAATTTAAACTATACGTCAATGGCTTATAATGGAAATTCTTTCCAAGGAAAACATGAATCATGTCACAAAACTATGCGCATAAAAAAGTTAAGATAGCTGAAAACCAGTCAGCTACCTTATTATTCATCACTATTGAAGATAATCTGATGTTAGCAACTCACTCTTGATTAAAACCGCAACGAACGCAACATTCGTTGTTATGATTAAGGCTCAAGCTGCCTTGTTAAACTTTTAATAAATACGTTACGGGAGCCATTAATATCACGATCAACGGTGAATCCATCACCCTTTATAACCTTTGACGAGCCAAGCCGGTCGTTAATGGTGCCATCCCACGTACGGGTTTTTGAGGTGTATGCCTCATTGCAATCGACAACGTGTTTACCGTACTTTTTGGCATACCACTTAAGACGCATCTTAAACCCGTAGTGGTTAAGGTCTAGCATCTGGCGACAAGTGTTTCGGCGAATAATACGAACCTTTTTGTCTTTCCGTGTGACCATCCCTCTGGTTTCAAAGGTGGGTAAAAAGATCACGTCATAGCTAGACACAAGCTCGAACGCCAAGCGGTTATGCAAGTCCAGAATGATGTCATCCTTCTTACACTTCAGGCGATTGATTTTACGGTTAAAGTGAACAATGCAATCTCGCGCCCACTGAGGCATATCAACGAACTTCACGCCCTTTTGCACATTGAGAACTTTTTGTTTTTGACCAATCAGCTTGTCCACTTTCTTCATTAATGGGAACAGCTTTTCTTTGGCAAGGTTATCGCCAGCAATTAAAGCATCCTTATCGCTAAAACAGGTGGCGAAGGTTCTCACTCCGGGATCAATACCAACACAATTTACTCCACCTTGGATTTCGGTATTGAGTTCGATGTGTTGTTGCACCTGAATAAACCAACGACCCTTGTCACAGGTGATAACGCATGATTTGCCAATGGCTTCGTCGGGTACATTTTCAGTCAGATGAATTTTACCCAGCGCATTGACGCAGGGGTTTAGCCTCTTTGGTAGCCGGTCAATTGAGAAAGAATGATTGCTCCCTTTGCGGCTTTTAAATCCGACCTCTGCAAAACCTCCTTTGGCTCCTTTCAGTTTTTTATTCTTGCTGCAAACCGCTTTAAAGGTGGTTGCCGCTGCAAGTGTTCCATTGTCAGAAATTAATGAATTATAAGCACGACCATTGTCTTTCTGTTCTTGCTCTACCTGTACCTTTATGGAAGGGCGCATGTTGATGAACTTGCCGCTTTCATCCTTGTATTTGTCGTTACGGAAGTGGTTTACAGCTAGATTGTATGAACGTCTATATAATGCAAGTGCGTCCCTGTATGCCAGGGCCATCTCATTTGGCACTAACCATCAAATAACACTTTGAAATAGGCAGAATGTACAATAAAACATTCTGGCTCTTCCCTAATTTTAGTGGGTGATTTAATCTATATTGAACACTTCAAGGCAAGGATGCCGACATGCGCGATAAAGAACTCTACTCTAAAATACTTGGCGTTGAAACTCCGTGGCATGTCGCTCACGTGGAACTCTCCATTACTGAAGGAAAAGTCGAAATCTTTCTCGAACATGATGGCAAAAAGCCTTCTAAATGCAGTGTTTGTGATAAACCCTCTCCGGGTTACGATCGACGTCAGAAGAAGTGGCGGCATCTGGATACCTGCCAGTTTCAAACCATCCTTATTGCTGATGTTCCGCGTACACAATGTTCCGATCACGGTGTAAAAACAATACAGGTTCCATGGGCTGAACCGAACTCTGGTTTTACGGCCTTGTTTGAAGCACTTGTTATTGACTGGCTGAAAGAGGCAACAACCAGTGCAGTTGCCCAACAAATGAAGCTTAGCTGGAATGCCATCGACGGTATCCAACAGCGTGCAGTAGCGAGAGGTCTGGCACGCAGAGTACACGACAATCCCAAACGGTTAGCCGTTGACGAAACCTCATTCCAGAAGAGGCGTGAGTACGTCACTGTGGTTACAGATCATGAAAAAGGCATTGTTTTACATTTGGCCGACAACCATAAAGCTGACAGCCTCAATGAGTACTTTGAGACCCTGACGCCAGACCAGAAAGCCGGTATTGAATGCGTTACCATGGATATGTGGAAGCCCTTTATCAAGGCAGTCACATTGCATGTGCCAGAAGCCAGGGAGCGAATAGCATTTGACAAGTTCCATGTTGCCCAGTACTTAGGCAATGCGGTCAATAAAGTTCGCATAGAAGAGCATAAAGCGCTTATGTCTACAGGGTCAGACTTACTCAAAGGTACCCGGTTTGACTGGCTAACAAATCCTGAAAATATGAGCGATGAAAAGTGGGAAGCGTTCGAGCCGTTGCGTGATTCAAAGCTGAAAACAGCACGAGCCTGGGCCATCAAAGAGATGGCGATGACACTGTGGAATTACACATCACGAGCTTGGGCTATCAAGGCATGGAAACGGTGGCTGAGCTGGGCACTGAGGTGTCGGCTTGAACCTGTTCGTAAAGTGGCCAAGATGATCAAAGAACACCTGTGGGGAATTATTAACGCAATAGTTCTGAAAGCCGACAATGGCCGTGCAGAAGGCATGAATGGAAAGATACAGCGACTCAAGGGGCGAGCCTACGGCTACAGAAACAGAGAAAGGTTCAAAACTGCAATTTACTTTCATTGTGGTGGCCTTGATCTTTATCCAAGAGGGGTGAATCGCTGAAATTTACCCACACAATCTGAGGTAGAGCCAACATTCTGAAAATTTGGCATCCTATGCTTGAATAATAAGGATGCCGTAAGTGACTCTCTTGGATACTTTTTCAGAATTGACCGAAGTTCGTGCAGATAATCATCGCTACCCACTTTCACACCTCGTATTCATTGCCGTTTGCATGATTACCTGCGGTGCTGAAGACTGGAAAATGGTCTCATATCTTGGCAAGAAAAAGTTATCCTGGCTTAAGCTCTATATCCCTTTACCCCACGGAATTCCTTCCCAGCACACCTTTATCAGAGTATTCGAACGCATTGATCCGGACGAATTTCGTCAATGCTTTATAACCTGGGTAAGCCTGATTGCTCAACGCACCCATGGAGAAGTCATCGCTATTGATGGTAAAACACTGAGACGTTCCTACGACAAAGGGAGCAATAAGGCCGCTATTCATATGGTCAATGCGTGGGCCAGTCAGACTGGAATGGTACTCGGACAACTAAAAACATCAGAAAAGTCGAACGAGATTACAGCCATCCCAGCTCTTCTGGATATGCTGGAAGTGAGTGGCTGTATCATCAGCACTGACGCAATGGGTTGCCAGAAAGCTATTGCTGAAAAAATCAGAGAAAAAGGTGCTGATTACCTTCTAGCTGTTAAAGGAAATCAAAAATCACTGCACGACGATATCAAACTTTATCTTGATGATCTTGCAACCAGAAAAATCTTACCTGAAAGCACCCAATTTCATGAAACTATTGATAAAGGGCATGGTCGCATAGAAGCTCGACGATGTTGGGTAAGTACTGATATTAGCTGGCTTGAGCAACGTAATGACTGGCGAGATCTTACGATGATCGGAGTCGTGGAAAGTGAGCGTCATGAGGGTGAAAAGGTCAGCCTTGAGCGTCGTTATTTTATATCAAGCATGACAACCGATGCCGAGAATTTCATGAGATCTGTTCGGGCTCATTGGTCGGTTGAAAACAACTTACATTGGGTTCTGGATATTGGGTTTAGAGAAGATGAATGTCGTATCAGAAAAGGCTTTGGTCCTGAGAACATGGCCGTTTACAGACAGATAGCACTTAACTTGTTAAAGCAGGAAACTTCTCTGAAACTTGGAGTGAAAAACCGACGCATAATGGCAGCGGCAGATGATGAGTACAGAACACTGTTACTTCAAGGTGTTATTGGAGGTTAGTGCCAAATGAGATGGCCCTGCCCTGTATGCCGACTCATTTTCCGGATAAAACCTTATCTTTTTTGATGCTACTATTTTTACGCCTTTCAGCGGAACGCATTCCGTAGTGGCTATTGCAGAATGAGGTAATGAAACCGACAAGCTCGGCTATGTCCCGTCAATAGTTGGGAGCACTCAAGTCCTATAAAAACTTTATTTTCCTGCTCCACATATGGCTATTCATGAGATAGGAAGGTATCCCAGAACAAATCGCTGTTCTTTGGGCAATAAACAAATGCAATATACAAGATTTAGTCATATCTCTACTTTATAAGGCACGTCTGTAGCCCTGTAAACATAGGGAGTAAGCAATACAACTATTGGCGGGAACATAGCCGACAAGCTCTGAGGTATCAAAGGCTTCACAGGAACCATTCGAGTCATCCAGAACTTCGATTTGTCCTCCCGATAATTCAACGAGCCATTTGATAAGCTCGAATCCTGATCGTGCAAGTCGGTCTTTTGTGGCAACCACAATGTGGGTTGGATTTCCGCACATTGCTGATTCCAGAATGGTTTGCAGCCCTTTTCGTTTAAAGTTGAAAGCACTGGCAATGTCGCTGATAAATTCTGCGTCAGGATGCCTTTCGAGCAAGATACGCTTTTGCGTATTGATGCTGGATTTTTGCTTCCCTGAGCTAACCCTTGCATAGCATATCTTTCTCTGCTGGTTGATGAATATGCGGTAGTGACCACCGCTCGTTTGCATTATTTTCTCGTAATGACCGCTTTCGATCTTTCGCCTTATTGTCTGGGAGGTTACGCCCTCAATCTTGGCAAGTTTGGTTGTGGATACCCACAAAATAAACGTCTCTGGTTATTAATTCAGAGACAGCATAGCACGCTATGTTGCGTTTGTTGCATTTTTACTGAACTGTTACCCCAGCCGTTTACTTGATGTAGCTCCCGGGGTTCGTTCGCTTGCTGCTTGCCCTCATCTTCAATGGTGACGGGTATAGATTAATTGATAATTTCAAACAGAAAATGATTCTTCTTGCCAAGTTTGATCAGGAAAAAACGCCCATACATGGCTTTTTCTTCAGCAAAGCACTCAGGCAAATTCATATTATCGGATAAACCGCGGGCTTCACCATTGAAAAACACGGCGTTACGTCCCAGGGCATCTTTTACCTGCTTACCATTTTTAACCATTCCGGCTTCAGCAAATAACTGGGTCATTGGCTGACCGTCCAGTTCGGTGCGCTGAATGGTCGCACTGGGCAGTCCGTCGAGCTTTAACTGATCCATATCCTGTTCAGATAAATCCGTCATATCTCCGGAAAACAATGCCTGGGTTATCCGTTCGGCAGCCTGCAAACCTTCTTCACCATGCACCAGACGAGTTGCTTCACGAGCAAGTATCTGCTGAGCTTCTGGACGACCGTCCCTTACTGAATCAGCTTGTTCAATGGCACTGATTTCTTCCGTACTCAAGAACGTAAAGTAGCTGAGGAATTTATAAACATCGGCATCCGCTGTGTTCATCCAGAACTGATAAAAAGCATACTGTGACGTTTTTGCAGGGTTCAACCATACGGCTCCGCCTTCCGTTTTACCAAATTTGGTTCCATCGGATTTAGTAATAAGAGGAACCGTCAATCCAAAGGTTTTTGCTTTATTTTGACGACGGGCCAGATCAATGCCACCAACGATATTTCCCCACTGGTCACTGCCACCCACCTGCAAGGTGCAATCGTAGCGTTTGTTCAGTTCGGCAAAATCCATACCCTGCAATAAAGCGTAGGAAAACTCGGTAAATGAAATCCCGGAACCCTCACGATTCAAACGCTGCTGTACGGACTCTTTGTTGATCATGGCATTCACCGCAAAGTGTTTGCCCACATCACGAAGAAAGTCCAGCACATTCATATCGCCGGTCCAGTCCAGATTATTGGCAACAATGGCTGAATTATCACCACAGTCAAAATCAATAAACTGACTGACCTGTCCTTTGATTCTTTCAACCCAGCTGGCCACCACATCCGGTGTATTCAATTGACGCTCTGCGGCTTTAAAACTTGGATCGCCAATCAGCCCCGTTGCCCCGCCTACCAGGGCAATCGGTTTATGACCTGCCATCTGAAAACGCTTGAGTACCAGCAGAGGCACAAGATGTCCAAGGTGCAGACTGTCGGCTGTCGGGTCGAAGCCGCAATAAAGAACCCGGGGCTGTTCACTCAAATGAGCGTCCAGTTCCTCAACGGCAGTTGTCTGCGCAATGAGCTGGCGGGCCTGTAGGTCTTTCAATAACGGGTTTTGACTCTCGGACATTGACCTTTCCTGCAATTTCAGCGGGTAATAAGAAACGGATAATAAGAAAACAGCCGATCAAAATACATCAAAAATGGTTGAGAACAAAGGCGCATTGATCGAATAAAGACAGAATATACCCTTCACTCTCGATAAACTCATTGAACCTTTCCCGGACAGGGCAAAGTTCAATCTGTCGCTATAAGTATCGATAACGGCAATACCGATGTTGGCACAGCTAATCGGTTTTTCCTGTTGTATGTGCGAATACACTTACGGAAATACGGCGCCCGCCTCATCCGGAACCATGGCCTACAGATAACACATAATGGGATAGGTAAAGACCAACAAGAGAAAAAACAGCCTCTTATAGATATAAAGTCCCCCATAAGATAGATTCTATGGTTATAATTTAGATAGTAATATTTTGTTCACAGTTATTAATATACCCAATGAATAAGGTCATCCCAACTGGGGCCACCCGTAATAAGGCTCGCCTCAAACAGTTTCCCAAGCATCACCTGTTATTAGCCAGTGGTGTTGCCGCTACGCTTATCGGGGTGATGTTTCTGCTGCCGTCTTCTGAAGTGGAGGCCCGCCGCTCTGAAATTCCCATAATAATTGACGCTTTTTCGGAATCGTCCACAAGAGAAACGCTGCTCACCGAGACATCCGGCGATGTAAACCAACAACCTTCGCTTACGATTAGCACAGCGACACCAGCCCTCTCTGCTGAAGTGCTTCAGGCAAAAGCCGATGCCCTGGCGGCTCTGGATCTTGAGAAGATCCTTGGCCGATGGCAAAGCGTCACCATTAAATCCGGTAATAATATGTCCACACTCTTCAGTGGAGTCGGACTCAGCGCCCAGGTGCTTTATTCAGTCACAAAAACACCGGATTACGGAAAAAAACTGGCCGATATCAAACCTGGAGAAACACTGGAATTCAGAATCAATGATCAGGGCGAATTAACCCAGTTCCGGTACGTCCAGTCAAAACTGGAAAGTCTGTTCTTCAAAAAAACTGAGGAAGGCTACCAGGCAGAACCTATTATTATTGCTCCCCAGATTCGTCCTACTTATACCAGCGGAATCATTGAAAACTCGCTGTTTCTGGCGAGTCAGAAAGCAGGTCTCTCGCACCGGTTGACTATGGAACTGGCAGGTCTGTTTGGCTGGGACATCGATTTTGTGCAGGATATTCGCAGTGGTGACAGCTTCGATCTGTTGTATGAAGAGAAATACCTGGAAGATGAAAAGCTGGGAGACGGTAACATTCTTGCTGCCAGCTTTACCAATCGTGGCAAAGCCTATACCGCGATTCGCTATACAGACAGTAAAGGCAATACCGATTATTACTCTCCGGATGGCAATAGTATGAAAAAGGCATTCCTGAGAACTCCGGTTGACTTTACTCGTATCAGCTCCAAATTCAATCCCAACAGGCTGCACCCGATTTTCAAAACCAAAAGACCCCACAGGGCTGTGGATTATGCAGCACCAACAGGCACCCCGATCAAAGCCGCTGGCGATGGTAAGGTGAAATTTTCTGGCTGGCAGAAAGGTTACGGTAATGTTGTATTCATTCAGCATCCCAACAGTATTGTCACCATCTATGCTCACCAGAGCAAAATTCGTCGTGGTCTGAAACGCGGACAACGCGTAAAACAGGGACAAACGATAGGTTATGTAGGTCAGACTGGCTGGGCCACGGGACCTCACTTGCATTACGAGTTCCGGGTCAATGGTGTACATAGAAATCCCATTACCGTTAAACTGCCCGATGCAGCCCCCATTAACAAAATTGAGATGGTCAACTTCAAAAAACGTGCTGAGCTGATGACAGCACAACTGGAAAAACGAAAAGGCACACTCCTGGCAAGTAGCAAGCAAGCTGTCGAATAGAATCGATCCAGCGTCTACTTCAGAAGATTGTTGCAAAGAATACCGAGCAAGGCTGAGCCATTTTTTAATACGGTCTCAGCCTGCTTCTCTCTTTTTCAGCAGCATCTTTTTCAGCAGCCTCGTTATCTAAAAAAGAGACCTCTCTGGTGTTCAGAATTATTCAACACTAACAATGGCAGCGCTATGACAGAATACTTTATTGGATTAATGTCTGGAACAAGTCTGGATGGCATGGACGCTGCTCTAGTGTCATTTAATGGTGAAACCATTCAGGTTATAGCCACTCTCTCCACACCAATGCCTGCAAATCTCAAAGATAATATCACCCGGCTTTGTCAGCCTGGCCTGAACGAAATTGCAATGATGGCTCAGATTGATCCCGGCATCGCTCGTTTTTCAGCCAAAGCAGTGAACACCCTGCTGGAACAGACAAATTTTAAGCCTGATCAGATCACCGCTATAGGCAGTCATGGGCAAACTGTTCGCCATTTACCCGAAGTAGGTTATACCCTGCAATTGGGCGACCCCAGTCTTCTGGCAGAACTCACCGGAATAACCGTTGTTGCTGATTTTCGCCGCAGGGATATGGCTGCAGGTGGTCAGGGTGCCCCTCTGGTTCCGGCCTTTCACCACCATGTTTTTTCTACCGGCAATGAACCCAGGGCCATCATCAATATTGGCGGCATCAGCAATATTTCTGTTTTACCTGCTGATCAGTCAGAGGTTTTTGGTTTTGATACCGGACCGGGTAATCTGCTCATGGATTACTGGTGTCAGAAAAACCTGAATAAAGCGTTTGATGAAAATGGAAGCTGGGCTGCTTCTGCCGTGCACGATGCAATACTGCTGGAAACCATGTTGAGTGAACCTTTTTTTCGCCAGCCGCCACCAAAGAGTACTGGCAGGGAATTATTCAATCCTTCATGGCTGCATAATATGCTGGAGGGATTCAGTGGTTTGTCTACAGCAACAGTGCAGGCAACTCTCTGTCGTTTAACAGCCAGAGGGATTACATCTGCATTACAGCAGCACACGCCCGGGACCAAAGCCGTTTATGTCTGTGGCGGTGGCGCCCGGAATGAAACACTCATGAAAATGCTCAGGGAAGAACACTCTTCTGCCCGTTTTATGACCACCGATGAACTGGGCATTGCGCCCGACTGGGTTGAAGCTATTGCTTTTGCCTGGCTGGCAAAGCAGACCTTGAATCACCAGCCCGGTAACCTTCCCGCTGTAACAGGAGCAACCGGACTGAAAATACTGGGTGGAATCTATCCGGTATAAATCGCCGATTCAGCGGACGGGTTAGCTCTGGACACCAGACTGGCCACATCAATCCCGGAAGGCAAGGTGCCATAAACAAGACCGGATTCACCGGACAACCTGGACTGGCAGAAAGCCTCTGCCACCAACTGATTGTCCGACCTCAATAACAGACTGGCTTGCAGGCATAACGCCAGTTGTTCAACAAGATATCTGGCTCGATATTGGAAATCGTCCAGATTATGAAAAGATTTCACCAGCGTAGCCACTTTGTTATCCAGACGGGAATCCAGTCCTTTAGCCAGACGAACTTCGCTCAGAAAAGCATCCAGAACTGCCGGCGTTTTTTCCATCGCACGTAAAACATCCAGACACTGAACATTCCCGCTGCCTTCCCATATTGAGTTGACCGGCGCTTCCCTGTAGAGCCTTGGCAGAATAAAGTCTTCCACATACCCGGCTCCACCGAGACACTCCTGGGCTTCGTTAATCAGTGCCGGTGCCCGTTTACAAATCCAGTATTTACCGATAGCCGTGGTTATTCGTGCAAAAAGCGCTTCATGCTCATCACTCTGGTTATCCAGCGCCCTGCCCACTCTCATTGTCATTGCCAGGGCAGCTTCCGATTCCAGCGCCATATCAGCCAGCACATTCTGCATCAAAGGCTGATCTATCAGACGTCGCCCCATCACCTCACGTTGGGAGCAATGATGTACGGCCTGGGCAATCCCCTGTCGTATCAGTGATGACGAACCAATCATGCAGTCAAAACGGGTCATGGACACCATTTCAATAATGGTCGGAACACCACGACCTGCATCTCCAATCATCCAGGCAAAAGCCCCACGAAACTCTACTTCACTGGAAGCATTGGCCTTGTTCCCCATTTTATCTTTCAGCCGTTGCACATAAAACTGGTTTTTATTGCCATCGGGACGCCAGCGGGGTAACAAAAAGCAAGATAACCCTTTTTCCGTATGGGCCAGGGTCAGAAAGGCATCACACATAGGAGCAGAACAGAACCATTTGTGTCCCACCAGCTCATACGCCTGCCCGGGACCGCCTTTACCCACTGCAGTTGCCCTGGTGGTATTAGCACGAACGTCGGTTCCCCCCTGTTTTTCGGTCATCGCCATTCCGATGGTAACCCCTTTCTTTTCAAACCAGGGTTTATTATCCGGATCGTAATGGCGTGCCGTTATTTTAGGTAACCAGATTTCAGCGACATCCGGCTGATGTTTTAAAGCAGGAACAGACGCAAAAGTCATGGTTAATGGACAGCTTGTACCCGCTTCAGCCTGATTATGAAGGTACATCAAACCTGCACGAGCTACCTGAGCTCCGGCTTTGGGCTCTGTCCATGGACGAGACGGAATACCGTGCTCAACAGCACTTTTCATTAGTTGATGATAAGCAGGATGAAAGTCCACCTGATCAATTCGATGACCATAACGATCGTGACTGTGGAATTTGGGAAGATGCTCATTGGCCAGAAATCCTGCCTGAAACAACTCGTCTCCGGTAAGCTGCCCATACCGGCTCAAGTCTTTTTTCGCCCAGCCGCCCCCGTATAACTCTATGCTGTCCTGCAGCGCAGGATCTGTTTCATAAAGATTGTATTTATCGAGAGGTGAAACCTGATTCAGGACTTCATGGGTTTCTGCAACAAAGGACTGACTACTCATTATTGTTTTTCCTGCCGGAGCATTTGATGTGCATTATGATGCCATTGAAGCAGCAAAAACTCACCTCTAAATAAAGCGACAACGACAGAATATGGAATGCAAAGCAGGTTGATAACTCTTTCAGAGTTCGGGGATAAGAATAGAATTTAAATGATTATCAAAAGTCACTGACCACAAATGTCTTATTTTCCAGTTGTAGTCGTTTCTGATAGAAACCATTATAGTTGTTCTGTTCGATATTCTGGTCAACACTGAGTATCAGGGTGGATTCCGGCAGGTATTTTTTTATCATGCCCTGGCTGTTGATAACTGAACCCGGATCCATACCGGCAAACACCTCATCCAACACCAGAATTTCAGGTTGTTCAATCAAAGCAGAAATAAGGGCAACTTTTTTCTTCTGTCCTCCACTTAATACCTGCTCCCAGTCTTTTACCTCATCCAGTTGGTCGGCGATGCTGTCTACTGCCTTGTCATCAATCTTAATTTCCAATAACAGCTGTCTGACGGTGTTTCGAATATCAGCATCACTGGGTTGTTTTGTGCTGGCTACCAACGACATTAATACTACTCGATACCTTCCAGCTCTGAAGAAACCGGAACGCATTGAGGCATTGTTAATGGTGATGACACTTTGCCTGATGGTCTATGCTGCTATCCAACATCGAATCCGTTATGAGTTGAAGAAGCAGAGCCGAACGTTCCCGGACATGAAGAAAAAGCCAGCCCAGAACCCAACGGGCAGATGGATTTTCTGCTGCTTTGATGGCATTTATGTGCAGACGATCAACGGAACGGAGAAGCACGTGATTGGCATCTCGGAGAATCAGGCGACAATTATCTTTATATTAGGGTCAACGTACCAATCAATTTATTCCTGACTCAAGAGGGAGTGTGAGAGCAGCAAGATCAATGCACGGAGGCTTGTCCCTGTCATCTCAGGGCGATCTCATTTGACAAACACCAATCCTGTTGCATATTCAAAAAGCTAGCTTTAAAAACTGAATTTTTGAGAAGTCAGGAAATTAGGCTTATTTTGGTACTTTTGTGTGCTGAATAATTAGCCAAACTAGTGCCAAATGAGATCGCCCTGCTGTCATCTCCGGCCTGAAGGTGAGGTTTTTTCTTGTTTGTGTTTTTCATGAATGGATATCCATGAAAGGTTGATTGGGTACTCGTTATCAGGAGAAGTACGTTTATGCTTACAATAAGGTGGTCAAATTTCAAAACCCTTGCGCTGCAGGGGTAGGGGAAATATCAAAGTAGGTGGTGAATGACGGTTATACGCTCTTGAGCGATCACCTGACCGGGTTGTCAGGGTTACCTTTCCCTCTGCCCATAAACCGTCATTCTGAATACCCAGCATCTTTGCCAGCACACTGGATTTACCGCTGCCGGCCGTTCCTGTAATAGCATAGATGCCAATGGCACTGACTTAAGAGCTCACCCCCTGTATTTCTTGAGCCTCCGAGCCTGTGCTCTTGAGTGTTGAAGCTTTTTATGCGGTTTTGGTCGTCTTTTGACTGCTCGTGGCTCTGACCTTCCCGGACGATTGCCTACAAGATGTTGAGTGATTATTTCCAACATACTGATAACCTTTTCTTCAAGCTGGTCTCCTATCGCTTGCAGCAACGTCTGGTGAAAAGAAACCAGTGTTTCTTGCGCCGCTTTAAAGCTGGCTTCTCTGGGCACTTTTCCGATACTTTGTGCGGCTTTTGCCATCAGTGCTCTAATCAGGTTGTAGACCAATAAATTGACAGAGATTTCTTTTCGTACCATTTCCGGACTTTTGCAGCGAAGCATATCCATCTTCATCGTGGTTTTGATCACACGAAAATCAATTTCTACGTTCCAGCGCTTCAGATACAAGGCAATAATCTCGCTTCGAGGATACTCTTCGGCATCCAGTAAGGTAGTGACAATAATACGACGTTTATTTTTAACCGCCCTAATGATTAGCTCTTCAGGCATCTGATTGTACAGCTCCTGACTCATCCACTCTGGACGAACTGATCTGTGAAGTTTGAACAGCCCATCGTTTTTAGTCAGTTTTTTGAAGCACTTTCTGAAATCAATAATACGGGAACCATTTTTCTCAAAGACCACGTCACCCTTGGTTTGAAGCAAAAAAGCCAACAGAAAGTAGTTCTCGAAATTAGCGTCCCCCAACAGAATGTCTCCATCCTGAAGACGAAACAAAAGCTTTCTGAGTAATGCTTGCTCCCCTGTTTCTTTGCCTTCATAAGGAGCTACCGCATAATCTAACAGAGCACCACTGCCCAAACTCATCAGAACGAGAATCCTCAGTATTGGAAAGCCCAGTTCTTTTTTTGGGTGTTGAGTTGAGGATAAATTTCCTCATTTTTTTCTGTGTCTGGCATCAGAAGTGTTGAACCGTCGGTTATCAGAACGCGTCTCTGGTGCCACAACCAGGATTCAGGGCTGACCTTGTCAAGGTTGTCACCTGAAGTACAAAACAGCGACTTAACAGACTCTTCAGTTAACCTCGGGCGAGCCTTACAGTACGCGCTGGTTTGTGTATTGGAAGGTTTATTTCCTGCGGCTACCTGATCCTTTGCTTCATCAATCAAAGCATGACGACAGGATTTGGTATCGCTGGCCACCTGCTTCATAAAAAGAGTGAGCGTCTTGATTGGAGGGAAAATTCGTACTCTCGAATTTGGATAGCTGTCTTGAAATTCGATAAGATTCTCTGAAGTGAGAACGGCTGAAAGGTCATCGTTATCGGTTTGTGCAAACTGGCGAAGGCAATCGTCAGCAACAGAAAGATACTCTGAACTACACTTGTTCATGGCTTGCTCGGGTGGTTGAGTTACACCGGCTTTTATAGTCGTTTTTCTTCTCGAGCAAGCCTTAGTGTTTCAGGGGATACTTCCTTAAGTCAGTGCCATTGGCATAGATGCCCTGTTCCAGCCTCTGGGACATAGGCTTCAGCAGAGTATGGTTCGGGTGCCCCACGCTGAAATCCGTTATTTCAACCACATTCTCTTCACCCTGTCGGTATTCAACACTGGCCTGGGAAACATTCACCGGATGCGGTGACGTCATTTTGACAACAGCCCCTCTATAGCTGTGGCACTTTTGTTGAACTCGGTGAGAGATATGGCGTTATCTGCATACCAGGAGACAGCATCAGATACCTCTGAAGTGGACCTTAGTATCGTAAGATAATCCTCAAACCGGATACCTCCATCGTACAGCCGCTGAGCGACCAGCAAGTTACGAACCAGGTAATCGAGGGTTCCACGGCTTTCATCCCATGTAGATAACAGATAATGATTGAGGCTGACTTTACCCATCTGCTGTCTCAGCTCAGCTTCAAAAAAACGCTGGCGGTCGGCCATCATTTCTTTCAGCCTGCCACTGTCAATCTCTATGGCATGTCGCTTGAATTCTGCCCGGATAGCAGCCATTTTTGCACCAATATTATCTAGTTCCTGAAGGTATTGCTGATGCCCCTCGTTCAGAGAAAGAGTAACGGATTCTGTCGCCCGGTTGTATAAAGACATGTAGGCCACCATGTCGCTAACCCCCATGGCAAAGAGATAGGACATTTCATAAATTCCGCCAACATAAGCCTTGATCACCGATGAACCAATGGAACTTCCATGGGCTGCCACTTTGTAGACATTCATGTACATCTGATTAACCCAGGCCTCGGTATCCTCATCCTGACTGAGCATCATGGCGACCTCACCTTCGAAATAGCGATCTCTCAGAGCATCCATTGCAACCTGCACCTGAATTCGCTCAAAATAGCTGTTCAAAGCCCGTCGTATCATCAGATATGACGTATGCGGTATAAAAAACAGGCCGATACTAATGGCTGCCTGATTGACATCGAGAATAGCCTGCTTCCTCTGTTCCTTGAAACCTACCAGACCGATATTCAGGTTTTGATATAATCCTGACTGAATTTTTGACAACCGGGAAGATACCAGCTATGTAATAATCAGGGCCATGGTCTGTTGATAACGTAGTTGGGAGAATAATGTTTCCCCTGCCAGTTCAGATAAAATCTGATTGGCCTGTTTCATTGAATCGATGGGAGTATAACCCGTTGAATCCTCAGCTGGGGTGAACACCGGACATAAAAGGGAAAGTAATCGATAGTCCGTTTCTATGGACAGGTTTATGCCGAAACAAAGCCCTGCTACAGCCATAGCGATCGTTTTTGCCAACGAGGAATCAACCTCTGGCAAAACACCTTTCAGGTAATCGCCTCCACCAGCGGGTAGATGTTTCATAACAGACAGCGTTAGAGGTATCACAATAATCTGCATATTGGTCATGCCGGTCAACAGACTGCTCGCTGGCTTAAAATCGATCATTCCGCCTGCAACCAGTGCTTCATCCACTGAGCCTGCTGCTATCCCCCCCCAGCCCCCGGATAGCCGTTAAGAACAAAGCCATTTACAACACCGCGAACAGGCCCTTCAAGATAGTCTTCAACCTCGGTTAGGGCTCCATTAACTGTAAGAACTCCCACGGCAAAGCCGCCTATCCGAGTAGAAGAGGACGTTACCGCCCTCAACCCTCAGTCGAGTCAGCGGTAGGAACCTCCCCTTCCGCTGCTCACAGAACCGGACTTGATAGTCTCCTATCATCCGGCTCTTCTTATCCAACCGCTGGCAGCATGCCTATTCGCCAATGCGCCATTAACATCGGAACTCTATGTGCAATACGCCCTAAACAACGAGCGGCTCGCACTTTATGTCCCCGCAATTTCTTGTATTTACCCATAGCCCACCTAACCAGCGTCGCTTCCACGTAATACAAAGCTTTCTTCATTTCTGAGGGATAGAATTTCCCAAAGTAATTGATCCAGCCCCGTACATAGGGATTGATCAGCTTGGCTATCTCAGGCAGTGAATATCTCGATCGCTTGGTGGGTATCTCTAACTCCCTTATAGTGTCCCGAATATGCTGAGCCGAAGCTTTGCTTATTGCAGGAAGGAAGCTCACGAAATATCTCCCGCTACGACTTCGAGCCATTCTGGGTCGGAAGGTGTAACTGAGAAAATCAAAGGATGTATGTTCATGCTGTTCTGGCCTGTCTGCGTCCTTGCAATAAATCAGCTTCGTCTTTACTGGATGTAGTGTAAGACCACAGTCTGATAACCGGAGCCTTATCCTCTCCAGCACTGACTCCGCTTCCTGTTTTGTATGACAGTGCACCAACGCATCATCAGCAAAACGCTCAAACCAGACATTCTGGATATTGCGCTCTAACCACTGATCAAACGCATAATGCATGAACAAGTTAGCCAGTAATGGGCTGATAACTCCACCCTCGGCAATTGCTCCTGCATTGCTCTACCTCCTGCATCCATGCAGTCGTGCGGCGTTCCTTTCGTTCTCTCAATTTGCTCACCTTCACTCTCAACCGGAGCTTGAAGCCAACGTTTTATATACAGTAAAACCCAAGATTCCTTAATGTGGTGTTCAACGGCTCGCATCATGAGGTCATGGTCAAGATTGTCAAAGAATCCCTTGATATCCAGATCAATTACCCAGTCTCTTCGCCAACAACGTTTACGGGCGACCGCCAGCGCATCATGTGCTGACCGATTCGGCCTATAACCGTAGGAGTTTTCGTGAAATACAGGTTCCACTAATGGCTCTACGATCAATTTTACCACCGTTTGAGCTATGCGATCCGCTACTGTCGGGATGCCCAGCGGTCTCGTGCCTCCATCTTTCTTTGCCGTGAAAATCCCCGAATTCAGGACGCAAGCAGCCGCCCTGCACAGAACAAGGAACTATCGTATTAATTGTGGATCAGGTTAATTATCGAACCTGATCCAAATAGCCATACTCGTCCAGCCTGCGTAACCAGCGCGGTGCATTCTTCCTAACCATCAAACCCTCGTAATCAGTGTCAGGATCAATATAAGGCTGTCGTTTCTTGAGTAAGGTATAAATCACACGAATCAGTTTATGTGCAATGGCAATCAGACTTCGTTTGTGACCCCTGCGGATCACCAGACTCTGATATTTACCCTTGAACTGACTCTTGGTCTTGATCGCTGCATTCGCCACTTCGCACAGTGTCGTTTTGATCATCTTATTCCCTTTTCGGGTTCGACCACTTTTACGCTTGCCTGCGCTTTCATTATTGCCCGGGCAGAGTCCGGCCCAGGAAGCAATCTCCTTCATGCCGCCAAACTGACTCATATCATCACCTATTTCTGCGATCAGTGCTGCGGCACTCATCTCACCGACTCCGGGGAGAGTTTGCAGAATTTGCCAGGCTTCTTTCCAAGACTGAACCGTACTCAGAATCTGGACTTCCAGTTTCTGCTGCTGTTCATTCAGGAAGTTGATGTGATCCCGGATATCTTTCAGCACAATAAGATGAGAAGGGGATAACTTCTCATCCATACTGTCCATCAGCTGTTTTCTGTCTGCCTTCAGACGGCCATCCGCTTTCTTGATAATATCCTGAAGGGATTCACCATCAATCAGGGCGTTCACCATGCGCTGACCTGACTTGCCGTTGATGTCACTGATCAGGCCGCCGAGTCGAATGCCGCTGTCGTCTAGCGTTTTATGAAGACGGTTCTTCTCATTGGCTATTTGCTTGACCATTGTATCTCGTCGGCGAGTCAGCAAACGCAGCTGTTCCTGATCCGGATGAGGTACAAAACTCGGACGAACCAGACCACAATGGGCAAGGTGGGCGAGCCACTGACTGTCCAGTGTATCGGTCTTGCGACCGGGTACATTCTTGACGTGTCGGGCATTCACCACCCAGGGCTTCAGATCACGACCAATGATGGACGCATAAATACTTTTCCAGTAAACCCCCATACTCTCCATTACGACCAGATCGATCTGATGCTGTTGAAGGAACTGGCACATTAATTCCCGATCTTTGCGGAAAGTACCAAATTCACGGGTTAATACTTGAATGTCGCCTTCTGGCATTTCTTTGCGAACGGCAACCATGACCATCATTTTATGGACATCAATGCCTGCACAGTTTTTCACAATGGGTTGCATCGTCTATGCTCCAAAGGTTCACGGAGGAACAGCAGAGCCTGACGGACTGGATCGGATCGCCATAGTCTCACTTGGAGAAAAGGGCTGTTTGCCGTGCATTCAATGTTCCAGAAATGAAGCCTTGATGGTGCCAGTTCTGAACCATGAGATAAGCGAGGGTGCGAACGATCCAGCCCAGGTCAATTTGTATTCAGGGTCTAAAAGCCACTGCAAAAACATCGACCACTGTCGGGCTCTGCACCAGACTATTGTGGCAGAGTCTCATTTTCATGGTGCAGGGTGACCGAAAATACGGTCATGAAGATTTGATGTCTACACGCATGACGGGGGGCGGGAAGTAGCTTCCCGATGACATCCTGTTCCCCTCTTCATGCTCAAGAGTTGTACAGGTTACCGCCAAGATTGCGCTCATAGTCAGCCAGTGACTGACCATCAGCTCCGGCAGCTCCCTTGTTAGCTTTCACTCTCAGCCAGGCTTGCCAAACAAGCCCTTTAGAAATTGTGAACGGTTTTGCTTCAGTCATAGACTCATCCCACAAATTAAACGCTGGTTGATCTATTCCCTCCGCTGGATAAGTCAGCCCCTTCGCTCCACTTCCATTACGGAAGCTTCATCACTACTACGGACTAATCCGCCCCTGTGCTCTGTATCGGTACTCAAAGCCTCCACAGTTCATCTGCTTGGCTCGCTCCCTTAACATCAGAACGACAGGTTCCCACGTTCCGCAAAAGAGCCTGAAATCTGTTCATGCCAACTTTATGCCGGACACCGCTCAGGCAGTAACTGGGTTTCTCCTGAACTCATCATGGAGTGGATCTGCCCTCCATTTTTGATGTCAATGTACACGCTTACGACACGTCATCATTGGTTCACTTGCGTTCATCTCCAGACTTCATACCTGACGCAATCTTGTTGCGCCTTTTCTGTGATGCTCACCACCCTGACTCTTAACCAACGCAGCTCACAGTGGTTTGGTGGTCGCTTCCAGAAGCCGCCACCGGAGGGTCTTCCTCCATCTCAATTACAGTTACGAGCAGACCGACTCTGCTCTCGTGGCACACCAGACCCGGACGAGCCCAATTAAGGCATCCGGTTCCTCATAGTTACTGGTTCACTAGCCGACGGCTTCGGTAATACTGATGATGGATTTTGGGCGGTGACAGGGGGAAACGCTCCAGGAACAGGTTGAATTTATCCCATGGTATATAGCTCTTTTGCGAACGGCGACAGAGCCATTTATGCCAGATTTTCATCACTGTATGGTGGACTTTCTCTAAGGATTTGGCGTTACCTGTGATACCGAAGTACGCGTAGTGTCCCCGAAGTTTTCGGTTCAATGCTGCATATTGTTCATTCAATGGCTTGTGTCTGAACTTCCGGCAGTAGTCATTGAACTTCTTCAGTGTTCTGGCAATTCGCCCTTTCGCAGTTTTCTGGTTAACGACAAAATAGCCCCTACGGGATTTACCCCAGTAGTGCGTGAATCCAAGGAAATCAAACGTGACCGGAATACCACAGCGCTGGTTGTCTTTCCGGCTGTAGAGCCGAAAGTCTACGCGCTGCGTCTTCTCCGGATGCAGTGTCAGACCAAATCGTTCAAAGCGCTTTGGTAGTACCTCTTCAACTTGACGACAGTCATCATAATTTTCAAACACCATAACAAAGTCATCAGCAAAGCGGGTCAGACTACACCGTCCTCGCATTTTCGGCTGGACTGTCTGTGCAAACCAGTCATCCAATACATAGTGAAGATAAATATTGGCTAACAGGGGTGAAATTACCCCTCCTTGAGGGGGGTGTGTGATTTAAACAATGTCAAGAAAAACGACTACACTAGTATGGTCGTATAGGCTTTTTGGCGTTGAGAAATATGTACAGCTCAGTCCTTTCATCCAACGATGAAATCACAGAAATCGTTATCAAAATCCCGCACACTCGCTCAATGGTGGATTTCGAAAATCATTTGCAAGATGCCTTAAATGAAGCGGGACAACTGGGAACAAAAAAGCAACTTGAGTGGCTTGATACTGACGGTTCTCCCATTACGCTTGGCAATGTTCGGTTGACCAGTAAAAGTAAAAAAGAATTGAAGGTTTATGAAACTCCATGGGGAGCGGTTAGGGTCAATCGTTTTATCTATCAAAGTCGTGAAGGCGGTGCTATTTATTGTCCCCTTGATCAATCTGCACGAATTGTTGTTAATTCAACCCCGCGACATGCCTGCATGGTCAGTTGGAAGTTTGCCCACATGCCTTCCACTGAAGTAGAGCAAGATTTTCTAAGAAACCACGGACGTAAAATCCATCGAAGAACCGCTAAAGACCTGGCAGAAGTTGTTGCCAGTATTGCTCAGGCCAAAGAAGAATCCTGGACTTATGAATTACCGGATTTACCCGAGCCAGTAGCCACAGTTAGCTTGGGGCTGGATGGTGCAAACTTGCTTTATAAAGAGGGCTACAGAATTGCAATGTGCGGAACTATTGCGCTTTATGATGAAGAAGGAAATCGAATGCACACGGTGTACGCTGCCGCTGCCCCCGAATACGGAAAAGAAACTTTTATAAGGCGGTTCTCTTCTGACATTGAGAAAATGAAGTCTCGTTTTCCTGATGCCACTTACGTTGGAGTTGCTGATGGGGCGCCAGATAATTGGACGTTTCTTGAGCCTGTTACATCGATTCAAATTCTGGATTTTTATCACGTTAGCGAATATGTGGCAGAAGCGGCAGAAGCTATATATCCGGGTAAAAAAATGCAGAATGAACGCAAAGCCTGGTTAAGATCAACACTGCACGAATTAAAAAACACCCCTGGTAAGGCAAAACGTTTATGGTTGGAATTAAAGAAAGCAGCTCCCGGGAATAAACGTCTTGTTTCTAAAGAAAAACTGGATAAAGCCAGAACTTATTTCAAAAATCACTGGCACCAAATGATTTATCCAGAAGCGTTAGAAAACAAGTTACCAATTGGTTCTGGTGTAACAGAAGCTGCTTGCAAAACGCTGGTTAAGCAGCGCATGTGTAAGTCAGGCATGCGATGGAAGGAACAAGGGGCGTCAATGCTATTAACATTACGAGCTCTGGCGAAGTCAACGGGTTATTGGGATGCTTTCTGGTCGAAGATGGATCGCTACAGGTTTCCAGTGGCTCACAACCTGCATGCCTGACATTATTCAAGCCACACACCCCCTTGAGGCGTTCCCTGCGTCGGGTAGACAAGCTCCCCAGACTCAAGAATACCGGCCTTCAACCATTTATCAATCAGTTTTCTTACCACACCATCAGCCACTCGTCTGGCAAGAAATTGCCTTATGCGTCCATGGTCAATCGTATCGAAATACTTTTGTATGTCCGCATCCAGCACCCAGCACCCAGCACCCAGTCGCCTTTATCTCTCATGATATGGGCACGTAGACTTTGCAACGCATCGTGAGCAGATCTTTGTTTCCGAAAACCAAAAGAGCAGTAATAGAAATCCTGCTCATAGATGGGCTCCAATAGCATTACCACCGCCCTTTGAACAATTTTGTCCTCGATACCCAAAGCTCTTCTCTGACCTTTTCCTTTATCAATGTACGTGCGTCGTACGGCAGGAGCACGGTATCGACCGGATTTTATCCGATCCAGCAGATTAAGGAGGTTTGACTCCAGCTGTCTCGTATACATCTCTGCCGTTTGACCATCCACACCTGTCGCACCATCCTTGCGAGTCTGTTGATACGCTTGTAAAAGCCAGTTGTAATCCATGTGATGATTAAGAGAAGTAAAGGCCATGGCTGGATTTTCTCTGGCCAGTGTGGCTATCCGTCTCTGTTTCGTTGACACAAACATCGGTTTCTGAGCACCTCATGTGTTTCCCACAAACGGGTCAATAACTACGATGCCCCCTTTCCTCGTCCGGGTCCTCCCGAGCGGAGTTCCCCGTTGTCATCAGTACTATGGGACACTAAGACTTCCAGTACCTACTGCCCGGTCACTTATTTATTCGCTCCCGGGTTCCTGAGTTTTGCTTCCTGTTCGCTCCGCCAGATCTGAAGCTCAACCCGACGGACTGGTTCTATTCAGCCAGAGAACCAATGGCTGTTTAACTCAGGTCAGCACTGGATCTCGCAGGTTCCTGAGAAATCCATCCTGTACCTTTGCCCCGGTCATTGATCCCGGTCGGGCTGGTTTCGCCTTACCGTGACGGCTAACCAATACTGACCCCATAATCCGGAAAATGAAGTCCCCAACGGGCGCACCATATCGAGACTCAATCCCGCGGCTTTAGTACCTGCTGTATACGCTTCACAACCAGCGTTACCACTGGCTATGCAATACTCGCTTCCGACTGATGGTTAGTCTTTGCCGGGTGGGAGTCGAACCCACTGGATTTCAACGAATGATTTCAGCTCATAGAGCCTCCCACATTCTCAGGCTTCGCCTGTCGCAACCAGATTGAGTGACCAGAGCATCTTGAGGTTACTGAACACCGCGACGCCCATCAGCCCAGAGGACAGCTGATAACTGTCGGCAACACCGGTTGCCATCAGAAGTTCATCTATCAGTGACAGGGCTAGTACTCCATTCTGCTCGAAATGATATTTTCGTAAAATAGCCCATCCTGATAACTCCATTGAAACAAACGACGGAGTTACGATGTTAATCAAATATCATGTCCGATTGACTGATGATGAGCGGGTAATGCTTGAAACCCTGATCAAGCGGGATAAACCCAGAGTTGCTCAGCACAAGAAACGTCGAGCTGGAATTCTTTTAGCCATTGATGAAAACCAATCTCCCCTGACTCACCAACAGGTAGCCAAAGCTTTCTGTGTCAGGGTGGTTACTATCTGCCGCCTTCGTCAGCGCCTCGTTGAAGAAGGCTTGGAAGTAGCCATTAATGGCAAGCATGCTGGTAATAGTCACAAGCGCAAACTGGACGGTGAAGGACAAGCTCACCTTATCGCCATTGCCTGCTCGCCTCCACCGGAAGGTCGGTGTCGTTGGACGCTGAACTTACTACAGTATTTTCCAATCCTAAAATGAGCCTGAAAGAAGCATAAGCCAGTGCGCTCAGGCCTTTCGTTCAAAAATGGTTTTAAAAAGTGATTCTCGTGCAGACTGAAGCCTTTCTGCTGCTTCATTATCGCTCATAGAATCAGCCTTTGCTTGTAGAGCTTCAAGAGTGATTCCTTTCTTCAAATATTTTGCACTTTTTGGTAATGATTTGAATTTTTCGTACGGTGTCATCATATTTTCATAAAGATACTTTTTTCTCTCCTTACCTTTCTTGTCTACGACAGTTTCAGCAAAGAAACAGGGCCTGTGATAATTCAGGTAGGGGGTGAGATATTTTCGATTGAATTCATTTACTTCTGTCGCATATTTTTGTGGAATATGGGCATAACCAAGTATCTTTCTTATAACTGCACCGTTTTTACATTCTGCAAGCGCATTGTCGTTTGTTTTTCTTGATCTTGATTTCGTGAATTTTATATGAAGATTGTCGAGTAGTTTTGCTACGCTATAATTTATATACTCTGATCCGTTATCCGAGTGAAAACCCTGTAATTTAAAGGGGAAAGCTGCCAGAATCTCTTCAAACACAGGGATCAGAAAGGCTTCGCTAATTCTCTCCACTGTGCAAACAATCTGGAATTGAGTCATCTCATCAACAGCATTAATGTGATACAAACCTTTCACTTTGTCTTTATCACCCTGATGAACCGTATCGATTCGAATAAAACCTGGTTGTCCTTCAGGAGCTGGACGACGACGTGTGCCAATGGCTCGCTTTACTGGACGTGTGCAGTCCTTGTGGGTTCGGATATTACGATATGTATTTGATTGCCTGAGATTGTAGAGGTGTGAAACCGAGATGCCGGCCAGTCGCTCGTAACGCTCGTCACCCCGTAAAAAAGCCCTTTCACAGAGTTTCTTAATGGCTACCCCATTCAGGTCGTTATGCAATCGATCCGTCTCAGCCAGAAGCCTTGTATCGGCCTTGGTGTATTTGGATTTGAAACCATTGATTGTGCGCTGTTTACGCTTCAGAGTCCCCTTCGACTGACAGGCATGAATAAGGCGGGTAATCTGCGATCTTGAGTAGCCTGTAGCCACTGCGAGATAACGCTTAATGAGCCCCTTGTCGGGCCTGCTGAGCGCTCGATATTTGAAGTACCTTAAAGTCGCCTCAACCCACTGATAACATTCATCTTTTGATTCCCATCCGGGCTCAATATCAGGGGCGTAATGAAGCAGTTCTTGCACTTGTGACAGTGTCTTTATGAGCCTTGTATTCATGATAACTTTCATCCTGTAATCATGGACGAAAGATCCAATTGCGGCGGGCTCATTTCATATTGGAAATTAGAGCCTCCTTTAGGCTCATTTCATATTGGAAGAGACTACTACGAGACAAAATGGTTGAGCTACAGTATGTTGACGAAATCTCCAGAAGCACCGTTCATGCCGAGTTAAAAAAAACGAACTTAAACCTTGGCTGAAGAAAGAATGGTGTATCCCTGAAGAGGAAAGTGCCCATTTTGTCAGTGCCATGGAGGAGGTTCTGGATCTTTACCAACAACCTTATGACCCCAAGCGTTCCTTGGTTTGTCTCGACGAAAGCAATAAACAGTTAATCATTGAGGTACGTAAACCTATCGCTATAGAGCCTGGTAAGCCCGAGCGCTATGACACGGAGTATGACCGCAATGGCGTCAGTAATATCTTCATGATATTCGAGCCCCTGGCAGGCTGGCGACATGTTGAGATCACTGATCGCAGAACGGCTGTAGACTGGGCGCATCAGGTCAAAGAGTTAGTGGACGGTCGTTACAAAGAGGCGGATAAAATTGTACTGGTACAGGACAACCTGAACACCCATACAGCGGCGTCCCTTTATAAAGCCTTTAGCCCTGAAGAGGCGCACCGAATTGCGAACAAACTTGAGTTTCACTACACGCCAAAACACGGCAGCTGGCTGGATATGGCTGAAATAGAGTTGAGCATACTGAGTCGCCAATGTTTGAACTGTCGTATACCGGATCAGGATACGCTTCGCCGTGAAGTGGAAGCTTGGGAGGCAGAGCGCAATGCTTGTAAATCTGCGATGGAGTGGCGTTTCACCACAGAGAATGCGCGAACTAAGCTGAAAAAGCTTTATCCTGTGTTGCCAGAACTCGCTTGCACTGGATAATGAAAAGCCTCATTGATTGAGGCAGTAAACAATCAAACCATCGTTCAGCTTCTTCATTGAAAGCTGGCTAATGGTGGAGTGTGTGCCAAATTTCTTATCTATCGTAGAAATCTGAAATATCAAGTGTTTGAATATGAATATCGTCTCTGAATTGGATGAATAGAAATTATCTGGTCGGTCATACGTTCCTCAGTCTCAAATTCAGAAAAACGCAGTACTAGTCCGGCAACAGCCCCCACTACCACACGACTGGTCATCCCTGCTTTATCGTAACTATTGGAAGCAGTCAGGACACCGGCGGTAACAGTGATAACAGGGATTATCAGGCCGTGATTATTATTGATGACCTGGTGAAGAGAATGTGAATTAATCTCAGGCACTGCGTCGTCAGCAACAAGCAAAGGAGCATACAGACTGACAGTCAGCAGGCATGAAAGTAATCCTGTACAAACCATTGCCAGAGATTTACAGGTGAATTGATATGATGATCAGACAAAATACACTCCGAAAGAATTCAGAGTGATTAGAAATTCAGATTCACTATAAGTTCAATTATTGTGAAGAATATGATTAACAATTATATCTATAAGTTCTAGATCATAAGGTCACTGAGTCAATTTCATCCCTGCTCAGATAGCGCCACTGTCCAGGTTCAAGCTCATCATCCAGCTCTATTTGGCCCACCTGTTCACGATGCAGGCCAATGACTTTATTACCCAGCGCAGCAAACATGCGCTTTACCTGATGATACTTTCCCTCAAACAGTGTTAATAACACCTCATTCGGCGAGCAGATTTCCAGAGTTGCCGGTCTGGTTAAACGTGTTTCACCTCTCAATTGTATCCCTTCTGAAAAATGCTTAACGATGGATTCAAAATCAGCCTCTTGCAGCTGCTCTGACAGCCGGATGCGATAACGTTTGCCGCATTTTTTACCTGGCGATGTCACCTTATGGGACCACTGTCCATCATCTGTTATTAACACCAGACCTGTGGTGTCTGCATCCAGGCGACCGGCAATATGCAGTGTGCGCGCCTTATCCACGTCCAGAAGCGATAAAACCGAGGGGTAGCCGTCTTCATCAACATTGGAACATAAGGTATCAGCAGGCTTGTTCAACATAATGTATCTGAGCCCTCTGGCCATCAGCCTGACATTCTCAAGCCGTACCTCACAGGAATCAGAGACTTTAAAGTCAGACTTTTTCACCACCACGCCATCACAGGTAACATCACCACGATGCAAGGCTTTTTTAGCACTGGAGCGTGTCAGCTCAGTGCTTTCACAAATATATTTATCTAGACGCATATATAATAGAGACTCAGTAAAATGGCTGTGATCATACCCCTGAATCAACCATTCAGCTATTGAAGTTCAAACCGTTCATCACGGATTAATTTTATTGCCCTGTGACTTTTAAACATGGTTTTTCCGGTCATTCGCGCATAAAATGCCGCGCATTCAATTCATGCTCTCAGTCAACCGGGCGTGTACAATCTCTTTTTGTTATTAATTTCGAGGATCCCCCCTTTGTTATTTTCTGATCTGGCACTGCATGAACGCCTGCAAAAAGCCCTTTCTGAACTGGGTTTCCAAAAAGCAACGCCAGTGCAGGAAAAAACAATCCCTATGGCCATGGCCGGCAGCGACCTTATGGTCAGTGCTGAAACAGGAAGCGGAAAGACCGCGGCATTTCTCCTGCCCATGCTGGACCAGATGCACAACAATCCTGCGCCAAAATCCAGTACCCGGGCCCTGATTCTGGTGCCCACGAGGGAGCTGGCCCAACAGATTTTAAAAGACTGCCTGGCATTGGCCAAATTTACCTATATTAAAGTCGGCATGGTCATTGGTGGTGAAGATTTCCGTCATCAGATCAATACCTTCCGCAAGAACCCGGAAATTATTATTGCCACCCCCGGTCGACTTATTGAACATATTGAAAACAATAATCCTGATTTCAGTGATCTTGAGTATATGGTTCTGGATGAAGCAGACCGCATGCTGGATATGGGTTTCAGTGCTGAAGTAATGACCATAGCCACCGAATGCCGTGAAGAGCGTCAAACCATGCTATTTTCTGCAACCCTGCAGGGTCGCGGTATTCGCAAGATGATCGATGAAGTTCTAAACGAACCCGAACGCATCATTCTCAGCACAGCCCGTGATAAACACGAGAACATTCATCAACAGATCATGCTGGCAGATGATCTTTCCCATAAAGAAAAACTGCTGATCTGGCTCCTCAAAAATGAAACCTATGAAAAAGCCCTGGTGTTCACCAACACCCGGATGCAGGCCCATGAGTTCTATGGGAAAATCAGGGTTAAAGGTCTCAGAGCGGGTGTTCTTCATGGGGAAATGGATCATAAAGAGCGCAAACATGTCATGAGACTTCTGGCTGATGGCAATATCAACATTCTGATAGCAACCGACGTTGCAGCCCGGGGCCTCGACCTTAAAGGGGTACAATTGGTCATCAACCTGGATATGCCCCGTAATGGCGATGATTACGTACATCGTATTGGACGGACTGGCCGTGCAGGAGAACAAGGACTGGCCATATCCCTCATTGATTCCAACGAATGGAACCTGATGGCCAGTATCGAACGCTACCTGAAAGTCAATTTCGAAAAGCGCTCGATCAAAGAACTTCGTGGCAGTTATAAAGGTCCCAAAAAACTGAAATCATCCGGTAAGGCAGCAGGTTCGAAAAAGAAAAAATCAGCGGGTAAAAAAGAAGCATCGGGGAAAACCGGAATTCGTGCTAAAAAGAAGACGGGCAAACGACGTCCATCCTCTCCATCTTTCACAAGTAAAGGTCCGGTAGACGCCGGCTTTGAACCACCAAAGCGGAAGAAGTAACCTTAGAGTGTTTAGAGCGGTATCCGTTGATCCCGCTCTAAACACTCTGAACTTTTCATCATATTAATGGTCGATAGAGCTAATAGTTGTATCTGGCAGTCGATGATGATGAATAAAATAACCTGCAAGCTGAGAATTATCTCCTGCTTCTTCTGTCTTTTTTTCCTTATTAATATTACCCGGGGTGATGACAGTTCCGCTCTGTCTATTGCACAGTCACAGTCAGACACAGCCGACTACCGGAACAAACTCTGGGTCATCGTTGAAAAAGGGCAGATATAAGGATACTTACTGGCCTCACCCAGCATTTGTCATGAAAACTTCGGTCAGAAAATCCCGGGGTTGGCCACTGTGTTCAAAGATCAGGTGTCTTCGCTGTTTGTTGAACAGGATGCCAGTACAATTCACGCTACTACCTACCATTCTCACTATGATGACTATTACTACGGTGGCACGTCAACCTTTTCGACATTAAGCCATCTCCCTCTCTACTACAGGGTTCTACATAAACTGCAGGAGCAAGATTCCATACAAAGAGATTTCACGACAACCAAGCTCTGGGTAATAGAAGCACTATTAGAAGCGATAATGTATCAGACAGAAGCTAGCTGTCTTACGGTGAATCAACAGCTACTTGTCGAAGCAAGAAATCGACACCTGTCGACCGTTTCAACTCTGGACACTGTTGAGGAATCGTTATCAATAAGAAATCAACTGTCGTCCACACTTCTCACTGATGCTATATCAACAGCAATCACCCGAATAGAAGACATCGATCAAGGACAGATGAGCAAACTGGACTATCTCAGTCAGGAGTATTTCTCAGGGGAAGACGTTAAACTCAGGCTCAATAACCCAGCACTGAAATAATATGTTGATAAAATAATATCTCCGAATAACCAGCGCTGGGCCAGTAAAATCATTCCCCATTTGTCAGCCACCGCCAGACCTTTGATTGCCTTGGATGAAGTTTATCTTTTTGGTTCCCGGGGAATGACACAGCTGTTAAGAAATGCAAATTATGAAGTCACCCCTTACAACCCTTTTTATGGCTATTTCAGTTACGAATTTGTCCAGAAAGATCTATATCCTATCTGGGATGCGATCATAGGCAAAGTTGAAAACTATCTGGGCTTTAAGTGCTCAGAAAATGCATTTATACAATGGATCGCTAACAACCAAATGATTGTTTCTGTAGTCACCCTCGCGGCAACAATGGCTGTGCTGAGTCAATGTCCACAGCAACCTCATCGAAGTCGGTATTAATCCCCACAAAGCTACAATATTCCAACAGATTCAGGGGGATTCTGAATTCACAGGTGGCTTTCATGGTCCCCCAGAAGCCTGATCATTTGGCTGAATGATAATTTACAAGCTTCTATCGCCCCTTTAATGTAAAATCCGCCGCCTTGAATTTTTATCCCTGCATTGAGGTCAACCAATCAACATGGCATCCTTTTCATCCTTGGGTTTGTCTGAACCTCTGATTCAGGCTGTGGCTGATACCGGCTATAAAACACCAACCCCTATTCAGAGCAAAGCCATTCCCATGGTCTTGACCGGACGGGATATTTTGGCCTCAGCCCAGACCGGTACCGGCAAAACCGCCAGCTTTACCCTACCAGTACTGCATCGCCTTTCTGAAATGCGTGCCAGCACTGATATCAGGGCACTGGTTCTGGTTCCTACCCGGGAACTGGCCATTCAGGTGGGAGAAAGTTTTGTCACCTATGGTAAACACCTGCCCCTGAAAGTCTGCGCGGTGTTCGGTGGTGTCGACATGGCTCCACAGGTAAATGCTATTAAACAGGGTGTAGATATTCTGGTAGCAACCCCCGGACGCCTGCTTGACCTGATCAGCAAACAATATGTTTCTTTAAACAAGCTCCGTATTCTGGTTCTGGATGAAGCGGACCGTATGCTGGACCTGGGCTTTAGAGAAGATATCGAGCGTCTCGTTAAAGACATGCCGGAAAAACGACAGAACCTGTTTTTTTCTGCCACATTCTCCAGAGACATAAAACAACTGGCTCATGAGTTTCAGCGTCATCCGGTAAAAATCGAAATAGAAAATCCAAACACGTCTGCAAAAACGGTTAAACAGTCCATTTATCCAGTGGATCAACAGGATAAGCCAGAGATTCTCAGCTATATCATCAATGGTGGTCGCTGGAAGCAGGTGCTGGTTTTCGTTCGCACCAAAAAAGCAGCCAATAAAATTTCTGACCTTCTTCAGGAAGATGGTATCGAATCCCGTGCCATTCACAGTGATAAAAGCCAATATCTCCGGGCCCGCACTCTGGAGGACTTCAAAGACAACTATTTCACTGTTCTGGTCGCCACCGATGTTGCCGCCCGCGGACTGGATATAGAACAGCTGCCTTTAGTGATCAACTATGATCTTCCAAAGATTCCACAGGATTATATTCACCGTATAGGACGTACTGGTCGTGCAGGATCTCCGGGCAGAGCCATTTCCCTGATGAATCCGGAAGAGAAAAAAATACTGACAGAAATACGCCAGTTAGTGAAACTGTCACTTGAAGTGGAACCTGTTCCCTATTTTGAGCATGGTGAAGCCCGGCTGGCTGACATCGCTGAACAGCCCGCAAAAACAAGAACACCTGCATCCCGATCACGATCCGGCGGACAGAACTCGGCTGGCAGATCAGATCGTAAAGAAAACAGAGGCTATAAGGGTAAATCATCAGGGGCTTATAAAGGCAAAGCCACACCAGGCAACAGACAATCAAGCAGATCCAATGTTGCCCGATCCAATAAAAAACCAGGGGGGAGAGGACGTTAATGGAAGATGTACTCGAAGAACTTCGGGAACGGACACTGGAACTGGCCGTTCCACTGGAATTACCGGATGAAGATACACTGGTGGAGATTGAAGAGCAGATTCTGATCTCCATTCCCTATGAGTTCAGGGAATTTCTGCTGCTGGTCAGTGATGTGGTTTATGGCGCCATGGAACCCGTTACCGTCACAGATCCCCATTCACATACCTACCTGCCAGAAGTTGCGGCAACTGCATGGTCTATAGGTCTGCCCAGGGAACTGGTACCGCTTTGTGAATATCAGGGAAAGTACTATGGCGTGTCAGAAGATGGGGAGGTAGCGCTGTGGGCTGACGGTGAGCTCACCGAGGAAAACTGGCCCTCTGTATGGTTTTGGGCCCGGGATATCTGGCTGGAAAGCTGATATTCAGAATGGATGCTGTTCATTCAGGATAAAACCATTCAAGGAATCACTCTGTACAGAGTGATTCAGTTTTTACCTAATTAAACGTGTATTTTATCAACTTGGCAATACCTCTCTAACACCTCCTCCCCCCTTGACCAATTACCCAACACACTTGAGTTTCCACTTCATTTTTTAATCTTATCAAACAACCATGAGCGGGAAATACTGCTCACTCAGAACCATAAAAAGTCTACAGCGTCCAAATAGCGGCATTTCCATAAAATCAGCCAACAAAAAATGTTACTCATTTTGTTTGTGACCTTCAAAAAGAAGTAAAAAAATGAACAGCCCTTGACTATATTCACTGCTGCAATGACTGCAGGAACAGCAAGGCGATAATTCCAGAGAATTAAATCTGCATCCTGACCTGTTTAGAACATCTTAAGAACATTTGACATTGCTCACTCTGAATATGGCTGAAACTGATTGGAAATATTTGAGGTTCCGGTTTGTCTAAATATCGTCGTACGCTAGTCATCAATGGCGGAAAAAAATAGTCGATTTTAATGCTATGGCCTTTAAGCCGGTGCCGGCAGAAGGAATAGAGCTGGCGGTTGCTGCAATGCAATCAGGCACCATGTTCAGGTATCAGCATAAAAAATCTGAAGATTCTCATGTCTCATTGTTTGAGAAAGAATTTGCTGAACACACAGGCAGTCGCTACGCCGTGGCATTGAACTCCTGTGGTTCTGCTATGTTTTGTAGCAATGTGTATCGCCGGAGTTCAGGCTGGCGACGCAGTTCTGTCAAATGCTTTCACATTCACTGCGGCTCCCTCTGCCATACATCATATACAAGCTAATCCGGTTTTAATCGAGTGTAATAACGAGTGGGGGCTGGACTGTGCCGATCTGGAACGAAAGGTCGCCGATACTGGCGCCAGAGTTCTGTTAATGTCTTATATGCGTGGCCACGTCCCTGATATGGATAAGATCATGAGGGTCGTCAAACAGCACAATCTGTTTCTAATTGAAGATTGTGCCCATGCCAATATGACCACATGGGACGGAATACCTCTTGGACGCTTTGGCCAGATAGCCTGCTTTTCCTCGCAATCCAGCAAGGCTCTGTCATCCGGTGAAGGCGGTATTCTGACCACCGATATACAGAAACATGCTGCGAAAGCGATATTATACGCCGGGTCTTATGAAGCTCTGTGGAAGCGACACTTTGATATAAATCCTGAACTGATGGATCAATTGCAGAACGTTATTCCTGGATACTCCATGCGTATGTCTGAAATCACCGGAGCACTTCTGCGACCACAGATTCCGCGTTTGCATGAACTCCGGGAAATTCATAGAAAGAACTACTTTCGTCTGGAGGAACAACTGACAAACCATCCAAACATTATCATTCCGAAGCCCCACCCTAAAGCAGGCTATTTCTGTGACACCCTGCAATTTCATTTAAAAAACCTTTCACGGTCGCAGGCTGATCAGTTTATTCGCACAGCAACCATGGAAGGTCTGCACCTGCAAATATTTGGAGCAGGCCGCAACGCACGGCATTTCCGCCAGTGGCTTTATCTTGAGGGAACAGAAAAAGCAGCACTGCCTGAAACAGTCCGCCATATTGAATTTGCCTGTGATCTGCCTCTGCCATCAAGTTTGACGTCAGAGAACATCGATACCATCGCAATCGTGATCAAAGAAGTTCTAGAATCTATCGTTGAAGAAAATCCATAATCATTCTGTTTCGCTAATACTCGTAATGCAGGTGACTCGCACTGAAGGTAAATCGATACGAAGGCAATTGTTCACCTGTTTATAAAAAGGCTCCTGTCAAAAAAGAACTGTACTATCATCAGTCTCTCGAACAAATAATCCATTTGTTTGTGTTCATCTATATTCTGCCACTTTTCAGGCCTTGCCATATGATCATCACATACTGGCTGAAACATAAAGTTTCGACGTTTTCCATTATCGCAGTATTCACCCTGTTATTGCTGGACAACACCGCTTCAGCCAGACCATTGTTGTTATCCGATCGCTCATACAGCTACGATAACCAACAACAGTTTGGGCCCTGGATGGATGGAATGGACCTGGGAGAGGTCCACTTCACCCTGTCAGAATCTGTATCCGATATCAGTAAGCACTGGTTTATAACCGGACTAAAACTGCTTAATGCCTTTCAATATCCCGAAGCCAGGGCGGCTTTTACCAAGGCTCAGAATGAAGATATCAACTCGCCGGTAGTGGGTCAAACCTGTTAAATTGCATGAATATCAATCCCGAATTCCAATTTATTTATCAAAAGACCAATCACGATATCGTGCATTTTCTCTGATTTTGAAAAGCAAATTGTTTTACGAGCTAAACGCTTAATTCTAGTCCTGAAGTTGAGGTTTTTTCTCTCAATTTTTTGTGTATTTGTTTTCCCTACAACATGCTCTGCTGGATTAAGATGCCGATCATATGCACCCCAATTATCAGTATAAAATCTCTTTATATTAAATGGAGCGAGCAGCTCTTTTAGAGTCTTAAATACCTTGTCAGTTCGCTTTCCAAAGGCATAAGCAAGAACCGTATTGGTGGTATGGTCAACTGCGTGCCAAAGCCAGCGCTGGTTAAATTTACTATTAACAAATGACCATTGCTCATCAAGCTCTGCCTCTTCGCAGGCAGGCTCTAGATGTATATTACTCTCATCTCCAAGCTCCATTGTGCGGATATTAGGATTAACTTTGATTAAGCCTTTTTCTTTTTTTTTAAGGTGTTTATGACAGTCGTTTTACTAATACCCAACACCCTCCCTGTATCCCTTACGCCACTGCCATTAATTGCCATCTCAACGATTTTTTCCTTAACTCCAGGCTCGTAGGCTTTGTAACGATATTTGAGCATGAACGTTTTAACATGGCAGTCAATATTACAACACAGGTAGCGCGGTACATTATGGGCGCTAACACCGATGTATTTGATGTTTTGGCTGTCACAAGTACTACAGCGTACTATTGAAGAACAAGTCATATTTAACTCGCTAGTAATACGTCTACTGTCGTATTATAGCTGACTTTTCGGAACCTACAGGTTTAACCCACTACCAGATGCCGATCATATGCACCCCAATTATCAGTATAAAATCTCTTTATATTAAATGGAGCGAGCAGCTCTTTTAGAGTCTTAAATACCTTGTCAGTTCGCTTTCCAAAGGCATAAGCAAGAACCGTATTGGTGGTATGGTCAACTGCGTGCCAAAGCCAGCGCTGGTTAAATTTACTATTAACAAATGACCATTGCTCATCAAGCTCTGCCTCTTCGCAGGCAGGCTCTAGATGTATATTACTCTCATCTCCAAGCTCCATTGTGCGGATATTAGGATTAACTTTGATTAAGCCTTTTTCTTTTTTTTTAAGGTGTTTATGACAGTCGTTTTACTATATGACAGTCGTTTTACTAATACCCAACACCCTCCCTGTATCCCTTACGCCACTGCCATTAATTGCCATCTCAACGATTTTTTCCTTAACTCCAGGCTCGTAGGCTTTGTAACGATATTTGAGCATGAACGTTTTAACATGGCAGTCAATATTACAACACAGGTAGCGCGGTACATTATGGGCGCTAACACCGATGTATTTGATGTTTTGGCTGTCACAAGTACTACAGCGTACTATTGAAGAACAAGTCATATTTAACTCGCTAGCAATACGTCTACTGTCGTATTATAGCTGACTTTTCGGAACCTACAGGTTTAACCCACTACCGATAATAGTAACTATTCAGCCCCCCTAAAAATAAACTGGCATTTTTAAGAATTTGTACCAAATTAGTAGAGGTAAGTTTTTTTTCCTGCGCTGCCATGAACCAATCTGCTCCAGATTTTCAAACCATCGCGATGCTGCTTGCCATTATTGCCAAGCAACAAGCGGAGTTTGCAAAACTTGAAGAGCACTGCAAAGAGCTTGAAGGCAGGTTGAAATTAAACAGTCGAAACAGCAGCAAGCCGCCATCTACCGACGGTTACGCCAAACCACCGTCCCCCGGAAGCTCAAACAAGAGCGATGCGGATGCAGCAGCCGATAATAATCCTGATCAAAAAGCAAATGACGACAAACCAAACCCAAAAAGTCTACGGCAGTCGTCAAACCGTAACGTTGGCGGACAACCTGGTCACAAGGGCTGCACACTTAAACAGGTCGCTGCCCCCGACCATACTCACTGTTATCCGATAAAAGATTGTGAAATTTGCCAGCGGTCGCTCCTTTCTGTCGAACCCATTCGATGTGTAGAGCGGCAAGTGTTTGAACCGGGTTGTTTTGATTGTTTCGAAGTGACAGCTCATGTGGCTGAAGTTAAAGAATGCACCTGCGGGCACACAAACCAGGCCCGGTTTCCTGAGGGTGTGAATGCTCATGTGCAGTACGGCCCGAAAACTCAGGCATTTGCAGTCTACCTGTGTCAATTTCAGCTTATTCCTTACAAGCGTGTGTCAGAATTTTTCTGGGATATCTTCGGTCTTGAGGTTAGTCCCGGCTCAATTTGCGCGTTTCAGGACGTTGCGTACACCCAGCTGGCTTCCACAGAACAAGTCATCATTGATGCACTCATCAACGAACCCGTCGCCGGTGCTGATGAGACTGGTATGAGGGTCTGTGGAACACTTTGGTGGATGCACGTCATGCGCACTGATCAATGGACGCTGTATCACCTCGATCCCAGTAAAGGACACTCAGCCATGGAGAAAATGGGTGTTTTGTTGTAACTATTCAGCACCCCCACAAAAAAGGTGAACTTTGTGAAGAGCTTGTCCCGCAAGGGATAAAAAAATCCGACCAAAAAAGCAGATTCAAGAAAATAGCCTTTTATCGTTGAAATAGAGCAAATAAACGACATCTGACCCTTGGCAAGGTGCTCAAAGCTCCAATCTTAGATAACAGTACAACAATGAGAGTGTCCTGAAGCCAAGAAAAGAGAAAGCTTATAACTAAAACCACATATTACTCAATTATTGCAGGGGGTGCTGAATAGTTACGTTTTGTTGTTGTTCTGCGGAGTTCTGGTACACGACCATTACAAAGCTTATTTTCGTTACGCTGCCGCCCACGCGTTGTGTAATGCTCACCATTTAAGAGAGCTTCAGGGTGTCATAGACAGAGATGGCAATTATCTTGCTGCCCGTCTTCAGCGCTTATTGAGGTTGGCTTGGCATTTAACCAAGGGGTTTCGAAAAGCAGGCATGCAGAGTATGCCGGAAGTTATTTACAAGCGTATCGAAGCCGTCTTCGAACGGACAGCTAAAAAGGCTAAGGACAAAGAAGCAGAATCTATGGAGCTGAGTCGTGAGAAGCTTGGACTCGACAAAGTAAAAAACACCAAAGCGTTCAACCTCTTCAAACGATTGGTGAATTTTCAGGAGGAAACCTTAAGGTTCATGATTGATTTTGCCGTCCCCTTCGATAATAACGGAAGTGAGCAAGATGTTCGAAACGGCAAGGTGAAGCAAAAAATATCCGGCAGCTTCAGAAGTGAAAAAGGTGCCAAGTGGTACAGTCGGATACGAAGTTATATATCATCGGCGAGAAAGCAGGGTCATCATGGGCTATGTTCCCGTCAATAGTTGGGAGCACTCAAGTCCTATAAAAACTTTATTTTCCTGCTCCACATATGGCTATTCATGAGATAGGAAGGTATCCCAGAACAAATCGCTGTTCTTTGGGCAATAAACAAATGCAATATACAAGATTTAGTCATATCTCTACTTTATAAGGCACGTCTGTAGCCCTGTAAACATAGGGAGTAAGCAATACAACTGTTGGCGGGAACATAGCCGTCATCATGTATTTGAGGCTTTGCTTATAGCTCTTAAGAATTACAACAACCATCCTTTGCTGGGTGCTGAATAGTTACTGATAATAAAAATGTCACCACTCATGCCCTGTGGGCGCGGTATTAACAGGTAAATGAAAGCCAGGGAGGGACAAAGGGTTGAAACCATTGCTTAGTCTGTTGCAGCGTTCTCTGTCGTTTATTGTATGGAGTCTTCTACTGTCGTCTTTGGTGTGCCCCCTTCATGCGGGTACGATCAGCGCCATAAACTTTAATCTTCAGGGTGCCCCCTCAGCCGCGCGCTCTTCAATTGTTACTGCTGAAGGGTGGGGCATTAAGCTGACGGCTTACAGAAAGCAGAACCCTGTTTCACCGCTTCAGATCTACCTCCAAAGCCAGCTACCACAGGCTGGTGCGATATTGCCACCGCCCGTTGCCAAAACGTCAATTGGCATGATGAGTCACCATGATCGCAATGAAGAAAGCTCCGAAGCAATATCCATGGTCGGACTGGCCTTTGTGCAGAAAGCCTACCAATCCCTGCAGGCTTTATTTGACTGGCCACCCACTACACTTGTCATGTTGGCCGCAGGTCTGGGTACTGCAGGTGGCGGTGATGATGATGACGGTGACGATCATTCACACACTGACAAATTTGAACGGGAGCCGCAGGCAGAGTTTTTTACCTGGGCTCCTGATGCTTTCACTCAGTGCTGCCTGAAACAAAAAAAGCGGCTATTGACGATTCTGCGTAAGAAAATGCAGTGGGCACAGGCCTGTGGCAACAGGGATCTTGGCCTCATATTGCGCGATAGAATCATGCTCATCGAAATTGACAGGGACCTCCTCCAGCAACAAACATCGCATTTAACCTCGTCATGTCCGTCACTGGTGTATGAATGGCTGTTAAGGGACAGTCTGGAAATACGGTACTACGATCAGGCCGTCAACGGCAGAGACTGCAAAATACCCTGGGCCAGAAGGGGGCGTCAGGCGGGCACTGGTGAAGCCGCTTCGGGTTCAGGCGCAGCGTCAAAAGGTCAAGCCGGAAGCAGTGCACAGCCAGATGGCGAAACGTTTCATCACCTGCCTCCTGCCGTTTCGAGTGACAATGGAGACGAAAGAGAAGAAGGAGACGGTACTCCCCCGCCAGCAAAAAAGGCCCGGATGGAGCCAGCCGCCTCTGTAACCTGTAGCCTGTGTCAAAAAACACTTAATGAACAAGAGGTGGCACGAGTCCTTCAAAGCACGGCAGAGCCTGTTGTCTGTGATGCCTGTTTGCTCTCCCTTCCACAGGGAACCTCCGGCAAGAGGAAGGCCGCAAGAAAGAGAGCCCAATCTGACCTGGCAGCCCCTGAATCCAAACGGAGCAAAAGTCAGACTGAAAAAAGGAAACAGAGCAGCAGCCGTCAACGCAAGCCAGCGGCGAGAAGAGTCAGGTTGGAAAATCCGGAGGTGGAGGCGCAATCCACCCCAGACACCGTCGAGGAGCTGGAAGCGTTACGAGTACAGCTTACCTTCGAGATGAATGAACAGGAAAGTGAGGCGGCAAAACAGTTTTTCGAGCATTTAAAAAGAAGAAAAATCAGGATAAAAACGTCATTGTATAAGCTACTGACCAAGGTGAATCGAGACGATTTTCCCACACTCTGTACCAAGGCCTCTGTATTCTTTGGTTCCCTTACTGCCTCCATACAGGATACCGGTTGCCTGACCAGTATGCTCAAAACTAAAACACATATCCGGGATTTTGCAGGGAGAGAGAGTTCGGAGCTTGAGTACCTTGCAGGCCTAGATACACTCCGCGCCTTTTCGTCCATGAATAATGGCAAAGGCTTGCCCAAACAGGATGAGGTGAAAAAGGTGCTGGGCTGGCCGGAATGGAAAGACGAGGATGGCCAGTTCAGTATGGAGCGGTTCCGCGCCTTTTCGTCCATGAATAATGGCAAAGGCTTGCCCAAACAGGATGAGGTGAAAAAGGTGCTGGGCTGGCCGGAATGGAAAGACGAGGATGGCCAGTTCAGTATGGAGCGGTTCCGCGCCTTTTCGTCCATGAACAGCTCAAGGGGCTTGCCCAAACAGGATGAGGTGAAAAAGGTGCTGGGCTGGCCGGAATGGAAAGACGAGGATGGCCAGTTCAGTATGGAGCGGTTCCGCGCCTTTTCGTCCATGAATAATGGCAAAGGCTTGCCCAAACAGGATGAGGTGAAAAAGGTGCTGGGCTGGCCGGAATGGAAAGACGAGGATGGCCAGTTCAGTATGGAGCGGTTCCGCGCCTTTTCGTCCATGAATAATGGCAAAGGCTTGCCCAAACAGGATGAGGTGAAAAAGGTGCTGGGCTGGCCGGAATGGAAAGACGAGGATGGCCAGTTCAGTATGGAGCGGTTCCGCGCCTTTTCGTCCATGAATAATGGCAAAGGCTTGCCCAAACAGGATGAGGTGAAAAAGGTGCTGGGCTGGCCGGAATGGAAAGACGAGGATGGCCAGTTCAGTATGGAGCGGTTCCGCGCCTTTTCGTCCGTGAATAATGGCAAAGGCTTGCCCAAACAGGATGAGGTGAAAAAGGTGCTGGGCTGGCCGGAATGGAAAGACGAGGATGGCCAGTTCAGTATGGAGCGGTTCCGCGCCTTTTCGTCCATGAATAATGGCAAAGGCTTGCCCAAACAGGATGAGGTGAAAAAGGTGCTGGGCTGGTTAAGATGTGAGGAGACACAAAGTGGTTCACACTTTCAGCTTATGATCCGACTTCATGCATCAAAAGGCATGCCTGATATCAAACAGCTGATACATTATGAGCAGAAGCTGACTTTATTGTTTGCCAATACGGTTACCGATCTGGACAGCGATGATGAAGACGAACAGTCCTGCTTGATTAAACAGACAGCCCTCTTTTTGTCCTCCAGAATGCCCCAGTATGTTGTGAACTTCGAGAATGTGTGGTGCTTTCATCAACAGGAGGAGGCCGGTGATGCGGGTCGTAAGCTGGAAAAATTATTAAAACTATTAATATCCTATGGAGGAAGGGGTGTCACCCGCTACCTATCACTGAACGCTAGCGATAGAAAGGCTTTACTAAGCACCAGCACATCACATATACCCTTGCCGCTGGCGATAAAAGCGATCAATGATTTTTCACCACAGGAGAGAAAGCAGTATCTCTTTTTCAACAGAAACTTGAAAGCCCCCCCAAGCAAGGATCAATGGAACGGCATCAGTCTACAACTGGACAGGCTGGCGAGCGTGCTGAAAACCCCACATGCACAAAGACTCTATCTGGAGGTGGTCTGGAGTCTCGCGCCATCTGACCGGGCTTTTTTTCTGGATGAAACCAGTGCAGCCTCTGTCACAAAGATATTTCCCTCCCTGAATGCCCTGAAAAAGCTGGCAAACAGACATTCGCGGCAATGGCTGAAAGAGCTACTTGAAGCCTGCCTCCAGCACGGGCAGGGAACGCCTTCAAGAGAGAACATTAAACAGCTTTTTACTGCACTGCTTGAGACGCAACACCCCCTGTTCGATCACGGCGACATACCTGACTATTTTTTGTCTGGATACATGGCGCTTGGAGATTCCGCTATCCTTATCCCGGTCTCCCCCCCGGTCCAGACAACGGAGGCACTTGCGCTGCATTTCGTTGCCGCAGTCATGGGAGTGCTCAGTGACATGTTTTATCATTATGGAGCGAACAGGCTGAAGATTGAGCAATACGGAGGAGAGACGTACCCCTTCCCGATACCCGAACTGGAAATACGCGATGACGGCATTGAAATCAGTAACTGGTCAGATAAAGTGTTCAAGGATTTTTTAGACGTGACGGAGTTTCCGGAGCACTATTATTTGTCGGAAGACGCCTGGCAGCAGCACTGCAGCTCTGAGGTACCCAGCTATTTCCAGCGCAGGATGGCAGCTTGCCATCAAAGGCAAAGAACAGCGCCTGAAACCATTGCTTTCCAGCCGATTTCAATACCAGCGCTGATGGGATTGTTAAAACACAATATTCCCATCAAACCCACTGTATGGAAATCATTTGATCACCACAAAGACAGGTTGCCCAGGGCGGCTTATAGCCGGCTACTGAATGAAATTGAAAAATCGACACATGAAAACATCCCGGTATCGTTAAAAGACTATCTTGAGGCCAGAAGGCTGCCAGAAGAAACATTGCCACAAAATGAAATGGAAGCACCGACGAGCACACCACCTTTTATGGTTGGGGAAACACTGAGCGAGGAAGAACAATTTCAGAGGCTGTGGAAAGACCTGTCGCACAAAGAACTGTTAGTGGTTGCGGACTTGGAGTTACTGGCGGATTATAAGGAACATATGACTATGGAGCAGATCGTTAGTATTCTCGAGAGAGCTGATATTGGTATGGAAACCGACAGTCTCGATAAGTTGAGGCTGTTTCTGGGTGAGAAAAGAGATGGGTATTTGAAACGAGACCCGCTCCTTCTCGGCCTGCCTGATGAGGTTGTGAGATATTTGATAGAAGCTGACATTTAATCGTTCACATCCAGCACTTTTTGAGAACATACGATTATTCGTAAGACCTCAAAAACCCCTACATTGACCACAAGGCAGCCAGCATGAAACGTATTCAATGACATCCGCCAGTCTCGGAAACGAACCGGTGCCGTTTATCCTGTCTGTCAGATAGTCCCAAAATGAAAGACCATGCTGGCGACACGTTTTCTTCAGGCTGGCAAAGGTGTCGCGACATTGCCGTCCTGCTTCGCTGCGCGTCCCGCCACTGATCTTGCGCCGTTTAACATGCTCTCTGATCTGGCTCTCGCTGAGGTTGTTGTGCAATGGCAATGTCGGGTCATCCAATACCCGCAGTAATTCTTCCTTGACGACTTCGAGGCCTCCCAGGGCCGCCTGCAGCTCTGAACAATTCGTTTGCGTATGCACCAGACTGTCGAAACCCTGTCGTATCTTGTTGGCCATTTCCTCTGAGGGAGCCACCTTGAAAGCCTTCAAGTCACGGTAGATATCCCAGAACCAGTTCAGGCACCAGTATTGGGCATTGGCCTGATGTTCATTCACCGGAATGACTTTATCCAGTGGTCTCTCCGCGTGAAGCCAGCATTGAGCATGGTCAAACACGTCAAACTGCCTGGCACCATCACTGAAGGTAACCATATGACGGTCAAACCCATGATGTACCAGGCTGCCGTATAGCATCGCTGCGCTGATTGTCTGCCGAAGCTTGGGATGTTCTTCAAGACCAATGTCGTCCATAAAGTCTTCCCACGCCTTTCGGTTTGGGAAGTGAGTTTCGGGGTAGCTTTCAAGGACTCGCTGCCACTTCTTGGTAAAGTCTTGCCTCTGAAGGTAATCCAGCGCATGACTGTTAAGAATGTAGGTGTGCCAGGGACGGTGCAGTAATGTCAGGAAGTTTTCCCGGCTCTTGCTGCCTGTGGTACCAAACCAGGTAAACAGGTCATTAACGATCACTGTGCAATAGCCATTCTGTCCCTGATGCCGGGCTCCTGTATCATCGGTCTGGAGATAATGTGAACAGCGTATGCCCGTTGCCAGTAACTCATCTTTCTCTGCATGGAACCCATCATGCCCCTTGGTAAGCAGATTGCTGAGTTGCCCAGATGAAATTGAGATACCCGCATCCCAAAGCAGCTCCAGTAACTGAGGCTGGGTGACAGCGCAGCCGTAATGCTGGAGTAAAGCAAAAGCCTGTAGCTGAGGACCAAAGTGGTGTCCGTTCAGATTATCCGGCGGTCGGCCACTGATGGTTTTACCTTCAGGCGTCAACCATTGCTCAAGCCAGTAACGGACAGTCTTGGCTTTAACCTCCAGTTCCTGGACAGTGAACGACTCCCGACCATGGCGAACCGAGCCTTCCGGAATCGCCTCAGGTGTAATACTGTGCTCTTCAGAGACGGGTGGGTCGGGAGGTTTTGATCGTTGACGGCGAGTAGTCTCATCAGGCTTTTCCACCTCTGATTTGCGACTGAGGGAATCGCCATCTTCAGAAGCTTCCGGTTTGCCGTTATGGTCGGAATCAGGTGGCAATCTGCCTGGATCATCGTCATCGGGAGGCTTGGTGTTGGGTTTGATATTGGGTTTTGGGTTGAGCTTTTTCAGTCGAGTGATCTCGGCTTCCAACGCCTCAATCCGAATCTGTTGCTGAACCTCCCGCTCCTGAAGCTGAACAATCTGCTCCTGCTGTCGGGCGATCAGTTCCTGTTGTTGAGTAATGAACTCAAGCAGGCTTGGTGACAGGTCGTTGGCAGGAAGGGTGATCATGACATTGAAGGTTAGACGACAATCTGAGTTTTTTCCTTATGTACCGGTTTTTGAGTACATACCTTGGAAGAGATCTAATGAAATATTTATTAGCGGCTGTATTGGGGTTGTTTACCTTTGGTTGTTCTCAATCTTATCAGCCCAAAGAAATTACAGTTCTGAATTTACATTTAGGTGATTCCACTTATCCTGAGTTGGTTGATTTTTTATATGACTACGCAGGTAAAAACCGTTTAACTGTTCAGTGGTTTGGTTGGTATAAAGTAGACAGCGCTCAGAAGTGGTATGAGCGCTCTAGTGAAAGTTCGAACTTTAAACTTAAATTAGAATTGCTCACGAAAGAAAATGGTTCGGTAGTAGGTTAAACCTGTTAAATTGCATGAATATCAATCCCGAATTCCAATTTATTTATCAAAAGACCAATCACGATATCGTGCATTTTCTCTGATTTTGAAAAGCAAATTGTTTTACGAGCTAAACGCTTAATTCTAGTCCTGAAGTTGAGGTTTTTTCTCTCAATTTTTTGTGTATTTGTTTTCCCTACAACATGCTCTGCTGGATTAAGATGCCGATCATATGCACCCCAATTATCAGTATAAAATCTCTTTATATTAAATGGAGCGAGCAGCTCTTTTAGAGTCTTAAATACCTTGTCAGTTCGCTTTCCAAAGGCATAAGCAAGAACCGTATTGGTGGTATGGTCAACTGCGTGCCAAAGCCAGCGCTGGTTAAATTTACTATTAACAAATGACCATTGCTCATCAAGCTCTGCCTCTTCGCAGGCAGGCTCTAGATGTATATTACTCTCATCTCCAAGCTCCATTGTGCGGATATTAGGATTAACTTTGATTAAGCCTTTTTCTTTTTTTTTAAGGTGTTTATGACAGTCGTTTTACTAATACCCAACACCCTCCCTGTATCCCTTACGCCACTGCCATTAATTGCCATCTCAACGATTTTTTCCTTAACTCCAGGCTCGTAGGCTTTGTAACGATATTTGAGCATGAACGTTTTAACATGGCAGTCAATATTACAACACAGGTAGCGCGGTACATTATGGGCGCTAACACCGATGTATTTGATGTTTTGGCTGTCACAAGTACTACAGCGTACTATTGAAGAACAAGTCATATTTAACTCGCTAGCAATACGTCTACTGTCGTATTATAGCTGACTTTTCGGAACCTACAGGTTTAACCCACTACCCCGATATCAGTAAGCACTGGTTTATAACCGGACTAAAACTGCTTAATGCCTTTCAATATCCCGAAGCCAGGGCGGCTTTTACCAAGGCTCAGAATGAAGATATCAACTCGCCTTTCATCATGGCCAAATGGGGCGAACTGATGTGCAGTTATCAGCTGCTTTGGTATTCGAGAGAGTTTGATGTGCCGACCAACTGCTCATAGAACTGAACCAGATGCTCGATAACAATCTCGATAACTCTCTCGATAACTCTCTAGATAACTATAAAGGACAGATGAATGCCTCAGAACAGGTGTTAATTGATGGAGCAAAATTGCTCTTTGGACCAACCGGTAGAGACCTCTTACCCCATAATGCCGGTTCTAATATCGATCAATTTCACCAGCATTTAACCAGGGCTGTATTTCTGCAGCAGAATTTACAGGATGAAGTGAAAATATTCCGTCTTCTGGCCAAACTGGCCACCCGACGTATTATGAAAAGTTTCGCCCTTGAATTTGAGGTTGTGGAAGACATTCGAAAACTCCTTTCCCAAACAGACACGGCTAATCACCCCGGTCTGCATCATTATCTGGTTCATGCTGTTGAAAGCCCCTTTATGGCCAGACACGCTCAAATGGACGCTCTCAATGCCGTTCACTGGCTGGAAAACCTTAATTCGAATGGCAACAACAGCAGCTCCATCCATTTAACCCATATCCCAACTCATTTTTATTTTGCCCGGGGAGACTGGTTCAGAGTCACCCAGATCAACCAGCTAGCCTGGGATAAATCTATTGAGCGGAAAAATGATATCAATGAAAATGCGAATAATTCATCACTCACCGATGCGTCACTGGCCTTTCACGAGCATCTCTGGCTCGTATACAGTCTTCTTCAACAGGGGCAATGGGATCAGGCCTGGCATATATCCCAGGATCTCCATCAACGGCTAACCAATCTGACCATTGAAGGTGCTTCAGCTGATGATGTACGAGTATTAAAAACTTATTATGCGTTCGAAAAAGCCTACCTGAAACTGGAGCTTCCTGTGAATGATGGCAGGATCGCCACTCTGAATTCCCAGACACTGGATGAGACCGGCATTTCACCCTGGGGGTTGCTGGCATTGAGATTCATAGCCGTCTGGGATGCCCTGCAGGTAAAGGATTTCGATACTTCAAAAACGGCCAGACTGGAATTCATGGCCATTAAAAATGAGCCTGCCTTCAATATCTATCCTGCAAATGTCGACGCGCATGCCGTGATGCTGAAGCAACTTGAAGCTGAAGAATACCGGCAAAGAGATAATTTAAAACAGGCCATTATCACCATTGAAAGTGTAGTGAGTGATTATGACAACATGCGCTGGGATCACGGCGTTCCTCTGGTGGTTAAACCCATTCGTGAATACCTCGGGGAACTCTACCTCGAGGAACTACACCTTACACAACAAGCCCCAGTCATCACCTATCAGGGGGGAGAACCACAGAAGGACACCCCGGTTCCAGTTACTGTCAACGACAACACTAAAAAAGCGATCGAACAGTTCCAGACAGAGCTCACTGACAATTTCCCAGGAAGACGACAATCACTGCAGGGCATTATCATTGCCGCCGCCGGTTCGACTTCCCAGGCTGAAGCCCAGGCAACGATTGATTCAATGGATCAACCACTGACGTATGACTCAGAGGAGACTCCCACTCCTCCAGAACCTGACAGTTCTCTGGTCGAGACCGGAAAACCATTAATAGTACTGACTATGTTAGTGATGGCTGCTGTCATGAAAATCTAACGAAACTTAAAGCCTTTACTGTGCAGAAAATCTTTCATGTGAGGTCTGGACTCTTTACCCAATAGGGCCGACATATCGGAGCTCCAGTCTCTGTTCAGTTTTCCATTGGTACGATCATGATAATACTGTCGCATGGTCTGGTCATAATCTTTCAGACTATCTCCATCCACTGGTTGATATTCCTCTTCCATCAACACCATATCCAGAGGCAGACGGGGCTTCTGCTGAGGATTCTGGTCAGGATAGCCAAGACATAAACCAAAAACCGGGTACACATTATCGGGCAGATTTAACAGTTCAGTGACCTCCGCCGGATTATTTCGAATCCCTCCGATATAGCAGATTCCCAGACCTTCTGATTCGGCGGCAGTTACCACATTCTGGGCAAACAGTGCTACATCAATGGTGGCAATCATGAAATGCTCAGTCATCCCATCCGCCATTGTCTTATCATAACTCTCGCAGCAGTAGCCAGAACGATTAAGGTCTGCACAGAACACCATAAAGACCGCAGCAGCTGCTACATAACTCTGGCCACCAGCCAGCTCTGCAATTCGGCTTCTTGTTTCCGGGCTTCTGACCCTTATAACGCTCACACCCTGAAGGTTGCTGGACGTTGCCGCAGCCTGCCCTGCCAGAATAAATTCTCTGACCAGGGAATCATCTACTGATTGAGAGGTGAATTTTCGAATGGAGCGATGTGATTTCAACAGGTTAATGACGCTGTCTGGCATTTTCAGTACTCTTCCGGTAAGACGTTAAGTTCTTGTTCTTGGGTTCACCGCAATCATAGCAGGCATTACTTTATAGAGGATATTCCTACCATCTTACAGCAGAGGGACAATTCCCCGCGGAGTTGACCCGGTGAACAGCTTTGCTAAAATCCGTTTTCCAGATTTTCTGGTCTTTCAATTGATCAGGCTCCGGATTTACGTTCCGGCTCGCTTAAGGATAACAATAATGACTACCGTTGTTTGTGCACTCTATCGTTTTGTTGCTCTCGACAATTTTGAAGAGCTTCAGGCTCCCCTGCTGCAGGTGATGGAAGAAAACAGGATCAGAGGCACCTTGCTGCTGGCCTCAGAAGGTATCAATGGAACGGTAGCAGGCCCTCGTGAAGCAATTGACGCTCTTCTTGACTGGTTTCAGAAAGATGAGCGTCTGGCCAGTATCGAATTTAAAGAATCATTCACTGAAAACCTGCCCTTTAAGCGCACCAGAGTCAAACTCAAGAAAGAAATTGTGACCATGGGCATTGAAGGCATTGATCCCAGGCAGGTAGTAGGCACCTATGTGAAGCCAGGGGACTGGAACCAGTTGGTCAATGACCCTGAAGTGTTATTGGTCGATACACGAAATGATTATGAGGTTCAGGTGGGAACCTTTAAGAATGCACTGAACCCTAATACCGAAACTTTCAGAGAATTTCCGCAGTATGTAAAGGATCATCTCAACCCGGACAAGCATAAAAAAGTAGCCATGTTCTGTACCGGTGGCATCCGTTGTGAAAAGTCCACAGCTTACCTGAAAGAACAGGGCTTCGATGAGGTCTATCACCTTCAGGGTGGTATTCTCAAGTACCTGGAAGAAGTTCCTGAAGAGGAGTCAGTCTGGGAAGGTGAGTGTTTTGTTTTTGATGACAGGGTCACCGTGAATCATCAACTGGAAAAGGGGCAGTATGATCAGTGCAACGCCTGTCGCTTACCTATTTCCGAAGAAGACAAACTCAGCAATCATTACCAGAAAGGCGTCAGTTGTCCTTACTGCTACAACAAACACACAGAAAAACAGAAACAACGTTTTATGGAAAGAGAAAAGCAGATGGCTCTGGCCCGCACACGTGATGAAGTCCATCTGGGTGGCGATGTCGCTTCAATGGTCATCAATCGCCGGAAGGTTAAAGAAGAAATAAGACAGCAGCAACAGAATAAAAACAGGCACTGAAAAGCAGTAAGCACTCTATCTTTCATGATTGCCTGTTGTCATTTCAGAGCCTGCTTAATAATGCATCATCCAACTGGTAAATATCATCCCTGAACCGGACACGGCCCGAGCTGTCCGGCCAGGCTGTGAAATAGGCGAAATAGACTGCCACGGGCTTTCTCAATTCCAGAGTCGTTGTGGTAGAAGTATTTTTCAAGACCGTCATTTTGTCGGACATTTTCTGGTCGGCCAGTAAATGTCCGATCAGTCGCTCAATGTCTTCTACTCGACCACACCCCGAGCTGAACATTCTCTTTTCCCTTTGAAACAATCTGGGCTTGTTAGTATCGTGCAGATAAATGCTGTATGCATTAGGTGAGTCCAGCTTATAGCGACCCAGACGATTTACCTTTCCAGGCTTTTGTTCCAGGCGGTAGGGGAAATTCCGCCAGGTCAATTGATGCCAGTTTACCCGACTTGCATTCAGTTTTTTCGCACCTTTTTTCCAGCTGTCGTACACAACAAATCCCTCACGCTTCAGAAAAGAGGAATCTTTTTTCTGTGACCGCAATATTGAAGTACTGGCAATGGAGCTGGGTACACGCCAGTACGGATTGACCGTAATACCTTCTATTTCATCCTTAAACACCGGTGTCTGCCGGGATCTCTGTCCAATTATCGCTTTATAATGCTTCTGTCGTTTCCTCCCGGTTACCCAGGCCACATCGTAATTAGTAATATCAACCCAAACATAGGGATAGGGAATATCTCTTGGCAGCCACCTCAATCGCTCCAGATTAACCTTTATGGTTTCAATGCGTTTATTAGTCAGCGCTACGAGAGCCTGCCGGGTTCTCGCTCCCAGTCGCCCGTCAGACCAGATATTTCCTTTTCTCTGAACACTGGAAATAACTTTTTTATGCTTTCTTGAATACACCCTGCCTGAAAGGGAATTGGTAATATCCAGATCGATAAGCCACTGGTTCAAAACCTCTACTGATGGACTACGGTCTCCCACTTCCAGAACCTGATCATCTGGAAAGTGAGCAACGGCCATTTTCAGCCAGGTTTTCAACGTCGCCAACATGGATTTCAATGATTGATACTGGGGTAACTGCGGCTCAATAAGAGACATATTATCAACATCCAGATGACCGGAAAGCACCGGCAGAGCGGGGATATCTTTTATATGCCAGCCTGGCTGGTAGAGGTGTTTATCGAGAAATCCGGTATCCAGATACGAAGCATAGCGTTCAGCCATTAGCCGCAGATTATACATGGAAGGGTCGGATGCCAGCTCTATCAGATGTTTCTGAGGTAGATTGATACCATGCCGGGGAGCTGTTGCCAGCCACTGAACTAATCGTTCCCGTTCAGATTGATCATCAGAGATAGAATCCTGCGTACTCTGATCATCAGGAACCTGTAACCAACCTGAATTCTGGAAATCATCGCAATAGCCGGATGTGGTTAGTATAAAAAACAGCAACAACCAGAAATGATTGCGCATGAAGAGCCTGTCATAATTTTGTTGTATTAGTTTTAAATGTAGGCTGATTTCATCATTACGTCGTCACTGGAACGGCTTTAAAGCCTTGCCTTCCAGGCACAGACAAAGATTCAACCGGTATTGAACGACTGGATCTCATCAAAAGAAATGGAACAATCAAACCGTAATGGGATAGAACCAGGAAGTGGTATTGAATTAATTCAATTAATTCGATTAATAAAAGGAGCAACGATCGTTGTTACTCCTATCAGATCAACTTAAGAGCACGAACCACAACATCCACTGGGGCGCTCATTGGTGGTTTTATTCTGAGACTTTTCATTCTCAGCTTGTTCATTATTACCCTGTTTCTCATCAAGCTCTTTTTCAGACTTATTCGAATTTTCGATGTTGTCTTTATTCATTACATAGACCTTTCAACAGATATGCATTTTACATGCAACTTATAATATCTCAAGATTCAGGTCAATGGATTATTCCCCGTTCTTACAACAATCAGGCCAGATAATTCCAGATTACTTTCATACTCAAAGTACCATTACGAACGGCATGAACCAGCAAAAAGCTGAAAGCGAGAGTTATTACAGGCAGCAAAGGCCTTTTTTCTTCCTGATAAAAATACCAGCCAATACCTGTCACTGTGACCAGTACAATCAGCTGTCGGTCATTGAAAGAGAGATCCATCATCACCTGCATCAGAATCATCGTACATCCCACTATGTTGGCCAGAAGCCAAACCGGTGATAACAAACCGATACTGCCTATAAAGGATAATTTAATCAGTGCACCTCCGCTCCAGGCTTTCGGTTGCAGATCCGATGCCAGATGCAAAGCAGTTCCCATCGCCAGACCACCGGCAGCCGTAGTCATTCCGAAAAGAAATACAATGGCTGAAATCATGCAGGAATGTGTTATGCCGGAACGATGAGAAAACCCAGGTAACAGCAAATCCCAGTCCGGTAACCGGATGCCGGTAATCAGCCCACAGAAAAAGAACAGGCACTGCTCCAGAAAAACGAAGTAAGCCCATTGAGGCAGGTAGGTTCTGGCCCCTAAAATGACAACCGTTAACAAGCCAGCTATCAATGGCGCTTTTATCAATCGCATTGGTTAAATTTCGGTACTGCATCAGAGGACGGCGACTATAGCGCTGCAAATCGGTAACGAACAGTTTATTTTAATCTATCTCATTGATTAATTAGTAAAAAATAAATTGCAGGACAACGGAAACACCGTATAAAAGAGTAAAGGAGCACTTATACCATTGCCGGTTTCTGATAGCTGTTATGAGCATGGCTTTTCAGGCTCAGAGACAAGGCTGAGTGACGAGTCATAGCCGTAGCGATCAGGGCGATCTCATTTGACAAACACCAATCCTGTTGCATATTCAAAAAGCTAGCTTTAAAAACTGAATTTTTGAGAAGTACAGGAAATTAGGCTTATTTTGGTACTTTTGTGTGCTGAATAATTAGCCAAACAGAGAAAGTTAGTGCCAAATGAGATCGCCCTGCCGTAGCGATGGCGAGAGGCTATGGCGAGGAACTCCAACGCAGGATCTGAGTCTGAAAAGGCAGCGCAGTAGCATAATTAGCATTCGGAAATCGTATTATATTGTAATCCGGACAGATTCCTGATGTAGAATGCCTGCTAACGCTCAAGTCGAATAGCAAATACAGAAACCATTCCCGTTATGACCTATAAACTCAATGAAAAACAGTTCAGCACCATTTGTAGCCAGCCAGATGATCAACGTTATGAATACTTTTTACGCAAAGTAGCAGACTGGGAAGAAATCTGGAGTTTGCACAGCAAAGATGGCTGGGTAGAGTTATCATCCAATGATGGTGAAGAGTGCCTTCCTGTATGGCCTCACCCTGATTTCGCCGCCGCCTGGGCCACCGGCGACTGGTCCGACTGTAAACCCAAAGCGATCAGTCTGGAAGTCTGGCTTGAACGTTGGACATCCGGTTTGGAAAAGGACAATACGGTCCTAGCCATATTTCCGGTTGACGAAGAAGAAGGCATTGTTCTCTCTCCGACTGAACTTCAGACAGCTCTTTTGGCAGAACTGGAGCAGTAGACATTTTTCAGGGCAAAAAAAAGAGCCGGTAGCTGCCAGCTCTTTTCAGGTATATGGTACAGTCAGAACTTAATGTTCATGTCCGCCCGGGCCATGAACATGACCATGATCCAGTTCTTCTTTGGTGGCTTCTCGCACCTCAACCACTTCAACACTGAAGTGCAGATTTTCACCAGCCAATGAATGATTGGCATCAATGACCACTTGATCGTCTTCAACGGCTGTCACTGTAACCACTCTTGGCCCTACAGCAGTTTCTGCATGAAACTGGGCACCAATTTCTACCGGATGATCGCCAAATTGTTCTTTCGGTACAGGTTGGACCAGACTTTCATCGTACTCGCCATAGCCTTCAGCGGCTTCAACGGATACATCCAGCTTATCACCAGCTTCCTTACCTTCCAGGGCGTTTTCCAAACCCTCAACGATATTGAATTCGCCATGTATATAAGCCAGAGGTTCCCCGCCATCAGAACTGTCCAGCACTTCACCATTATCATTCTTCAGGGTGTAGTGGAACAAAGCTACACGTTCTTTAGCTATTTTCATCAGGCATAAGTCTCAGATTAGTTAAGAACACTATATTAACTGTCAATGAAAACAGCTTCCAGAATTTCACCCGAAAATATTTGCTCAGTAAGCATTCTGCAGACTAAGAATGGCTTGCTCACAATTTTTTATTCATTCTCTTAATTGGTCAACAACACCTAACTGCACAGAAGCCCCCTGCACATTTCTGTCTCTGGCAAGATTCAGAAGAAGATCCGCTTTTTTCAGATCTATATTGATTCCTTCAATACCATAGAGAAACCGTAGTCCCCACCTATATAAATCATTCCCGTTCAACTCATTCAACTTACCAGAGCGAATCAATCGATTCTGTTCTGCGAGGCGACCGTCAGAATCCGGATTAGCGTGAATGAAAACCCTGTTTGAGTTATGAGCCCTGCGTAATAAAATAGTCTTACTGTAACGATTGACCAGAGGATCGTCAGTCAGCGCCAGTTGCTCCAGATGTTTCATTGCCTTGAAGAAAACAGCCGGATCTTTACTTCTTTCAAGCTGAAATCCGGCCAGCCCTAACATTGCCAGGGGCTTTCCCTGAGCAGCATAAGCCTCCAGCTCAATCAGAGCGTTCTTGTGCCCCAACCTGGCTGCCAGTGACAACTTGCGCATCTGCTCCTGTTGTAAAAAACGGACGTTATCGGTAGCTAATTGATCTTCAAGCAATGCCGCCTTCAATTGACCTATAATACGACTTTCATAAAAAGCCAGACGTCTATCTCCAGGAGCCTGCTCAGCGGCTTTGTGAATAATGTCATAAGCGGCAAAATAATCACCGGTACCCCATATTGCCCGAGACAAAATGACCGGATCAAGATGAGAGACAATAGGTGCTGAACAGAAATAAGCTTTCTCATCCGCATCAAGACGCCAGCCATTCGTCAGAGTAATTTCCAGGGCTTTTCCGGCCATTTCCGGATATTTTCTCATGGCTGCATAAAGATGGGTAAGAGTCCACAGAGCCTTTTCATCCGCCTGATTGGCTGCCTCAATGCAATGGGTCAAATCTATTTTCCTGAGCAACCTCACCGATTTTTCTGCACCTATCTCATCACAATAAGTTTCGAGTTTAGCAATGGCTTCTTCCTTACCTTGCTGAATATCATTGAGCATCTCGGTTTCGCTGCTTCTGGGACTCCCAAGATGCATGCCTGTTAATCCGTGAAGCATTTCTGGTAAGAGAATACCGCTATGGGTCTCAGCTCTGTATCCTGGAATTTTCATCAGTTCAACAGGAATCCAAATACCATTTATATCAAGATTCACCCAGAGAGCGCCCTCACTCATGGTGGTCCCCGTGACCTGTATTTCAATATCCGTTTTTCCGGCAACATACTGCACTCCATCAATCAGTTTTTGACTGCTCCATCCTGACAGACTGTTAGTATCAACCTTTGCGTTATCCAGGCTGACTTGAGAAATGGCTGTTGTCGCTGGATCAATAACTCCAGCCTGAACAGGCAGCTCCATCGATAACCTGATTACCCTGCCTTTCATTAACATTTCAGGTAAATATTTCTGGTATTTTTTCGGAAGCACTGAATGTTTTCCAATCAACGTTTCACATTCTATCTCTACGTTTGAAAGATTAACCGAACCTGACAACGAGTCATCCAGATTCAATTCTGCATGGCCTATATTAATACCACCCAACTTCAGGTTATCCATGGAAAAATCACCCGGCTGGACATTGACCGTATTCAGTTTCTGATCGTAATGACCACTTTTTTCCTGATGCCACCTGATATCCGTTGAAGCCAACTTTGCCTCACCTTCAAGGGCAATGGACATCTGGTGTTTTCCGGTTTTAACGCCTATAACACCGACGCCTCTGGCAGAGGCTTTTCTTATGGAAACATCTACTTCTTTCCGGCTATCCCTTCCCTCTCCCGTCATTCTCAACTGTTCAACCCGGGCTTCCACTAACCCCGGTAATTCCAGTTTTGTTTTACCTGATTGAATATTTGCCGGTTGCCCATCGGTTTTCAGACTGGCCCCCTGAACCTGGACAGAAAACGTATTTTTCTCCTTTCTTATCTCACCCGCCACCATCAACTTTTCACCAGCCAGTTGACCATGAAATTCTATGTCTCCTTTTTGTGCTGGCAGCTTTTGCTTAAGATCCACTTTTGCCGATATCTTTTCGGCTCCAGCCAGCCATGCCATATCCTGCCCTTCCCTGGTTAATTCAAGCTCCAGTGCCCGGGCCTTGACTCCAACACCTGCGAGGCCTTCATTATGAATTTCCAGCGGGCCGGTACTGACACTGATTGAATCATCGCCGGTCAGCTTCGCCCTGCCATTGTCAAATAACACTTGTCGACCAAGTTTAAGACTGAAATCATCAACTTTTGCTGTTAACCCTGAAGACTGGGCATCAAGAATATCGGCCCAGGTTTGATCTACCGGTTTGTCTCCGGGCATTAATGGCATCACTTCAGGTGTCAGATCCATAATGGTTTTTTTAATAGAGTCAGACGCTGCACCGGTATTTATTGCCATGGAGTCAGCCGTTACAGTCAACTCTCTTGATTCTCTATTTAACTCTGTTGAAGATTCTCTGGTCCGTCGGAAGTCACTTCGAACAGCATCCGGCGACTGATAATGAACATCGAGGTTATCTGCAGTAAACAGTTCACTCTTTTCTGATGCCGAGGAAAAGAGTTTGAACTCCCTGGCCTTGAAATCCACCGGTAAACCCAGGGAAACAAACAACTTATCAATAGCCCGCCCCCTGGTAGACTTCATTCTCGCTACCAGTGCGCCCAGTGTTTCAGGGTCGACATTCTCCATTGTTGCCCTGATACTCTCAGCCTCTATACCAAAGTGTTTGAGCTTAAAAAGGCCATCCTTGGATTTCCGGATTTTGTGCATCGCTTTAATAATTTCTACCGGACTGCTTTTTCCTATATAGGTACTTGCGGCCGGAATCAATCGACCCTCCATACTGATTTTGACGCCGGTCATTTGCAGGCGAAGCCTCAGAGGGGGCTTTCCTTTCAAGGGGATCTCCAGTACGCCTTCCAGATCTGCAGTGATTCGTGGAATTTGATCGCCCTTTGGACTCTTTAACAGCTCAACACCGGTCACCTCCAGATCCACATCCTTGATAAATGCCTTACCATCACCAAACATTAATCCATCCAGATGTACGTTATAGCTTTCCTCACGCCCTTTATTGATCCTCTTTAAAGCTTTGACCAGCTCCAGGTATTGAACGACTTCCCCGTTCCGTTTTGCACGGGTTCTTGCCGCTTCTTTTCTGAGGGCTTTCAACTCTGCTCTGGATTCCTGGCGTACAAGTCTTGGTTGAGTTCTTATTTGCTGACGAAGTCCCTGCAGTTTATCTCTTGTTTCGCGATGTTCATTACCCGCATCCAGGGAAACTTTTGCCTTGATTCGACTCCAGTCCAATATCCAGGCAACAAATAAAGCGGCAAATTTCTCAAAATAGCTGCCTTTGGGTTTTTTCGTTGCCTTTCCTTTTGCCAGAGGCTGTGTATCTGATACAGATTCCTGAGTGTCAGGCTGCGTTTCCAAAGCATCAAAAAAGGGAAGATCCTCATCACTTTCAGTTCTGGATAGCTGATTTTCGATATCCTGAGGCGTAATATCTCTCTCATCAATGGAAATTTGCTCTCCATGTTTCAGAAGCTCGTTTTGACTGAGAACAGGTTCATCTACATGCACAACACCCCTGCCATCGCTGGTTCGCCCCGTTGGCATGGTCCTGGATGTGGGGGTGGAGACACGCCCCGCAGGGCCTGTTGTATTTTTTGGACCGAATATACCGGACATGAGATCAATCCCTGATCTGCATACTGCTAATGAACTAATTCATCAGAGTTGATTCAGGGTAAATCATCACTCACCCCTGTCTGATGATGTTAATGTATAAGTTTAGCTGAGAGACAGTGCATGCAGTGCTGGAAACAAGGAGATTATTTTGTCAGATCCACGATGTAGCTGGTGCCACGGAAATCCCCTCTATATTAAATATCATGACAGCGAATGGGGAATGCCTTGCCGAGATGACCAAAAGCTCTTCGAATTCCTTATTCTGGAAGGTGCTCAGGCCGGGCTTAGCTGGATTACTATTCTGAAACGTCGTCAGGGCTACCAGAAAGCCTTCCGTCATTTCGATGTCACCAAAGTAGCTCAATTCAACGAGCGTGATGTTGAAAGGTTGATGGCTGATACCGGAGTGATACGAAATCGGCTGAAAATTAACAGCGCCGTTAAAAATGCCAGAGCCTTTATTAAAGTGCAGGAAGAGTTTGGTAGTTTCAGTGACTATATCTGGTCATTTGTCGACCATCAGCCCATAGTCAATCAATGGCGATCTATGGATGAGGTGCCGGCAACTACCGAAATATCCGATAAAATGAGCAAAGCATTAAAAAAACGGGGATTCAGTTTTGTCGGAAGCACCATCTGTTATGCCTATATGCAGTCGATGGGACTCGTGAATGACCATATTACCAGTTGTCCGGCCTACTCTGTTTCAGAGTCCGATAAAAAATGACCAGAGCTTATTGATGATGACCCGGCACTCCCGCACTCCCTTCATGCGCTGTTGAATGGCTATTCTCGACTTACATTCCGGGCAGATTCCAGGCTTAAAATTTCAATCAATAGTGCTAATTTATAAACAAAACATTAACTCAGGCCAGTAACATCCGTAATGGCTCCACCACTATTTTTTAACCGTAGGGAATTTTCAAAAACACCCGCTCTTTCCAGTCTTTTCAGTTCCTGACTGTCTGGTAGGCAATCCGTATCCACATGCTGTAACAAATCAGCAGTGGCATCACAGAATAGTATATCGAAGGCCATTCGATCCTGACCGTACAGGCCCCGGTGAATGATATTTGCAGAGAAAACCAGCAGATCTCCCGGTTCCAAGGGTATGATCAGTGACGAGGGGAGGTTCTGGTAACAGGACTTCCCATTCAACGCCTTACGAACCTCAAACTCCTCCTCTGAATCCCAGCGTTTGTGAGAACCAGGAATCAGTTCTATGCCATTCTCCGACTTCAGAGGCACCCTGAAGTGCAACACATTAACGTCTGCGAGAGCAGCCTTCTGTTGCTCAATGGAATAATCAGAGTACTGAATATCTCGATGCCAGTAATTTCTCTGATCAGGATTAACCGGATTAAAAAAAAGCTGGGTATTCATGAACGCGTGATCGTCAGGCATTAGCCTTTCAAGAACCCCAAGTAAACGCTGACTGGTGATAAACTGAAACAGCTCATTTCTATCATCAGAGCCAAGGTATTTTGTTCCTGTCAGATAAGCACTGCTCAGTGCTTTTTCCTGATAAAATTCGAGATTATCGCTCACCCAGGCGTTATGGAACTTCTGCAGGGATTTTCGTAAAGGATTTAATGTCTCCCTGGAAAAGATACCTTTGCAAAGCAAATACCCGTCAGCCTGATATTTCTCAGTTAATGTCATGAATCTACCATCACGTTCGCTTTCAGTAAAAAAATGCTGTTTTCTATATTATGAAGGAGTCACACTTTCGACCGATGACTGCTGATTCCAGAATACCAGAGCTTTGGCTTCATGCTCTTTTACAAAATCATTTTTACCCAGACCATATTGATCTTTATCATTATTACACAACCTGACAACAGACTGTTTCAAAGCACCATATTCAGCGGCAATATCCGGATTGGCTACCAGGTAATCTCTGAAAGCCAGATGTCGTGACACATTTGAATCACCGGTTTGAAATGCATGGAGGTGGTGAGTCCGGTTATTTCCGCCTTTTTGGAAATACTGTCTCCCGACAATTCCAAATTCGCCTTTTGACTCATAACCTAACTGTTTTAGAGCAGGAACCAGTGCTTCGAGTGATTTCATGCTGTCTGTTTCTACAAGAACATCAATAATTGGCTTAGCATCCAGATTAGGAACAGCCGTACTTCCAATATGATGGATTTTAATTATGCCCGGTCTCATTGCTTTCATGATCAGACGTTTCTCTTTCTCAAAAACGGTTACCCACTCTGGATTATATCTGACCACTTCGATTATTCTTTTTGGCATCCAATGCTTCCTTTCTTCTTGGTTATTCTACTTCTTTGTCCCCATTATGGAATAAACCAGGGGCACATCATGAGCTGTATTTGCCCGATAGAATCGGCCTTTCGCTCTTTCTTCAAGATCATCAAAGCAGTTATAGGGGCTGAAAGGAAATTCACTCATCGCATTGATCTCAATGCCAGCACCAATCAGCGCAGTGATAACCTCACTCAACGAGTGCACCCAACTTACCATCGTATTCGTTTTACCCTGACAATTTTCAGTGTATGTACCCTCATCCGAGACATCAGGTTCACTGGAATAAAAATAAGGATATCCAGATAAAACATCACACAATGGATGAAATTCCACCATATAAAAACAGCCGCCTTGTTTCAATTTTCCGGCAACAGTCTCTGCCCATCGAGTAAGATCGGGTAACCAGCAAATAGCGCCATAGGAAGTGTAAACGATATCAAATGTTTCGGTAGATTGTTGTCCATAGTGATAAACATCAGCACAAACAAACTCCGCGTTTAAGCCCGCCTGAAATTTGATCTTATTGGCTTGATCTATAGCTTCAGATGAGAGGTCGACGCCAGTGACCACAGCTCCCTTTCTTGCCCAGGAAAGCGTATCCAGGCCAAAATGACACTGCAGATGCAGTAGACGGCGCCCTTCAACCTCCGCCAACCCAGACAGTTCTATTTCCCTGAGCGACGTGTTACCTCCAAGAAAGCCATCTACATCATAAAACGTTGATGCCACGTGAACACTGGTTCGTTCATTCCATGCTTTTTTATTAATTTCAAGATAATCCATAATCCATGCCTGATTTAATTTGATGCGGTTTCTGTTATTTGCTTTCTTAGCAATCAATCACTTCGGAGCACTATACAACGCCTATCATTCCCCCTCAAAAACAAGAAGCAAAAAAAAGGGTAAGGCCATTGGCCCTACCCTTCTATATTCTGAAATCAGAGACTAGAGATAACCTGATAGCCAGGCTAAACCGTGATCTGATTATTACAGAACAACGATATTCTCTGCCTGAGGACCTTTCTGGCCCTGAGTAACTTCGAACTGTACTTTCTGGCCTTCAATCAGAGTTTTGAATCCTGTGCCCTGAATAGCTCTGAAGTGAGCAAAAACGTCTGGACCAGATTCCTGCTCGATAAAACCAAAGCCTTTAGATTCGTTGAACCACTTAACGGTGCCAGTAGTAGTAGACATTGTCGTACCCTATAAAATCATTAGTAACTAAAGCCTGAAAAGGCTGTTTGGCTGGAAGTGTAGCTATTACTTATGAAGAACAGGACGAAGACTAAAACTAAATCAGGACATCGCAATGGTGTGCATAAATATAAGACGTACTTTCTAGCCAGATGAATTATATTTACTTTACCAGCAGTGTCAATATTTTTTTCCAATCAAGTCTGAAGATAACCCTGAAGACTTTTAAATCAAAATTGAATTGAATCCAGTAATTAAAAAGTACACATGTACTAGTTCATCCTTTCAATTAATCCAAAATTAGCAAACAACCCGGCCCACTTTATATTAAAACACCAGATATCAGTAGTTATCACTGAAGCCGGATCATTTTTTCAGGTGCTCATCAACTTGAAACAAACCATTCTTTGATCAGAATAAAGACAACAAACTCCTCCTGTTAAACATCAATGTATTTTACACGCTCATAGCAGCAGCTTGGGAGTTATAATAGTAATCAACATCACACCTGATAATCCATTATAAAACTGGTCAATTATGCAACAACATACTGGCAGTACATTTTAACCAGATCAGGTTAAACTGTTCAGGTTAAACGACCAACACCTCATAAAAAACAACCGACTGATAGTATTAAAAATATCAGATTGAATATTTCCAATAATAAATTAAACATGATTTATTCAACAACTATTATCTTCATCAAGCTTTATAATAATTTTATTTACATTCTTTCTTCCGAAACTTTTATACCTTTAATCCCTGAAACCCATAACTTCTAGAAAACAACCAGCAACACTAAACTTATGCTAATTCAAATAATGAAATAAGATCACTTATTATTCACAGGATAATTATTTTCTCAAATGGTTATTCGACAAAATTCAGCACCCGTAAGCCTGGCCAGAGAATCAGCGGATAATTCAATTTCCAACCCACGACGGCCTGCACTGACAAAAACAGTCTCAAAATGATTCGCCGAGTGATCAATAATGGTTTTCAGTTTCTTTTTCTGCCCCAGCGGACTGATACCTCCAAGGGTATATCCCGTAATCCGCTGAGCCTCCTTTTTTTCAGCCATTGCAACTTTCTTTACGTCACACACTGACGCCATAGCTTTTAAATCAAGCTTCTTATCAACCGGAAGCACCGCAACCGCCAGCACATTCTCACCAAGCCTCACCATCAGCGTTTTAAATACACGCTCAGGATTTTGCCCCATTTTTGCCGCAGCCTCCTGCCCATAGGAACCGCTTGAAGGGTCATGTTCATACTCGTGAATTTTAAAATCAATCCGGTTTTTCTTTGCAACCTTAACCGCTGGAGTCATATTGAAGATCACCCTCTGAAGTAAGACCAAACTTATTAAAACAACTCTTATAACCTCTGCACCTGAAGACTCAGGGATATGGTCTGCCTTCGCTACCCATTATCGAACCCGGCTAACTCATGGGCTTCGCTCTCTTTTCGTCTACTTATTATTGAACAATCAATCCTGCACCCGCCCCCGTAATGATTTGGTTTTCCCCCTTCGGGTCTTGCTGTTCAGCCTTTTTTCTTTAGATGATCGTGAGGGTCTGGTCGGTTTTCGCCTCTTTTGCACTTTCGTGACCTGCTGGATCAGTTGCTGCAAACGTGAGAGTGCATCTTCACGATTTTTTTCCTGGGTTCGAAACTGTTGAGCCTTGATGATGATGACACCCTCTCCAGTGATACGCGAATCACTGAGCCCCAACAGACGCTCCTTATAGAATTCAGGCAGAGAGGATGCCTTGATATCAAAACGAAGATGCACAGCAGATGACACCTTATTAACATTTTGACCACCAGCCCCCTGGGCGCGAATGAAATTGATATCTATTTCTTCGTCTTTAAGACTGACCCCACTGGAGATTACCAACACGTTATTTTAACCCTGTCCCTTCAATTATATTCAACCTGGAACACTGACGTAATCCCAGCAATTGTTGAGCTGCAAATATCATTTTTTATCCTGAACCAACACCCATGGACGAACAACCACTGCCCAGAGCTCTTTTTTCTGATCAAACCATTCCGTTGCAAGCTCATCGGAAACCTGACCAAGCAGATTATCTGCCAGCCATTGTTCAATCATGATTTTATTATCCACTGACATTTCGTAGGCAACGGACACCAGATCCAGCGTTGTACTAACATTCAATACCATTCCTCCGGCAAAATATCGCTGCAATTCGCTCCATGGAATCAGTGATGTCTCAAAATTGAGCTTTGCTTTTTCTATTTCAGCCAGATCAAGTGCGTTTTTCATATATCAATTCCTGCATTAGCAGGCTAACTTACCTGATTCAACTGGAAATTTCACAGCGATTATGCAGATTTACTTTAACGCCCACTGAAACAAGCTATCAGAGAAGCATTAGTATTGGTCTAACTAAACACATCAATCTGAGTCAGAACGTAATTTCTTTTCGGCTAACCTGGGTGCGCTGCGCTCTTCAAGGGACAGTACCGCAGTGTCACTGGTCAGTATCTCTCTAACGCCCAGCAGCGCAGCCCGCTTAAGAATAGCCGTAGTCGATACGCCCTATTCGTAAGGAAACGACAAATATTTTCCCTGCTGCCTTGCAACGCCGTAATAGTAATCTGCTTTTTCTTCTGAAAAATCACTTCCGTGCATCACCAGATCAATGTGATGTTTATCCATAAATGATTGAGTAATAGGATTTTCCGCATCGGGAATAACAGCATCAACATCACGCAGTGCACTGGTCATGGCAACACGACTATCCAAAGGCATGACCGGAATTCGTTTATAGGCACTGAGATCACCACCAGTGATGCCAACCAGCACACGAATACGTTCCGGGGCTATGCGAAAGTGTTCAGCAGCAATGGTTCTAATTTTTTGGAAACTACGGGCATGCCCGTAGTGTGGCAAATCAAAAATCCCATCACAGTAAACCACCTTTTGGCAGTCACGTTCTGAGACTATCGTAGCCTTTCCTCTCCGGAACTTCGGATAAGCCTGCTTCAGACTCGCTGGTTTATTTTTAACAACGCCTCCCTTCCTTGAATTCAGGCGTTTCGTGCGAGTTGAACTTCCCGACCGAACAGACGGCCTGGAGACAATATTGAGAAAGCTTTATTTGGCAGTCACGACACTTGCGGCCTTTGGATCCTGCGCTTCTACAGAATAATACCCTGACCTTGATGTTCTTGATGTTCTTGATGTTCTTGATGTTCTTGATGTTCTTGATGTTCTTGATTTTGTTGGTTCTATTAAAACAGGTAAATTTACACGAACTTCCGACGCCAGCGGATTGACCGGAAGAATATAAACCTGATCAGGCTGAATAATTACTTCTTCTATTCCATGCAATGCCAGGGCATAACTCAACTCACTCCCGGTACTCAGACCATCACTTTCACTGCTATTTCAAAATGAAGCCATGTTATCCATAACCATCACATCCATACCTGCGGCCTGCCCATACAGCATGACCGACACCTTGGCCTGAACAGAATTCACAAGAAAGAATACAACAGGCAGCAGACAGCAGGCAGGAATTAATGAATAGCTTCATGGAATGAAAAGTCACACTTCAATGATGGGCTGAGCAAAGAAATATAGACAAGAAATTCACATCGACACAAACAGGGTGGCTTTTTGATTTTATATTGCACTGATTGCTGCTGAAATCAGCAGCACATCAAAAAGAACCCATCGCCTTTAATACTGCAGAGTTATGGGTGTTTTTAACTGAAGGGTAGGCTCAGGCATAACAAAGCCTGACTGAACCCGCATAGCCGGGTTACAGTCAGGCTTTGATGGATAGGATTCAGGGTTGCTGACGGGTAGCAGCAACAACGACCTCACGTACACAAACGTTCTGCGGCTGGCCGTAGGCAAAGGATACACAAGCAGCTATATCATCAGCTGAGATCACTCCACCCATGCTATCTTTCCAGCCATTATAACCGGCAATGATATCTTCAGAAGTGGTATGTCCCAGCAGTTCTGTTTCAACAGCTCCCGGTGCAATAGTAATAACCCGAACACCATCGTCTGCCACTTCCTCTCTCAAGGTTTCCGTCAATCCATGTACAGCATACTTGGTACTGCAATAGGCCACATGATTTGGAAAGCCTTTCTTACCTGCCACGGAACTGATGTTTACAACAGTGCCACCTTTACGGGCCTTCATTCCGGAAAGTACCGCATGGACACCATTCAGAACTCCCTTGATGTTTACATCAATCATGTTGTCCCATTCTTTCGGATCCTGTTCATGAGCAAAACCCAATTGCATCAAACCGGCATTATTAACCAGTAAATCCGTTGGTCCGAATTTCTTCTCCGCTTCTGATACTGTAGTCTTCACTGCATCCCGATCGGTCACATCGACCTTTCGACACAAAGCATTTGGAAGATCCATAGCTTCCAGTTTTTCAATACGACGAGCTATTAATAAAAGAGCATGCCCCTGCGAACTGAACGAGCGAGCGATGGCTTCACCGATTCCAGAACTAGCACCTGTAACAACTACCAGAGGTTTGGTCATCTTATCTATCTCCTGTAGACTGGCGCTCCTACGGAATTTCAGCGCCGGTTTCGAACTCTGGCGCTAATGTACAGGCAGCTCATGCCTGTGTTGAAATACCTTTTCCTTTGAACATCCATAACTTCAGGTTATTACTCAGGAGCACTCCGGCCCGCTCCGCGGTCACACATCTACAAGTAACTCCTTCCCAAAAATTAAATTCATTCTATGATCATATGAGAGCATGTCTGGACCAGAAACCGTTTGCACACTGGTGTTTTTTACCCGATCAGAAGCATGGTTCAGGAGTTGACGACCCCATCACTGATGACGCTTGGCGATCTCGTTTGTAAGACTGTATATCGTCGACAGCCCTATTTCCGGATATGCCTTTGACCGCATTTTGACCGAATTTTGAGGGTATTATGAAAAGTAAGTTAAAAACTGAGACTGCTTCTCCCAAAGCCCAGAAACGAATTGATGGGCATTTAGAAACCATTAACCTGTATGCGGCTGGTATTGATATTGGTTCAGAGACGCACTACGTAGCTATTCCGCAAGAGTTAGATGATCAGCCTGTTCGGTCGTTTCCTTGTTTTACCGCTGACCTTGAAAACATGGCGCAATGGTTAATAAATGCAGGCATCACTACGGTTGCGATGGAATCGACAGGGATTTACTGGATACCCGCTTTTGAAATTCTTGAATCCCATGGTCTCGAAGTTCGTCTTGTGAATGCGCGCTACGTTAAAAACGTCGCTGGACGTAAAACTGACGTTGAGGATTGTCAGTGGATTCAGCAGCTTCACACTTATGGATTGCTCAATACCGCCTTTCGCCCGGATGAGGAGGTTTGCGCATTAAGAGCTTACATGAGGCAACGTGACAATCTCGTAGCAAACCGTGCGTCGCATATACAGCATATGCAAAAAGCTCTAAGACAGATGAACCTGTTGCTGGATAATGTCGTTACCGATATCACGGGAAAAACCGGATTGACGATCATTCGGTGTATTGTTGAAGGGGAGCGAGATCCACTTCAATTGGCGAAACATCGTGATCCGCATTGCAAAAAGACAGAACAGCAAATTGCCAGGTCTCTAAAAGGACACTACCGGGCTGAGCATCTGTTTGCCCTACAGCAATCGGTTGAACTTTATGACGTTTATGATGAAAAGATCAGCGCCTGCGACAGGGCTTTAGCGAGCCAGCTGAAACAATTTGATAGCAAGGCTGATGATTCTGACAACATGCCTGATAAACCGGTTAAAAAACGTAAATCGTCCAGTTCTACTGACTTTGACGTTCGTTCTGAGCTCTATCGGGTAACGGGTGTTGACCTGACAGCTATTGATGGTATTGATGAAAATACGGCTCTGAAAATACTATCGGAAACAGGAACTGATATGAATCGATGGCCCACAGCCAAACATTTTGCTTCGTGGCTTGGTTTGAGTCCTGAAAACAAAATATCCGGTGATAAAATTCTAAGCTGTAAAACCAAACGGATACCCAACCGGGCATCAAAAGCTTTGAGGATGGCAGCATACTCTCTGACGAATTCAAAAAGTGCGCTTGGTGGTTACTATCGAAGAATGCGCAGTCGCTTGGGAGCCCCGAAAGCGATCACCGCAACCGCACATAAATTAGCCCGATTCATATACAGCATGCTGAAAAACAAGACGGAATATATTGACCTTGGGCAGGATCATTATGAGCAAGAATATAAAGCCAGAGTCTTAACTAATTTGAAAAAAAAGGCGAAAGATATGGGCTACCTCCTGATACCTGAAGAGCAGACCGCGATGGCTTAACCCTGTGCGGACTGGTGAGTTCAGAGGGAGTTACTTGTAAGTACCGAGTGGATATCAAACTGTTAAAACAGTTTGTCGCGGCTATGTTCCCGTCAATAGTTGGGAGCACTAAAGTCCTATAAAAACTTTATTTTCCTGCTCCACATATGGCTATTCATGAGATAGGAAGGTATCCCAGAACAAATCGCTGTTCTTTGGGCAATAAACAAATGCAATATACAAGATTTAGTCATATCTCTACTTTATAAGGCACGTCTGTAGCCCTGTAAACATAGGGAGTAAGCAATACAACTATTGGCGGGAACATAGCCGTTTGTCGCTGTGTACGAAGAGCAAAATATTTCCCGCGCGGCAGAACGTAATTTTGTATCTCAACCCGCTCTCTCAAATGCCATCAGACAACTGGAAGAGGAACTCGGCTGCCTGCTTTTTACTCGCAGTAAACGTGGTGTAGTACCAGGGCGATCTCATTTGACAAACACCAATCCTGTTGCATATTCAAAAAGCTAGCTTTAAAAACTGAATTTTTGAGAAGTACAGGAAATTAGGCTTATTTTGGTACTTTTGTGTGCTGAATAATTAGCCAAACAGAGAAAGTTAGTGCCAAATGAGATCGCCCTGGGTGTAGTACCGACAACAGAATCCGAGCAACTCTATCCGATGGCCATGCGAATGATAGGAGATCTGGACAGTATTCCGGGATTATTTCAGACCAAAGAAAAAAACAGAATCTGACTCTGGCCATAATGTCCGAGCTTCCTCATCACTATATCGCTCTATTGCTTGGAGATATCCGATCAGTTATGGGTGAGATTACACTAAATCTGACCTCCATTGACAAGAAAGCCGACGCAAGAATACTTCTGGATGTCATGAAAGACGACGATGAGCTTTTTCTCCCTGTCTGGCGTGAGGATTACCTTTTCTGCATGAATAAAAATCACCCGCTTGCCAGGAAAAAAAACATTGAACCGACCGATTTAAATAATGAGATTTTTATTATCTGTCCGCCATGCGAAGTTCACCAGCGAACCCTGGGGCAACTGAGCCAGAAAAACTTATCGGTTAAAATTGTTGCCAAGACAGAAACCAAACATCAGGTAGCCATGTTATTACTGGCAAATGATGGCGTTTCTTTTCTACCGAAAGGAATGGCCAGAGAGTGGCCAGAACTGATTATACCATTGCCGGTTTCTAATATACGTTATGAGCATGGCTTTTCAGGCTCAGAGACAAGGCGGAGTGACGAGTCATAGCCTTAGTGGCGAGGAACTCCAACGCAGGATCTGAGCCTGAAAAGGCAGCGCAATAGCATAATTAGAATTCGGAAATGGTATTACACGTCCATTTGAAGGAGGACCAACAGATTATCGTCAAGTTGGACTCACATGGACCAGTAAAACGTTGCCGAGCCCGTTATTAAAAAAAATAATTCATCGCTTAAAGAGCAACCCAGTGGACTACACAATACCGATGTGACGGCTCTGTCGTCCTTTTATGATAGAGTATTTCCATTGTGACTGCTCCCCGCCCTAAAAGCCGAGGCTTCCAACTTCTCAGGCAGCAACTAGCAGTGCGCTAGATTTACGCTTGCCTCCATTGGCAGAAACGGACAGCCCTTCCGCTTTTAACTTCAATATGCCTTGCTTCTTGATATTGCAGGCGGCATTCACATCACGATCAATACCGATTATCTTGCAGTTAGGGCAGTCCCAGCTGCGAACAGACAATGGCATTTCATCCACTTTATGACCACAACAAGAGCAAGTTTTAGAGGATGCAAACCACTGGTCTATCTTCACCAGATACTTACCTTCCTGCTTCGCTTTGTAGTCGAGTTTGGTTATGAGGGAATGCCAGCCAGCATCGGCAATGGATCGGGCAAGGCAATGATTCTTGAGCATGTTTTTGACCTTCAGTGTTTCCACACAAATTGCCGCTTGGATTTCGTCAACGAGTTGTCTGGATAGTTTGTGCTGGAAGTCATTACGGGCAAAAGCTACACGCTCATGCGCCTTTGCTACGAGTAATCGGGCTTTGCCTCTGCCCTTCGAGCCTTTTCTACATCGGGATAATTTCTTTTGCTTTCGCTTCAGATTGCGCTGTGCATTTTTTATAAATCGAGGGTTGCCGGTTTTAACTCCGGTACTGGTGATAGCAATGTCAGTCAAGCCAACATCCACACCAATAACGCCGCTTTCTTTAATGTCTACTACTGGTTTTGCTTCAGGCATATCGTCTTCAGCCAGAACAGACGCATAACATTTACCTGTTGGCGTTCGACTTAGGGTGATGGACTTGATTTTTCCGGTTATCTCTCTGTGAACCTTTGCCCTGATGGGCTTGCACTTGGGAATCTTGATCCATTTTTCGCCTACAGCCACCGACATGCAATGGTAGCTGCTTTGTTTGCCATGTTTTGATTTGAAACGAGGAAAGTGAGTCGCAAGCTTAGGATTGAAAAAATTCTGAAATGCCTTGTCCAGATTAATGACGGATTGCTGCAAGGCAATAGAATCAGAGTCTTTCAGCCACGAGTACTTGCGGCTTCTCTTAGCAGTGGCCAGCAGTGGTTTCAGGTCTTTTCTGGGTGAAAGGTTTTGCTTTCGAACCTTGTAGTAGTGGGCCTTGATGGCCAATGCTTTGTTCCAGACCATACGCACAGCACCAAACTGACGGTTTAAAAACTCCGCCTGCTCTGGTGTTGGATATATACGTATCCTGGTGGCTTTTAACATGGCTATTTACAAGTGAGTGCTCATTGCCATAATCCCTGCAATAATATACTTATTTCAGGTTGTTTCAAGTGAGTGTGCGTGATAAAGATTTACTGCATGATTATCTATGCAAACGGCATAGTGTTACAAAGCTAGTGGTTCATTTGGTGTTCACAACAAAGTACCGACGAAGGCTATTTGTTGGCTAAAGGCTATTTGTTGGCTAAAGGCTATTTGTTGGCTAAAGGCTATTTGATGGCTAAAGGCTATTTGATGGCTATATGATCCAGCAATTAAAAGAAGCCTTTGAAAGCTCTTGTGAAAAGCTTGAATGCGATTTACTGGAAATGGATGGCGAACAAGATCATGTACACTTGCTCATCGCTTACCCGCCAAAACTGGCTATCAGCGTTATGGTTAATAATCTGAAATCCACATCATCCAGACGATTAAGGATTTTAAATACGCACCTTATGACACAGAGTAAATCAGGTAGATTATGGTCACGCTCTTACTTTGCTTGTAGTGCAGGAGGTGCGACCATTGAAACACTGAAGGAGTATGTAAATAGTCAGAGTACACCTGACTGACTGCATACAAACACGCAACCGGAATGCTCGCCGCATTCCCGTCTTATATCCCCGCCCGATTGGGCGAGGGTTTACGACGATTTTGCTAAAAATAACGGATACTCTATGACGGACCTGATAGTTCTGCCCTTTATTTTTATCATGCTTACCGGTTTTCTCATCATCCCCTGGCTCACGCCAATAACTGCCATTGTTGTTCTGGGGCAAATATTCAGAACAGGACACTACAGACAATCACTGCTATCCATCACTATCTGCCTGTATGGTGTCTTGACGACTATAGGCATCTGGTTTTACGACAGCCTGAACGAAATTAATACTATTGTCGAAAACCCTGAGTATTTTATTTTTCCACAATTACTATTTCTGATATTAGGTATTCGTGAGCAAGCCAGAAGTCCCTGTCTACTCAATGGAAGGCATTCAATTACCTGACCTTGTCACTGTCTTCACTCAGTCTGTATTGGATTGCACAGGCTGCGGTTCTATCGGCCAGCGTCTGAGAGGAAAACACTCATCACTGCAACCGTTCAAATGACGTCGAGATATTACAGGCAAAAAAAAACCTCCCGCAGTAAAACTATCGAGAGGTTTAATAAAATGGCTGGGATAGGAGGATTCGAACCTCCGCATGTCAGGATCAAAACCTGATGCCTTACCGCTTGGCGATATCCCAACAAAATGGTAGCTAGGGGCAGATTCGAACTGCCGACCCCAGCATTATGAGTGCTGTGCTCTAACCAACTGAGCTACCTAGCCGCTATCCATTACTGATCAAGCTTCAAATAAAGCTCGAAAATCGACCGACATTGTCTGAGTTTCACAACACACTGTCAATCGTAAAACTACCTAACAACCGCAGGCATGAATACTTCCAGTATCCCCCTCAATGTCCGCAGAAACCGAGAATAAGAAAATTTAACAGGAAGTAGACAAAATATGGCTGGGATAGGAGGATTCGAACCTCCGCATGTCAGGATCAAAACCTGATGCCTTACCGCTTGGCGATATCCCAACTTCAGAAAACTTTATTTCAACGCCGACGATGCTACTACAATCTACCTTAAAACTGCAAGATCACAGAAAGCTGGTAGCTAGAGGCAGATTCGAACTGCCGACCCCAGCATTATGAGTGCTGTGCTCTAACCAACTGAGCTACCTAGCCGCCGAAAGCGTGGTGCGCATTTTCATGATTTACCCTCTATCTGTCAAGTCTAAATTGCATAACTCGAACCTGCCTTACAGCAAAGAGATTCAATACTTTGGATAACAATGATTCATCAAGCGCCGAACAAAGGCTGTAACTTTAAAATAACTGTCTATGCTTTACAGCTCTTTGGCAATAACTCTCTAGTTTGCCGTTCATACAGACCATCTGACTGTTCGGCCAGTAGGTTGCGGAATACCTCACCACCATGAATACATTACAAAGATCAGAGAACAATCCTGATAATTCGAAATTCAGTAGAAGAATCGACACAAACAACGGATCAAAAAAAATTAACCTGCAACCAGTGAAACTTGATAATGCACTGATTCATTCACACAACCACTACTCCGGCTGTATTGAAGGCCTGACCGCAGGCATCAGACCCTGCAGAGTCGGCCTGCCCAAAATCAGTCTGGAACAACAACACGATAAACTTATTTGTCACAATTATGGGCATGGAGGTGCTGGCTGGACGCTGGCTCATGGTGCTGTGAAAGAATCCTTGAGATTGTTTTCCGCCCACTCAACCTCCCACACCAAGAAGCCAGTCACTATTATCGGTGCCGGCGTCATTGGCTGTATCACGGCCATTGAACTTTATCATCAGGGTTACAGCGACATAAAGATTATCGCAAAAGAAACAGAAGAAATAGCATCCTTAATGTCCACAGGCCTGTTCGCACCTCTTGCGCTTGCGGCCAGCAATAATGATGAACAGCAGTTTATCGACTCTATGGGATTTGACAGTCACAATATCTATCGACGCATAGCCTTGGGAGAGCATCCGGTTTATAAAACCGGTGTCAGACCTATTGATGTGTACAGTGGCATTGAGGGAGACACAGGCCCGTTAGCCACAGTCACAGGCCTTGAACCCTTTGTTGCTGCTGGAATTTTGCCAGAACCTGAGCGGGTAATTGTCGATTTTGGTAATGGAAAAACCTATCCGATGAATCGCTTTCAGACACTCTTCATGGACACAGCTGTTATTATGAACGAGTTAAAAACTCTGCTGGGGCAATATAAAATCCCAATCCAGATTAAAAATATTGAACATTTTTCTGAAATAAACAGCTCGATTATTTTCAACTGTACAGGATCTGGTGCAAAAACACTCTGTCATGACACAGACGTCTACCCTAATCTGGGCTTGCTGATTGAACTAAAAAATCAGCCTATCGAAGCACTTGATTACATCATTTACACCCGCTTCAGCAGTACTCCTGTCTACACCGCAGAAGAAAATGCCAAAATCCCTTATATCTATTTTATGCCCAGAAAAGGAGGACTTCTGGGAGCTACCTTTATTGCACATAATAACGGAAAGGATGAAGAACTTAATTTGAAGGAATTTCAGCGTATCCTTGCACAGAATAAAACTTTTTTCGGTACTGAAAACTGAACCATCCTGACTTTCATAAAGTCACTGCATAACGCAACTAACTGACTACTTAATTAATAAACTAACAGTTCAGCCATCTGACTAAATAAAAATTGTGCATCTTCAATAGGACAGGAGTAACCGACCAGGAATCCAGCCCGACATTGCCGGGCTGGAGCGTCGATAAACTGTTTACACTTAAAACAACAGGGTTGTTATCTGCGCTCACACGCCGCTTTATTCACTTGAAGGTATCGTTATACATTGAATCTGAAATGCATAACATCGCCATCCTTAACGATATAAGCCTTACCTTCGACCCGAAGCTTACCGGCTTCTTTTGCCCCCTGCTCGCCATGACACTGAATAAAGTCCTCATACGATGTAACTTCAGCACGGATAAAACCACGCTCGAAGTCAGTATGAATAACTGCCGCAGCCTGAGGAGCCGTTGCACCCACCTTAACTGTCCAGGCTCGAACCTCTTTTACACCGGCAGTGAAATAGGTCTGCAGACCAAGAAGCTCATAACCTGCACGGATCACTCGATCTAGACCTGGCTCATCCATACCGAGATCAGCCAGAAACTCATCACGCTCTTCGTTGTCCAGCTCGGCAATTTCTGATTCAAGCTTATTACAGATAGGTACAACCACTGCACCTTCTTCTTCTGCAATCGTTCTCACAGTGTCCAGGTATTTATTGTCTTCAAAACCATCTTCATCCACATTAGCGATATACATGGTGGGTTTTGTCGTCAACAAATGGAACATTTCTGCCAGTTTCTGTTCATCTTCTGTCATTTCCAGAGAACGAACAGGCTTCCCCTCTTCCAGGTGAGGCACGACCTTTTCCAGAAGCCCTTTCTGAGCTACTGACTCCTTGTCACCTCCTTTAGCCATTCGAGCAACACGCTGAAGCTGCTTTTCACAACTTTCCAGGTCAGCAAGAATCAATTCCATATTGATAATTTCAATATCAGACCTGGGATCAATTTTGTTGGCTACATGAATGACGTTTTCATTTTCAAAGCAGCGCACCACATGGGCAATAGCATCCGTTTCACGAATATTAGCCAGAAACTTGTTACCGAGCCCTTCGCCTTTGGAAGCACCTTCAACAAGACCCGCAATATCCACAAATTCCATAGTGGTAGGCAGAGTACGCTCAGGCTTAACGATGGCCGACAACTTATCAAGCCGTGGATCCGGCATAGCAACGATACCGGCATTAGGCTCTATGGTGCAGAATGGAAAATTCTCTGCGTCAATGCCCGCTTTGGTCAAAGCATTAAAAAGGGTTGACTTGCCGACATTAGGCAGCCCAACGATGCCACATTTGAAACCCATAGCGTTACCAATCGTTCCTGAAGAAAATAGAGATTCTGAATCGTGGCGAATTATAAAGACTGAGACAAAAACTTTCAGTATTTTTATTCTGCATTCAAACATTCATCCCGGGCCGTAATACTACTGCCATCTTATTCCCAAAAAAGAGCGTTCAATCAGCTGACCCTGACAAGGGTTTTTTCAGAAGCACTCAATGTAGTATTTTCCAATCCTAAAATGAGCCTGAAAGAAGCATAAGCCAGTGCGCTCAGGCCTTTCGTTCAAAAATGGTTTTAAAAAGTGATTCTCGTGCAGACTGAAGCCTTTCTGCTGCTTCATTATCGCTCATAGAATCAGCCTTTGCTTGTAGAGCTTCAAGAGTGATTCCTTTCTTCAAATATTTTGCACTTTTTGGTAATGATTTGAATTTTTCGTACGGTGTCATCATATTTTCATAAAGATACTTTTTTCTCTCCTTACCTTTCTTGTCTACGACAGTTTCAGCAAAGAAACAGGGCCTGTGATAATTCAGGTAGGGGGTGAGATATTTTCGATTGAACTCATTTACTTCTGTCGCATATTTTTGTGGAATATGGGCATAACCAAGTATCTTTCTTATAACTGCACCGTTTTTACATTCTGCAAGCGCGTTGTCGTTTGTTTTTCTTGATCTTGATTTCGTGAATTTTATATGAAGATTGTCGAGTAGTTTTGCTACGCTATAATTTATATACTCTGATCCGTTATCCGAGTGAAAACCCTGTAATTTAAAGGGGAAAGCTGCCAGAATCTCTTCAAGCACAGGGATCAGAAAGGCTTCGCTAATTCTCTCCACTGTGCAAACAATCTGGAATTGAGTCATCTCATCAACAGCATTAATGTGATACAAACCTTTCACTTTGTCTTTATCACCCTGATGAACCGTATCGATTCGAATAAAACCTGGTTGTCCTTCAGGAGCTGGACGACGACGCGTGCCAATGGCTCGCTTTACTGGACGTGTGCAGTCCTTGTGGGTTCGGATATTACGATATGTATTTGATTGCCTGAGATTGTAGAGGTGTGAAACCGAGATGCCGGCCAGTCGCTCGTAACGCTCGTCACCCCGTAAAAAAGCCCTTTCACAGAGTTTCTTAATGGCTACCCCATTCAGGTCGTTATGCAATCGATCCGTCTCAGCCAGAAGCCTTGTATCGGCCTTGGTGTATTTGGATTTGAAACCATTGATTGTGCGCTGTTTACGCTTCAGAGTCCCCTTCGACTGACAGGTATGAATAAGGCGGGTAATCTGCGATCTTGAGTAGCCTGTAGCCACTGCGAGATAACGCTTAATGAGCCCCTTGTCGGGCCTGCTGAGCGCTCGATATTTGAAGTACCTTAAAGTCGCCTCAACCCACTGATAACATTCATCTTTTGATTCCCATCCGGGCTCAATATCAGGGGCGTAATGAAGCAGTTCTTGCACTTGTGACAGTGTCTTTATGAGCCTTGTATTCATGATAACTTTCATCCTGTAATCATGGACGAAAGATCCAATTGCGGCGGGCTCATTTCATATTGGAAATTAGAGCCTCCTTTAGGCTCATTTCATATTGGAAGAGACTAATGTTTTCAAATAATGGGAACAACGGGTAACCTTGGCAATACTTACACCAAATTCCACAGAGATGACTCTCTGGGATTCCTGACCATCCAGTAACGCTTTCATTATGGCAAGCCTTGATCCAATAGCCTGCTGCTCTTCCTGAGTCAACAACAGCTTCAGCACACCCCAAAGAGACTCTTTGTCTTTCTGTTGCTCTATCAGGCTTACCACACGCAACCACAAATTATCTTTCATACCCGACAGAACACCGTTCAACATTGCACTACCGTAACAGTACAAAAGTCCAAAAGTATCTGACATCGGTAAAAATACCAGTGGATTAAATATCAGTCTCTCAACGGCAAAAATGCAGCTACATTTACTGATACATTATCCAGCTATACAGGCCATTGAATGCCCTATAGAAATAAGACCATTGGCATAGTCTGCGGTGGCCCCTCTCCCGAGGCGGCAGTTTCACGCCTATCGGCAGGAAGAATAACGCCCCCCCTTGAGAAAAATTTTGCCAAGGTAATCCTGCTCGAACTGGATAAGGAACTCCCTTTCCAACTGATTCAGCATCAGATTGATGCTGTATTTCCTGTTGCACACGGCCCCATGGGAGAAGACGGCAGCCTGCAGGGCTTACTGGATATAATGGGTATTCCCTATGTTGGTTCCGGTGTCCTGGGCAGCGCCTGCTCCCTGAACAAGGTTGTCACTAAACGAATCCTTGCGGACGCAGGCATTCCCCTCGCTAAAGATCTGGTGATACATAGAAGTGGGGATATTAATGCCTCTGTTGAACACTGCCTTCAGCGCCTTGGCAATAAAGTAATAATAAAGCCTCTTGCCCAGGGTTCTGGAATCGGCGTTTCATTTGCCGAGGGTCAAAATAAACTGAAAGAACAACTTGAAATCAGTTTCCAGAAAGAAAGGTCACTGCTGATTGAAGAATTCATCACGGGACGAGAAATTACCGCTGGCGTACTGGATCTTGAGCAGACACAGACACTCCCGGTCATTGAAATCACCACACCCGATAACGCCTGGTATGACTATGAACACCGATACACCCCCGGCTTGAGCGATCACACCATTCCAGCCCCCCTGCCTTCCAGCCAATACACCCAGGTACAGGAAATAGCACTGAAAGCTCATCAGCTACTCGGATGTCAGGATTTAAGCCGCTCAGACTTCATTGTCCCTGCTTCAGGAGATCCTGTATTTTCTGAATTGAATAATCTGCCAGGAATGACGCCCACCAGCCTCTATCCGGATAGCGCCCGACACGCAGGAATCGAGTTTGAAGATTTGATCTGTAAACTGGTTGTGAATGCACTCAAGCGAAGTGATCGCCCAAACCATTTTGAAGGATACTGGCCTTTGCCCGAACTAAAAACAGGCCATTTTCTTCAGGAGTGATCCCTGGAAAAATAATCAGGCAGAAAAAGTGTGAAGCTCCTGAACCGCCTTCGAACGACTGCCTGTAATCGCTTCATCTGTGATGCGCACAGCTTCATCAATTACGGAATCAATCTTCTGACGCTCAGCTACCGATGGTTTGTTCAGTACATAGTTAACGACTTCTTTACTATTACCTGGATGACCAATACCCAGACGCAGACGCAGAAAATCACGACTGTTGCCCAGCGCTGAAATAATGTCACGAAGTCCGTTATGACCACCATGACCACCACCCTGCTTTAGTCGGCCAACGCCGACAGGAAGGTCAAGCTCATCATGAACAACAAGGATAGATTCAGGCGGGATTTTAAAAAACGCCGCGATAGCACCAACAGACTGGCCGCTGCGATTCATAAAAGTCGCAGGGTTTATCAGGCGAACATCCTGTCCACCCAGGGTAATGCGAGCAGTGTGACCAAAGAATTTTTTCTCGGGCTGCAGGAATACCCCTTTCGCCCGCGCCAACTGCTCAACATACCAGAAACCTGCATTATGGCGGGTATCTTCATATTGAGCCCCCGGATTGCCGAGTCCAACAATCAACTGTATCGAGTGCTCTGAAGACGTCGCCATAATACCAATTCCCTTATTTACTCTTCGCTATCACCAGCTTCTTCAGAAACTGCTGTTTCTTCTTCGTCTTCTGTGCCACCACGAGTAGCATGAACACTGGCAACATCCTGATCTTGACCATGGGCAACAAGCTCAACACCTGCTGGCAGAGTCAGATCACTCATGTGCACATGACCGCCCATGTCTATATCGGTCATATCAACTTCAATAAATTCAGGCAAATCACCTGGTAGACAACTGATTTCTACTTCTACACGAATGTGAGAGATAGAACCACCCGCTTTAACGCCCACACAATTTTCTTCATTCAGGAAGTGCAGTGGTACGTGAACACTAATAGGCTGAGAAGCATCTACACGCAGGAAATCCATATGCATAGCAAATTCTTTTGCCGGATGACGCTGCAGATCTTTCAGGATCACTTGCTGGCTTGCACCATCCAGTTCCAGTTCCAGAATCTGGGAATAGAATGCTTCTGATTCCAGAGCCTTACGGATGGCTTTGGCTTCCAGAGTAACCTGTACAGGCTCGGATGCACCACCGTAAACAATGGCAGGTACGAAACCAGCATGACGCAGGCGGCGGCTCGCACCCTTCCCAACGTCTTTACGCGCAACGGCGTTTAAAGTAATAGCTTCAGACATTTTGTCTTTCTCCAGTAGTTCCACCGCAACCTTGCGACCAGATGCAGCAGATAATTTCAAAGGCGCCATATCATACCGGTCTGCAGGCTAAATGCAAAACTGTAATGCCAAAATTATCGACCCTGGCCCTCACAAGAAGGATTTTCTCCTCCCACTCTAGATTAAGATGGATTAAGATGGATTAAGATCAAGACAGCAAAGACACAACGAAATTAGATGGAACAAAAAAGGGTGCACGATACTCGTGACACCCTTTATACACTGCTTTTATACAAACGACTTTTATACAAACGACTTTTATACAAACGGCTTTGATACGAACCGCGCTGATCACAGCACCGCTATTACTCTCGCTTACTGAAACATCGCACTGATAGATTCGGCATTACTGATTCTGCGCACAGACTCAGCCAACAGGTTAGACATATCCAGCTGGCGGATATTACTCAATGCCTGGGCAGCAGGGCTCAGCGGTATGGTATTAGCCACCACCAGTTCATCCAGCTCCGAATTGGCGATATTTTCCAATGCCCTGCCTGACAGAATCGGGTGCGTGCAATAAGCATAAACTTTCTTGGCGCCCTTGGACTTCAGAGCAGAGGCCGCCTGACACAGTGTACCGGCGGTATCGACCATGTCATCAACAAGAATACAGGTTCGGCCTTTGACATCACCAATGATATTCATCACTTCAATCTTGTTGGCTTCCGGACGACGTTTGTCGATGATAGCCAGATCAGAATTCAAGCGTTTGGCAACAGCCCGAGCCCGTACCACACCACCATGATCCGGAGAAACCACTATCACATCTTCATAATTCTGACGTTCAATGTCATCCAACAGGATCGGTGAGCCATAGATATTATCCACAGGGATATCAAAGAAACCCTGAATCTGATCGGCGTGCAGATCGACGGTTAGAACCCGGTCAACACCCACACTGGCAATCATATCTGCCACCACTTTGGCACTGATCGCTACACGACTGGAGCGGGGACGGCGATCCTGGCGGGCATACCCAAAATACGGCAGCACTGCTGTTACCCGAACAGCAGAAGAACGCCGCATGGCATCAGCCATAACCAGCAATTCCATCAGGTTATCATTAGTCGGTGAACAGGTTGACTGAATGATAAATACATCACGTCCACGGACATTCTCCTGAATTTCAACAGCAATTTCACCATCGCTGAAGCGGCCGACATACGCCTTGCCAAGAGGGATATGCAGATGATTGACAACTTTTTGTATCAGATCCGGATTGGAGTTGCCGGCAAACACCATCATTTTCGACACGGGAAATCACCTTGCTTGGGTATAGAGCGTAAGAGGAATGATCTACTGCTTGGAGAGGGTACAGACTGTCCGAAGACAACAACGCGGCCAGAAAACAAATTTCCTGCCCCGTATAAATTCTGGCTGGGGTGGCAGGATTCGAACCTGCGCATGACAGGATCAAAACCTGTTGCCTTACCACTTGGCGACACCCCAATATGACATTTATTCAGTTCATGCATACGAGCCGATTAAACTGTTTTAAAGTGAAATCCACTTTCATTACTTCGGCACTGTATAACCGTAGTAACTCAAAGATGTGTGTAGTGGTGAGCAATTCACGCCACGGGTGACAAAACTGTTCACCGCTGAGTCTATGTGTAATGCCAGAGCCACCTGGGTTTCCAGTGCCTGTTCATGACTGGAAAAAGCAGCAAAAACACATGATCCTGAACCACTCATCATGGCCCGATTAATGCTCGAACTGCCGAAATTATCCAATAGGGTCAGACTTTTATCAACCTCTGGATAAAGACGGCGGACCAGAGGTTCAAAGTCGTTTTGAAATCCTTGCCCCAAAGCGGCGCAAACTTTAATAGGGGAGGTATCTCTTGTCAATTCCTTATGACGAAACATCGCAGCAGTGTTCACATGAATGTCAGGAATGAGAACCAGATACCAGTTTTCATCCGGCTCGACCGGTTGAAGCACTTCACCCACTCCTTCAGCAAACGCGCTTTTCCCACGGACAAACACCGGCACATCTGCGCCAAGTTTCAACCCCATGTGAGCCAGCTGATCTTCATTGAAGCCAAGATTCCATAAAGCGTTTAGCCCAAGCAACGCAGTTGCAGCATCGGAGCTGCCACCACCCACACCGCCTCCCATAGGCAAACGCTTATCAAGGGATATTTTAACGCCTTTTTTTACACCCGATTCCTGTCGAAGCATTCGTGCAGCTTTAATAATCAGGTTATCGTCATTCCCCAATTCGGGTACATTTGAGACAAGCTGTATTTCAGAATTTTCATCGTGTTCAGGTGAGTGCATTTCAAAACAGAGTTCATCGCCATATTCTACAAATTGAAACAGAGTTTGCAGTTCGTGATAGCCGTCAGCTCTACGCCCTGTGATGTGCAGAAACAGATTCAGTTTGGCAGGTGCAGGCAAAACCAGCGTGGTCAACATTCGCAGTACTCCGGAGAAAGTCTGCAGACTAGGGTAACTGCCAGTGAGTGACAACCAGATTCATTCGAATATTGCCCTGGGAGACTCTCAATCTTAAAGGCATCTGAAGATGACCAACCTGGCTGTACTGCAGATATCGGATCTCCCAACCTTTCTGTTGAATCAGTCCCGGGTAACCTAGATTATTAAGCTCTACAACGGCCTCTTCATCGGGAACCGGCAGGGCACGCACCCAGTATTTGAGGTGAGTCAACGGAAAGTCCCAACCTGTGAGTCTTTGCATCAAATATTCAGGCGTTGGCCCGTAGAGAGTCTCATCGGATAACTGCGCAGTAACGCCTTTCTCACTTCCCTTTATTTTTGCCAGTGACTGACCGAAAGGTCCATCCAGATAAATGGAATAAGTCTCTTGATCTTGTCGCCACTCAATACTCATGGAACCTGAACGATCCGGAACTTTCAAACCAAGACGACCACTGAGTTGCCAGAGTTTGATTTCCAGAAGCATTTTTTGATGATTTTGCCAGAGAGACTCTTTTTGATATTGAGAAACCACCACGTCTTCTTTTTTGACGGTTGCACATCCTGATATAAAAACCAGAAAGAGCCCAATGGCTACACCACGAAGAAACACCATACTATTCGCCAACCTCTTTCTGGTTATTCTTTTTACGCAATTACTTAACTGCGGTTATTTCAGGCTTTTCTGAAGGTGAAACAGGACTGTTACGCAGGCGATGAATGGTATCCCTGAGTAGCTTACTGTCCGGATTATCTTTCAGCGACTGCTCCCAGAGTTTTTCAGCCTCCTCTCTATTCCCCATCACCCACAACACTTCACCCAAATGAGCAGCCACTTCCTGATCGGGGTATTTTTCATAGGCCATACGCAGAAACTTCACAGCCTCCAGATAATTCCCCAACTTGTATTGAATCCAGCCCATACTGTCCATAATGGCAGGATCCTCAGCGTCCAGCTCATAGGCTTTCAGGATCAACGCCTCTGCTTCTTTATATCGATCAGTGCGATCCGCAAGGGTATAGCCCAGTGCATTCAGAGCCGCAGCATTCTCAGGCTGCAATTCAATAACCAGACGAAGATCTTTTTCCAACTCATCAACCCGGCCCAGCTTTTCCTGAGTCATGGCACGAGAATAAAGCAGGTTAACGGACTTTGGATAATATTCCAGGGCATCATCAAAGAGGGCTTTTGCTTTGGCAGGCCTTCCCTCTTCAATCAGCAACTCTCCTTCCAATAAATACAATGGCTCAGCATGGGCAGGAAAACGCTTACGGGATTCATCAATGGCGCTATAGGCTTCCTCTCGACGAGAGGCCTCAATCAACATCTGCGCCAGGGCCACCTGAGTCATCATAAAGTTCTTGCCAGGACCCACTTCAGAAAAATGCTTTTTGGCAGAATCTATATCACCCTGCCTTGCTTTCAGTTTTCCAAGGTAATAATGAACCGTATTTTTTCTCTGCCCCAGAGCCAGTAACTGATTAAAATACTGCTCCGCTTCTTTATCCATATTGTTTTCCATGGTGATCAACGCCAGGGAAAGAATTATTTCTCCATCGTGAGGCGAGAGTTTTAACAACACCTCAAACTCTTTTCGGGCCTTGTCCAGCTTGTTGGCATGAACCAGCACCCTGGCATACAACAATCTCAATCTTGGACGGCCCGGGTAGTTTTTTACGGCATCAGCCAACATTTTTTCAGCCTCATCCGCCCGCCCCAATCGATTCAGTGCACGCCCCTTAACAATCATGGCCTTAACATAATCAGGATTTTTCTTTAAAAGCGCATTACATAATCCAAGCGCCTTTTCACTTTCTCCCATCTGCTGAAGCAAAATAGCCTTACCCAGTAACAGATCGCGACTTCCCGGGTATTTGCGGAGAATATTGTCGAAGGCTGCCATTAGCTGCTGGCGACTGTCTTCATCCAGCGAGGCCGCATTGGCAGCCAGAAAATCAAAGGAAGCTTCTCCTTCCAACTCAAGGATCCGATGCATTCCGTCAACCGCTTCGCTTAACTGGCCACTGCGTATTAATTCGATGGCACTGGCCTGTAAAGCCTCAGTATCGTCAGGAGCCAGATCCGCCCACAATATGGAAGCATCCAGCGCAGCCTGTTTTGCGCCAATAAACATAGCTATCTGATAGGCTCTTTTGGCGACACCTGCATCCTGTGTTTTATGAGCCTGTTTCAGATAATTACCGAGAGCCAGATCATACCGTTTTCGCTGCCCTCCAAGCTCCGCCACCATCAGGTCATACACAGTATCCGGATCAAATGAGGCCACTGGCTCCTCAACCTTTTCTATCCGTGCACCCTGATCAGGTTCCACTGACTGAGAAACAGTTTGTTGAGAGGAACAGCCATACAGAATAACGATTAGAAAAAACAATAGAAACTTCATGGAGCCCCTCAAAGAAGTTAAAGAGATCATGATTGCGGTCATGGAAGGTATGCCTTTACCCGTATAGGATTGAATTTTCCACGTGCCGGACAATAATGGTACAGATGTAAACATCTGCCAGCATGCGCCATCGCTAATTTAATAGCAGCATCAAGAATTACATTAACAGAATTTGCAGTTGCAAGCGTTCCATTGCAGAATTGATCGACCAAAATACCCGTCGATCCAGCAGATTGCCAAAAAGAATTTTTTATCATACGTATTTTGGAATCGATAAATATGAATATTAGTAGCAAATTTTGATAGCAGCGGGAGTCTAATGGGGTATCTTACCGCCGGGATCAACCACAAAACAGCACCGATCAGTTTAAGGGAGCAGGTGGCTTTTTCACCGGACCAGCTTCTGGAAGCGATGGTTAATGCCAAACAAACTATTGGCATTGAGGAAGTAGCCATTCTCTCAACCTGTAATCGAACAGAACTGTATTGCTCTTTTACTGAAGATAATCACGATTATCCACTGAAGGTAATTGACTGGCTGTCAACCTATCACTGTGTTGACCATAAGCTTTTATCTGAGCATACCTATGTATACCAGAATAAAGATTCTGTACGCCATTTGATGCGTGTGGCCTGCGGACTGGATTCACTGGTACTGGGTGAACCACAGATTCTGGGACAACTGAAAACAGCTTATTCGCTTTCTCAGGAAGCAGGAACGGCTGGTGCATCATTGAACAGATTGTTTCAGCACAGCTTTACCACCGCAAAGCAGATTCGCACTGACACCGCCATCAATCAACAGCCCGTCTCGGTGGCCTATGCCGCGACACGTCTGGCCCGACAGATTTTTTCCGATCTTTCAAAAAGCACAGCTCTACTGATAGGTGCTGGAGAAACCATCGAATTGGTTGCCCGTCATTTGCGCCAGCAGGGGCTCACCAGAATCATTGTTGCCAATCGGACAATGGAACGGGCGCGATTGCTTACAGAGGAATTTGGTGGTCAGGCGTTGCTCTTATCGGATTTATCCCAGGTTCTGCATATGGCTGACATTGTAATAGCCTCCACTGCCAGCCCGGTTCCTGTACTCGGTAAAGGGGCGGTAGAAAGGGCCTTAAAAGCCCGAAAGCACAATCCAATGTTCATGGTAGACATTGCCATACCCCGGGATATAGAACCCGAAGTTGCCCAGCTGGCAGACGTATTTCTTTATACAGTTGATGATTTGCAGGACGTTATCGAAGATAACATACAGCAACGCAGAAAAGCGGCAGAACAGGCTGAATCCATGATTGAGTCCGACGCCTTTGAGTTCATGAACCGTCTGCGTGCCCTGGAAGCCGTTAATGTACTGCGCAACTATCGTCAGCACACCGAATCAATGAGAGATATCGAACTTGCCAAAGCCCTTCTGCAACTGGAAAAAGGCGGTAACCCGGCGCAGGTTCTCAATCAATTTGCCCGATCACTGACCAACAAACTGATGCATTCCCCCAGTGTTCAACTGAAAAAAGCCGCCTCCAGAGGCGAGCTGGACAGGCTCGACTGGGCAGAAGAGCTGCTGGGAATCATTCCTTCCGGAAGCCAACAAGCAATGGAGGACGCATGATATACTCCCCCAGACAACCTGCGCTTTTAAACACACAAAGATATTGAATTAAACACCATGAAAGATTCCATACTCGCCAAACTGGACAGTCTGCGTGAGCGGTTTGAAGAACTGGCCGTTCTACTGAGCCAGCCTGACGTTATCAGCGACCAGAACCAGTTCCGGAAATTATCCAAAGAGTATGCCGAACTGGAACCTGTGGTTAATGCCTTTCAGGAATACGATCAGATTCGGCAGAACAAGACTGAAGCCGAAAGCATGATGGCGGATGGCGATCCCGAGATGACCGAACTCGCGGAAGAAGAGCTGAGCGAATGCATGACGCTCCTGCCTGAAATGGAACAGCGGCTGCAACTTCTGCTGTTACCAAAAGACCCCAGAGACAGCTCCAACACGTTTCTGGAAATTCGCGCAGGGACCGGCGGCGATGAAGCCGCTATTTTTGCCGGAGATCTATTCCGAATGTATTCCCGCTATGCGGAGAAAACCGGATGGCGCATCGAAATTATCAGCACCAATGATGGTGAGCACGGTGGTTATAAAGAAATAATCACCCGGGTAGTCGGAAATAACGTTTACGGTCGCATGAAGTTTGAATCTGGCGCTCATCGAGTACAGCGAGTACCGGAAACGGAGTCCCAGGGGCGTATTCACACTTCCGCCTGCACGGTGGCAGTAATGCCTGAACCCGATGAGCAGGAGGCCATTGAGATCCGTAAGGAAGATTTACGCATAGACACCTACCGGTCATCCGGTGCCGGTGGCCAGCACGTGAACACCACTGATTCCGCTATTCGCATCACTCACCTGCCCACAGGCATCGTAGTGGAGTGTCAGGACGAGCGTTCACAACATAAAAACAAAGCAAAAGCCATGACTTGGCTCTCCGCCAAATTGCAGGATGCCCAGGACTCGGCGGCAGCCAAAGAGATCAGCGACACCCGCAAAAGTCTGGTTGGCAGCGGCGATCGTTCCGAACGCATCAGAACCTATAATTACCCCCAGGGTCGAGTCACTGATCATCGGATTAACCTGACTCTGTACAAACTGGCTGAAATCGTTGAAGGCGACCTTGATCCAGTGATTAATCCTCTGCTTCAGGAACATCAGACAGAGCTGCTGGCCAGCCTTGCCGGCGAATAATCCATGAGCCAAAGAATCGATATTCTACTCAGCCAGGCCACTGAAAGCCTGACATCAAGCAATACAGCCCGGCTGGATGCCGAGCTGCTGCTCGCTCACTTGCTGGATAAACCCAGGAGTTACTTTTTTACCTGGCCGGAAATAGAACTGGATGAGCAGCAGTGCCGCGACTTCCAGTATCTTATTGAAAAAAGAAAAAACGGAACCCCTGTTGCCCATCTAACCGGCGAACGTGAATTCTGGACTCTAAAGCTGAAAGTAAACAATTCAACCCTCATTCCCAGACCAGACACAGAACTTCTGGTGGAACTCGCTCTCGCACAAGATTTGCAAGAAGAATCACTGGTGATCGATCTTGGCACCGGTACTGGCGCAATCGCCCTGGCACTGGCTACAGAAAGGCCTGACTGGCAGGTAATAGCTGTAGAGAAAAATCCTGAAGCCATTAGCCTCGCCAAAGAAAACACTCTGATCAACAAGATCAAGAATGTTCGTATTCTCGAAGGGAGCTGGTTCGCCCCGCTGTCACATTTAAAAGCCGATATGATTGTCAGCAACCCACCCTACATCCAGACTGACGACAAACATCTTTTTGAGGGAGATGTGCGTTTTGAACCTCTGTCAGCCCTCACAGCCGGCAGAGACGGCCTGAATGATATCCGCCTCATTGCCCGAGAATCTATCAATTACCTGAAGCCTGGCGGATTCCTGCTGCTTGAGCATGGCTATAATCAGGGAAAGGCTGTCAGGGATTGTGTGGAAAGTAGCGGATTTCAACACGCCAAAACCTATGAAGACCTCTCGGGACAAGACAGAGTGACACTGGCGAAGACAACCAAATCATCATAAAGTGCAGACCCTTGCTTAAGTATTCCTACCTAATAGGCAGCAAAATAGTAACAGTGTAATCTGGCAGGTATTACTATCATTTTACTGTTACCCCAATCCATTTGGAGAATGCATGTTCGTCCGACGATTTCATCGTTTTATGCAGCAAGATTACGCCGTTGGTGTATTACTTATTGTAGCCGCTACGCTAGCAATGATTGCTGCAAATACTGCGCTCTCAGATTTTTATGATTTGTTTTTATCCATACCAATCCAGATAGCGGTCGGCCCTATTGATATCAACAAACCCATGCTGTTATGGATAAATGATGGCCTGATGGCCGTATTTTTTCTTCTGATCGGCCTTGAGGTTAAGCAAGAATTACTGGAGGGTGATCTCAGCACTCCCGCTCAGGTTGTATTACCCGGTATCGGGGCACTGGGAGGCATGGCAATACCTGCCCTGTTCTATGTTGCTTTTAACTATTCCGACCCCATAGCCATTAAAGGCTGGGCGATCCCTGCTGCGACGGATATTGCATTTGCTGTTGGCATCCTGGCCCTGCTGGGAAAAAGGGTTCCTCCTTCACTCATGACATTCCTTCTGGCACTGGCCATCATTGATGACCTTGGTGCAATCATTATCATCGCCCTGTTTTACACTGATGATCTATCCATCACTTCGATGTGGATAGGAGCTGCTCTTGTTGTAATTCTGGGCATTCTTAACTATCGGAATGTAACTCGTCTAAGCCCCTACCTCATCATAGGTACGTTGCTGTGGATTTGTGTTCTGAAATCAGGGGTTCACGCAACACTTGCCGGAGTCATACTGGCATTCACCATTCCGCTGAAAGCCATTGATCGAAAAGGCCGATCACCATTAAAGGCATTACAACACGCCCTGCACAGCAAAGTTCATTATGTAATACTGCCTGTATTTGCTTTTGCCAATGCAGGTCTGGAACTGAATGCAGAGCAGTTCAGGAGTCTACTGTCGCCTATACCTCTGGGTATAGTAGCGGGTCTATTTCTGGGAAAACAGATTGGAGTCTTCGGTTTTTGCTGGCTGGCGGTAAAATCAGGCTTGGCCAAATTACCCAAAGACGCCGACTGGCCACAGATGTATGGCCTGTCAATTTTATGCGGCATCGGTTTCACCATGAGCCTGTTCATAGGCTCACTGGCCTTTGAAACGGTTGATACCAACTACTTGATTTCAGACAGAATTGGTGTTCTTGTCGGATCTATTCTTTCAGCGATTGCCGGTTATATCGTGTTACGGATAGCTGGCAAGAAATACCTGAACAGCCAGACTCAGTGATCGACTAAAGTGCTGTGAGCCTTTTATCACAGCACTTTGACTCCCACAGAAGCAAAACCTGTTTTATACTCGCCTGCTTATAAATACCGGGGTAAAGTACTCAATGGAAAACCGAGGCGTTCTTTTGGTGAATCTGGGTTCACCAGACAGTCCTTCAGTAGCAGATGTACGACGCTATCTTAATGAATTCCTGATGGATAAGAATGTCATAAACCTGCCATGGATTATCAGACGACTACTACTTAGCTTATTTATTCTACCAACGCGCCCGGCAAAATCGGCAGAAGCCTATCAGGCGATCTGGACTGAAGACGGTTCACCCTTAATATCCCTCAGTCTGAAACTGGCAGAACAGCTGCAATCCAGAACAGACATGCCTATTGAACTGGCCATGCGTTATGGCAAGCCGGATATGGAAGCAGCATTACAGCGTCTGGCCAGCAAGCCAGAAGTGGAAGAAATCCTTATATTTCCTCTATACCCACACTATGCCATGTCGTCTGTTAAAACAGTGATCGAAAAGGTTGAAAGCATTGCTGAGCAGCATAGGTTCAACCAGTCAATAAAAATTCATCCCGTATTTTACGACTATTCTCCCTATATCGACGCTCTGGTCAGCAGCTCTGCACCCTGGCTTAAAAAAGACTATGACCACCTTGTTTTCAGTTATCACGGTGTACCTGAACAACACATTCTCAGTGATGACAGCACCGGCTCACACTGTTTGAAAGATAAAAGCTGCTGCCAGAAAAGCTCTTCAGCCCATCAGACCTGCTATCGTCATCAGGTATACCGGACCACAGAGTGTTTTGTAGAAAAAGCAGGTATTCCCATTGATAAATACACTGTCGCTTTCCAATCAAGATTAGGTAAAGCTAAATGGCTGGAACCCAATACTGTTGACGTACTCAGGCAGTTAGCCCGGCAGGGTGCCAGAAAAGTACTGGTGATCTGCCCTTCATTTGTATCAGATTGCCTGGAAACACTGGAAGAGATAGGTATTTCTGCACAAAAGACATTTCTGGAACACGGCGGTGAATCGTTGGAATTGGTTCCCTGTCTGAATGCTCATCCTGACTGGATCAACACCCTGTCTGAACTGCTTGAGCGACCACTCCAGCATTAACATCCCGGCACTGCCCTCATTCAGCATGAGGGCAAATTTCGATCGGCATTAATTGCCCAGAGTACCCAGAAACTGCTTCAATGCCGGATCGCCAAAGGCCCTTTCCAGCACATCACTGACCAGATCATTCACCAAGGCAACATTGTCTTTGTCCGATGGTGCAGAAACTACCTTTTTACTGATTTCACTGCTGTAACGCCCCTCAAACCTTCGATCATCATTCAGAATCACAACGCGACCCAGTGCCTTAAGATTAATCTGGGTAACATAGGATGCATCAGGTACCAGGTACTCAAGCTTATCGATGTACACCTGAAACTGGGGGACATCTTCAGACTCGGTCACTTGCAACCCCCGTTCTCTCAGCGCCAGCTCCACAGAAGATCTTACCGCCAGCGTGAAATTGGGTGCGGTAGTAATGCGGTTGGTTTCTTCATAAACACCACCACGACTTCCCAGTACATGACTGACACGATCGTCGTACACGGTGACGCTGACAACACCAGAATACCTCTGTTGACTGTCACCAATGGCAATTTTGGGACTGACATCAATTTCCTGTGGACTCATAGCACAACCGACCAGTAACAGGGTCAATAGAGGGAGTCCGGATAATAGCTTTCTCATTGGATCATCCTGAATGAATACCGTGAAGTAACAATCATCAGCTTGTCACTTTTGTTATCTGGTTATATAGTACATCCATCTAGCCCACAAGATGTGAAACTAGTGCAATGAACAGGCATTCGTTTAAATCTGGATCGCAAACAGTGATACCAGAATTTTCAATATACAATAACAACCTTACCGTTGCCTCTGCTCGCCTGCTGCTTCTACTGCCTTAGGGCATATTATCTTTCTCTTCCTCGACCCCGGCTTACAAGCCAAACATTTTAAGCAATCTTTCTGTCCACCCATTTCGTCTAGAGAATTACACAATGAGCAACGAGCAGGTCGTTATTTTCGATACCACCCTTCGTGACGGTGAACAAAGCCCCGGTGCAGCCATGACCCGGGATGAGAAACTGCGTATTGCCAAGTCTCTCGAAAAACTGAAAGTAGATGTCATCGAAGCCGGTTTCGCCATGGCGAGCCCCGGCGATTTTGAAGCCGTCAAAGCCATTGCATCCAGCATTACAGAAAGCACTGTCTGCAGTCTGTCCAGAGCTCTGGATACCGATATAGATCGGGCTGCCGAAGCACTAAAACCTGCCGAGAGAGGCCGGATACACACGTTCATTGCTACTTCCCCCATACACATGAAGTACAAGTTGTGCATGGAGCCCGACGATGTTGTCCGCCAGGCTGTACATGCGGTTAAACGAGCCCGGAATTTAATCAGTGATGTAGAATTCTCCTGTGAAGACGCGGGGCGTTCTGATATTGACTTTCTTTGCCGAATTATTGAAGCCACCATTGATGCCGGTGCCACAACCATTAACATTCCGGACACTGTTGGTTATGCCCTGCCTCACCAGTTTGGCGATACTATTAAGACGCTGATTGAGCGCATTCCAAATTCCGACAAAGCCATTTTTTCCGTCCATTGCCATAACGATCTTGGGCTGGCTGTTGCCAACTCGCTGATGTCGGTCGTCAATGGTGCGCGGCAGGTTGAATGCACCATCAATGGGCTGGGTGAAAGAGCCGGAAACGCCTCTCTGGAAGAGGTCGTCATGGCAATCCGTACCCGTCAGGATGAAATAAAAATCGATACCGGCATAGACACCAGCCAGATATTGGCTGCGTCACGCCTGGTATCGTCTATAACAGGATTCCCTGTACAACCCAACAAAGCCATTGTGGGAGCCAACGCCTTTGCCCACGAATCCGGTATACATCAGGATGGCATTCTCAAACACCGAGAAACATACGAAATCATGAGAGCCGAAGATGTTGGCTGGAATACCAACCGCCTGGTGCTTGGCAAGTTGTCAGGTCGAAATGCATTCAAAACCCGAATGGAAGAATTGGGCATCCACTTCGACAGCAAAGAGAAAATGAACGATGCCTTCCATCGTTTTAAAATCCTCGCTGACAAAAAATCTGAAATCTATGATGAAGATCTACAAGCCCTTATTTCTGAAGTCAGCCAAGATGAAGTATCGGAAAAATATCGTCTGGTTTCCCTCAAAGCTAACTCCGCCACTGGCGAAATATCTGATGCCCGGTTAACCATAGAAGTCGATAATAAGGTTGAAGATGTATCCAGCAGTGGTGACGGACCGGTAGATGCCGTCTTCAAAGCCATTGAAAAGGTTGCCGAATCCGGCGCAAATCTGGCACTGTATAATGTCAGTGCCATTACCAGCGGCACTGACTCTCAGGGTGACGTTGGTGTCCGGCTTGAGAAAGATGGCAAGATAGTGAATGGTTCAGGCGCAGATACCGACATTGTTATAGCTTCGGCCAAGGCTTATATTAACGCCCTGAATTTACTGGCCGCTGACTGGCCTAAAACCAACCCTCAAACTGGCCCCGTCTGATGAGACAGTGGCAAAAGAATACGGTGTAATTCTTTTGCCACAAACTCTGACTGGTGCAATCAACCGAGAACCGCTATGCAGGGCAGAGAGCAAGAAAGAATTCGCAAGAATTATCTGGAAGCGATGGGAATCCAAACCTGGTTCCCCCGTTGCCAGCTCGCCAATGCCCAGCCTCCTCGTCCCTTCGACTGGATCGAGGAAGAGGCTACCCGCTTTGAGCAGGAAACGCTTCAGATCAATACTACTTCAGCCTTATCCAAACCGTCTGAATCATCACTGCAACGCCCAACTCAGCCAGCAGAAGGCGCTATTCAAAACAAGATAAAAGCCGATAGTTACAGTCGACCCAGTGCCGCAGAAATACTGGGGCAGGTGATTCCGGAACCGTCTGCCACGGCGAAATCCATTGAAACAGAAATAGCAGCCCCTGTAAGAAAAAAAGCAACTCCCGCGACTAGCCGCTTCCGACTGATCGTCCAGACTGTCAGCGATGAATGCCTGGTTGTTGCCGAGATGCCCCACACGGGATTGAATCAGTTCACCCGTTTTCATCAACGGCTGCTAAACGACATACTTCATGCACTGCACCTGACATCCACCAGCAAACCCGAAGTCCGTGAATTCGTATGGCCCATTGGCATCAATAAAGGCCTGATGGGACAGATGGATCAGGATGACCTGGCCGCGGCGGATGCTGTTTGTGCCTTTCTCAGCAATCAGTTTGGTCTTGCCCGCCACAAGGTAGTCCTTCTTTTTGGTCAGGCGTCTGCACGCTTTGTGGTAGATCCTGAGCGCAAATTCGATGAACTCAGGGGCATTCAAAAAGGCCTTCACGCAGGTCAGCACTTTGCCGTGAGCCACGGATTGAACGAATTAATGAAAGTACCCAGGCTGAAAGCCGAAACATGGCAGGATTTATCCCCTCTGCTCTCACTGACAACCCCTAAAGACGAAGAAGCGCCCCCGGTTTAACTTTATATGTCCGCAAATATTTTATCCTTCCGACTCATGACTGAGTCGGACCTGACCTCTGTGTCAGCCATAGAACAATCATCAACGCCTCATCCCTGGAAACCGGCACATTTTGCCGAGAGTCTGAAAACCAACTACACATGCGTTGTCGTGGAACAGAACAACTGCGTTATTGGCCACGCCATAACCATGATGGTAGCGGGTGAAGCACAACTGTTAATCATTACTATAGAAAAAGGCCATCAGGGAAAAGGGGTTGGAAAAAAACTGTTACACCATCTTTATGATCTGGCCATAGAAAAAAAATGTTCAACTTTTCTACTGGAAGTTCGGCAATCCAACGAAAAAGCACTCAATCTATACATGAATGAAGGTTTTAGTGAGATAGGCATTCGAAGGAACTACTACCCGGCCGGAAAGAAAAGAGAAGATGCTATTGTAATGGCCCTGGATCTGGATCTGCTTGGCATTTAGTCACTGATGCCCCGGTAGCTTACACAGTAAGTGGCCGGGGTGAGTGAGAGCAGCTAACAACCCTACACTTTTAAAGGCGATGAGTATATTTAGCCTTCGACGAGTATCTTTACCCTTCATTGAAAGCACTACACGACATAGTCAATTTATATATGGTTCTGATTATAACGCTGCTCCCCTCAGCGAAAGCAGGACTGTTTTGGATAAACGTGCGAATAGTAAAGACAATTTTCACCCATTCTTCCCACTAAAATTTCGTGAGAACAGCCCGTTTTCTTTCTGTTTGCAGGAGTTTTAAACAGCCATCTCGCAATAAACCTTCAAAATAAGAGCATTCCCCCCTATTCAGCAAAAATCTGACAGGTATAATTGCGCGCCTGATGTCGTCAGCAGTTAAGGTCTTTCAGCGTTGATAATCTTCACAATTACTAATAAATCCACATCTCAAGTCTATGTCGGAAGCACCCGAAACGATCTGAGTGATCAATGGGAAAAAATGGTGGCTGCAGCCGAGCAGCACCTGGAGTTCCCTCTTTATTCAGAAATAAGAGTGCACGGAAGTGACGCATTTATTGTAGAAGAATGGGACATTGTAGAAGATCGCAATGAGCTGTACCTCCTTGAGCAGGAAGCGATCGAAACGTTCAATGCAAAAAGCCTTCGAGGGTATAAAACCAGCACCGTTAAAATTCAGCCAAAGAAAAAGACTCGCGCCCGGAAATCTAAAGCAGAGAAAGAACTCGCAAATATCTTTGCTAAAGCAGCTACTGATAATAATAGTGATGATGATGTTAACGACCCACCGAGTCTTAATGTCAGTACTGAAACTCAGCAAACACCTGAGACTCCGGCAGCAGAAACGCCTGTACAGAAAAATTCTTCCAAAGCCAAAGCCAAAGCCAAAGCCAAAACTAAAACCAAAACTACGCCCGCTTCTCCATCCGGAAACATTCTCAATTTTCAAGCACCACAAGCAACAGATAAACCCGTAGAAAAAGAATCTTCACCGGAACTGCCAGAGAACTACTCGCAAGCCAATGCCATGGTACAAATGAGCAGCATTGACCTAAGCGACGATATCTCAGCACAACTTGCTGCTCTCACGGCTGCTGCGGATGCTGTATTAGCAGGCGACACAGGGGCAGCCAAAGAGCTTTCCAGTCAAAAGAAAAACGCTTCAGTGAAGCCTGAACCGGCAATGACTGACAGCAATACAGTGACCAAAAAGCAGTCTGCCGCCCCAAAAGAAGTTGTGATTCAGCTGGATCCGAAAGAATTACGTATACGGCAGGCTATTGAACGACATAGAAAAACTCGTTCACAGAAATCATCTGAAAAACAGAGTAACGAACGTCAGAAGATTGCAAAGTTGCTCTCCGACTTGAATAATCGTGCTCAGGCGATGAACGCACCCTGCATGACCGCAGCCTGACACTTTCCACAAAAGCTTATAAAAGCTGATTCAAAAAGCAGTGTATTTTATCTGACTGCAGGCTGGCCAACCAGTCTGCATATTGAACAACAGGCGCAGTATACACCAGCCATCACCTCCAACCCGTCTATTCGCTACAGAAGCATTAATTGACGTTCTCACTTCATCCATCAAAACACTCCCTGAAATAATTACCGTTATGCGGTTATTCACAGCGCGACATAGACTTATCCGCTAGAAATAATCTCAAAATAGACATTCTTTTATTACGCCACCACTGATCTTTTCGTCTTCCAATAAAAAGTTACCCACAGGTTTTGTGGGTAACTCTGTGTGTAGTACAGGGATAAAAATAGTTGCAGCTCTAATACCAAAACCTTTGCCATCTTGTACGTTTTTTAACCTATTTAATGCTTTTTGGATAACTAACAACAGAAACAATAAAAAGTCAGGAAAGGTTATATCTACCTATTCTAAAAAAATGTTTTTTTATGTAAATTAGTTCGTTTTTAAGCGCGTCGGAACAGACAAAATGCTAGAACGGCTCTTCAAGTTAAAAGAACATGGCACCAATGTTAAAACAGAAGTCCTGGCTGGAATTACCACCTTCCTGACCATGGCTTACATTATTTTTGTGAACCCCAGCATGCTGGCCAGCACCGGTATGGATCAGGGTGCAGTTTTTGTTGCCACCTGTATTGCTGCCGCTATCGGTTGCCTTATTATGGGACTCTATGCAAATTATCCAATTGCCCTTGCTCCAGGTATGGGACTCAATGCGTTCTTCAGTTTTACAGTCGTTGGCCAGATGGGCTATAGCTGGCAGGTTGCTTTAGGGGCTGTTTTTCTATCCGGTGTCTGTTTCTTCCTGCTCAGTATTTTCAAAGTCCGCGAATGGATTATCAACAGCATACCCAACTCACTGCGTGGTGGCATTGCCGCAGGCATCGGCCTGTTCCTTGGTTTTATTGCCATGCAGAATGCCGGCATTATTGTCAATAATCCCGCAACCCTGGTAACCCTGGGTGATATGTCGTCCTGGAGCGCCATAATGACAGCCCTGGGATTTGTTCTGATCGTGGCCCTTTATCATCGCCAGGTCACCGGTTCAGTAATGATTGGTATTCTGGCCATTACTGTCATCAGTGTATTGGCTGGCAAAGTCGAAATGAACGGCATTGTTGCCATGCCTCCCAGCATTGTGCCTACTTTGATGGAACTGGATATTGCCGGCGCTCTGGATATCGGTTTGATCAGTATCATTTTCTCTTTCCTGTTCGTCGATTTGTTTGATACTTCCGGCACGCTCGTTGCCGTGGCTCAGAAGGGCGATCTTCTGGATAAAAACGGAAAATTCCCTCGTCTCGGTCGCGCCCTGATGGCTGACAGTGTCGCGTCAATGGCTGGCGCAACCCTGGGAACATCCACAACCACCAGCTATATAGAAAGCGCTGCAGGCATTTCCGTAGGTGGTCGTACTGGCCTGACAGCCGTAGTCGTTGCTATCCTGTTTCTGGCCTGTCTGTTTCTGTCTCCACTGGCCGGTATGGTGCCCGCCTATGCTACGGCTCCGGCATTGATTTTTGTCGCAGTTTTGATGACTCACAGTCTGGTTAATTTCAATTGGGATGACATCACCGAAGCCGCGCCCGTGGTTATTGCTGCCGTTTCCATGCCTTTGAGTTACTCCATCACTACTGGTATTGCTTTTGGTTTTATCTCCTATACCGTCATCAAGTTGTTGAGTGGACGTTATAAAGAGCTCAATTCAGCCCTCTGCATTCTTTCCGTTCTGTTTGCAGTGAAACTGACCATGTTCAGTTAATCAAAGGCCGGTTAATCTAAAATTCAGTGAATCGAAGGAACAGGATCACTCTTCACCCTCTTCACCTCTGAATAGAAACGGCCCATAATACGGGCCGTTTTTATGTTTTTCTACACCATAAAACACAACAAGACACAACCAACAACACCTTCATACCCCTTGCCATTCCTGACTTACCTCCTTCTTCCCCCACTGTGTCGATGAGGTTTTTACGGGCTGTGGTCATGGATTTTCCTGCGTTTGAATAATCAGCGGCAGGAGAAAGATAGTTGAGCGGGTTGGTTAGTCAAATTTGTGGGTGTCCGTAATAATCTAACCGGATGAAGGACTTTCACCTTCAATCTCTTGCCGATTTATCTCGGCGCACTGGATGTCCCAATTATTGCAGGTCACCAATTATTCATAACACTAAAGTAGCGTATTCTACTGAAACACTGTCTAAACATATTAATATCTCGACCAACATGAGGGGATTTTCATTGTTATTAATTCTTAGTAATAGCCTCTGCACTCCTAATACTGAATCCTTAACGCTGGTTATATTACTCACTTGAGAAATATACATACCTTCTGTTGAAGATATTTTTTTTAGTACTAATAGCAGGTTTTCATAACCTAAATCAGATAAATTCAGTTGCATTATTTCACTACGTAAACTATTAAAATCGCCTATATATAGCATCACTGTACGAGGCGCTATTACCTTCGACTTATCAGTTACATTATTTGAAAACCAGAATACACTCAGGGCTATCAAAGCCAAGAATACAAAAATCAGTTTTTTCATCGTCCATAAGCCCGAAAAAGATTTTTCATTTGTTTAGGGCTTATTGAGTAACCCCGTTTTGATGAATAGCTCATAATGGTATTGGTTGAGTTTTCTTGGTGCCATAGCCCTATCATGTGACCCAATTCATGAGCTGGGGTTGATGAGTTTAATCCGACCCCATATCCATGCCCCGGTTTAAAACCTATTTTATGTCTTCCATTAATTGCATAGTACTCACCTTCCCGGGAAGAATCCATTGTTGGTAGTTGCCAAGAAACATCTGCGTCTGTAAAAAAAGACCATTCTGTAACCTCTACAGCTATATCAAGCGTGAGGCCTTCCAAGACTGAAAAAGACTGAAGCAAGACTGACAGACAAGACTGAGACAAGACTGAAGGACATCCACAAGACTGAAGGACATCCACAGACTTATAGAATTCTCCTCATGCATATAATACCACTTCAGTAAATTTAACAGCCTGGAAATAAAAGGGACATCCATATACTCAACACAAAACTTAAATAATTGGTCACTTACCAATGGATTCAGTTTGGTGAATATATATGGATGTCCCCAATAAGCTCTAATCGCCGTAAAGGGTTGATTTACCACAATTTCTTGACAGTTCATCACCCCTCCGGCAGTCGAGTCAGCGGTAGGAACCTCCCCTTCCGCTGCTCACAGAACCGGACTTGATAGTCTCCTATCATCCGGCTCTTCTTATCCAACCGCTGGCAGCATGCCTATTCGCCAATGCGCCATTAACATCGGAACTCTGTGTGCAATACGCCCTAAACAACGAGCAGCTCGCACTTTGTGTCCCTGCAATTTCTTGTATTTACCCATAGCCCATCTAACCAGTGTCGCTTCCACGTAATACAAAGCTTTCTTCATTTCTGAGGGGTAGAATTTCCCAAAGTAATTGATCCAGCCTCGTACATAGGGATTGATCAGCTTGGCTATCTCAGGCAGTGAATATCTCGATCGCTTGGTGGGTATCCCTAACTCCCTTATAGTGTCCCGAATATGCTGAGCCGAAGCTTTGCTTATTGCAGGAAGGAAGCTCACGAAATATCTCCCGCTACGACTTCGAGCCATTCTGGGTCGGAAGGTGTAACTGAGGAAATCAAAGGATGTATGTTCATGCTGCTCTGGCCTGTCTGCGTCCTTGCAATATATCAGCTTCGTCTTTACTGGATGTAGTGTAAGACCACAGTCTGATAACCGGAGCCTTATCCTCTCCAGCACAGACTCCGCTTCCTGTTTTGTATGACAGTGCACCAACGCATCATCAGCAAAACGCTCAAACCAGACATTCTGGATATTGCGCTCTAACCACTGATCAAACGCATAATGCATGAACAGGTTAGCCAATAATGGGCTGATAACTCCACCCTGCGGCGTTCCTTTCGTTCTCTCAATTTGCTCACCTTCACTCTCAACCGGAGCTTGAAGCCAACGTTTTATATACAGTAAAACCCAAGATTCCTTAATGTGGTGTTCAACGGCTCGCATCATGAGGTCATGGTCAAGATTGTCAAAGAATCCCTTGATATCCAGATCAATTACCCAGTCTCTTCGCCAACAACGTTTTCGGGCGACCGCCAGCGCATCATGTGCTGACCGATTCGGCCTGTAACCGTAGGAGTTTTCGTGAAATACAGGTTCCACTAATGGCTCTACGATCAATTTTACCACCGTTTGAGCTATGCGATCCGCTACTGTCGGGATGCCCAGCGGTCTCGTGCCTCCATCTTTCTTTTTGATGTCTACACGCATGACGGGGGGCGGGAAGTAGCTTCCCGATGACATCCTGTTCCATAATTTGTACAGGTTACCGCCAAGATTACGCTCATAGTCAGCCAGTGACTGACCATCAGCTCCGGCAGCTCCCTTGTTAGCTTTCACTCTCAGCCAGGCTTGCCAAACAAGCCCTTTAGAAATTGTGAACGGTTTTGCTTCAGTCATAGACTCATCCCACTAATTAAACGCTGGTTGATCTATTCCCTCCGCTGGATAAGTCAGCCCCTTCGCTCCACTTCCATTACAGAAGCTTCATCACTACTACGGACTAATCCGCCCCTGTGCTCTGTATCGGTACTCAAAGCCTCCACAGTTCATCTGCTTGGCTCGCTCCCTTAACATCAGAACGACAGGTTCCCACGTTCCGCAAAAGAGCCTGAAATCTGTTCATGCCAACTTTATGCCGGACACCGCTCAGGCAGTAACTGGGTTTCTCCTGAACTTATCATGGAGTGGATCTGCCCTCCATTTTTGATGTCAATATACACGCTTACGACACGTCTTCATTGGTTCACTTGCGTTCATCTCCAGACTTCATACCTGACGCAATCTTGTTGCGCCTTTTCTGTGATGCTCACCACCCTGACTCTTAACCAACGCAGCTCACAGTGGTTTGGTGGTCGCTTCCAGAAGCCGCCACCGGAGGGCCTACCTCCATCTCAATTACAGTTACGAGCAGACCGACTCTGCTCTCATGGCACACCAGATCCGTACGGGCACTACTAATGCATACGGCTCTTACGGAAAATCAAACACACTGCCGTATACTTGGATATGGATGGAGTATTTTCGCGCTTGGAATAAACAGTTTGAAGACCTTCTGCATTTTCTTCCATGTTATGCGGTGTTTTTGACTGCGCTTTCTTAATGCCTTTACCCAAGCTCTGCAGACTTCTCTACGAAACTGGTTTAATGCTTTAAGATTGCCGGGTACTGCAAAATAATTATTGTGTCCCTGAACTACGCTTTTCAGCCATTTACCCTGTTCGAATACATCCCTGTGCCGGTTTTTCAGTAAAGTCTGTTTTATGTCTTTGATTTTTGCTCTCAGCTTCTTGGCTATCGTAAATCGTTTCAGCATGAATCCTCCGTCTGAACGGCGCACTGAGCAGATGTGTGTAAAGCCCAGAAAATCGAAGGTATCGGGTTTCCCCTGTCTCCTCTCCTTTCTGTTACTGATTGCAAATCGACCAAACTCTACCAGCTTTGTTTTCTCACCGTTCAAACTCAGGCCAAACTTTCCTAACCGATCTTTCAGGGCTGCCATAAAGTGCAGCCCATCCGAACGGTATTGAAATCCCAATACACTATCGTCCGCATAGCGGACAATATAACACTCCCCTCTGGCGTTTCTTTTCCGCCATTGGTGTGCCCATAAATCTAAAACATAATGGAGGTAAATATTCGCCAGTAATGGTGAAATAACTGCCCCCTGTGGTGTTCCGATCACTGTTTTAGAATACCGGCAGTCTTCTACTACTCCCGCTTTCAGCATTTGCTTTATCAGCTGGAGTAGTCGTTTGTCTGCGATTCGGTGTTGTAAAAACTTCATCATCCAGTCGTGATCTATTTGATCAAAGAATTTTCTGATGTCTGCATCCAGTATCCAGCTGACTTTCTTTTGGGTAATCGCCACATAGGCTACATTTAATGCCTGATGCTGGTTTCGATTGGGTCGAAACCCGTAGCTGAACCCAAGAAAGTCTGCTTCATAGATGGTTTCCAGCATCCACGCTAACGCCTGCTGAACAATCTTGTCTTCCACCGAAGTGATTCCAACCGGACGACGATTGCCATCCGGTTTGGGTAGCCAGATTCTCAGGACAGGTTTGGGTTTATACCCTTGTGTATGAATACGGTTGTGAAGCGCCGTGATTCGTTCCGACAAATGTTTGCCGTAACTTTTCCAGCTCTCCCCATCAACACCTCTGGCCGATGTCCGATTCAGACGGTTATACGCCTTTGTCAGCATGGCCACAGTGATATGGTGCAGCAAATTATTGAACCGCAGAGACCGGTTCCTTTTTGCTTTGGTATGTAGACGCATCAGCCCTGACGATCCTGCTTCTGCACTCTGTGTTGCAGTCAGATCCGGCGTGTTGCGCCATTCTTTGCCGTTAGACGACTTCGCTCCACCGACTCCGCTATGGTCTGGTTGTTTTACCTGCATATTGTTCGCCGGTTTCTTCACTACTATTCGTCTATCTGACTCCCTGCCCGCGTAGGTATTCAGCCTTTGTCGTTCTGACTTCGCTGAATCCGACCCGCTGTGAACACTCTCATTGAGATCAGCGAATCACTGACAGGGTCTCCCGAGTTCCGCACAAAAGACATCAGTACATGCACCAGGTCTACTGACTCCGGAGAACCAACAGTAACACTTGCAATAGCGTGATTCTGTCGTATTGCCTTCCCCCTCACCCAACAAGGTCGGCGTTCTCGATGATGGTTTCGGAGCTCAATACTGAGCCTGTACCTTCCCCTGTCAACGCTTAACCATTGCCATTACTGACAACCGCCCATGACTCGGGGTTCCGGCGGTTTGCTAGACCTTACCGGATGAAGGACTTTCACCTTCAATCTCTTGCCGATTTATCTCGGCGCACTGGGTGTCCCTAATATTCTGATTTTGGGATTACGTGTCACCCCATTGGGCCGGTAAATATCTTGACCGTTGGTGCACCCGGGTTATGAGATCAAAGATAGAACCCATGAAGAAAGTGGCCAAAACTGTTCGACGACACAAGCCACTTATCCTGAACTGGTTCAAGGCAAAAAAGGCATATTCAAGCGGTAAAGTTGAAGGTCTGAACACCAAAGTAAAACTCACCACGAGAAAATCTTATGGTTTTAGAACCTACAGATGTGCAGAAATCGCTTTATATCACGTACTTGGCAAACTACCTGAACCAGAAATGACCCACAGATTTTACTGACGAGGCTTAAAATACGAGGAATGTCGTCCCGAGAGCGAGGGTCGAACTGGATGGCCGAGATGTCGACTTCACCCAAATGTAATTGAGGATTAATTGGTTTACGCATAATTTTTGAAAATAACAGCCGGTAGTTGAAAACTTCAGTATCTATATTGGGCTATAGCCCTTATTTTCAAGGGTTTAGAGTTTTCGGACAGGCACTAATTAACTTCAGGATCTTTAACACCGTACCCGGATAGCAAAAAGGAGTTGTTTTTTTTATCGATTTTATAAAGAGACTTAGCAATTATTTTATCTCTTGATACAGTGCCAAAATATCTAGAATCATAACTATTAGCACGATTAACTCCAACTAGGAAATAACAGTTATCACAAACTTTGACCCTCTTCATTATTGATGGGCAAATCTGAGTAGGTTCTTTTTCTATAATTGTGTTGTTGCAAATATGCAGTATATCACCCGGAAGACCAATGACCTGCTTTCTCAATATTTTACCACTCGGAGCTTTAAAACCGACAAAGTCATATTTCTCGATAGTGAAGTTATAATGCTTTGAGATGACGAAGTCACCAATATCAATAGCTGGTGTATTGGAGTTAGAGTCAGCTATGTCGTATGAGTAGCCTGTAATTAATGATGAATTAAAATATATTGGGAGTAAAAGCAATGTTAATGATAAAAAGTAAAAAGCAGTTGCATGAATCTTGTTGCTAATTTTTTTAACTAATAAAATGTAGGTGCAAGCAATACAAAAGATAAAGGATATGAACCATAGTTCAATATATTTGATATCATCTCCGATCTCAAAAAAACGAAAAGAAAATAATGGTAAGATGATAAGTAGTACTGAAGTCAAGTATATCATAATGTTGTTTTGATTGGATTCTATTTAAGGAATAGAAAAAGCCAATCAATTAGCCTCTAGGGTTAGTTGGTTGGCTTGTTTAGTCTATTACGAATAGAATTATGGCTGACCTGAAGAACCTTTTGGTACACACTGGGAGCCAGTATCGTCATAATCGGGATTGTCTGTGTTTGGAAGTTCGCCATTTCCCATTTTTGTTGGTCTTAATGCCCCCGCAATCAAACGGACAACCCAACCGCCACTAACTTGTGCAACTTCTTTTTGATCTAAAACTTTCATTACAGAATCCTTTGTTCAAATTATTGTGATACCGACATCCTATCTGGCAGAGAAAAGATACTTGCAAAATAAACGACCTGTCAATACTATTTAGATAAATTGTAACTATTCAGCCCTCCCAAAATAGACTGGATTTTTCAGGGTTTTGTGCCATGTTGTAATAAATCCTTATCTTCACCCAGTCCTGAATCATGATTGCATCAGACATACAGACCACTGTCGTGTTGCTTGCCATTATCGGTGAGCAGCAGGAGCAAGCTGTTGGGATGCAAAAGCAAATCACGAAGCTGGAAGAGGAAAACAAAGAGCTGGCAAGCAGGCTTAAAACAAACAGCAAAAACAGCAGTAAGCCACCATCCACTGATGGCTATGCCAAAGCAACTGCCAAAGATCCAAATTCTACTGATCCCTCTGCTGATGAAGAAGACCAAAGTGATAAGCCCAACCCTAAAAGTCTACGGCAACGGTCTGGTCGTAAGCCCGGTGGACAAAAAGGTCATAAGGGTACAACCCTTAAGCAAGTTGCAAAACCCGATCGTACTCATTATCACCCGGTAATAGATTGTGCAGTCTGCCAGCGGTCATTATGCTCTGGCAAAGCCTCTGAGCTGATAGAACGACAGGTATTTGAACCTGGTCGCTTTGGTGCTTTCGAAGTCACAACTCATGTTGCAGAAGTTAAAGAGTGCAGCTGTGGCCACACGAACAAAGCACGTTTTCCTGAAGGCGTAGATTCACACGTACAGTACGGACCAATCACCCAATCTCTGGCCGTGTACCTTTATCAGTACCAGCTTGTACCGTATAAGCGCATATCGCAGTTTTTCATGGATATTTTCGGTCTGGAAGTGAGTCCCGGCTCAATCTGTACGTTTCAGGAAAATGCCTATGAAAATTTAGCCTCTACGGAGCAAGCCATTGCCGATGCATTGAAGGAAGCGCCTATCGCAGGTGCCGATGAAACAGGCATGAGAGTGGCGGGTTCGTTATGGTGGATGCATGTTATGCGCACTGACTTGTGGACGCTGTATCATCTCGACCCCAGTAAAGGACACTCGGCCATAGAGGAAATGGGTGTTCTTCTGGTGTTTGCCGGAATATTGGTACACGACCATTACAAGGCTTACTTTCGTTACGCTGCTTTTCATGTGCTCTGCAATGCACATCACCTGAGAGAACTACAAGGAGTTGTAGACAGAGATTGCAATCATCTTGCAGCACGTCTTCAGCGCCTGCTGAGACTAGCCTGGCACCTAAGTAAAGGTTTCAGGAAGATTGGAATGAATGCCATGCCAGAAAGTATCCGTAAGCGCATTGATTCTCTTTTCGATCGAACTGCCAAATTAGCGCAAAGCAAGGAGGCAGAGTACATGGAGCGTAGACGACAGCGACTCGGTCTCAATAAAACAAAAAATACCAAGGCTTTTAATCTCTTCAGGCGATTGGTAAATTTCAAGGAAGAAACCTTAAGATTTATGACCAATTTCGACATTCCCTTCGACAATAACGGCAGTGAGCAAGATGTCAGAAATGGCAAGGTGAAACAGAAAATATCGGGCTGCTTCAGGAGCAAAAAAGGAGCCAAATACTATTGTCGAGTACGAAGTTATATTTCATCGGCGAGAAAGCAGGGTCAGAATACTTTCGAAGCCCTGCTTATAGCCCTAAAGAATTACGACAACCGTCCTTTGCTGGGTGCTGAATAGTTACGATAAATTAACCGAATAAAATAGAATAAAACGAAAATATATATGTCAGACAATGGAAGTTTATTCAGAAAAGAAGCCATAGATCACAGCTGTAAACAAGACCATGGCAGCATTCTAATTATCAACCCATTTTCACACCTGTACCTTGTCATTCTGGCCTGTACTTTTCTTACTGCACTTGTCGTCTTTCTTGTACTCGGCAGCTACACCCGTTCCGAATCAGTCTCTGGAGTATTACAGCCAAGCCACGGTTTAAGTCGAGTAACCGGCGATCAATCAGGAGTGGTAGCGGAACTACTGGTAAAAGAAGGCCAAGCAGTAACAGCCGGGATGCCATTATTGCGTGTTCAAACCGGTCGGCAGTTATCCAGCGGCAGTATGGAATCGAAACTGCGTGAGCAGCAACACCTTGTTGTTGGTTTTATTGAACAGCAAACGGATCGACAAAAAGAGTTAGCTGAAATTGAAAAACAACGGTTGAAGCTTTTGCAGAGAGATTTGCAGCAGCAAACAGAAGTGCTTAAAGAGCAAATAAGCACTCAGGGTTTTTATGTTCAGCTTTTGGAAAAGGAGCTGACAGGGTTTGAAAAACTATTAGACGATGGTCATCTTACTCAGATAGATTACAACGCAAAACTGACTGTGCTGTTGAGTGCCCGGTTAGATTTACAGAGTTTAAAAAAAGAAGAGGTCAGTCTGGCCTCTCGGTTATCAGAAGCCCGCAGCCAATTTGATCGTATTGATATTGATACCGCCGTCAGCCTCTCGTCCCTGCAGAGAGCCATTGCCGAAACTCAGGAACGCTCTATTGAAACCGAAGGTCGTTCATCCTATTTAATCACCGCTCCAGTCAATGGCACGGTGACCAGTTTGCTGGTTCGTCAGGGTGGTCAGGTTATTCCTGGCCGACAAGTGTTAGCTATTCTGCCTGAAAACAGTGAACTCCGGGCAGAGCTGTACGTGCCTACCCGAGCCATCGGTTTCACTGAATCCGGGCAAAAGGTGCAAATTCGTTACCCTGCCTTTCCTTATCAGAAGTTCGGGTTTCATGAAGGGCGGGTATCAGAAATATCCCGCACTATTATTGCGCCGGACGATGTACCTGCTCCCGCCAAGGTTGCTGAACCGGTTTATCGAATTACAGTGAAGCTGGAATACCAGTCGGTAACCGCTTTTGGTGATCAATATCCTTTACAGTCTGGCATGTTATTGTCTGCCGATCTTATGGGTGAACCCAGAACCATTGTGGAATGGCTTCTTGAACCTCTCTACAGCCTCAAAGGGCGAAGCTTTTTCTCTGGCTGACAAGTCAGTCGCTGACTCAATGAAATCATGTAAATAGAAAACTGATAACAATTACTGGATGTAAGCATGGATGTTTTTAATCTGTTAAATTTCGGCTTTAAACGACGTTTGCCAGTTATTTTGCAAAGTGAGGCGGCAGAATGTGGTTTGGCCTGTCTTGCTATGGTCGCTGGCTATTTTGGTCATGTCACCGATCTGAACACCTTGCGGCAGAAGTACTCGGTTAGCTTGAGGGGGTCTACGCTTGAGCAGTTGATGAATATTTCTGAACAGCTGCTTATGAATACACGGGCGTTGCAGCTTGATCTTGAAGAGATAAAAGAGTTACGTCGTCCCTGTATTCTGCATTGGAATCTAAATCACTTTGTTGTTCTGAAATCAGTCAAACGCAAAGGCATTGTTATACATGATCCGGGTTCCGGGATACGCCACCTCACCTGGGAGGAAGTGTCCAAGTCATTTACTGGGATTGCACTGGAGCTAGCGCCCTCAACGTCTTTCAAACGCAAGAAAGAAAACCGGAAAATGGGGTTGAGCAGCTTATGGACACATATCAGTGGCTTAAAAAGAAGCCTTGTGCAAATTTTTATTTTGGCGCTGGCTTTGGAAGTGTTTGCGCTGGTGATGCCTTATTACATGCAGCTGACCGTTGATAATGTGGTGGTGAATAATGACCGGGATCTGCTGTTTGTTTTAGGACTCGGCTTTTTATTGTTGACTGTTTTTACTGTTCTGACCACGGCGATTCGATCCTGGATTATTCTGTTCCTGCGTAGTCATATGGGCATGCAGTTAGTGAGTAACCTGTTCAGGCATTTAATGCGATTGCCCTTACCATGGTTTGAAAAGCGGCATATGGGCGATGTGGTGTCCCGCTTTGGCTCCTTGAGTCAGGTGAACCAGATGCTGAGTACCGGTTTTATTGAAGGGGTGACTGATGGCCTGATGGCACTGGTGACTCTGGCGATGATGTATATCTATAGCCCTTTGCTGGCGACTATCGCTTTGGCTGCGGTGATTTTATATACACTCTTTCGCCTGGCTTTTTTTCGTCCGCTGAAAACCCGTACCGAAGAAAGCATTATGATGGGTGCGAAAGAGGACTCTGATTTTATGGAGACCGTGCGAGCTATTCAGCCCTTGAAGCTGTTTAATCGTGAAGCTGTGCGTATGTCCAAGTGGCAGAATAGCTATGCCAACTGGGTGAATGCAGATATTCGTGTCGGACGTTTACAGATTGCCTGGAGCTCATTTCATCGTTTGACCAGTGGCGTTGAGTATATTGCTTTGGTGTGGCTGGGTACGTTGCTTATTCTCGATAATGTGTTTTCCATTGGTATGCTCTACGCCTTTTTGGCATGGCGACAACAGTTTTCCGGAAAGGCACAAACCTTTATTGATAAGTTATTTGAATATCGCATGCTGACACTGCATCTGGATCGTATAGCGGATATTGCCCAGGCAGAGGATGAAAAGCATCTGGATAGTTCTCATGCTGCCTTGGAAAAGGTGGAGGGAGGCATTGTCGTAAAGGATGTCAGCTTCAAATACAGTGATGAAGAACCCTGGTTACTGGAACATTTGAGCCTGACTATTCAGCCAGGAGAGTCTGTTGCTATTGTTGCCCCGTCCGGTTTTGGTAAAACAACCCTGATGAAAATCATGATGGGGCTAATTCAGCCTCAGCGTGGACAAGTGTTGCTGGATGGTAAGGATATCCGTCATCTGGGCTTGAGAAACTTCCGGCGACAAACCGCTGCGGTTATGCAGGATGATCAGCTTTTGTCTGGCTCGGTAGCTGATAACATTGCCTTCTTTGATGCCCAAGCTGACCAGCAAAAGATAGAAGCCTGTGCCGCCCAGGCCGGTATTCTGCCAGAAATTATGGCGATGCCTATGGGCATGCAAACTCTGGTGGGTGATATGGGCAATACCCTTTCAGGAGGTCAGGTTCAACGATTGTTGCTGGCAAGGGCGCTGTATGCCGAGCCCTCTATTTTATTTCTGGACGAAGCGACCAGTCATTTGGATGCTGGCACTGAGCAACTAGTGAATAAGGTGCTGAAGAATCTGGGTATTACTCGCATCATGATCGCCCATCGTCAGGAGACGATTGCCATGGCGGATCGGGTGATTGATCTGGCAGAGATTCAGTTGGCTAGATACAGATCTGAAGAAACGGCGGATGCTGTTGTTTAACTCGTATTCACAGGCACTTTTGCAAGCAATGCAGCCTGTGTGTGAGTGACCTATGCTACCTCTTCAAAATGATGAGGAGGTAGAATGGCAGACTCTCTGTTTCAGCAGCTTAAGCGCATAGGCATTGATGAAGAGTTGGCTCATCAGGTAGGCGTTTCTCTTGATCCGGATCATAATGCCAGCAAGAAAGACGTATTGGTGATGCAGAAAGCCATTTTGCAACTGCAGGCCAGAACGGATGATCGTTACAATGAATTCTTCGAGAAGTTGAGAGAACAGCAGAGAGATTCTGACCGGCGCTTTGAGGTTGTATCAGAGAAAATGAGGTAGCAGCAGAGTGAGTCTGATAAGCGGTTTGAAACTATTTCGGAGAAAATGAGAGAGAGCAACAGAATAAACCCAGTCAGATTTACTTTGAGCTAAAAACAGTTATACCATTTCCGAATTCTAATTATGCTATTGCGCTGCCTTTTCAGACTCAGATCCTGCGTTGGAGTTCCTCGCCATAGCTAAGGCTATGACTCGTCACCCCGCCTTGTCTCTGAGCCTGAAAAGCCATGCTCATAACGCATATTAGAAACCGGCAATGGTATTATTGCCATTTGGTAGCTGAGATGCAGTACAACCTCCGCTTTACATATTGCGATAAGTAAAGCGATGCACTATCTTTACTATATACAATATGTAAAGAGACAAAGCTATGCCTAAACTCAGTGCCAAACGGCAAATCACTATCCCTGCCGGTCAGTGTAAAGAACTTGGCATCCAGCCAGGAGATGAAATCGACAGCTTTATCGTTGATGGGCGGATTACCTTGATCAAGAAGCATAAGGGGGCAGCAAAAGGGGTTCTGAAGCACGTCAAGGCCAAGCAGGACATCTCAGACGACAATTCACTTCAGAGTGCTTTGCAGTGATAGCCATTGATACCAATATTCTACTCCGGTACTTGCTGGAAGATGATGAGAAGCAGTCAGCACAGGCCACTCGGATGATTCAGGGAGAGGAAAAGGTTCTGGTAACTGATGCCGCTCTGGTTGAGACAGTCTGGACGCTGAAGGGCAAAAAGTACCAGCTTACCAAGCCTGAAATCATCGAGACCATTTTGCAGCTTTTTCAGGAAACCAACCTCCACTTTGAGGACGGCCAGGTTGTTTGGAAAGCCCTGAGTGACTTTAAGAACGCAAAGCCTGTAAAACGAAAGGAAGCGGACTTTGCTGATGCGCTCATTGTGTGCAAAGGTCGAAGCGTGATTGAGAAGCAGAAAGAGGTATTCAATGGCTCGTTCACTTTTGACAAAGCTGCACAAAAACTACCTGGAGCCAGGACTCCGATTTAGATAGGGGGAATAAATTTCAGAAACATGAGGAAATTGTACTCAAAAGCTAGTGCGTTTTATGTACAGTGGACTTTTCTATCCCCATGAGAGCATTCAAGTACAGAATCTATCCCAACGCCGAACAGAAGGTGCTTATTGCAAAGCACTTCGGTTGCTCTCGCCATATCTATACCCATCGTCTTTCAAGATGATGCGTTGTTGTCTGCACTCGCTCACCCCGATCACCTACTACTTCTAGGCTCACAGGGCTTCACTCGGTTGACGCCTAGCCTCATCTTGAAATCCAACGGGTATACAACTGGGCGTTGTCTGAGAAAAACGAGCACTACAAAGAAACCGGAAAGAGCCTGTCAAAGCGACAGCTTAAGGATCGGATCGTCGCCAGTAAGAAAGACGACAAAGAATGGCTAACTGAAGTAAATAGTCAAAGCCGGCTCGTGTATCAGGAGATCTGTCCGGAACAAAACCTCCAAAATTTTTCCGTGTCGGTAGAAGTGTTCGGTACCGGAAAACTGATCTGGACGAGTGGCTCCAACATCAGCAATCGTTTTTAACTATTGCCCAAAGCACAGACGCAGTCACCACTCAGCACTCCGATAACCCTTAAAAAACCATGCCCTCCATTCAACGTCAGCTGTGGATAATTGGTGTAAAATACCATTACCTGAATCCAAACCCAGTCCGAACCGGAAAAACACCTGAGTAATAGGTTCACTCCAATCCATTGAGGTCAAAGGCTCTCAAACCTAGACAGATGATCCCCTACTTCCCATAATACGGGCCGTTTCCAATTTGATCTGAGTACCATGTCGCTAGCTGAAGTTAATCCCGCACTCTACGAGCAACAGTTGCACCTGAAAACTGAAGAGCTGAAAAACAGTTTTACCGAATATGATATTCCTGAACTGGAAATATTCCGTTCAGCACCGGATCATTATCGGATGAGGGCTGAATTCAGGGTATGGCACGAAGATGATCGAAGCTATTATCGGATGTACGACTCTGAAACCAAGCAGCCCTTCGAAGTCAAAGAGTTTCCGGCAGGTTCAAAAACCATCACGCGGTTGATGATGCCAATTATGGCTGACATATCCACCACGGAGACCATCAGAAAGCGCCTGTTTCAGATTGAGTTTCTCACTACTCAAACCGGTGAGGCTCTGGTCTCCCTGATTTACCATCGTCAGCTGGACGATAGCTGGAAAGCAGCCGCCGTAGAACTTCAGAACAAATACGGAATATCTATTATAGGTCGAGCCCGTAAACAAAAACTCGTATTGGATCAGGAATACGTAACAGAGACGCTGAACGTTGCAGGAAAGAGCTATCAGTACACACAGGTTGAAAACAGTTTTACCCAGCCTAACGCCGGAATTAATGAAAAAATGCTCTCATGGGCTAGCCAGGCGTCCAGAAACAATGGAGGAGACTTACTCGAACTCTACTGTGGTAACGGAAATTTCACCTGTGTATTAGCCCATCAATTTGAGAAAGTTCTGGCCACAGAGATTGCTAAAACTTCGGTGAATTCGGCTAAAAAGAATTTTGACCTGAATGGAATCAGTAACGTCGAGATTGCCCGACTGTCCAGTGAAGAGCTGACCCAGGCGATGAATAAGGTGAGGTTGTTCAATCGTCTTAAAGATATTGAACTGGATAGTTATAACTTTTCTACGATTCTGGTTGATCCACCAAGGGCTGGGCTGGACAAAGACACTGAAGCACTGGTTCAGCGTTTCGATCATATTTTATACATATCCTGCAACCCCGTGACGCTGAAAGAGAATCTTTCTGTCATCTGTCAGACCCATGACATTCACCAAATCGCGATGTTTGACCAGTTCCCCTACACTCATCATGCAGAAATGGGCATTCATCTGGTCAGGAAGCAGAAGTAACCCGGTGATAACGGCCCTGTCATCGGCATTTACAAACACTCAGGCTGAACCTACTTTTAAGTAATAACATGACTACAGGTTCAACCTGAAATACTGTGAATTATAAGCACTCACTATCAACTGCAAAGCCCCATCTGCTGCCTGCGGCCCTTGTTCTGGCTCTCACCTCATTTTTACCGGTGGTACTTAACGCCTCTTCGAGGCCCGAACCTGTACCGGTACTCTTCATTGCCTATGATCAGGGGGAAAGCAATGCATTTATCCGTATTCAGGAAGAACTGGAAAAACAACGTATTCAATACCGCATCCTAGCTTTTGGCAGAGCTGCCGACTTATTCCACGAGAACAGGCATAACATTAACCTTCAGGCACTGGGCAATCTGACAGAGCTGAAACAAAATCGACACCAAAAACTGGAAGCCAGCCAGATTAACTCTATTGTCAGTCGGATTTCACCCCAAATAATTTACACCGGCATGGCCAGTAAGGTACAAGCACAAATACTGAATGCTTTCGGGAGTAGCCAGCATTACTCCATTGCCTTCTATGATAATTTTGAAGATGTAACATCAAAAGACTATGTGAAACCATTTCTTGATGAACTTCAATCAGTCAACGAATTTCATGTCCCAAGCCAGATAACCAGAGAAAGTTTTCTGAAACTGCAAAAGGCCACAGGTACGACGATTAAGGTTACTGGTCAGCCAGTGCTGGAATCCTGGGATTACATTTATGAACAAACAAATACTCATCTCCTTCGCCAACAATTAGGCCTGTCTTCTGAACAGCCTGTTGTCTTATTTGCTGGCGGCTATGATACAAGCTACGAAGAAAGCTTCGGCGCATTTATTCGATCAACACGACAAATGCCTGGCATTACGTTTCTGGTGAGTGCTCATCCTAAATACAATGGGGAGCTGGAGAATGAAATTATAAACAATCTTGCTGGTACTAATGTTCGATTAATTCTCAAAAATCAATTTTCAACCGCTGTTCTGAGTACTATTGCCAAAGGGCTTGTTGTGCATAAGTCATCAATCGCTTTTCAGGCACTCTACAAGGGAAAACCAGTCGTTTATATGGTTGATCCGTCATTTGACAATGAACTTCTGAAAAGAAATATGGCTAAAAGAGCTTCTACCCCAGCTGAACTCAAGGCATCAATCACTGAAATATTGCATTCAACCGATCAGCCACCCTCCCTAAAATCGCTAGGCATTCCGGAACATTCATCTCAAATAATCTCTGAAATATTGAAAAACAGACAACTGGAATCAGACAATCTTATAACTCCGTAACAGTTCAGCTACTTTATTCAGATCGATCAATATGGTTTACTGTCGCTAGAATACTCTTTATAGACAGGGAGCCCTGATGGGAGTCAGGCTGATCCACCTGAAAACTGCCTTGATCTGGATTTCATTGTCCATACTCAGCATGATTGCTCTGGTCGGACTCTGTAATTTCCTGATCAATCTTGATACCAAAAAGTATCTATTTTCTGACTTACGCTCAATTCCTCATAATCGGGTAGGCGTGCTGCTGGGCACCAGCAAATACTCCAGGTATGGTGGTTATAACGATCATTACAGCCTTCGGTTGAATGCAGCCTTTCAGTTATACACTTCAGGTAAAATTGACTACATTCTCGTCAGTGGAGATAACAGTTCAAGATATTATGACGAGCCCAGTACTATCCGGAGAGATTTGCTGAAAAAAGGCATTCCTGCAGAAAGAATATATCGTGATTACGCAGGCTTCAGAACCCTCGACTCAATCATTCGAGCCCGCCATGTCTTTGGTCTCGAACAGTTCACTATTATATCCCAGGCATCTCATAACCGCAGAGCTCTCTATATAGCCAGAAATAATGATATTAATGCTATTGCCTTTAATGCAGGAGAAGGGGATAACACTGATATCAGTAACAAAACCCGCGAAATACTGGCCAGGGTTCTGGCAATACTGGAAGTTCATATGCTAAAAACCGGACCAAAATATCTAGGCCCGACTGTAGACATTGGAACAACCCCTCCCAACATGAAAAAGCCTTACCTGTAAAAGTGCAACGGAATACCGGATTTAGCAGGCGAACATTTACTTTCGCATATTTAGTGCCTGTCAGAAAACCTATCAAAAAACCTGTTAAATCTGACAGCAAAAATTAAGAGCACCCTGATTCCTGTACTACAAGTGCATAAAGCATGCTTTTGCGAAACACCGATTAAAATATATTCAAAATCACCCGTTTTCAGGCGTGCATAACCCTCATGCTAAACACGATCAAAGCAACTTGGAAGGAAATAGTCTGAAGTCTGCTAATGGTCTTTTTCTAACAGAATTTTACCCAATCGTTTCAGGCTGCTGGCGACTACAGCCAATGCAACATAACGCTTAAAACTCTCAATACCTTTGTCCGGACACTTGTCGAGGCCGTTGGCTTCCAGTGCGTTGATGTCAGACTCAACGGCAGAATGTTTTCTTTTTGCCTGAATAAATTCCGGATGTGATTGCCGCTCTTTATCATACGCTGATAGCTTGCCTTTCTTCGGCAGAACCGGCCGTTCCAAGAGAGCTTCCAGCTTTTCAAGATTGCCCGGACTCCAGAAACCTTTGTCATAACTGACCTGGTTCAGGGCTGGAAAACGCTTTTTGGCACCTTCTGCCATTGGAACCGCTACTTGGTCATCGGTCTGCTTTTGCATGACCTGATGATGCAGGGTAAAACCAAACTGATCCTGCAAAACACAAACTCGTAACCCTAATTCTACAGGCGTTCCGGCTTTGCCTTTGCTGATCCATTCGGTGTGAGGCTCAAAAATTGAGAACACCTTTTCACTATGAGGAATCTGCTCATGCTCAATAACTCGCCGGAAAATCAGGTTTATCTGGTGATGACTGTGGGCTATGTGATATTTCAGATTCTCCAGTTTTGACTCATTCGGCTGGGTTTTCTCCAGACAAAACAGAGTGGCCTCTGCCTTGCGGGTGATCACAAAACTGTGCTTTATGTACTCAACATGAGCCATCTCGATGTCGTGCTGGCGCAAGCGTTTTTTTGATTCACAGGCTGCACTGGAATGTTTCAGGTTTCGTGCTTTGTTGTAACGCTTACGGTGCTGCTCATACTGGTGTTTGCGCTGTCGCCAGCCTTAAAGCTGATACTGGTCAGCAAGGGCCGATGCAAACTCAATACTTTTACGGCATGCGTCGCTTAGCAGGCTGATATCCGTGGGGAAATGGACATCGGTTTTGACTACGAACGAATCGGCACGGCCATGTAGCGATTTATCTTTTTTTTAACCAGTTGATGACCTGCGGTCACAACAACCTGATTGATTTGATCTAGAATTTCTGGTGTGAACAGGCTGATGTTATCCTGCAGGGTTTGGATGTGGTATGAACGAGTGCAATAAGGTCCGTGTCCGAGCATATTTCTCAAAGTACCGTGTTCGTTGGCCAGCTCCTGAAGGCGGTCATAATCGCAGTTGGTCACCAGTCGTAATGTACCGAAAACCAGTATTTTCCAGAGTTCCATTCCGGGACGTCCATTACTGCGGTCAGCAGGGATCATGGATTCAAGAATTTCAAAAACCTGATGCCGCAGTTCCAAATTGGTGTAAATGTGCTGAAAAGCCCGCAACAAGCGTGGAATGTCATCTCTGGACTTGAGATTGAACGTGATGGCAGAGATATCAACCTCTCCCAACTGCATTTGTGGATTGATGGCTTGGCGCATAAATTAAAAACAGCCTGCTTTGGAAAATCTTCGAGAACTATATGGGGCTACAGACTGTAGCATTCAAGTGTTTGAGAGTTTTCGGACAGGCACTATTGAGCATGGCTATGTTCCCGCCAATAGTTGTATTGCTTACTCCCTATGTTTACAGGGCTACAGACGTGCCTTATAAAGTAGAGATATGACTAAATCTTGTATATTGCATTTGTTTATTGCCCAAAGAACAGCGATTTGTTCTGGGATACCTTCCTATCTCATGAATAGCCATATGTGGAGCAGGAAAATAAAGTTTTTATAGGACTTTAGTGCTCCCAACTATTGACGGGAACATAGCCATTGAGCATTGTCCCTGGAGAAAATCATCGACTGAACTGTACTTTTTTATTGCCTGGTGAATATGAAGCATTTTGAGCAACTCTTCAGGTTTCCCATTAACACCCAGCAAACCAAGGTTTCTATGATCTGTTTTTAGCCTTTTAAAAAGGAAGACCATTGCACCAATACCGGAAGAATCCAGATCCGTTACAGCGCTCATATCAATCAGCACATCGCCGGAGTTCTTTCTGAGAAAACCATCAAAACAACCACGGATTTCATTAACAGTATCTGCATTAAAATGACTATGAAGTTCAATAACCTCACAACTACTGGCCTGATATATGGCGTATTCCATTCCATCTAACCCCTTACTTCTAGATATCCCTTTCGATAACTATCAGATTAGCTAATGAACCATTTCGAAAGTATTGTGACTATATCCTTTAGAAATAAAAATACTGAATGAATCACTGATTCACAGCCTGTTGCACTTATTTGTATTACTCCAGCATGGCTGCCAAAATCATGTCACATTAATATCAATACACCCATTCATAAGAGTCATTGCCAATATACTGCCCAAATAAAGAACCACTTCTAAAGCAGCTTCTGGCATTACAATTTCGTCTAAACGTGCCAGTAAAACCCTCCCTATAGTTAACTCTTAACAGCACCAAAAAAGATGTTCCCTGATTCAGTCCAGACATGGTGAATTATGGAAACAAGTCAGAATGCAGTACTTAAAAGAAGTCATTTGTATGGATACCCCGCAAGGCAGTAAAGCCAGAGAGCGACTATCAGCCAAACTTCTGAAAGCAGTGCTAATAGCTGCCTGTCTGCTTGGCATTTTCCTCAGTATTATCCAGATCATATTTGATGCTCATCTATCCAGCCAGGCAATTGATACTAAAGCCAATGAAATGCTGGCCATGATCAATGAATCGGCTACAATGGCCGCATCCCAGAATGCTCCTGACATGGGACAGGAAGTCCTTAATGGTTTACTGGAAATGCAATCCGTGCATGTGGCCGCTATAAAACGGGATGGCGAACCCGAACTGGCCGTTGTTGAAAGGCCTTTATCAACATCGTTCTATCGTCAATTTTCTGATTATATTTTTAATCCGATCCGTATATACAAATCACCTCTTTATCAGAATGAAACAGAAGGGCAATATTATGGTGAACTGATACTAGCCATCGACACAGCAACATTCGGACGGGAATTTATTCAGCGGGCAATTGTCATACTCTTCGCTGGTCTTTTTCGCGCTCTTGCTATGGCACTGATGTTATACCTTATTTATTCCATAATCCTAACCAAACCTCTGAATCGCCTGATTGAGCATCTATCAGGAATTAATCCAAGACAGCCTGGAAAAGAAAAACTACCCACACCACCCGGACATGAAAATAATGAATTAGGTTTATGGGTAAAAACGGCTAACAATCTTCTGGCAGCAATAGATCATAATTTCAATTTGCGCCAGAAAGCTGAAGCCCAGATTATGCGTTTATCTCAATATGATTACCTTACACGACTTCCTAACCGTCGAACCCTTCAAAAACAATTGAGAAAAATCATAACAAAGGCTTCTCAAAGAAAGGATTGTGCCGCGGTACTCTGCCTGGGCATCGATGACTTTAAATCAATCAATGCCCAGGTTAACTTCAGTGCTGCGGAACATATTCTGGTTGCTCTGGCAGACCGCCTTCGGAATCATCTGGGCAATAAGGCCTACATTGGCCGATTAGGAGAAGATCAGTTTGCCATTATTGTTGCAAAAATAGCGCAGCCTTACGAAGCGGCAGAACTGGCTCAAACTCTTCTGGAGCAATTATCCCGCCCTTTTGAGATAGATGGTACAACCATCAACATGAGCGCCACTGTAGGAATCACTCTGTTTCCAGATGATGGCGACGATGAAGACAGATTACTTCAGCAATCCGAATTTGCCATGATAATGGCAAAATCCCGAAATCAAAACCGGTATCAGTTCTACATTGCAACTATTGACAGTGAGATCAGACAACGCAAAAAACTTGAAATGGATCTGCACCAGGCTCTGGAGCAGAAGCAGCTCAGCCTCGTCTTCCAGCCACAGATTAATTACCAGACCTCACAACTAGTGGGCGCAGAAGCACTTCTTCGATGGAGTCATCCTGAGAATGGCTGTATTTCTCCGGATATGTTCATACCCATGGCTGAAGACAGTCTCGATATTATTCCCATTGGCGACTGGGTATTGGAATCCGCTTGCGAAATGCTGCACTCGTGGCATAAGTCAGGACTAACTTCTTTGAGAATGGCTATCAATCTATCTGCCATTCAGCTCAGAGATAAAAAAATTGTTAATCGAATCAATTCTTTATTACGTAAATACAAAATACCACCAGACAGAATTGAGTTGGAGGTTACAGAAACCTGTATTCTCGAAGATGTTGAACTTTCCAAAGAACAACTTCGTAGAATAAAGAATATTGGTGTTATTTTAACTCTGGATGATTTTGGTACCGGTTATTCTTCACTAAGTTATTTGAAACAGTTTCCCTTTGATAAAATCAAGATCGACAAATCGTTTGTAGAGGGTTTACCCGAAAATAAGGAAAACGCCGTTATTGTTGAAGCCATAATTCAGCTGGGAAAGAGCTTTGGTATAGAAGTACTGGCCGAAGGTGTAGAAACAGCAGGACAGGAAGCTTACCTTAAAAGCAGAGGTTGCCTGGAAGGACAGGGGTATTATTATAGCAAGCCCATGACAGAGAAAGATTTCCTTGAATTCACCAGTCGTTCTGATTTGTATTCAGACAATCAAAACAAATCATGAACGCTTTATTACTACAACATTCCAATTATTATAAATACTCATTCCTATAAGTTTATTCTCTCCATTTTTTCAAACACTTATGAAAAAACGTCTATATTCAGTTAATCAGGTAAATCAATTTCATGGCAAGGATCTGCCAAATGCAAAAACACCTGAAAAACGATTCTAAATCTGACGACTCGTCTCTTTCCAGGATGCTTGCATCACTGTCTTCGACGCTGCACAGTCTGGAAATACCAATGATTCGTCCGATACACTCTGCTTTTTACAGAATGCATCAATATATAACTTCCTTCTTTTCAAATCTTCTTCGGATACTGTACTGGACTCCATTGTTCAAATCACAAATCCTGAATTCACCCGAACAACTCTACCTCTACTCAGGCATCCCCCAGCTTCTTGGTGCACCAGATCTGATCATCGGTAACCACTGTCGAATATCAGGTCAAACCATTATCTGTGCGCGGGAATCTGGTAATCAGACACCCAGGTTAGTGATTGGCGATAATGTGTCCATAAGCTGGCAGAACGAGATATTGATTGGCAACAACATTCAACTGGGCAATAACGTGCGTTTTGGAGTGAAGGTTCGTCTTATTGGCTTTGCAGGGCATCCAGTTGACCCTATAGCCCGTGCCAAGGGCTTACCGGATAGCGATAATCAGGTTGGCGAGATAACCATAGGAAATGATGTCTGGTTGGCGGCTGGGGTAACGGTAGCGGCTGGAGTCACCATAGGATCGGGAACAATTGTAACCACTGGTAGTGTCGTGACACAGGATCTCCCATCGGGTGTCCTCGCAGGCGGCATTCCAGCTACAGTCATTGAAAAACTGAAAATGAATAACAAGCCGGGGCAAAACCATGGCTGATCTTGTGGTTTTCGGGGAAGACTGGAAAAAATCACCATGCAGCACCCATCATCTCGTCTCTCAACTTCTTAAAAATCATCGGGTCATTTGGGTTAACACGTCTGAATTCAGAATCCCACGGCGACCACTAGTCAACATTATCAGATTCCTGCGATCATTTAATAAATTGAGAACGACACACTCATTCCATGACATGGAATCACCCGATTCGCCCCTTTATATACTTCAACCAGGTCTACTGCCTTTTTCGCAATTCAAATCCATTCGAGCAGTCAACAATATGCGTTTGGTAAAAATCGTCCAGGAAGCCATCAAAAACCTGGGATTCCAGGACATTATATTGTGGACATCACAACCGTCTATCGTAGATTGCATTGGGCAACTGGACGAAAAAGTGACTATGTATTACTACGGCGAAGAATCGGAACTACTCGATGGGAAAAGTCATTATAAAAACCCGTCTGAAAACAGAAAATTAGTTTCACTGGTTGATCTCGTCGTCGTCAGTAATGAGGAGCTGGCGACTGAATCTCACAATAAAAATACAGTCATTCTTCCTCAGGGCGTTGATTTTGACCTGTTTTCTTCCCCCTCTACGCAATCAATCCCTATGATCGGGAAATCACCGGTTGCCGGATATTATGGAAATCTGTCCAATAGACTTGATGTGGAGATGCTTGCCCAGTCTGCAACAGCTCTACCAAACTGGCAGTTTATTTTTATCGGTAAAATCAGTACTGATGTTGAATTCCTGTTTGAATTACCTAATGTATCATTCCTGGGAAATGTAGCCTATGAACAGCTTCCTACCTATGTGCAAAGCTGGGATGTGGCATTATTACCTTTCAAACAAGAAACATTAAACCCTGCGTGCAATCCACTTCAGCTCAAGGAATATCTGGCTTCAGGCACCGCTATTGCCTCTACTTCATTTCCCTCTGCAAAGCTTTATGCTGATATAATTGCCGTTCAAAAATCTAAAGAGCCTTTCTTCCAAGTCATTCTGAGAGCCTATAAACAGGCTAATAACAGTGGTGGAAGACAGGAGCGCATAGCGTCTGATACCTGGCAAAACAGATCATTTCAGGTTGAAAGCCTTATTTCTCATTTTCTTAAAAAGCAATCTGTCCGCAGCAAATAATCCACTCTTCAACACAGATAATCTAACCATTTAAACAACTACACTTATAAAAATAACACAGAAAACTAACCGCTTAATTAAAAAACCGATTACGCCTGTGAGGAAAATTGAAGTGGATAAAACGTCTTATGCTCATCCCTTGACCATTGTGGGGAAAAGAAGTCTGGATATAGTTGTAGCATTAATCGGTTTAATTTTAACATTACCAATGTGCCTGTTAATCGCAGTTATCATTAAAATCGAAAATCCCGGCCCCTTATTCAGTAAGCATATGAGAATGGGCTACAAAAAAGACAATTACTGTAGCCTATTCATATTAAATAAATTCAGAACCTTTTCTCATAGTAAAAATATTTACGCACTAACCGCCCCCGATGAAAATCGTTGTTTGACTCACTCTGGTTATTTTCTGAAAAAATTTCATCTTGATCGATTGCCTGTATTGCTCAATGTACTAATGGGTGACATGTCTATAGTAGGGCCGGTTCCTGATCGCCCTGGGGAATCAGTCACGCTGGATAAAAAAATCCCCTATTACTCCGAACGAACCTATGAAGTAACACCCGGCATAATCAGCCTTGCCGATGTCAATATGGAAAATCAGGACTCTTCCGAAGAAGCCCGCATCAATATAGCCTTTGACCATGCTTATGCAGTGTGTCTGAGCAGCCCCTGGGAATGGTTGAAAATGGATCTCTTTGTAATCTATAAAGCCAGCTGTTTATTCATTCGAAAGCATACAAAAACATACGAATAAACATTCATTATTCAGTGATTAGGCAAGTGTTGCATGACAATAGAGTCAATAGACATGCGCAGTGCATCCCGGCTATGAGCTCCATCCTGAAATGAATCAGCCAGTTTCTGTCGAGCGATGGAACACTTTACGACACCCGGATCATTCCTCTCTTCCGGCCAGAGCAAAACGTCTGGATAAATGCCTGTCATCTCCTCCAGCCAGTTCAGCTTATCAGCAATTTCCATATGTTTGACTGGGGAAATTTCAGGATTAATATTTCCAATAAACACCTTCAATGCCCGGCTATTTGAAACCGAGTCAGCTAATTCCGGCATTAACAGTGCGGGTAGAATACTTGTCATAAAACTGCCTGGGCCCAAAATAATAACATCAGCCTCTTCTATGGCTGATAATGCTTCCTGAGTTGGTTTGATATCCGGCAGAATCATTAATTTATCCGGTCGTTCTGACAGGGCATCAATGGTCGTTTCGCCAATAACCTGCTCACCAGACACTACACCGGCTAATCTTGCAGGCTCCTCTGACATGGGAATCAGTTCAGCACTCACTTGGAGCAGCTGACGAATCAGGTTGATGGCTTCCAGCGGTCGGACATACATCTGGTTCATGGCAAGAAGAATCAAATTTCCAAGATTATGCCCGCTAAGGTCGCCTGACTCCTTAAAGCGATGCTGAAACAGAATTCTTGCAAGGTTTGGGCTATCCGAACAAAGCTGGCTCAGGCAGTTTCTTAAATCACCCCAGGCAATACAGCCACTGGCTTCTCTGAGCCGGCCTGTTGAACCACCATCATCCGTTGTTGCAACTATACCGGTTAATCGCTCACCCAGAAAACCAAGGCTGGCCATTACACGTCCAAGACCGTGTCCTCCACCTATGGCGACAATACGACGGCACTTATATAACGCTGTAACTGAATGCATAATATTTCGAAAGTCGTTCAATGAACAAAAATTATAAGATGAATTGTAACCGGGATACAGTAACTCTCATTTAATCTGCTATTAAATTAGTTATACGGGTGTATAAATATTTCATGATTTTTTTTGCGAGAGGCTTTTTCATCCAATATGACAAAGAGCCACTACATACGAATGACTCACGAAGACGCAGTACACTGCAACCACAATAGGTTAGTAGCCTTATCCGCGATCAATACCAACAATTCGGGGAGAGATAAGGAATAAACGAACCTGTCTTACTTTTTGGATTCGTTCGGTTTTAAACAATCCGCCAAATATTGGCAGATCACTCAGCACCGGAACTTTCGAGCTGACATAATTATCTTCTTCTTTGTAAAAGCCTCCAATAAGCAGACTTTCACTTTCATTCACAATAGCCTGGGTACTCAACGAGCTATTAGTGGTTCTAGGAGTCGACTGCCCCTCAGACTGGCTCCCTGAGCCATCCTGAATATTCACACTTAAATGAACTCTCCGACCATCCGTTTCACGAACGATTCGCGGTGTAACCTGAACAACAGTGCCTGCCGTTACCGGGAAAAGCTCTGCATCATCCTTACTTGCAACCGGCACGTAGAATGTACTGCTGTTATCAAGAATCGCTTCCAGATTATCCAGTGTTAAAATGGAGGGTTTTGAAACAATCCGAACTTTCCCTTCATCAGCCAGAAGGTTGAGTCTCGCATTAAAGGCTCCGATATTAGCCTGAACGATAGTGGAGTAACTGGGAAAACGCTTACCCGTTGGATCCGGATTAAACAGGAATTCTGTATTTGAATTATCCGTTGTGTCATTCCAACTGACACCAAGAGCCTCAATATTATCGGTATTAACATCAATAATAGAAACACTGATTTCTATCTGGGAAGTCGGTTTATCCAGAGACCGGATTAATTCATCGTACATGGTCATCTTTGATTCCAGATCATGAACGATGATCGCATTCAGTCTTGGATCAGCATTGATGTAGACCGAATCAGCCTCTGCTCCGGCATTAAGGGATTGTCTGGCTTCATCACGCTGGGATTTTTCCTGTTTGGATGAACGGGAAACACCATCCACAGGCGTCAAGGCTGAACCAAGAGCCGGTGTTTTTGTGACTTTGGCCACACCGCCTCCGCTGACGATACTCTGCAATATACTGGCAACACCGGGCACCGTTAATTCCTGCCCTCTGAAGTTGAATTTTTTATCGGTAGCCCAGGCGTATTTCAAACGAAACATTCGAACTGTCAAATTATTTCTCTGACGATCGCCTTCTTTCTCATCAAGTAACAAAGCCGTTTGTGATACCAGTTCGATATAACGAGGAGGCCCGGAAATATAAACCAGCCCGTCTTTCGATTGCGATTTCCAAAAAAAACGACCATCCCAGATACCTACTTTTTTCAATGTTCTCTTGAATTTATCAACCGACATAAAACTCAAACTGATAATTTTTTGTTCTGAAGCATTACCGTTATAAACATAGAGAGTATGGCCATCAAAGTACCAGATAAAGCCATGGACATTCGCCAGGTGATCAAGAAAATCAACCGGAGTCAGAGGACCAACTTTACCATTGATTTCGCCCTGTACATCTTCCGCAATAATAGTAGGCACATAATAACTCGCTGCAAAACTTTTCAGCACTTCAACCAATTCTTCGCCATTGCCAAAATAGGCATAAGGACGATCACCAAAGGTCGCTAACGCCGGTGATGCCTTGTCATCAATAGTTTCTTCAGGATCTTCTTCTTTTTTCTGTTCGGGAATATCTATGCTTTCTTCCTTCATTACATCCCTAGAAGCATTTCCTCTACGGGTTTCATCTGCTTTTTTCGGACTATGTAATGCTGTCTCTGATTTCACCGGAGCAGGTTTACGAATATAGTTATAGTCGACATTGTTTTCAGGCTTTACTCCACCCTGTATGGTCATATATTCCTGCAGCTGGTAATACTCTTCCGGGGAAGGTTTTGCAGTATCCGGGGGGAATTGACTGGCATTTAATGGTCTTACGGGGGCTGTTAATGCAGGAGCTGAATTATTTGAAGAAGCGATATCCGCAGGAAAATAAAGTATTTGTCCGGCCAGCAACTGTGAATTTACATCCAGTTTGTTGTACTGGATAAGTTCCTGAACCTCAAAACCATAATTTTTTGCAATGATCGCTATTGATTCACCCGAGCGAACAATATGTTTTCGGGTCTGAGGTTCTTCCGAAGACCAGTTTGCCTGAGCAAAAAAACTCATGGCTACAATAAATACCAGTAGGGTTCGGATTACCCGGTGTACGTTTTTTGCAAAGCCCATCAGACGCGTGCCTCCATGCTCATGCCTGTTCAAGCTTATTCAACAAATCTTAATGAATAATTGTTTTATATAGCAAAAAATAATATTAAAAACCAATCTGTCTAACAGTCTATCTGAGAAAACTGTTCAAAGCACCTGAAAATATGAACGCAGACGTACAATTTAATCATTTTATTAAATCCCTGCAGCTTCAATAAAAACAGTCGATTAATAGTAAGCATTTATTCATCAATCATTATTTCAGGAATAACCATGCCAGCAATTTCATTTGATAGTGGTATAACCGGTATTTCTCGTATAAGTAAGGAACTGGTTGACAAGGATTTCCCGAAATCCAAAACTTCTTTTAAACCATCAGGGAAAAATGTTGCAGCGCATTTCTGGAAAGCTCTGGAAATGGGCCGGACATTCCAGAATCGTGAAATGCGATTTGCCATTCAAGTACCAAAGCATAATCAAAGCCTGTCACCCGAAGAACACCACATGATGACAGACATGGCACTGACTATTTTTAATAAACACAAAAATGACGGACCTGAAATAAAAGCAGCACTGGCCGTTATGGAAGAATCAAAAGAACTGCAGGTACATCTGATGATGAGCCGAAACGTACTTCTGGCAGGATAGGAGCAATACAATGGACAAGGACTTGAGGCACTGGCTTTTATCACAGGCATCCTACTATCTCGAATATCTGCAACCTAGAAAAGCCATTGCCCTGCTGGAAGCTGTACGCCGGATGGAACCTAAAAATCCGGATGTATATCGCATGCTCAGTTATGCCTATTTGCAAGTGAACCGCCCTGAAGATTCGATCAAATCCGCCGATACTTTTCTGCAGTACGCAAAGCCCGGTACTGATACCAGGGCTATTAAGTGGATCAAGGGTCGCGCCCTGCTCAGGAAGAAAAAAGCCGCTGTCAGTCGCTGATTTTCCTGATAAATGATCTGCCCCAACTTTAGCGGTCAATCGTAAAATGAGAGCATTAATTCCGGGGCTGAATAAACTAAGTGGAAAAAATGATTTGGTACTGGCATTCCTGCTGGTAGCAATCATTGGTCTCATAATCTTACCCATGCCCACCCCCCTGGTGGATTTGTTGATTGCTTTAAACATGTGTATTTCCACACTATTATTGATGACATCTATTTATTTGAGATCTCCTCTGGAGTTTTCATCGTTTCCCGGTGTGTTACTGATCACCACCCTGTTCCGCCTGTCTCTGTCTATCACTACCACCCGACTGATTCTCCTTCAGGCCGATGCTGGTGAAATTGTATACACCTTCGGAAACTTTGTGGTGGGCGGGAACCTGATTGTAGGTGTCGTTATATTCCTGATCATAACCATTGTACAGTTTCTGGTGATCACTAAAGGTTCTGAACGGGTTGCAGAAGTCAGTGCCCGCTTTTCTCTTGACGGCATGCCCGGTAAACAGATGAGTATTGATGCCGACCTTCGTGCCGGTGCCATTGAGATGGAAGAAGCACAGACCCGTCGTGAACTGGTCACCAAAGAATCACAACTTTTTGGCTCTATGGATGGCGCCATGAAGTTTGTGAAAGGCGATGCCATTGCTGGCCTGATTATTATCTTTGTCAACATTACTGCCGGTGTTGCCATTGGCACAACAACCGGCGGTTTAACAGCAGGCGAAGCTCTCCAGCTGTACGCTATCCTGACCATTGGTGACGGTCTTATCTCCCAGATTCCAGCTCTGCTGATTTCTATTACTGCTGGTATTATTGTTACCCGTGTTTCCAATGAAGAAGCCAAAGATCTGGGTAATGAAATCGGTGATCAGTTAACCGCCAAACCAAAAGCATTAATGGTGGGCGGCAGTTTGATGCTTTGTTTTGCTCTGATTCCCGGCTTCCCCACCATGATATTTCTGGGCTTGTCCACTTTCATTGGTGGTGGTGGCTATCTACTGATGAAGAAGGCCAATAAAGCCAGAGAAGAGGAAGAAGATGGTGGCATTCCGGCTATGGCTGCAGCCACTGAGACCCCTGGAGAAGCCAGATCCCGACTGGATCAGCAGGAAGAATTCACACAGACATTACCACTAATCATTGATGTACCTACATCGATCCAGCAAAATCTGGATACCAGTGCACTGAATAATGAACTGCTGAAAGTTCGCAAAGCCCTGTATATGGATCTGGGGGTTCCTTTCCCTGGCATTCATCTTCGATTCAATGACTCCATGCCCGACAATTCATACGCCATTTTGCTGCAGGAAGTTCCGGTAGCTACCGGTCATTTTAATCCCGAATTTCTGTTCATAAGGGAAACAATGGATCATCTGGAGATGTTGAGAATTCCTTTTGAAACAGAAGAGGACTTTCTTCCCAGTCTCGACACCATATGGGTTAATGAAGAACACAAAGAAAAACTGGAAAAGAATAACGTCAACTATATGGATTCACCCAAAATACTGACTTACCATCTGGCTCATGTCTTGAAAAAATACGCTGAAGATTTCGTGGGTATTCAGGAAACCCGTTACCTTCTGGAAAAAATGGAAGGTACATTTGGCGAATTAATCAAAGAAGTACAAAGACTGTTGCCTGTGAATAAAATCACGGAAATTTTTCAGCGTCTTGTATCGGAGGATATTTCAATCAGAAACCTTCGCTCAATACTTCAATCTCTGGTTGTCTGGGGACATAAAGAAAAAGAAGTGGTTCAGCTTACAGAATACGTTCGATCGTCATTAAAACGTTATGTCAGCTACAAGTATTCCAATGGAAAAAACATGCTGCCGGTTTATCTGCTTGACCAGGATGTTGAAGACACCATACGTGGTGGTATAAGACAAACCTCTGCAGGCAGTTATCTTGCTCTCGATCCTTCAACATCAGCACGTTTCGTTGAAAACGTTAAAGGTTCAGTGGGTAAGATTGGCCACCTGGAACACAAGCCTGTATTAATTACCTCGATGGACATTCGCCGTTACGTCAGGAAGCTGCTTGAACTGGAAGTGTATGATCTTGCCGTGTTATCCCATCAGGAATTGACAGAAGAAATCACTGTGCAACCCCTGGGACGTATTTCGCTCTGATCGTCATTAACTTCTGATCAGGGCATACACATACTGATTGAAAAACTCGTCATCTTTATAGATATGATTTCGAAACACGCCTTCCAGTTGAAAACCACACTTTTCCAGGACCTTGCAAGATCCCGTATTGTGTTCAACAACATCGGCAAACAGGCGAACCATTCCCAGGTCATTGAAAGCGTATTCACTGACCCAGCTTATGGCTTTGCCCATAATGCCTTTACCCCAGTGATTCTCTGAAAGCCAATAGCCAATCTCCGCCGTATAGCGGTGAACATCCAGCTGTACCACAAAACCTATTTCACCTATGGCTTCATTCTCATAAGCAATAACAAATCGTGTTTTCGACTCATGCTCTTTAACGTGCTGGATCCACGCCCTAGCATGCTCAATACTGTATGGGTGCGGAAAACTGTCACGCAGATTACGTGCAATATTATAATTATTTCCGCTTCTGGCCAATGACGGCGCATCACCATAAAGAAAGCTTCTTAAACTGTAACCATTTCCTAGATCAATTTGCATATCCATTGCCCTGACAGAGAACCATCAGGTAAGACATCGGCTAAACACCTCCCAGCTGAATACTGTTGATAAAAAATGTTGTGGTGGCTTTTATCAGGTACGTTTCATCACGCAAGACTGCGGAACCAAGACTGCGGGACAAGCAATAGAATCGGGAAATGAGTTCATTTCTGGCTCGTTAATCGTTCTGATATCCCCCTGCTTGCTTCCCTGGATGAAAGCCACTCAATTGTATCGGAATGCAGCACCAGGAATTTTTCGAACATTTTTAAGCCCCTTTTAATAACGCCCGTTACAGCACCTGGGTGCAGACCTCTATTTCTGAGCGTCAACTCTCCAGATAAGTAATACCATTGCCGGTTTCTAATATGCGTTATGAGCATGGCTTTTCAAACTCAGAGACAAAGCGGAGTGACGAGTCATAGCCGTAGCTATGGCGAGGAACTCCAACGCAGGATCTGAGTCTGAAAAGGCAGCGCAATAGCATAATTAGAATTCGGAAATGGTATAACCGACATTCACCACCTAACCTGACATTTTCCTGATTTCTGCTATTTATCAAAAAAGCAAATATCAGGAAACAGCCTTATGCCTCCTATTCAATATCGCACTCAGATTCAGAACATGGATCACCTCGGCCTGGTGGCAGGTATGTGCAAAGAGCTGGGCATAGCCGATCACATTGACAGACGTGCACCCAAGGTAGCGGATGAATGGAATGTCTCCCACGGTGAAGCCATTGTCGGCATGATCCTCAATGGCCTCGGCTTTACGGGGCAATCTCTCCATATGTTCCCCCAGTTCTTTGCCAATAAACCTCTCAACAAACTGATCAGGGAAGGGATTAAACCAGAGCATTTAAACGACAAGATTCTGGGAAGAGCACTGGATGAACTCTTTGATCTGGATGTCAGTAAAGTCTATTTTGAGCTGGCTATCAAGGTTGCAACTCATCTCAAATTGCCTTGCGACGCGCTGAACCTTGATGGCACCGGCTTCCACGTCGATGGTCGTTATAATAGCGATAGCGATCTGAGCGATGAAGACCTCAACTGCATCAGGCTTTGCAAAGGTTACAGCCGGGATCACCGCCCGGATCTGAACCAGGCCATATTGCTTCTGTTGACTGAAAACCGGGCAGGCATCCCGTTGTTTATGAAAGCAACCAGTGGCAATGTGACTGATAAGACCAGTTTCAAACAGGTGGTTTCCAAGCACTTGAAGAGTTTCAAAGCCGCACTGGAAGCCCGCTATTTTATTGGCGATGCAGCATTGTATGTGGCAGGGACAATCCAGGAACTTGACCAGCAGGATCAGCTGTTTATTTCCAGAGTTCCTCTCAATATTGGTGCCGCCAAAGAGCTGGTAAGGAGTGCGCCTTCACGAACCATGAAAGCAGTGGAGGGGTTTGACCATTACGAAGCTACAGAAGTGTCGTCTAATTATGCGAACGTAGAGCAACGCTGGGTTTTGTTTCGCAACCAGCAACGCCAGGAAACCGAACAGAAGACGCTGACAAGGCGTATGCAGAAAAAGTCTCTGAAAGAGTGCGAGAGACTGGAAAAGTTGAGCAAAAAAGCGTTCCAGTGCGAAGGGGAGGCCATGGAAGCCTTTAGGCAATGGCAGAAGCAGTCTGAACTTTGTCAGGCTGAGGCTCAGGTTATCGCCAAGCCCTGCTACAAGAGCAAAGGACGACCTGTTAATGGAGCGGAACCCGACCACCTGGAATATTACGTAACAAGTTGTTGCTCGATCGCTGTGCAAACCCGGCAGGATGCCGAAGCATCACTGGGTTGTTTTGTGCTGGCTACCAACGACATTAATACTACTCGACTGGACAGCGCTGAACTACTGAGGACGTACAAATCACAGCAACAGGTTGAACGAGGCTTTCGCTTTCTAAAAAGTCCGGACTTTCTGGTGTCTTCCCTCTATCTGAAGAAACCGGAACGCATTGAGGCATTGTTAATGGTGATGACACTTTGCCTGATGGTCTATGCTGCTATCCAACATCGAATCCGTTATGAGTTGAAGAAGCAGAGCCGAACGTTCCCGGACATGAAGAAAAAGCCAGCCCAGAACCCAACGGGCAGATGGATTTTCTGCTGCTTTGATGGCATTTATGTGCAGACGATCAACGGAACGGAGAAGCACGTGATTGGCATCTCGGAGAATCAGGCGACAATTATCTTTATATTAGGGTCAACGTACCAATCAATTTATTCCTGACTCAAGAGGGAGTGTGAGAGCAGCAAGATCAATGCACGGAGGCTTGTCCCTGTCATCTCCGGCTGCTGAAGGTGAGGTTTTTTCTTGTTTGTGTTTTTCATGAATGGATATCCATGAAAGGTTGATTGGGTACTCGTTATCAGGAGAAGTACGTTTATGCTTACAATAAGGTGGTCAAATTTCAAAACCCTTGCGCTGCAGGGGTAGGGGAAATATCAAAGTAGGTGGTGAATGACGGGTATAACACCTTTCCACAAGTTTATTTCACCCTCTCCCCATAGCACCATTGCAGTATTCAAGGATAGAATGCCAAACAACCGTCTTATAACCATCTGTAATTCTCTGACAGGAAATATTTCCATAAAATAAAAAGTGTGTCAGCAGGGATAGATACAACAGGAATAGAGAGCAGGAAGATGTCATGCAACAGCGTCTGAAAAGCCAGAATTTTGAAATGCTTCGCTCCCAATGGCCGGAACTAGCCAATCTTGGCGCTCTGGCTGAACAGTTCAGTAAAAATGCAACAAACGCAACATAGCGTGCTATGCTGTCTCTGAATTAATAACCAGAGACGTTTATTTTGTGGGTATCCACAACCAAACTTGCCAAGATTGAGGGCGTAACCTCCCAGACAATAAGGCGAAAGATCGAAAGCGGTCATTACGAGAAAATAATGCAAACGAGCGGTGGTCACTACCGCATATTCATCAACCAGCAGAGAAAGATATGCTATGCAAGGGTTAGCTCAGGGAAGCAAAAATCCAGCATCAATACGCAAAAGCGTATCTTGCTCGAAAGGCATCCTGACGCAGAATTTATCAGTGACATTGCCAGTGCTTTCAACTTTAAACGAAAAGGGCTGCAAACCATTCTGGAATCAGCAATGTGCGGAAATCCAACCCACATTGTGGTTGCCACAAAAGACCGACTTGCACGATCAGGATTCGAGCTTATCAAATGGCTCGTTGAATTATCGGGAGGACAAATCGAAGTTCTGGATGACTCGAATGGTTCCTGTGAAGCCTTTGATACCTCAGAGCTTGTCGGTTTCATTACCTCATTCTGCAATAGCCACTACGGAATGCGTTCCGCTGAAAGGCGTAAAAATAGTAGCATCAAAAAAGATAAGGTTTTATCCGGAAAATGAGTCGGCATACAGGGACGCACTTGCATTATATAGACGTTCATACAATCTAGCTGTAAACCGCTTCCGTAACGACAAATACAAGGATGAAAGCGGCAAGTTCATCAACATGCGCCCTTCCATAAAGGTACAGGTAGAGCAAGAACAGAAAGACAATGGTCGTGCTTATAATTCATTAATTTCTGACAATGGAACACTTGCAGCGGCAACCACCTTTAAAGCGGTTTGCAGCAAGAATAAAAAACTGAAAGGAGCCAAAGGAGGTTTTGCAGAGGTCGGATTTAAAAGCCGCAAAGGGAGCAAGCATTCTTTCTCAATTGACCGGCTACCAAAGGGGCTAAACCCCTGCGTCAATGCGCTGGGTAAAATTCATCTGACTGAAAATGTACCCGACGAAGCCATTGGCAAATCATGCGTTATCACCTGTGACAAGGGTCGTTGGTTTATTCAGGTGCAACAACACATCGAACTCAATAGCGAAATCCAAGGTGGAGTAAATTGTGTTGGTATTGATCCCGGAGTGAGAACCTTCGCCACCTGTTTTAGCGATAAGGATGCTTTAATTGCTGGCGATAACCTTGCCAAAGAAAAGCTGTTCCCATTAATGAAGAAAGTGGACAAGCTGATTGGTCAAAAACAAAAAGTTCTCAATGTGCAAAAGGGCGTGAAGTTCGTTGATATGCCTCAGTGGGCGCGAGATTGCATTGTTCACTTTGACCGTAAAATCAATCGCCTGAAGTGTAAGAAGGATGACATCATTCTGGACTTGCATAACCGCTTGGCGTTCGAGCTTGTCAAAAACAAAAAGTTCTCAATGTGCAAAAGGGCGTGAAGTTCGTTGATATGCCTCAGTGGGCGCGAGATTGCATTGTTCACTTTGACCGTAAAATCAATCGCCTGAAGTGTAAGAAGGATGACATCATTCTGGACTTGCATAACCGCTTGGCGTTCGAGCTTGTGTCTAGCTATGACGTGATCTTTTTACCCACCTTTGAAACCAGAGGGATGGTCACACGGAAAGAAAAAGGTTCGTATTATTCGCCGAAACACTTGTCGCCAGATGCTAGACCTTAACCACTACGGGTTTAAGATGCGTCTTAAGTGGTATGCCAAAAAGTACGGTAAACACGTTGTCGATTGCAATGAGGCATACACCTCAAAAACCCGTACGTGGGATGGCACCATTAACGACCGGCTTGGCTCGTCAAAGGTTATAAAGGGTGATGGATTCACCGTTGATCGTGATATTAATGGCTCCCGTAACGTATTTATTAAAAGTTTAACAAGGCAGCTTGAGCCTTAATCATAACAACGAATGTTGCGTTCGTTGCGGTTTTAATCAAGAGTATGTCCACATTGATGCTGAAAGCAGTCTGGTAAAACTCCGTAATTACCTCGAACTGATTGTGCGATGGTTGTACCGCCATGAGCGTTTACAGCAAGGATATCGTTCCAGCATTCACGACCTGATTTCCGACGATACGTTTCAAAGTCTGATTCCAAAGCAAATCACCATGAAAATGGATGCCCTTCGCATTCATGGTAACCGTGCCGCCCATGGTGACAAAATCAAAGAGGGTGATGCTGGCTGGTTGCTGAAAGAAGCCCATATCATGGGTGCCTGGATGTACCTCCGCTATGCCGGTGGTCATGCCGATGATTTTCCAAAATTTCAGTTACCGGAACCACCTGAAGCATCTGCTGACCTTACCCCCAAAGAGTTAAAGAAAAAGCAGGAACAGTTAGAAAAAGCCAAGACAGAACTGGAAGAAGCACAGCAACGGGAAATTTCCATTCTCCGTGATTTGCAGGTAGCGAAAGAAAAAGCGGATGAGTTGGAGGCTCGACTGCAGGAAAGCCGGAAGAAAGGTGAGCAGGCAACCCAGGTTCTGGATATGGATGAAGCGGAAACCCGCCGTCGTCTGATAGATTCCCGTCTGGTAGCTGCTGGCTGGGATGTGGCCGAAGATGTTCAGGATACCATGCAGGTTACCCAGGAACATCCAGTCAAAGAGCAGCCTACAAAGACCGGTGATGGTCGTGCAGATTATGTACTCTGGGATAACAAAGGTTTACCGGTAGCGGTAGTTGAGGCCAAACGCACAAAGGTAGACGCAGAAAAAGGACGGAAGCAGGCACAGCTTTATGCGAACTGGCTGGAGAAAGCATACGGTCAGCGTCCGGTGATTTTCTACACCAACGGTTATGATATTTTTATCTGGGATGATCACCCTGCCCGCAACTATCCGCCCCGTAAAATTTTTGGTTATTACAGCCCTGAAAGCCTGCAGTACCTGATTCAGCAACGGGATAGCTGCAGACCTCTGGAATCGGTTCCTGTTGATACCGAAATTGTGGGTCATGGCGGTCGTATCTACCAATTAGAAAGTATTGCCCGGGTTAGCGAACGCTTCAGCGACAAACACCGTAGATCCCTGATTGTACAGGCCACCGGCACAGGCAAAACCCGTGTGGCCATTGCTCTTACCAAGAAGCTTCTGAGTGCTCGCTGGGCAAAACGTGTTCTGTTCCTCTGTGACCGGAAAGAACTGAGGAAACAGGCAAGAAACGCTTACAACGAATTTATCAATGACCCTATTTTTGTAGTAGGCCGCACGGATAAAAAGTATCAGGACGACTCCCGTATTTTTATCTCCACCTATCCGGGCATGATGAACATCATGGATCGGTATGATGTGGGCTATTTCGATCTGATCATTGCTGATGAATCCCACCGTTCCATCTACAACGTCTATGGCGATCTGTTCAAATACTTTGATGCCCTGCAGGTGGGTTTAACCGCAACGCCTGTGGATATGATTGGCCACACTACCTACGGACTGTTTGGCTGCGAAGGTCGTTTGCCCACCTTTGAATATTCTCTGGAAAAAGCGGTGGATGACGGTCATCTCAACCCTTACGAAATCATCACTCACACCACACAGTTTCTCAGGGACGGTATCAAACAGGATAAACTGTCGGATGCCCAGCTTGCCCAGTTAGAAGAACAGGGGATCGACCCGAACACGCTGGAGTTTGAAGCCAAGGCTGTGGATAAGGCGATTTTTAACCGTGACACCAATCGCGCCATTATCCGTAACCTGATGGAAAACGGTATCAGAGATGGGTGTGTGGCTTGAATAATGTCAGGCATGCAGGTTGTGAGCCACTGGAAACCCGTAGCGATCCATCTTCGACCAGAAAGCATCCCAATAACCCGTTGACTTCGCCAGAGCTCGTAATGTTAATAGCATTGACGCCCCTTGTTCCTTCCATCGCATGCCTGACTTACACATGCGCTGCTTAACCAGCGTTTTGCAAGCAGCTTCTGTTACACCAGAACCAATTGGTAACTTGTTTTCCAACGCTTCTGGATAAATCATTTGGTGCCAGTGATTTTTGAAATAAGTTCTGGCTTTATCCAGTTTTTCTTTAGAAACAAGACGTTTATTCCCGGGAGCTGCTTTCTTTAATTCCAACCATAAACGTTTTGCCTTACCAGGGGTGTTTTTTAATTCGTGCAGTGTTGATCTTAACCAGGCTTTGCGTTCATTCTGCATTTTTTTACCCGGATATATAGCTTCTGCCGCTTCTGCCACATATTCGCTAACGTGATAAAAATCCAGAATTTGAATCGATGTAACAGGCTCAAGAAACGTCCAATTATCTGGCGCCCCATCAGCAACTCCAACGTAAGTGGCATCAGGAAAACGAGACTTCATTTTCTCAATGTCAGAAGAGAACCGCCTTATAAAAGTTTCTTTTCCGTATTCGGGGGCAGCGGCAGCGTACACCGTGTGCATTCGATTTCCTTCTTCATCATAAAGCGCAATAGTTCCGCACATTGCAATTCTGTAGCCCTCTTTATAAAGCAAGTTTGCACCATCCAGCCCCAAGCTAACTGTGGCTACTGGCTCGGGTAAATCCGGTAATTCATAAGTCCAGGATTCTTCTTTGGCCTGAGCAATACTGGCAACAACTTCTGCCAGGTCTTTAGCGGTTCTTCGATGGATTTTACGTCCGTGGTTTCTTAGAAAATCTTGCTCTACTTCAGTGGAAGGCATGTGGGCAAACTTCCAACTGACCATGCAGGCATGTCGCGGGGTTGAATTAACAACAATTCGTGCAGATTGATCAAGGGGACAATAAATAGCACCGCCTTCACGACTTTGATAGATAAAACGATTGACCCTAACCGCTCCCCATGGAGTTTCATAAACCTTCAATTCTTTTTTACTTTTACTGGTCAACCGAACATTGCCAAGCGTAATGGGAGAACCGTCAGTATCAAGCCACTCAAGTTGCTTTTTTGTTCCCAGTTGTCCCGCTTCATTTAAGGCATCTTGCAAATGATTTTCGAAATCCACCATTGAGCGATTGTGCGGGATTTTGATAACGATTTCTGTGATTTCATCCTTGGATGAAAGGACTGAGCTGTACATATTTCTCAACGCCAAAAAGCCTATACGACCATACTAGTGTAGTCGTTTTTCTTGACATTGTTTAAATCACACACCCAGCGAAGCCTTGATTTATGCCAGTTTGATAGAGCATGGCTTAGGACATTTGACGACCTTCAGCGATGGTGCACAGCAGTTCAATGTGTTCAAGCACGCCCAGTGCTGGGTGCATGCAGAGCGACTGCTGGCTAAGATTCACCCTGTCGATGAGCAGCAGGCTAAGGCTCAGAAATGGTGCCGGACATGGCTCTGGGCGATTTATGATGACCTGAAAGCCTTCAAGGCTGAGCCTTCCGAAGAGAATGCCATGAAGGTACGGCTTGGTTTTTTCGCTCTAATCCAGACACGCACAGGCTGTAGCGCCCTCCAGGAAGCACTCTCAAGCCTTGCTGTCGTAGAAGAAGAGCTATTGCTGGTACTGAAAGATCTGAGCCTTCCGTCGCACAACAACCTGAGTGAAAGCCTGATACGGGAATACGTCAAGCGACGAAAGATCAGCGGCGGTACGCGAAGCGAAGCAGGTCGGCAAAGTCGCGACACCTTTGCCAGTCTAAAGAAAACGTGTCGCCTCTACGGATTGTCTTTCTGACACTATTTGATGGATCGGCTAACGGGCAGTGGACAATTCCCAAAACTCGACAGATTGATAATAGTAACTATTCAGCCCCCCTAAAAATAAACTGGCATTTTTAAGAATTTGTACCAAATTAGTAGAGGTAAGTTTTTTTCCTGCGCTGCCATGAACCAATCTGCTCCAGATTTTCAAACCATCGCGATGCTGCTTGCCATTATTGCCAAGCAACAAGCGGAGTTTGCAAAACTTGAAGAGCACTGCAAAGAGCTTGAAGGCAGGTTGAAATTAAACAGTCGAAACAGCAGCAAGCCGCCATCTACCGACGGTTACGCCAAACCACCGTCCCCCGGAAGCTCAAACAAGAGCGATGCGGATGCAGCAGCCGATAATAATCCTGATCAAAAAGCAAATGACGACAAACCAAACCCAAAAAGTCTACGGCAGTCGTCAAACCGTAACGTTGGCGGACAACCTGGTCACAAGGGCTGCACACTTAAACAGGTCGCTGCCCCCGACCATACTCACTGTTATCCGATAAAAGATTGTGAAATTTGCCAGCGGTCGCTCCTTTCTGTCGAACCCATTCGATGTGTAGAGCGGCAAGTGTTTGAACCGGGTTGTTTTGATTGTTTCGAAGTGACAGCTCATGTGGCTGAAGTTAAAGAATGCACCTGCGGGCACACAAACCAGGCCCGGTTTCCTGAGGGTGTGAATGCTCATGTGCAGTACGGCCCGAAAACTCAGGCATTTGCAGTCTACCTGTGTCAATTTCAGCTTATTCCTTACAAGCGTGTGTCAGAATTTTTCTGGGATATCTTCGGTCTTGAGGTTAGTCCCGGCTCAATTTGCGCGTTTCAGGACGTTGCGTACACCCAGCTGGCTTCCACAGAACAAGTCATCATTGATGCACTCATCAACGAACCCGTCGCCGGTGCTGATGAGACTGGTATGAGGGTCTGTGGAACACTTTGGTGGATGCACGTCATGCGCACTGATCAATGGACGCTGTATCACCTCGATCCCAGTAAAGGACACTCAGCCATGGAGAAAATGGGTGTTTTGTTGTAACTATTCAGCACCCCCACAAAAAAGGTGAACTTTGTGAAGAGCTTGTCCCGCAAGGGATAAAAAAATCCGACCAAAAAAGCAGATTCAAGAAAATAGCCCTTTATCGTTGAAATAGAGCAAATAAACGACATCTGACCCTTGGCAAGGTGCTCAAAGCTCCAATCTTAGATAACAGTACAACAATGAGAGTGTCCTGAAGCCAAGAAAAGAGAAGGCTTATAACTAAAACCACATATTACTCAATTATTGCAGGGGGTGCTGAATAGTTACGTTTTGTTGTTGTTCTGCGGAGTTCTGGTACACGACCATTACAAAGCTTATTTTCGTTACGCTGCCGCCCACGCGTTGTGTAATGCTCACCATTTAAGAGAGCTTCAGGGTGTCATAGACAGAGATGGCAATTATCTTGCTGCCCGTCTTTAGCGCTTATTGAGGTTGGCTTGGCATTTAACCAAGGGGTTTCGAAAAGCAGGCATGCAGAGTATGCCGGAAGTTATTTACAAGCGTATCGAAGCCGTCTTCGAACGGACAGCTAAAAAGGCTAAGGACAAAGAAGCAGAATCTATGGAGCTGAGTCGTGAGAAGCTTGGACTCGACAAAGTAAAAAACACCAAAGCGTTCAACCTCTTCAAACGATTGGTGAATTTTCAGGAGGAAACCTTAAGGTTCATGATTGATTTTGCCGTCCCCTTCGATAATAACGGAAGTGAGCAAGATGTTCGAAACGGCAAGGTGAAGCAAAAAATATCCGGCAGCTTCAGAAGTGAAAAAGGTGCCAAGTGGTACAGTCGGATACGAAGTTATATATCATCGGCGAGAAAGCAGGGTCATCATGTATTTGAGGCTCTGCTTATAGCTCTTAAGAATTACAACAACCATCCTTTGCTGGGTGCTGAATAGTTACTGATAATAAAAATGTCACCACTCATGCCCTGTGGGCGCGGTATTAACAGGTAAATGAAAGCCAGGGAGGGACAAAGGGTTGAAACCATTGCTTAGTCTGTTGCAGCGTTCTCTGTCGTTTATTGTATGGAGTCTTCTACTGTCGTCTTTGGTGTGCCCCCTTCATGCGGGTACGATCAGCGCCATAAACTTTAATCTTCAGGGTGCCCCCTCAGCCGCGCGCTCTTCAATTGTTACTGCTGAAGGGTGGGGCATTAAGCTGACGGCTTACAGAAAGCAGAACCCTGTTTCACCGCTTCAGATCTACCTCCAAAGCCAGCTACCACAGGCTGGTGCGATATTGCCACCGCCCGTTGCCAAAACGTCAATTGGCATGATGAGTCACCATGATCGCAATGAAGAAAGCTCCGAAGCAATATCCATGGTCGGACTGGCCTTTGTGCAGAAAGCCTACCAATCCCTGCAGGCTTTATTTGACTGGCCACCCACTACACTTGTCATGTTGGCCGCAGGTCTGGGTACTGCAGGTGGCGGTGATGATGATGACGGTGACGATCATTCACACACTGACAAATTTGAACGGGAGCCGCAGGCAGAGTTTTTTACCTGGGCTCCTGATGCTTTCACTCAGTGCTGCCTGAAACAAAAAAAGCGGCTATTGACGATTCTGCGTAAGAAAATGCAGTGGGCACAGGCCTGTGGCAACAGGGATCTTGGCCTCATATTGCGCGATAGAATCATGCTCATCGAAATTGACAGGGACCTCCTCCAGCAACAAACATCGCATTTAACCTCGTCATGTCCGTCACTGGTGTATGAATGGCTGTTAAGGGACAGTCTGGAAATACGGTACTACGATCAGGCCGTCAACGGCAGAGACTGCAAAATACCCGGTGACTTTTTTTGGGCCAGAAGGGGGCGTCAGGCGGGCACTGGTGAAGCCGCTTCGGGTTCAGGCGCAGCGTCAAAAGGTCAAGCCGGAAGCAGTGCACAGCCAGATGGCGAAACGTTTCATCACCTGCCTCCTGCCGTTTCGAGTGACAATGGAGACGAAAGAGAAGAAGGAGACGGTACTCCCCCGCCAGCAAAAAAGGCCCGGATGGAGCCAGCCGCCTCTGTAACCTGTAGCCTGTGTCAAAAAACACTTAATGAACAAGAGGTGGCACGAGTCCTTCAAAGCACGGCAGAGCCTGTTGTCTGTGATGCCTGTTTGCTCTCCCTTCCACAGGGAACCTCCGGCAAGAGGAAGGCCGCAAGAAAGAGAGCCCAATCTGACCTGGCAGCCCCTGAATCCAAACGGAGCAAAAGTCAGACTGAAAAAAGGAAACAGAGCAGCAGCCGTCAACGCAAGCCAGCGGCGAGAAGAGTCAGGTTGGAAAATCCGGAGGTGGAGGCGCAATCCACCCCAGACACCGTCGAGGAGCTGGAAGCGTTACGAGTACAGCTTACCTTCGAGATGAATGAACAGGAAAGTGAGGCGGCAAAACAGTTTTTCGAGCATTTAAAAAGAAGAAAAATCAGGATAAAAACGTCATTGTATAAGCTACTGACCAAGGTGAATCGAGACGATTTTCCCACACTCTGTACCAAGGCCTCTGTATTCTTTGGTTCCCTTACTGCCTCCATACAGGATACCGGTTGCCTGACCAGTATGCTCCAAACTAAAACACATATCCGGGATTTTGCAGGGAGAGAGAGTTCGGAGCTTGAGTACCTTGCAGGCCTAGATACACTCCGCGCCTTTTCGTCCATGAATAATGGCAAAGGCTTGCCCAAACAGGATGAGGTGAAAAAGGTGCTGGGCTGGCCGGAATGGAAAGATGAGGATGGCCAGTTCAGTATGGAGCGGTTCCGCGCCTTTTCGTCCATGAACAGCTCAAGGGGCTTGCCCAAACAGGATGAGGTGAAAAAGGTGCTGGGCTGGCCGGAATGGAAAGACGAGGATGGCCAGTTCAGTATGGAGCGGTTCCGCGCCTTTTCGTCCATGAATAATGGCAAAGGCTTGCCCAAACAGGATGAGGTGAAAAAGGTGCTGGGCTGGCCGGAATGGAAAGACGAGGATGGCCAGTTCAGTATGGAGCGGTTCCGCGCCTTTTCGTCCATGAACAGCTCAAGGGGCTTGCCCAAACAGGATGAGGTGAAAAAGGTGCTGGGCTGGCCGGAATGGAAAGACGAGGATGGCCAGTTCAGTATGGAGCGGTTCCGCGCCTTTTCGTCCATGAACAGCTCAAGGGGCTTGCCCAAACAGGATGAGGTGAAAAAGGTGCTGGGCTGGCCGGAATGGAAAGACGAGGATGGCCAGTTCAGTATGGAGCGGTTCCGCGCCTTTTCGTCCATGAATAATGGCAAAGGCTTGCCCAAACAGGATGAGGTGAAAAAGGTGCTGGGCTGGCCGGAATGGAAAGACGAGGATGGCCAGTTCAGTATGGAGCGGTTCCGCGCCTTTTCGTCCATGAACAGCTCAAGGGGCTTGCCCAAACAGGATGAGGTGAAAAAGGTGCTGGGCTGGCCGGAATGGAAAGACGAGGATGGCCAGTTCAGTATGGAGCGGTTCCGCGCCTTTTCGTCCATGAACAGCTCAAGGGGCTTGCCCAAACAGGATGAGGTGAAAAAGGTGCTGGGCTGGCCGGAATGGAAAGACGAGGATGGCCAGTTCAGTATGGAGCGGTTCCGCGCCTTTTCGTCCATGAATAATGGCAAAGGCTTGCCCAAACAGGATGAGGTGAAAAAGGTGCTGGGCTGGCCGGAATGGAAAGACGAGGATGGCCAGTTCAGTATGGAGCGGTTCCGCGCCTTTTCGTCCATGAATAATGGCAAAGGCTTGCCCAAACAGGATGAGGTGAAAAAGGTGCTGGGCTGGCCGGAATGGAAAGACGAGGATGGCCAGTTCAGTATGAAGCGGTTCCGCGCCTTTTCGTCCATGAACAGCTCAAGGGGCTTGCCCAAACAGGATGAGGTGAAAAAGGTGCTGGGCTGGCCGGAATGGAAAGACGAGGATGGCCAGTTCAGTATGGAGCGGTTCCGCGCCTTTTCGTCCATGAACAGCTCAAGGGGCTTGCCCAAACAGGATGAGGTGAAAAAGGTGCTGGGCTGGCCGGAATGGAAAGACGAGGATGGCCAGTTCAGTATGGAGCGGTTCCGCGCCTTTTCGTCCATGAATAATGGCAAAGGCTTGCCCAAACAGGATGAGGTGAAAAAGGTGCTGGGCTGGCCGGAATGGAAAGACGAGGATGGCCAGTTCAGTATGGAGCGGTTCCGCGCCTTTTCGTCCATGAATCATGGCAAAGGCTTGCCCAAACAGGATGAGGTGAAAAAGGTGCTGGGCTGGCCGGAATGGAAAGATGAGGATGGCCAGTTCAGTATGGAGCGGTTCCGCGCCTTTTCGTCCATGAACAGCTCAAGGGGCTTGCCCAAACAGGATGAGGTGAAAAAGGTGCTGGGCTGGTTAAGATGTGAGGAGACACAAAGTGGTTCACACTTTCAGCTTATGATCCGACTTCATGCATCAAAAGGCATGCCTGATATCAAACAGCTGATACATTATGAGCAGAAGCTGACTTTATTGTTTGCCAATACGGTTACCGATCTGGACAGCGATGATGAAGACGAACAGTCCTGCTTGATTAAACAGACAGCCCTCTTTTTGTCCTCCAGAATGCCCCAGTATGTTGTGAACTTCGAGAATGTGTGGTGCTTTCATCAACAGGAGGAGGCCGGTGATGCGGGTCGTAAGCTGGAAAAATTATTAAAACTATTAATATCCTATGGAGGAAGGGGTGTCACCCGCTACCTATCACTGAACGCTAGCGATAGAAAGGCTTTACTAAGCACCAGCACATCACATATACCCTTGCCGCTGGCGATAAAAGCGATCAATGATTTTTCACCACAGGAGAGAAAGCAGTATCTCTTTTTCAACAGAAACTTGAAAGCCCCCCCAAGCAAGGATCAATGGAACGGCATCAGTCTACAACTGGACAGGCTGGCGAGCGTGCTGAAAACCCCACATGCACAAAGACTCTATCTGGAGGTGGTCTGGAGTCTCGCGCCATCTGACCGGGCTTTTTTTCTGGATGAAACCAGTGCAGCCTCTGTCACAAAGATATTTCCCTCCCTGAATGCCCTGAAAAAGCTGGCAAACAGACATTCGCGGCAATGGCTGAAAGAGCTACTTGAAGCCTGCCTCCAGCACGGGCAGGGAACGCCTTCAAGAGAGAACATTAAACAGCTTTTTACTGCACTGCTTGAGACGCAACACCCCCTGTTCGATCACGGCGACATACCTGACTATTTTTTGTCTGGATACATGGCGCTTGGAGATTCCGCTATCCTTATCCCGGTCTCCCCCCCGGTCCAGACAACGGAGGCACTTGCGCTGCATTTCGTTACCGCAGTCATGGGAGTGCTCAGTGACATGTTTTATCATTATGGAGCGAACAGGCTGAAGATTGAGCAATACGGAGGAGAGACGTACCCCTTCCCGATACCCGAACTGGAAATACGCGATGACGGCATTGAAATCAGTAACTGGTCAGATAAAGTGTTCAAGGATTTTTTAGACGTGACGGAGTTTCCGGAGCACTATTATTTGTCGGAAGACGCCTGGCAGCAGCACTGCAGCTCTGAGGTACCCAGCTATTTCCAGCGCAGGATGGCAGCTTGCCATCAAAGGCAAAGAACAGCGCCTGAAACCATTGCTTTCCAGCCGATTTCAATACCAGCGCTGATGGGATTGTTAAAACACAATATTCCCATCAAACCCACTGTATGGAAATCATTTGATCACCACAAAGACAGGTTGCCCAGGGCGGCTTATAGCCGGCTACTGAATGAAATTGAAAAATCGACACATGAAAACATCCCGGTATCGTTAAAAGACTATCTTGAGGCCAGAAGGCTGCCAGAAGAAACATTGCCACAAAATGAAATGGAAGCACCGACGAGCACACCATCTTTTATGGTTGGGGAAACACTGAGCGAGGAAGAACAATTTCAGAGGCTGTGGAAAGACCTGTCGCACAAAGAACTGTTAGTGGTTGCGGACTTGGAGTTACTGGCGGATTATAAGGAACATATGACTATGGAGCAGATCGTTAGTATTCTCGAGAGAGCTGATATTGGTATGGAAACCGACAGTCTCGATAAGTTGAGGCTGTTTCTGGGTGAGAAAAGAGATGGGTATTTGAAACGAGACCCGCTCCTTCTCGGCCTGCCTGATGAGGTTGTGAGATATTTGATAGAAGCTGACATTTAATCGTTCACATCCAGCACTTTTTGAGAACATACGATTATTCGTAAGACCTCAAAAACCCCTACATTGACCACAAGGCAGCCAGCATGAAACGTATTCAATGACATCCGCCAGTCTCGGAAACGAACCGGTGCCGTTTATCCTGTCTGTCAGATAGTCCCAAAATGGGTAGTGGGTTAAACCTGTAGGTTCCGAAAAGTCAGCTATAATACGACAGTAGACGTATTGCTAGCGAGTTAAATATGACTTGTTCTTCAATAGCTCGGGTTTAGAGAATTATAAGTACGATAGTTTCGTATTTTTTTAACGCAAATAAGTTCAAACAACCGCTTCACCCATTACGAAGAAGCGGTTGCCATGCTCACCTCAGAACAGAAAATTATCCTCCGGGAGCTTTCCTTATATACGACATTCCTTGTCGGTGCACTATCGTCACTTGCTGCACCAACGTTCTGTGAATTGCTTCTGGGCAGCATGGTTTCCGGCGAAGGCTTTCTTACACAGGCTCTCCTGATGGTTCACTACGAAAATGTTTGGAGCAGCTATCATCACTGGGTTTCTCAGGGCTTGTGGCGTTGGCGAGATCTAGCGCATCGCCTGATATTATTGGTCAGTTCCAAAGTGCCTGACGGTCAGACTATTCCTATTATCCTCGACGACCTGACACTTGAACGCTGTTCTGGCGAAGCACCTGCATGCCGAATACATCACCAACACGGCAAGAAAAAGAATCGGAGTGTTTATATTCTCGGTCAATGCTGGGTTTTTCTGGCGATTGCTTTTCAGCGGCCATCTGACAAAGTGCATACCGCCATTCCTGTCATGGCTTTTCCATCGCCCAAATCAGGCAACATCAGCAAGCTTAAAATTGCCAAAGCGATGCTTAAGTCTGTACGACAGACTCTTCAGGATCGGTCATTGCGACTGCTCACTGACTGCTGGTTTATGAATCACACTATGATGCAACCCGCACTCGAACTAGGATATGAGGTCATTGGTCATATACCCAAAAATCGAGCGCTCTATGCTCTCCCTTTCGAAGCCTTTCCTCCTTCACCCATTAAAAGGAAAGGGCGCAAGCGTAAGTACGGTGTGAAAATGACGTCTGAAGAAGTCGAGAAGTTACCAGAGACCACAATGACTATTTGGCTTTACAGAAAATACCGGACAGTCTCTTTTCGGTCCTGTATTTGCCGCGCCCGTTTTCTGAAAGGGCGCATTGTCCGTGTCGTCTGGAGTCGTTTTGAAAACGACAAAGGACAAACAGAAACCAAATTATTTCTCTCAACCAATCCGGATTTGGAAGCCCATGAGGTGCTATTAGCCTACTCGCTCAGATGGCCTATAGAGCCAATGTTTCAGCAACTTAAACACGAGTTTGGGTGCAAGCATTTATGGCAACGGAAGCTCAGAACGCTGCTACGATGGATGCATATTAAAATGGCGGGTTATGCACTGATGCAATTATTGACCATTTGTAAAAATTCAGCAGCTATTGAGGTAGCCAAAACCCCCTGGAGACATCCTGATACCGTCACAGCCGGAATGCTTAGGCGTGCGCTGTTTTGGATTATTCCTCAGTTTCGAATTCGTGACTGCTGGAACCGATATGAGCAAAAATTAGAGCTGGAATTGCCGAATCTGAACGAACGTTCGGATGATATTCTACCGAAAGCAGCATAACCGAACGCAGACCCAGCTATTTTACTGATTTAAACAAGCTCCCGTTGGGTGCCTGATGGTTTTGATTGCGCTCACTTAAAATATTTTTCCGAACGTTCGTGTTTTTAAAACTCTAAACCTGAGAAAACTATACCTTTCAGCTAATAAGCTGACTTGGGAGTCAATCATCTACGCTGAAAACCGGCACTACCTTCCTGTTATGACGTGTCAGGTATCAGACTGCGAATATGAGTGATTGGCCTATGTTTATTCTTTGATTTCATATAGGCAACCGCCTTGAGTAGCTCACACCATGTGTCTATGGCAAATCTATTAAAGTGGTTGCGAATGCATTCCCACAATTTTATTTTGGCACGGCACCCTTTCCATGCCTTGTTAAACAAAGGGCAGGATAACTGTTCTATCTGGTCAATCAGGAAAGCCAGGAACATTAAACACGCCAGATTACTGGCAAGATGTTCATCGCCATGGCCGTAATTGTGCTCAAGTTGGTAGCCTTGGGTTTTCAGCGTATTAAAGGTTTCATTTTCAATTTTCCATTTAGCTCGCCCTCCTCTCATGATAGACATGCAGCGCTTTCGACCTATGCGTAGGCTGGTGACCCAGCTGTTGTTGTAACATTTCTCACCTTTCTCGTTGTACTCAATGTACTCCAGAAAGTTAACCATCAAATCGTTATAGGTTTTGTTCAGTGGAACTTTGTTAACAAATCGGAACCAGTGCCGGTGCCCTTGGTCGTCTGTATACTCAAATCGAGTGACTTTATCCTGTTTGTCCAGTTCATCCACGGCTTCAAAAAGGGCAACATGGTCACTTTCCTTGGCAACGCTAATGTAGTGATGGTTATAAGACCGAATCAGTGTAATGGTGGGACCCTTGGAATATAGGTCATCAAGATTCAATACCAATCTTAGCTTCGGGTGATCCTTGTGAATGTGTTCAAGCGCTCGCTTCAGGGCATTGACTTCGCAATCGTTTTTAGAGGCATCTACCTGTTGAATGATGGGTTCAGGCATCAGTGGCAAGACTTCCTTAATTCCAGGTTTAACGATGCAGATGCCCAGCAGTTGGTGATAATACAGTGGGTTTTCGCTGTCGGGTTTCTTGATGCAGCACTCGCTACAACTGATCTTTCCAGAGCTGAAGTGCCCGGTGCCATCCATTGGAGCAAGATAACCCTCCTTAAAATATCTGAACTGTTTCAATCGTCCACTGCGCTGAACAAAATGGAATAAGGCGGTAAACAGCCGAGACAGTTCTCGAGTGGGCACTGGGTCCAGCATGCAGCGAATATGAGTGTCACTGGGCACTTTTCCCACCCTGTATAGGGTGTTTAGGTTGTATTCGATGTCTGGTTCGCGCCTGTCTTCATCAAACTGGAGTAGGGACGAGAACTTCAGATGAAACATGGCCAGAGCAGACATAACGGCATCATGCAGTGGGATTTTGTCGTCGATCTGATTAGGACGAGGGTCAGGTATTTTAGCCGCGTGGTCAGAGACGACCTGAATCAGGTCATCGGCAAGGGCTTTCTTTTGGGAAGCAGGCATTGTGGTCTGACTGAGTTGTTAATACGAATGACTTCACGAGAGTTAAAAATAGCAGATACTCTGAAAGCCTTGCGAATTCTGTTCAGAATTAATCTTTGGGGAAGTGCTGGGTATTTATTGTGCCCTGGAAACCCTGGCCCACTGTTATAGCGACAGATCCGGTTACATCCATGGCAAACAACGGGGTGTTCTGGTTGACAAATACCGCTGCTTATTTCAAATGGCCAAACAACTGGATCCAAGAAAACATAAATACCCCTGAGCCATCGTTCTCTGCCTTGTTCAATATGACAATATAAACAACCTGAATGAACACTTATCGAACTCTGCCTGATAAAGCGTATAATAGATCAGAAATTCCCAACCACTTTTAATCAGGTGCCTGAATGAAAATCTGCAGTATTGATATACAGGGCAGTGACGCAGTGTTATGTATTTTATCCATGGAGGGCGATGGTCTATTCGATATACACGACTGCCGACAACAGAAACTGGCATTGAAAAACCCTGACAACAGCGAAAACATGCAGTCATTCCAGTTTGCCTTTCGCAAATTAATGGAAGATTATCAGGTAGAAAACATTGTCATTCGAGAGCGCCCAAAGAAGGGCAAGTTTGCAGGGGGTGCGGTAGGTTTTAAACTCGAAGCGGCCATACAGGTTATTACTGAACTGAATGTCGAATTGATATCGCCTACATTAATCAAGGAACAGATCAAAAAAGTACCGCTTTATATCGATCCTAAAGAGGCTGGCTTGAAAAAATTTCAGGAAAGCGCCTTCCAGACCGGCTTTGCCTGGCTGCATCACCAGGAGTACCTTAAAACACAAGCTTGAACATCACAGTGACCTTCCGGTCACTCTTTCTCATTCCATAGAAAAGATAAAAAAGAAAGGAATCAACAATGACCTGGATAAACACCATTCCCTATGAAGAAGCTACAGGCCGGTTGAAAAAACTCTATGACCGGGTAAAGGGACCTGATAATAATGTAGACAATATTATGATGGCTCATAGCCTCCGCCCCCACAGCATGGAGGGGCATATGACCATCTACAAGAATATTCTTCATCACACAGGAAACAAAACACCCAAATGGTTTCTGGAAGCCTGTGGTGTTTATGTCAGTCATTTGAATGGTTGTCACTACTGCTTCGAACATCATTACTCAGGAATGACACGGCTTCTGGGAGACGACAGTCGAAGTACAGTCATACGTCAGTCATTTCTAAATGACACGCCTTCAGAAGCATTCAGCGACCAGCATTTACAGGTTATGAACTATGTTCGAAAACTAACCGTTTCTCCCACTGAAGTGATTGAAGCCGATGTGAAGGCCTTAAGGGAATCAGGGCTGGATGATGGGGAAATTCTTGAGATCAATCAGGTCGTCAGTTATTTCAACTACGCAAACCGGATGGTCGTCGGGCTGGGCGTGAATACAGATAGCGATATTATTGGCCTGTCACCGAACCAGTCGGACGATCAGGATAACTGGAATCATTCCTGATGTTCAATAGAGGCCCCTGATTCAGGGAGGTGTCTACTTAAGTTGCGTTAGATGTAGTGGCCGGCAGTATCCATACGGCCAGCCTTTCCTGTCACTACTCTTTCACCGAAGCCGCCGATTAAATCAACACCGCCTGCTATATTGAATATGTGTTTAACAATCCGACTACCTGTATGGTTCATATTTCCGGCTTCTCCTTACTTTTCATCGCCATCATCGCCTATAAACTGGGGCGATTTATCACCACCCACGTTTACGTTCTGAATCATTACCATATCCCCTCCCCTGTTACCGGGGGACTTATTGCCAGTTTATTGTTTTCCCTGATGGAATATTTTTATTCCATACAGATTCACTGGGGATTCGAACTCCGGGATCAGTTCTTACTGATTTTTTTCTGCACCATTGGCCTGAACGCCCGGTTTCGTTTGCTGGTCAATGGCGGAAAAATGCTTCCTGTGCTCTTTATCGTCACGGCCGCTTTTCTTATTTTACAAAATACCACAGGCATTCTGGTGGCTTCATTATTGGGGGAAACACCCATTCATGGGCTACTGGCTGGCTCTATATCCATGGCAGGAGGTCATGGAACAGCCATCAGCTGGGGGGCATTTTTCGAGAACGAAGGTTATCAGGGTGCCACTGAGTTTGCCCTTATGGCCGCGACAATGGGGCTGATATTAGGCGGACTTATTGGCGGCCCGATCGCTCACGCATTGATAAAAAACTATCGTCTTGATCCTGCCGATGCGGATCTCAAAAGCCAATTATCGGATAATTTTGAAACACAGCCCTTCACTCTCTGCATTCAGCAGGTATTAAAGGTGATTCTGATCATCTCTGCCTGTGTTCTTTTGGGTCAGATTCTGAACCATCAAATTCGGCAAACCGGCATGATAATGCCAGACTATCTGATGGTATTACTCACAGCGATCGTCCTGATTAATACGTCTGATGCCGTCAAAATAAAATACGACGAACCCTTTATTAATCTGTTTGGTGACATCTGCCTGGAAATGTTTATCACCATGAGCCTGATGTCACTGAACCTCATGCACCTGGCACAAACAGCACTGCCCGCATTTATTATTGTTCTGGCCCAGTCTTTTGTTATCAGTCTGTTTGCCTATACCTTGATGTTTCGAGCAGCAGGCCAGGATTATGATGCCAGCTTAATCAGCTCCGGATTTATCGGGCTTGGATTGGGTGCCACCCCGGTTGGTCTGGCCAATGTCAACGCGCTGGTTCACAGATTTGGCCCCTGCCCAAAAGCATTTTTGATTGTTCCCCTGCTCGGCTCCGTATTCACCGACACGTTAAATGCTGTAATCCTGCAGGGTTTTCTTATCCTTCCTATATTCAACTGATTTTGAGTTATTTATTTGAAACGGGCGGGATCTCAGGTGATTTTGGGAGAAAATCCAATTGCAATATCTGAAAAAGGAATGTTCCAGATCACTCTTGTAAGCAGCAGCTATACTCAATCTTCTTTGTACAGGAGGCATCACATGCGGCATCTTAAGTTTCTCGTTATAACAATCTTCATGACGTTTTCATCGTCCCTGTTTGCTGACTGGGCACTCAAAAAAGATAATGATTTAGAACTGGGCGCGCTCAATATAGACAAACAGGCCGCAACAATTTCAGCCCATGGAAGCACCCTGTCACACTTAGAAATTCAGGGAGAAAATCTAATTTATTTAACCAATCAGTTCCCAATTAACGGCCTTGGTCAGTTCGCAGGAGGCGAAGTAGGTGATACATTTACAATCAATATCAGTGCTCTCAACCCACAGGTAATACAACAAATTCAAACGACAACTAATCATCATGGAGATCAAACATCTGAGCTTCAAAGCCAGGTTCAACAACACCTTCAACAACAGCTGACTCCATCTAGTAGTGGCGCTGCCGCACTGGTTACAGCCGGGGGTAGTGATGGTGGTGCAGCTATTGCGTTAGCAGGCGTTCAGGGGATATCTGGAGATAAAGGGCCTGAAGGTGACAAAGGGAAGGCAGGGCTTGACGGTGACAAGGGAGAAACGGGAGAAACGGGGCCTGACGGAGACAAAGGAGCTACAGGACCGACGGGAGATAAAGGACTTGAGGGACCAGCCGGAGACAAAGGGCCTACTGGAGATAAGGGGCTGGTTGGTAATAAAGGCATAGATGGGATACAAGGAGTACAGGGCCCACAGGGGGCAACAGGCAATAAAGGGCAAGACGGAAACCAAGGGGAAACCGGAAATAAAGGTATTGATGGAGATAAAGGTGAAACCGGCGATAAAGGCCCAACCGGCGATCAAGGCCCAACCGGCGATAAAGGCCCAACCGGCGATCAAGGCCAACCCGGCGATCAAGGCCCAACCGGAGATAAAGGACTTACAGGAGATAAAGGATCTATCGGTGACAAAGGCCCCACCGGTGATGCAGGCAAACTGTCTGCTGGCTTTTGGCAAACATACGTGACTCCGACCGGTCTGACAGTTCTTACTTACTCCATAATCGATTCACTGTACAAATATATGGGCTGGACAACAGGCAGCAATAGTCAGCAACACCCCCTGAATACACCCTGCGACAAACTTGGACAATCAAGACTTTTCGATGCCTGCCAGACCCTGCTTCGCACTCCTGATGCCCATACTGCAAATCTTATACTCATGCTGGAACATATTACATATCATCACCCTGAAAGCTTTAACTACCCAGCAGTAACATTGCAAAGAGTGGATAAGGATCCTGAAGGAAACAAGTTTGTGGATATGCAGGTATCCGATGTGAATTCACTGAACAAAGATCAAACACATCAATTAAGGCTTGTATTTAGTGAAGGTGTTGATCTTTATAGCGAACCGGTATATGAGCAGGCATCCAGAATCAGGATTTTATACGAGATGCTTCATCTATTACCCGAAGAAAAAAGAGCATCTCACGCTACTCTCTGGCAACAGAACGAAGCCAATACTTTTCAGTTAGACCAACTACTGTTCGCAGTGTCCGGGTTTCTGGTAAAACTGGATAAAGAACAGAGAGACCTGTTAGACGAGCTTTCAACTCCTGAAGTCAAACCTTTTAATGAGAAACTGATTTCAGCACTCATAGAGCAATACAAGAGTTCTGATGAAATCAGAACAAACAGTTGCAAACAGGGTTACGTCCTTGACGAGTCCAGAAAGGACTCTATCTTAGGTAATCTGCTAGCTGCTAATCCCAGACTTTCCTACTGGCATCCTTGCACCAAATTCAACCCTCGTCTCTTATAACCGCACAGGAACACATTGAATATCGAATTTCTGCACAGGCTCTACACAGGCTCTACACAGGCTCTACACAGGCTCTACACAGGCAAAGGTTCCACTAACTTGCCTGTGTAGACCCAGTCTGACTTATAACAGTTCTTTGATACGTTTCTATACCCAAAGGCAACAGGTATAAAGGTTTTATTAAAAACCTGCACCCAATCGATGAACAATTGCTTTCGTCAGCATATCGAAAAACAACCGACCATTCACTTAATGACTTGCCAAGGTATCCACCACACCATAAACCTGTATGCGATTCAATCGACTCTCACTATCCGGAACACAGCTCGCTCAAGAGTATTTTCCAATCCTAAAATGAGCCTGAAAGAAGCATAAGCCAGTGCGCTCAGGCCTTCCGTTCAAAAATGGTTTTAAAAAGTGATTCTCGTGCAGACTGAAGCCTTTCTGCTGCTTCATTATCGCTCATAGAATCAGCCTTTGCTTGTAGAGCTTCAAGAGTGATTCCTTTCTTCAAATATTTTGCACTTTTTGGTAATGATTTGAATTTTTCGTACGGTGTCATCATATTTTCATAAAGATACTTTTTTCTCTCCTTACCTTTCTTGTCTACGACAGTTTCAGCAAAGAAACAGGGCCTGTGATAATTCAGGTAGGGGGTGAGATATTTTCGATTGAATTCATTTACTTCTGTCGCATATTTTTGTGGAATATGGGCATAACCAAGTATCTTTCTTATAACTGCACCGTTTTTACATTCTGCAAGCGCATTGTCGTTTGTTTTTCTTGATCTTGATTTCGTGAATTTTATATGAAGATTGTCGAGTAGTTTTGCTACGCTATAATTTATATACTCTGATCCGTTATCCGAGTGAAAACCCTGTAATTTAAAGGGGAAAGCTGCCAGAATCTCTTCAAGCACAGGGATCAGAAAGGCTTCGCTAATTCTCTCCACTGTGCAAACAATCTGGAATTGAGTCATCTCATCAACAGCATTAATGTGATACAAACCTTTCACTTTGTCTTTATCACCCTGATGAACCGTATCGATTCGAATAAAACCTGGTTGTCCTTCAGGAGCTGGACGACGACGTGTGCCAATGGCTCGCCTTACTGGACGTGTGCAGTCCTTGTGGGTTCGGATATTACGATATGTATTTGATTGCCTGAGATTGTAGAGGTGTGAAACCGAGATGCCGGCCAGTCGCTCGTAACGCTCGTCACCCCGTAAAAAAGCCCTTTCACAGAGTTTCTTAATGGCTACCCCATTCAGGTCGTTATGCAATCGATCCGTCTCAGCCAGAAGCCTTGTATCGGCCTTGGTGTATTTGGATTTGAAACCATTGATTGTGCGCTGTTTACGCTTCAGAGTCCCCTTCGACTGACAGGCATGAATAAGGCTGGTAATCTGCGATCTTGAGTAGCCTGTAGCCACTGCGAGATAACGCTTAATGAGCCCCTTGTCGGGCCTGCTGAGCGCTCGATATTTGAAGTACCTTAAGGTCGCCTCAACCCACTGATAACATTCATCTTTTGATTCCCATCCGGGCTCAATATCAGGGGCGTAATGAAGCAGTTCTTGCACTTGTGACAGGGGTGTGTGATTTAAACAATGTCAAGAAAAACGACTACACTAGTATGGTCGTATAGGCTTTTTGGCGTTGAGAAATATGTACAGCTCAGTCCTTTCATCCAACGATGAAATCACAGAAATCGTTATCAAAATCCCGCACAATCGCTCAATGGTGGATTTCGAAAATCATTTGCAAGATGCCTTAAATGAAGCGGGACAACTGGGAACAAAAAAGCAACTTGAGTGGCTTGATACTGACGGTTCTCCCATTACGCTTGGCAATGTTCGGTTGACCAGTAAAAGTAAAAAAGAATTGAAGGTTTATGAAACTCCATGGGGAGCGGTTAGGGTCAATCGTTTTATCTATCAAAGTCGTGAAGGCGGTGCTATTTATTGTCCCCTTGATCAATCTGCACGAATTGTTGTTAATTCAACCCCGCGACATGCCTGCATGGTCAGTTGGAAGTTTGCCCACATGCCTTCCACTGAAGTAGAGCAAGATTTTCTAAGAAACCACGGACGTAAAATCCATCGAAGAACCGCTAAAGACCTGGCAGAAGTTGTTGCCAGTATTGCTCAGGCCAAAGAAGAATCCTGGACTTATGAATTACCGGATTTACCCGAGCCAGTAGCCACAGTTAGCTTGGGGCTGGATGGTGCAAACTTGCTTTATAAAGAGGGCTACAGAATTGCAATGTGCGGAACTATTGCGCTTTATGATGAAGAAGGAAATCGAATGCACACGGTGTACGCTGCCGCTGCCCCCGAATACGGAAAAGAAACTTTTATAAGGCGGTTCTCTTCTGACATTGAGAAAATGAAGTCTCGTTTTCCTGATGCCACTTACGTTGGAGTTGCTGATGGGGCGCCAGATAATTGGACGTTTCTTGAGCCTGTTACATCGATTCAAATTCTGGATTTTTATCACGTTAGCGAATATGTGGCAGAAGCGGCAGAAGCTATATATCCGGATAAAAAAATGCAGAATGAACGCAAAGCCTGGTTAAGATCAACACTGCACGAATTAAAAAACACCCCTGGTAAGGCAAAACGTTTATGGTTGGAATTAAAGAAAGCAGCTCCCGGGAATAAACGTCTTGTTTCTAAAGAAAAACTGGATAAAGTCAGAACTTATTTCAAAAATCACTGGCACCAAATGATTTATCCAGAAGCGTTAGAAAACAAGTTACCAATTGGTTCTGGTGTAACAGAAGCTGCTTGCAAAACGCTGGTAAAGCAGCGCATGTGTAAGTCAGGCATGCGATGGAAGGAACAAGGGGCGTCAATGCTATTAACATTACGAGCTCTGGCGAAGTCAACGGGTTATTGGGATGCTTTCTGGTCGAAGATGGATCGCTACGGGTTTCCAGTGGCTCACAACCTGCATGCCTGACATTATTCAAGCCACACACCCTGTGACAGTGTCTTTATGAGCCTTGTATTCATGATAACTTTCATCCTGTAATCATGGACGAAAGATCCAATTGCGGCGGGCTCATTTCATATTGGAAATTAGAGCCTCCTTTAGGCTCATTTCATACTGGAAGAGACTTCAAGTTTACGTTTACGTAAAGGTCATCTATACTGTCGCCTGGGTCTGTACAATGACAAGAAATCATGACCGCAGCATTGGTGAATCAATGACCAGAGAATCTTTCAGCATCTCTGAGCTCTCAAAGGAGTTTGGAGTAACGCCCAGAACCATTCGTTTTTATGAAGATCAGGGGTTACTGTCACCTACCCGAAATGGTCAGCATCGAATATACACCCAGGGCGACCGCGTTCGATTGAAACTGGTTATACGGGGTAAACGTCTGGGGTTCAGCCTTGCTGAATCCAGAGAACTGATCGACATGTATGATCCCTCTTCCAGCAATACCCGACAGCTGGAAACCATGCTTGGCAAGCTGGAGGAATCCAAGCGGCGCCTGCAACAGCAAATGAAAGATATCAAAGCCATGCAAAAGGAGCTCAATGATGCAGAACAACGCTGTCTTGAAGCTCTTGATAAAAACTCTTGATAAAAACTCTTGATAAAAACTCTTGAAAAAAATCACCCAAAAAAAAATAATTCAAGCAACCGGATATTTGAGAGGCACACATGATCAGTTACCCCACGTTGAATTTTAATCTCGGTGAAACCAATGACATGCTCAGGGAACAGGTCAGACAGTTTGCCGAGGCAGAAATTGCGCCCAGAGCCGATGCAATCGATCGGGAAAATGAATTCCCCGCAGATCTTTGGAAACAACTGGGCGACATGGGTCTTCTGGGTGTGACAGTCGCCGAAGAATACGGTGGTGCTGACATGGGCTATCTGGCACATGTTATTGCCATGGAAGAGATCAGCCGCGCCTCTGCATCGGTTGGTTTGAGCTATGGCGCACACTCAAACCTTTGTGTTAACCAGATTCATCGCAAGGGCACTGCAGCACAGAAACTCAAATACCTTCCAGGACTGGTCAGCGGCGATGTGGTTGGCGCTCTTGCTATGAGTGAACCCGGAGCCGGTTCCGATGTCGTCAGTATGAAACTCAAAGCCGAGAAAAAAGGCGACAGGTATATTCTGAACGGCAATAAGATGTGGATTACCAATGGCCCTGATGCCGGTACCTTTGTTATTTACGCCAAGACCGAGCCAGAGAAAGGATCCCGGGGCATCACCGCCTTTATTGTTGAACATGATTATCCGGGTTTTTCCCGTGCACAGAAGCTCGATAAATTAGGTATGCGGGGCTCTAACACCTGTGAACTGGTGTTTCAGGATTGCGAAGTACCGGAAGAAAATATTCTTGGTGAATTAAACGGCGGCGTTGCTGTTTTGATGAGCGGCCTCGACTACGAGCGGGTAGTTCTTTCCGGCGGGCCAATCGGTATTATGCAGGCCTGCATGGATCAGGTGGTGCCTTATATTCATGATCGCAAACAGTTTGGCAAATCCATCGGGGAATTCCAGCTCATTCAAGGGAAAGTCGCTGATATGTACACCCAGATGAATGCCAGCAAAGCCTATCTTTATGCCGTTGCTGCCTCCTGTGATCGAGGTGAAACTACTCGAAAGGATGCTGCCGGAGTCATTCTTTACTGTGCAGAAAGAGCAACACAGATGGCCCTGGAAGCCATCCAGATATTAGGTGGTAATGGTTATATCAATGAATTCCCCACAGGGCGGTTATTACGAGATGCCAAGCTCTACGAAATTGGTGCTGGCACTTCAGAAATTCGCCGGATGTTGATTGGTCGTGAACTCTTTAACGATACCAGGGATTAGGCTGCAGAATGACAATTTTAGAAACCCAGGCAACTCCGGACAGCCCGGAGTTCAATCATAATCATCGCCAGATGCAGGCACTGGTGGATGACCTTAACACTAAATTCAACCATATACGGCTGGGTGGTCATGAACGCTCACGTCAAAAACACCTGGAAAAGGGTAAGTTACTACCCAGAGATCGTATTGCCTGCCTGCTCGACCCTGGCTCCGCCTTTCTTGAATTAGGCCGCTTTGCCGCTGAAGGTGTTTACGGTGAAGATGTCCCTGCCGCCGGAGTGATAGCCGGTATTGGCTGGGTATCGGGAACCGAATGCATGATTGTTGCCAATGACGCCACGGTAAAAGGTGGCAGTTATTATCCGTTAACCGTCAAGAAACACCTTCGGGCGCAGACGGTGGCCGAGCAGAATAATCTGCCCTGCATCTACCTGGTTGATTCCGGTGGTGCCAACCTGCCGAGGCAGGATGAAGTATTTCCGGACAGAGAGCATTTTGGCCGTATTTTCTTTAACCAGGCTAACATGTCTGCAAAGGGCATTCCGCAGATTGCTGCAGTGATGGGTTCCTGTACAGCAGGCGGAGCTTATGTTCCGGCCATGGCTGATGAAAGTATTATTGTCCGAAATCAGGGAACCATTTTTCTGGCGGGTCCGCCCCTGGTAAAAGCGGCCACCGGCGAAGAGGTCAGTGCCGAAGATCTCGGTGGCGCCGATGTACATTGTAAAACATCCGGTGTCGCTGATCATTACGCCGAAGATGATGCCCATGCCCTGCAACTCATACGCCAATCCGTTACAAGATTGAATCGGAAAAAAATCGAACAGATTGATCGTCAGACATCTGTTGAGCCTTTATACGACATTAAAGAACTGTATGGCATTGTCCCTGCTGATATGCGACAACCCTATGATGTCCGTGAAGTCATTGCCCGGATTGTGGATGGTTCGGAATTCGACGAATTCAAAGCCTTGTTCGGGACAACTCTGATCTGCGGTTTTGCCCGTATTCACGGCTACCCTGTGGGCATTCTGGCCAACAATGGCGTACTTTTTTCCGAGTCAGCACAAAAAGGAGCTCATTTCATTGAGCTCTGCTGTCAACGAAAAATCCCCCTGGTGTTTCTGCAGAACATTACCGGCTTTATGGTGGGGTCACAGTATGAATCCGGTGGCATCGCCAAGCACGGAGCCAAGATGGTGAATGCAGTTGCCTGTGCAAGTGTTCCCAAATTTACCGTTATTATTGGCGGCAGTTTTGGAGCCGGTAACTATGGCATGTGTGGCCGAGCCTACGATCCAAGATTTCTGTGGAGCTGGCCTAATTCACGTATTTCAGTCATGGGCGGTGAACAGGCTGCCGGAGTCATGGCTCAGGTAAAACGGGATGCCATGCTCCGAAAGGGCATCACACTTACAGCGGAAGAAGAACAGGCTATTAAAGATCCGATTCTGGAAACCTATGAACACCAGGGCAGCCCCACCTACGCCAGTGCACGCCTATGGGATGATGGTGTTATAGATCCTGCAGAAACCAGAACCGTACTGGGCCTGAGTCTTTCCGCATCCATGAATGCACCCATTAAAGAAACACGCTTTGGTGTTTTCAGAATGTAAGGTAGTGGCATAACCATGACACATAAGAATGACAAACTGATCGTCGGGCAAACCAGCCAGGGCGTTGCCAGCCTTATATTGAATCGTCCGGAAATTGGCAATGCCTTTGATGCCGAATTGATTCAGAATCTTATTGATGCATTGAAACAGTTCGAGAAAGACGGCATACGTCTGCTACAGCTGAAATCCAATGGCAGGCATTTTTCAGCCGGTGCTGACTTAAACTGGATGAAACAGGCTAAATCATTAACCCGTGATGAAAACTATCAGGATTCCCAGAACCTGGCTGAATTACTGAGTCGACTGAATAATTTCCCCGCTCCCACTCTCGCCGTAGTCCAGGGTGCTGCTTATGGGGGAGCAGTGGGACTGGTTTCTGCCTGTGATATAGCCATTGGTGCGGAATCCTCACGATTCTGCCTCAGTGAAGTAAAAATTGGTTTGATTCCAGCGGTTATCAGTCCCTATGTAGTTGCAGCCATGGGTGAACGTCAGGCACGACGCTATTTTTTATCCGCTGAAATAATTTCATCCCACGAAGCCGTTAATATCAACCTGCTTCATGAACGCTGCGCTGATGAAGATCTGACCGAAAAAGCAGAACACATAACACAGCAGATTCTGGCTAACAGCCCACAGGCATTGGTTCAGGCTAAAAAACTGATACAGACTGTGAATGGCAAGGTTATTGATCAACCTCTAATTGACCTTACCTGCGAACGGATTGCTGATATTCGGGTTTCAGAAGAAGGTCAGGAAGGACTGGCTTCTTTTCTGGAAAAACGTGAACCATCCTGGAGGGATCGTTCATGAACGATACAGCCATAGATAATACCAATCCGCACAAACCGGTTAAACGACTACTCATTGCCAATCGCGGTGAGATTGCTTGCCGGGTCATCAAGACAGCACACCGTCTGGGTATCGAAACCATTGCGGTTTACTCCGATGCTGATGCAAACGCATTGCATGTTCAGATGGCAGACAGGGCCGTCAATATAGGTCCGGCTCTTGCCTCTGAAAGCTATCTTGATGTCGACAAAGTCCTGCAGGTTGCCGTGGATGAACAGGCTGATGCTGTACACCCAGGTTATGGTTTTCTTTCAGAAAACGCCCTGTTCTCCGAGGACTGTGAAAAACGCAGCATTCGCTTTGTCGGCCCTACGGCTGAAGCCATTCGTGCCATGGGTTCCAAAAGTCAGGCAAAGCTCCTTATGGAGAAAGCAGGCGTACCTCTGCTACAGGGTTATCATGGAGAAAACCAGTCTGATGAGATTCTGACCAGGGAAGCAGAGAGAATCGGTTTCCCGCTGCTGGTAAAGGCTGCTTTCGGCGGTGGCGGCAAAGGCATGCGGGTGGTTAATCAGGCCTCTGAAATCACTGATGCGCTGGCTTCAGCCCGCAGAGAAGCCTTGAAAGGGTTTGGAAATGACACGCTGTTGCTGGAACGCTTTCTCACATCCCCCCGTCATGTCGAGGTGCAGATCTTTTTTGATCATCACGGCAATGGCGTTTATCTGTTTGATCGTGACTGCTCACTTCAACGACGCCACCAGAAAGTCATTGAAGAAGCACCTGCTCCCGGTTTATCCGATGAACTGCGGGAAGCTATGGGCAAAGCCGCTGTAGCTGCAGGCGCGGCCATCGATTATCGCGGTGCCGGGACGGTGGAATTTCTGCTGGATAATGGTCAGTTCTTCTTTATGGAAATGAACACCCGTCTTCAGGTTGAACATCCTGTAACAGAGCTGGTGACTGATCTTGATCTGGTAGAATGGCAGCTTCGTGTGGTCAGTGGTGAACCTCTATCTATGACCCAGAAAGCATTACGTTGTAACGGACACGCCATCGAAGCCCGTCTCTACGCAGAAGACCCATACAACGATTTTTTACCTGCCTCCGGTCGTTTGTTTTCTCTGCAATGGCCTGAAACCAATGACAGTATCCGGGTTGATTCAGGTATACAACAGGGTGATATCATCACCAGCTGCTATGACCCCATGGTGGCTAAAATAATTGCCCGTGGCTCCAATCGCGAGGAAGCCATTGATAACCTGACTGGCGCGCTTGCTGATTATTATCAGGCTGGGTTAGTCGATAATCGGGATTTTCTGATTCATTTACTGAAACAGACTGATTTTCGTAAAGGCGTTCTATCGACTGGTTTTATTGAACAGCATCCTTTCAATGTTCCCACAATGGAACAACATCGAATGGCACTGGTTGCAGCCTGCCTGTATCAATTCGAACAACTCTCTTCCAAAGAATCACTGTGTCAATCCGGGTGGCAACTGGATAGTCCACAACCAACACCTATGATGTTCTATCTGGATGAAAAACCCATGACCGTCAGGGTGCTACGCGATGGTAACCACTTCAATTTGACTCTGCCTGATGGTCATTGCACTGCCAGTGCGATTTGGCGACAGGAGTCAGCAGGTCTGAATGGCAAACTGAAAATCCATAACACGTCGTTGAACTGTTATGTCATACCTGTTCCCGGCAAAAAACTTAAAGTCATTCTTCCTGATACCAGTATTGAGCTGTCACTGCCCGGGTATAATTCCGGAAAGGATAAAAATGATGACAACGCAATGACGGCCCCAATGAATGCCACCGTCACTACCGTACTGGTGAAATCAGGACAAAGCGTTGAACAGGGAACGCCATTATTGATACTGGAAGCCATGAAGATGGAGCACACCATTACCGCACCAAAAGAAGGTGTCATCTCCGAGGTTTTCAATCATCCGGGTGACCGGGTTGAAGCGGGTGTCTCTTTGTTTGCCTATAGGGAGACCAGCGATGACGCCATCTAATTTTCCGGATCAGGTTCGAATTTTTGAAATGGGTGCCCGGGATGGCCTGCAAAATCTGACTGAAACAGTTTCTGCAAATACCAAGGCTCAGTTCATTAACCTTCTGGCCGAGTCAGGACTCAGCCACATTGAAACAGGCAGTTTTGTTTCACCCAGATATGTTCCCCAAATGGCAGATTCTGACAAAGTATTCTCTCATATTGAGAGAATACCCGGTGTTGTTTACAGTGCTCTGACTCCGAATCTGAAAGGTTTCGAGGGCGCACTGGCTGCAGGCGCCTCAGAAGTCGCTGTTTTTGCATCGGCTTCAGAAGGATTTAGTCAGAAAAATATTAACTGTTCCATTGCCGACAGTCTGAAACGATTCGAACCGGTGATGCTTGCAGCTGAGCAACACGGCCTTCCTGTTCGAGGCTATGTGTCCTGCGTCATGGGCTGTCCCTATGACGGTGACGTACAACCTGATGCCGTTGCCAGTGTCAGTTCTGCCCTGGCACAATTAGGCTGCTATGAGATTTCCCTGGGAGATACCATTGGTACCGGTACACCATTAAAAGCGAAAAAAATGCTGGCAGCAGTAACAGAAATCATCCCCGTTACAAGGCTTGCAGCTCACTTTCACAACACTTACGGGCAAGCACTGGCAAACCTTTATGCAGTAATTGAGGAAGGTGTCAGTGTTGTGGACTCATCGGTAGCCGGCCTTGGAGGGTGTCCGTATGCTCCCGGAGCATCGGGTAATGTTGCCACTGAAGATGTCGTTTATATGCTTGATGGACTGGGTATTGAGTCGGGCGTGTCTATGGATAAACTGTTGAAAGCAGCTACCTTTATCTGTCATCAGCTGGGTATTGAATCTCGCTCCAATGCCGGAGTGGCTTTGTCAGCAAAACAACACTCTTGAAAAGAATGACAGACAATACAAAAATAACTTTGTCTTTATAAGGAATGCATTATGTCAGCCGTTCTCTGGACTCCGGATGTAAAAAGAATCAGTGCATCCAACCTCCGGACATTCATGTCAGAAGCAGAAAAAGTCTCCGGTCAGCCAGTGCCGGATTATGATTCTCTCTTCCAGTGGAGCATTGATGACAGACCCGCTTTCTGGGAACTGATTGCAGACCATTATCAGGTCTTGTTTCATAAAAAACCGGACCAGATTCTTGGTCATGACGAAATGCCAGACAGTCAATGGTTTTCCGGCAGTACACTGAATTATGCCGAACACACCCTCAGGCGCAGAGATAATAAAACAGCCATTGTGTTCCGGGGGGAAGACGGAACCCGAACAACACTGACCTATAAAGAACTGTATCAGACCGTTGCATCCGCCCAGCAAGGGTTGATTGACGCTGGTGTTGGCAAAAATGACCGGGTGGCAGCCTTTATGCCGAATTGCCCGGAGACTATCATCATGATGCTGGCCGCCACCGGGCTGGGTGCTATCTGGTCATCCTGTTCTCCGGATTTTGGCTTACAGGGCGTATTGGATCGTTTTGGCCAGATTGAACCTAAAGTACTACTGGTCACCGATGGATATCTGTACAGCGGTAAACGCATAGATTGTCTGAATAAAGTTGCTCAGATTCAACATGAAATAACCAGTATTAATACTACGGTTGTCGTGCCTTTTCTTGATAAAACTCCCGATATTAAAGCATTAACCAATTCAGTTTTCTTTGCTGATTTTTCTGATATTGCAACTAACACAGTTCATTTTGAACCAGTGCCGTTTAATCATCCTCTTTATATTATGTATTCCTCCGGTACAACAGGAGTACCGAAATGCATTATTCATGGACATGGTGGAACACTGCTACAGCACATGAAAGAGCTGGGACTTCATACGGATTTAAAACCGGATGATACTATCTTTTACTTCACCACCTGTGGCTGGATGATGTGGAACTGGGTAATTTCATCTCTGACCTTTGGTTCCACTCTTGTTCTGTTTGACGGCTCGCCATTTCACCCAGGGCCTGAAGCTTTGATCGATCTGGTCCAGGACGAAAAAGTCTCTATATTCGGCACCAGTGCAAAATACATTGCGGCCCTGAAAAAAGCCGGAATTAAACCCAAAAAATCCCACGACCTGAGTAGCCTTAAAACCATACTGTCTACCGGCTCACCATTACTCCATGAAAGTTTCGATTATGTTTATCGGGACATAAAAGAAGACCTGTGTCTTTCATCCATATCGGGGGGAACGGATATCGTTTCCTGCTTTGCCCTGGGTTGCCCTATTCTGCCTGTTGTTCGTGGCGAACTGCAGTGTCGGGGGCTTGGAATGGATGTTCAGTTTGTTGATCCACAGGGGGCTTCTGTGAAGTGTCAAAAAGGTGAGCTTACCTGCCAGTCCAGTTTTCCATCCATGCCCGTTGGTTTCTGGAATGATCCAGACGACAGCAAATACCATAAGGCATACTTCAACCAGTTTTCCGGAGTCTGGGCCCATGGCGATTATGGCGAATTGACTGCCAGCAATGGTGTCATAATCCATGGCAGGGCTGATGCCGTTCTCAATCCCGGAGGGGTACGCATAGGTACTGCAGAAATCTACCGTCAGGTTGAAAAAGTGGAAGCAGTCCTTGAAAGCATTGCCATTGGACAGGAATGGCAGGGCGATGTGAGAATAGTTCTATTCGTAAAACTCAGGCCGGAAGTGGAACTAGACGATAATTTGATATCGACAATAAAAACCATCATACGAAAGAATGCGACGCCCAGACATGTACCTGCCATTATTCTACAGACAGAAGATATCCCCAGAACCATCAGTGGAAAAATTGTCGAACTGGCTGTTCGGGATGTGGTTCACGGAAGGGCAATAGTCAATACCGATGCATTGGCTAACCCTGAAGCACTGGCATTCTTCCGGAATCGTGAAGAATTGAAATAATCTCAGTAGGCTCTCTTGCGAGAGCCTTCGAGTTTATGCGGTCTCTGGTTGCTCTGAAGATTGAGTGACAACGTATTCATACAGGCTCTCATAATTTTCCCATAAATGCGCACCAAAAAGAGGATCAGGGTTATGTCGCAAATCATCCTCGACCAGTGCAAAATCTTCCTCTGTCAGTAATTTTTTCATGGCAGGAATCATGATTTCATTTTCCAGTTTCATATGATCCCGCTGGAATTCACTGTACAACCTGCACTCTGCCAGTAACAAATTAACAGGTACCACCTGGTCTGCAGCTACGATGGTAAAATCAGCCATCAGCTTCTGTGTCAGTGCTTCAATCTGTTTGTGTTGCTGTTCAATAAGATCAAACTGAATTCTGGCGGATTTTTCGATCAACCGTGGCCTTAAACGAGCCATCAGTCGTGTTTCAAGCGGGTGATGAAAGGTGTTCGGGTAATTATTGAGGTAATCCAATGCCTCTAGAATAATGGGGAGATCCGGAGCATGATCACTGCCTTCACGATAACCTGATACTTCATAGTCAAGGCAATCAAGTAATCGTGACAAATGCTGGTGATCCTGAATAATCCTGTCTATCACTGTTGTCATGCAACACCCCTATTTGTAATTATGATTCTCAGCTTAATTTTTATAGGGCTTCCATTCCGAACGTATTGATTTAAATCAATCATTCTGGAACATATTACGATAATTCCTAATTGAAGCACAGGCAATACTTGTGTAGGCCAGAATCTGACAGCGATTTTGAACCAATAAATTTTCTTTCAACTGGTGCTATTTAAGGTATAAATATTGCCAATACCATCTATAGTTTGGCAACATAACTAATGACAAATTTCCAGCCTCAACATCATGACTGATAAGCGATTATTGCATCCGGGTGAATTATTTACTCTGTTACGATCTACGACCAAGAGTGCTCTTGCGAGTCAGGATCTAAAATCTATTCCTACTCGAAACCACCTCATTGAGGAAGGTGAATTACAATTTCAGGTCAGAGTTCTGCAGAAGCCTCGCAAAAAACCATCCGGATTTGTTGACGAAAAATCATTTATCAACCCGTTTCTGCCTTATGAAAAGGCGCTGTATGTCTGTCATCTGGAAACAGGCCATGTAGTACTTCTCAATAAATTCAATGTAGTTGAGCAGCATCTGCTTATTGTGACACCCGAATTTAAACGTCAGGAATCGTTACTTTCCAGAAATGAGTTTGATGGATTACGGTGCATTATGGAGAGCATGCCGGTACTGGCATTCTATAACAGTGCCCATGAAGCCGGTGCCAGCCAACCACACTGCCATTTGCAGGCAATTCCACTAAGTTCCCTCCCAATAGATCATGCAATGGAGGCAGCCACTCAAAGTCCGCAAAAAATCAGATCACTGCCTTATAACCACCTTGCAGTCTCTATCAACAATGATTCTGCAGATATCTATACGATCTATATCGATCTACTTGTAAGACTCAATCTCTTTCATCCGGGTTCTGAAGAAAATCCGGCACCTCATAATTTTCTGCTCACCGATAACTGGATCATAGTCATTCCCCGATCCAGCAAAAAACAGGAATCCAGTAAAATAAATGCTTTGGGATTTGCAGGGCTATTATTGGTAAAAAATGATGAACAGCTGCAACTCCTGCGCAAAACAGGACCTGTAAATCTGCTGTTCAATGCATCTGCTCACGCGGGGCTATTATGACTGCTATGTAGGAGCCTTCGATGTTACCTGAAGGCTCCTGACAAATTATAAGCAGGACTAGATCTCCTTAACCATCTCTGCGGCTGAGGTATAAGGCAGGTTCTGAGCCAGGGCTACAGACTGACAGGTGATAACGCCCTTGCAGACATTCAATCCTTCCAACAGATGTTGGTTCTCTTCCAGCGCCTTACGGGTTCCCTTGTTTGCCAGTTCCAGAACAAATGGCAGAGTAGCATTATTCAGGGCCAGCGTAGAAGTCCGGGCAACGGCTCCAGGCATATTGGCAACGCAGTAATGAACCACATCATCAACCAGATAGGTTGGATCATCATGTGTGGTCGCCTTGGCTGTTTCAGCACAGCCCCCCTGGTCAATGGCCACATCAACAATAACAGAACCTGTCTTCATCTTTTTGACCAGCTCACGGGTAATCAGTTTTGGTGCCGCGGCACCTGGTAACAATACGCCACCGATAACCAGGTCAGCTGAAAGAACGTGTTCTTCAATGGATTGAGAGGTTGAATACACTGTTTTAACCTGATTACCATACCGGGAATCCAGTTGACGAAGGGTATCCACTGAGCGATCCAGAACAACCACTTCTGCACCCATACCAACAGCCATGGCAGCGGCATTTTGACCCACTACACCACCACCGACAATAGTCACCTTGGCTGGTTCTACACCAGGAACTCCACCGAGCAACATACCACGACCCGACATGGATTTTTCAAGACAACGGGCGCCAGCCTGAATAGACATACGACCAGCAACTTCTGACATAGGTGCCAACAATGGCAAACGACCATTTCTGTCTGTTACTGTCTCGTAGGCAATACAGGTTGCACCTGAATCAACCAGCTCAGTGGTCTGAGGAACATCAGGCGCAAGATGCAGATAGGTGAACAGTGTATGATGAGGCTTTAATCTTGCGCGTTCGACTGTCTGAGGCTCTTTTACCTTAACAATCATTTCGGCTTTTTCAAAAACCTCTTCTGGCGTCGCTAAAATAGCGGCACCGGCCTGAATATAATCTTCATTTAAAAAACCAACACCATTTCCGGCTTTATCTTCAACAAAAACCTTATGACCGTTTTCAACCAACTCTTTTACTGCAGCCGGAGTCAGCCCAACACGATATTCATGATTTTTTATTTCCTTGGGAACACCAACTAGCATAACTTTCTCCAGTAGAATCACTTTCTTAGTGCATATAGTAATTATATGGACTTTTACCAATGATAATCACTGTATACGGACGAATTTTAAGAATTTAAACCAAAAAACCATCTTCAATCATTATTTATCTCTAGTGATCATTTCTTTGTTATTTTTCGTAATTTTACTTACAAAAACTCACGGCAATCAGTACATCTATACCCAAAGGATTTGGAGTTGCTGCAAGGAAGTGAAGTCCTGGAAGCTTAGACAAACTAAATGATCGGGCCGGGCTAGCGCACCACCGGGCTGGCGTACCATCGGGCTGGCGTACCAGTGAACGAGTACCTCAATGCAGTAGCAACTTCAAAGGCGACGGGTAGATGTATTCATACTCTGCTTTGCGTCAAAAAAACTTAATAGGCCAATGTTAAGCTCTGCGCCCTATCAATTGAGCCTTAATTTTGGAGAGACCTGTGCCCAGTTCCCTGAACATGCTGGAATACCTTGAGCACCTGGGTATAGACATTGAGCAGTATGTTAATGAAAAATCCATTCGGAAGGAGTACCTGAGACAGATCTACCGCCTGGATTCGAGAGAAAAGATCATCGATAGCCGAGGAAAAATCAAAGGAAAAAGCAGTAATCCACGACACCTTCATTAAGTTTCATTTAAATCTGGTAATAAAGTACTTATCAAGCCGACCCATTTCCCTCTAGAATACCCGGATGGACGTACTTTTATGGATAACACTATTTTTAAGCGCCGTTTTCTATTGGCTCGATACAGCTAAAGCAAGGGAAACCGCTATTCTTCAAGGTCGAAAGGCCTGTAAAGATATGAAGTTCCAATTTTTGGACGGTTCTGCAGTACGCTATAAAACGTCAGTTCAACGTGATCCTCGGGGGCAGCTCTGCTTTGCCCGGGAATTCAGGTTTGAGTTTACCACTGATGGCCATAATCGCTACCCAGGATACATCCGTCTGCTGGGAAACCGTTTGCAGCTGCTTGATCTGGAATATCCTGACCTGGACCCTCAAGTTACGCCTGAGCCCAGCTCGCAAAAAAGTTATAATCACCTGCTTTTATCTGCATCATATTCAGAGGATTCAGATGCCTTACGCAAAAGAATTGAAGAAAGGCCAGATTGTCGAAATTGATAAACATTATTATCAGGTTCGTCAGGTTGAAGCCAAAAGCCCTTCTGCACGCGGTGCACAAACCCTTTATAAAATTCGCTTCATATCTGTTCCTGGCAGCCAGAAGCTGGAACAAACGCTGACTGGAGATATTCAGTTGGCTGATGTTGATCTGCAGCGTCGTCAGGTTTCCCTGCTATACCGTGAGGCTGATGAATGTACCTTTATGGATTCAGAAGATTATAGCCAGTATCTGGTCAATGCCAGCTCCATCGAAGATCAGTTGCTTTTCATTACTGACAATATGGAAGGACTCACGGCTTTGCTGATTGAAGGGCAACTTCTGGCACTGGATTTACCCTCTTCAGTCGCTCTTGAAATTATCGACACGGCGCCAGGTATCAAGGGAGCTTCCGCGGCAGCCAGAACGAAACCCGCTATTCTCAGCACAGGTCTGGAAGTTCAGATACCAGAATACCTGAGCAATGGCGAAACCATTAAAGTCAATACCGAGACATCGAAGTTCATGTCCAGGGCCTGACCTGACTCTCATCTATCTTCAATAGCAGCTCTTCATACTTTCTATCTTTCTATCTTTCTATAGAGCTGCACTACTTCCTGTTATCAAAATTTCTTCGATTCAGCCCGTAAAATAATGAATTCCCTGCCAAAGCACTGGTAAACACATTCAGTAATATCAATAGGACATCAACATAGTCATCCAGAACTTTCTGAGAACTCAATAATTTCTGAATGACCACGAATTCGGAATGTTGCAGATTCTTTACCATTTCAGCTTTTGATAGCACTATATCAAAGGAAGCTGTTGTGCCAAACAGAATGAGTAACACACTGACTGCAATGAAATGCCAAGGCAGCAAGGCACTCTTAAGTGCTACCAGAATAGTAAAAATTACCAGCGAGTAGCCGATAAAACCATACGCAGGAAATACTTCATAAACATGAAGTTGGTATGACGCTACCAGCAACAGCAGAAAGAGAACACAGGCTGCTGAACACAGGTAAGTAAACTGCTGTTTTCGAGGAGTTTTAAACATAGTCAGTCATTTTCCATGATAAATCTGTTAAACCACTAGCAATTCATAGTAATTCATTGCTAGATATATTAACTTTTTTATTCCACCTTTGAATAAGGTGTCAACCAAAGACATGCTTAACTTGTAATTAAGGGATCACAATCCCTTGCCAGAATGGTGTAATAACTGGCATGACAGGCAGGATTGCGGAATTTCGCTCCAGACTGAAGGACAGACACCATGAACGCAAGGAAGTCAGTTCGCCTTGGTATTGCTCTCAGCCAATGCTCTCTTTTCATAGGAAGTATATCAATTGCCGTTGCTGACCAGCCCGCATTATCAGACCACCTGAACACCCCATACGCTGAAGATATTGCAATAATCGACAAAATAGATAACCGTTTACCGCTGAAAACTATTTATCCAAAAAAGATACAGCTTTCTATTCGCCTGGGAAAGGAGCTTTTCAATCAAAGGAAAGCAGGCACCTTCACCTATAAAGTTTTTAAAGATCCTGAAAAATTGGCTGATCAGGCTGGTGGGGCTGCTGTACTTTTCGGTCTTGAATATCTGGGTATGGATGGACCAGTAAAAGAAGGCGTTCAGTTTATGAAAGAAAAAACACAGTATAAATTTGGTTATTGCAGCCAGATACGACTGAGTAGTTCCAAATTAAAAGCAGAAAGCTGCTTCACACGAGAAACCAAGATAAATCTCAACACCAATTATAAACTCAATTCATTTAATCTTGAGTTTAAATGGGCCCTATAAAATCTCTATCAAACTCTGGCTAGAACCTGTATTACTGGTAAAATCCCGTCAATATCATTATTTATCGGATTTCACCATTGAATACCCGCAAGCAGTACGCACTCTACCATCAGCAAATACAAGACCTTCAACACTGGCAGTTAACTGCTATTTCTGCAGCCGTTACCGAACGCTCATGGACACATTATTTACTTTTTTCTGACCTCACTGACTTCGGTGATGCCAAAGAAGTTCGCCATTGTCTGAATTTACTGTGGGACAACATCGCAGGTCTGCAGTCTGCAAAAAACTTTGAGCGGCTACTGGAAAAACTTGAAAATAACACACCAGATCAGAATGACTTCGATATGTTTGGTGTCGAGCCTGCTCTCGACTTCATAGTCAGTCTCAACTGTGCTGTTAATTGCGCGATGGAATCATCAATAGATGATGTCGCAAGCGCCTTAACACTCTCTTTTAACACCATTGGCAAGTACATTAAATATGCCGAGACACCAGACCTCGATGATACAGAGCTCGCTCTGTATATTGAAAAACATGATTTATATCTGGCCCACCTGAATTATGTTGACGATCTTATAAATACCCTGAGAAACCAGAAAAAACAAAATAAAGATTTTGCCCGATCACTTCAAAAAACAGCTGAAAACGATGGCATCAGCTCGTTAGGGATAAGCCTGGAGTGACCGGGAAATCTAAAACCGCCCATCAGACTGACTTTATTTCACATTATTGATAATGTCTTTTAACAGGGAGTAAATCTTATTCTGTGAATTCGACATTACATCATAATTCTGATTATGGGTCGTCAATGCCCTCTGTAACTGTACCGTTTGCAGCTGATTGCTCCCTGTAAGGTTCTCTCGTGCGGCTTCAAGACTCTCTTTCAGGGCGGCCCATTCTTCAGGGGTAAGCATTCCTGCACCACTGGCATCCTGAAAATTTATTTTCAACAGATTGTTCAATATATTCATTTCTTCCTGAGTCAAGACAGGTAAACCACCCGAAACTTCATTATTAAACTCAGCCTGAAATTCTGCTTTTCGGGCAAAATAACCACTAATTTCCTGCTCACTATCATTAGGGTCAGTTTGTGTCAGGCTGCCCAGCTTTGCACCATCGTATTCCCAGGAATGCAGACCTCCGGACTCCAGCAGAACATAACCATCATTGCTGCCTACATCGAGATTTTCACCATCCAGGGTGGCAGGATTTAACGATGGGTTTCCAGAATTCACACCGGTCACGGTCATGCCCTGATTACCCCGGGAGATCGAGATGGTTGCAATATCAGCCAGTCCGCCGGAAAGATCCTGAGGATTAAACGGCGTTTCCGGCTCATCAGTTTGAAAGGTTATTTCAGTGCCATCATCCAAAATCAGTGTCATATCATTCATCACAGGTATGCCTGACTGCATAACGTCAACAGTGCTACCCGCAGGAACCGGAATCAAAGTCTGGTTCTGATAAATAAGCTGATTGCCCGCCGCATCCAACAATGTAAAAGTAACTCCATCCGCACCATCAGACTGGACAGCAAGACCATAACCATTGTCTAAAATAATGTTGTTATTGTTTACTGTCCAGGTTGGGGCATCATACTCAGTAGTACCATACTGAGAGACATTAGATTTGCCTATCATGGAGCTTACTGACTTCATAAGCTCATTGGATGTTTCAATCTCCTTTGCGATTCGTCGAACTTCAGAATCCAGCATATTGCCACGTTCCAGATAGACAGCAGAGATAAAATCTTGCTGACTCAATTCGGCAGAATCAACTACGTTAATACTCGAGCTGCCGTCAACACCGTTAATATTATTCATGTTATTCACATCCCTGTGAAATCAGATGGTAGTTTAGACAAAACCGGTACGGCGTCGGCGTGTAGTCTGTGATGGTTTATTCAATGGATTCAGCAATCTGGCAGACATTCTGAGTTCTTTTCGTTTCAACGAAACGTCCGCCGCTATTTCAGCTTTTACACCTTCATTCCAGCGAATAAGCTCCTGCCTTGCTATGTGTTTGTGCTTTGCAGACCAGGTATCATTATTGATGAAATCACGAAGCTTCTTTCTATCCATTCCAACACGGTTCATGAAATCTGCCTGGGTTTTGATTCTTTCGTTCGCCTGATTAACTACTTTCTGAGATTGTACTGCTACCAGCCCACTGGTTTTTCTCAGCTTGGTAACATCTACCAGCCTGATACGGGATGCCATTCCCTTTCTCCCTAGTTTTTCATTCCAGTTTTTACAGCCATTTGTAAAAGTTTAGTCGAAAAATTCTATATTTAGCATTGAGTCAGGGTGATATTGAATTCCTGATAGTGTATTTTCCGATAGCATCGTCAAATGAATCCGAAATCAAAGGAGTATTTCATGGATATTGAACTGTTTGAGTCTGTCATGTTGCAAGGATTGGTCGGTGGTCTGGTACTCTTTATGGGATTCATTGTTTACGATCTTGCGAAAAAATCTCAGGCCGGAAAACTAGGTACTATTGTGCTTTTTGGAGCTCTGGGTCTGGGAGTTATCGGATTTTTGATCAAAACCGTATTATTTGAAACCATACAGTAAGACAAAGCCCCAAACCCGATAATCAGTTTTTACAGATAGCCCAACCAGGTCAACCATAAATTACCCACAGTAAACCAGATTGACAAATACACTATGCTCATGAGAAATCCTGCTTTCCACCAGGTTTTCAATGGTACATAGCCAGAGCCAAACAGGATGGGTGCAGGGCCGTTGCCATAATGCGTCACCACGGCACAAATATTACTGAGATAGGCCAGCATGAGAGCACCGCCCAAAGGGGGAACGCCGGCACCCAGAAGTATTAATAAAAAGCTGGCATACATGGCACTGATCTGAGCTGTAGTGGCCGCGAAAAAGTAATGTACTAAATAATAGAGCGTACAAACTGACATTAGAACGACAAACACGGGCAACCCTTCAAACCAGCCACTGATTGAGCCACTGACATAATCAACCACCCCGAATTCACTGAGATAGTGAGCCATAGTGACGAAAGCGCCAAACCAGATCATGGTATCCCAGGCGCCTTTATTGCCTTTAACTTCATCCCATTTCAGAATTCCGGTAAGAATCAATAAACAGACCCCTATCAAAGCAACAAGCGTGGGCGACATATTCACATAACGCCCAAAAACCCAAAGTGTTAATAAACCAATAAAAGTAAACCCCATTATCCATTCGTCACGCTTAAAAGCACCCATTTGAAGCAATTCTTTCTTGGCCAGGTCTACAGCTTTTGGGGTTTCCCTTAACCCTGGAGGCGAAATTTTATAAAGGCAGTAAGGCATAACAAAAAGGCAGATTAAACTTGGAACTATTGCACCAATAGCCCAACTACCCCAGGTAATATCAATCCCCTGATCTCCGGCAAGCTTTACCACCAGCGGGTTTGCAGCCATTGCTGTCAGAAACATACAACTGGTGATTGCATTGGCGTGAAAAACCACCAGGGTCAAAAATGTACCCATTCGCTCTGAAGTATGATCCCCCGGATGGCTATCATAAACTTCAGCAATAGACCGCATAATGGGGTATACAACAGCGCCAGCCCTGGCAGTAATACTCGGCATTGCCGGTGACAGGACAACATCTGTCATGGCCAGGCCATACGCCAGCGTCACTGTTTTTTTACCCAGCAATCGCATAAAGCAATAGGCCATCCGTAGTCCCAGTCCTGTTTTGATAAAACCATGGGAGATAAAGAAAGCCAGCATAATTAACCAGGTAATCGGTTCACTGTAGCCATCCAGAGCTTGTTTTAGCGTCAAGGTATGGGTAAGACCAAGCATGGCAATTCCCATTAATGTTACCGCTGACATTGGCAGGGGCATAATCATCACGCCCAGCAGGGTACCGAAAAAAATAATCATCATTTGCCAGCCACGAACATCCAGTCCATCTGGAACCGGTAACATCCAGCACAAAAGCCCAAAAATAAATGGCCCCATATATCGAAGTAACAGGGTTGGCTGCCAGAAGCCGTTTTCAGAAACAGACGAAGTAGATGTAGGCAATGAAAAATCCTTTCACTCTCTATAAGAATTAGGAGAGTGTAGTTCAGGGTTGGCATGACTGTTCTGAAGTCTTGTACAATGCTCCGTTTTGCCGGAACTTTTTATGCGAGCCCATCATTCACCCTCGAAGGCTCTTACCCGTAAAAATCATGACCAGCCTCGACTCCTGCTGGTCAATAAGCCGTACGGCGTACTTACTCAGTTTACTGATCAGGAAGGCCGGGAAACATTGAAAGATTATGTATCAGTTGCAGGGGTTTACCCGGCAGGCCGACTGGACAGAGATAGCGAAGGGCTACTGCTGCTGACTAATAGCGGTACCTTACAGAACCGAATTGCGTCCCCTGAACATAAAATGCCGAAAACCTACTGGGTTCAAGTAGAAGGGATCCCTGATGAAGCGGCTCTCGAGTCACTAAGAACGGGAGTTAATCTAAAAGACGGCATAACCCAGCCTGCATTAGCACGACTCATTGACGCACCAGACGTCTGGCCGAGAACGCCTCCTGTCCGGGAAAGAAAATCAGTGCCTGACTGCTGGCTCGAACTGATTATTACAGAAGGAAAAAACCGTCAGGTTCGACGAATGACAGCCGCGACAGGATTTCCTACCCTGAGACTCATTCGTTACAGCATCGGCCCATGGACGCTGGATCAAATAGAACCGGGACACTGGCTGGAAACTGATGTTCCGGAGGAACTGATAAAAACAGCACCGTCGCCCCATAGTCATCACAAACATAGTCCTCATAAACATAGTCCTCATAAACATAGTCCTCATAAACATAGTCCTCATAAACATAGTCCTCATAAACATAGTCCTCATAAACATAGTCCTCATAAACATAGTCCTCATAAACATAGTCCTCATAAACATAGTCCTCATAAACATAGTCCTCATAAACATAGTCCTCACAAATCTGCAAAGAGAAAAGCATGGAAAAAAGATTCCCGGAAAAGATAATTGCACCCCATTTTTCTACCTTATCCAGAGTTGCCCTGGCAATATCTCTGATCACCATCCTGTTTCTGGCACTTGCACCGATGGAGAATGATCCTTTACCGGCATGGAATGATAAAATAAAGCATCTACTGGCATTTGCTGTATTGTCGGCTCTTGTTGATGCATCCTGGAAGAGAGCTGGATTCAACTTCCCTAAAGCTGGAGGATTACTACTGTACGGACTATTGATTGAATGCCTTCAATGGATGACCGGGTATCGTTTTTTTTCCATCGCTGACTTGCTGGCTGACGGTCTTGGAATTTTACTTTATTGGCAATCAATCCCTGTCTTAAGGAAAGTACCTGTTATCCGATTACGCTGGTTTAAAGAGCTCGACGGCATGTGAACGCTAACTCGAAGCTGGTGCCTGCTGGTGTTTCGGGATAATGTCGAATATCTCCTCCCATCAGATGCACCAGCTGCTGACATATCGCCAACCCCAGACCCAGCCCATTATATTGCCTTGTATTCGATCCATCAGCCTGTTGGAACGCCTGATAAATAGTTTTTTTCTGCTCATCATTAACTCCGATTCCGGTATCGGTCACGGTCAATACCAAAAGGCATTCCTTTTCATTGTCGCACTCTTCCACTTTTCCTCTGATCCTTACTTCACCTTTCCTGGTGAATTTAATAGCATTGTCCACCAGATAAGACATGGAACGCATGATCTTTTCCGGATCACTATAAAGTGTTCCCGGAACTGAATTTTCCACAGTTACTTCAAATTTCAGCCCCTTAGCGTTGGCCTGACGCTTGAATTTTTCAGCAAAAATCTCCAACTGCCTTCTCAAATTGAATGATGTCTCTATAACTGCCAGACCACCCGACTGAAATTCTGTCAGTGACAGCAGGTTTCGAATTATTTCATTCATTTCACTGGAAGATGTTCTGGCAGCTTCTAATAACTCCTGCTGATCTTTTGCCAACAAATCCCCTGAAATCAACTCCAGTGCCCCAGTCATGCCATTCAACGGGGTTCGAAGCTCATGAGAAATACCATGAAGAAATTCAGCCTTAAGACGATTACTCTCCTGCAAGCGTACATTTACAGATTCAAGCTGTGTGATGGATTTTCTTTCAGCGGTCATTTTATCTTCTTTTAATCGCCGGATTCTGCTGGCCAGTGCCAATGATAATAAAGTCACTTCTATCGCCATGCCTAATGGTATAGCTTGTATGGTCAACGAATTATAAGGCAATTCCCCAAGCAGCATTAAACCGTGAGTTCCCCCTCCCACCAGTAAAACTGCAAATGCCAGAGTAAATAATTTCGCAGCCTGATCTTTTTTTGTGATCCAGAAATAAAGACCTGTGGCCATAAGAACCGGGAGTGTCGGCAGCACTTGAATCATAACCAGCTTTGCAGCCAGATTGTATTGAGCAAGAAGACTGACAGGCAGAATCAGAACGCCTGCCAGAATCATCAATATATAAAATCGGTCAATGCTTGCGGACTTTTCATTCAGTTTGAGAAATGAACGGGCAAAGAGTAATCCTGAAACACCCACCACACTCATAAAAAAGGGCGCTGCACTGTTAACAACTGGAAAATCAGGCCAGAGAATAGCCAACCCCAAGCCATTTACGGATGCCTGATAAAGAATAAAACCGGCAAGATAAATAGTGTAATAGAGATAACTTATATCCCTGATATGAAGGAGCAACACCAGGTTATAGAAAAACATAACCAGTAAAATTCCCGCTATTACACCTTCAAGAATATCCTGCTGATTAGAACGCTCAAGGTAGGCGAGAGGCGTCCACAGTTTCATGGGAATCTGCATAGAGCCGCTGGTTTCCACACGCAGATAAAATTTCAATGTTTCCCCGGTTCGAATTTCAATAGGAAACAGAAAACCAGGGTGAGCAATTGAGCGCACATCAAATGGGTATTTATCCCCGGTGTGTACCGCCTGGAAGCTACCATCGACCTCCTGAACATAGAGAGTGACCAGATCCAGAGCCGGATAATCTATTTCCAGAAGCCATAAACCGAGTTCTTCGCCAAGATACGAGAGATATCTGAGTTCAAATGTCAGCCAGATAACAGAATTGGTAATACCGGCATTAATAACATCCTGTTCAACGTTCTGAAACTGTTGCTGGTATTCCGGTTTTTCCAGCTCATCCAGTGTCTTCAGTCCGTTTTTATCCTCATAAAAACGGGAGACAGTAATCAGGTTCAGTTCTTCAGTATTTTCTGTAATCAACACTGAGCCATCGCCACTGGCTTTGAACGTAATCAATAAACACGCCAATATGATTGTTCTGAGAAATAGAAGATCTATCCGGAGAATTTGCAATCCATGCATATCAGTTTTGAATCCTTGAAAATCCTGACGTCGGCCAAACAGAGTCCTGATATTCAGTATGGCAAATGTCTAACATTTCCGTAGATTACTTTATGGCTTGAAAAACATCTCCAACCGACTATTAATCACCGATGAAGTGACATTTCGCTGATCAATTTTCCTTAACAACTCCGATTCAGGGCTCAGGCTGATAATGGGAATATTCTGTAACTCTGAATGAAGTGCATTTTGCAGTTGCTCCACCATCAGAGTCTGAAACATGGCAACATCCAGTTCTATCGAGGCATCAAGCAACTCATTGATATCCAGATAAAAGGCCTGATCTACCGGGCTATATCTTAAATCCCCATAACCTGAAATACGAAAAGGAACCGGATCGGTAGTGGCTCCAGCAACACGGGCGTCCACCTGTCCCTGAAAACTGAATGCCAAAGGCTCTCCATCCTGCCTGATCTGCAGTCTGGGCCGTGATAGATAGAGCTGAATATCGATAACAGGCAACAGATGCAATGCCCTGATTTGTGGAGAGAGAAAATAGCTATCCACCAGACTTTGTAACTGATCCTGACTATAAGAATGGCTTCTATCGGAGGAACATCCCGACAATGATGAAAAAATAAGAAAAACAAAGAAAGGTATATAAATACAGCTAGATTTCCGTTTGCCTCGCAGCAATAATTTCCTCAGCCCTGACCAGCGCCCGGCCACGATTGGATGCCAGAGCGTCAGCCCATCGTGTGGTTTCCGGGAGGCGATAACCTTTGAGACAAGCCTGAACATAAGAAATAGCCGTATCCAGTGAAATCCTGTGCCCAATACTAACATAGAGAGGACGACACCCGTCCCTGGAGCGAAAAACCCGGCCAATAATTTCCCCCTTATCAATCAGATCAGATTGACTTCCCCTGCCCTGCTCAATTTCATTATGCACACCACAAAGCCGGCTCTTAGCCACGCCAACCGTGGGCAGTCCGGTTAGAACCCCCAAATGACAGGCCACGCCAAAACGCCGGGGATGGGCTATACCCTGCCCGTCACAGAAAATCAGATCAGGCTGAAGCCTTAATTGGGACAATGCTTTCATGATGGCCGGACACTCCCGGAAGGATAATAACCCGGGAATATAGGGCATGATCGTTTTCACCCGGGTAATGGCAAAATCCCGTAACTCTAAAGAAGGGAAATCCAGTAACACGGCTGCGGCACGAGTTATCCTGCCGCCTTCTTCAAAGCCTACATCCACTCCGGCAACTCGATGAATGCCTGTCAGAGGCAGTGAATCATCCGTTTCCACCTGTGAAGCCAGTTCTTTCTGAACCTGTATGGCTTCCCTCGCGGTCAACTGCCATTCATGCGGGTAATCCATTGGCTCACTGCCCCAATGGAAGGCGTATAGTCACTTCCAATCCAGGCTCGGCGTTTCTTGCCACAATAGTGCCGTTATGATGTATCACCGCACCGCTGGCTATGGCCATACCAAGTCCGGTTCCGTCATTTTCCTTACCTCTGGTTTCATCAACCCGGAAAAACGGTTCAAACAAATCATCCAGTGCCGTGGCCGGTACACCGGGACCATAGTCACGAATGCGAACCACGGCAAACCCGGATTCTTCCTCCAGCCGAACTTCTACATTACTGCCTTCAGGTGTAAACCGGATAGCGTTGCGAATGATATTTTCCACCGCACTGGCCAGGAAATCTCTCACTGCACGCAGTTCTATAGCAATGCTGGTTTTGAGCACCACCCCCTTATCACGAGCTTCAGCTTCGAAATTACCATCTTCAATAAGCTGTTTGACCAGCGGCTCAAGGTCCACTATTTCATAGGATAAATCTGTCGTACTGTGCTGGATTCTCGAAAAACGGATAATCTGACCAATCAACTGATCCAATCGTTCAATTTCACGTTCAATACGGGCATGTTCTGCCTCTGCATCCGGTGTTTTTCTTCGTGCCAGTGCCAGAGAAATCTGCAATCGGGTCAGAGGGGATCGAAGCTCATGAGACACATCTCTCAGCAAGCGCTCTTTACTGGTGAGGAGCGTTCCTACCTTCTCAGCCATATGATCAAAATCTTTGGCCAGTTCACCGAGTTCATCTCGACGGGCAGCTACATTCTCACCGACCCGAACCGACAAATCACCTTTCGCCAGTCGACGGGACACCCGTTGCAACTGCCTGATGGGACCCACCAGATATCTTGCAAGAATGACACACAGCATGAAGCTGACACCCAGCGCGATGATGATCAGATGCCATTGTCTGGCTATAACTTGTTTTACCCTCCAATGCACCAGCCGTGGCATTTCTTTAGTGAGATAAAGTTCATAGGGCTGAGAGTTGAGCTGGACTCTTCTGGGACCAACCACCAAAACACCGCGACGAAATGTAATCGTCGGTGTTCTTCTCTTTCGGGTTTTGTTGTACGCGGAAATCAGTTCTTCAGATATCGTCGAATTACCCAGAATGTTTCCTTCAAGATCAAACAGGAAATAACCACTCCCCGGAAATCGGGGAACCGGTAAATGAACAGAAAAATTAGCCATTCTCTCCATTTTCCGGGAAGCAATCTCCAGTTCACGAAACAGAGCGCGACGTTCCGACAGAAAATCGGAAGGATCCACAGTAACGGCAAATGCTATAAACAACGTTATCAGCATGGCTATCATGGTCAGCCAGAACCACAGAAAGATTTTCCAGAAAACGCTGTGAACAGGCCATAGAACCAGTTTGGGAAGTTTTAGTGACATATGGGTAACCGATTCTATTGCCCCCCGATTCTGTTCATCGGGGGATAATTATACTGGACCAATCAAAAACCGGTCATTTAACAATCATTTAACGGTCATGGACGAATATAAAAATAACCCGCACCACGGACAGTTTTGATTCTCGGGCTACCATCGGAACGGGAACCAATTTTTTTCCGCACATTACTCACATGCATATCGATGGCACGATCATATAATGTTAAACGTCTATTCAATGCTATTTGTGTCAGATCATCCCTGGAAATCAACTCACCGGCTTTCTCGATCAGTGATTTAAGCACCTGAAATTCGGTAGCGGTCAGATCAAGCTGCATGTCATCCAGTGACGCTTCCCTATTGCTCAGGTTAAGGCAGATATCGTCTATTTGTAGTGTTTTGGGAGCGCCTTCCGGAATAACCACAGGACGCCCGCGTCTCAGAATCGCCTTGATGCGTGCCACCAGCTCCCGGTGGTTATAAGGTTTGGGAAGATAATCATCCGCACCAAATTCAAGACCGATTATACGGTCGACATCATCACCACGTGCAGTCAACATCAGAATCGGGATTTCAGACTTCTGTCGTATGAGTTTAAGTGCATCAAATCCATTAAGTTTTGGCAGAGTGACGTCAAGCATAACCAGTTTGAAATCTCCGGAAAGTGCTGCCTCCACACCGGCCTCGCCATCGTGAACTGCACTGACATCAAAGCCTTCTGTGGCCAGATATTCGATTAACAGGTCACAGAGTTCTATATCATCATCGATTAGCAGCAATTTTACATTGTCATTGCTCATATAATGCTCCGTAACGAAAAAGGCCCCGCCTGGGGTAGCGGGGCTAAAGGTACAGCTCAGGGTATACGTAAACCGGGTTGACTCAGTTGTGTTCAGTTCTGCGATTTCGCTCGGAATATTTTTTCTCTGCTGTTCGCTGGAATTGATTTAACTGCTCATCGGTCAATAATTCTTTCATATTGTTACGGGACTCGGCCCGTAACTGTTTCAATTCTGTACCCAGAGCCTTCATTTGTTGCTCATTCAGGCCATACTTCTTCAAAACAATCTGACGATCCACCCGAGCTTGTGACATGATATCACTCATTTTTTCAGATTGCTGGTCAGATAAGTCCAGTTTTTTCCGGATTCGTTGCATCAAAATCTGCTGGTAACCTTCCTGTTGCCTCGAGGTCAGACCTAACGGCTCGACCATACCATTCTCCATGCCCGGTTCTCCTGGAAATGCCATGGCTGCTCCAGCGGTCACTCCAGCGGTGGTCACTCCAGTGGTCAAGAGTACTGCTCCGAGAATAATACTGGAAAGAAATGCTTTCACTTTAGCCTCTACATAAATTGGCTTACCAGGAAGATCTCCAATCTTCGTACTCATTCTCCAAATATCCATACAACAAAAATACTGGAGATATTCGATGCGTCCATTCTATGGACAACCATCTCCAGAGAGTTAATGGAAAGGGTAAGGGACATGTAAATACACCGTTCAGATTTCCCTCACAAGTTATATGGGTAATTCCTTTGTAAAGTGGTACGGCGTTTCGGTTTTCCCTATAGGCAGCTCATTTCCAACCCATTAGAATTGCTCTCAATACAAAAATAACGTCTAGAATAGCGATGAAGCACTAATAAGGGTGACAATCCTGTTACTTCTTTTCTCTCTAGAAAACAGAAGCATGCCCCACCACATTACCCAACCTAATAAGTCGGAAAACCCTTTCGGAGCTGTCGATGAATTCGATGTTGTCATACCGTAAACCCTATTTGTTCAGTACCTTGCTCGCAGTCGTATTTTTACTTTCGGCCTGTAGTCAGGAAGAAGAACAGCAACAAAGAAAGATGCCTCCTCCTGCGGTTTCAGTAATCCAGGTAACCACTCAGGATGTTGGCGATTACCAGGAATTTGTCGCACGTACAGAAGCCGTTGATACAGTGGAACTCCGTGCAAGAGTAGAAGGATTCCTCACCAAACGAGAATTTATTGAAGGGCAAACCGTCAACGGGAACCAGCTCTTATTCGAAATAGATCGTAAACCCTATATGGCATCCTTGAGAAAAGCAGAAGCCGATCTGGCCAGTAGCAAAGCGGACAAAGTGAAAGCTGAGAAAGATCTGATTCGCAGTAAAGATCTCTACAAAAAAGGTCATATCAGTCAGGCAGACCTTGATGCCCAGACAAGCAACCAGGCAAGGTCTGCGGCCTCAGTGCAGGCCGCCGAAGCGGGTTTGGAAACAGCTCAACTGAATCTGGGTTATACGCTTATATATGCTCCCTTTAAAGGTCAAATAGGGAAGGCACGCTACAGTATTGGTAATCTGGTAGGAGCCAGCAGTGAACCTCTGGCGACACTCACCAGTGTTGATCCGATATACGTCAACTTTCAGGTTGATGAAAAACAACTGGTGAGTCATCTTCAGAAAAATGCGGGTAATCGGGACAGCGGTGATCAGTTCAATATGTCACTCCGTCTGCCAAACGGTCAGAACTATGATCAGGCAGGCCGCTTTAATTTTGCTGACACACGGGTCGATGAAACAACTGGCACCCTGACTCTGAGAGCTTCTTTTCCTAATCCTGACGGCATTTTGTTTCCCGGTCTTTATGTGACGCTGATTTCGGAAAGTCAGGACACCACAAAACTGTCTGTTATCCCCCAGGCTGCAGTACAGGAAAACCAGAGTGGCCGTTTTGTTCTGGTGGTTAATGCCGACAATCAGGTTGAAACACGCCAGCTGGTGATGGGCCGTCGTTTAAATGCCATGTGGGCCGTAAAAACTGGTTTGAATACCGGAGAAAGTATTATTGTTGACGGTCTCCAGAAAGCTCGCCCCGGCGCAACAGTTAACCCTGTCATCGTCAAAATTGATCCGGCAACCGGAGCAATAGAGCGCACTCCTCAGAGACAGCAGTCTGTGCAGGAGAAATAAGTATGATCAGTCAATTATTCATAAACAGACCCAAATTTGCTTTCGTCATATCAATAGTAATTACTCTGGTTGGCTTGATCGCGTTATCAATATTACCGATTGCCCAGTATCCCAATATAACGCCGCCTAAAGTCAGCATCAGTGCCGTTTACCCCGGAGCCGATGCTGAAACCGTTGAAAAAGCAGTTATCCGCCCCATCGAGGAACAGGTTAACGGCGTTGAAGGTATGATCTCCATTGAATCCACGGCGGGCAATGATGGCAGTGCCTCAATAAGCATCACCTTTGCATCGGGAACGGATGATGATATCGCCCAGGTGAACGTCCAAAACCGTGTATCTGCGGCAGAACCAAAGCTCCCTGAAGAAGTACGCCGGCTCGGTATTAATGTACGTAAAGAATCATCCAACTGGCTGATGGGAATCAACCTGATATCCACAAAAAGTGAGTACGATGAAATTTACTTAAGCAACTATGCTGAAAACTATCTGAAGGAACCCATTTCACGAATTCATGGCGTTTCAAGTGCCGCGGTAATGGGTGCCAAAACCTACAGCATGCGTATCTGGTTGAACCCTGAACGTATGACAGCACTGGATGTGACGACTACCGATATTGCCAGTGCACTTCAGGAACAAAACGTCATTGTTGCTGCAGGTAAACTGGGAGAAGGTCCCAACCTGCCTGATCAGCAGTTTACCTATACCATCAAAACGGCCGGGCGCCTGAGTGACCCTGCTGAATTTGATAATGTTATTATTCGTGCCCGGTCAGATGGCTCAATCGTTCGCCTGAAAGATATTGCCCGCATCGAAATGGGATCTCAGGATTATACTGGACAAGCCAAACTGAATAACGGTGACACGGCATTCCTTTCTGTCAACCAGCTGCCATCATCCAATGCGCTTCAAGTGGCTAAAGAAGTCTACTCCATCATGGAGGATCTCAAGAAAGACTTTCCGGAAGGTGTTGATTATCTCATCGGTTTCGACACGACAAAATTCATTACAGAATCCATCAGCGAGGTTGTCAACACACTCGTTCAGGCCGTGCTTCTGGTGATACTTGTGGTGTTTCTGTTTTTACAAAACTGGCGTGCGACCCTGATTCCGGCCATAGCCATACCGGTATCATTAATCGGTACCTTTGCAGTCATGCTGCTTCTCGGCTTCTCCATCAACACCATTACGCTATTCGGACTGGTGCTGGCCATTGGCGTTGTGGTTGATGATGCCATTGTGGTCATTGAGAATGTCGAGCGGATAATGACAACGGAAGGACTCGGACCGAAAGAAGCGACGTCCAAGGCAATGAAAGAAGTCTCCGGCCCCATCATCGCAACAACCCTGGTGCTGCTGGCGGTATTTGTTCCCGTTGGTTTCATGCCCGGACTAACCGGTGGTCTCTATACCCAGTTTGCCGTCACGATTTCTGTCGCTGTATTGATCTCCTCCATCAACGCCCTGACATTGAGTCCGGCACTCTGCGCCACACTGCTCAAAGAAGGGAATGTTGGTCAGATACTCTGGCTGAAACCAGTGGACACTCTGATCAACAAATTAACCCGGGGTTATAAAAGCTGGGTCACTTTGCTATTGCGCCGCTCGATTCTGGGCATTGGATTGTTTGCCATTCTAATGGCCAGTACTGGATGGCTCTATAATAATACCCCTTCCGGTTTTATTCCTGATGAAGATCAGGGGTTTTTCATGGTCGATATTCAGCTGCCTGATGCCGCATCGGTCAATAGAACAGATGCAGTTCTGGAGAAAGTCTCCAATAACATACGACAAATACCAGGCGTCGAAAATGTCGTTACCATTTCCGGATACAGTATGTTTTCTGGTGCCAGTTCCAATGGTGGCATGTCCATCGTTATTCTGAAGGATTGGTCAGAGCGAACCACGCCAGCCTTGCATCAAAATGCCATACTTGGACAAGTGCAAGGCGTACTCTGGGGCATGTCCGACGCCCAGGCCATGGCCTTTGCCTTTCCTCCTATCCCTGGGCTGGGCAACTCCAGCGGATTTGATTTTCGTTTACAGGACACCATGGGAAGAACCCCTCAGGAACTGGGGCAGATACTTGGGGGACTGGTTTATAACGCCAACCAGAGAGAAGAATTATCCCGGGTTTTCAGTACCTGGAGAGCAAATACACCTCAGTACAATCTGATTGTGGATCGTAACAAGGCAAAGACCCTGGGAATTCCGTTATCCGAGATTTTCTCAACCTTGCAGACTCAACTTGGTTCGCTCTATGTCAACGACTTCAATAAGTTTGGCCGCATCTATCAGGTAAAACTGATGGCTGAGAGTGAATATCGTTCCACCCCTTCAGACCTGAACAAGTTCCATATTCGTAACAATAAGGGTGAGATGGTACCGTTAACCACTGTTGCCTCTCTCTCTCCTGTTCTGGGGCCTGCCAGTATCAAGCACTACAACCTTTATCGTTCCGCCACTATCAGTGGACAGCCATCTCCGGGGTTCAGTTCAGGCGATGCCATGGCTGTTATGGAAGAACTGGCCAGTAAGCTACCCAGTGGATACAGTTTCCAGTGGTCCGGCCAGTCTGAACAGGAAATAGAAGCAGGAAATATGATTATTCTGCTCTTCTCTCTGGCCTTCCTGTTTGTCTATTTATTCCTGGTTGCTCAGTATGAAAGCTGGACCATGCCCATCGCCATTGTGGTTGCAGTTCCTATAGCGATTTTCGGGGCTTTCGCCGGTATCAACCTGATGAGGGTCTATACGCCCACCCTTGCCAACGATGTGTATGCACAGATAGGCATGGTTCTACTCATAGGGATTGCCGCTAAAACGGCCATTCTCATTGTGGAATTTGCCATGATTCAGCGACAGGCAGGAAAAAGTATTTTTGATGCTTCTCTTAATGCCGCGACATTACGTTTCAGGGCCGTATTAATGACCGCCCTGTCGTTTGTTCTAGGTGTGGCTCCTTTGGTGGTTGCCTCCGGTGCCGGAGCCGCCAGTCGTCAGATTATAGGTGTCACGGTTATGTCCGGAATGATCGCAGCGACAATTTTCGGTACTCTGCTCATTCCTCTCTTTTATCAGTTACTGCAGAAGATGCGGGAGAAATTCGATCCATCCAAAGCAAATAGTTAAAGTACGACGATTTAATACCATTGGCGGTTTCTAATAGGCGTTATGAGCATGATTTTTCAGGCTCAGAGACAAGGTGGAGTGACGAGTCATAGCCGCAGCTATGGCGAGGAACTCCAACGCAGGGTCTGAGTCTGAAGGCAGCGCAACAGCATAATTAGAATTCGAAAAAGGTATAAACAGACGAACAATTGCTTTCGCCTGTTTAAGCGTTGTCGCAAAAGGTAGCGAACGCAAATAAAACAAGACAAAAATGATGGAAAAATAAAATTTTCACGGAGTAAATGAGCATTTTGATTCCTTTCTTAACGCCGTATCAGCGAGCACAACCCTTTTGCGGCAATCTCTGAGGCTTTATCACTCAACTCTGAATAAACCCTGAATTAAACTCTGAATCTTTGTCTATTATCAGTGGTTCCCGGTCCGGATCATAAGAACCACACATCATGCTGACCTCCTTTTTCCTGCAGCGCCCCCGCTTTGCACAGGTGATAGCCCTGATTATTTTCATCAGTGGTCTGTTATGTCTGCCTCTCTTACCAACCCTCGAATACCCTGATGTGACGCCTCCACAGATTCTGGTATCTGCGGTGTATGTTGGTGCTACCGCCGATCAGGTTGAACGTACAGTTGCCACACCTATAGAGCTCGAAATCAACGGCGTGGAAAACATGCTGTATATGTCTTCACGAAGTGCCAATGACGGCTCAATGAATCTGACCATAGCATTCAAGCCAGGCACTGATCCCGACATTGCAGTGATGAATGTACAAAACAGGGTTGAGCAGGCAAAACTCTGGCTGCCAAGGCAGGTGCTTGAATACGGTGTTCACACTCAGAAACAATACAGTAGTCAGCTGATGTTCATCAGCCTTTATTCTACTAATCCAGATCATGATGATACCTGGATGAGCAATTTTGCCAGCCTTAATATCAAGGATGCCATAGCCCGCATTCCCGGTGTTGGATTTGTAGATATTATTGGCAGGCAAGATTACAGCATGCGCCTCTGGCTGGATGCTGATCGCATGGCCAGCCTCGGTTTGACACCCGCTGATGTAGAAAAGGCCGTTCGTGACCAGAACAGAGAAATTATTGCCGGGAAAATTGGCCATAGTCCCAGTCAAAATAACCAACAGCTTGAATACGTTATTGAAGCCAACGGTCTGTTAACTGAACCAGAGGATTTCAAAAATATCATTCTGCGTAAAAGCAAAGATGGAAAAGTTTTGCGTCTGGGTGATATTGCCAGCATTGAACAAGGCGCTGACAGTTATAATTTTATCAAAAGGATCAACCACAACCATGCCATCCACTTGTCTGTTTTCCAGCAAAACAACACCAATGGGCTGGAAGTCAGCCAAGCCATTCATAAAGAACTGCAACAACTGAGTACAGAGTTTCCAGACGGCATCGAATATTTAATACCGTACGACATCAGTAATTTTGTCAATGAAACCATTACTGAGCTGGAAATGACGCTGTTTCTAACAGTCCTTCTGGTCATATTGGTGATTTACCTGTTCCTGGCCCACTGGCGCGCTACATTGATTCCCGCCATTACAGGGCGATCTCATTTGACAAACACCAATCCTGTTGCATATTCGAAAAGCTAGCTTTAAAAACTGAATTTTTGAGAAGTACAGGAAATTAGGCTTATTTTGGTACTTTTGTGTGCTGAATAATTAGCCAAACAGAGAAAGTTAGTGCCAAATGAGATCGCCCTGCCCGCCATTACTATTCCCGTTTCTCTCATAGGCAGCTTTGCTGTGCTGTATTCTCTGGGATACAGCTTGAATACGGTGACTCTCTTTGGCCTGGTGCTGGCAGTGGGCATCGTGGTAGATGATGCCATTATTGTTGTGGAAAATGTCCAGCGACAAATTCAGGAAAATCAACGGCCAATTACTGAAGCTGTCATTGCAGCCATGAAAGAAGTAACGGGGCCTGTCATTGCTACAACACTGGTTCTTCTTGCGGTATTCTTTCCCATAGGGTTCATCCCGGGCACCGCTGGACATTTTTATCGTGAATTCGGAATGGCTACATCCAGTGCTGTCCTGATCTCATCCATTTGTGCGCTGACACTGAGCCCGGTTATGTGCCTCGGACTTATGGCTAAGCAGAAAAACAACAGTACTGGTGCAATCGGTCATCTGGCAAACCGGTTATTCGCCTGGGTCATCAAGATTTATCTTATTGGCGTGGCGTTTTTCCTTAAACGGTCTTACCTTGTACTGTTTTTTGTTGTTGCCATTTCTGCCCTGTTATTCGGACTCTATCAAAAAATCCCGAGTAGCTTTGTGCCAGCGGATGATCGGGTTTTTTTTATATCAGTGTGCAGTTACCAGACAGTCACTCCCTGAGTCGTACTGACAAGGTTATTCAGCAGATCATCAACATTGTTCTGGAAGAAGAATCTGTAGAATATGTTGTCTCTGCAAGCGGTTTCAGCCCATTCAGCATGACATCATCTCCCAGTGGTGGATTTGCAGTCGGTCTTTTGAGTCCCTGGAGCCAGAGAAGCAATGCCGATCAATCAGCCAATGCAATCCGTATGAGAGTACAGCAGAAACTTGATAATATTCAATCAGCCAACCTTATGACCATTCCTCCGTCGGCCATCCCTGCTATCAGTTTTTTTGGCGGATTCGACTTCAAGCTTAAAGATAAAGGAAATCACAGCTTTCAGAATTTCGCCCTGGTTCTTGAAGAAACTCTCAAAAATACTGAACATTCCCCACAAATCATGCAGGCTTTCAGCACATTCAGAGCCAGTGAACCCCGACTTCAGTTACAAATCTTCATGACCGTATTTTCGGTCACCCTGCAGCATGAAAATAATACTCTGCCACAATGTATCTGATGCAGAGCCTGACAGTGGTCGATGTTTTTGCAGTGGCTTTTAGACCCTGAATACAAATTGACCTGGGCTGGATCGTTCGCACCCTCGCTTATCTCATGGTTCAGAACTGGCACCATCAAGGCTCCATTTCTGGAACATTGAATGCACGGCAAACAGCCCTTTTCTCCAAGTGAGACTATGGCGATCCGATCCAGTCCGTCAGGCTCTGCTGTTCCTCCGTGAACCTTTGGAGCATAGACGATGCAACCCATTGTGAAAAACTGTGCAGGCATTGATGTCCATAAAATGATGGTCATGGTTGCCGTTCGCAAAGAAATGCCAGAAGGCGACATTCAAGTATTAACCCGTGAATTTGGTACTTTCCGCAAAGATCGGGAATTAATGTGCCAGTTCCTTCAACAGCATCAGATCGATCTGGTCGTAATGGAGAGTACGGGTGTTTACTGGAAAAGTATTTATGCGTCCATCATTGGTCGTGATCTGAAGCCCTGGGTGGTGAATGCCCGACACGTCAAGAATGTACCCGGTCGCAAGACCGATACACTGGACAGTCAGTGGCTCGCTCACCTTGCCCATTGTGGTCTGGTTCGTCCGAGTTTTGTGCCACATCCGGATCAGGAACAGCTGCGTTTGCTGACTCGCCGACGAGATACAATGGTCAAGCAAATAGCCAATGAGAAGAACCGTCTTCATAAAACGCTAGACGACAGCGGTATTCGACTCGGCGGCCTGATCAGTGACATCAACGGCAAGTCAGGTCAGCGCATGGTGAACGCCCTGATTGATGGTGAATCCCTTCAGGATATTATCAAGAAAGCGGATGGCCGTCTGAAGGCAGACAGAAAACAGCTGATGGACAGTATGGACGAGAAGTTATCCCCTTCTCATCTTATTGTGCTGAAAGATATCCGGGATCACATTAATTTCCTGAATGAACAGCAGCAGAAGCTGGAAGTCCAGATTCTGAGTACGGTTCAGTCTTGGAAAGAAGCCTGGCAAATTCTGCAAACTCTCCCCGGAGTCGGTGAGATGAGTGCCGCAGCACTGATCGCAGAAATAGGTGATGATATGAGTCAGTTTGGCGGCATGAAGGAGATTGCTTCCTGGGCCGGACTCTGCCCGGGCAATAATGAAAGCGCAGGCAAGCGTAAAAGTGGTCGAACCCGAAAAGGGAATAAGATGATCAAAACGACACTGTGCGAAGTGGCGAATGCAGCGATCAAGACCAAGAGTCAGTTCAAGGGTAAATATCAGAGTCTGGTGATCCGCAGGGGTCACAAACGAAGTCTGATTGCCATTGCACATAAACTGATTCGTGTGATTTATACCTTACTCAAGAAACGACAGCCTTATATTGATCCTGACACTGATTACGAGGGTTTGATGGTTAGGAAGAATGCACCGCGCTGGTTACGCAGGCTGGACGAGTATGGCTATTTGGATCAGGTTCGATAATTAACCTGATCCACAATTAATACGATAGTTCCTTGTTCTGTGCAGGGCGGCTGCTTGCGTCCTGAATTCGGGGATTTTCACGGCAAATAGACCGACAAAAACTACATAATCAGGGGGTCACCATGGCGGATGTTCATGATGCCCTTCACAGCTATCTTGGTTCAAGATACATAGGTCAGTTTTTTAAATACGGGCGAGCATACCAAATCAATATTCAATCAGAGCAAAGTCAACGTGATTTGCCCGAAGATCTTCTTCATATTCATGTGCAGAACAACAAGGGCCGAATGGTTCCCCTGGGCACGCTTGTGGACATCCACCCGACCATTGGTCCATCTCTGATTGAACATTACAATCTTTATCGTTCAGCCAGTATTTCAGGTCAACCTACACCAGACAGTTCCACTGAAGGCAGCATGAAGGCCATGGAGCAGATCGCCCGGGAATTGCCCCTGGGCTATGATTTCGAATGGTCGGGATTGTCACTGCAACAACGTGAATCCGGCCAGTGGACAGCAACAATACTGTTACTTGCTGCCCTCTTTGCTTATCTGTTTCTTGTTGCACAGTTTGAAAGCTGGTTGCTCCCGCTTGCGGTAATGGCCTCGGTGCCATTTTCCCTTACCGGTGCAATGGCAGGACTGCATCTATCAGGATTAGACAACAACATCTACACCCAGTTGGGCCTTATCTTATTGATCGCTCTGGCTGCCAAGAACGCCATTTTAATTGTTGAATTTGCCAGACAAAGGGAAGCCATGGGTGATTCCTGTTACGACGCTGCTCTCACGGCAGCCCGACTCCGTTTCCGCCCGGTTTTAATGACTGCCCTGTCATTTATTTTCGGTGTGATTCCACTGATAATCAGTTCAGGTGCAGGTGCTATAGCCCGGAAATCTCTGGGAACTCCGGTGTTCTGGGGTATGCTGTCCGTTGCGATTTTCTCAACACTTCTTACACCGTCTCTCTATCTTGTTATAACTCGCGTCAGAAACATTTTTCATCAAGCCTGATTATCTTGAGCCCTGCTTTCAGGAACTCTTTTACCCATTAGAGCAAAAAATCATTCATAACAGAGTACCCGAACAGTGTTTGACAGCCGCATTTAAAGACGGCATCCTGAAGTTAGTGCCGTAGTTGTTGATCCATTTTGATCAGTTGTAACTTTCAATAGTTGTAACTTTCAATAGTTGTAACTTTCAATAGTTGTAATTAATACATCAAACAAATCAATGGCTGGCTACTCTAATGCTAAGAATGCTAAAAACACAAAGATCGAAAAGCATTACTTCAACCACTCTGCTTATCCTGTTATTAGCCTGCAGTACTGCCGTAATATCCAAAAACTACACAGTGGGAATTTCAGCCTGGACCGGTTATCCGGAAAACATCAGGGGATTTAAAGAATCCCTTTCGAAGCATGGTTTGAAAGAAGGTGAAAATGTCATCTACCTTTATGCAGAGAGTGGCATTAACAAGGAGAAGCAATATGACATTGCGCGTCAATTCAAACAAAAAAATGTTGATCTGGTCTATTCACTCACGACACCAGGCACCACCATCATCAAGGAAATTATTCCCCAGAGCACACCCATTGTTTTTTCTATAGTCACCTACCCTGCGGATAGCGGCTTAATAGAGTCCTTTGATTACTCTGCCAACAATCTTGTGGGAACCAGTAACTTTATTCCTTACAAGCATTACGTAACTTTATTGCAGAATCTGTTACCAACAACTCGGAAGGTCGCTATTTTCCATCGCAAAAATGAACCTAACTCAAAAATTCAGGCAATTAATCTTCGTCGGCTATTAAAATATAAAAATATTTCTGTGCACGATATGGAGCCCTCAGACCTTCGAGAGCTCAAACTAATGGCTGAAAAACTGGCCGGTCAGGTAGATGTTTTTATAACGACAACAGATAGTCTTATGCAAAGTGGCGGCGAAGAAGTTCTGATAGAAATCGCAAAAAAACACAACATTCCCATTATGAGCTCCAACAAAAGCGGTATTGAAAAAGGCGCAACCTTTGGTCCTGTAGCTGATTTCTATACTCTGGGAAAAGAGTCAGGAGTAATGGCCTCTAAAATTTTACTTCAGAATAAAGAACCTGCATCTCTCGAATCCAAAGTTCAGGATCTTCCTCTTATTTTGATCAACCGCACAAGCATAAATAAATTGGGAATAAAAATACCCACCAAAATAAAACAAATTAAATTCGTTGATTGACCTATGATATCAAAAACGCTTAAAACACTATCAGAAAGAATGGATATAAAAATTAGCCTTTTTATTTTCACTGTCGTTTTTATTTCGTTGTCTTCAGTAAACTGGCTTTTTTCAAATTATATCAACAGCTATGTCTCCCAGAGAATAGACAGCCAACTGGACGAACATCTATTTTCTATAGAAATGCAATTGAACAGAAAAAACCAGGAGATAGAAAACATAGCTAAAATCATCTCTGTAGAACCCGATATTCGTCGAGCACTACATTTGAATACTAGCGTAGGAATCAGCCAGGCACTGAACCATTTCATTTCTATCTATCCGTTTTTCAATTATGTTTTTCTGACTGATCTAAATGGTGAAATATTTTCAACCTCTACCCGTGATAACAAAGGTAATAAATTACCAGGAGAATTAATACTCGGTCATCAGCTATCATCAGAGCAGATATATAGTTCAGCATTGAAGCAGAAAACAAGAGTAACCAACATAAAAAAAGATCAATTTTTCAGCTACCTGGGAATAAATACTGACAAGGCTGAGAACAGTCAGTGGTATACAACACCAGTCTATTATAGACATGAAGTCATTGGATGGGTCATTATATCCTATCGCTGGAAGGAACAAACCAGCCTTTTATTAAATGAGGCAAAACAATTATTAATTGATGCTGATTATCCTGTCACTGGCCTCTGGGTAGAAAAAAACGGCTCTGTACTTTCCGGTAACAAAAAAAAACCAACCCAGATATCGGCTCATGAGAGTCTATTAAAATCTCACTCAATACTGATTCCTGAAGAAGCAGCCAGGTTATCAATAACCCTGAACAAGTATGAGGCAACCAGGTTTTATCGAAACGCCATAAAATGGATGTTTGTTTTTTCATTATTATTTGGAATAGTTATCTTTTTGATTCTATTTGTATGGGTTTCGCACTACCTCATAAAGCGAATATCAATACTTCACCAAAGCACTGAAACGATAGCATCTGGAAAATTTGATATTACAATTCCTTTTCTGGGAATAGATGAACTGGGAAAGCTAGGTCAAAATTTCAACTCCATGACCAGGAGTCTTCATAAATCGTACTCAACTCTTGAACAAACCGTTGAAAAGCGCACAGAAGAACTGAAAGAGACTAACGTTAATCTCGAACGATCAAATAAAGAACTGGATGATTTTGCCTATGTGGCTTCCCATGATTTAAAAGAACCATTAAGGGGTATCACCAACTATTCGAATTTTTTACAGGAAGATTATCAGGATCTTCTGGATGAGCAAGGGCGTCATTATCTGCTTAGAATGGGACATCTTGCCACACGCATGGACGAACTGATCAATGGCCTTCTGGAATTTTCCCGACTGGGTCGACAGAATATGTCTATGAATCCGTGCAATCTGAATGAAGTTCTGGACTCAGAGCTGGATTCACTCAATGAATTTTTGCAGGAAAGGCAAATAGAGATCCGAATTCCACGCTCCTTACCCACTGTTGAATGTGACCGATCCAGTGTTGGGCATATTTTCAGAAATCTGATTTCCAATAGTTCTAAATTTAATAAAAAAACAGAGAAATGGGTCGAAATAGGATATGAAGATACTAAATCAGGCCCAGTACTCTATGTCCGGGATAATGGCATAGGTATCCCTGAGAAACATCAGAAAAGTATTTTCATGATATTCAAACGCTTGCACCATAGGGACGAATTTGAGGGAACCGGTGCGGGGTTAACGATTACCAAAAAAATTATAGATCGACACGAAGGAAGCCTGGAACTGAGCTCAAAAGAAGGTTTTGGCACCACTTTTTATTTTACCTTATCCAGGAAGGTTGTCATTCCACCACGGAAATAATTCACTGAATAATGATTACTATTCAATAAGAGAGGAAAAAAATGACCCTTAAGCCCAACCATCGAATACTCGTTGTTGAAGACAGCGAAGATGATTATATGGCCACAGTACGAGCCTTTAAAAAAGCGGGATTAGCCAATCCCATTGACAGGTGCGTCAATGGCGATGATGCGCTCGATTACATTTTTCACCGGGGTAAGTACACTAGTGTTAACTACGATGCTCCTCTGGGCATTATTTTGCTGGATTTGAATATGCATGGGACCGATGGGCGGGAAGTATTGAAAACCATAAAAAGAGATGATTCAGTAAAATCCATTCCGGTCATTGTCCTGACAACCTCCAATGATGAACGGGATATACAAGCCTGCTATGCCGAAGGTGCTAACAGTTATATGCACAAACCGGTTGAAATTAAAGGTTTCATTGAGGCTATTGTCCGGTTGAAAGAATACTGGTTTGAGGTGGTAGTTTTGCCAAAAGATTCATAATAAAAAACAGGCAATACTCACTCAAGCATTCATAGCTCAGAGTATCCAGATGTCGGATTCGTTTAAAAGAGATTGACTCAATGCCCGACGATTTAAAGCACATTCTGCTTGTTGAAGACAGTCCGGATGATGCGCTTGTTATCCAGAGATATCTGTCTAAATCGTCTATGACTGGATTAAAAGTCACTCATAAAACGCGTCTGGATGAAGCCTGTAGCGAACTCAGCATTGAGAACAAAGAATATCTACCAGATATTATTCTTCTTGATCTGAACCTTCCTGATGCTAAAAGTCTGGAAGGTTTAACCCGGTTACGTCAGATAAATTCAGATATTCCAATCATCATTCTCAGCGGAGTTGAAACTGAAGAAATTGCCATTGGAGCCATTCGGGAAAACGCACAGGACTATCTTATAAAAAGTGATTTTAATCCCCGAACGTTATCCCGTGCCATTTTTTATGCCGAAGAAAGGCAGAAACAGCAACTGCAAATTCAAAAATTGTTAACGATGAATACTGAAGGTATTCTGGTGGTCAACAATAATAAGTCGGTTCTCTATGCAAACCCGGCCAGCGCAGTGCTATTTGGCTGTGAAGTCGAACAACTACAGGGCACAAAATTCAGCTTGCCTGTACCTGATAAGAAGAGTATCGAAGTATCCCTGGATGATAACCGCAGTGTTTCACTGAATTCAGCGCCCATTGCCTGGTATGGAAAAAATGCACATTTAATATCTTTACACGACATCAGTGATCAGAAAAAAAATGAAGCAACACTTACCCGGATGGCCCAGTTTGATCATCTGACGAGGCTGCCAAATCGCAGCCTTTTTCAGAAACTGCTGAAAAAAAGTCTGGCAAGGAGTAAACGACGAGGAGACCATACTGCCATTTTATTCATTGATCTTGACCTGTTCAAAGAAGTCAATGATTCTCTTGGGCACGCAGCTGGCGACAGTCTGTTGAAGAGTGTTGCACAACGATTGGAAAGTTCGATTCGCTCCAGTGATAGCGCAGCCCGGCTCGGTGGTGATGAGTTCGCCATGATTCTGGATGGTCTTTCCCAACCGGAAGATGCAGGGCGAGTCGCACAAAAAGTGCTCAACGCCTTAGCCGCACCTCATAATCTGGAAAACGAGACGGCACAGGTAGGCTGCAGTATTGGAATCGCTATTTATCCCGATTGTGGCACCAGTCCTGAGCAGTTGCTTAAATCAGCAGATACAGCCATGTACCATGCTAAATCTCAAGGCAGGAATAATTATCAGTTTTTTGCTGCTCAAATCCAGACCAAACTGATCAAAAAAGTTCAGCTTGAGAAAGATATCAGCTATGCTCTGGACAGAAATGAACTGCACGTTTATTACCAGCCTATAATTGATACTAAAGAATCAATCATCCTTGGAACAACAGCACAACTTCACTGGTTACATCCTGAATTTGGACTGATTTCTCCAGATGTTTTCTCCCCCATTGCAGAGAAAACCGGAACATTACAAGACATTGAAGAATGGCTATTACGAACAGCCTGTACCCAGACAAAAACATGGTTATCAGAAAACAACTCCAATAACATGACAACGCTTTCTGTATCTATCCGCTACTCAAAAAATCAGATTCTCCGGCATGATTTTTGGCAAAGAACCAGTCACATATTATCTGATATTGAGTATTCTCCCGAAAACCTTGAAATAGAACTGACTGAACACGACCTGATGGATAAACCCGAGACCATCCGTTTGATACTTGATGTTATTACCCGGGCCGGCACCCAAATCACTCTGTCTGATTTTGGTGCCGGATTATCCTCACTCCGACATCTGAATCAGTTACCTCTTTCCACACTAAAAATAGACAGCTCTCTTATTACCGGACTCAAAGAAGGCAGCAATATTGAAACAATCCTGAAAACAATGATCACCATGATTCAGAATCTGGGTATAACACCTTTTGCCACTGGCGTTGAATCAGACGCACAGATTAAATTCCTCAGAAATAATAACTGCTGCCTGATGCAGGGCGTGTATTTTGGCGAACCACAAACTGCCCATGACATATCAACGTCGCTTTCTTTATGGCTGCCAACCTGACAGCCATTTAATACCATAATTTAAAGATATTCTTGCTACTGCGATTGCCTCAAGCTATCCATATATTCGGGAAGAAACAGGGAGATCTGGGGAATATAAGTAATCATAATCAGGAATAACAGTAGAAGGCTCAACCAGGGCAAACAGGCTTTGATAACCCATCCCATGCTCTTGTTAGTAATGCCTGCGGTCACAAACAGATTTAATCCCACCGGCGGCGTTAACATGCCAATTTCCATATTCACCACCATTATAATACCCAGATGTATTGGATCAATTCCCAGCTGAGTAGCTATGGGGAATAGTATGGGTGCCATAATCAATAAAATGGCTGATGGTTCCATAAAATTACCCGCCATTAATAACAGCAGATTGACGACTATCAGAAAACCCCAGGCTGGCAACCCCCACTCAACAATAGTCTGGGCAATAGCATGGGGAATACGCTCAGTGGTCAGTACATGAGCAAAAAGCATGGCATTGGCGATAATGAATAACAGCATCAAGCTTGTTTTTGCAGCATCCTGAACCACTTTATTGGTTTCTGCATTGGTAAAAGACCGAGGCAATGCCCAGATCATCTGAAAGCAATTTCTTACTGATGCGGCAATCACACCTTCTTCTTTATACTTCCATGGCACACTTTTAAGAGGTCCTATATCCCGATAACCAATCACAGCAACCAGCCAGGCATAGACAGCAGCAACGGCTGCAGCTTCAGTGGGACTTGCAACCCCCCCATAAATGGAGCCAAGCACTATCACTACAAGCATCAGTCCGCCCATGGCCCGAATACCTGAACCAAACAAGCGCATAAACCCGGGAAATGGCTGGGAAGGAAGCCCTTTAATACGTGCTGTAATATAAATAGCTATCATCAATATGCCCCCCATCATCAGCCCTGGTATCAGGCCTGCCATGAACATTCTGGCAGCAGACACTTCAGTAGCCGCAGCATAAACCAGCATGACTATGGAAGGTGGTATCAAAATACCCAGTGTCCCCGCATTGGCAATAACACCCGCGGCAAATTTCTCCGGGTAACCGGCACGGACCATCCCGGCAATAACAATAGTGCCTATGGCAGCCACCGTAGCAGGGGATGAGCCCGACACGGCTGCGAACAGCATGCAGGCCATAACTGAAGCCATAGCCAGCCCACCACGTATATGACCCACGGCATCAATGGCGAAATCAATCAATCGTCGTGCAACACCACCAGTGGAAAGAAATGCAGATGAAAGAATAAAAAAGGGTATCGCCAGTAGTGTGTAATGTTCTGACGTTGCTTCAAAGAGCTTCAATGAAACGGATGCCAGAGAATCACTGGAAAACATCAGAATGGTTACAATACTCGATAAACCAAGGGAGATGGCAATGGGCATACCGATTAACATACAAAAGAACAGGGCAAGGAATAGTGTTGCGGTTGCCATTATTTCTCACCTTCTTTAAATGAGCGTATTTCTTCAGACAATTGCATACTCTCTTTCGCTTCGTCGGCATGGGTAAACCCCGTTGCCTCACCGGTAAGCACTTTTTTAAACAGATCCAGCAACCGAAATACCATGAGAACAAAACCAATGATGAGTACACTCATGGGAATCCACTTCTGCACAGGCAGATCTTCCATTTCCAGTTCTATCATTTTTAATTTACTTAAATAGATCCAGCCTCCGTATAGAAACAGGCCGCAATAAATCAGACAGAGCACGATGGCAATAACGGCCACAAAGCGTTGTTTAGCGGTTGGCAGGAGTCGTACGAATGCATCGACACCAATATGGGCACCCACACGAATTCCATAGGATGCACCAAACAGAACAAACCAGGCTGCCGTATACAACGTCACTTCCTGTGCCCAGAGAAGCCCTGTGTTAAAACCAAACCGTAATACGGTTTCCAGAAATACCAGCAGCGTCATCGAGACAATCAACAGGCTGATGAATGCCTCTTCCGCACGATGGAGATAACGTAACAACATAACCGGAGCCTTTTTTGGAAAAAGGCCGTGAGGGGAGCACGACCTGGGAACTTTTTATCTTTTATTGATTGGAAGACAGGGCTGCCTGAATCAGTTCAACACCAATTTCCTGCTCATACTCCTTCCAGATTGGTTTCATAACATCAATCCACTGCTGACGCTGTGCAGCGGAAATACCTTCAACTTTACTCAACCCCGAATCAATAATGGCCTGGCGGTCACTTCTGGTTTTTTCGGACGCGACCTGATTGCCATGGACAATGGCTTCTTTCAGTGATTGTTCGATAACAGGGCGAATATCTGCTGGCAGTGACGTCAGGAATTCTTTAGAAGTGACCACCATATAGTCCAAAACACCATGATTGGTTTCTGTAATATAAGGTTGAACTTCAAAAAATTTCTTGGAGTAAATATTGGACCATGGGTTTTCAGCACCATCAATGGCCCTGGTTTGCAGCAGAGTAAACACTTCCGAGAATGGTTTTTTCAATGGCACAGCCCCTACCGCTTCAAACTGGGCAGCAAGAATATCCGAGGTCTGAATACGGAATTTTTTGCCTTTGGCATCAGCAGGTACTTTCACGGGAAAATAGGCTGACAATTGCTTCATGCCATTATGAAGATATCCCATGCCTACCAGACCTTTTTTCTCCACAGATTTCAACAGATTTTGACCTGCTTCGCTTCGCTGAAAACGATCAACCGATGCTATATCCTCGAACAGAAATGGCAGATCATATATTTGTAACTGTTTGGTGTATTTCTGGAACTTAGACAACGAAGGTGCTGCCAGTTGTACGTCCCCCAACAACATAGCTTCCAATACCTTGCCATCACTGAATAACTGCGAGTTGGGATAAACCTTTACATCCACTTTTCCAGGCAAACGCTGCTCAACCAACTCTTCAAACTTCAGCGCCATTCTTCCTTTTGGTGTATTTTCTGCCACCACATGGGAGAATTTAATTTCTATTGGTGATGCGGAAACCGACAGCACACTGAATGTAGCGGCTCCCAGAATAATAGAAGACAATGCTTTTCTTATAATTGTCATTGGATGTCCTTAACGTTGTTAATCTGTATTGATCTAAAATTTTATCTTTATTCTGTCCATGTTTTATTAACGCATGGATTTCAATTGCAGAATAAATAAAGGCAAGAAATCAGCCAACTGTCGTCAGAAAAAATTAGTTATGCAAAAACAAAGAGTTAATGAAGTACAGCTGATTTGTTAAATATTAAACGGGCATTGATCCACCCTCTGAAATTCAACAATGGGTGAGTTCTCACCCATTGCTTATGGCCTGAAATCTGACTTATCCAATCCGTGTTTCTTCATTTTCTCATACAATGTTTTTCGAGCAATACCCAGTTGCAGCTGGGTGTCCTTCAAAGAGCCTGCACAATATCCAAGTGTCTGCTCAATGAGAGCCTTCTCAAATTGATCCAGCTTATCACTCAAGAACGGGCTTTCACTGACGGTTTCCAGAACTTCATCCTGATCATTTATCCCGGTTAATCCACCGGTCAAAACATAGCGCTCGGCTGAATTTCTCAGTTCACGAACATTACCCGGCCAGTCATGACTCAGTAATTCATTGCTGAAAACCGGACTGATCTGATTGTATTCACAACCATATCGGGCAGATGCAATCAGTGCAAAGTGCTCAAACAGTAACAGAATATCTTTTTTACGTTCTTTTAATGCAGGCAATTTCAGGGTTATCACGTTAAGTCGATAGTAGAGATCCCGTCTAAAGCCACCCTCTTCTACCCGTTGCAGAAGATCATCTTTAGTCGCGGCCAATACGCGGATATTAAGATCTATCAGAGTATTTGAACCCAGCCTTTCAATCTTTCTTTCTTCCAGAACCCGCAGCAACTTCACCTGCAGTAACATGGGCATACTCTCGATTTCATCCAGAAAGAGGGTACCGCCGTTAGCATGTTCAAATTTACCGACACGACGTTTCTCTGCGCTGGTAAAGGCACCGGCCTCATGACCAAAAAGCTCGGACTCGATTAAATTCTCAGGAACTGCACCACAGTTTATAGCAACAAATGGGTGCTTTCTTCGATCACTGTGTTCATGAAGATATCGAGCAACCAGTTCTTTACCAGTCCCGGTGTCTCCATGGATCAGGATATCGGCAGGCGCATTCACTACTCGCTGTATCCTGTTACGCAAAACTTGCATAGGTTGCGTATTCCCCAGTATTCGCACGCCAGGAACATCCTGATCTTTCAGCTGCTGACGTAGTTTTCGGTTTTCAAGAATGAGGGCACGCTTCTCAAAAGCTCGTGAAATAATTTCCAGTAACTTCTCCTGATCAAAGGGTTTCTCTATAAAGTCATAGGCACCCTGCTTCATGGCCGATACCGCCAGGCTTACATCACCATGCCCCGTTACCATAATCACCGGTATGGCATCATCTATAGTGTGAGCTCTCTTTAAAACTTCCATTCCATCCACGGGCGACATATTTATGTCCGTAATCAATATGCCAGGCCAGTCAAACCCAATGTTTTCAAGAGCTTTGTCAACATTGCTTGTGCATTGTGGTATGTAACCAGACAGCTCAAGTGTCTGCTCCATACTGATCCGTATATGAAAATCATCATCTATAAATACGACTGTGTTCAACTGATCATCTGACATCAGACATCAACTCCTTCCGGCTTAATAATGGCTAATTCCAGACAAAAAACAGCGCCATGGCCCAATGAAGATTCATCAGGTTCCTGAACGGTGATGCTGCCGTTCATTGATTGAATAATCTGATGTGATATAGACAACCCAAGACCTAATCCCTGATCCACGTCTCTGGTCGTAACAAAAGGCTCAAACAAACTGTTTTTTATTGCAGGATCAATACCTGCGCCATTGTCAGCCACGATGATTTTAACGTTTTGCTCTAATCTTTGTATCTCAATACTTATTTTCGGAGTTTCCAGATATTTGACAGCCTGAATAGCATTCGACAGCAAATTCACGAACACCTGCTCTATACGAATCAAATTACCAAGTATCTGAACCGGTTCATCCACCCTGACCAGGGTTAAGTTAATGCCATATTTTTTTATTTGAGGAGAAACTATGCCTGTTGCGGCGTTCAGTGCTTTTTCAAGCGCCACCGGAACCATCACCTCATCAGTTTTACGGGCAAATACTTTTAGCTGCCCCACAATGTCCGTCATATGATTGGCCAGGGATTTCACTGATTCCAGGTTTTCCCTTACCCGATCAATTCGTGCTTTTTCTAAATAGACCAGTGCATTTGAGGCATAGCTGCGAATAGCGGTCAGCGGTTGATTCAGTTCATGATTGATCCCCGCTGACATTTGCCCCAGAAGAGCCATTTTTGCCGTCTGGATCAGCTCATTCTGGGCTGACTTCAGTTGTTCGTTACTTATGGTCAGATCCACCGTACGATCCTGTACTTTCTGATCCAGTTCTTCATTCAAACGCTTTAAACGTGTCTCATTGGTTACCCGCTCTCTTAGATACAAAAATATCAGAGTCCCGATCAGAATAAGGCCAACGGTGATGACCGCTACCTTAAATACCTGAAAACTCAATGCACTGGTTCGACTGAGAACATGAACTTTCCAGCCAGCCTCAGGCATTTCCATACTCTGATCAAGGTATTGCTTTGTTTGTTGCTTATCAATTCCAAGGCTGATTAAACGACTATTAGTCCCTTTTAAACTGAAGGGTTGGGGCAGTTCCTGAAAAGAGAGAGGAGAGAGAAGCCGATTGTCATATCGACGTTCCTGCAATAACTGAACCCTTTCCTCTGCAGATAAGTCCCCCATGGAATGAAACAGCCAGTCTTTTCGTGTGCTGATAAATACAACTCCCTGTTGATCACTCACCACCATTTCTGCCCGGTCTCGCCCCCAGGGACTACGCCATTCATTCTCAATGTCGTATAAACTGAGTTTTACCACCAGTACCCCCAGAATATCCTGCCCATCTCTGACAGGGCTGGAGAAGTAGTAACCACGCTCTTTTGATGTGGTACCCAAGGCAAAATACCGCCCGTTATTTCCGTTGATTGCCTGTCTGAAATAGGGTCTGAAACTGAAATTTCGTCCTACAAAACTCTTCTTCTGGCCATAATTACTAGAAGCCTGGGTTCGTCCATCTTTGTCCATAAGGTAAATGGCCGAAGCATCCGTAACTCTGTTCATTCTGCGTAAATATTTACTGGCTTTTACAGCATGTTCTTCCTGAATATTTAAATCATTATCTATTAAAGCGTTGTATAACGCAGGATGAGCAGAAATAACCTCCGGAAGCGGAGCGTAACGGTCCAGCAGACCCGTTATGTAATTACGATATCGAAACAGCTCATCCAGGGAAGACTGCCGCAAGGAAAGATAACCAATCTGAAAACTCCCCCAGATTGAAAGGGATATCAGCAAAACAGAAAAGAAGGCAAACCACCCTGCCCGAAACTTTTTTAGAAAACCCATTAATTGTATTTATTATTTAATGTTATTTTTCATAACGGAGTCTATGATTTCCGGATAGGACAAGCAATATAATTCACCTTAGCCCCTTTAATGAAAAAGATATTTCCTACCTCAAAAAAAACCCTGCAAAACAGGGCTTTTTTCAATATTTAAACAGTTTTAACCATTAGCTATTAACTATTAACTAAGAAGTGCACCCAGATACTGGCAGCGTAACCCAGAACAATGACCCAGCTCCAGCGAAGGTGGCTCATAAAGGTATAACTTCCTTTTGAAACCCCCATCAATGCTACCCCTGCGGCTGAACCGATAGAAAGTAAACTACCCCCTACACCTGCCGTCAGAGTGATCAGCAACCACTGGAAAATATCCATCTGCGGATCCATTCCCAGGATGGCAAACATAACCGGAATATTATCAACCACCGCTGAAATCACACCAGCAGAGATGTTTGTCCAGGTGGGTCCCAGATCTGCGTACATGATCTCTGAAACAAGATCCAGATAACCGAGATATCGCAGGCCACCTACAGAGAAGATGACGCCGAAGAAAAACAACAGCGTATCCCACTCTGCGCGTGCTACTTTTTTATAAACATCAATATTCTGAGCGGGCTCTACAGCGCCTGGAACGGCCGCAGTACTGGTCAGACCTCTGATATTCATGCTCCAGGTATAAAACATCAACAGTGACAGTCCTGTCATCATGCCCATAAAGGGCGGTAAACCAAACAGCTTCTCAAAACTTACAGCCATGGCAATAGTCACTAAAAACAGAAAGCAGATACCTTTTCCGCCACGCAGAATTTCTGTTGAAAGCTGCTTTGAAACTGGATGGCTTGTATCTATAAAAAAGCTCATGATGAAAGCTGGCAGAACAAAATTAATGACTGAGGGTAGAAAGAGGTTAAAGAAAGTAAAAAATTCTACCTTACCCGCCTGCCAGACCATCAGAGTCGTAATATCGCCAAATGGACTGAAAGCACCACCTGCGTTAGCAGCAACAACAACGTTTATCATGGCCAGTGTCACAAACTTCGGATTACCAACACCCACGGCCATAATGACCGCCCCCATCAATAGAGCAGTGGTCAGATTGTCTGCGATAGGTGAAATAAAGAATGCCAGTATTCCGGTAATCCAGAAAAGCGCCCTGTAATTGAACCCCTTACCAATAAGCCAGCTACGCAGAGCGGCGAATATCTGTCGGTCTTCCATGGCATTGATATAGGTCATGGCTACCAGAAGAAACAGGAACATGGCTGCATATTCTTCCAGATCATGCATCAATGCTGCCTTGAGATCTTCATGGGGAACACCTTCCTGTGATGCAATCCAGGCGATCAATACCCAGATAATTCCCGCAGCCAGAATAACCGGTTTCGATTTACGTAAATGCAACTTCTCTTCTGCAATCACCATGCAATAGGCAACAACAAATACAAGAATACAAACCCAGGCAATTGGATTCATTGTCGCATGAAGTATTTTTTCTCCTGCAAAACTCATTGATGGCATGAGTGCAAGAAAAAAGCTAAGAAATATAACGGATTTATTGTTCATAGACATATTTGGTCGTCCTGCTCGATTGACAAGACCCCTCAATTTAACGGCCGCGAAGCATAACTCTGACAAGAGCCAAGTGCAAAAAACTAATGCGTGAATGTACTATTTCAACGCTATTATTTGTAGTTTTCTTTATTATCTGACTCGGGATAGAAATAAATGATCAGGGTAAACCTTCTCATGACTAATTTCATTTCTGACAGGTCAACAGTAACCGCCAATAAATCCGAGTAATTGCCCCATTCCTGTTATTTATGTACTTTAGAAATCACCCCAGCGGCCTTCTCTGTCCAGGGTAGAAGCTCTTCCAGTTTCTCAACGGTGTCGGCGTAAGGCAGTTCTTTCAAAATGTGACTCAGGTAGTTGAAGGGCTCTAAACCATTGGCTTTTGCACTTTCGATCAGGCTGTAATACATCGCACTCGCTCTTGCTCCTTTGGGTGTATCGGCAAAGAGCCAGTTCTTCCGGCCAACAGTGAAGGGGCGGATGGCATTTTCGGCTGCGGCATTACTGATGTTCAGGTGGCCATCTTCACAATACACGACTAGTTTAGGCCATTGATTCAGAGCGTAGTTCATGGCGGTATGGGTTAAACTGCCCGGCATTAAGCGAGTGACGTTTATCTCAAGCCAGCCATGCAGGTCATCCAGCAACGGTTTACTCCGTTGCTGTCGTTGATATTGCTTTTCCCGGGCAGTCAGGCTTTTGATCTCGTCTTCTATGACGTACAACTTGCGTATCTTGCCCAAAGCAACATCGGCCTTGCTGACTTTATTGTTTTGCAGCTTTTTACCTGGCTTGGCTTCGCCTTTTTTTGCATCAGTGAATTTACGGCGGACATGATCAAAGCACCCGAGCTGAGTGATGCCTTCCTGTTTACACACAGCGGCATAGCTGGCGTAACCATCGGTTTGCAGGTAACCACTGAACCCTTCAAACAGGCGCAGAGGAACCGCCTTGCTTCGGGAAGGATCGTAGTGAAACAGAACCGATGATTGGCCGGGCGGGCCGCCCAGGGTGACCCACATGTACTTGTCGGAGTTGATTGATTTCTCCGTTTCCTTGAGCACTTGAACCGTCGTTTCATCCGCATTGATGACAGTCCCTTCTCTCTGGTGATCCATCATCAGATTGATGAGTGGTTGAAGCTGCAATGATAACCGGATTAACCAGTTAGCCATGGTCGTTCGGGTGATAGAACCGCCATAACGAGCCAGTATTTTCTCCTGTCGGTACAGTGGCAGGGCATCACAATATTTGGCAACAATAATGTACGCCAGCATACGAACACTGACGGCTGATTTTGGAATAGGATGCTTGGGAAGTTTTGCTGCTTTAATAGCACGCTTATCTTGCTGGTGTTCGTCTTGCTCGATGAACACCGCTTTTTGCTGAAGATATTCCAGTACACGCACTTTGGCAGGAATAATATCAAGTTCTTCTTTGACTTTGGTGTAGAAGGTGTTGATAGCACCTTCTTTTTCGTCATCACTCAGATCAATATGCACCTGATGGCGAGGAATTGTTTTTGATAACGGCTTTCGGCCTTTGTTTGTCTTGTTGTTTTTTTTCGTTTCAGGCTCAGGCTGTTCATCGTCGCACTCAGCCAGATCTGCCTCATTGAACATTTCGCCCTGGTTACTCTTTTCCGTACTGCGACCGTACAGGCGGGCACGTTCAAGGCGAAGGTACTCTTCCAGAATTCCAATACGTTCTTTTTGTTCAGCAATGACAACCGACTTTTTATCAATGACACTGTCTTTTTCATGAATAACACTGTCTTTTTCATGAATAACACTCTCCTGAGCATTGATAACCTGAAGCAGGGAGTCAATCAGGGCGATCTCATTTGACAAACACCAATCCTGTTGCATATTCAAAAAGCTAGCTTTAAAAACTGAATTTTTGAGAAGTACAGGAAATTAGGCTTATTTTGGTACTTTTGTGTGCTGAATAATTAGCCAAACAGAGAAAGTTAGTGCCAAATGAGATCGCCCTGGGGAGTCAATACTGGCCGGAGTTTCAGCCAGGGCCATCTCATTTGGCACTAACCTCCAATAACACCTTGAAGTAACAGTGTTCTGTACTCATCATCTGCCGCTGCCATTATGCGTCGGTTTTTCACTCCAAGTTTCAGAGAAGTTTCCTGCTTTAACAAGTTAAGTGCTATCTGTCTGTAAACGGCCATGTTCTCAGGACCAAAGCCTTTTCTGATACGACATTCATCTTCTCTAAACCCAATATCCAGAACCCAATGTAAGTTGTTTTCAACCGACCAATGAGCCCGAACAGATCTCATGAAATTCTCGGCATCGGTTGTCATGCTTGATATAAAATAACGACGCTCAAGGCTGACCTTTTCACCCTCATGACGCTCACTTTCCACGACTCCGATCATCGTAAGATCTCGCCAGTCATTACGTTGCTCAAGCCAGCTAATATCAGTACTTACCCAACATCGTCGAGCTTCTATGCGACCATGCCCTTTATCAATAGTTTCATGAAATTGGGTGCTTTCAGGTAAGATTTTTCTGGTTGCAAGATCATCAAGATAAAGTTTGATATCGTCGTGCAGTGACTTTTGATTTCCTTTAACAGCTAGGAGCCTGACCGAGAACAGGCTTATCTGTTAAGATAGGCCTCAAATCTTGATTCTAATAATGCCAAATGTTGCCACCACCAAAATTTAAGGACAGCCCTGTTGAATTTAATCAGCACTTGCTGTTTCCGACCAATATTTTTGATCTACTTCCCAAGCAGCATGACTGCTATGTCTATGAAACTATTTTTCAGTACATAGATACCTCTGAAGTTGAGAGCAAGTACCATCATCTCGGCCAACATGCCTATCCTCCCAAGCTGATCATTTCCATCCTGATCTACGCCTATAGCCATGGTGTGTTCAGCTCTCGTGAAATTGAAAAGCGATGCCGACAGGACCTGGCTTTCATGTACATCGCCCAAATGAACTGCCCTAATTTCAGGGTTCTGGGCGACTTCCGTAAAGATCACCTGACATTCTTCCATGATTGCTTTAAGCAAAGTGTCAAACTCGCTCTGGAGCTTAAAATGGCCTCTCTTGGCCATATCAGTCTTGACGGGTCTAAATTCAAAGCCAGTACGTCAAAGCACAAAGCCATGAGCTATGGTCGACTTAAGGCTAAAGAAGCAGAGCTGAGTGCTGAGATTGATGATCTGATCAATAAAGCCCGCCAGTGTGATCAGGAAGAAGACGACACTTATCAGGAGGCTAATGGCTACAGTATTCCTGAAGACTTGCAATTCAAACAAGAGCGTCTCGAGAAAATTAAGAAAGCCAAAAAGGCGCTTGAAGAGCGTGAAGAAACGCTTAATCCGGGCGAACTGATAGACGACAAAAAACAAATCAGCTTTTCAGATCATGACGCCCGGATCATGAGCAAAAAAGGACACTGTGAATACAGCTACAACGCACAAATCAGCGTTGATAAAGATAACCAAATTATCGTTGGCCAACACGTCAGCCAGAGCGCGAATGATTTACAGGAAGTAGAGCCAGCCCTGGCGGCATTATCCGAGACCACCGAGGGTGAAACTGTGGATAAGATGAGCTTGGACAATGGCTACAATTCGGGCTCAAATCTACAGACCCTGGACGAGAGTGGTATTGATGCCTATGTCGCCACGGACCGTCAGGAAAAGGCCGCAGGGACAGGCCTTGAAAATTCTGACCGGAAGTTTGTCAAAGCCGATTTTACTTACGATGCCGACGCGGATGTATTTATCTGTCCCGCCAGAAAAAAGCTCGTCACCAAGCCCCAGAGCAAGGCCAAAAGGAAAGGTTATCGTGCAGATAAAGATATATGCACAGAGTGTCCCTATCGCTCAAGATGCAGCGGCTCAAAGAAAGAAGCTGGCCGGGTGATTCGTACAGACAAATTTGAAGTCGTGCGACAGGCCATGAATAAAAAGATGGAGACAAAAGAAGCGAAGGCGGTATACGTCCATCGCAAGGTAATTGCAGAGCCACCGTTTGGTCAGATTAAGAATTCCGGTTTCCGGGGCTTTAGCCTCAGAGGTAAAGAGAAAGTAGATGCGGAATTCTCACTGGTATGCGCGGCGCACAATATGAAAAAATGTGCGACAGCGGTATCCACGGGATCAATCCGTCTTGAAGATGTAAAAAGGTTGAGAAATGCAGCATAAAGGGTAAGAAAAGGCTTGAAATGGTTAAGTATGACTAAAACTCTTCCAAAATCGATCAAATGTTGATCGATTTTGAATTCTAGCTTTTTACTTTGACAGTGCGGGTTAATTCTCGGTCAGGCTCCTAGGAGCCTGACCGAGAACAGGCTTATCTGTTAAGATAGGCCTCAAATCTTGATTCTAATAATGCCAAATGTTGCCACCACCAAAATTTAAGGACAGCCCTGTTGAATTTAATCAGCACTTGCTGTTTCCGACCAATATTTTTGATCTACTTCCCAAGCAGCATGACTGCTATGTCTATGAAACTATTTTTCAGTACATAGATACCTCTGAAGTTGAGAGCAAGTACCATCATCTCGGCCAACATGCCTATCCTCCCAAGCTGATCATTTCCATCCTGATCTACGCCTATAGCCATGGTGTGTTCAGCTCTCGTGAAATTGAAAAGCGATGCCGACAGGACCTGGCTTTCATGTACATCGCCGAAATGAACTGCCCTAATTTCAGGGTGCTGGGCGATTTCCGTAAAGATCACCTGACATTCTTCCATGACTGCTTTAAGCAAAGCGTCAAACTCGCTCTGGAGCTTAAAATGGCCTCTCTTGGCCATATCAGTCTTGACGGGTCTAAATTCAAAGCCAGTACGTCAAAGCACAAAGCCATGAGCTATGGTCGACTTAAAGCTAAAGAAGCAGAACTGAGTGCTGAGATTGATGATCTGATCAATAAAGCCCGCCAGTGTGATCAGGAAGAAGACGACACTTATCAGGAGGCTAATGGCTACAGTATTCCTGAAGACTTGCAATTCAAACAAGAGCGTCTCGAGAAAATTAAGAAAGCCAAAAAGGCGCTTGAAGAGCGTGAAGAAACGCTTAATCCGGGCGAACTGATAGACGACAAAAAACAAATCAGCTTTTCAGATCATGACGCCCGGATCATGAGCAAAAAAGGACACTGTGAATACAGCTACAACGCACAAATCAGCGTTGATAAAGATAACCAGATTATCGTTGGCCAACACGTCAGCCAGAGCGCGAATGATTTACAGGAAGTAGAGCCAGCCCTGGCGGCATTATCCGAGACCACCGAGGGTGAAACTGTGGATAAGATGAGCTTGGACAATGGCTACAATTCGGGCTCAAATCTACAGACCCTGGACGAGAGTGGTATTGATGCCTATGTCGCCACGGACCGTCAGGAAAAGGCCGCAGGGACAGGCCTTGAAAATTCTGACCGGAAGTTTGTCAAAGCGGATTTTACTTACGATGCCGACGCGGATGTATTTATCTGTCCCGCCAGAAAAAAGCTCGTCACCAAGCCCCAGAGCAAGGCCAAAAGGAAAGGTTATCGTGCAGATAAAGATATATGCACAGAGTGTCCCTATCGCTCAAGATGCAGCGGCTCAAAGAAAGAAGCTGGCCGGGTGATTCGTACAGACAAATTTGAAGTCGTGCGACAGGCCATGAATAAAAAGATGGAGACAAAAGAAGCGAAGGCGGTATACGTCCATCGCAAGGTAATTGCAGAGCCACCGTTTGGTCAGATTAAGAATTCCGGTTTCCGGGGCTTTAGCCTCAGAGGTAAAGAGAAAGTAGATGCGGAATTCTCACTGGTATGCGCGGCGCACAATATGAAAAAATGTGCGACAGCGGTATCCACGGGATCAATCCGTCTTGAAGATGTAAAAAGGTTGAGAAATGCAGCATAAAGGGTAAGAAAAGGCTTGAAATGGTTAAGTATGACTAAAACTCTTCCAAAATCGATCAAATGTTGATCGATTTTGAATTCTAGCTTTTTACTTTGACAGTGCGGGTTAATTCTCGGTCTGGCTCCTAGTACTCCATCCTGCAGTCAATGATATACCAAACAATGGGCTATTATTTATAACCTCAACGTAGGAAGTGAAGATGTTGTCATGTCAGTCAAATATCACGTCCGTTTGGATAACAGTGAACGAGAAATGCTCGAAGCACTGATCGAGCAAAAAAAACCGGTAGTTGCACAACACAAGAAACGACATGCCCAAATTCTGCTGGCCATTGATGAAAATAACGATCCTCTGACCCACGAACAGGCTGCCAAAGCCTTCAATGTAAAGCCTTCAATGTAAAGCCTTCAATGTAAAGCCTTTGGCTATTTGTCATCTACGTCAGCGCCTGGCTGAGGAAGGTTTGGAGATTGCAGTTCACGGCAAGCTAAGTCATCACGGGCGGAAACGTAAGCTGGATGGAGAGGGGCAGGCTCGCCTTACCGCAATAGCCTGTTCAACGCCACCGGAGGGGCGATGCCGATGGACTTTAAACCTATTGAGAGACCGTATGGTTCAACTTGAATATGTCGATGATATTTCAAGGAGTACCATTCATGAACAGCTAAGCGAAGTCGTTTGAGTTGAGGCGACAACTATGTTGACAAACACCGACTCTTCAGCAGCTAGCCCCAGCAAAATCCGGTGGGTGGTAAAAAAGGAAGGCCAGCGAGTGCGAAACCAGCGGTCGGCCAGTTGAGTTTTAAACTGGCGGTTGTTGCTTTTGCGGGCTCTGGCAAAGTCTTTGTTGAAGGCGGTCAGCACAATTCTGCGGTCATCCACCAGTCGTGCACCGTTGAGATTTATGGAAAACCGTCAGGAGCATCCGATTCCCATGGTGTTAAGGCTATCCCTGAATTTCTTTTCTTTGCTCTTTGGTATAACAATCTGCAATTTGCTTAACCGCTGGCACCATTTTGACAGTACCTTGTCGTTCACAATCAGCTCGGCAATCTCCAGGTTTTTGCACGTCATAATAAGGGCCTCACCCTGAGGCTTTACACCGTCGCGATTTGCGTCGGCCTGTTTTAACAGATTTTCGCAGTCTTCCGGCAAGAAAGGCTGGTCTTCTCTGGCCAACAAAAAACGTTTTAAATCATCAGTGCTACCACCGACCTGAAGGGCTTCCATGATTTTTTTGCGGGACAGTTTCCAGACGGTATCCTTGTTCTGCTCGGCATAAAGCGATATAAAACGCTGCTCCCATGGGGTTGGCTTGTTATCGAAAGCAATACGTCCCTGACGTTGAATGGAGAGCATTGTTTCAGAGGATGCAGCTTCTTCTTCCTGATAGTTATCGGTCAGCCCTAACGCGTACTCGCCCAGTGGTGTGAGCCGGAAAAAACGCAAACCATCATAACGGCTAAGGCAGTCTAATTCGTTAATGCCATCATAATAACCGCGATCATCATCGTCATCCCCACCACCTTCAGGGGGAGCCATTACAACATCAATGAGTCCCAGTGTGGCTGCATATTCCACCAGAAAACAACGCAGATAACGCATCTCCAGACCTTCCCAGGAACCTTCATAAAATTCGCCGTATTCGGGGCTGAAGAGGTAGAGATGGTGCGGAGCCGTTGTTATTTCCAGCTCTGCGCCAGAAATAAACATAAAGTTGGCAAAGTCGTTAAAATCAATCCAGGTGTTGGCTTTACACTCTTTTAAAACGGCAATGATCGCCTCTCTTCGAGTGACAACATTGGTGAAAAATCGCTTTCCTTTCCCGTTTTGCCCCTTGATGTTATCAATGCGGCGGAACTCGTCATGGACACGGTTGCCGACCCACTGTTCCCATAACTCTTTTATCGTGTCAGCAGAGTTTTCATTGCTTTTCCTGGCCGGAATCAGTGTTGTTTTGGATTGCTTGCTGAGCTTGCTGTTTCCGAGTAACCGGAGCCACCCATAAGACACGATAAACTCCATGCCAGCCGCGTCGTCACAGGAAACATCCTCGTAATACTCATGGGTATCGTTAGCCACCTTCTTTACTGTGGCTGATGAGGCTACGCCTGTCTTCTCGCTAACTTTCAGCTGTTTGTCCTGAAGCATAATCAACACTGATTGCAGTTCACTCAGCGCCAGTTTCTCACGCTCAAATGTCTTGTAATGCTCAGATAAAGGTTCGGGAAGGTCGCAGCTTTTGAGTACGTCAGGTTCAGGCGGATTCATGAGTTGCCTTAACGACGATAGCAGTGCGTCAGGAATTCTTGCTGGCCCGTAGCGCACGGCATTGGGGTAAAAAAAGACATTAATAGTATCGTTCAGCTCGTGGCTGTAATAAAAATGATTCTTATGGGGTTTGTCCGGGAAACTAGCGGAGCCATATTTAGTCTTGAACCGCTCCCTGTCAATCAACCCATTGTAGTTAAAAACACACTCCCTGATGAAGGTTGTCTCCATCTCTGAAAGCCTCTGTATATAGGGTTTCAGCAGAGTGTGATCAGATAGCCCTTCTGTTAACGCTTCCGTTAGCCAGGCTTTACGGATTTGCTTTGGCTTGACACCAAAGTAGGTGAAATAACGCTTTTTCAGCGTATCAACGGTTTCTAAGTCTATTGCTGGCTGTAAATCTGACATGGGATTGTTACTCGCTAATCGTTCAATGAATTACGGCAGAAAAAAAGGCCCACTGGCTATCAGGTCAAAGCACTCTTGAGCATCTAGGTCATGAAATATCTCTTGCCATTGCCCTGTGTGCCGCTTATACGCCAATGCATAAGTGTTATTGCCGGTGTAAGCCATTCGGGCAAATTTTTGCTCGAAAGATGGGCTGATGGCCTTAGGACTTGGGCAATGGCAAGTACCGCAGAAATAGAAAAAACTGCCATGCCATTTGGTAAAAATATCCACCAGATAATTGTAGTCGTGCCCTTCAGGAGGAGGTTGCAGATGTTTTGGCTTCAGCTGATTCTCAACCCATTGATCCGCCTGTTCTTTGAGAATCGCCTTGGTTGATGCGGAAACTTTCGGGCGTGAAGCTCTTTTGGTGGCAGGCATCCACATATTTTTGTGGCAGGCATCCACATATTTTTAGTCATAATCGGCTCTTCAGGTGATTAACCCCGATACTTCTGCCCAGCCAGCCACTCTTCAGCAGCTTGCGCCAGCAAAATCCGGCGGGTGGTAAAAAAGGAAGGCCAGCGAGTGCGAAACCAGTGTTCAGATAATTGAGTTTTGTACTGGCGGTTGTTGCTCTTGCGGGCTTTGGCAAATTCTCTATTGAAGGCAGTCAATACAGCCCGTCGATCATCCACCAGCCGTGAACAGTTCAAGTTCAGAATCCGGATGGTTTCTTCTACAAGCTCAACCAGCGAGTCGTAGCGGTTATCAATGTCTGCCAGTTGAGCACAGGCTTCTGGATCAGGCTGCAGCTCACAGGTACGTTTATCGAATTTGAACAGGCAAGGGGTATTGATAATCCGCAGAGGGTTCAGTACATGGCCTTCACACTTTTCTGGTAGTTTGCCTGAGGTGATCAGGTGAGCTTTGTGCGCGTCGCAGCTCAGGTTTTCCGGAGTGGGATAGCTGACTTTGTTATCTGCACTCTGTTTGGAACCGCCCTTACAGACACCGATCATATTCTCCCAGTCCAGCGTCCAGTTATGGTCGGGGTCGGTGGTGTCAGATTTGGGGTGAAAGTGTTCGACTCTCTGATGGCTGGCCTTTTCGGGCGGCAGTCTGGTTTCACAAAAAGCACACAGATGCCCCTGATCCTGAAAAATCGTTTCCTTAACCACGGTATAGGGGCCGGTATCTCTCAGTTCCTGCCATTGGGCGTTGGGGTGATGGTGGCGAAAATCGGACAGGGCAGTAGGTTCGGTACTTTTACAAATCTTCTTCACCGTCTAACTCCCACTGACGGTTTTCAATATAAAGGTCAGCTTCAGTTAAGGCAGACTCCTCACCCAGGAAAATATCATCCAATTGCTGTCGTTTCTGCAGAGCCTCGGGAATGCTCCACTGATCAGCGTATACTAAATCAAGATATTGGTTCAGTAAGATGGTGTTTGGATCATTTTTGGGCCGTTGCTCAACACCAAAAATCCGTTTTAGCACGCGGGAGGCTTCAGCGCCTTGCGTCCCTGGTGCAGCAGAATACAGTTGCCCTTCATTAATAATACGAAGCTTGTCTGAAGCTACTGTAGAAACAATTTGCGGACTGTGAGTCGACACAACCCATTGCACATTAGGAAAGACGCGTTGAAGATCTGGCAGAATCCGCTGTTGCCATTCCGGATGAAGGTGCAGATCAATTTCGTCAATCATAACAACGCCGGAGGTGGCCAGCATATCGTCTGCTTCCGGATTAGCAGTTGCCATTCGACTGGCAATATCCATGGCCATGGCTAACGTAGTGCGAAAACCATCACTGAGCTGCAAAATACTTAATGTCTCTGTGTGGCCATCTGCTTTTTCCCAGTCTACAAGAAAATCGGCTGGTTTGCTTTGAGTACGCGGGTTGGAAAACTCTGGGAGCAAACCTTGGCGTTTCCCATTTCCTGAAATAGCTTGACGAACCGCTTCAAGTGCAGGTAACCGATACTCGAAATCCCGATACTTTTCTATTCCTCTTCGCTCTTCATCTTCAAGGTCAAAGAAGCGTTCAAAAAACTGCTTAAAGTTAACCCGTGAATTGAGAGAGCTTATAAACGCTTCAAATCGTGTTCCCACCTTGTGAAAACTCAGCTTAGGTTCAGGGATATTGTCAAATATGCCTCTGCCGGTTCCATAGTAAGCAAAGATTGGCAGTGAATAGGGTTGATCGTCATTTTCACTGTCTATAAATGTATCAACCCATTGGTTAAGCGCTTTCATGCCCTCTGCAGGAGGAATACTGTCAGAGGTTTTACCAGTCTTGTCCCGTCGATCAGTAATATCCCACCGAACTCCGCTGGTGGTTTCCATGGCAATGCGCAGATAGGGGCGCAGTTTGCCTTTTTCATCAAGCTTTAAATCAGTACTCTTAGTCCGAATACCACTGATTTTGGGTAGCCGGGTCAGGAATGGACCTACCCCCCTGGCTAAAGCATCCAGAATTGACGTTTTGCCCTGACCATTCCAGGCGACCAGCACAGTCACATCCTCTTCCAGCTCAAGCTGTAGAGAGTCAAATGCCCGGAAATTAGTTAATTCAATCTTTTTTAATTTCATGTTGCTCCAATGAGTAACAATCGAATATAACACCACCATATCAGTTGCTGTCAAAGGCTGCTGATATGGAACGGTTGATTAAACGCTATTCTAGCGAACCTTCAGTAAGAGATTACAGTTAGCTGATGTCGCTGAACAATCAGGGCGATCTCATTTGGCACTAACTTTCTCTGTTTGGCTAATTATTCAGCACACAAAAGTACCAAAATAAGCCTAATTTCCTGTACTTCTCAAAAATTCAGTTTTTAAAGCTAGCTTTTTGAATATGCAACAGGATTGGTGTTTGTCAAATGAGATCGCCCTGGCTGAACAATCTGGCTCAATAAATAGTCGATAGACTATATTCCAGCACTCCACCGGTTAGAAAGAGCTTCAGCCTGCTGCAAACAAAGCTCTATAGCACCCTTAGCGTCATCCGGTGGGTACTTCCACTTTCGCAGAGCCCGACGAATCAGGTTACGCAGCTTAGCTCGCACACTGTCCCGCACCTGCCAGTCCACTGTCGTACTTTTACGCAGTTGCGCCGTTACGTACTTGGCCAACTCCCGCAGGTTACTATCACCCAGCTCCTTCACGGCAGATTCGTTCTGTATCAACGCACGATAGAAGGCAATTTCATCAGGATTGAGACCTGACTTCTCTGCCAGCTCTGCATCCTCTGCCATATCCTTGGCCATCTTGATCAGTTCTTCGATCACCTGGGCTGTTTCAATGGCGCGGTTATGGTACTTGCGCAGGGTTTCCATGATGCGATCTGAGTATTTTTTCTCAGACACTACATCGGTTTTCATCCGGGCCTTAACCTCATCCCTCAGCAGTTTTTCCAGCAACTCAACCGCCAGATTCTTCTCGGGCATATTGGCCACGTCTTCCATAAACTCTGGTGACAGCAGGCCAATATTAGGGCGATCCAGCCCCACCAGTTCGAAAATATCATCCACGCCTTCAGCAATAATGGCGTTGTCGATAATTTGTTTCAGAGCCGAATTTTTTTCTTCATCGGTCCGGCGCTTATCAACACTGGTGTATTTGCTGATGGCATTTTTTACCGCCGCTAGAAAGGCAATTTCCTTCTTCAGTGGCTCTGCTTCATCCAGTGTGCTGCACAGGGTATAGGCTTTGCTGATCGCCGCCATGACATCCAGAAAACGTTTCTTACCGTCCAGCTCTCCAGATGCGCCCACCAAAGCAAGAATATGCCCCATAGCACCAGGAAGTAGTTGGAGCGCATCGGTTTCAAAACGGCTGTAATCAAATGCCTTGCCCGCTACTGGCGTAGCAAACATACCCTGCACCACATCCATCTTTTCCAGCAGAATGGCGAAGGCTTCATGGGCATCGTGAGTGGGCTGACCTTTACCTTGTGAACCAGTGTACGTTTTCAACGCTTGTTTCAGTTCGTTGGCAATGCCGATGTAATCCACCACCAGACCACCGGGTTTGTCTTTAAACACCCGGTTCACCCGTGCGATGGCCTGCATCAGGTTGTGGCCTTTCATGGGTTTGTCGATATACATGGTGTGGCAATTGGGGGCATCAAAACCGGTGAGCCACATATCCCGCACAATCACCAGTTGCAGCGGATCGTTCACATCCTTAAAGCGTTTTTCGAACAGCTTCTTGGTTTCTTTGTTATAGATATGAGGCTGCAGCTTCTCCTTATCGGAAGCAGAACCCGTCATCACAACCTTGATGGCACCTTTGGCTGTATCGTTGTCATGCCATTCCGGTTTCAGGGCAATAATAGCGTTGTAAGTGTCTACACAGATTTCCCGGCTCATACTGACGATCATCGCCTTACCGGGCATAGTGCTTATGCGATTTTCAAAGTGCACCACCAGATCCTTTGCGATCTGCTCTATACGAGGTTCACTGCCCACCAGTTTTTCCAGCGCAGCCCACTTGGATTTGGTCTGTTCCTGAACCGAGGTGTCTTCGTCTTCTATGACTTCATCCACTTCATCATTCAGGGCTTCAATCTCGTCCTGTTTGATATCCAGCTTCGCCAGACGGGATTCATAGTAGATAGGTACTGTAGCGCCGTCATCCACAGCATCCTGAATATCGTAAATGGAGACATAATCACCAAACACAGCACGAGTGTCTTTGTCGGCAGAATCAATGGGCGTGCCGGTAAAACCAATAAACGACGCTTTTGGCAAAGCATCCCGCATATGTTTGGAGTAACCGAAAGTGTACTTGCCGGTTTTACGATTGAACTTTGCCTTGTCGCCGTACTGGCTGCGATGGGCTTCATCGCTGACTACGACTATGTTGTGGCGAGTACTTAATACAGGGTGACTGGTCTCTTCCACCAGCAAAGCAAATTTCTGAACCGTGGTAAAAACAATGCCGCCCGATTGCCGAGACGCCAGAATCTCCCGCAGGTCATCCCGGTCAGCTGCCTGGATGGGCGTTTGTTTGAGGGTTTCCGCAGCCATTCCAAAGGTATTGTATAACTGACCATCCAGATCATTTCGATCAGTCACCACCACAATGGTCGGGTTATTCATCTCTGGCTGTGCCAGCAGCTTTCCGGCATAACAGACCATAGAGATAGATTTACCGGAACCCTGTGTATGCCACACCACACCGGCCTTACCGGAGCCGGGAACCACTTTTTTTCCATAGCTCGCACGAGGTTCTGCAACGCTGTTTGGGTCGTCCTGCCGGGCTGCAATCACAGTCGCCTTTACCGCTTCACGCACCGCATGGAACTGATGATAACCGGCTATTTTTTTGATGATAGCGCCTGCGGCGGGTGTATCAGAAGAGCCGCCATCAGTCTCAAACAACACAAAGTGGCGAATATAATCCAGAAACAATTCCGGTTTGAAAAAACCTTTGATCAGGGTTTCCAGGTGGTACTCAAACAGCGGTTTGTCATTTTCATTCTCAATGGTTCGCCAGGGCAGAAAGCGTTCTTTATTAGCGGTGAGAGAACCCACTCTGGCATTCAAACCATCACTCACCACCAGAGCTTCGTTAAATACAAACAGGTCGGAGATTTCTTCTTTATAAGTTTGCAGCTGTTGGTAGGCCGACCAGATATCCGCGTTGCTGTCTGCCGGATTCTTCAGCTCAAGCACCGCCAGCGGCAGGCCATTGATAAACACAATCACATCAGGGCGGCGTAAGCCCTTGGCACCAGAAATTGTATATTGGTTAACCACCAGAAACTGGTTGTTGCCTACTGTTGTAAAATCCACCAGCTGCACATAGTCCGTTTTAGTTTTGCCCTCGATTTTGAATTCAACCTTCACCCCTTCCAGTAACAGCTGGTGGAAGGCTTTGTTGTTTTTAATCAGGATGGGTGTTTCCGGCTTGGTTATCTGTACCGCTACCTGCTCCAGCGTGACCAATGGAATATGTGGGTTGATGATCTGAAGCTGGTGGATTAATCGGCTTTGCAGAACAATCTGTCGGTAGTCATTGCGTTCTGATGTATCACCGTCCGGTGCAATGTCATAGCCGCAGACATAGCTGTAGCCGATGCCTTGAAACCACTCCAGACAGAGTTCTTCCAGTTGATCTTCGGTGATCATTAATACTCCTTATCGATCTCTGAACCGATTGTAGTGATATAGGCCTGCTGGGGATGCGTTGGGTTTGGTTTGGTACAACAGCCGTATCAGGTGTTCTTTTATCAATGGTTGTAAGTAGTTTTTGCGCAGAGAATCACCCGCTACGATTGAGCAGATGTTTCCAGCTCATCCAAGCTGGAGGGGGCGATGGTGGGAACACATTTCCAGAATGGCCTTCCGCACGTCGGCTTTTGGGGTTTTGCCTTCTAGTACGCAACTGGGCAGCGCCAGTAGTTCTGCCAGTTGTTCAGTCAAATGCCCGGAGCTATGAAGTCAAATGTCCGGAGCTATCCGTGACAAATGCCCGGAGCTATCTATCCAGAAGCTTCAGACGTTTGGCTCCGGGTTTTTTGGAAAACTCCAGCCGGGTCAGTTCCAGAAGAGTATCTTCCACCATGGCTTCGGACAGGAAATAAATAGTGCCTCGTCCGCTACCGGATTGAAAAATAAGGTTTTTTTCAGCAAGCCTGGCAAGTAAAACGGACAGGTCACGTGGGTGGATGTTGAGAATAGACATCATTCGGGCATGATCGATGGTCTTTTCAATATGAGCCGTAACCAGAACCAGCCGCTCCTGATCATTCAGAGAATTGAACGTCTCCATACCCAACAGGTCCCGCAGGTGTTCCAGAATTTCATTAGGTACCAGGCTCAGGGTATGCAGCTCAAGTAGTGTCTGTTCGTTAGGGTGAGTTTTTTGCTTTAACAGGGGCTTACGCCAGTGCTGACTATTCCAGCCATCAAAGATTTTTGGCAAACCTGAGCCTGCGTTTTCACCCAACCCCACAAAACGGAACATATCCTGCAAAGAGCGGTTGCGGCAGTCACTGGTTCCTCCGGCCACAGCTTCTTCGATAGAAACTCTCATATCACCAGGGTTGCGAAATCCAAACATGTCCGGGCGCTTAACGATCAGGACAGAGACTCTGCCGGTATAATCTCCGTGTACAAGCGAGTTGACTAAAGCCTCACGCAGAGCCTTGTGGACCAGCGTGTCATCCTGCCTTTGATCTCCTTCAAGTACAAAAGGAATTTTCAGGTCGGTGGTCAGTTTACGAATCACCTTCTGATAAAAATCGAAGAGATTACCTGACCAGCTGCCATCAGGTACCAGGCGGTCAATCCAGCGTGCTTCGGTTTTCGCTTCCGGGCGCTCCTGATAATCGACCATGTAATGGGGGAAGGCTTCTTTAATGGGGCGATATGTCCCAAACATCAACAAGCCTGCACGGGTTAAGCCACTATTACCTGTTTCGCGATCTTTGCCCCAGGCACCGACCTGATAGAGAAACTCTTGAGCGTCGACTTTATTCCACGGGTGATCTGGCTGGCGGGCGCTGTACATGTTGCGGTAAGCGGCAAAACTATCAAAATCCAGATCATCCAGACCATAACCTTTTAGAATTTCGGCATCCCGACTCTCCTCCACCTGTTCAGCCATCATTCGTCGAACTGCTTCTTCACCAAGCTTAATGTCACCGCTGTTGAGGCGGCAAAAAGTCCCTGTTATGGGGTTGCCGTTCAAATAGAGGGGTTTCTGTTTTCGATTGGCAGGTGGCACATGGATCTGGATCAGGGATTTACCATCAATCTCAAGAATTTTAACCCATCGTTCCCGCAATATATTCGCGCTGACTTTTTGTGGATTATTGAGATTGTTCCAGAGATCATCGAGTACCTTCTGTGTGTTCTCAATGCCTTTGAGCTCAAAGGTGCGGTCTGAACGTTCTTTCAGTCCCAGAAAAATATCACCGCCACTGGTATTGGCAAAAGCGCTGTAGGTTTCCCACATATCCTTGGGGAGTGCGCCTTTGCCGTCGCGTCCCTGTGCCAGCTTGCACTCCACATCCACGCTTTCCTGCATGGCGGCGATATCTTCGAGGGTTTCGATAATCAGCATTCAAGTTCCGATTGGTTTATAAACAGGCTTATAAGCAGGCTTATCAATATCCGACAGCGGCTATGTTACCGCCTAAACAGCCTGATGTAACAGGGCTCAGGTTTAGAGTTTTAAAAACACGAACGTTCGGAAAAATATTTTAAGTGAGCGCAATCAAAACCATCAGGCACCCAACGGGAGCTTGTTTAAATCAGTAAAATAGCTGGGTCTGCGTTCGGTTATGCTGCTTTCGGTAGAATATCATCCGAACGTTCGTTCAGATTCGGCAATTCCAGCTCTAATTTTTGCTCATATCGGTTCCAGCAGTCACGAATTCGAAACTGAGGAATAATCCAAAACAGCGCACGCCTAAGCATTCCGGCTGTGACGGTATCAGGATGTCTCCAGGGGGTTTTGGCTACCTCAATAGCTGCTGAATTTTTACAAATGGTCAATAATTGCATCAGTGCATAACCCGCCATTTTAATATGCATCCATCGTAGCAGCGTTCTGAGCTTCCGTTGCCATAAATGCTTGCACCCAAACTCGTGTTTAAGTTGCTGAAACATTGGCTCTATAGGCCATCTGAGCGAGTAGGCTAATAGCACCTCATGGGCTTCCAAATCCGGATTGGTTGAGAGAAATAATTTGGTTTCTGTTTGTCCTTTGTCGTTTTCAAAACGACTCCAGACGACACGGACAATGCGCCCTTTCAGAAAACGGGCGCGGCAAATACAGGACCGAAAAGAGACTGTCCGGTATTTTCTGTAAAGCCAAATAGTCATTGTGGTCTCTGGTAACTTCTCGACTTCTTCAGACGTCATTTTCACACCGTACTTACGCTTGCGCCCTTTCCTTTTAATGGGTGAAGGAGGAAAGGCTTCGAAAGGGAGAGCATAGAGCGCTCGATTTTTGGGTATATGACCAATGACCTCATATCCTAGTTCGAGTGCGGGTTGCATCATAGTGTGATTCATAAACCAGCAGTCAGTGAGCAGTCGCAATGACCGATCCTGAAGAGTCTGTCGTACAGACTTAAGCATCGCTTTGGCAATTTTAAGCTTGCTGATGTTGCCTGATTTGGGCGATGGAAAAGCCATGACAGGAATGGCGGTATGCACTTTGTCAGATGGCCGCTGAAAAGCAATCGCCAGAAAAACCCAGCATTGACCGAGAATATAAACACTCCGATTCTTTTTCTTGCCGTGTTGGTGATGTATTCGGCATGCAGGTGCTTCGCCAGAACAGCGTTCAAGTGTCAGGTCGTCGAGGATAATAGGAATAGTCTGACCGTCAGGCACTTTGGAACTGACCAATAATATCAGGCGATGCGCTAGATCTCGCCAACGCCACAAGCCCTGAGAAACCCAGTGATGATAGCTGCTCCAAACATTTTCGTAGTGAACCATCAGGAGAGCCTGTGTAAGAAAGCCTTCGCCGGAAACCATGCTGCCCAGAAGCAATTCACAGAACGTTGGTGCAGCAAGTGACGATAGTGCACCGACAAGGAATGTCGTATATAAGGAAAGCTCCCGGAGGATAATTTTCTGTTCTGAGGTGAGCATGGCAACCGCTTCTTCGTAATGGGTGAAGCGGTTGTTTGAACTTATTTGCGTTAAAAAAATACGAAACTATCGTACTTATAATTCTCTAAACCCGAGTAACAGGGAATCCACGGAGATAATCACATCCAGATTGAAGCACTGAATCTGATAGGTTTGCCATTGTCGGCAGTGTGTGCATATTTTGCACACACTGAATCCCGCTCCAGTTCGCCCTCCTTGAACACACTATTAATGGGCTTGGTGATCACCAACGTTCACGTCTGAACAGGGCATAAATCCGGGCTTGAGACAGCCAGATGGTCTTCTTGTCTGGCATCTGAACCTGTCCGTCTCCGGACTGAAAAATCCGGATATCGGCGGAGTCAGACATGGGGTTGCTCCTGTGGGGTGGTCATCTCGCCGGAGAGGAGTTTGGGGAGGAGGGTGTCTCTTATATGCTCCAGAGAAAAAGTTTCATCTGTATTTTTAGATATTCCAGCTTGTAGTGAATTAACTACATCCTGAAACCTATTAGAAATATCTTTGCCTGGAGCGACTAACTCTATCTTCCTCAAATTCGTAACTGGTTTGGCAATAGATGGAACGCCTACTTGGGACTTATGAGCTAATAGCTCATGCTGACCGATACGAGACTTAAAATAGAAAATCAAAAACAGTGGTGAAACAACGTCTTTGTTCGGTCTGATAAAACACTGACTCTGTGATGCAATATATCGTTCATATTTTGATTCTTCGGGAATTATACTTACCTGACCTAATGTTCCACGATGAGTAATGACAATATCGCCTCGAAAGACATTGGATTTACTCAATTTATTAGCATGTTCATAGGTGATAAATCTGTTATCGCCATCTGTCAGTATTGTTCCTTTGAGTTGCTGACCGTTGATAATTGGTACGCCTGCATCAACAAATGTTTCTACTTTGATGTTTGAACCAAATGGTCCCATAGCAACAGTTGTAGAAAGATCATTTATAGTTTTTACTCCCCACCCCTCCGGAATCTCCCCCAACTCCGACTCAATCAAAGCATCCGGAAACAGCGCAGCGGTGGTTTTCAGCTGCTCAATCTGTTCTGAATCCAGCTGTTCCAGCTCATCTAACGACTTACTGCTGATGGCGCACATGGCTGCCTGTTCAACGAAAATTGCTCCTGCATTTTCGTCACTTCCGCCATCCATGGCGGTCGCGCGTCTTGCCCATTCTTCTTTGGCGGCGATTTTGGCGCGGGTGGGTTCAAAATCCACAAACCAGCTTTTGAAAATGGCCTGAGCGATTTGTTCGAGGGTTTGGTTGGTTTGGCGGTTGAGTTCGATTTTGTCGTCGAGATCTTTAAGGTTTTTTGCAATGTACCTTTGAATGTTTAAAGGAGGTAGCCGAAATCGAAAATTTCGCATCAACTTTAAAGATACATTTTTTATCGTTGAGCCAGTGGCAAGAGAATTGATGTAATCTTGAAAGAGTTTGCTAGTGACGACATAGCGAATAAAATGTTTATCTACATCATCTTTCACATTGAAATAACAAGCACTTTTTCCAAGAAATACCTTTTCACCATTGTACAATCCAACATTACCGATAGTTCCGTTAATAGAAACTAAAATAGTCCGGTCATTGAGTTCTTTCTTATGCCTTAAATATTCTGCTTTGCTAGCCCGTTTGGTTTTTTCATCTATGGTTATTTTTCCGTTGCCCAGATTATTACCGTTGATGAAATAGTAGTCACCATTCTCATCATATTTAGGTGTACCATGCAGCCCGTCGCCAAGCTTTGTTGTTACATCTTCTAACCTTACTTCTGGCCACTCAGACTTCATAACCCAACCCCGCCAAATTCACCTTAATCTCAGCTTCCAACCGATCCGACTCCGTACACAGCATCAACCAACTCTTCATTTCAGCACCTCCCAGTAACCACCCTTGTCCGCACCCATACGTTTTAACTGTCCGGTTTCCTGTAACTTCTTGATATTGCGTTCAATCGTGCGGGTGGTGGTGCCTGTGGACTGAGCCATCTCTGCAATGGTCATTTCCGGTTTTTCTGCCAACAGACGTATGATTTTCTCCGACGTTTTCTCCGACGTTTTCTCCGACGTTTTCTCCGACGTTTTCTCCAACACGACTGATGATGTCGGAGTCGTGGGTTCTTGCACCTGGTTGCTTAGAGGGCGGTAGAGCTCCCAATCCACGAAATCACCGGTTTCAGTCAGTTTTGGCTTTGGGAGCTGTGCCTCCTGGCAGGCTTCCTGTATGCGCTGAATGCCGCTGCCCCACTGCTCGATAAAGTTAAGGGCCTTGAAAACACGGGCTATGACCCGGTTACGCACTTCCGAGCGGCCTTTCTGAACATCATCGGTTGTCAGGCCGTTGGGCAGCCCACCGGGCGAGACAATATTAAGGGCATCATCATAAATGCCCAATTTGATGTCTCGGCCGAAATTGCTGTAGTCCCGATGCACCAGAGCGTTGACCAGTACTTCTCGAATAGCAGTGAAAGGTATTTCGTAACTGTCTTTTCTCTGCAGCTGGCTGATGTCCGCTTTCAGGTGCAGGTGATTCCTGATAAACAACTCGGCCTGTTCCAGCTGGGTAAACAGGTCGCCCCGGTACTCTTTTTTGTCCAGAAAAACGGACATGGTGTTCCCTTTGAAACGGCTGCACTTAATTTCGCAGTGTTCGTAATAACCCAGCAGTATAAGCAGACCATGGGTTGGGTAGAAGGTGCCCTGTTCAGAACGAGCCAGTTTCAAATTCTGAAGCTGTTGCTCGTCCAGTGTTTTGCCCAGTGCCTGAAAACGCTGTTCCAGAGGTGATAGATCCAGTTCGTCCAATGAAACTTCAGGATTGATTTGCTCATCAAAGGATCGGTGAAAGCGCTGCCGTTCCAGTTCAGCCAGCTGCTCAGTACTGGCGATACGGTTGGTGGCGCCAATACGTAAATAGCAACCGGTCTCTTTGCCTTTCTTTTTCAGAGAGTAGGGGAGTAGTGAGCCTCTTGATACACTGACAACCAACAGTTCTATGCCATTAACATTCTCTACATAGGTTTCAGGGAGTAGTGCAGGCGCAATAGAGTCATAGAGTGTTGAATTAACCTGATCCATCAGCTCAAACACATCAATATCGCCCAAGCCAGTCAGCTCACGTTTGTCGTTGACTCCGATGATCAGTTTGCCACCGCCGGAGTTGGCAAAGGCAATCATGGTTTTGGCCAGCTGGTCGTGACTGGGTAACTGGATTTTAAACTCCAGGATTTTACTTTCACCCTGCTGTATTGCATGAAATAAAGAGTGCTCAGAGCTCATAGCCCAACCCCGCCAAGTTCACCTTAATCTCAGCTTCCAACCGATCCGACTCCGCAAACTGCGTTTTCAGTTGTCCGGTCAATCGAGCCATTTTTTCAGCAAAAGGTTCGCCATCGTCTTCTTCGGCCGCTGCGCCTACATAACGCCCAGGTGTTAGTACAAAGTCGTGTTTTTCCAGCGCTTCCAGATCAGCAGATTTACAGAAACCCGCTTCATCTTCGTAGTTTTCACCTGCTTGCCAGTTATGGAGAATATCGGTGACGGTTTTCAGGTCGTCTTCGGTGAAATCACGCAGTACCCGGTCTTTCATATAGCCAAGGTTACGGGCATCAATAAACAGTATTTCGCCCTTACGGTTACGGAGCTTACGACCACGGGCGTTGGTGCGTTCACTCTTGTTTTTGGTGAGGAACCAGATACAGGCGGGAATCTGGGTGTTGGTAAACAGCTGGCCGGGCAGGGCCACCATGCATTCCACCAGATCGTTTTCGATCAGGGCTTTACGAATGGTGCCTTCGTTATTGGTGTTGGAGCTCATGGAACCATTAGCCAGCAGCAAACCCATGCTGCCATTAGGTGCCAGGTGATAGAGCATATGCTGCAGCCAGGCGAAGTTGGCATTACCCGACGGTGGTGTTCCGTATTGCCAGCGCGGGTCATCATCACTGACGCCCACATCCCACTCTTTCATATTGAACGGCGGGTTGGCCATGACAAAATCAGCCCGCAAATCCGGGTGCTGATCGTTGGTGTAGGTGTTGGCGGGTTCTTTGCCGAAGTTAAAGTCGATACCCCGAATCGCCATGTTCATGGCTGCCAGCTGCCAGGTGGTGTGGTTGTATTCCTGCCCGTAAATACTTACATCACCAATGCGGCCTTTGTGGGCACTGATAAAGTGTTCACTCTGCACAAAGAAGCCTCCCGAGCCCATAGCTGGGTCGTACACACGGCCTTTAAACGGTTCGAGCATTTGCACAATCAGGCTAACAATGGATTTAGGCGTATAGAACTGACCGCCTTTCTTGCCTTCTGCCAGAGCAAACTGACCGAGGAAGTATTCGTACACATGGCCGAGGATATCTTTGGAATCCAGAGATTCATGCTTAAATGGCACAGTAGCGATCAGGTCGATCAGTTCGCCGAGCTTGGCCTGATCAATTTGCAGTTGGGTGTAGCGTTTGTGAAGTACACCTTTCAGCTTGGGATTGTCGTGTTCGATGGCTTCCAGGGCATTATCAATCAGCTGGCCGACGGAGCGGATTTTTTTAGTACTCTTTCCTGAAGAGCCGCCTTCGCCGATTTCAATCTCACCAGTGATAACGACTTTGTTCTGGCTCTGCAGAAACTCCCAGCGTGATTGTTTCGGCACCCAGAACACATTGGCTTCGGTGTAGTAATCTCGCTCTTCCAGTTCTTCGGCTATGGCTTCTTTGTACTCATCGCTTTCAAAGTCACCGAACTCTTCCGGATCAAGGAAGTATTCATGGTCTGCATTCTTGAACTGTGCCGTCAGCTCTTCACGACGGATATCGAAAGAGTCGGATACATATTTCAGAAACACCAGACCCAGTACGGTGTGTTTGTACTGTGAGGCATCCAATGTTGAACGCAGCTTGTCGGCACTGGTCCAGAGCTTTTTCTCGAGGTTTTTGAGAAAATCCTGCTCTTCAGTTTGGAGAGAGGTGGGCATAAAGGAACCTTAATAGAAAAGAGAGATATTAATAGTTAGAGAAAAAGTCAGAGTCGATGGCTTTGATTTTTATATACGTCCCGGGAACTGATACCGAAATCAAAATCAATCTTGAAATTTGTGTTTTAACCACGCTACCGCCCGGAAATTTGACCGTAGTCTTTTAATGACCGGTCGGAGCAGGGGCTTCGGTAGCTCAGAATAGTTTGTGAATGAGCACAGGTTACCGAATTTCAGAACGATTGTATCTAGTGGCTATTCTGGTAATCGACAACCCCTGGAGAGCAGGAGCTGTCTGTGTTATTAAACTTCAATATCCATGATGACTGGCACAAATGACCGGCCTCGGAGTTTGCTGCCCATTTTCAGGCAGGCTTCTATGGGGTATTTCAATGTTGCCAGTTTGCTGATGCAACGTTCATCCAAATTAAATTCTTCCATTTCAAAGCCGCCGGAGTTGGTGCAGGTGAAATTTCGGGTGCTCGATGAAACGACTTTTCGTGCGATGTACACTTTGCAGAGTTCAAAACTTTTCTGATAACGCGGTGAGTAGCCGTTACCCACTTTATAACCCAGTAGAATATGATTTTCTGATTGTTCTGGTATCAAGTTGAGTCTGGAAGACGCTTCGATTTCTTTTTCGTAGAGGGCATCACTTTCTATCACCTGCTGATTAACCGCTTCCTGTAATTCGGCCAGCCATTTCTGGTGCACAGGGTTGTTGATCCAATGTCGTGGGGCTTCATAAATCACCGCTCGGATAATGGCTTCTGGCTCGGAATCTCTGGGTAGATCAGATAGGTCGATTTCCATCATGCAGGCATTGGCTTTAACAGCCTTGTTTTGTTTCTGTTGATCCACCTCATGGGTTACTGTGATTTCAATATCCAGATCCTGGTTTTCGTAAGGCATACCAGTGGCATCCGATCGATAATTACCTTTCAAAATTTCCAGCCCCACTTTATCAAATTCTATTAATGCACTGAGTATTCGGGTCTGTCGCTGGTGGAGGTTCCCCACTTTATCGAAGGCTTTGGCCGTTAAAATGTCTTCGGGCAGGGAGACCTTTCTGTGTTCGATCAGCACTTGTTTGGCAAATAAATGCAGTGATGTTTCAACGCAACCTGGACTCTCAGTGCCCTGGTGGTGGGCGAAGTGGTGGGTTCGGATATCACCCTTTCTGGCGATGAGTGGGACTTTACAAGCAGGGCAGATACAGTCACATTCCAGTCCACTGGTGACACTGGAAATGTGCAGCAGTTGTCCGGCCTTTTCACCGTAGCTCAGTTCTGCGGTGATGGTGTTTCGTTCTGTAATAGCATTCATTATTTTATTCCCTTAATTCAGTGAAGTTACTTAACCAGCGAGGTGGTGGGATAAATAGTGCTGTGGCATGGTCAGCTGAAACAGTGGTCAACCCCTCTTAAAGGGGTTGGTAGGGGTAAAGGGATGAGTGAAAAAAAAGGACGTTAGTGCCTGTCTTGATGCAGCAGATAGTGTATTGCGGTACGTTGCTGGGTTGGAGGCGAGAAAAAGTTTGAATTTGCAGGAGTGGTTATTGAAAGCTATTGCTTCCCTAACCAGGGACATGGCTGAAGAAGGAGTAGCGTACGAGAAAATTCAATTCGAGCCAAAAGATTTATGGCTCCTCGCTGTTTGCTATGGATTTTGTGCTGATATATGACCGATAATCCCCGACCCGGAAGCTCACAGGTTTAAGTAGTCATCCATGGATGGTAATCAGATATTTATGCTCGGCCTCGGCTTGCAGGCACCTTGGAAAATAGTTGATCAGCATCTCGATACAACAAAGAAACCCAATGAGTTGGTACTCAATGTAGGTGCTGAACGCGGTAGTCTCTATCCATGCCCCAAGTGCGGTAAAGCTTCTCAGGCTCATGACTTTAAAGTGCTTACCTGGCAGCACCTGAACTTCTTTCAGCACCATTGCTATATTAAAGCAAAAGTCCCCCGTACGCGCTGTGAGGAACACGGCATTCATCGTGTAAATGTTCCCTGGGCAAGAGAGAATAGTAAGTTCACTCTACTGTTTGAGCAGGCACTGCTAACGCTGGTGAGAGAGATGCCGGTGAAAGCCTGTGCCAAGCATGTTGGCGTGAATGACAAACGCATATGGCGAGTGATTAAACATTATGTCAAACAATCTCTTATGGTAATGGATCTATCAGAATTGAGTGCTATTGGGCTGGATGAAACAGCTTCAAAACGCGGTCACAACTACGTCACAGTGTTCATCGACATGAACCGGAATGACAAACCGGTAGTGTTCGCAACACCCGGCAAAGGTAAGGAAACCGTTAAGAATTTCAGAACCTTCCTCGAAGAGCATGGCGGGCAGGCAAGCAATGTGATGGAAGTGGTCTGTGACATGTCTCCAGCGTTTCTGTCAGCGACGAAAGAAGAGTTCCCAGAGGCCAATGTAACCGTTGACTGGTTTCACGTTGTTCAGCTATTCACTAAGGCTGTGGACGATGTTCGTAAAGCTGAGCGGAAGTTGAAAGACCATCCTAAAAGCCTACGCTGGGCAGTGTTGAAGAAAGCAGATGGCCCTCTCACTAAAAAGCAGATTGAAGCTCTTGTGGAGCTTGAGGCGAGCGACTTGAAGACTGGTATCGCCTGGAAGATCAAAGAGAAACTCCGCTGGATCAGAAAGGCAGAAACACCAAGAGCAGCACGATGGAGACTGACTCACTTTATAAAGTATGCGAAAGAAGCACTGGGCGACTGCGATATTCTAGAGCCTATTCGCAAAGCACTCAGCACAGTAGAAAGTCACGCAGATCGGATATTACAACGCTGGACGTCAACCTATACCAATGCTCGTATGGAGGGGCTAAACAGCCTGTTTCAAGCGGCAAGAAGTCGCGCCAGAGGTTATCGAAATACAGACACGTTTTTGATGATGATATTTATGATTGCCAGCCCTGTGGCAGATATTCTTAAATCCATATGAAACGGCGAAGAGCCAGATTTATTGGGCTGGTTGAATCAGCATGCGGAAGGGGTAAAGAATACTGAACAATCGCCTTCTGCTTATATCGCCGGACACTATAGCCGTCTTTTGAAAAAGCATGAATACAATACTCGTATACAGGGCATAGCGGCTGAAAACAAACTTAGCCATTATGGGCGACCGGGAAAGATAGAAGGAGGTAAGAGAAAAACCAACCTGTATCGGTTGGAAATGATTTCGCTTTCTGAAGAAACAATTATTGAAGCTCAGGCTCTCAATGAAATTCAGGTTCCGGATAATGGATTACGTTATCTTGAGCAAGAAAAGAAAAATGCTCCTCGGTTAGTACGTTGGTTGAACGGTTTAAATTTGATGGGTTGGAAGCTCATTGTACTATTGATTGTTATATTGTTTCCTCTATTTACTTTCGTTTTGCTGATGGCAACCCCTGCGTTCACCCTGTTCTGGCCAGAAGTTGGTCGCTGGTTGAGTGCCGCCTTGTTCTGGCCAGTGGTTTTATCTGTTCTTATATACGGCTTGTTTGGATTTTTATATAGGCTGGTGGATAAACGGGTTTCGATGGCGCCGGCATGGATTTCCTTGAGTGGAGATTACTGGTTGTTTGAGTATTGCCCTGTGAGAAATAGCAAAGGAGGGTATTCACACCGCAAGATGGCGTTGGTTTTCTACAAGTCAGATTGCCCGGTTTGTAAAAAGGGGATAGTGACGGTGCACAATGGAGGGTGGTTGTTTCCAGGGCGATTGATCGGTAAATGTGATGAAAACCCGGTGGAGCATGTGTTTACGTTTGATCATGTGACGCGAGTTGGTAAACCCCTCCGCTAATCTCGTTTACTGCCGGTAAGGGATATTACCGGTAGTAATCTCAAGGGAGAAGACGCGACACACCTTCATGTGGATAAAAGATAAAAAGCCTTCTTAAGGGCTGGCTTGCAGTGGTTGTCCGATGTTAAGAGTGACTCCGAGAGCAGCGCAAACTGCCAGCAAGGTTTTTAGGTTTGGGTTTCCCTCACCGCTTAATGACCGGTATAGACTTTCGCGAGACAGCCCTGTTGCTTTTGCCAGACTGGTCATCCCTTTCGCTCTGGCGACGATGCCTAATGAATCAGCTATAAAACTGGCATGACCCGTTGCGACAGCTTCATCAATGTAACTCTGAATAGCCTCATCATTATCAAGGTACTCAGATGGGTCGAAATCGGTTATTTGTTCATCCATTATTTACTCTCCACTTTTCATACAGCGCTTTGGCCAGCTCTATCTGCTTTTGTTGATCTTTCTTCTGACTTCCACAAAAGACAATAATCAACTCTTCACCCTGACGTTTTAAATAAACTCGGTAGCCTTTTCCGGAATCAATCCTCAATTCACTGAAACCGCCACCCAATGGCTTAACATCTCCAGGCAATCCAAATTCCAGACGTCTCAGCCGAGACAATATGGCCGACTTGGCTTTCTGATCCTTGACTTGTTTAAGCCATTTTCTGAAAACATCGTGTTGTTTCACTTTTAGCATTATCATAGTGTAGCTTAAAAGCTACGATTTTCAAGGCGCAGTTTCCTCCAATCTGAAATGAACCTTTGGCTGATTACGGATTATTACGTTGGAACCTAAGAATACCCTGAAAGTCCTATATGGCTGATGGCTTTTCTGAATCATACTATAGTACGTTTTTATCAAAAAATTCCGCAACCGCTTCCCACCCCACCGCCATTATTCAGAAAGCCCGAAGTCTAAAGACTACGGGCTTTTGTTGTTTACAGCCTATAAATAAAGGTTTTTGCCACTTTCCCTTGTTTCCCCAACCCCTTGCCTTGTCTACTTTTGGCGTTTTCTTTCTCTGTTTCTCTCTCTTCTCTGCAAACCTGGAGAAACTGGGTGTCACTTCCTCCACTTTGGTTTCTTTTCTAATATCAGTACGTTAGTTGATAAATGATGCTGGAGGTCGCCTTCTGGTTTTTTGTCGTTTATTTGGTAGGTGTCACGAACCAGTGACGAACAGTTTGAATGGAAAACGAATACACATGCGTATTGGCTAGATAGTCAATCAATAATGACTTCAGCGGTTCCTTGGGGATTGCAGTGGATGCAATCTTCGCACTCACCTCCAGAGATATAGCAGGGTGCTATGAACTGGATTGTTTCATTAACAGTGCCTTGGGGTTGAAAGGAAAAAAAACCGTATTTTCCATCAGGAGAATGGCTGTAATTAAAAATAAATGTTGCCTCTTCACCTTCGATCTTAAGTACCCAAGAAGTCATGCTGGATTCAAGCAATAAGTGCAACAGACTTTCCAGTGTAGACCTCAAGCGGGGTTAACCCGCCAAGTACTTTTCTCGGCATCGAATTTATAACCCATTCCATATTTCGAATGTCCTCATCGGTAAGTTGACCCAGACGCATTTTCTTAGGCCACTGACGTCGTATGATTCCATTAGTATTCTCATTTGTACCACGCTGATAACTGGCATATGATTTGGCAAAATACATGTCCGCATTAATGGCCTCAGCAACTAAACCATGCCTTGCAAATTCGCCACCGTTATCCAGTGTGGCCGTCAATACTTCTGGTACTCGCTTCAGCAAAGAGATCATTTTGGCAGCAACCGTTTCAGCTTGTTTGTTATCCACTTTTCCGATCAGGGTAAGTCGGCTTTTTCGGTCAACCAGAGTGACCAGATGCGCATCCTGCCCATGGACCGTGTCACCTTCCCAGTCGCCAATTCGAGCTCGTTGCTCAACGATTTCTGGTCGCTTAGTGATATCTACCCGATCAGGAATGAGAGATCGTCCAGCCTTACGTTTACCCCCTTTCCAGCGGCTTTTACCGAAGCGTGGCAAGCTTTTATACAGTACGCCTCCCTGTGTCTTATCAGCAGCAATGAGTCGATAAAGAGTAGTATGACTAACAGCCGTATCGGCATCTCAATAGTCATACGAATACTGGTGTTTCCAGGAGACCAGCCCAGAAGTAATGCCTTCTGAATAATCTTAATATGTCGTTCATCTGTTTTTTTAGATTTATGAGCTGACTTCTTACGCTTGGTCTTGAGTCTCTCTGCGGCTTCTGGGCAGTAACCACCCACTTTAGAATTCCTTGATAATTCCCGGGAACAGTGCTTTTAATAACACCGATGTCATGAGCAATTTCAGTCTGGGAAAAATCTTTTTTCAATAGCGCATAAAGCTGATATCTTTGCCCTTGAGTCAGCTGTTGATAGTGCTTGGTTTGTTTCTTCATTTCAGGCTTCCATTTCTGGGTGTGAGAGCTTTGAAATGTATCAATAGCTGGCTCACATTCCAAATTTCAGCCTGTTGCACTTATTGTATTACTCCAGCATAAATCCCATTACTTGAGTAGGTTTTATTTTGTAAAGAACTGCGTTTTCCGGAGGTGGTCCCAATAAGGAAACTCTATGCCCTGCCACTGCTGTTGCAGAAAATAGGGATAGAAGCGCAAAAAACAGATAGCGGTTAGTTGTGTTTTTCATGAGTTTTGGTGATTCATTTTTTATCATTTCTATGAATGGTCACCAATTAAGTCATCACCTTTCATCATAGAGAGAAAGAAACCCTTTTCATTTTTGGATTTCAAAATAGGTGCGCTGCTCAGACCAAAGCATCGGGAACGGTTTCATGCTCAACTGTCATTTGCCGGTATAACAAAGAATATCTTCTTGAATATCCGGAGCCAGACTGGTCAGGCGGATGCATTTTGATACTCGTGCTTTATCGATCTTCTCCTTTTCGGCCAGAGCTTTCACACTGAGGAATTTTCGACTGACCAGCATTTTTAACCAGCGGTGTCCCTGAATCAAAGCAATCTGAAGTTGTTTCATTTCTGGTGGGTCGATGGCTCCAGCTGGAGTTTCAATGGTAGTTTTTCCACCTCGGTGAAAAAGACGGATGGGTAGAGTGACTTTGATCAGGTTGTCTTGTTCCAGAAATTCAACGGTTTCATCACCATTGGAAAGAATATTCGCCATGGGATATCTCCTGTTAATAGATGGCTTGCAGCTCGGTGGTAACTGCTTTAATGCCGTCGGGTTTGTAGTAAATCGTGACCTTCTTGGCAGTCAGATCGATTCTCTGAATCAGTAGTTCAGTGAGCCTGCGCTTTTCAGGTGTGAATAACTCTTCCCAGATACAGGAAAGATCCTGCATGGCTTTTCGTACCTGTTCCATCTGAATGACTACGAAACTCCGGACTGGATAATGCCAGGTGGTACCTTCAGCTATCAGAACCAGACTGCCATGCAGGTAGTGGCCAGAATTGCAGGCACAGCCGGTTCAGTGATTATTCCAAGCAGGGACAGTGATACCTTAAACATTCAGCTGAGATACCCGGCCAGTCCCTGGAGCTGGACAACGGCCACCATGGACAGAATTATCCCGGCAGCACTGGTCATCAGTCTGAGTGCCAGCTGGCGACCAGAGCCGAAATACAACGCCGTCTACGTGTCGGGAACCCATGCCGGAGTGGCCGTTAACGTAAAACGCAGCGGAACCGCAGGCAATGAACCTGCTCCGGACATCTACGAAGACTGGCTCACCGAAACACAGGTCAACACCGAGCGAGGCCGAAACGAACTGGCCAAAGGTGGAAACCAGAGCATCACCACACTGGAGATTCCACTGACGCCTGTCAGTACTCCACCCGGGTTGGTTGAACCGGAACAATTGGTGGAGATTCAGGAGGAAGCGGGCACTGGAGAGCGTTGTGCCTTTCAACCAGCATAAAAGCTGACATCGGGCGGGTGGTACAAACCATTGAACTGGAAAGGCACTACTAAGCAGAGTTAATGTTGATCTGAGTGGTTGTCGCCTTCAAACATTGGTTTATACTCGTTGCTGAAAGCTCGAAGCCATGTAAAATGGGCACCACGTTACAAGTGTGTTTGATTTTTTATGTATAGATTTGATGTTCCGGGTGTAGTAGCTCGCCATATTCTTCATAAGTAAACAAAACTTCTAGCTCTACCGCTTTTGTTGTGAAAATCGCATTGCGATAAACACAGCAGGGCAACTTTATTGTTTAAATTTCAGGATATGATTATGTCTACTACTACCGGTATTGTTAAGTGGTTTAACGACGAGAAAGGTTTTGGATTCATCACTCAGGAAAATGGCGGACCAGACGCGTTTGCTCATTTCCGTCAAATCAAGGGTGACGGTTTCAAATCTCTGGCTGAAGGCCAGCGCGTTGAATTCACTGTAACTCAGGGCCAGAAAGGTCCTCAGGCAGAAGATATCGTAGTACTGTAATTTCAGTGCTACATTCTCACGCTTCGGTGTGAGATCGAAAGGCAATACCTCTGGGTGTTGCTTTTTTTTTGGCTTAAGAAAAGGACGTTTTAACAGGAGGGCTTATGGCCACCACAACATTTGGCAGCAATTCAAAGCGTTAATCCCGGAAGGCGCACGATCGGTTGTGATCATCACAGAGAACAATGGTAACGGAACCAGTCAGGCTCAGCTCCGGGATGGAACAATGGTAGTCGTGAAAGGAGAATCTGTGGGGGCAGGGCAGAAGGTGTTCGTGCAGGATGGAGTTAAAGGTACTGCGCCCGATTTGGCACAGTATGAGGTGGAAGTTTGATGTTATTCCTCTCTTGGCTTAACTCGTCCAACCATTGGAGGGATATCAAGGTGTTGAAAATCAAGATTCTGTTTCTCAATAAATGCAGCACACTTCCCTTTTGCTGCTAGACAATCAAGATCAGATACAGATTCAGCAAGATAGACCGATTCATTGCACTGGTCTCAGTACCTCGCCTCATCCCTATCAGTGACTTGCAGTTCATCCCATTGTTTTGGACATACGAAATCAAACCGACACCTGATTTTATCCACATCAGTAGCCCCTTCATGCGTTAGAGGGCTGGGTGTATAAATATGCATGGTTTCAGCAATACTTCGGACACTTTTAGGCAGCGATAGCCCCATACCCACTGAGCTGCTCGTAGGTGTCCATGACTTTATCGCTACTCAGGGATAACCCTAAGTAGTCAAAAACTCTGCACATCAAGTGCTGGTTGAACTTCAGCCTTTTCCAACTGGCAATCGAGATGACGCTCTGGCCTTGGGTATTTTTCTCTCTTAAGTCCTCCAGTTTTAACAGATTAAGAGCTGAAAAAGAGGCACTTATCTGAGTGTGTATTGATTCTTTTCGGCAAGACTGACAGTCCAGCAGACCTGTATATTGCTTGGCATCACGGAATGCGAATTCAATCTGAAATCTGGCCTTGTAATACTTGATAAGTATCATGGCTTCCAGCTCTGCATCGGTTGAATACAGCAACGCAAAACCTGTTTTCTTTTTTCTCTGCACCCGCAGCATGACAACTCGTATCCAGCATTTCAGACACTTGGAGTACACTCTGGCAGTGTATACCTCTTCACCTGTCTCTAGCTTCCCTGCATGTTCAAATCGCATCAGATCCCTTTCGGGATTCACCTTGCCTCCGTACACCTTGGGACGGCCGCAACCAGAATAGGGACCATCGTAAGGCCACAGGAGATCAGCATCACTTCTTAACTTGCCAACATTAACTTGCCAACATGTGCAGACCCGCTCCGACCACAGGAGAAACGAATTTCTGTTTGAAATAGTAAGCGTCAACAGCCAGATATTTAATCCCCAGTCCGATGAGTTTTTCAATCAGCCCCATCACGTGCCCTGCATAGAGATCAACGCGGGTTTTCCTTTTCTGATCCAGTGTTTGTTGGGCATCAAGCGGGTAAGCCGTATTGGATTGAAGATCAACCACGCTGAGCAATGAGAGCTCCAGCCCACGCTCAGCTTTACCAGTACAGCCACGCCAAAACATGCCAAGCCCGTCTGTATTTTTGCCGCTTTTGGTCATAAAGCTGGCATCAAGGGCAGCAATCAGCTCGCTTGTCGTTGAAAATACTTCAGATAGCATCAGGCAATTGAAATGGAAAAAGTCGAAGGACCTCCTGTACCAGCGACTGATCCGTTTCTCGCTCATTGAAGAGTAGCGGCTCAAGTTACGGAAATTGGCTTTCCCCTGAAATACGACAAGGGCAGAGAAAAGTAATACGATGAAGGTCTTCTGAGGTTTTTTAACAGTGGACATAGCGTCCAGCGCGGTCTTTACTATGGATTCCATGAGGAAAATTATCAGCATGTAGAGGTTTTAGATTCCACTATTATCGCTGTTTTTCCTCATGGCATACCTTTTTATAAAAAGTGTCCGAAGTATTGTTTCAGAAATAAGCAGCAAATGATCTTTCGGACAAACTACCCGGTCAAAATTCCAGCCTGAACGACCTCGATCATTTTTTAAGATCAACTGATCTGTAGAATAGTGAGCCTTACACTTCAGGCAATGTACTTCCGTTGAATCATTCCTGATTAACTCATTAGCAATAAACTGAAAACGCCACCAAGCCTCGGGTACGGGCGTTGGTTCGGATGTGCTGTCATCGTAATGCATCTCCAGCCAGTTCAAAATAGCACCTTCGTGGTCATTATAGAGGCAGGGCGATCTCATTTGACAAACACCAATCCTGTTGCATATTCAAAAAGCTAGCTTTAAAAACTGAATTTTTGAGAAGTACAGGAAATTAGGCTTATTTTGGTACTTTTGTGTGCTGAATAATTAGCCAAACAGAGAAAGTTAGTGCCAAATGAGATCGCCCTGTTATAGAGGTGTGAGTTTTCTGATAGCTGCTCTTGTAGAACCTCTTCTACATCACTGCTGTCAAAAACAAACACACCATAAGATTTTTCATAACGACCTTGACTCTGGCAATAGCGGACACGATCACCGGAAGGAGGAGGGCATTCTCTTAAACGGGCCTCTTCAGCCTGAACAGAGCCATCACTCAGTAATTCTGAAGGATCAAGCATAAACTTCGGTTTGAGCAGCAAGATAGGCCAAAGAAAAATGTTTAAAATGACGGAAAAGCCCATGCTCCGGTATTTTCGATCAAACCGGTCAAACGTGAAGAAAATATGCCCGGCCAGTATCAGGGCAACCAGTAGCGAAACAGAAAAATAGACTGTCAGAATAGAATACAAAACGTTCATCAAACGCCTAACGACTTCTTTGTCACACTGTCCAATCCCAGCTCATGTTCGGTTTCCCTGCGAACCTGCACCAGAGGCCTATGAGTCTGTTGGATGTTCAAAATATTGGTGCGAGAGTCAAACCGGTATAGCTGTCGAAAAAGCCTTCCAGTTCCTGAATCTCAGTATCGCTGATATTATCCCACACTTCGTAGTAGGAGAAATGAGTCCACGCATCAGCTTTTTTGCGCTTGTGGCTGAAGAGTCGGGTGTGTGGCTTGAATAATGTCAGGCATGCAGGTTGTGAGCCACTGGAAACCCGTAGCGATCCATCTTCGACCAGAAAGCATCCCAATAACCCGTTGACTTCGCCAGAGCTCGTAATGTTAATAGCATTGACGCCCCTTGTTCCTTCCATCGCATGCCTGACTTACACATGCGCTGCTTAACCAGCGTTTTGCAAGCAGCTTCTGTTACACCAGAACCAATTGGTAACTTGTTTTCCAACGCTTCTGGATAAATCATTTGGTGCCAGTGATTTTTGAAATAAGTTCTGGCTTTATCCAGTTTTTCTTTAGAAACAAGACGTTTATTCCCGGGAGCTGCTTTCTTTAATTCCAACCATAAACGTTTTGCCTTACCAGGGGTGTTTTTTAATTCGTGCAGTGTTGATCTTAACCAGGCTTTGCGTTCATTCTGCATTTTTTTACCCGGATATATAGCTTCTGCCGCTTCTGCCACATATTCGCTAACGTGATAAAAATCCAGAATTTGAATCGATGTAACAGGCTCAAGAAACGTTCAATTATCTGGCGCCCCATCAGCAACTCCAACGTAAGTGGCATCAGGAAAACGAGACTTCATTTTCTCAATGTCAGAAGAGAACCGCCTTATAAAAGTTTCTTTTCCGTATTCGGGGGCAGCGGCAGCGTACACCGTGTGCATTCGATTTCCTTCTTCATCATAAAGCGCAATAGTTCCGCACATTGCAATTCTGTAGCCCTCTTTATAAAGCAAGTTTGCACCATCCAGCCCCAAGCTAGGCTATGTTCCCGTCAATAGTTGGGAGCACTAAAGTCCTATAAAAACTTTATTTTCCTGCTCCACATATGGCTATTCATGAGATAGGAAGGTATCCCAGAACAAATCGCTGTTCTTTGGGCAATAAACAAATGCAATATACAAGATTTAGTCATATCTCTACTTTATAAGGCACGTCTGTAGCCCTGTAAACATAGGGAGTAAGCAATACAACTATTGGCGGGAACATAGCCCCCAAGCTAACTGTGGCTACTGGCTCGGGTAAATCCGGTAATTCATAAGTCCAGGATTCTTCTTTGGCCTGAGCAATACTGGCAACAACTTCTGCCAGGTCTTTAGCGGTTCTTCGATGGATTTTACGTCCGTGGTTTCTTAGAAAATCTTGCTCTACTTCAGTGGAAGGCATGTGGGCAAACTTCCAACTGACCATGCAGGCATGTCGCGGGGTTGAATTAACAACAATTCGTGCAGATTGATCAAGGGGACAATAAATAGCACCGCCTTCACGACTTTGATAGATAAAACGATTGACCCTAACCGCTCCCCATGGAGTTTCATAAACCTTCAATTCTTTTTTACTTTTACTGGTCAACCGAACATTGCCAAGCGTAATGGGAGAACCGTCAGTATCAAGCCACTCAAGTTGCTTTTTTGTTCCCAGTTGTCCCGCTTCATTTAAGGCATCTTGCAAATGATTTTCGAAATCCACCATTGAGCGATTGTGCGGGATTTTGATAACGATTTCTGTGATTTCATCGTTGGATGAAAGGACTGAGCTGTACATATTTCTCAACGCTAAAAAGCCTATACGACCATACTAGTGTAGTCGTTTTTCTTGACATTGTTTAAATCACACACCCGAAGAGTCGTTTCCGAATCTTGCCATTGGCTCCTTTACCGGACATGCCAATATAAACGAGATCATAAGACTTCCCCCGTTTTTTATACAGAGCATAAATACCCCGCAAGCTGTCAGCTATTCCCCATGCTTATACGACATCGGTAACAGCGTATAAGAAGCATCACACGCAGGGCGCAGCTACAGCTGCTTACGTGTTGAGATATGTAATTTTTCCCAAAAACTCGACTATTTATCACGAGCATACAAAATATATACGACTTCGCACGCTAGTGATACCAAGGGGTTTAATGAAACGTGGGGGATTGCTGGCAAGCTGTATGGAAGCTCATCAACTTCGTTTTTGCGGCGGTATTCCAGAGCTGCTTTGATCAGGTGCATATGACTCTTCACAATCAACCATCCTTGTTTTGTTTGAAGTGTCATATGGATAGCGGATAGAAAACGGGAATCTTGACTGTGGGGTGAGATATTGCGTTGGAGCTGGTGTAGTTTAATGAGTAGGTTAAGCTTGCTTTTTTGCAATAAGTTTGTCACATAGGCTAATGATCTTGCCCGCCACTGTTAAAACATGATGAAGGCTCATGTCATCCATAGTTGCATTATTGGAAACATACCTGGAAAGATAAGCTTCAGACTCTGATTCTACCCCCAAGCGTTTACAAACAAGATAAGAGACAGATTCCGCCTCTAACTCTTGTTGCTTGTGGTTCAGACCACTCCGATTTTGCCATTTATCTTTTTTGGCTCTTCAGGGATATCTGTGGGTGAAAATAGGAAGATTTTGAGATAGAAGCATCTACGGCCGACTTTTGATAGCTTTTTATTGTGAGCATAAAAACAACAAAAGCCACCGCAGATGCTAATAAAAACTATCCTCAATAAAGTCCATAAACTCAAGTCGTTTGTTTATCAGGATGCAAAACCGGGCTTCTATCAAGGCTCCGAAGTCTTCGAAGTGATCGTTGTCCCTCGCAAGAACAGTCATGCCCTCTGCTCTTGTTGCCAGAAGCCCGCTGCTGGCTATGATCATCTAGCTATACGACGATTCGAGTTTGTCCCTCTCTGGGGTATCAGGTTTTTCTTCTCTACAAAATGCGGCGGGTGCAATGCAAAACCTGTGGCGTCAAGGTTGAACAGGTTCCATGGGCCGACGGTAAGAAAGAACTGACCAGAGCCTATATGCAGTTCCTGGCGAGCTGGGCGAGAAAACTGTCCTGGAAGGAGGTTGCCTGCACCTTCAGCACCTCATGGGAGAAGGTCTTTCATGCTGTCGAGTACGTGGTCGAGTGGGGCAAAGCTCATCGTTCACTCGACAATATAAAAGCCATTGGTGTTGATGAAGTAGCGTATCAGGTTGGACATAAATATCTGACCGTGGTTTACCAGATAGATCGCGGCTGTACCCGTCTGTTGTGGGTTGGTCAGGAGCGCACCGAAGCTACAATTCGAAGTTTCTTCACATTCTTTGGAGCAGAGCGGAGCCAGCAACTGGAGTATGTCTGTTCTGATATGTGGAAGCCTTATGTGAAGGCTATTGCCGAGTTCGCTAACCAGACACTGCATATTCTGGATCGGTTCCATATTGTTGCCATGCTGAACAAAACCATTGATGAAGTCAGAGCTTCTGAACACAAACAGCTTCAGGCTGATGGCTATGAGACTGTTCTGAAAAAATCTCGCTGATGCTTACTCAAGCGAAAAGAGAATCTGACCGAGAAACAAGAAATCAAACTGAACACAGTGCTTCAGTACAATCTGAAAAGTGTCAGAGCCTATCTCCTCAAAGAAGAATTCCAGATGTTCTGGGATTATATTTCGCCACACTGGGCAGGCAAATATCTGGATCGATGGTGTACAAGAATCATGCGATCAAAAATAGAACCCATGAAGAAAGTAGCCAAAACTGTTCGACGGCACAAGCCGCTTATCCTGAATGGGTTCAAGGAAAAAAAGGCGTATTCGAGCGGTATTGTTGAGGGCCTGAACACCAAGGTAAAACTCACTACGAGAAAATCATACGGCTTCAGAACCTACAGATGTGCAGAAATCGCCTTATACCATGCGCTTGGAAAGCTACCGGAGCCAGAAATCATCCACAGATTTTGCTGTCGAGGCATTTTTTAAGGCTTTTTGTACTGCTTTCATTTCCCAAAAAATGCTACCTGGTTATGTTTGGTCGTGTTTTCCTCTCTTCTCTAAAAATCTGGTGGAATATAGGTCTCACTTCCTCCACCTCTTTCTGATTATTTATAACCGTCATTCACCACCTACTTTGATATTTCCCCTACCCCTGCAGCGCAAGGGTTTTGAAATTTGACCACCTTATTGTAAGCATAAACGTACTTCTCCTGATAACGAGTACCCAATCAACCTTTCATGGATATCCATTCATGAAAAACACAAACAAGAAAAAACCTCACCTTCAGCAGCCGGAGATGACAGGGACAAGCCTCCGTGCATTGATCTTGCTGCTCTCACACTCCCTCTTGAGTCAGGAATAAATTGATTGGTACGTTGACCCTAATATAAAGATAATTGTCGCCTGATTCTCCGAGATGCCAATCACGTGCTTCTCCGTTCCGTTGATCGTCTGCACATAAATGCCATCAAAGCAGCAGAAAATCCATCTGCCCGTTGGGTTCTGGGCTGGCTTTTTCTTCATGTCCGGGAACGTTCGGCTCTGCTTCTTCAACTCATAACGGATTCGATGTTGGATAGCAGCATAGACCATCAGGCAAAGTGTCATCACCATTAACAATGCCTCAATGCGTTCCGGTTTCTTCAGATAGAGGGAAGACACCAGAAAGTCCGGACTTTTTAGAAAGCGAAAGCCTCGTTCAACCTGTTGCTGTGATTTGTACGTCCTCAGTAGTTCAGCGCTGTCCAGTCGAGTAGTATTAATGTCGTTGGTAGCCAGCACAAAACAACCCAGTGATGCTTCGGCATCCTGCCGGGTTTGCACAGCGATCGAGCAACAACTTGTTACGTAATATTCCAGGTGGTCGGGTTCCGCTCCATTAACAGGTCGTCCTTTGCTCTTGTAGCAGGGCTTGGCGATAACCTGAGCCTCAGCCTGACAAAGTTCAGACTGCTTCTGCCATTGCCTAAAGGCTTCCATGGCCTCCCCTTCGCACTGGAACGCTTTTTTGCTCAACTTTTCCAGTCTCTCGCACTCTTTCAGAGACTTTTTCTGCATACGCCTTGTCAGCGTCTTCTGTTCGGTTTCCTGGCGTTGCTGGTTGCGAAACAAAACCCAGCGTTGCTCTACGTTCGCATAATTAGACGACACTTCTGTAGCTTCGTAATGGTCAAACCCCTCCACTGCTTTCATGGTTCGTGAAGGCGCACTCCTTACCAGCTCTTTGGCGGCACCAATATTGAGAGGAACTCTGGAAATAAACAGCTGATCCTGCTGGTCAAGTTCCTGGATTGTCCCTGCCACATACAATGCTGCATCGCCAATAAAATAGCGGGCTTCCAGTGCGGCTTTGAAACTCTTCAAGTGCTTGGAAACCACCTGTTTGAAACTGGTCTTATCAGTCACATTGCCACTGGTTGCTTTCATAAACAACGGGATGCCTGCCCGGTTTTCAGTCAACAGAAGCAATATGGCCTGGTTCAAATCCGGGCGGTGATCCCGGCTGTAACCTTTGCAAAGCCTGATGCAGTTGAGGTCTTCATCGCTCAGATCGCTATCGCTATTATAACGACCATCGACGTGGAAGCCGGTGCCATCAAGGTTCAGCGCGTCGCAAGGCAATTTGAGATGAGTTGCAACCTTGATAGCCAGCTCAAAATAGACTTTACTGACATCCAGATCAAAGAGTTCATCCAGTGCTCTTCCCAGAATCTTGTCGTTTAAATGCTCTGGTTTAATCCCTTCCCTGATCAGTTTGTTGAGAGGTTTATTGGCAAAGAACTGGGGGAACATATGGAGAGATTGCCCCGTAAAGCCGAGGCCATTGAGGATCATGCCGACAATGGCTTCACCGTGGGAGACATTCCATTCATCCGCTACCTTGGGTGCACGTCTGTCAATGTGATCGGCTATGCCCAGCTCTTTGCACATACCTGCCACCAGGCCGAGGTGATCCATGTTCTGAATCTGAGTGCGATATTGAATAGGAGGCATAAGGCTGTTTCCTGATATTTGCTTTTTTGATAAATAGCAGAAATCAGGAAAATGTCAGGTTAGGTGGTGAATGTCGGTTATAAGTACGTTTTTTTGATAAAAAAGACTGGAGGTTGCCTTTCGTTTTTTTGTTATTTGTGTGGAAGGCGGAGCTCATAGTAATGAGCAGTATAATTATTCTGTTGTCGGTCACCTGTGGATCGATCAATTAAAGAATGCTTTGACTTACAAGTAACTCCCTCTGAACTCACCAGTCCGCACAGGGTTAAGCCATCGCGGTCTGCTCTTCAGGTATCAGGAGGTAGCCCATATCTTTCGCCTTTTTTTTCAAATTAGTTAAGACTCTGGCTTTATATTCTTGCTCATAATGATCCTGCCCAAGGTCAATATATTCCGTCTTGTTTTTCAGCATGCTGTATATGAATCGGGCTAATTTATGTGCGGTTGCGGTGATCGCTTTCGGGGCTCCCAAGCGACTGCGCATTCTTCGATAGTAACCACCAAGCGCACTTTTTGAATTCGTCAGAGAGTATGCTGCCATCCTCAAAGCTTTTGATGCCCGGTTGGGTATCCGTTTGGTTTTACAGCTTAGAATTTTATCACCGGATATTTTGTTTTCAGGACTCAAACCAAGCCACGAAGCAAAATGTTTGGCTGTGGGCCATCGATTCATATCAGTTCCTGTTTCCGATAGTATTTTCAGAGCCGTATTTTCATCAATACCATCAATAGCTGTCAGGTCAACACCCGTTACCCGATAGAGCTCAGAACGAACGTCAAAGTCGGGAGAACTGGACGATTTACGTTTTTTAACCGGTTTATCAGGCATGTTGTCAGAATCATCAGCCTTGCTATCAAATTGTTTCAGCTGGCTCGCTAAAGCCCTGTCGCAGGCGCTGATCTTTTCATCATAAACGTCATAAAGTTCAACCGATTGCTGTAGGGCAAACAGATGCTCAGCCCGGTAGTGTCCTTTTAGAGACCTGGCAATTTGCTGTTCTGTCTTTTTGCAATGCGGATCACGATGTTTCGCCAATTGAAGTGGATCTCGCTCCCCTTCAACAATACACCGAATGATCGTCAATCCGGTTTTTCCCGTGATATCGGTAACGACATTATCCAGCAACAGGTTCATCTGTCTTAGAGCTTTTTGCATATGCTGTATATGCGACGCACGGTTTGCTACGAGATTGTCACGTTGCCTCATGTAAGCTCTTAATGCGCAAACCTCCTCATCCGGGCGAAAGGCGGTATTGAGCAATCCATAAGTGTGAAGCTGCTGAATCCACTGACAATCCTCAACGTCAGTTTTACGTCCAGCGACGTTTTTAACGTAGCGCGCATTCACAAGACGAACTTCGAGACCATGGGATTCAAGAATTTCAAAAGCGGGTATCCAGTAAATCCCTGTCGATTCCATCGCAACCGTAGTGATGCCTGCATTTATTAACCATTGCGCCATGTTTTCAAGGTCAGCGGTAAAACAAGGAAACGACCGAACAGGCTGATCATCTAACTCTTGCGGAATAGCTACGTAGTGCGTCTCTGAACCAATATCAATACCAGCCGCATACAGGTTAATGGTTTCTAAATGCCCATCAATTCGTTTCTGGGCTTTGGGAGAAGCAGTCTCAGTTTTTAACTTACTTTTCATAATACCCTCAAAATTCGGTCAAAATGCGGTCAAAGGCATATCCGGAAATAGGGCTGTCGACGATATACAGTCTTACAAACGAGATCGCCAAGCGTCATCAGTGATGGGGTCGTCAACTCCTGAACCATGCTTCTGATCGGGTAAAAAACACCAGTGTGCAAACGGTTTCTGGTCCAGACATGCTCTCATATGATCATAGAATGAATTTAATTTTTGGGAAGGAGTTACTTGTAGATGTGTGACCGCGGAGCGGGCCGGAGTGCTTCTGAGTAGGGTGTGTGGCCTGATTAATGTCTTCAATCCTTCTCTAGCCCTTGCAAGCACTGATATCGTGCGGTGATGATCAATTTTTCCGACTCATAGCTGACAAAAAATACATAAAGTCATAAAACAGCTCATTTTTACCGGTTTTATAGGTTAACTAGCACTTTGAGGCTCATGGATAGCCAAAATATCGAATTGGAGAAACGTAGAAATTGAACATATCAGCAAGTTTCTAATAGCTACAAACCCTGTAAAATCAGTGCATTTAGTCATGACATTAATCAAGCCACACACCCTCTGAGTAACTTCCCGATGCTCGCCGGTTTATACAATGTCAACTTTCGTTGACAGCCCCTGCTGACACTAGCACGTAGCCCATTTCTTTCGCTTTTCGCTGTAGATTCTTCATCACCCTGCCCTGATGCTGACGTTCATAGTAATCCTGACCTTTATCAACGTATTTACTGCCGTGTTTGAGCATACTGTAAACCAGCCTCGCCAGCTTATGAGCTGTCGCAGTAATTGCCTTTGGGGAACCTAACTTGCTTCTCATTCTTCGGCAATAAGCACCCAGTGCGCTCTTTGAATTCATCAGGCTAAAAGCAGCCATCCGAAAAGCGGTTGCCGCTGCACTGGGAATACGCTTGGTTTTCCTGTTCAAAACTTTCCCGCCGGATATTTTTGTTCTGGGGCAGAGCCCAAGCCAGGATGCAAAGTGTTTAGCAGACGGCCAACGCCCCATGTCTAAACCAATCTCAGACAATATTTTTAGTGCTGTACTTTCATTAATGCCGTCAATATCCGTCAGGTCAACACCTGCCACTCGATTAAGTTGTGACCGGACATCAAAGCCTGGGGCACTACGAGACTTCCGTTTTTTGGCAGGCTTGTCAGTGTCTGAAGGCTCGCTTGAAGATGACTCTGTTTTACGGTCAAACTTTTTTAATTGCTGTTCAAGCGCTCCGTCGCAGGCTTTGATCTTTTCGCTGTATGTGTCGTAAAGTTCAACCGCCTGCTGCAGAGAAAACAGATGTTCAAGGCGATAGTGACCTTTTAGGGACTTCGCTATTTCCTCTTCAGATTTTTTGCAATGACCGTTCCGGTGCTTCGCCAGCGCCTTCGGGTCTCGCTGTCCGGCAAGAATTGAGCGGATGATAGTCATACCGGTTATACCGGTAATATCGGTCACTACATTGTCCAGCAGCAAGTTCATCTGTCTCAGTGCTTTTTGCATGTGTTGGATATGTGAAGCACGGTAATGAACCAGATTTTCACGTTGGCGCATATAGGAGCGAAGAGAACACACCTGTTCATCAGGTCTGAAAGCCCCTTCAAGCAATCCATAGGTATGAAGCTGCAAGAGCCACTGGCAGTCCAGTACATCGGACTTTCGTCCGGCAACATTCTTCACATGTCGTGCGTTCACCAGCTTTACATCAAGCCCATAGGACTCGAGAATTTCAAAAGCCGGAATCCAGTACACACCTGTTGATTCCATTACCACAGTTGTAATGCCCAACTTGACCAGCCATTCAGCCATCGCTTCAAGATCGACAGTGAAACAGGAAAATTCGCGTACAGCCTGGTCATCCAACTCTTCAGGTACAGCTACAAAGTGAGATGCAGATCCAATATCAATACCGGCAGCAAAGAGGTTGATCTTCTCAAGGTGTCCAGCAATGCGCTTTTGCATACGAATTGAACGACGACTGTTTGATTGGGTTCGACGAGACATAGCTTCCACCTATACTTCTGGGTGAAGGTATATCCGGGTATGGGGCTGTCGAGAATTTGCATTCTTCCGAACGAGATCGCTTAATGCGTCATCAGTGATGAAGTCGCCAGCTCCCGGACCACGCTTTCAAACGGGCAAAAAGCACCAGTGTCTATACGGTCTCTGATCCGGATATACCTTCCCTTATATCATAGAAAACATCAGGCTCTGGTGGGAAAAAGTTACTCGTAGATGTTAAGCCGCGTGCGGGTTGGGGCGCTTTTAATGTGGTGTGATACTGATGCAGCTATGACACACATCCACCTATGAAGCAGGGACATACATAACGAGAGGAGAGGGATACCGTTTAGTGATCCGGATGGTGGGGGTACAGGATGTTCCGGCCCACTATCTGGGCAAGGCAGTGCAAACGAAATCTGGCGTTCGTACTGGCAAGTATTTCTGGGAAGGCACTTTTCTGATGCAGCCAGCCGTTCCATGGTGTTTAAACGCAAGGCAAACTAGGCGCACAAATTCCAGCGTTCAAAGAGGTCTGACCGAATGATGTGGATGGATTTGCCGATGGAAAAACAGTTATTGCCCATGTATCAAAACGCGGTGCGGGCAATAGAAAACTTCAACCGTGCTGTTGGAGCGTTTTTCTACCTTGCTGCAACAGGAACTCATTTATGTCTTCAACATTGAACCCTGAACAGCAGATTGTCAGTTCTCTCATGGAAAGACTAAACCCTTTATGCGACCAGGTGCTTTTAGGGTACGCAGGCGCAGAACTGGATAACGATCTGAGAGTATTCGCTATTCTGGAATAGTTGGGATTAATAACCGAGTAGAGCAACAAGGTAGCAGAAGGAAATACCAGCTTCAGTTTAATCTCAGTGCCATGGTGACGACCGATGAAGGAGCCACATACGCATTGCAGGGGGGTATCTCGTTCCATACGAGAGTCCTGAATTCCAATGAAAGGTTTTGTCCTGAAGCCAGGAAACTGCAGTTTTTCGAAACTCTCTTTGATATTTTCCTCAACTACAGCCAGCTTCCTTAGCTTCTCGTTTGATGGCAGACGGTACACGCCCGCCACAACTCCTACAGTTTATTTCAAGCATCAGAACAGGGAATGCAACGGTCAGCCAAATCATTGAGCTGGAACGACATTATTAGGTACATACCCTTTTAGACAAGGGTAATGTGCTGTGCATTAATTTGAAGTACTCATTGTTTTAACTGAAAAGGCGTGTAGAATACGCTCCATGTTAAAAGTATGTTTCATTCTTTATGTATAGATTTAAACGTTCCGAGTGTAGTAGCTCATTCCGTTTTCCATAAAAAATAGCAAAACTTCTAGCTCTATTGTCTTATTACAAGACGCATCAATTTAGAAAATTTAGGATACGATTATGTCTACTACTACCGGTATTGTTAAGTGGTTTAACGACGAGAAAGGTTTTGGATTCATCACTCAGGAAAATGGCGGACCAGACGCGTTTGCTCATTTCCGTCAAATCAAGGGTGACGGTTTCAAATCTCTGGCTGAAGGCCAGCGCGTTGAATTCACTGTTACTCAGGGCCAGAAAGGTCCTCAGGCAGAAGATATCGTAGTACTGTAATTTCAGTGCTACACCCTCACGCTTCGGTGTGAGATCGAAAGGCAATACCTCCGGGTGTTGCTTTTTTTTTGGTTTGCAGAAAGGATATTTTAACAGAAGGGCTTATGGCCACCACCAACATCAGACAGCAATTCAAAGAGCTCATACCGGGAGGCACACGAACGGTTGTCACCATTACTGCAAATAATTGTGACGGTACCAGTCAGGCTCAGCTTCGAGATGGAAGTAAGGTGATTGTGAAAGGAGAGTTAGTTGGGATAGGGCAGAAGGCGTTTGTGTAGAATGGTGAAGCACACTGTCGATAAGACAGGTTGCCGTTCAGATTGCAACTGCCGATAAGCCCGTTTATCGACAGTCTGATTGTCCGATTCAATCGTTTGCTGATTTGATGGGCTCAAACAGTACATTCAAGTCATCGGCAGTAATGGATTGTGTTTTTTTCTTTCCTGAGTCGCCGTAGAGAGAAGCCGCTATGGCCAGTTTCTTTTCCTTCAGTTCCTGAATTTTCTCCTCAACGGTGCCTTCTGTAACTAGCTTGTAGACGAATACAGGTTTGTCTTGACCGATTCTATGAGCCCGGTCACTGGCCTGTTCTTCTACCGCTGGATTCCACCATGGGTCGTAGTGAATGACGGAATCGGCAGCGGTGAGGTTAAGACCGGTACCTCCGGCTTTCAGGCTGATAAGAAATACAGGAATATCGCCCTGCTGAAAGGCGTCGATGGGTTCGTTGCGCTTTCGAGTCTGGCCTGTGAGTTTGACCCATTGGATATTCGCGGCTTTCAAGCGGACTTCTATCAGGGAGAGCATGGTGGTGAACTGGGAGAAGATGAGGATTTTTCGTCCTTCCGCCACAATGGGTTCAACCAGCGTCATGAGCAAGTCCAGCTTGGCGGAGTCGTGTACTTCTTTGGCCTGTTCCAGTTTGACCAGAGAGGGGTCGCAACACGCCTGACGCATTTTTAATAAAGCATCCAGTATGACGATCTGGGAGCGAGCCAATCCTTTTTTCTCGATTTCACTTTTTACTCTGGCTTCCATACTGGAGCGAATGGTCTCGTATAAATCGCGCTGTTTCCCATTCAATTCAGTGGTGCGAATAATAGTGGTTTTTGGGGGCAGGTCTTTAGCAACCAAATCTTTGCTGCGCCTGAGCATAAAGGGCGCAATGCGCTTTTGCAGTTTCTTTGACTGCGCTTTGTTATTGTGTTTTTCAATGGGACTTCGGTAGTAACGGGTAAATTGGTCCCTTGCTCCCAGAAAACCAGGCATGAGGAAATCATACAGTGACCAAACCTCTCCAAGGTGGTTTTCCATGGGGGTGCCAGTAATGCAAAGTTTGTGATCAGCCCGCAGGCACCGAACGGCTTGTGCGCTTTTGGCATTGGGGTTTTTTACCGCCTGAGCTTCATCTAATGCCAGCAGATGAAATTTCTTTTGACTGAGCTGTTCAAAATCACGTTGTATGATGCCGTAGCTGGTCAGCACAATATCAGCGTGGTCTATAGCGTCGCTGTCTCTTTGGGCTCCGTGGTGAATGTGCGTTTTTAGATCCGGAGTAAATCGGGCTGCCTCTTTCTTCCAGTTGTGTAAGAGGCTGGTAGGACAAACGATCAGGCTTGGAGGAAGCTTTTTCTTGAGCCTTTTTTTCTCCAGTTGTAAGTGAGCAAGCGTCTGGATGGTTTTTCCTAAACCCATATCATCCGCCAGTATGCCGTTAAGGCCGTATTCCCTGAGAAATTGCAGCCATGACAACCCATCCTGCTGATAAGGACGAAGCTTTGCTTGCAGTGTTTTGGCAGGGTTGACTTTTTTCAGGCGTTTAAAAGACTTCAGCTTCCGGCTCAACTCTAATAGTTTTTCGCTGCCTGACCAGGGAAGGCCCAGCTGTTCGTACAATTCCAGCCAGAGTTCTGCATGGTGGTTTTGCAGGCGGTATTCTTCCAGAGGCCTGTCGCCGTAAAGTTCCAATAATGTGCCAGCAATCAGCAGTAATCTTTCTGAAGGAAGGTTTATAAACTTACCGCCAGGAAGAGCGATAGGAACCAGTGTGCCCTTTGGCATTTTTTTCAACGCTTCAAGTGTTGGCAGCTGGTTGATCTGTCTGGCTAACAACGGCAGCAAGTCTATAGACTTGCTGTCGATGACAAAACCGAGCCGCAGGTTGAACCAGTCCATTTCTGATTCTTCCAGATCGGCGTACCAGTCATCCTCTGCGAGGCTTTCAAACTGGAAAGGAAAGCTCTCTTCAATGGTGATTTTCCAACCCTGATCTTCCAGCTCAGGCAAGTGATAGTTCATGAAATGCAACCAGTGTTTTTGATTGTCAGAACTGGACGAGTTCATGAGTAAATCGTGATCGAATAACCCTTTTCCGGACATGGGTATTTTATAGGCAGGTTGCAGTTCGATGGGCAGGCGGTTGAAAAACCGGGTTTCAGTTTGTTGTTGTCTCGGAATAATCTGATGACTGTCTTCCGGGGCAGGAATAGTATCCTGAAGACTGCCGTAGGAAATGTTTTCGTTAGCGTATGTGAAAATAAGTCTTGCTCTTGCTAGTATTTGTGTTGCTTTAGTGCTTGTCGTATTAGTGGACTTGGCATTATTAAGTGGTAAGGGGAGGCCGTCCAGAATCAGAGCAGGGGTTGGTGTTACGTTAAGAACGGATATTTTCTCTGGTATTTGGACATGGGTGTTTTTATCATTGAAGAGTTCTGATAGAACTTCAGCGACTTCTTCGACACCCGTTTCATCCAGTGGAGGGGCTTTTAAGAGTATTTTTAGTGTGTCGTAGGCTGGAACGCCGGTGAGTTCTCCGCACTCGGGTTGATGACCATTCATGGCTAGATAATAAATGGGTTCTGTCGGCAATACCTGTAAGGGTTGCTGAGTGTCTGAATCGATCAGAGCAGGGTGTTGTAATCCCTGTTCGTCAAGCTGCCACCGGATTTCGCCTTTTAGAGGTTTGCCTTTATTGATGATGGTTCGTGACTCCAGATCTACCAGACAGCGCTTTGTCGCCAATATTTTTTCAAGAAGTTCTTGCCCTTCCTTTCCGTGCAATCTGATTTCGCTGCCGTAGTGTTCCAGTCGATCGTGAAGATAGGCCATTTTAAATATGAAGCGGTCATCTTCATTGACACTGGCGGGCCAATTATCATATTGGACTGCGTTAAATGCATTTCGATAAATATTACTTTTACCGAATCCACCATTTTTCAGATAACGTGAAGTGTGCGGCTGAATCACCAGATCACCGGTGTAGGGAGCCAGTTCAATATGATAGATCAGACAATTGATATTGTTCTTTTTAGGTGACTGGAGCAGCCGGGTTGAAGTCTCTGTGGGACGGGTCACCTCTTGCAGAGAGTTGAGCCAGTTTTGACGATCCTTGTCTCGTCGTTTTTGCTCGAAATTAACTATCCTGGCTTGTTGGGGCTTTGTATTGGCTGGGGCTTCGCTCACCTTTATTCCCAGAATGTCATTATACATCTCTACTTTCAGTGCTTCTTTTTCAGCGAGCGATGCGCCGGGGTCGATATCGTCGACAGCCAGTGCTATCAGTTGGTGCAGTTGTTGTTTGAACTCGTCGTTATTATTAACAGACGTCTTGTCATCTGTATCATGTGGAGTAAGCAATAGATTGATACGCTCTGACCCATACGCTCTTTCTGCTGCGAGTAAGGTAGCGCAGACATGCTTACAGTTAATTTGCATCGGGCAGCTGCAAATGCCTTGAAATGGATCTTCGTCCGGATCATCGGTATAACGTTCAAAATCGATCTCGACATGATAGACTTTTTTGCCACTCCCTCCGACCTTGGCAGTTATAGTTTGAATCTCGTCATCCAGTTCGAGGGTGCGTACGCGGTTTTTCAGAAAGTAGTCGGTACCACGCTGTACAGTTCGGGAGCCAAAGAAGCGCTGAGTATTAATATCTAATGTCATAGGGGTCTAAAGATTAATAGTTTGGGATAAGCATACTCTATATTTGCATCAGTTTTTTTGTTTGGAACATTTAATCGTTTATTCCTGCAATTAAAGTGTTGAATGATTTTGTGGAGCAAGAACTGACTCGGCTGAAGTCGTTTTCTGAAGTCGTTTTCTGAAGTCGCGACCAGTTTGCGTTCAAATACAGATGAGTTGAATAATCTTTTCCGTACACTGATTGCTTGAATCCAGTTTCGTGTTCCCGTTGTTAAAGGATAAGCAGTTGAAAGAATGTTGGCTTTGGTGTTGTTTTTTGCTGTTAAAGCAGCACATTGATACTCAAAATGAACGTTAGTCAGTGGCGAATGAACTCAGGCTTTTGAACAGCACAGGTTTCAGTCCAGGGCATGGGGAAAGGCTTTCGACAATTCTTGAGAATTAGAATCTATTCACCGGTGCTGCACGAAATTACCTCCTTAATATCAGGAGCCTTGAAGGTTCAGGAGCCATCGCATTCGTTCTGTCGACCTATTGAATTATCCGGAGGAGGTGAGGCAGGGTAGTGTCCGCTTACCCTGCCAGACCTGCAGGAGTATTCCGTTATCTATGGTAGTGAGTGTGGAAGCCTCATAGAGTCACAGAAAATTATGCCCTTTGCCTATCCCTGCGTCGATGATCTGTACCACCAGCCCCGCAGCTACTGACGAGTGACCGTTTCAGTTAAGCATGCTTGATAGATAACTCAGAGGCATATGAAACTTGTTCCATAATACCCAGTCTGTTCCGCACAACGCTTCTTCAATGGTTTTCCCATAAACAGTATGGCTGGAATAGCTGTTTAAAAGTGCACCTAACATAGCAGGAGCAAGGGTAAGTATTCCTTGGATGAAGAAATTACTACCAGTAATCTTTAAACTTATCAAAGTGAGGGAAGCTCCTGCTACTGCTCCTGCTGAAGCACCAGCACCGATTAAGGTTCTGGCTCCGATTCCGGTTATTGCTTCGGTTACGCCTATGGTTACGGCTCCGGCTCCGGCTAAGGTTATAGTTTCGGCTATGGCGATGACCATGGCTCCTGCTCGCCCTCCTGCTCGCCCTCCTGCTAAGGTTACGCTTTCGGCTATAGCTATGGCCATGACTCCGGCTCCGACTCCGGATACGACTCCTGCTGCGACTCCTGACAGTTCATCAACAGTCAGTGTTGATGTAGATATTATTGCCGAAATTTCCCCTGATGCTGCAGAGACTATGAAGAATGCTGAATTCGAATGCATTGGTGAAACACCCTTCATAATTAAGACTTCATAGACCAATGCTCCCAGTATCAGGCCGCTGAAGATCGACAGTACCGTATACTCATTATAGGTATAGCTTGTAAGCGAAATATCAATGGTGCCCATTGCCCTGACTGATTCACTGATTGCAGCACTAACAGCAGTTCTTGCACCTGCTTCACTGGATAAATAGATGAAGGCCGTGATTGGTAGATTCCTGCTATATCCCAAGGCCTTGTAATTCCCATATAAAGCCAGTCCGAGTCCGGAAAAACGCACAGATTGCCACCAGTAATCAAGAGGCCATGGTGATACATGTCCGGCCAGCACGACCTCCGTTGTTGTGAGAGTAGAGGCCATTTGTAGGCAAAAATCGGTTTTAGTTTTTTCGAATGTTGCTTTTTCAGCGGCACTTATACCAGGTTTTCCGACAAATCCCGACACTATCTCAGGGGCTTTGCATACACCATACCAGAGACTAAAACTCACGAGAGTCGCGAATGATAACTCCGTGGTGAACATGGTTAACATCAGTCCATCTTCAACCAGTGAATGATTGTAATACTGCTCTAGAAAATCGAGATCAGACGAAATCGGAGTACTGGCTTTTGTCGATGTATTTAAAAGGAAAAGGCATAAAAAAACGGGAAGTACTATGAATGGTATTTTCATAGTGAATGCTCCGAAGTTAATAGCTATCAAAAGGATAGACACAAGGGGGTCTATGGATAGCCATAAAAACGACGATGTAAGACTTTCTAAAGACCAACGATGATGGTGCTGGCAGGGTAGCGGGCAATGAAGACCTCGACGGTAATGTGAACAACCTTATCCGGAGTCAGACTGCTCAGGCGGATCGGATTTGAGATTAGGATTTTATCTACCGCTTCCTTCCCGGTCAGTGCCTTCAGCCAGTGATGCCTCTGAATCAGGGCCATCTGCAGCTGTTTCATTTTTGATGTACTTACTGCTCCAGCTGGAACGCGTGTCTTTGGATGGATTGGCTGCCCCCGTCCTGAGTGAGGACGCAGGAAATTGAAACTGTTACTCGATGCTGCAGTTTTTAGCGTTTGACAGGATATTCTGATGTGAATATCGAAACCAGACTACTGCTGCGCCTCCTGCATCAAGCCCAGCGAGATACGATCAACGACACAACAGCAGGCTGACAGGGTAAGATTGCATTCCCATTTTATAACCGTCAAGTGTCGCTAGTACTCCATTCGGCTCGAAATGATATTTTCGTAAAATAGCTCATCCTGATAACTCCATTGAAACAAACGACGGAGTTACGATGCTAATCAAATATCATGTCCGATTGACTGATGATGAGCGGGTAATGCTTGAAACCCTGATCAAGCGGGATAAACCCAGAGTTGCTCAGCACAAGAAACGTCGAGCTGGAATTCTTTTAGCCATTGATGAAAACCAATCTCCCCTGACTCACCAACAGGTAGCCAAAGCTTTCTGTGTCAGGGTGGTTACTATCTGCCGCCTTCGTCAGCGCCTCGTTGAAGAAGGCTTGGAAGTAGCCATTAATGGCAAGCATGCTGGTAATAGTCACAAGCGCAAACTGGACGGTGAAGGACAAGCTCACCTTATCGCCATTGCCTGCTCGCCTCCACCGGAAGGTCGGTGTCGTTGGACGCTGAACTTACTACGAGACAAAATGGTTGAGCTACAGTATGTTGACGAAATCTCCAGAAGCACCGTTCATGCCGAGTTAAAAAAAAACGAACTTAAACCTTGGCTGAAGAAAGAATGGTGTATCCCTGAAGAGGAAAGTGCCCATTTTGTCAGTGCTATGGAGGAGGTTCTGGATCTTTACCAACAACCTTATGACCCCAAGCGTCCCTTGGTTTGTCTCGACGAAAGCAATAAACAGTTAATCATTGAGGTACGTAAACCTATCGCTATAGAGCCTGGTAAGCCCGAGCGCTATGACACGGAGTATGACCGCAATGGCGTCAGTAATATCTTCATGATATTCGAGCCCCTGGCAGGCTGGCGACATGTTGAGATCACTGATCGCAGAACGGCTGTAGACTGGGCGCATCAGGTCAAAGAGTTAGTGGACGGTCGTTACAAAGAGGCGGATAAAATTGTACTGGTACAGGACAACCTGAACACCCATACAGCGGCGTCCCTTTATAAAGCCTTTAGCCCTGAAGAGGCGCACCGAATTGCGAACAAACTTGAGTTTCACTACACGCCAAAACACGGCAGCTGGCTGGATATGGCTGAAATAGAGTTGAGCATACTGAGTCGCCAATGTTTGAACTGTCGTATACCGGATCAGGATACGCTTCGCCGTGAAGTGGAAGCTTGGGAGGCAGAGCGCAATGCTTGTAAATCTGCGATGGAGTGGCGTTTCACCACAGAGAATGCGCGAACTAAGCTGAAAAAGCTTTATCCTGTGTTGCCAGAACCCGCTTGCACTGGATAATGAAAAGCCTCATTGATTGAGGCAGTAAACAACAAACCGTCGTTCAGTTTCTTCATTGAAAGCTGGCTAATGGTGGGGTATGTGCCAAATATCATATCTATCGTAAAGATCTACAATATCAAGTGTTTGAATATGAATATCGTCTCTGAATTGGATAAATAGAAATTATCTGGTCGGTCAGACGTTCCTCAGTCTCAAATTCAGAAAAACGCAGTACTAGTGCTAATTCGTCCTCTTTCTGTTGTTACTGTATTTCTGGATTCTTTGAGCGATTCACTGAAAAGCATTACGCCTTCTGCTCAACTCACAACGATCCAAAAAACAGTCCTGACCGCTCTAATTATGGGGATTGTTGTCACTGAAACACTCAACTGGGCGGCCTTTGAGCGAAGGAGTCTTGGGAAGTTCAAGTCGACCCGGCTATGCTGGATTTTCTATTCAGCAAAGATTGCATGGCATCGTATGCTGCAGGCCAGTGTTCGCAATATTCTGTCTCATTATGGTATTGCTGAAGGGACTCTGACGATTGATGATTCAGCCAAACAACGATCAAAAAGAACGACCCGGATCGAAGGCACTCATAAAATCAGAGATAAACCGACAGGTGGCTATATCAATGGTCAGGAGCTGATCTTTATGGTCTTGGTCTCGGACATTGCCACCTTTCCTGTAGGTTTCCGGTTTTACGTTCCCGATCCACAGCTGTCCGCTTGGCGAAAACACGACAAAGACCTCAAGAAAGAGGGTGTTGCAAAGAAACTGAGACCTAAACGTCCAGAACCCGACCACAACCGCTTTCCAACGCTTCAAGCGCTGGCATTACAGATGATCCGGGAATTCGTTGACCATTTTCCTGAAGTAGTGATTAAAGGTGTTCTGGCTGATGCGCTCTACGGTACAGGAAAATTCATGGATGAAGCGACAGCCGTAACAGGTCAGGCGCAAGTCGTTAGCCAATTGCGCTCCAATCAGAAAGTGGCCAGCAGAAATTCAGAAGCCACCCTCAGGGATTATTTTGCACGACAAAAAGGCGTTGAAACGCAGTTAATTATTCGTGGAGGAAAAGAAAAGCGGGTGACCATGCTCGCAGCTCGCCTCTACATCAAGGCACACAACAAGCGTCGTTTCGTTGTTGCTCTGAAGTATGAAGATGAAGAAGAGTACCGTTATCTGGTCGCTTCTGATATGTCATGGCACCACGCTGATATAGCCAGGCTGTATTCGCTGAGGTGGTTGGTCGAGGTTTTTATTCAGGACTGGAAAGCGTATGGCGGCTGGAACCGACTGAGCAAACAGCAAGGCAAAGAAGGGTCTGAGCGTGGCTTGATCCTGAGCCTGCTGTGCGATCATTTGTTGTTACTGCATCCAGAGCAATCAGCCCGACTCAAAAACAAACAACCCGGGTTGCCCGCAGGTTGCCTGATCGAACGCCTCAAAGCTGAAGCATTGGTTGATACGGTCAAAGAAGTGGTCGCATCAGATGACCCTGAGGCTGCGTTGAAATCCTTAACGAAAGCCTTGGACGATGTGTTGCCAACAAGGGAATCCAGTAAGCATATGGCTGGTCGCGATCTGGGCAAACAGGAACCCACTGCTTCGTTGAAGTATCACGCTCAGAAAGCTGCGTGAGCAGAAGTGTATCAGTCAACAACTAAAAACTGCAGCATCGAGTGTTAGAGATAGTAAAAATGGGGGAGGAAAAATGGACAATTATTCTCTTTTGTATATTTCAGGTGGTGTTTTTTTTACCTTTAGTCATCATAAATCTGGGTGAATGCTAACTATACGCCCGCGCAGTGATTTTATAGTTCGTAGTGTATTCTGAATGGATAAATCGTCCTGTTTTCTTTTATGTTCAAACTAACGCTCTATTTTTCTTGTACAGCTAATTTGATGATTTATCATTTGGAGTGATCTTGATGCTTGACTTAAGACTGTTACTTTTGTGTCTGTTCGTCGTTCCCTGGGCAAATGGTCTGGATGTTACATTCACGAGTCAGTCAGTTTACATCAACTCTATTGAGAGTGGTCATAGTGCTCAATTTTCTCCAGCAGAAGTCAATACAAACGCTACTACGTTTACATTTGCACATTGGAATACGGCCACTGGAGATGTCTACATAAAAACGAATACCGGCTTGTTTGCATTAATGCTTAATGAACAGCTGAGCATTGAAAAAATAGTGCCAGTGTGTATTTGCACGGCTTATGCTATTAACGTTATACGATCAGGGAAGGGTTCCAGTGTGTATAATCTCAGATACTGAATACCGAGCTCTCAAACGGACTGAAATAGCTATAACAGATCAGAAAGCGTTCGTGCAGAATATTGAGGGGAAAGATGCTGCGCCTGAACTGGCGCAGTCAGAGGCTTATGTATGACTATGACCTACCAGTTGGAACAATGCTGTCGCTCGCATGGAATGCCGTCACCATCGCCGTCCATTTTAGTTCCCGGGCAGTTATTCTGGTAGAAGGTGGCTTCTTCACAGGATGCCATCTGTGAGCAATGCTGCTTGCCTGAGCAGCTGTATCTGGATGTTTGATCTTGTTGTTTGTCCCCTGTAATAATCTCCGTCACGGCCTCATTTTTTTCGTAACCGAAGTAATCGCTGGATACTATGGTTAACGAACCTTTTACAGGCTCAACACTTTCGCAGACTTTGCCGTCAGGTACACGACCGAAGATCACTTCACCCTCTTTTGTTATGCATTTTGTCATGTTGACTGGATTAACTGTGGATATCGAACCTTGAGTGAATGGAATTCCATTTTCTTTGAAGTAAATATTTCCATACCAGCCCATCGCAGCAAGAATGATAATCGTAACTAATTTTTTCATGAGTTTGGCTTACTGCTCTGTTGTTGTAATAATTTCAAAAGCTCTATTTTTAGAACTATAGTCCGATAAATTGGCAGTCGAACCATACAGAAAGCAGCTATTCCCCATGCTTATACGACATCGGTAACAGCGTATAAGAAGCATCACACGCAGGGCGCAGCTACAGCTGCTTACGTGTTGAGATATGTAATTTTTCCCAAAAACTCGACTATTTATCACGAGCATACAAAATATATACGACTTCGTACGCTAGTGATACCAAGGGGTTTAATGAAACGTGGGGAATTGCTGTACAGAAAGCGTTACTATCCTGGAAATTTCACATACATATATCAGTATTACATCCAGATTGATGGGATCGGGTTGTTTGGTGGAAATTCAAGAAGAAGCGGTGCACTGGAGGGCGTAGTGTCTTTCAACCAGTATGAAGGCGAAAATGGGGCAGGTGGTACAAACCATTTAAAGGGAAAGGCACCACTAAGCAGAATAAATGTTGATCTGAGTGGTTGCCGCCGACGAACAATGGTTTATACTCGTTGTTGAAAGCTCGAAGCCATGTAAAATGGGCACCACGTTACAAGTGTGTTTGATTCTTTATGTATAGATTTGATATTCCGAGTGTAGTAGCTCGCCATATTCTTCATAAGTAAACAAAACTTCTAGCTCTACCGCCTTCGCTGTTGGTGATCACATAGTGATAAACACAGCAGGGCAATTTTATTGTTTTAATTTCAGGATATGATTATGTCTACTACTACCGGTACTGTTAAGTGGTTCAACGAAGAGAAAGGTTTTGGATTCATCGCTCAGGAAAATGGTCCTGACGTGTTTGCCCATTTCCGTCAGATCACTGGCGACGGCTTCAAAACTCTGGCTGAAGGCCAGCGTGTTGAGTTCACTGTAACTCAGGGCCAGAAAGGTCCTCAGGCAGAGAACATCGTAGCCCTCTAATCCAGCGCTGCGTACTCATCCTCAGGGTGAGAACCAAAAGGTAATACCTCCGGGTGTTGCCTTTTTTTGTGCTTGCAGAAAAGGGCGTTTTAACAGGGGGCTTATGGCTACAACCTATATTTGCAGCAATTTAAAGCACTTCTTCCAGAAAGAGTCTGAAGGGTTGTGAACTTTACAGCTATAAACGGTAGCGGAACCCGTGAGACATCAGCGGATGGATGTGTTGTTGTAATAATAAAAAGAGATAAGATGGAGATGGGAAACAGCTCTTTAAGCATGAAGGAAGACCGGTTCATGTATTGTCTGCTGTACAGGTCTTTGAATCCCCCCTTCCCTTAGTGCAGAAAGTGCTCTCGACAGAGTGAATGACTAAATCGATTCAAGTTGAAAACCCCGATTAAAGTCAGTAATCATGTCACTTGAGATTGTCGACAAGATTTTTTATATCAGTCTGCCTACTCTCCCTTGGGGTGAATGTTGTCAACCTGTAAAGATTGACCTGAATCAATGTTTTTGTTTCGGTATATACGTAATCTGTAGCCATTCCTCAGGGGTAGAGGGGTGAGAAAAGAGTAAGCTTCTGTCGGCGAACAAAGAAGAATACAAAGTAGCCAGGCATCAGACAGAAGATGATTTTACGGAAATAAGAACAACAAGCAGATAGTGCTTGTGATACGACCTTAGCCTTGCTTTATGCGAGGTTTTTCTTTTTCAGGAATACCAGGATTGCCCGGTGTCCAGTGATTGTGCGGATGCGATTGCGTTTTGCCATTCGTATGATGAAGGTGTCAACAAACGGGCCAAGACCTTGAGTTGAGTGAAACTGATGCCATAAGGAAGTGGCGACCATTCTTTAGTTATCTATTTTTGATTAAAAAACAGTCAGATCGGTTCTGTTCTTGTTCTTCCGCATTTCTTCGATTCGTTAACGGTTTGTTCACAGGGTTATTCACGTAAACAGTGGATGATTAGAGTTTTCCTGCAATTTGACAGTATGCGATGTGGTTTCAAGCCCTTTTTCTGAAGAATGAATGAGCCTTGTGTTGAGTTAGAGGTTTCTTTTCGATAAGACGGCCGTGGTTACTCTCGATAAGGAAATCGCTTGGCATTCAGAACTGGTTATTCTCAAATCATATTTTTTGGATGGGCCCAGCCCATATCGGGGTTATGGAGAAGCTTATGTTTTCTGTCAAAGAGTGCCTTCTCAGATTGATATTGAAGGTGCGTGTTCTTCCGATTTAAGGTTCAATGCCCAATAATCAAGAATGTATGGGCAAAATAAAGGACAGGATAGAAGGAAAAAAAGAAGTACAGCTGTTTATACAAAGGGTGCCGTATCGGATTCTCGATCAGATGAGGGTTAAACATTGCATCGTAAGAGTAATAGAGAATAGATGTGCAGAATTCTCTTTGTTTATCGATGGGCCAGTGCCCTGTAAGCTGGAAAATAACGGGGATATTCTCAATGACTCGGGTTTAGAGAATTATAAGTACGATAGTTTCGTATTTTTTTAACGCAAATAAGTTCAAACAACCGCTTCACCCATTACGAAGAAGCGGTTGCCATGCTCACCTCAGAACAGAAAATTATCCTCCGGGAGCTTTCCTTATATACGACATTCCTTGTCGGTGCACTATCGTCACTTGCTGCACCAACGTTCTGTGAATTGCTTCTGGGCAGCATGGTTTCCGGCGAAGGCTTTCTTACACAGGCTCTCCTGATGGTTCACTACGAAAATGTTTGGAGCAGCTATCATCACTGGGTTTCTCAGGGCTTGTGGCGTTGGCGAGATCTAGCGCATCGCCTGATATTATTGGTCAGTTCCAAAGTGCCTGACGGTCAGACTATTCCTATTATCCTCGACGACCTGACACTTGAACGCTGTTCTGGCGAAGCACCTGCATGCCGAACACATCACCAACACGGCAAGAAAAAGAATCGGAGTGTTTATATTCTCGGTCAATGCTGGGTTTTTCTGGCGATTGCTTTTCAGCGGCCATCTGACAAAGTGCATACCGCCATTCCTGTCATGGCTTTTCCATCGCCCAAATCAGGCAACATCAGCAAGCTTAAAATTGCCAAAGCGATGCTTAAGTCTGTACGACAGACTCTTCAGGATCGGTCATTGCGACTGCTCACTGACTGCTGGTTTATGAATCACACTATGATGCAACCCGCACTCGAACTAGGATATGAGGTCATTGGTCATATACCCAAAAATCGAGCGCTCTATGCTCTCCCTTTCGAAGCCTTTCCTCCTTCACCCATTAAAAGGAAAGGGCGCAAGCGTAAGTACGGTGTGAAAATGACGTCTGAAGAAGTCGAGAAGTTACCAGAGACCACAATGACTATTTGGCTTTACAGAAAATACCGGACAGTCTCTTTTCGGTCCTGTATTTGCCGCGCCCGTTTTCTGAAAGGGCGCATTGTCCGTGTCGTCTGGAGTCGTTTTGAAAACGACAAAGGACAAACAGAAACCAAATTATTTCTCTCAACCAATCCGGATTTGGAAGCCCATGAGGTGCTATTAGCCTACTCGCTCAGATGGCCTATAGAGCCAATGTTTCAGCAACTTAAACACGAGTTTGGGTGCAAGCATTTATGGCAACGGAAGCTCAGAACGCTGCTACGATGGATGCATATTAAAATGGCGGGTTATGCACTGATGCAATTATTGACCATTTGTAAAAATTCAGCAGCTATTGAGGTAGCCAAAACCCCCTGGAGACATCCTGATACCGTCACAGCCGGAATGCTTAGGCGTGCGCTGTTTTGGATTATTCCTCAGTTTCGAATTCGTGACTGCTGGAACCGATATGAGCAAAAATTAGAGCTGGAATTGCCGAATCTGAACGAACGTTCGGATGATATTCTACCGAAAGCAGCATAACCGAACGCAGACCCAGCTATTTTACTGATTTAAACAAGCTCCCGTTGGGTGCCTGATGGTTTTGATTGCGCTCACTTAAAATATTTTTCCGAACGTTCGTGTTTTTAAAACTCTAAACCTGAGCTCAATGAGTACCCGATGAATTAATTCGGAAGAAAGCCTTTGGTCGGATTCATGAGCATGACACGGCTGATACGGTAGTAATGCCGTTATGCAATGAATTACCAGAACAAAGAGCAGCCGTTTCATTGTGCTGTGCAACGAGGCAGTCAGGGAGTATAAAAATGGTCATCAGTCAGGAAAATGTCAAATTCTACCAGCCTTAACAGTTCATCGATGAAGAAGGAGGAAGGGTTGGCAGGCAATGAAGTCATCAAAGCGTCAGACTTTTAGAGGTTTCACTGATGCCTGTCAGTACTTGTCCCGTGCTGTTTGAATCGGGTTTTCTTGTGAAAATTCAGCGGGAAATGTAGCAGCGGAAGGTATCGCGCCTTTCAATAGCATAAAAGCTGGAATTGGTTGCATGGTACAAACTATCGGGCTGGAAAAACCAAGCAGGCAGAAGTTAATGTTGATTGAGTGGTTGCCGTCATCGAACAATGGTTTATACTCGTTGTTGAAAGCTCGAAGCCATGTAAAATGGGCACCACGTTACAAGTGTGTTTGATTCTTTATGTATAGATTTGATGTTCCGAGTGTAGTAGCTCGCCATATTCTTCATAAGTAAGCAAAACTTCTAGCTCTACCGCCTTCGCTGTTGGTGATCACATAGTGATAAACACAGCAGGGCAATTTTATTGTTTAAAATTCAGGATATGATTATGTCTACTACTACCGGTACTGTTAAGTGGTTCAACGAAGAGAAAGGTTTTGGATTCATCGCTCAGGAAAATGGTCCTGACGTGTTTGCCCATTTCCGTCAGATCACTGGCGACGGCTTCAAAACCCTGGCTGAAGGCCAGCGTGTTGAATTCACTGTAACTCAGGGCCAGAAAGGTCCTCAGGCAGAGAATATCGTAGCCCTTTAATCCAGCGCTGCGTACTCACCCTCAGGGGTGAGAACCAAAAGGCAATACCTCCGGGTGTTGCCTTTTTTTGTGCCTGCAAAAAAAGACGATTTCACAGAATGGTTTGTGGAATAACCCATCTCTGATAATAAACCAATGTGCTTCTTCAAGAGAAGCCCGAATGGTTGGGGCGGGTCAGAAAGTGTTTAGGGCGGAGCAATGTGCACCCAACAACAGGCAAAGTCTTTGCATGGGGCGTAGAAACTTGAGAAACTGAATTTTTATTTTGTGATTGATGAATCCTGATACTTGGTCGGTGAATAGTTGTTTTTACAATAATGTTGGCAGCGCCATTTTCCATCACTACGTCATGCTGGCTAATGAACCGGAATTCTGGAAAAATACGATATATGACGTATAAAAACATTAGCAATGTGGCTATAAGGAATTATTTGTGCAGAATGTTATCGATGAGGCTATAAGGCTCAGGGAGGAAGATTGCTTCGATGAATCGATAGCAATTTTGCAAACCCTCATTAGTATCCCCGATTATTCAGGAAAGGCATACCTCCATATTGCATGGGGCTTTGATGCGCAGGGGAAAGAAAAAGAAGCTATACCCAATTACAAAAAAGCCCTAATAAAAGGTCAGTTATCTTCAGCAGAAAAGTTCGATTGTCTGTTAGGTCTTGCCAGTAGTCTTAGATGCCTGGGGAAATACGAAGAGGCGGATGGTTATTTCGAACGTACTATTCAGGATTTTCCGGAAAAAATTGAGATTATTCCTTTCTATGCCATGAATTTGTATAACCTCGGAAGAAGTAAGGAATCTGTTTCAGTTTTGCTCAGGCTGCTCATTCAATCAACTGGTTCTGAAGATATTAACGCTTACCAGCGAGCTATCGAGATGTACGCCAGCGATCTGGATAAAACGTGGTGAAACGGTTGTGTACTTATAACACGAATTAAGATGATGTGAAGGTCTATTCAGCTATGAAAATAATGAAAATCGAGAACCTCCCGAAAAAGATTATTGAGCTGGCTGATGAAAGTCAAAACGAAGGTTTTCGATTTCTGAATCGTCTTATTACGGAATTTGAATCAGGCAGGAACTGTTTCAAGGGGCAGGGGGAAGGGTTATTTGCCGTATATGAGCAGAACCTGCTTATTGGTATTGGGGGTCTGAATATTGATCCATACGCTAAAGATGCTCGCATCGGTCGAGTCAGGCGTTTATATGTATCCCGTGATCATCGAAAATCCGGGGCAGGACGGTTACTCATGGATGCCATAGAAAATTATGCATTGCGAAATTTTACTCAATTGCATCTTTTCACTGATAATCCAGTCGCTTCAACGTTCTACGAATCTCTTGGCTATAGTCCGTCTCAGTGCCAGAACAAATCACACAAAAAACAGCTCGGCACATAAAATAATCACTTTCGATGATATTCGGTTGTAAACTCTCCGGATATTACACGTCAATAGTCATGTAATGCGTTGGTAGTTTGCGTTGGTAGTTTGCGTTGGTAGTTTGCGTTTATCGTTTATTTTCCTTTTTTACAGGTATAAATATAAACGGAGATGTTTTTTTCGTTGATTGGATAGCCTCATATATTTCAAATTAATTCTAGAAAGCTGTATTGAATCAGCCGGGCAAGCGAGTGCGGTTTGTGGGATGAGGCTCCAAGGGTATCATTTCTGGACAAGATGAGTCTGATCGATGTTAAGCAGCAGGTATTGATAAAACGTTATATTTGACCACTGCACTAGCAAAAAAATACGTTGGATCGTCAAATTGTCGGGTTGGAGAATCCTTGCTGAGGGTGAGTCCCCTGCGAATAGCGGTTGAGTGTCATAAATAGATATGAAATACTCATGCCCAGCAATAAGTTGGTGCTGTAAGATAGCGGCATGTTAAAAGTATGTTTCATTCTTTATGTATAGATTTAAACGTTCCGAGTGTAGTAGCTCATCCCGTTTTCCATAAAAGATAGCAAAACTTCTAGCTCTATCGTCTTATTGCAAGGCACATTAATTTTCAAAAATTCAGGATACGATTATGTCTACTACTACCGGTGTTGTTAAGTGGTTTAATGACGAGAAAGGTTTCGGTTTCATCTCCCAGGAAAATGGCGGACCAGACGTGTTTGCTCACTTCCGTCAGATCAAGGGTGACGGATTCAAATCTCTGGCTGAAGGTCAGCGTGTTGAATTCACTGTGACTCAGGGCCAGAAAGGTCCTCAGGCAGAAGATATCGTAGTACTGTAATTTCAGTGCTGCACCCTTACGCTCAGGTGTGAGGATCGAAAGGCAATACTTTAGGGTATTGCCTTTTTTTGTGCTCTTGAAGAGCAGGCTTTTCACGAAAGAACCGATATCCAAAGGCAATGGTTCATCGGCATAAGCAGTTTGGTTATGAATTTACTGACCTTCTGGAGACGCTCTTAACGCTTCATTTTCTTTTCGCAATGCTTCAATAACTTTTTCAAGTTCACTGATTTTCCGGCTCATGTCATCGGTGGATGGATGGGGTTCAAGGCTGGAGGGTACAGCTATCCTGAATCCGTCAGAAATAGTATTCTGTTGTGAAAAATCAAACAACGGATCAGGTGCGTTGACTTCACTCTCTGCGGGTGTAAATTCAAAATGCAGAGTAGATGCCTGTTTGAGGAGACTCAGAAATTCATCAGACAGTTGAATTTCGGTCAGCACATCTCTGAGTTGCCTGTGATTCTTTTTGAAATACAGTTTAACTGCAGGTTCAGACCGACAACTGTTAATGATTAAAAGTCATTCGTTTTTTTCGTGTAATCCGGATCGGATTTGATCAACTTGTCTGGGTGTAGAGATCTTGCGATTCTTCGATAGTCACCCATACTGGTTATTTTGTATTTATCAAGGATATTGCCACAACGGCCGTCAGGGAGAGCTGCCCCGGCCATTTCACTGGAGTAATCTTCACGGTAAAACCGTCATTCACCACCTACTTTGATATTTCCCCTACCCCTGCAGCGCAAGGGTTTTGAAATTTGACCACCTTATTGTAAGCATAAACGTACTTCTCCTGATAACGAGTACCCAATCAACCTTTCATGGATATCCATTCATGAAAAACACAAACAAGAAAAAACCTCACCTTCAGCAGCCGGAGATGACAGGGACAAGCCTCCGTGCATTGATCTTGCTGCTCTCACACTCCCTCTTGAGTCAGGAATAAATTGATTGGTACGTTGACCCTAATATAAAGATAATTGTCGCCTGATTCTCCGAGATGCCAATCACGTGCTTCTCCGTTCCGTTGATCGTCTGCACATAAATGCCATCAAAGCAGCAGAAAATCCATCTGCCCGTTGGGTTCTGGGCTGGCTTTTTCTTCATGTCCGGGAACGTTCGGCTCTGCTTCTTCAACTCATAACGGATTCGATGTTGGATAGCAGCATAGACCATCAGGCAAAGTGTCATCACCATTAACAATGCCTCAATGCGTTCCGGTTTCTTCAGATAGAGGGAAGACACCAGAAAGTCCGGACTTTTTAGAAAGCGAAAGCCTCGTTCAACCTGTTGCTGTGATTTGTACGTCCTCAGTAGTTCAGCGCTGTTCAGTCGAGTAGTATTAATGTCGTTGGTAGCCAGCACAAAACAACCCAGTGATGCTTCGGCATCCTGCCGGGTTTGCACAGCGATCGAGCAACAACTTGTTACGTAATATTCCAGGTGGTCGGGTTCCGCTCCATTAACAGGTCGTCCTTTGCTCTTGTAGCAGGGCTTGGCGATAACCTGAGCCTCAGCCTGACAAAGTTCAGACTGCTTCTGCCATTGCCTAAAGGCTTCCATGGCCTCCCCTTCGCACTGGAACGCTTTTTTGCTCAACTTTTCCAGTCTCTCGCACTCTTTCAGAGACTTTTTCTGCATACGCCTTGTCAGCGTCTTCTGTTCGGTTTCCTGGCGTTGCTGGTTGCGAAACAAAACCCAGCGTTGCTCTACGTTCGCATAATTAGACGACACTTCTGTAGCTTCGTAATGGTCAAACCCCTCCACTGCTTTCATGGTTCGTGAAGGCGCACTCCTTACCAGCTCTTTGGCGGCACCAATATTGAGAGGAACTCTGGAAATAAACAGCTGATCCTGCTGGTCAAGTTCCTGGATTGTCCCTGCCACATACAATGCTGCATCGCCAATAAAATAGCGGGCTTCCAGTGCGGCTTTGAAACTCTTCAAGTGCTTGGAAACCACCTGTTTGAAACTGGTCTTATCAGTCACATTGCCACTGGTTGCTTTCATAAACAATGGGATGCCTGCCCGGTTTTCAGTCAACAGAAGCAATATGGCCTGGTTCAAATCCGGGCGGTGATCCCGGCTGTAACCTTTGCAAAGCCTGATGCAGTTGAGGTCTTCATCGCTCAGATCGCTATCGCTATTATAACGACCATCGACGTGGAAGCCGGTGCCATCAAGGTTCAGCGCGTCGCAAGGCAATTTGAGATGAGTTGCAACCTTGATAGCCAGCTCAAAATAGACTTTACTGACATCCAGATCAAAGAGTTCATCCAGTGCTCTTCCCAGAATCTTGTCGTTTAAATGCTCTGGTTTAATCCCTTCCCTGATCAGTTTGTTGAGAGGTTTATTGGCAAAGAACTGGGGGAACATATGGAGAGATTGCCCCGTAAAGCCGAGGCCATTGAGGATCATGCCGACAATGGCTTCACCGTGGGAGACATTCCATTCATCCGCTACCTTGGGTGCACGTCTGTCAATGTGACCGGCTATGCCCAGCTCTTTGCACATACCTGCCACCAGGCCGAGGTGATCCATGTTCTGAATCTGAGTGCGATATTGAATAGGAGGCATAAGGCTGTTTCCTGATATTTGCTTTTTTGATAAATAGCAGAAATCAGGAAAATGTCAGGTTAGGTGGTGAATGTCGGGTAAAAAGTATCAAAATTCATTTCTCTTTCAAAATGTTCCTGGTAAAGAGCAGAGAATTCTTCAAGCGAGAGCTTTATCAGTGAATTGCTGGTCAATAGGCTGGCAGTGCCTTCCGAGGTTGAAATATACATGTTTGTATCAGCTGCAACGGGTAATATTGCTGAAAATGTAGGGCTATCATTACTCTGTTGTTCAGAGTTTATAATAGTCATGGCTATTTTTTCCAGAGAGCCGAGTTGTTCGGTAGAAAAGTTGTCGCTGTTTTTGTCCATGAGCAGATTAGTCAGTATTGGTTTGGTGCAGCTGGCCAGCACACTGTCATAATTGGCGGGTATTAAACGGGTTTTTGATTCTGCATCCAGTCTTGGATCCATCATATCGAGATAAGCCGTGGTCCATTCTGGTATATTCTCAGCAGGCTGTTTATTAACTTTTTCTTCGCAAAGGACGATGCCTGTCTCTTTCGACCATAAAAAATTAGCATTCATTACGGTACTGAATTGGGGTAGAAATTCAGTACCATAAGATGCATTGTTTCCGGCAGAATTCCAGAGTTCAGAGAGTAGTGCTCTTATTTTTGGAGGTAACTGACCAATATGGCTATGTTCCCCTTACTAGTTGAATAAGCTAAACTTCCCATGTCTTCTATGTTTCAGGGGCATGTTATGCAATCTGAACTCTTCCAGAATTTTATTAATTCCATTTCATTATTAACCAGTGAGCAGCGGGATATTCTCAACAGTACACTTCTCAGTACCCGGATTGATAGCGGAGAAATAGCAGAAAAAACTGATTCATCACTAAATTGCAGTGAATCTTGTTTGAAAAATAAGCTCCCTGATTCCGACTTGGAAATGAGCATACTTACCCAGTTTTCAGAAAGTCCACAGTGTCCCAAATGCACAAGTCAGAATATCGGTCTCTGGGGTACTCAAGGAGGGAGGCAGCGCTATCGCTGCAAGACTTGTAACATAACTTTTAATGCCTTCAGTGGAACGCCTCTGGCAAGACTTAGACACCCAGAAAAGTGGAATGCCTATTTGACTGGTATGACTTATTCCCTGACCTTACGATCATCAGCCAATGAGTATGATATTGATTTGAAAACAGCCTTCCGCTGGCGGCATCGCTTCCTTGAAGTGATAAATAATGATCAGGCAGAAGAGCTTTGCGAAATTGTCGAACTTGAAGAAACTTTTTTTCGGGAATCCTTCAAAGGACAAAAAAATGACCTTCCAAGACCTTCACGTAAACGTGGTAATGATCCGAATAAAGCCCGAAAAGTCCCGGTAATGGTGGCTCGTGACCGTAAACGACACACTGTAGATGGCATTTTGAAAAACGAGAGTGCCGATGAACTGTGTCGCCATTTGAACGGTCGCATATCGATTTCTGCAACGGTCTGTGCAGATGCACACCTTGCACACGAAAAGCTTGCGGAGAAACTTGGATTTGAGTTCAAAGAACTGGTGACATCAGCAGGTCAACATGTTCTGGAAGGTATTTATCATATTCAGCATGTTAACACCTATCACAGCCATTTAAAGCGCTGGATTAGAGGTGCGTTCCATGGAGTTGCTACCCGCTATCTCCCGCATTACCTAGCTTGGAGGCGTGATTTAACAGGAACTATCGAGTTAACAACTGACCGATTCGTCAGCCGAATAGTGGAACATTGGTGCTTTCAACTATTAACGGGAACATAGCCGACCAATATTAAATACGGTCATTTCCCGAGCGCCCAATATATGAGCGAGTTGTATTAGATGCACGTAAGGTGAATCACTGCGCCAGTCATCTTCCGGATACTCAGGAACTGCGTTATTAAACTGGTAAGTGGCGGAGTTGACCAGGGCATCCTGAAACTCTAGCTTAAGAGCGTTAATCGTCATTATGGATTGGTCGTCAACCATCAGATTAAATCTGAGCGTTTTCTCGGGCGTACTTTTCAGTGGCAGTACGAGATACTCTTCAACAACTTCCCCAAGACTTTCATGAATTTTGCCGAGATTACCGATAACGGATACATTTCCGTGTTCGGAATCAGCAATGGCTGGTAGTGGGTTAAACCTGTTAAATTGCATGAATATCAATCCCGAATTCCAATTTATTTATCAAAAGACCAATCACGATATCGTGCATTTTCTCTGATTTTGAAAAGCAAATTGTTTTACGAGCTAAACGCTTAATTCTAGTCCTGAAGTTGAGGTTTTTTCTCTCAATTTTTTGTGTATTTGTTTTCCCTACAACATGCTCTGCTGGATTAAGATGCCGATCATATGCACCCCAATTATCAGTATAAAATCTCTTTATATTAAATGGAGCGAGCAGCTCTTTTAGAGTCTTAAATACCTTGTCAGTTCGCTTTCCAAAGGCATAAGCAAGAACCGTATTGGTGGTATGGTCAACTGCGTGCCAAAGCCAGCGCTGGTTAAATTTACTATTAACAAATGACCATTGCTCATCAAGCTCTGCCTCTTCGCAGGCAGGCTCTAGATGTATATTACTCTCATCTCCAAGCTCCATTGTGCGGATATTAGGATTAACTTTGATTAAGCCTTTTTCTTTTTTTTTAAGGTGTTTATGACAGTCGTTTTACTAATACCCAACACCCTCCCTGTATCCCTTACGCCACTGCCATTAATTGCCATCTCAACGATTTTTTCCTTAACTCCAGGCTCGTAGGCTTTGTAACGATATTTGAGCATGAACGTTTTAACATGGCAGTCAATATTACAACACAGGTAGCGCGGTACATTATGGGCGCTAACACCGATGTATTTGATGTTTTGGCTGTCACAAGTACTACAGCGTACTATTGAAGAACAAGTCATATTTAACTCGCTAGCAATACGTCTACTGTCGTATTATAGCTGACTTTTCGGAACCTACAGGTTTAACCCACTACCCAATGGCTTTTCTGGCAATGGGGATGAGTTTATCCATCAGGGCCAGCGCAGGTGGCGTGAGTTCTCTTAAAATATTAACGCCAAATTCAGCGAATAATAAGCTGTTCAGCATCGTTTCAGAATGCTCGTTATAAAATGATTTTTGATGTTTTTCATCGAAACGTTTACCCAGAATTGCAGCTCCATGTTCCATTTTTTTCTGTTTTGACCATGCCTGTTTTTTCACCAACGCTAATAAAGGAATCAATGATGCACTCTCAGGGAGTTTTTTGAGTATTTTTCGTTCCCTTTCCAGTTCCATATTGAAGGCGTCAATAGAGAGATCGGATAAAATCTGGTTGGTAAAGAATAAGGATTTGTTGAAAACAGGGGCTTCATCGGCATGAATGCAGGGTGCCAGAGAAACGACCAGGCAAGCTGACAAAAAGCTGCTGAAACTCTGGCTGAATGTCTTTTTTAGAAACCTTATCATGACAATCCCCTATAAATCTTGGTAATGGATTATAGGACAATTTGAAATGATATTAGTTCGTTTTGGTTTTACGTTAGATGCTCGGATAGTATGATCAGGCAAGGCTTTCAGGCAATATGAGACAACGATAATTTTGCGTTCTGCGTTCTGCGTTCTGCGTTCTGCATATAGTTTACAGGCAGTTATCAAATAGCGATCAAACCGTTATCAGGTTGATGCAGTCGCCGATTCCTCGTCAGCTAATGTCGGAGAAAGCGCAGCAAGCCGTGAAGAATACGAGCCTGCGGAATTGAAGTGAGTTCAATAGATTGTTTCGCTATAGATATAATGGATTGTGGTTCGCAGAGTTTCCTGTAAAGAAGCCTGGCACCAGCAATCACGTATATCTGCGCCACGGGTTACTTTTTACTGCCGCCATGGCAGTCTGGTGTTGGAGGCGCGGTTTGGCTTCTTTCCTGCCATTCATCCAATGTGTATGTGTGCAGTGCCAGGGCATGTATATTGTTTCGCAATTCATCCGCCAGTGCGCAATAAATCAGCTGATGTCTTTTAACCGGCATTTTTCCGATAAAATCATCGCTGACAAGAATTACTTTAAAATGTGATTCTGAGCCGGTGGGGGTATTATGCAAATGGCTTTCGTCAATCACTTCTATAGAGTGCAGCTGCATGGATTCTTTCAGCTTGCTACTGATATGTTCTTTCATTGTCATACTTCACCTTCAGTGGCAGTGCATCTTGATATTAAATAGATGGTTAGCCTAACAGTATTAGAGCCTTGTCTATAGTTTGTTTTGAAGAAAATAATGAAGGATCTTCAATCAGGTCAGAATATAGTTCAGACAGTATTCATTCTGATGGATCTATCCAAATGTACTATGCTCATACAGCTTGAAAGAACAGCTGTTTCAGAGCGTGCTTTCTAACCTGACTCGCCACATTATTCTCAAGTTTTGCTTACAGGTAATTCTGTCATGGTGACTTCCGTGAAAAACAAGTTTGTTTCTGCACTGTCGGTTATTATTTTCTCACTGCTTTCCGCAGGAGCCATGTGGGTTGTAGCTTCGGATGATGATCCTGTTGAAGACGCTGAAAATGCACCCATAGAACAAACGCTGGAAGGTGAAGTTCCAGAAGGATATGAAGTCGATGAAGATACAAAAGGACTGAGAGAAGAGAACTCAGAAACTGAAGAAAGTAAAAGTGTCTTTCTATTAAATGATGCTGATTGGGTTAAAGGAGTGAAACTGGAAAAAACATTTCTGGCCTATTTCCGCCAAGTGGGGGATTCCGGTCACAAGGTAGCACACTTACTGTTTGAAAAGGGCAGCACTAAAGCATTGGCTATAAATGAAGACGTTGTCGAAGTTCCAGAAGAGTGTAATGGTGCCAGCGGCTACACCTATGTGCTGGTTGCTGAACCAGAGTTAGGAGATGAGCTGAGTATCGATTTATATCCGAAATTGCAAAAAGATATGGCCAGTAGTGTTATGACAATGGTTGGAGGTGCTGTTCTCTGTGTCAGCGCGCCTGATACAGGTATTGACGAAGAGGAGTTTTTTGCTGGTAAAGAGGAAGATGAATTCATCAAGGATGCAGGAGGAGACTCATTGGATGAAAGTAAAACTGATACTGAAGCAAATAAACAAGATGAATTATAGTACCCAGAGCAGATTTTCAAGTTAAAATAGAAACAACCCTGAAGGTTGGAATAGACAGGGTTATTTCCTTTTTTTATTCAGTAACAGGCTGTCACCCGTGACAGCCTCTTCTATGGCCCACCGGCTGAATGCATCTCCCGCCTTTCTCTCTACTGTCAATTCAATAATATTTTTATCGGAAGAGATCTTTCTGATCTTTTCCAGTGACTCATAGCCTCCCGGTGAAATCAGGTGGACCTGTTCATTCTCTTGACCGTTGAATGAAAAACGGGTTGAAAGCGTTATAAGAGTCGTTGTGAGAGAGACTCTCTCCAGGGCTGAAATCATTACCGGTATGGCATCCCTTGCTGGTACAGACACATCCAGGTTGTCAGTGACCAGGCTTTGACAGGCAAGAAAATACCCTTCCCTTACTTGTTGTGCATTCAGGTTGAACTGGCTGTTTTTTGGCGGGGTTCCCCTGTCGGCTCTGAGCAGACAGGAATGGCAGACACCAGCTCTGCAGGAAAAAGGTATCCGAATACCCTGACGCAGTAACCCATCGAGTAGATTTTCATTGTCGTTTATCTGGTAAGGCTTGCCAGAAAAATTGATGAGAGGCACTGAGCCTGTCTCCACTCTATTCATTGATTTGCTGAATATATCATAAGTGTCAGTTTTGTTGTGTTTTTGCCGCGCCAAATCAGTTCATAAATGTAAATACAAGGATTCTGTTGTTAATCCATGTTCTTGAAATCGGGGTGTTGATATACTCTGTCTGTCTGAATAAGACGATTGTAATTTCAATAAATAATTAGAATCTGAGCATTAGATCGGCTTCTGGGAGTGGGGTATAAATAAATATGAGAATAATTCGAGAAGAAGATCTGATTCAGAGTGTTGCGGACGCTTTGCAGTTTATCTCCTGCTATCATCCAATCGATTTTATTCAGGCAGTTCATGAAGCTTATTTGAAGGAACCCTCCAAGGCAGCGAAAGATGCCATGGCGCAGATACTGATAAATTCAAGAATGTGTGCCATAGGTAAAAGACCTATATGTCAGGATACCGGTATTGTTACTGTTTTTCTGAAAATTGGTATGAATGTTCGTTTTGATACTGACCGAAGCATTGATGATCTGGTTAATGAAGGTGTACGCCAAGCCTATACCCATCCGGAAAATGTGCTCCGTGCTTCGGTATTGGAAGATCCGGCAGGTGCCAGGAAAAATACCAAAGATAATACGCCTGCAGTGATTCATATGAAACTGGTACCAGGAGATACGGTTGAAGTGGAATTGGCTGCTAAAGGGGGTGGTTCCGAGAATAAATCAAAACTGGCCATGCTGAACCCTTCTGACAATATTGTTGAATGGGTTAAGAAAACGGTACCCACCATGGGGGCTGGTTGGTGTCCTCCGGGCATGCTGGGTATAGGCATTGGTGGTACGGCAGAAAAAGCCATGCTTCTGGCGAAAGAATCATTAATGGATCCCATTGATATCCATGAGCTACGTGAAAAAGGGCCGAAAAATCGGGTAGAAGAACTTCGTCTGGAAATAATGGATGAGGTCAATAAACTGGGAATTGGAGCGCAGGGATTAGGTGGCCTGACCACCGTTCTGGATGTGAAAATAAAGGATTACCCGACACATGCTGCATCTCTTCCGGTAGCAATGATTCCCAATTGCGCTGCTACACGGCATGCTCATTTTACATTGGACGGCAGTGGGCCTGTGTATCAGACAGCGCCGAATCTGGATGATTATCCGGAAGTCAGTCTGGATATGGGAGAAGGCGTTCGAAAAGTAAATGTTGATGATATTACTCAGGAAGCCATCAGTCACTGGCTCCCCGGCGATACGGTTCTACTGTCGGGTAAAATTCTCACCGGTCGTGATGCGGCTCATAAGCGAATGACCGATATGCTGGCCAGAGGGGAAGAATTGCCCGTTGATCTCAGGGGACGTTTTATCTATTACGTAGGACCGGTTGATCCTGTTCGTGATGAAGTTGTTGGACCTGCTGGTCCGACAACGTCAACCCGTATGGATAAATTCACCCGGACCTTGCTGGAGGAAACGGGCCTGGCAGGCATGATTGGCAAGGCCGAGCGTGGTCAGGAAGCCATCGATGCTATACGAGACAATAGCTCTGTCTATTTGATTGCAGTGGGCGGGGCGGCTTATCTTGTGTCGCAGGCGGTAAAAAAAGCCCGGGTTCTGGCTTTCCCGGAGCTGGGAATGGAAGCCGTATATGAATTTGAAGTGGAAGATATGCCTATTACAGTGGCTGTGGATAGCAGAGGGGATTCTGTTCATCAATCAGGGCCAAAAATCTGGCGGCAAAAAATAGAAGAGCAGATTCTGAACGTTCGATAAGTAAAAAACTGACAGTTTGTTTTTTTATGCCGTGATTGATCAGTTAATCACGGCATTTTTTATGTCTGTAACTTCTATACTGAATAACATTCTCGAATGAACAAGGATGTTTCAATGAGTACACCGCCTGTTAATCCACATGGTTCCAAGTCTTCAAGCCCAATTTCCCACGATAAAACAAAGGAACATCAGATATCCACGCCAGAGACTGGAATTAAAAGCTGGGGCTGGTGGATAGTCTCTCTGGTCATCTCTCCGGTTACCTGGCTTTCATCCTGGTTTGGCACGCCTCCAGGGCATACTTCTCTGGGGGAGAGGGATTCTGTTGGTGTTAAAGGCTCCAGAAAAATGCAGCGTAAATCTGGAGGCCGAGGCGGTAGAAGTCAGGTTTTTTCTGAGAAAGTTCAAGTTCGACAACGCAGGAAAGCAAAAAGAAAACGCAAGGCCAGAGAACAGCATCAGCTGGCCGAGGCCAGAAAACATTCGCAAGCACAGCCTCAGCAAAAAAAGCTGTCTGCCCACGCAAATGCTCTTTTCGTCTATTTGAATGACAAGAAAGACATAGAAGGGAAGCTTTTGTTGAAAGGCAAGGAGGCGTTTGCAGAACTATTGACTCATTTGCCGGAGGCACTTCAAAACGATAAGGATAAGGTTCTGGACGCGTTGAAAAATTTCAGACAGCTACAAAGATACCAGCACCTGGGAGGCGTTCAGTTTAACAATGCCATATTTGGTCTCATGCTGGAGAATAATCAGCTTAAGGAGGATGTTACTCATATTCTTCCGGATCTTATGGGTTACGCTGATGAATTTAGGAAATCTGCAGTTAATGACGTTCACGGTAAGGTTCTTGAGTTGCAGGAACTGGAGCCTGAGAAAACCAGGGCTGATCAGGTGAGAGCTGCCGGGTATACCATGCCTTATGCCGGAATGTTCAATTGGGGAGCCATGTGCTTTATGAACAGTTCTCTGCAGTTGATGGCTCATTCACTGGCTTCAACTGGCAAGCTGGATGACATTGCAAAATCACCGATGCCTCATGCTGCGGTGATGGAAATGGTTGAAGGTTCCATAGAAAGAGTTGATTTTGAAAGCAATCCTGTGCCACCCGGTAGGGACAAGGATGATTGGCAAGGCAGTTTAACAGATAAGCGAAACAAAAAAGTTGAAGACAGAGCTACAGAAGTTCTATTGGCTCATAAACAAAATCTGATTGGACCCTATGACGAAAAGTTTAAAGCGTATAATGAGTTGAGAGATGATTTTGTTGCCCTCTGTCGTTCACTCTCAACACCACCGAAAGATGGTGAGTTGGTTGTATTCAGATTGCAAAAACAATTTATGCAAAGTTATCAGCGCTTTGCTGTACTGACCAATCGATTCACAGCTCAGGGCATTTTCGGAAATGATCCGGCGACATTCCGACCAAAGCAGATAAAACAGGAAGATCCTCAGGAATTTATTACTGATGTCCACAGGGTATTTGGCCTTAATCTGGATAGCCATTTTGTTATGAAACCGGTTAGTCGATTACGGATGAAAAATGGGAATAAAACCCTATATTCCAAGAAGACCAAGGTCGATCCACCGATACCTATTCATATGCTGGAAGCAAAAGAGAAACAAGTTAAGAATGAGAATGGGGAAGAAAAGAAATTAATGGAGAAGAAACCTCTTACCTTACAGAAATGTCTGGATGCGTATATTTCTGAGGAGGAGTTAGGCGAAGATGAAAGGTTCATATGGACACCGGATGAGCTTAAACAAGGTGGTTTCCCACAGCTTGCAGACCTGAAGCCAGATGACGATAAATGGAGGGAACTCAGAAATCAGTTTCAAGATACCCGGCAAATGGGTTTTCAGTCAGCTGATGATCATGCCCCCGCTCATATAGTGTTGAATATGAAAATCTTTGCTCATGAAGGGGGAAGAACCCAGGTAAAACTGAACAGGGAAGGGAGGGAGTTGCTGAAATCCTGCTCGAAGGGAGTGACTATTCCGGTGTACCCCAAATTATCTCCAGATCAAACAATCAGGAAAATTCAGCCTGGAAAGGTGAAATACAGGGTTTCTGGTGTTACCTGTCATGCAGGAGACAGTGCTACATCCGGGCATTATGTGGCGATTAAATTTGACGGAGACAAGACCATTATTTGTGATGATGACGTTGTTCTGGAATTAAAAGACTATGTTAGTTTTCATGGTCTGAATTCAAAAAATTTGCAAGAGCTGGTAGATGAAAAGGGCTGGAGTGGATATATGTTCAGTTTGGAGCGAGAGAAACAGACAAAATCCCGTTAAGCAGGAGACTGTAGATATATCTGTGTTTCTGCCTATCTTAAAACCAGACATGGTTGAGGATAGGTAACATGAACATGCAACAGCTTGAAGCCTTCGCCCGTGAAGCTGCTAAATCGATCAAAACCGAGAGCGATCTGAACGACTTCCGACAAATGCTTTCCAAGGTCACGATCGAAACCGCTCTTAATACCGAACTGGAAGAACACCTGGGCTATGAGAAACATGGCCAAAGCCCCTCTGGTAATAAGCGTAACGGCTCTACTACCAAGCGTTTGAGAACTGAAGATGGGCAGTTCAGTATCGAGGCTCCCAGAGATCGAGATGCTACTTTTGAGCCTCAGCTCGTCAAAAAACGTCAGACTCGTTTCACCTCAATGGATGATAAGATCCTCTACCTCTATTCCAAGGGTATGAGCACCCGAGAAATCGTGACGATGTTCAAAGAACTGTATGGTGCCGATGTATCTGAATCCCTGATATCCAAGGTCACTGACGCAGTACTTGAACGAATCATAGAATGGCAATCCCGTCCTCTTGATGCCATTTACCCCATCGTTTACCTGGACTGCATAGTGATGAAAATCAGGCAGGATAAGCAGGTAATCAACAAAGCGATCTACTTGGCTCTAGGTGTTAATCTGGACGGGCAGAAAGAGCTGCTGGGCATGTGGATCTCGGAAAATGAAGGTGCCAAATTCTGGCTCAGCGTACTGACAGAGCTACAGAACCGAGGCGTAAAAGATATTTTAATTGCCTGTGTCGATGGCCTTAAAGGCTTCCCTGATGCCATCAACAATGTATTTCCTGAAGCACAGATACAGCTCTGTATCGTGCACATGGTTCGGAACTCCATGAAGTACGTACCTTACAAGGACTACAAGGCTGTGGCTGCTGGTCTGAAAGCCATTTACCAATCCGTGACTGAAGAAGAAGCACTGCAAGCCCTGTTGCAGTTTGGGGGATTCTGGGACGCCAAATACCCACAAATCAGCCGCTCCTGGAATAATCATTGGCATCACCTGAACACGTTATTCAACTATCCAATGGAAATCCGGAAGGCGATTTATACGACCAATGCCATAGAGTCCCTGAACAGCGTGGTACGTAAGGCAACCAACAAGCGGAAGGTCTTTCCGACAGATGACTCTGCCAAGAAAGTAGTCTATCTTGCAGTTATGGAGGCATCCAAGAAGTGGACAATGCCCATTAGAAATTGGAAACCGGCCCTGAATCGATTCATGATCGAATTTGAAGGCCGGCTAATTGATTATGTTTAACTGAGGCAGAGACACAGTTAAATCTACAGTCTCTTAAGCAGGTAAAGGCTCAGGATAAAAAAACCGCATAAATATGCGGTTTTTTTTATCCTAAATGGAAAGCAACTATTAAAATTGAAAACAGCTATTACAAAGCCTTAATAGCGTCCATCTGTTCTTCCAGTCTGGTTTTTGCCGATCTGGCATCTTCCAGCTTGGCCTTTTCTTTCTCGATAACGGCAGCAGGTGCTTTGCTGACAAATTTTTCGTTATTCAATTTGCCTTCAAAACGGTTGACTTCCTTCACCAGCTTCTCGATCTCTTTATTAAGACGGGCAATCTCCTTGTCTTTATCGATGAGGCCAGCCATGGGGACAAGTACTTCCATGGAACCAACCAGTTGAGTGGTTGCCATGGGTGCTTCTTCACCATCAGCCAGAAGCTTGATGTCATCCAGCTTTGCCAGAGACTTCAGAAATGTGCTGTTCTGATCAAGACGAGCAATGTCGTCAGAGTGTGTGTTACGCAGAAGCACATTCAGCGGCTTGCTTGGGCCTATGTTCAATTCGGCGCGTATATTTCGAATGCCGGTGATAAAGCCTTTCAGCCATTCTATATCCTGTTCGGCTCTTTCATCTATCATGCTGTTGTCAGCTACCGGGTAGCTTTGCAGCATAATCGTGTCGCCTTCAATGCCGGCATCAGTTTTTATGTTCTGCCAGATTTCTTCTGTAATGTAGGGCATGAAAGGGTGAGCCAGTCGCATAATGGCTTCCAGAACACGGATTAATGTACGACGGGTACCCCGTTTTTGTGCGGCAGGCGCATTCTCATCCCAGAGAACCGGCTTAGACAGTTCCAGATACCAGGCACAATATTCATTCCATATAAAATCGTAGAGATTTTGAGAGGCGTGATCCAGGCGGAAATCTGACAGATTCTTTTCAATCTGGGCTTCGACCCGTTGGAGGCGGGAAATAATCCAGCGATCAGCCAGGGTCAGATCTACCGGTTCTCCGTTAACACCGCAATCCTGATTTTCGGTGTTCATTTTAACGTAGTTGGCTGCGTTCCAGATTTTGTTACAGAAATTCCTGTAACCTTCCAGCCGGTTCATATCCCAGTTGATATCACGACCGGTAGAGGCCAGTGAATACAGAGTGTAACGCAGAGCGTCGGTGCCGTGCGCCGAGATGCCTTCCGGAAAGGCTTTACGGGTACGCTTTTCAATTTTTGCAGCCAGTTGGGGCTGCATCATATTGCCGGTACGCTTTTCCACCAGGGATTCAAGATCAATACCGTCAATCATATCCAGAGGGTCCAGTACATTCCCTTTGGTTTTTGACATTTTTTCGCCACTTTCGTCACGAATCAGTCCGGTCATGTAGATATGCTTGAAAGGTATCTGAGGCTTACCGTCTTCATCTTTCATAAAGTGCATGGACATCATAATCATCCGGGCCACCCAGAAGAAAATAATGTCGAAGCCGGTCACCAATACGTCGGTGGAGTGAAATGTCTTCAAACGTTCAGTTTGTTCAGGCCAGCCCAGGGTGCCGAAAGTCCACAGAGCAGAAGAGAACCAGGTGTCGAGAACATCGTCGTCCTGTTTCAGTTTTACTGGTGAAGGAATATTATATTTGTCACGAACTTCTGCTTCGTTACGGCCTACATAAACTTTGCCATCGGCATCATACCAGGCAGGAATACGATGTCCCCACCAGAGCTGACGGGAAACGCACCAGTCCTGAACATCACGCATCCAGGCGTAATACATGTTTTCATATTGTTTGGGAACGAACTGGATGCGTCCATCTTCAACCGCTTCCAGGGCAGGTTTCGCCAGAGGGGCAGCACGCACAAACCATTGATCGGTTAGCAACGGCTCAATAACAACACCAGAACGGTCGCCATAGGGAACCGTCAAGTCATGATCATCAATCTTTTCCAGCAGTCCGGCAGAATCCATGTCCGCTACAATCTGCTTTCTGGCCGCAAAACGTTCCATGCCATGATAGCTGGCAGGAATGTCCGTGTTGATAGTATCGTTTGACGTGCCGTCGGTGTTGTATGCTTCGGCCTGATCCAGAATGTTGCCTTCGAGGGACATCATGTTGATCATGGGAAGCTGACAGCGTTTGCCCACTTCGTTATCGTTAAAATCGTGAGCTGGCGTAATTTTTACACAACCGGTGCCTTTTTCCATGTCTGCGTGATCGTCACCCACAATGGGTATGCGACGATTTACTAATGGCAGGATGATATCCTTACCAATCAGTGCTTTGTAGCGATCATCTTCAGGGTTGACGGCTACGCCAGTATCACCGAGCATGGTTTCAGGACGTGTGGTGGCTACCACTATATAATCTTTACCCTCGGCTGTTTTTTCTCCGTCAGCCAGAGGATAACGCAGATGCCACATGTGTCCTTTCAGATCCCGGTTTTCAACTTCAAGATCGGAAATAGCGGTGAGCATTTTCGGATCCCAGTTGACCAGACGCTTGCCACGGTAGAGAAGTTCGTCTTCATAAAGACGAACAAACACTTCCTGAACGGCAGAATAAAAACCGTCATCCATGGTGAAACGTTCGTTATTCCAGTCAACAGACGCGCCGAGTCTGCGTAACTGGCGGGTAATATTACCGCCAGATTCTTCTTTCCATTCCCAGATTTTGTCGGTAAAGGCTTCACGGCCATAGTCATGGCGGGTTTTACCTTCTTCTGCCAGAACCTTACGCTCAACCACCATCTGTGTAGCTATACCGGCGTGGTCAGTACCCACTTGCCAGAGTGTGTTACTGCCTTTCATACGCTGGTAGCGAATCAGGGCATCCATGATGGAGTCCTGAAATGCATGGCCCATATGAAGGCTGCCCGTGACATTGGGCGGCGGAATCATAATGGTGTATGGGTTGCCTTCACCGGACGGAGTAAAGTATCCCTTCTCCTCCCAGATCTGGTAGCGGGAGCGCTCGATGGCTTGGGGGTTGAACGTTTTTTCCATAACTTCGGGATTCTTGCAGGTTAAACAGGGAGAAAGCGGATCATTATACACGCTGAGTCTGTCGTGGGCATATGAGGCGGGGTATTATTTTTCTTCCGGATTTTCATTCGGAGTTTGTTCCGTAAGCCAGTGTTCAAGAATTTGCTGAAACTCAGAGGTCAGTCGCTCCCTGATTATCATTAACTCCTGTTCGACAATATTCTCGATCAGGGGTTTTGCCCTTTTTCGAAGTAGTTCGCTGAATTGATCTCCGGAGGGTGAATCTGGTAACAAAACAGTGGCAGTATAGGATTCAGGGTTTTCATGAGCCGGTGAAACAACAGTAACTGATGATTCTGACGCTATTTTTTCTGTCTCAACAGAATTGGCTATGTCCATGAGGATAGGGATAGAGGCTTCGCATTCATCCGATTCCCAGAGCAGTCGTCGCAAGAGCTCAAGCTCTTTCATCAGCCTGTCAGTCTTTTCTGTAGGGGTGTCTGTGTCAGGTTTTATATCAATCATCCATCGGCCGCCATGTTATGGGTTTCCGGAGTGATGCCTGCTTTTTTATAGGCCCGGAATTTACCGCGGGCTACCTCTTTCAAATCCGGATTCTGTACAACGATTTCACAGACTCTGATAAATGAATCGAAAAAATCAGGTACATCAGGATTGAGGTTGATCATCAATCGTTTTACTGGCACTGAGGGAGCCTTGTGACTGATGGTAATGGGGAATTGGTCTGGTTTTTCGCTGCCATCCAGAATGCCATGGGGCAGGAAGCTGTCTTCACGCCAATCCCAGAGCAAGCGATCCATCAATTGTGATTGTTGTTGATGACTCGTATGGATATGAAGGGGAATGCCTGCCCGCCAGGCCTTATCAACCAGTCGGCAGGTAAAATGTTCAGCATCCTGACCATTCTGGTCCAGTAAATAAAAAGTAACTTGTGTCATGGACACTATTGTAAGCGAAGGTGTGAAAGTTAAGCCAGAAGCCTTTGCGGCTTCTGGCAATACAGTTTAAAAATACAGCACAAAAATAAAGGCTACTGCAGCTTGTTCAGCAGGAATTGAACTAGCAGGGGAACCGGGCGTCCAGAAGCACCTTTATTGGCGCCGGATAACCAGGCAGTACCAGCGATATCCAAATGAGCCCAAGGGTATTCTTTGGTGAATTCAGCCAGGAAGCAGCCCGCTGTGATCGTACCAGCGCCACGACCACCGAGGTTGGCCAGATCGGCAAAGTTGGTTTCCAGCTGTTTGGTGTACTCTTCACCCATAGGCAGCTGCCAGGCTTTGTCTTCTGCTGATTCTGCTGCAGACAGAAGGTCTCCAGCCAGATCATCATTATTACTGATCAGCCCTGTGATGTGATGACCCAGAGCAACAATGACTGCACCGGTGAGTGTGGCAACATCAACCACGAGCTCAGGTTTGTAGCGTTCGGCATAGGTGAGTGCATCACAGAGAACCAGACGGCCTTCCGCATCGGTATTCAGGATTTCAATGGTCTTGCCGGACATGGATTTAACGATGTCACCAGGACGTGTGGCGCGACCGCTTGGCATATTCTCTGCGGCGGCAACCATGCCGACAACATTCAATGGCAGGTCCAATTCGATAATGGCATTCATCACACCAAATATACTGGCTGCACCGCACATATCGTATTTCATTTCATCCATGCCAGCGCCGGGCTTCAATGAAATACCACCACTGTCAAAGGTAATACCTTTACCCAGCAGAACGATGGGCTTGGCGCCTTTCTTGCCATTCTTGAATTCCATGCAGATCAGTTTGGCTTCCTGGTCTGACCCTTCGCTGACAGACAGCATGGAATGCATGCCAAGATCAAACATCTGCTTCTCACCCAGAATTTTGGTGGTGAGTTTCGTGTGTTTTCTGGCCAGGGTTTTGGCTTCGTCAGCCAGATAGGTCGGATGACAGATATTACCAGGCAGGTCACCCAGGTTTCTGGCGATGTTACGACCCTGGGCAATAGCCTGACCTTCGGCAATGGCTGTTTTAACGGACTCTGTGGATTTACGGTCAACCAGAAGAGTAATTTTCTTCAGCTCAGGATCTTTTTTCTCATCGCTGGCTTTAAACTGATCAAACGTGTAAAAACTGTACTCGACACTTTCTACCAGTTGACGAACAACCCAGTGCAGATCTTTGTCTGCAACGTCGAAGTCTTCAACAGTGATGATGGCTTCTTTGACATTACTTTTTTTCAGATCACTGACAATAGCCGTCGCCAGCTTTTTGAACTCGCCGGTATTCAGGGTTTCCTTTTTCTCACCGGTGGCGGCCAGAAGCAGTCGGTCAAACGGCAGACCAGGAACATGATGAAGTAGCAGTGTCTGGCCTGGTTTGAATTTCAGGTCGCCACGCTTGAGAATGGTGGAAACAAAACCGTCACTGGCGGTATCAATTGCCGCTGTAGTGGCAGGCTGAGCTTTCTTGTTGGCACCTGTCACCAGACAGGCTGTTTTTTGTTTTTCGGCAGCGCCGCTTTTGACAACGAATTCCATGCTCGCTCCAGGAGGACAAGAGGTATTGATTAGTGGATAATATAGCAGTCATGTAATGGTTTTTTCGACCAGATCACATGGCAGCGGAGAGATTACCACTGTTTTGGTTTACAGGTATGTTTTTTCTTGTTAGAAGATGTGAAATTAGAAGATGTGAAATTAGATGCTGTAAAAATCTATGATGAGAGTAGGAGTCACTCTGCTTTTTTGGATGGTGCAATCGTTTCTATTTGGAGGGTGCAACCCTTTCTATTTAGAGGGTGCAACCCTTTCTATTTAGAGGGTGCAACCCTTTCTATTTAGAGGGTGCAACCCTTTCTATTTAGAGGGTGCAACCCTTTCTATTTAGAGGGTGCAACCCTTTCTATTTAGAGGGTGCAACCCTTTCTATTTAGAGGGTGCAACCCTTTTTATGCTGTTGTAACTATTCATCCTGGACGATAAGACAAGAGATTGTTGGAAACTTTAAATACGTAACCGCTGAGAATACCACCTGGTATTCTGGCTGATTGATTTTGAAAGAGTGCTGAACCACTCGTTTAATGGCGCAATAATATGCCTCTGATCATTTTTCGATATATAACCCGCCAGATGTTGCAGGTGATGCTTGCAGTAACATCGGTTGTGCTGCTCATTATTATGAGCGGGCGTTTTGTAAACTATCTGGCCCAGGCTGCCTCAGGTTCTCTGAAGGCCGATTACCTGTTTGCCATTATGGGCTACAGGATGCCTGAGTTTCTGGTAATGATTATTCCCCTGGGGCTGTTTCTGGGCATTATTCTGGCCTATGGGCGGCTCTATGTTGAAAGTGAGATGAGCGTACTCAGCGCCTGTGGCATGAGCAGAAATCAACTGTTATTGATGACCATGATTCCTGCTGCAGGTGTGATGATGTTTGTCGCTCTACTGAGCCTTTATATTGCCCCCATAGGTATTCAGCGGGTGGAACAGATTCTGGCCGATCAGGACTCCCTGACAGAATTCGATACCCTGGTGCCCGGCCGATTCCAGATGATCGACAATGGCCTGCGTTCAACCTATACCGAAAAGTTATCGGATGACCGGCAGCGAATGGAGCAGGTTTTTATCGCCAACCGGAACATCGACAGTAACAATATTGGTGAGATGACTGTTCTGTTATCTGAGACCGGGCGAATTGATAATCAGCAGGAAGGGGATGGCGAAGGGCAAAAATACCTGATACTGCAAAATGGTTATCGCTATGATCTGACCCCCGGGCAACTTAAATTACGTGCCACAAAATTTGAGGCATACGGCATTCAAATGCAGGAAAGCTCTGCCAAAAAAGAGATAAGCAGAGAGCAGGCTTTACCTACATCTGTGTTGCTGGCTTCTGACGACACAGCGCATATTGCCGAACTGCAATGGCGTATTTCGTTGCCTCTTTTGATTCCTATTATGGTTTTACTGGCAGTAGCTCTGGCCAAGGTCAGTCCGAGACAGGGACGTTTTGTCAAACTGTTGCCGGGTATTCTGCTCTATCTTTTTTATCTTGCTTTGCTTATTAGCAGCAGAGGTGCTGTTGATGACGGTCGTATCCCTGCAGCCATTGGCCTCTGGTGGGTGCACAGCGTTTTTCTGATGATAGCCCTGATACTGTATTTTTATGAGCCTGTACAATTGAAGCTGGCAAAAAGGAGAGCGATGAATGCGTAAACTCGATCGTTATATTGCCAGAAGTGTGTTGGGTGCCATGGTCGTGGTTCTACTGGTTCTGGTTTTGCTGGAAGCTCTCTTTTCATTTCTTGGACAGCTGGATGACATCAGAGCCAATTATCAACTCATGGATGTCATTATTTACACAGGGTTGCTCATTCCAAAGAAAATCTATGAATTCATTCCGGTGTCGGCACTGGTTGGGTGCCTCGCCGGGCTGGGTTCACTGGCAGCGAACAGTGAGCTGATTATTATGAGAGCAGCCGGTGTATCTCTGTGGCGAATGGTTTGGTCTGTTATCAAACCCGCTATTATCCTTATGGTGGCAGGTGTTTTACTGGGTGAGTATGTGGCACCTGTCTCTGAGCAGATTGCAGAAACCCGAAAAGCCATCGCCCGCTCTGTGGAAGGCTCTTATTCTGGAGATGGGTTTTGGCACAGGGAAGGAAATGAGTTTATGTATTTTAACGCCGTTGAACCTAACGGTGTACTGTACGGCGTTAGTCGTTATGTTTTTGATGAAAATATGAAACTGGTAGAGAGTTCTTTTGCCAAGCGGGGGATCTTTCAAGGCGATCATTGGTTATTGGAAAATGTCAGAACCAGTAAATTCGACGGTGAGAAATTTGTTATCGAGAATGCCCTGATTCAACCCTGGAACACCAGTTTAACGACAACCTTATTGAAAGTAGTGGTGGTTAAACCCGAAGGTTTGTCCATTTCAGGGTTAAATACATATGTTGATTACCTTCAGGAACAGGGGCTTGAGACTGGAGAATACGATCTTGCCTTCTGGAACAAGGCATTACAGCCAATGTCGATATTTGCTCTTGTACTTGTAGGTATTTCCTTTGTGTTCGGGCCGCTGCGATCAGTGAGTATGGGGCTGAGGATTTTTTCCGGGGTGATAACGGGGGTTATTTTCATGATTGTTCAAAATCTGCTGGGCCCCTCCAGTATGGTCTTTGGCTTTCCTCCCGTACTGGCAGTACTTATTCCCATATGCATGTGTCTGATGGTCGGAACAGGCTTGCTGAGAAGGGCAGCCTGATAACCGATTTTTCAGTGCATTGTTTAATAATCTGACCAGGCTGTTTCAATCTTTCTGTGGATTTCTTATTGTTTCACGAGGCTTTCTGACAGGGCAATATGCTCTGCAGAGAGTCAGCTGTTTATGGCGTGGTCTGGAGAATTGACTGATAGTCTCTTTCAACAATGAAATAACATGCTGGATTATGAGAATGTTCATGGCAGTTTCCCGATTTTATAACAGCGGATCGGTCGTTTTCTGATGAGTGACCTCTGTTTTAACGGCTCTAGCTGATCCAAATAGCATCTGTTCAAAGCATCTGACAGGATCAAAAAGAGCTGATTCAATTGTATGCCTTAATAGGTAAAACTACTAATACGTATTTCGGGTTTCACGGTGCAGTTTAGTGATATTGCGTAATAACGAGCCAGCGATTCGGTTATCCGCTATCCGCTATCCGCTATCCGCTATCCGCTATCCGCTATCCGCTATCCGCTATCCGCTATCCGCTATCCGCTATCCGCTATCCGCTATCCGTTATCCGTTATAAAGAGAGCGGGTCAGTGGACCGTTGTTCTGCTATATCCTGACGAGCGTTTCTTCATCCACCGATACCCTGCAGAGCATACAATCACAATGTGGGCACATAGCAAGCTATGCAACCAGAGTTGTGTTGACGTCAGCCTGAAAAAGATATCGTCAAAATTGACTTATATACAGCGCCTATCCATTTCAGGTTGAACCTGATTTTGCTCATGGCTGCTTAGGCAGCAAGACCGTTCTGGATGCAGATGCCATATCCTGCCAACTACGATTATGACCATCAATTAAAGACCAGAGTATTCCGGCGCCAGCCAGAGCGATTGACGGAATGGCAATTAGAAAGCGGATCAGGCTTCTCTGCTTCGTAATCAATTCATGGCTCTCGGCATCAATGATTTTAAGTCTCCATGCCTGCATACCAAGAGTTTGCCCCCTTGTCGTCCAGAAAAAGCCAAAGAAACCATAGATGGTCAGGAATATAAGGCCATAGAACAGGGGAGAGTCGAGGGTATAACCATTATCGGTCATCTCTTTTAACGTTTCGCTGCCGTAAAATGCGACCTGAAGACCTAAATTAATAAATCCGGCAAGAAAAAGCAGTGCTGTCACCAGAAAGGAGTCATACACAATGGCTGCAATTCGTCGCCATACAGGTGCAGAAAAATAAGGTGGCGTAATGGGTTCCATGGAAACTCCTGAATGAATGACGTGATCTTATCAGTAAAAAGGGACGAGAAAAATAGCGAGAAAAATAGTGTCAGGCACAGGCTGAAACTGGATATTTTATTTTCAAAAACTTTCTATATTCAAAAATCCTGACTGAAGTCGAAAACCTTAAAGTCGGGTAAAGATCATTCTGTGTCACTCGATTAGATTCAGCTACTGGGTTTAATCAAATATTGGCAGGATCTCTGTCAGACAGAAGCAGTTAAGGAGAAGAAGATGGTTACTTCATCTTGTTCTTTATCAGATCAGGGTGAAGAACGCTGTCTTCTGGTCATTATGAGTTGTCTGAAAGGAGGTTTTATGTTCAGCAAGGATGCTATAAAACTGCTTGTACTGAGTTTGTGTGTGATGTGCAGCAGTGTCTGGGCGGCGGGAAAATACCCTGCAAGCCATAATGACAAGTGGTCTTTCTCATTGAAAGGCGCATGGTTAACGGGAAAGAGTGAAGGCTATACTCAGGTACCTGCTGGTGGTCAGCCTGGAACCACAACGATTGGTCGTCCGACCATGGATGAACTGGGTTATGACCGTCTGTCGACCTTTGATATCGAAATGGCGGTTAATTACGGAAATCACGGTTTGGAATTTGGTGTCGAACCCATCAGTTATTCCGGAAGTACAACGCTGAAAGCTGACCTTGTCAGTCAGAATAACCGGTTTCTTCAGGGTGAAAAAGTTGATGCCAGTCTCAAGCTGTATCTCTATAGGCTGAGTTATCTCTATCATTTCAAATTGGGACGACGTCATCAGAACAGTGTTGTTCTCTCTCCGGGACTGGGACTTGTTATGATGGATTTTCGTTATCGATTGGAAGGAGATAGTCTGCTCTCCGACCGGACCTATAGAAAATCAGGTATTCGTGCCGGAGGTCAGGTGACATGGAATCTGACCCGTGATTTCAGTGTGGTTGCTAAAGGCTATGTGCCAATACCCTTGAAAAATACTGCCCAGCATCTGAGTGTTGGTCTGGAAGGGATTTATCAGTTCTATGCAGGAAGAAAAATGTCTTCCAGTGTTTTTATGGGGCTTGGCTACCAGAAATTCGAGTATGAAGACGAGCAGGAAATTCCCAATCATACGGATGTGAAATTAGGTCCGTTATTAAAAACCGGATTGATGCTAAGTTTCTAAGAGGCCCGGAATCTGATCTGAACTTCCTGTTCAGATCAGATACTTTCAATGATGCATTGATGCGACAGGATAAAGAAAGCTTCTATCAGAGACGCGCAAATAACTGAGATCAAAACTACCGGAATAACCCCGGGAATCTGACCAATGTTTCTTTCATGACCAGCAGACCGGAAAAGACACACAGTGTAGTCAGTCATGATGCAAATACCCCGCGCGCCACCAGTTGAGTTCCATCTATGGCTGCTTGTAGAGGCTTATTTCCTAACCGAATCTAACTGCCGATACTTTCACTGATCTCAATGGTATCACCCATTGAAATCATATTGATGCAGATACCAAAAAACGATAGAACAAAAATACTGTCCCAAATTGATACTGGTAATTCCATGCTAATTATCATGGTAATTATAAGGTGCTATTTTCGTTATTTTTTTGAGATCAATTCCTGCTATTACTAAGAGTAATACCATTGCCGGTTTCTAATATGCGTTATGAGCCTGAAAAGGCAGCGCAATAGCATAATTAGAATTCGGAAATGGTATAAGAGGGTTGTACCATAGGATAATAGGGTGATGTATTTATATTATGGAGTGGACTAAATCATCAGATGGTTAAAAACTTGAATATACCTGTCGCCTTTGAAGTTGCTACTGCGTTGCGGCGTTCGTTCACTGGTGCGCCAGCCCGGTGGTGCGCCAGCCCGGTGGTGCGCCAGCCCGGTGGTGCGCCAGCCCGGTGGTGCGCCAGCCCGGTGGTGCGTCAGCCCGACCCGATCACTTGGTTTGTTTAAGCTCGCGGAGCTTCACTCCCTTGTTGCCTTAGTAACTCCAAATCTTTTGGGTATAGAATAGCCTGTACGGTTATCTCTTGATTAAAATCGCAACGAACGCAATATTCGTTGTTATGATTAAGGCTCAAGCTGCCCTTGTTAAACCTTTAAGAAAGACGTTCCTCGCACCGTTGATGTCACGATCAATGGTGAACCCGTCACCTTTTAAGATCTTTGTCGAACCCAGCCGATCATTAAGGGTGCCATCCCACGTTCGGGTTTTTGATGTGTACGCTTCATTGCAATCAACAACGTGCTTCCCGTACTTTTTGGCGTACCACTTTAGACGTAATTTAAAGCCGTAATGATTGAGATCTAGCATCTGACGGCAAGTATTCCGGCGAATTGTGCGAACTTTTTTGCCCTTCCTTGTAACCATTCCTCTGGTTTCAAACGTCGGCAAAAAGATCACGTCATAACGGGAAACCAGATCGAATGCCAGACGATTATGCAAATCCAGAATGATGTCATCCTTTTTGCATTTCAGACGGTTGATTTTACGGCCAAAATAAACAATGCGATCCTGCGCCCACTGAGGCATATCAACGAACTTCACGCCTTTTTGCCTATTAAGGATTTTTTGTTTTTGGCCAATCAGAGTGTCTACTTGCGTCATTAATGGAAACAGCTTTTCTTTGGCAAGGTTGTCACCAACAATCAAGGCATCCTTGTCGCTGTAGCAGGTCGCAAAGGTTCTTAGTCCGGGATCAATGCCAACACAATCCACTTCACCTTGGATTTCAGTATTAAGTTCGATGTGTTGTTGAACCTGAATAAATCAGCGACCTTTGTCACAGGTTATAACGCATGATTTGCCAATGGCTTCTCTTGGTACATTTTCAGTTAAGTGGATGTTTCCCAGTGCTTTGACGCAAGGGTTCAGCCCCTTCGGTAGCCGGTCAATAGAGAACGAATGCCTGCTCCCTTTCCGGCTTTTAAAGCCTATTTCAGCAAACCCTTCTTTAGCGCCTTTTAGTTTTTTGTTCTTGCTGCAAACAGCCTTAAAGGTGGTCGCCGCCGCCAATGTGCCATTGTCAGAAATCAGAGAGTTGTAGGCTCGCCCACTGTTCTTTTGCTCCTGTTCAACCTGGATCTTGATCGACGGACGCATGTTGATGAATTTGCGATTTTCATCTTTGTATTTATCGTTACAGAATCGATCGACAGCCAGATTGTACGAGCGCAGGTAAAGAGCAAGTGCATCCCGATAGGCCGATTCATTTTCAGGATAAAACCTGATCTTTTTTGACGCTATTATTTTTGCGCCTTTCAGCGGAGCGTTTTCCGTAGTGGCTATTGCAGAACGAGGTAATGAAACCGATAAGCTCTGAGGTATTAAAGGCTTCACTGGAATCATTCGAGTCATCCAGAACCTCGATGTGTCCTCCCGATAATTCAATAAGCCACTTGATGAGTTCAAATCCTGATCGTGCGAGTCGGTCTTTTGTGGCAACCACAACATGGGTTGGATTTCCACACACTGCCGATTCCAGAATGGTTTGCAGTCCTTTTCGTTTAAAGTTGAAAGCACTGGCAACGTCACTGATAATTCTGCGTCAGGATACCTTTCGAGCAAGAGTCGCCTTTGCGTATCAATGCTGGTTTTCTGTTTTCCTGAGCTAGCTCTTGCATAGCAAATCATTCTTTGTTGGTTGATGAATATGCGGTAGTGCCCACCGCTCGTTTGCATTATTTTATCGTAATGACCGCTTTCGATCTTTCGCCTTATTGTCTGGGATGTTACGCCTTCAATTTTGGCAAGCTTGGTTGTGGACACCCACAAAATAAACGCCTTCGGTTATCTATCTCAGATAATAGAGTAGTATACGATGTTACGTTTGTTGTATTTTTATTTAACTGTATATTTGATTTATTGCTGTGTAAAAAATCCATAAAAAGAACAATAAAATGAGATTCGTCCTAATGAATAAAATCATGAAATATCTTATGTTTTTCGCCTGTATCTTCTCCAGTTTACAGGTGTATGCATTGACCATTCGTCAAGAAGCACTGGTAAAAGAACAGGTGAATGCGGTCTGGCAAAAGCAGTCAAGAGATTGGAGTGATGGTGATATTGAAGCTTATATGCAGGGGTACTGGAACAGCAAGAAATTGCGTTTCGCCTGGGCCAATAAGATTACATACGGCTATGAGCCAACATTAGCCGGTTACCAAAAGCGCTATCACAATAAAGATTTAATGGGTAAATTGACATTTACACCTATTAAAATCACTGCCTTTTCAGAAACTCAGGCACTGATTTTTGGCCGCTATCGTCTGGATTATACAAAGGATGGCAAGCCTGCAGTGGATGAGGGATTGGTGAGTACATTATTTGAGAAAAAACAGACTGGATGGAAAATAATTTCAGATCATACCAGCAGCTGACAATCCAGATGGAAGGGGGATGATAATGAACAAAACGCAACAAATGTTGTTGGGAATGGGGAGTATTCTCCTGATTCTGGCATCGTTTTCGTTTGCTAAAGAACCCGTCAGTACAGGATTCTGGAGTAATACAGCAATCGATGGCACTGACACGGTGGCCTATCATGACCAGAAAATTGAAGGGATTCATCAATCTATACCGGGTAGAAAGAAGTATGTGATTCGCTGGAAAGAAGCTGATTGGTACTTTGCTACTCAGAAAAGTGCTGTTCGGTTTGCTGATGCACCTGAAAAATTCGCACCGACTTACAATGGTTTTTGTGCCAATGCTCTATCTATTCACGAAGGACTAATCAATACCGATGGTCAGGTGTATGAGTTTTTTGGTGATCAGTTGTTTCTGTTTTATGCGGAGAAAGGGCGTCAGCGTTGGTTAAAAGGAAGCTGGCAAGACTATAAACAGGCCGCAGATGCAGCCTGGCGAGCAGAAAGTAAATAAATGAAGCTTTACTGAATCCGATAGTTTGCGTGGAAGTCTTTTGCTGGCTTCGTTCCAGGACTATCTTTTTAGGCTATCGGAAAATGTTTAGCTACAGTTTTGCGCTGACCATTATTCCCAGTAATATCATGGGAATACTCATTGATTTCCCAGGAGCATCCGATGTTAGCACTATACGGTGGCTTTCGTTGATAATTCCGGTGTAAATTTCAAACTCTGAACTTTTTTGAACAGTATACTTCAGGTTCAACTCTCCTTCTGGAAAATGCGGTGTAATACCAGCACACTCTTTCTCACCTTCGATAAGGCGTCCGTATATTTTAATTTCAGTGTTGTCATCTCTGGTAAAACGACAAATGTTGTAACTTTTAATCTCATTTTTGTAGGAGATACAACCTGTGCTGAAAAGGGCATTGAATGTATCAGCAGAGTGCCAGTTCTCATGGGTAGAGAGACCGATTCTTTCATAGCCGTTGTCTGATGGGTTGCTGGCTATGGGTTGTGAGGTTGGAGTTGAGGACAGATCATTGATTAGTTGACAGCCTCCAGGCAGGGTTTGAGCAGTGCTCTGTGAACTGCCCGTTGAGAAAGTGTACTGCAGTTGTGGAAATTCTATTCCCACCAGTTTTCTGCCTGTACCTTCAATAAATGCCTGGCATATGCGAACTTCATCTACAGGATACAATGAAAATACATCGCTGGAATTCACTGGCCCAACAGGCTCGGGATTGTCTTCTGCATCAGTCCAGTATTGAGAAGATGCAAGGCATTTAGGATGTCTGGTTTGTGCTTCAGCTCTGTTCTCGGCAATTAAATAGGTGTCGGGGGGAGAGAGTTGAAGAAGTCCCAATGTATCAATGCTTAAGCCACTATACACAGATGTGATAACGGCGGGACATTGGGTGCTGGCGTCGGACTCTTCAGCCTGATCATCAATAGGTGACCAGGTGATACCCAGTATGGCGTCATTTTTGTAACTGGATGCACAAAGACTGGCGTTAGGAAAGAAGTCGTACAATGAAAGAACGCCGAACTGAGGCAGAAGACTGGTATCCTCAACAACCGCTAACGTATGAACAACGTCAGGTGTATCGCAGAGTACCTCTAAGTCTGGAAGGTCTTTTGAAGGGATACAACCAACATTGGCATCGGTGCACCAGAGAGACTCACTGCTTGAGAATGTCAGGCTCAGTTCATCAGGCAGATCTTCTATTCCATACTTAAATCGCCCTACCTGACCTTTGTAGGGTTGAGGGCAAAAATCCAACGGGCAGATTGATTCATAAAACGTGAATTCTACCGCCGTATAACCGTTTTCTGGATTCAGCTCAGATAACTTGCACCATTGATAGTTTTTATAGTCAATGACTTGATCAGGGCTTCCTGCCTCAGAGCTGGTTGCCTTGTTGCGCTGAAACAGATGGTTTTTTGCTGACACTCCGTGCAATTCAAGATCAGTTAACGCGGGGTGTGCCAGGACCGAATTTGAAATAATGGGTAACAGGCAGATCATGGCAGCCATGATTAAGAGAGAAGAGATACAACGAATATATTTCATAACCAGTACCTGCATCCTTTGTTTAACGGATGGTGTTGTCAGATTAGTTTTTTAAATTTTCATCCATAAATGCTAACAATTGCTGCTCGTTACTCGGCCTATCACTCATTCACTCACTTAGTTAGATAGATAGATAGATAGACGCATAACAGATTTTCTGGATTCTATTATTGCAGCCCAAAAGAGTGTAGATCATGAATATTAGTTCGTATTATTTTTTTTTGTTGACAACTGAGTAGGGAATCATCTTTTTGCAGGAATTATTTTCGCAGGCAAGGTGAAGCCAGATCGAATAAAACGTACAATCCTGACACAAATACATATAGAAGAAGTGATTGTTATGTTGCTTAAACTGGTTCGAAATGGTCTTGGATCACTGATTGCCCTGGGGGATGTTCTGACCCGTCCACGAAAAATGAGTCGTTCAGAGGTGGGTCAGAAAGAAGTTGAAAAGGCATTGACCAGTCTTTCCCTCTATCAGTTTTTCGCATGCCCGTTTTGTATAAAAACTCGCCGGGCCATGCATCGATTGAATCTGAATATTGAATGCAGAGATGCCAGTAATAATCCTCAGCATCGTAAAGCGCTGATGGATAATGGTGGCAAAGTGAAAGTGCCCTGTTTGAGAATAGAAGAAGAAAATGGTGACGTTGTCTGGCTGTATGAGTCCGGAGAGATTATTAACTATTTGGATAATAGGTTTGGAGCTGTCGTTTAATTGGGCTTTTGCTTTTAGAGTAAGTCTAATAAAGATGGTTATGAACGGTCGGATGACCCATCACTGGTTATCCGATTAGCAGGAAGAATAATACTCACGCTAAGCCCGCCTTCTTCAATATTTTGGAAGATCAGCTTACCCTGATGGGCTTCTATGATTTCACGGCAAAGTGCTAGTCCCAGTCCTGTACCTGAATGTTTTGTTGAATAAAAAGGCAGCAGGGCGTTTTTTAGGACCTCCGGTGACATACCTGTTCCATGATCAATAATCTCAATGTGAACTTTATCCTCTCTGGGTGAATTAATAGAGAGCGTCACTTCTCCCTCTGGATCGGCTTCATGGGCATTTTTCAAAATATTGATCAATACCTGTTCCAACTGTACCTGATCTGCAGATAACGGCTGTCGGGGGATTTTTGAAATAAGTCTGAAAGAATAAAACTGCTTCAGATGAAGCAATAAATCATTCCAGTCAATGACTGATTTTCGAGGTTCCTGTACCCAGGTCAGGCTGGCATAACCTTTGATGAATTCATCCAGATGTCTGATACGGTTCCTAATGGATGAGAACACCCGGTCGAGTCTGGGTTCATCAAGATTTTTTGCCAGAAGTTTGCCGCTGTGACACATGGAACTGATTGGCGCTATGGAGTTATTCAGCTCGTGACTGAGTACACTGATTACTTTTTTCCAGGTGGCAATTTCCTGCTTGGATAACTCCCCGGTAATGGACTTCAGCAGGTAAAGACGATGTCTGACCTGGTGGATTCGAACACTGGATACCGACAAATGCCATGCCTGAGGGCTATTGTCATCATGCAATGTGATAATGGCTTCCTGCTGGTTTTCAAAAGCATCCTGTAATGCTTCTGGCAATGATGTCACCAGTCTGCTCCAGTGCTCTCCGACAATTTTCTTTTGATCCCTGAACAGAACCCGAACGGCGTCATTGTTGGCAAAAACGACAATGTCACGATGATCCACCAGCAGGGTTTGTATCGGAGAAGCATTAAATACAGTATCCAGCAGCATTTCCCGCTGGTAGAGCCTCTGGCGCTCAGTTCTCAATTTTTCGGAGGTTTGATTGAACAGTGCGTACAGTTTTTGCAGAGCGGGTTCGGAGTTTTCAGGTAAACCAATGGAGAAATCACTGTCATTAAAACTTAACAGACCATGCTCCATCGTTTTTATATACAGATTTTTCTGTCGGTTTTGTCGGTGAAGATTTAAACCAATCAGGGTGAAAACGAGAAGACCGAGGATTACGGTTAAGAAGGGCTGAGTCGCAGAAAAAAAATAGACAAAAAGCAGAAAAATACCATTGGCTAATATCATCATTGCAAACGGCATATTAATCATTCTCTGGCGTGAGTTGATACTTCTCTATCCGGCGATAGAGAGCCTGTCGGCTCAAACCCAGTTCGCTGGCTGCATGGGATATGGTCCAATGATGTTTTTCCAGTATTTTCCTCAAATTCTGTTTTTCGTATGAAGCCTCTGAAGCTGGATGATTGCCCGGAATTGAAGCCGGGGCTTTTGAATCAGGGGCTATTGAGGATATGGAATGTGAAACGCCCTGGCTGAACAGGTCTTCTGTACAGATTTCCTTGTGACTGGCAAAAATCAAGGCACGTTTGCAGGCGTTCTCCAGCTCTCTTACATTGCCAGGCCAGTGATAGGCCAGTAATGCCTCTTTAGCTTCAGCTGTGAACTGATACTGTGTACCAATGAAGTGTTTTGCCAGGGGCAGAATATCGTCTTTTCTTTTCTGGAGAGGGTGTAAAGCCAGTTCGACGACATTCAGACGATAGTAAAGATCTTCCCTGAAGGTTCCTCTGGCAATTTCTTCCTTTAAGTGGCTATTGGTTGCACTGATAACCCGGACATCCACCTGAATGGTTTTACTGGAACCCAGTCGTTCAAATTCACCGGTTTGAAGTACCCGAAGCAATTTCATCTGCCCCTGTAGAGACAGGTTCCCAATTTCGTCCAGAAATAAGGTACCGCCGTCTGCTGCTTCAAATCGACCCATTCGCTCACTGTTGGCGCCGGTAAAAGCACCTTTCTCAGTACCAAAGAGTTCTGCTTCCATCAATTCCTGGGGAATGGCGCCCATATTGATTTTGATGCAGGGCTGATGAGCCCGATGGGAATGGTCGTGGATGAAATCGGCCAGCTTTTCTTTGCCGGAACCGTTGGGTCCGGTGATGAGTGTGCTGATATCGGATGGTGCCACTTTTTTTGCCAGATGCAGTAAATGAGCCATGGCCTCACTGGCAAAAATTATCTGACGATGTGATGCAGACGTTGTGTTGGTATTATTTTTCTGCTGTCGATGAGACAGTGATTGTCCATCAACTGAGCCGGCTTCATTCAGACTTTGATTGATAAGCTCGAGCAATTTATGATCATCCCAGGGTTTGGGTAGATAATCCGTAGCACCGGCTTTTACAAGTTCAATGGCAGTGGTCAGCTGACTCCATGCGGTCATCAGAATAATCGGTAAATCAGGGTTAATAGATTTAATCTGATAAAACAGCGTTTTACCTTCAGCGCCGGAATAGGTGCCTTCGGTAAAATTCATGTCCTGAATAATAAGATCGGTATTATTCCGTGATACTTCCAGAATGGCTTCTCTTACCGTACTGACAGTTTTTACCTGATAATCATGCAGGCTCAACAGCAGATCAAGCGCGTCAAGAATATCGGGGTTGTCATCCACTACGAGAATCCGTCTCATCCTGTTCCTCAAAGATTTGCGTCAATACCCTGGAGTAATGACGCATTTATTTTTTTATATGGTTCGAGTGGCAATCACCGGTGCTATTCTGGTTGTTTTGTAAGCAGGTAACCAGGTGGCCAGGGAGCCAGAGACAAAAATAACGACAACGGTCAGTAAATACAAGCTGACATCAGGTTTGCTGATATCAATGGACTGCCCCAGTAGCATATTAATGCCTACAGTACTGCCAATACCCAGAAGGCAGGCGATGGTGGTGATCAGCCAGTTCTCGGTAAAGATGTACAGCATAATATCCTTTCTGCGAGCCCCGAGAGCCCGGCGAATACCGATAAACTTGCGCTGCTGACTAACATGAAAATGGGCATGGGCAAAGCTGCTGATTACAGTGACCAGCAGCATCAGAATACTCAAAGTAGTAAACAGATGGCTCAAACCGGTTTCTTCACTGTAAAATTGTCTAAGACGTTCTTCAAGGCTGTACAACTCGATAAAAAACCGTTCCGAATTTACATCGAGAATGGTCGCCTCAACCTGATCCAGAACTTCTTTTAGCTTACCCGGTTCTACCCTGATCATATAATGCTGCGGATTATCAGCCCGGGAAAAAGTAAAATTGGAAAAGGTGGCAAAATATCGGGATCTGTCAGGGTTCCATTTAGGGTTAACCAGAAAATCCCGGGCCACGCCCACAACAAGACCAATATTGGTCATTTTGCCCAGGGCCGGTTTATCAGGAAACACTGCTTTGGCCAGGGATTCAGTGATAACAATATTCTCGACGAGTTCACTCCTTTCTTCATCCGTTATACCCGGGCTGTAAAACAGATCGGTGAGGTCATCTGCTTTAGTGAGGTTACGACCCTCAATAATCTCCAGACCCAGGTTATCCAATCCGATCTCGCTGGAAAGAAAGTTGGGTACATAGCTGAGGTCATCGGCCAGAATCGCGTCTTCGGGCAATTCGGCATCCTTCACACTGCTGTTCCAGCCACCATTCTGTATGGGTAACTGATTGTAGTGGGCCGCGCTGATCACACCATCAATAGCACTCAAACGACGAATGTCCTCTTTGAGTGTTTCGAGATAAAAGGGCACATCACGAAATTCACCAGAGGTGGGCAACAATCGAACGGCTATCAGATTTTTGTAGTCAAAATCCATGGGCTCATTGAGCTTTTCACGGGTTTCCATACTCATCAGAACGGTGTTAACGACCAGCCCAAGCGTAATGGACAGCTGCAACAGTAGAAGTCCGGTGGTGAACTTTCTCAGCAGCAGGGTTTTGATCATGGCTTTTATATTCAAGGCTTTTATATTCATGGTTCTGGCCCTTAATGAAGATCGGCAGACAAATTAATGGTGGCTGCCCTGATCAATGGGTACAGAGAGCTGATAAAGGTGGTGAATACCGCCAGTGCGACACCCATAATCATCAGTCCGGCGTCCATTTCGGCAATGACCACAAGATAGGGAAAGAAACTCAGGGACAGTTTCAGAAGAACCCAACCCAGCGCCAGAGAGAGCAGGGCGCAGAGTAGTCCGACCAGAATGCTTTCCAGACTTCCCTGGTAGAAAATATCCAGCTTTCTTGCACCAACGGCGCGACGCAAACCGGTTTCAGAGCGACCGGCATGATATCTGGACAGCAGCAAACTACTGCTATTGAATATGCAAACCAGCAAAAACAACAGGGTGGCCAGGGCAAAAGCCACCAGACGCTGATCTACTACCTCGTTGTACTCCAGCCACTCGCTCACGTTGTAGAGTTTATTATTAACATCAACATCTCCCATTCTTCCGGCGTCTTTCAAGCCCTGACTGTAGTTGTCTATGAATTGTATAAAATCAGCTTTCTGTTCCGGTGTGTCCAGCTGAACAAAATACTGAAGAAAGAAAGCATCCTTATAACGGGTATCTGAAGGTGATGTTATTGATCCGGATGAGGACATTCTGGCCGTGTTGCCCCATTCATGATCTAAAGCTGTTTCCAGTGGTGCAAAGATATCGTCTGTTTTAGCAAAGGGTGATCCTTCGGTGGCATGGTAGAACAGCGGCCTTAACTTCCAGGGTTTCAGTATGCCAACCACCTGAAAGCTCTTGCCTTCAATATCTACAGACTGACCAAGATTGTTACCACCGCCAAACAGTTTCTGATTCAGCTCATGACCGATGACCAGTTGTTGAGCACGCTCGTCTTGCCAGCTACCGCCATAGGCAAAGGGTGCATTGGTAATATCAAAAAAATCAGGCGTTGTGGCTCTCACCATTGCCAGCTGGCGACGGATTTCATCTGAATCCATCGCCCGTGCAAACACGCGGCTTCGATAATGGGTGGTGCTATAGGCAGGAATATCTGACTGCAGCAAATGCATGACGTCTTCATAACGATGAATATGCCATGGATTAGTTCGTCCATGGGGCCAGGTATTCATATTAACGCTGTAAACCCGATCGCTCTTCTCAGGGATGGGATCACTGGCCATGGATTTAAGAATGGCCAGATTGGCCATTAATAACCCGATACCCACCGCCAGAGTGATAATCATCAGACAGAAGAAAAAAGCATTGTGCCGTATATTTCGTAAACTCAGCTTTAAATAATAACCAAACATTAAGACCTCCTTGTCTTAGGCAATTGCTTCGGACACTTCTATTTGGGTTGGGCTGTGATTCACAGGTGCATAGATTTGATGATCAGTAATCTGGCCATCAATAATCTGAATATTACGCTTAACCGCTCTGGCCTGATCCGGGTCGTGAGTTACCATAATGATGGTGCTGCCCTGACGGTTCAGATCGTAAAGAATATCCATGACCTGTCGTGCCATAAGAGAATCGAGATTACCTGTGGGTTCATCGGCCAGCAGAATCTTCGGTTCACCGGCCAGAGCCCGGGCAATGGCAACCCGCTGTTGCTGACCACCCGACAGCTGGCTGGGCAGATAATCCTTCCGACTGGCAAGCCCCACCTGTTCAAGGGCATTTTCTATACGTTGTTTGCGTTCTTTACGATTGAAACCACGGTAGCGCAGGGGCATGTCCACGTTATCGAACAAGCTGAAATCGGGAATCAGATTGTAATTCTGAAAAATAAAACCTATTTTTTCGTTTCGTATTCTTGATAACTTATCATCGGACAAACCACTGACATCGGTTCCATCGAGAATGTACGAGCCTTTGTCAAAAGGATCCAGTAGTCCGGCAATATTCAGGAAGGTCGATTTACCGGAACCTGATGGGCCTGTTACGGCGACAAACTCACCGGCACTGACCTCCAGTTGGAAATCACGCAACGCATAGGTTTGTATGGTTTCGCTACGATAAATACGGCTGACATTATTCATTTTAAGCATGGTGTATTCCTTTTTCTGATTGTTATTAATTGGTCAGTTTGATCTTGTTTTCACCGTTAAAATCGTCGTAGGACGATATAATTAACTGGTCGCCTTCTTTAATGCCGGATAAAAGTTCAACAAATTCCACGCTGGTAGAACCCAGACGGATAGGACGAAGTTCTGCATACTCACCATCGATGATGAATGCATTTTTACCGGCGGTATCTTTGATAAATGCGCCTTTTTTCACCATTAATACATTGGTCTTTTTCTCGAACTCGATTCGGGCATTAACTCTCTGATTCTGGCGTAAATTAATTTCACCACTGGTGGGTATAGAAACCCGAATACGAATCTGGCTGTTATTTACTTCGGGTGAAATTGAGCTCACTGTACCTTCGAAATGTTTACCCGACAGGTTGAGTCTAACCTGCAGGCCAATACCCAGATCATCGGCGTAGAATTCCGGAACATTCAGCTCAGCTTCATAACGGGATAGATCAACAACGGTTAATAGGGCTTTGGCGTCTGCAACCAGTTCTTTCTGGCTGACCAGCAGATTACCAACAATGCCATCTACCGGGGCTTTGATATTAAGATTCTGTAAGCGCCTTTCCAGTTCCTGAACAATATACTGTTGTCTCTGTACTGCAAAAGCGCGATTTTTATTTTCAAAACTCAATCGTTTCTTTGCCAGTTCAACCCGCTTTGATGCGTGCAGATAAAGAAGCTCTGCTTCCAGTAGGGCGTCTTTTCTTTTTACGAAATCATATTCACTGACGACCTGTTTTTTGTAAGCAGTTTTTGTTCGCTTTGACTCCCTTTTTTCAGCATTCAGTTTTAACCTGGCGGTATCCAGAGTGCTCTCCAGGTCAAGTAATGACTCACTGTCTGTCAGCTCACCTCTGCTGGCTTCAATTTTCAATTTCTCAAGTCGGGAATTTTCCTGCTTAATATCAGCGTCCAGTTCCGGGCTTTTAATACGGGCAAGAATATCATTGGCTTCAACCGTATCGCCGGCTTTAACTAATAATGAAATTTGTCCGGGCTCGGTGCTATATACCTTAGGTGCATTGGCTGCAACCAGTTTGCCCGAAATAGCCACATCACGGATCAATTCTCCCCGTAACACAGTGCTGGTGGTTATCTTTTCCTGCTGAAAAGAACGAATTCCTGAAGACAATTGGCTGATTCCGGGAAATGTCAGCCAACCTGAACCACCAATAACCAGTGCTGCGACAAGAAGTTTTCTATAGGGTCTGGAAATCTTCTCTTCAACAACTTCGTCCTGTCCCTGAGTGTCCTGAATCATGCTATACGCCGCTTTAATTTTGAATGAATTACATAAAGCAGAATCGGTGCCAAAATAAACTATTTGTTAAGCTATTGTATTAAAAGCGAAAAATAAAATTTCAGGAAAGCGGTGTGTCCGATCGGACACAACAGAGTGTCCGGTTTTGTCCGAAAAACGGTCGACTGTCCGATAAAAAATGTCGTGATATGCTACGGAAAAAACAGATTCTTCCGACAAATAAAACGTCAGTGGTATATCAATAAATGCGATGTGAAATGGGTCTTGGAAAATTTCATAAAAATGCAACAACACAGAACTCTCACAGAACACTCACAGAACACCAGCCCTGCTGAGTTGCCGAACAGAGCAAAGTTGAAAAACCATAAAAACAAAAAAATGCTATGAATATCACAAAACTGAAAAGATTTTCTCTCCGAAGCCCACAAGTACTTTTATTCCACAAAATTAAAAGGCAATATTATTTTAAAAAATAAAACCAGCAACAGAGAATCATACTGAGGTGTACATTTTGTACCCAATTCTCCGGGCGGTAGCGTGCCTGTACAGAATTCATAGAGACATTCCTGTTATTTAACTCCCAATGGTTCTCAATAGCATGGCTGCATGAGTGAACAGCTAGTGCAGATGCACCCGACCTGTGAACAGCCAAATTATGAAGAATTCACTCTGTTCAAAACTCTTCGGTGCATATTAAGAAGCACTACCGCTACCATCTTACACCCTGCAAGTGACGTTACCATCGTCCAAATACGAGTTAGTGGGATTATGGTAACGTAAAAGTAGTTCGTCTATGCACCATTTCAGGCTTAACGCTAACTCATTGAAAAATAAAAGATAAATGGTGTTTTAAAAGATCAGCTTTGCTTATGCGAAAAATATACAAAACAGCAAAGGCGAAAAGCCTGATAATTAATTTTGTCAGTTAGATTTTGTGAAACCCTTGTGATACAAGGCATAAAGAGATTTTCGTATAAGACACAGACAGCTTCTTATGCGAAACCCATTCGTATAAGCAGCCGTTATATACTTAAGGAGTTTTAATCACATGGATAAGTTAACTGCGAGTATCTATAAACCATATATTTTGGTTACTTGGTTATTAGTTGGTTTTATCATTATTTCTCAATTACTATTTCTGCATCCGTCAGTTCAAATAATTGCTTTAGGACTAGTTATTGCAATTCAATATAAGACTAGGTCATTATCTTGGCTCTTCCCTAATTTTAGTGGGTGATTTAATCTATATTGAACACTTCAAGGCAAGGATGCCGACATGCGCGATAAAGAACTCTACTCTAAAATACTTGGCGTTGAAACTCCGTGGCATGTCGCTCACGTGGAACTCTCCATTACTGAAGGAAAAGTCGAAATCTTTCTCGAACATGATGGCAAAAAGCCTTCTAAATGCAGTGTTTGTGATAAACCCTCTCCGGGTTACGATCGACGTCAGAAGAAGTGGCGGCATCTGGATACCTGCCAGTTTCAAACCATCCTTATTGCTGATGTTCCGCGTACACAATGTTCCGATCACGGTGTAAAAACAATACAGGTTCCATGGGCTGAACCGAACTCTGGTTCTACGGCCTTGTTTGAAGCACTTGTTATTGACTGGCTGAAAGAGGCAACAACCAGTGCAGTTGCCCAACAAATGAAGCTTAGCTGGAATGCCATCGACGGTATCCAACAGCGTGCAGTAGCGAGAGGTCTGGCACGCAGAGTACACGACAATCCCAAACGGTTAGCCGTTGACGAAACCTCATTCCAGAAGAGGCGTGAGTACGTCACTGTGGTTACAGATCATGAAAAAGGCATTGTTTTACATTTGGCCGACAACCATAAAGCTGACAGCCTCAATGAGTACTTTGAGACCCTGACGCCAGACCAGAAAGCCGGTATTGAATGCGTTACCATGGATATGTGGAAGCCCTTTATCAAGGCAGCCACATTGCATGTGCCAGAAGCCAGGGAGCGAATAGCATTTGACAAGTTCCATGTTGCCCAGTACTTAGGCAATGCGGTCAATAAAGTTCGCATAGAAGAGCACAAAGCGCTTATGTCTACAGGGTCAGACTTACTCAAAGGTACCCGGTTTGACTGGCTAACAAATCCTGAAAATATGAGCGATGAAAAGTGGGAAGCGTTCGAGCCGTTGCGTGATTCAAAGCTGAAAACAGCACGAGCCTGGGCCATCAAAGAGATGGCGATGACACTGTGGAATTACACATCACGAGCTTGGGCTATCAAGGCATGGAAACGGTGGCTGAGCTGGGCACTGAGGTGTCGGCTTGAACCTGTTCGTAAAGTGGCCAAGATGATCAAAGAACACCTGTGGGGAATTATTAACGCAATAGTTCTGAAAGCCGACAATGGCCGTGCAGAAGGCATGAATGGAAAGATACAGCGACTCAAGGGTCGAGCCTACGGCTACAGAAACAGAGAAAGGTTCAAAACTGCAATTTACTTTCATTGTGGTGGCCTTGATCTTTATCCAAGAGGGGTGAATCGCTGAAATTTACCCACACAATCTGAGGTAGAGCCAAGAACAAGAACTCATATTGGAGACTCAAATCTTGCGAACTATCAAGAAACTCATACTGCTTGCGATTACCTTCCTGAGCGTTCACTGTGACACATCTTACGCACTGGAAGACTATTTTAGCCTGTTGGTTCTGGCTGCGAGTAAAGCGCTCATTGCCTATCAACAGCCTTTTATAGAAGTCACATCCACTGAAGCCGTATTCTTCAAAGGAGCCAATGTTATACCCGCCTCTGACACACAATGCCTATTCACTAAAATCTCAGGTAAGCAGGTGTGTTACGGAAATGATTTTCCAACCCGGTTAAGGTTTCTGAGTGGGGAACCCTTGAAGATAGGCCTTCACCCTCTCGGCATTTCACAGGTCGCATATCACCTTTTCCCGACAACCGCTACAGACCCTTTTTTTCCGAGCCAAAACGTTTTTCCGAAGCTTGCCCCGTCACTTGAAGCCATCGCCAATGAGATACAGCAGGGCGCTGAACGACACCGTAAAATCACTGGAGCACCCAAACAACGGGATCGGACTTTTTCACTCCATAGTTACGACAAAGGTTACGACAAAGGTTACGAAAAAGGGCCAGCCGCACAGGAAGAGGAGGATATTGAAGAAGATGTTGAGACCTTAGAATGGTGGTGGCTCAGGGAACCGGAACCTGATACGGACGACAGCGACATGGCAGCGATTCAGTACGATAACAGCATCCTGTTAGAGCCAGACTCTCGCTATTGCTTTTTTCCTGATGCCAACGGTGAAGCTCAGTCTCGCAGCCAGACAGTTACTGAAGACGGCTCAGATGAAGACGGCTCAGATGAAGACGGCTCAGATGAAGACGGCTCAGATGAAGACGGCTCTTCCTCTGTTGAAAACAGCGATTGCGAGTTTAAAGATGAAGCTGACACAGACTCAAGTGTCGAAATCACAGGCCAATCCACTGACCCGTTTCCAGTCTCTACGGAAGTCAATAACTTATACTCCGCTTTAATGCTAAAAAAAATTAAGATCGAACCTGCTTCTGACGAAGACACACCAGTTCACAAGGAAATAGCTGTAACCGTAGAAGCTGATAGCACAACCTGCCAATCAATTAATTCACCTCCAGTGAAAAAACAAAGGCGTCATAACCCCAAAAAACACCCATGTCCGTATCTGAATTGTAATCGCTCATATGCATCCCTGGCCTCATTATCTACACACAAGAGCAGCTTTCACAGCGGGGAGCAAACCTGCGCCGAGTGTGGCGAGAAGCTGCCCAGCAAAAAAGCGCTGGCGAATCACAACCGGTGCAAGCACAGCGGGGAGCAAACCTGCGCCGAGTGTGGCGAGAAGCTGCCCAGCAAACAAGCGCTGGATACTCACAACCGGTGCAAGCACAGCGGGGAGCAAACCTGCGCCGAGTGTGGCGAGAAGCTGCCCAGCAAAAAAACGCTGGCGCATCACAACCGGAGCAAGCACAGCGGGGAGCAAACCTGCGCCGAGTGTGGCGAGAAGCTGCCCAGCAAACAAGCGCTGGCGGAACACAACCGGTGCAAGCACAGCGGGGAGCAAACCTGCGCCGAGTGTGGCGAGAAGCTGCCCAGCAAAAAAGCGCTGACGGATCACAACCGGAGCAAGCACAGCGGGGAGCAAACCTGCGCCGAGTGTGGTGAGAAGCTGCCCAGCAAAAAAGCGCTGGATACTCACAACTGGAGCAAGCACAGCGGGGAGCAAACCTGCGCCGAGTGTGGCGAGAAGCTGCCCAGCAAAAAAGCGCTGGCGAATCACAAAAGAAAACATAGAAAGTGAACGCATGATGATGTAGACCTGAGCGACCCATCTCTGCCTGTTACAAGTTCACAGCAGGTAAATAGTGATTAGACTCCCAACCCGTCTCAAGGAACTGTTCCGCAAGGAGGGCGCATGGTGGAGCTTCTTCGAGAAGTACAAACACCGGTTACGCCCGGCTATCGTGGATAATGTTCTCAACATGCTGAGCTGCGGACTGACGGTGCGGGGCTATGCAGTGTTCCAGTGCAGCAACTCGGAATGCTCGCACCAGAAGAAAGTCTGCTTCAGCTGCAAGAAAATAAAAAGGACACCCTTAAATTTAGGCGAGAGCATTGGGAAGATGAACGAAAGTGACACCTTCAGACAGAGCCTTTTCATGCAGTAGACGAGATTGCTCTATGTGCTGTTTAAGTCCTGCCACAGCAACATTAGGTAAAAGAGTCATCCTGTCTTTTCCACCCTTGCCGTGGCGAACAGTAATTTCTTTACGACCAAAATCGACATCTTTTACTCGCAAACGAACAGCTTCTTTAATCCGTAAGCCAGCCCCATAAATTAACTGAGCAACGAGCAATGAAGTGCCAGTCAGATGAGCCATGATGGAGTGAGTCTCGTCAATGGATAATACGACGGGTAACTTTTTTGGACGTCTGGCATTGAGCCAGTCACTGATAGTGACATTTTCATGTCCAAGTACATGCTTATATAAAAAGACAAGGGCACTGAGTGCTTGTTGTTGAGTGCTGACAGCAACATGCCTTTTCATCACTAGATAAGTCAGAAAGCTTGCGACATCCTCTCCTGTCAGAGCATCTGGGTGCTTCATGGCTATGTTCCCGCCAATAGTTGTATTGCTTACTCCCTATGTTTACAGGGCTACAGACGTGCCTTATAAAGTAGAGATATGACTAAATCTTGTATATTGCATTTGTTTATTGCCCAAAGAACAGCGATTTGTTCTGGGATACCTTCCTATCTCATGAATAGCCATATGTGGAGCAGGAAAATAAAGTTTTTATAGGACTTTAGTGCTCCCAACTATTGACGGGAACATAGCCGTGCTTCATGCTGTGAAACTGAATGAATTTTTTTATCCAGCCCCAATATGAACGCTCTGTGGCCAGAGAGTAATTTGCACTGCGGATAACGATCTGGAATTTTTCTTGAAGTCTCATTGGGTTAACTACTGTATATTAATACAGTAAAAGTAGTTCGTATAAGCAGATTTTCAAGGATTATGTAACACTATGAAAAATCAGAAAAAAAGCTAAGTGAGGAGATACCTCTTTACTTAAGCGAAAAATATACAAATAACGAAATACGAACCCTGTGATAATACAGGTTTAGTCGAGAGCACCTTGAAGGCCTTGCAGGACAGGGAATAGAAAGTGTTCGTATAATAAATATATAGTATCTTATGCGAACTGAAGTCGTATAAGCAGCTGTTAGGTAACTTCATCAAATCTCTACTTATCATGGAAGTAATAAAACTGAGAGTTCTACTTTTATTATTCATAGCAGTGACTTCACTAAGAGCAGCTTCTGAAATTCTTTCTTTTGATGGATACAGAGTAAGTGAATTAGATGCTGAAGAACTTATTGATATTGATTTTATAAGCAATGAGAAAGCTTTAAGCTTAAGAAGTAAGCTCGATACTCTAATAGGAAAAAAAGCCAATTTTGCGGGTAACTATATTCTTCAGCCCTATGGCTGTGGCTCAATGTGCCAAGGCATCATGGTTGTAAATGTAAAAACCGGTAAGGTTATAACTCCAGAGCCAGCAAGTTTAGGTTTTTGTTTTCAAGCTAACAGTAGCCTTCTCATCCTGAATCCATACCCATCAGAGTTCTATGGTAAGCAACTACCAAGTTGGCTGTTCACGACATACTATAGGCTTGTAGATGATGAGTTAGAGCTTATCAAAAAAGAGAAAACTGACTTCATAGGCAGTTGCACAGAGAGTTAATCACAACCGTTACCTAACAAAAAAATCCAGGTGACGCCTACGGCGCACCTGATTTGGGCGTTACATGTCTTCGCAAAATGATTCGTATCACGTAGAATTACGAATGCAAATTTACTCAGTAAAAAATCATTATTTACCTTTTACAGAGCGATTATAAATTGAAACTTGTAAAGTCATTTCTTATTTTGTTTGCAATGCTGACTTTGGCTGCATGTAGTGACTCATATAAAGAAACTTCAGAAAATACAAACATAGTTAAAGTGTTCGATTCAAAAAAACGAACTGATTCAGTTGGAGATATAACTCTAAATATCGATGAAGCCAGTCTTGACACTAGATTTATAAGAGAAATAATTTTTGGTTACAAAACGAAGGCGCCAAGCATAGTTACCGATAAATATTTGGACTATTCTTCGGAGAACACTTATTCACTTCATCAAAGAGTTATAAACAAATACACGCAGTTACTTGGAGATCCAGAGATAAAAACAACGTCAAAAGAAACAGTTTTATCATGGAATATAGATGATTTAACAGTGAAAATATTCCCACCAAATAAAAAAAATAATGGAGTAATAACAACTGTATTTTCTATGAGAAGTAAAAATTAAACATGCAACAAAAATTCCCAGGAGACTCCGCCTGCGGCGCAGCCCTGAAGTTGGCGTTAGATGTAATCATCAGTTCTGCAGATTTTTTTAATTAAAAAGGAGATAGCAATGGGTGGAATTTCAATTTGGCAATTAATAATTATAGTATCTGTTTTATTAATATATTTTTTACCGTCAATAATTGCGGTTAAAAAAGATCATAAAAACATGGCATCAATCTTACTAATTAATATGTTTTTGGGCTGGTCCTTAATTGGGTGGTTAGTTGCTATTGTCTGGGCTATAAAAAAGACAGAAAGTGTTGTTATTGCAACTAGTAATGTAAGTAATGCTGACGAATTAGAAAAATTACATAACTTGAAAGAAAAGGGAATTCTTTCAGAAGAAGAGTTTGAAAAACAAAAAGTTAACTTAATTGGTTAAAGTTACATCTAGCAAGTTAATTAAACGGGAAAATAATGATTGGCCATCGCTTCGCGATTAAAGCTAACCATTATTTTCCGCTTATTAATGCGTTACATGGCTTTATCACTTACCTACAACCATTAGGCATTAATAATTGAAAGTTCCTGCATACAAACTTTTGAAAAAAGTAGTTAAAGAAAGAGAAGTATGTCTTCTAAAGCTCTATGCTCTAATGCCAAAAAAATTTGGTGATTACAGAGATTTATTACCATTAGCTTTCCTTTGCAGTGATGAATATTTACGGCATGGATGGACTAATTCCAATGGAGAAATAAATTCAGATTCTTATGCATTGGCATCAATCTTTTACGCTAAAGCTACAGGCAAAAGTAAAGTAAATAATTACACAAGCATTTCCGGTCAGTCTAAAGAAAATCAAACCACATTTATATCAACAGCTAAAGCTGAACTTTACTTTGCAGAGTTGCGTAGCAAACGTCTAGATAGAATCATTTCTATATCTACAGGCATAATAGTTGGTGTGTGTTCAGCAACAATTGCCGTCATCGTTAAAACTAAATTGGCAACGTAGCAATCGCCATGTAACAAGAAATTCCAGCAGACGCCTACGGCGCAGCTGAATTTGGCGTTAGGTGCAAAACCAATATCGAGTAAATATGATAGATTTCACATCAATAATAATGAGTGTCATAGCAACATTCTGGTACTTCATACCTCTGCTGATTCTCGCTGGAATCTTCAAGTCTCCTTGGTTTAAGGGAATTCTTGGAGAGACAATTGTAAACCTTGCGATAAAGATCAAGCTTGATAAAGACAACTATCATCTCATCAAAAATGTCACTCTACCCACAGAAGATGGCTCAACACAAATTGATCATATCTTGGTTTCAGAAAGAGGCATTTTCGTCATTGAAACAAAGAATATGAAAGGTTGGATTTTTGGCACTGAAAAACAAAAACAATGGACACAAAAGATATTCAAATATACAAGTAAATTCCAAAATCCTTTACACCAAAATTATAAACATACAAAAACATTATCTTCTTGTCTTGAGATTTCAGATTCAAAAATATTTTCAGTCATTGTTTTTGTTGGTGACAGCGAGTTCAAAACAGAGATGCCTGAGAACGTCACCTATGCTGGCGGTTTAATTCGCTATATAAAATCTAGAAACGAAGTTATATTCTCTCCCACAGAGAAAGAAGTATTGATCCAAAAAATTGAATCAGGACGGCTCAAACCCTCTCTCAAAACCAATAGAGATCATGTGCAACATGTAAAAGAAATTCAAGCCAAGAAAGAGTCAGAGAAAACCTGCTCCAAGTGTGGCAGTGCAATGGTTCAACGAGTATCAAAAAAAGGGGCACATGCAGGCAGCAAGTTTTGGGGGTGCAGTCAATTCCCAAAGTGTCGTGCAATTTGCACCTAACAAACGCATCCAGGCGACGCCTACGGCGCGCCTGATGCGGGCGTTGTACGCGCCAGCTATCGCTGGGGAAACCTGATGGCGGGATTGTGTTCTATCCTGAGAGACTCCAAAACAAACAAAGTTGGCTAACAAACGCATCCAGGCGACGCCTACGGCGCGCCTGATGTACGCGCCAGTATCGCTGGGGAAACCGATGGCGGGATTGTGTTCTATCCTGAGAGACTCCAAAACAAACTTGGCTCTCTATGGGTACGACCGTTCAAAGCATTTTCAGACAGTCATTCGAAGACTATACCAAAAATAAAAAACTACCACTGCATCACTATAAAGCCGCTAACGATTTCATCGCTTGTCGAACTGCTGCTATGGGTGGGCACATACAAGCCTGCCCTGACGGGCATGTCGAAAAGATCTGTTACAACTCTTGCCGACACAGAAATTGTCCGCAATGCAATAAAATTCAAGTGGAGCGATGGCTCGACAGCAAGAAACACTTGCTGATTGACACCGCACATCGTCACCTTGTTTTCACAATGCCTCACGAATTGAATGAACTCTGGCTAATGAACACCAGCCTGATGACAGACCTTCTTTTCAAAGCAGCGAGCGAGACGCTTAAGGAACTCTTCAGAGATAAGAAATATTTAGGCGCCGATACTGGGTTTCTTCTTAATCTGCACACATGGGGGCGTAACTTAAGTCTGCATCCACACCTTCATTGTTTGATTACCGAAGGTGGGCTCACCGATGAAGGTGAGTGGAAACAGCCAGTGAAGAAATGCTTTCTGCCTTACCGTGTCATTATGAGAGTCTTTAGAGGCAAACTTTGTGCCTTTCTCAAATCACAATTACAAACAATCCGTCGACCAGAAAACATGAGTCAGACCGTCTACAACAATCTAATGAACCAGCTGGGTCGCAAAAACTGGCACGTTGAAATCATGGAACCCTATGAGCATGGTGAAGGTGTCATCAACTATTTGGCACGCTATGTAAAAGGAGGGCCGATCAACAACGGGCAGCTTCAAGAAGCAGACAACAAGGTGCACCTAAAATACCAGAGTCACCAGACTCGGCAACAAGAAGTGCATTGCTACAGTCGCGCCGGATTCATCAGGCAGTTATTAATACATGTTCCGGATAAAGGAAAGCGTACCTTACGTTTTTACGGGCTTTATACCAGCGGCAAACGTAGAGCTCTGGATCGAGCACGAGCAGCTCATAAACAGCCCCCTGTAGAAAAAGCGCCTTCCCTTTTTGACTGGCAAACCTATCTGGAAAAGAAAGGCTATGGTGAGCACATACGATGTTCTACTTGCCAGAAACTATTAATCCCGAAAGAACGACTGTTCCGAGGAAGAGATCCGACCAAGTCGTGGCATTATATATTGAACAATTTAGAACAATTGAACCTGGCCTCTTGAGCCTGGTTGTCGTTCTTTATCTAAATCCTAGAAACCGGCAAGAAATCGAATAACATGTTGAAGAAAACGGCAGCTAAAGTGATAAGTAAACGGCCAGATCAGACAAGAAATCGAGAGATTCAAATACAAACGACGACAGTCGAACACAGTTAGATCCATAGACGGGAGCTCCGAGTTGGGCGTCCGTACAACAAGTCGTTGCAATCGACCCGATCATTCCCTCATAGGCTGCCTAAACTCAGAGCATACTTTGAGGTCCTTTGTCGGGCGACTGAACTTAAGCGTTATGTGCCTAAAATCATCGAACAACAATTAAAATGAGCAGTATGAGAAAAATTAAAGTCGTATTTATTTTCATGATTTCATTAATGGCTTCAACCACATATGGCATAGAAGATTGGGACTTTGCTCAGAAAAGCAAAAATTCTTGCAGTGCAGGTGGTCAGAGGCAGATGAATATTTGCCTCTCAGAGGAATATGAAAAATCTGATAGGAGATTAAACGACAAGTATGGTGAGCTGGTAAATATTATTAAAAATGTAAAAATGGCTGATCATAGTGATTTAGTAAAATCACAAAGAGCCTGGATCAAGTTTCGTGACCTAGAGTGTAAGTTTAGAAACCCTCCTCACAATGGTTCTTTGTATAATTTTTCTCAGTTTTCTTGTTTGATTGATATGACCGAAAAAAGAATAAAAGATCTTGAGAGATATATTAGTTGGGGTTAACACAGAAAAATCATCATTTATAGGTGGTTTCGTAAGCTAAAAATCAACCGGCACATAAATCGGGTAAGGGCTGGTTTTTCTCCAGCCCTCCCCACACCACCACGGCTTGCGGGTCCGCACCGGGCGGTTCACAGAAAGTTTTAACCTTCATTGAGTTCAGTAGCCTGTAACTGTCACCTTTATCCTCATTCTTGAGTCCAAGGTTTGGTTCCATGCACACTCAATGTTAACCAGAGCTGGTTTCATAAACTGTCGCCAATATCGAGTAAGAGCCGGTCGGCACATTCGCTATTGAGGGCAAATGACTCCTCTCTGCTTTCTATGTTCAGCCCTTCGTTGACGACTCCTGTCGAACAACTACTATGGCCTCTGCTGACTTCTGTCCAATCACCATGCAAAATTGCTCCTGCAGGCGCTATCGGTTGTCATCGGGTTTGCTCGAACAGGGTGATGAATCACTGCTCGCCGAGCCTGTTGTAACCAGTGGCTGAGAACTGGGATTGACCGATCGCATGTTGAGCAGATCTCCCCGGATAAGAACATGAACTGTCAGTGCACAACCGCCGCATTTACCGTATCTCTCAAACCAGAGGGCTTTGTGATCTTTGGCTCACTCGCCCACGAGAAGTCGGCCTTGTATGCGATTTCTGTCCGTCGGCTCGCACTTTTGCAGTCAGACTGCCTCCGCACAATCTCTCACGAGATTGCACTTGCCTTAAGCTAGTGGTTATCATCAGCAGGCGTCTTTACCGCCAGTCAGATGCTGGTTTACCCACAGGGGACTTGCACCCCATAAGTTCATGCCCATGCCGGGCGTACCAAAAAATTCCATAGGACTGCCGCCTGCGGCGTCAGCCCATGAATTTGGCGTTAGGCACTTAGGAGTCCGCGTTGATTAATACGTTTGAGTATTGTTCTCTACATTACCTTAACCAGTGGTTAACTTATGATAGGAATTATTGTTTAGTCCTTGCTGGGACCGATAAGAATGCAAAATTATCAGCATTGAAAAGTGCTGGAGGTTTTTATAGGGTAGCAAGAAACGCCCCAACAGGGCTATGTTCCCGCCAATAGTTGTATTGCTTACTCCCTATGTTTACAGGGCTACAGACGTGCCTTATAAAGTAGAGATATGACTAAATCTTGTATATTGCATTTGTTTATTGCCCAAAGAACAGCGATTTGTTCTGGGATACCTTCCTATCTCATGAATAGCCATATGTGGAGCAGGAAAATAAAGTTTTTATAGGACTTTAGTGCTCCCAACTATTGACGGGAACATAGCCCCCCAACAGAGTTTGATGAAAAAATTGGTATACGGCGACTTCAGCCTGTTTTGGACATTATAGATAATCTGTCAATAGATCAGTTTGAAAAAGATCCAGTAAACAAAATATTAGAGGTTGAAAGTGAAATTTCAAAAAAATATGGTAATAGAGGTCTTTTGTCTCTGACCACTAAATTTCTCTGGCTTAAATTTAAATCTCCAATATTAATATATGATTCTCAGGCTAGAATTGCAGTGGAATCCAGAGATGGAGATTTAGCTGGTTATTATAAAAATTGGTTAATTGAATTTGAAAATTACAAAGATGAGATTCAGCGTGTTTGTTTAAAACTTTCTCAACACAACTTATATGCTGTAGACCAAAGTATTGCCACTAAGGAATACATTAATAAAATTAGTACCAATAAATGGTTTCATGAAAGAGTCTTTGACATCTATTTATGGAGCAAAGGTAACAATGCCTAACGAATAAGGATAGATTGCGCCCAGCCGCAATCTTATCCGGTTGTTGCACAAGCCCGGGTTGATTTCTGGTGAGGGTAGTCTATTGAAGTTTACTTCTTTGGGAGATATTGAATCAGAGCGTTTTTACGGAACGCTCTTTATTCAAGATGTAAGCCGTCCGACCACTGCATTATAGTAGTCTGACGCTTTATTATTCTGTAAGACGGTTTATTATTCCCTCCGTTCTTGTGAATGGCGGTGAAGATTTCTTTCTATTAACTCAGGTCGGTTTCATAAAACGGAATGCAATGTGCTTCATGGATTCGCCACACTTTCTGCATTTGAATACCGGTCGAATAATGGCTTTTATTGGGCTGATAATGACGTTCAGAAGTAGCTGCACCAAAAACAGTCGCTTCTTTGCATTGCTGTGTAGAAATCCGTAATCCCGAGATCGTCGGAAGCGTTTGGGAAGGACGTGTTTTAATACCAACCACAAAAAATCTTCACCAGACAGAGTTCGGGTGTCTGTTTTGCCGGTTTCGCTGTTGATGTAGGCAAAGGTGACTTGTCCTTGTCGACTGGACAGAATGTTTTTATCGCTGATCACGCCTCTATAAAGGTAGCGAGAAAGATACTTTAGGGGGGTGTGTGGCTTGAATAATGTCAGGCATGCAGGTTGTGAGCCACAACTGGAAACCCGTAGCGATCCATCTTCGACCAGAAAGCATCCCAATAACCCGTTGACTTCGCCAGAGCTCGTAATGTTAATAGCATTGACGCCCCTTGTTCCTTCCATCGCATGCCTGACTTACACATGCGCTGCTTAACCAGCGTTTTGCAAGCAGCTTCTGTTACACCAGAACCAATTGGTAACTTGTTTTCCAACGCTTCTGGATAAATCATTTGGTGCCAGTGATTTTTGAAATAAGTTCTGGCTTTATCCAGTTTTTCTTTAGAAACAAGACGTTTATTCCCGGGAGCTGCTTTCTTTAATTCCAACCATAAACGTTTTGCCTTACCAGGGGTGTTTTTTAATTCGTGCAGTGTTGATCTTAACCAGGCTTTGCGTTCATGCTGCATTTTTTTACCCGGATATATAGCTTCTGCCGCTTCTGTCACATATTCGCTAACGTGATAAAAATCCAGAATTTGAATCGATGTAACAGACTCAAGAAAGGCTATGTTACCATCGATGTAACAGACTCAAGAAAGGCTATGTTACCGCTGAGTGTTGGTATCCTGATGAATTCTGATTCCTCATGCTTTTAATAATGAGATAAATATAAGCCGTTCACATATACCGAATATAAAGTGATTACAGTTCTTCTTTTTATACGAAGTGAATATTGATAAAGCTGTTTTTAAGCACTGTAGGAATCAGTAAATCGGTATTTATGCTGAAATCGTAACCAACACACAACGGCAACATAGCCCTCAAGAAACGTCCAATTATCTGGTGCCCCATCAGCAACTCCAACGTAAGTGGCATCAGGAAAACGAGACTTCATTTTCTCAATGTCAGAAGAGAACCGCTTTATAAAAGTTTCTTTTCCGTATTCGGGGGCAGCGGCAAAGTACACCGTGTGCATTCGATTTCCTTCATCATCATAAAGCGCAATAGTTCCGCACATTGCAATTCTGTAGCCCTCTTTATAAAGCAAGTTTGCACTATCCAGCCCCAAGCTAGCTGTGGCTACTGGCTCGGGTAAATCCGGTAATTCATAAGTCCAGGATTCTTCTTTGGCCTGAGCAATACTGGCAACAACTTCTGCCAGGTCTTTAGCGGTTCTTCGATGAATTTTACGTCCGTGGTTTCTTAGAAAATCTTGCTCTACTTCAGTGGAAGGCATGTGGGCAAACTTCCAACTGACCATGCAGGCATGTCGCGGGGTTGAATTAACAACAATTCGTGCAGATTGATCAAGGGGACAATAAATAGCACCACCTTCACGACTTTGATAGATAAAACAATTGACCCTAACCGCTCCCCATGGAGTTTCATAAACCTTCAATTCTTTTTTACTTTTACTGGTCAACCGAACATTGCCAAGCGTAATGGGAGAACCGTCAGTATCAAGCCACTCAAGCTGCTTTTTTGTTCCCAGTTGCCCCGCTTCATTTAAGGCATCTTGCAAATGATTTTCGAAATCCACCATTGAGCGATTGTGCGGGATTTTGATAACGATTTCTGTGATTTCATCGTTGGATGAAAGGACTGAGCTGTACATATTTCTCAACGCCAAAAAGCCTATACGACCATACCAGTGTAGTCGTTTTTCTTGACATTGTTTAAATCACACACCCCTTTAGGGCAGTCAATCCTTTACCGACGTGTTTGCAGTTAACGACCCATTCTTTCGGGACTGTGACCTTTAGCTTTGGTGATAAAAGTTTGTGTTCATCCAGTGCTTTCAGGAGTTTGGCTCGAAACACTTTGGCCAGATTCTTACCATTGAACAGATATTTGCCCTTGAGTTTTCGCCACTCATTTCTTCGAGTGTTGATGCCTCCGCCGGCTACGACAAAGTGTACATGGGGATGGTAATCCAACCGACGACTGTGGGTATGCAGTACACCGGTCATGCCCAGATTTGCGTCCATGTTTTTAGGATTCGCGCCAAACTCTTTCAGGGTGTCTGAAGCGATTCTGAATAAGAGGTCATAAACCGTTCGCTGGTGCTGCCATGCCAGTGTTCGAAGTTGAGCGGGTAAGGTAAAAGTCACCATAAAGTATTCCACTGGCAGCAACTTTTGACTTTGCCGTGCCAGCCACTGGCTGGTGTCGGTGTTCTGGCAACGATTGCAGTGACGGTGTCCGCAAGACATGGGCTTTTGATCCCGACTGCCACAGCCATTGCATTCCAGTAATGTCATGCCTGAACCTGGAGTTCGACAGAGTTGGATGGCTTTAAGTGCTTTTCGATGACCCGGTAATAAACGATGTTCGTATTTTTTCAGAAAACGATCACTGTACTGATCAGCAATGTCAGCGAGATTCATTGATCGTCTCCTTTTAGGTTGAGAGAGTCGATCATATGATTCATGGTTTTTTGGGTATTCAGTTGAACTGTTTGGCTCTTCCCTAATTTCAGTGAGCTGGGTATAGACAGCCGTTGTTTTAGGGCACATGTGTCCGAGCAACGTCTGAATAGCTCTAAGGCTCAGACCTTGCTCCAGTAAGTGGGTAGCAAAACTGTGCCGTAAGTTGTGAGGACTGACTTTTTTATTGATTCTGGCGTCTTCGACCAGTTGCTTCATGGCTTTCTGGGTACAGGACAAACTCATGGATTGAGTGGCATTATGTCGTTGTGTGGCGGTTTGTCCTTCAGGAAACAGAAATCGTGAGTTCTGATGAGTAGCCCAATACCGTCGCAGGGCTTTGAGCGTACGAAGGGGAAGGTTGACATAGCGATCTTTACCGCCTTTACAACCTCGTAAATGAACCCTCATTTGTTCGGAATCGATGTCAGCTGTGGTCAGGTTAAGGCCTTCACTCAACCTCAACCCCATACTGTAAAGCGTGAGCAGAATGGTGTAATACCGTAGCTTTCTGGCTTTATTGAGCAGGCGTTCTATTTCTGATGCGGTGAGAATAACGGGAAGCCGTTTGACGGTGGGGGGCTTGATGATTTCTACAAAGTTCCAGTGTTTCTTAAGGATATGTTTCCAGAAAAACTGAATCCCGTTACGGTCGGTTTTGACGGTGCTCCATGAATGAGATTGCACCAGAGCAGCAAAATAGGTTTTAAGATCATCAGGAGTGAGTGTGTCGGGGCAGCGGTCAAAGAAGGTGGCTAGACGCCGCAGTGGTCGGCTATAAAGATCAATAGTGGACTTGCTTTTTCCTTGGAGTACCAAGGTTTGCAGGTGTTTTTGGTACAGTTGTTCAAATCGTTTTTGTTCGGTACTGTTCATTGAATGGACTTCCAGAATAAGCCACAACGGGTTGTTGTGGAATCAGGAAGTATTGGACATTCGCAGCGGTGCTTGTTTTCGTCGCGTAGCGGCTTGGTTCAACGAATAAGGATAGATTGCGCCCAGCCGCAATCTTATCCTGTTGTTGCACAAGCCCGGGTTGATTTATGGTGAAGGTGGTCTATTGAAGATATCTTTTCTTGCGCGTATTAAATCAGAGCGTTTTTCCTGAACGCTCTTTATTCAAGATGTGAGCCATCCGACCACTGCTTAATAGTAGTCTGACGCTTTATTATTCTGTAAGACGGTCTGTTATTCCCTCCGTTCTTGTGAATGGCGGTGAAGATTTCTTTCTATTAACTCAGGTCGGTTTCATAAAACGGAATGCAATGTGCTTCATGGATTCGCCACACTTTCTGCATTTGAATACCGGTCGAATAATGGCTTTTATTGGGCTGATAATGACGTTCAGAAGTAGCTGCACCAAAAACAGTCGCTTCTTTGCATTGCTGTGTAGAAATCCGTAATCCCGAGATCGTCGGAAGCGTTTGGGAAGGACGTGTTTTAATACCAACCACAAAAAATCTTCACCAGACAGAGTTCGGGTGTCTGTTTTGCCGGTTTCGCTGTTGATGTAGGCAAAGGTGACTTGTCCTTGTCGACTGGACAGAATGTTTTTATCGCTGATCACGCCTCTATAAAGGTAGCGAGAAAGATACTTTAGGGCGGTCAATCCTTTACCGACGTGTTTGCAGTTAACGACCCATTCTTTCGGGACTGTGACCTTTAGCTTTGGTGATAAAAGTTTGTGTTCATCCAGTGCTTTCAGGAGTTTAGCTCGAAACACTTTGGCCAGATTCTTACCATTGAACAGATATTTGCCCTTGAGTTTTCGCCACTCATTTCTTCGAGTGTTGATGCCTCCGCCGGCTACGACAAAGTGTACATGGGGATGGTAATCCAACCGACGACTGTGGGTATGCAATACACCGGTCATGCCCAGATCCGCGTCCATGTTTTTAGGATTTGCGCCAAACTCTTTCAGGGTGTCTGAAGCGATTCTGAATAAGAGGTCATAAACCGTTCGCTGGTGCTGCCATGCCAGCGTTCGAAGTTGAGCGGGTAAGGTAAAAGTCACCATAAAGTATTCCACCGGCAGCAGCTTTTGACTTTGCCGTGCCAGCCACTGGCTGGTGTCGGTGTTCTGGCAACGATTACAGTGACGGTGTCCGCAAGACATGGGCTTTTGATCCCGACTGCCACAGCCATTGCATTCCAGTAATGTCATGCCTGAACCTGGAGTTCGACAGAGTTGGATCGCTTTAAGTGCTTTGCGATGACCCGGTAATAAACACGGCTCGTATTGTTTCAGAAACCGATCACCATACTCATCGGCAATGTCAGCGAGATTCATTGATCGTCTCCTTTTAGGTTGAGAGCGTCGATCATATGATTCATGGTTTTTTGGGTATTCAGTTGGATGGTTTCAGTGAGCTGGGTATAAACAGCCGTTGTTTTAGGGCACATGTGTCCGAGCAACGTCTGAATAGCTCTAAGGCTCAGTCCTTGCTCCAGCAGGTGGGTAGCAAAACTGTGTCGTAAACTGTGAGGACTGACTTTTTTATTGATTCTGGCGTCTTCGACCAGTTGCTTCATGGCTTTCTGGGTACAGGACAAACTCATGGATTGAGTGGCTTTATGTCGTTGTTTGGCGGTTTGTCCTTCAGGAAACAGAAATCGTGGGTTCTGATGAGTCGCCCAATACCGTCGCAGGGCTTTGAGCGTACGAAGGGGAAGGTCGACATAGCGATCTTTACCGCCTTTACAACCTCGTAAATGAACCTTCATTCGTTCGGAATCGATGTCAGCTGTGGTCAGGTTAAGGCCTTCACTCAACCTCAACCCCATACTGTAAAGCGTGAGCAGAATGGTGTAATACCGTAGCTTTCTGGCTTTATTGAGCAGGCGTTCTATTTCTGATGCGGTGAGAATAACGGGAAGCCGTTTGACGGTGGGGGGCTTGATGATTTCTACAAAGTTCCAGTGTTTCTTAAGGATATGTTTCCAGAAAAACTGAATCCCGTTACGGTCGGTTTTGACGGTGCTCCATGAATGAGATTTCACCAGAGCAGCAAAATAGGTTTTAAGATCATCAGGAGTGAGGGTGTCGGGGCAGCGGTCAAAGAAGGTGGCTAGACGCCGCAGTGGTCGGCTATAAAGATCAATAGTGGACTTGCTTTTTCCTTGGAGTACCAAGGTTTGCAGGTGTTTTTGGTACAGTTGTTCAAATCGTTTTTGTTCGGTACTGTTCATTGAATGGACTTCCGGAATAAGCCACAACGGGTTGTTGTGGAATCAGGAAGTATTGGACATTCGCAGCGGTGCTTGTTTTCGTCGCGTAGCGGCTTGGTTCAACAAGTGGTTCAATGGGACTGCCGCCTGCGGCGTCAGCCCCTTAACCAAGCGTTAGGCGCGCTGAACTTCAACTTTCCCATTGTGATAGATTTCTACTGTTTTACTACTCTTATCTGGTTCAGGAATAGGGAAAAATTTTGAATACTCCTTCACACAAAAATCTAAATTTTCATTTTTATTTAAGTCTTGAAATTCTGGCTTAAATTTCACACCCCACTGGCTTTCTAATTCCACTCTATTAACTTTGCACCCATAAATAATATGCTCAGGTGGAATCAATGGAGTCATTACTTCTTGAGCTGAAATTACCATATCGGTTTCTAGCCACTCATTCTCTAGTCCGGAGAATAAAAGGGACAGCCATAAATTTGCTGGTTTTACGGCCTTGTTTGAAGCACTTGTTATTGACTGGCTGAAAGAGGCAACAACCAGTGCAGTTGCCCAACAAATGAAGCTTAGCTGGAATGCCATCGACGGTATCCAACAGCGTGCAGTAGCGAGAGGTCTGGCACGCAGAGTACACGACAATCCCAAACGGTTAGCCGTTGACGAAACCTCATTCCAGAAGAGGCGTGAGTACGTCACTGTGGTTACAGATCATGAAAAAGGCATTGTTTTACATTTGGCCGACAACCATAAAGCTGACAGCCTCAATGAGTACTTTGAGACCCTGACGCCAGACCAGAAAGCCGGTATTGAATGCGTTACCATGGATATGTGGAAGCCCTTTATCAAGGCAGTCACATTGCATGTGCCAGAAGCCAGGGAGCGAATAGCATTTGACAAGTTCCATGTTGCCCAGTACTTAGGCAATGCGGTCAATAAAGTTCGCATAGAAGAGCATAAAACGCTTATGTCTACAGGGTCAGACTTACTCAAAGGTACCCGATTTGACTGGCTAACAAATCCTGAAAATATGAGCGATGAAAAGTGGGAAGCGTTCGAGCCGTTGCGTAATTCAAAGCTGAAAACAGCACGAGCCTGGGCCATCAAAGAGATGGCGATGACACTGCGGAATTACACATCACGAGCTTGGGCTATCAAGGCATGGAAACGGTGGCTGAGCTGGGCACTGAGGTGTCGGCTTGAACCTGTTCGTAAAGTGGCCAAGATGATCAAAGAACACCTGTGGGGAATTATTAACGCAATAGTTCTGAAAGCCGACAATGGCCGTGCAGAAGGCATGAATGGAAAGATACAGCGACTCAAGGGTCGAGCCTACGGCTACAGAAACAGAGAAAGGTTCAAAACTGCAATTTACTTTCATTGTGGTGGCCTTGATCTTTATGATCTTTATCCAAGAGGGGTGAATCGCTGAAATTTACCCACACAATCTGAGGTAGAGCCATTATCTAAAATAACATTAGGTATTATTAGTTTTGTTTATATAGCAATATCAATTCTTTGGGTGTTCGGTATATAACGAATAAGGATAGATTGCGCCTGCGGCGCAGCCCCTGAAATTGGCGTTATGCCCTTTCTTACTTCATAGCCTATATTCTATGATTCTTATAATTTATATGTATATGGCATGAAGAATTTATTTGCTTTTTGTGTACTTTTTTGCTCAGCGGCTTATTCAAATGATAGCTGTACAATCTGTCTTGAGATGATTGATAAAGAGACATTGCGTACTCTCGAATGTAATCATAAGTTTCATCGAAAATGCATAGCTATATGGCTAAAAAAAACCAACTTGCCCCTTATGTAAGTACAATGTTATTACCGGTGAGATAGATTGTTCGGAAATTCTAGAGTCAGGCAGTTCAGAGTCAAACAGTTCAGAGTCAGACATTTCAGAGTCAGACATTTCAGAGTCAGACAGTTCAGAGTCAGATAGTTCAGAGTCAGATAGTTCAGAGTCAGATAGTTCAGAGTCATTTGAAATTATGCCTCCTCCAGCAAAAAGACGTAAAAATTACACATGTATTTTGTTAGAGTTTCGAGAATAGGCATAACGAATAAGGATAGATTGCGCCCAGCCGCAATCTTATCCTGTTGTTGCACAAGCCCGGTTTGACTTATGGTGAAGGTCGTCTATTGAAGATATCTTTTCTGGCGGGTATTAAATCAGAGCGCTTTTTCTGAACGCTCTTTATTCAAGATGTGAGCCATCCGACCACTGTTTAATAGTAGTCTGACGCTTTATTATTCTGTAAGACGGTCTGTTATTCCCTCCGTTCTTGTGAATGGCGGTGAAGATTTCTGTTTGTTAACTCAGGTCGGTTTCATAAAACGGAATGCAATGTGCTTCATGGATTCGCCACACTTTCTGCATTTGAATACCGGTCGAATAATGGCTTTTATTGGGCTGATAATGACGTTCAGAAGTAGCTGCACCAAAAACAGTCGCTTCTTTGCATTGCTGTGTAGAAATCCGTAATCCCGAGATCGTCGGAAGCGTTTGGGAAGGACGTGTTTTAATACCAACCACAAAAAATCTTCACCAGACAGAGTTCGGGAAATATAAAAGGGACAGCCTTAATATAAAAGGACTATAAAAGGGACAGCCTTAGATTTGACCTCAACAAAATCTGATCTATCTTTCTTCTGCCATTGATTGTTCATACGCAGGAGAGTAAGCGTCTAAACAGGGGGCGGACTCCCCCTATTTGTCCAAATCGGCCTTTAACGGATTGGCACCAAATCTCTCTTTCCACAGGCGTGGAATGAGTTCTCTGATATCTCGGGCGGGATGGAGGCTGATGCGTTGCAGAACATCAACTAGATATTTGTAGGGGTCAATGCCTGCCAGACGGCAGCTCACGATGAGCGTTTGGAACACAGCGACATTATCTGCGCCCTCAAGAGTCCAGCAGAACATCCAGTTCTTTCTTCCCATCGGGATGCAGCGAAGGTTTCGTTCAAGATGATTGGTATCAATGGCTACTGACGGATCATCCAAATAAACCCGTAACTCTTTTTCCCGCTTATGAACATAGCCCAGGGCTTTACTCAATGGATTGCTGGGAACCAGGTCAAGGCGGCGCAGTTGCTCACGATTCCAGGTGAAGAACTGGTCAACCAGCGGCTTAGCCTTCTGCTGGCGATAGTCACGCTTTTTATCGCCATCCAATTCAAGTTTACGAATATCGTCTTCTACTTTGTACAGTTCGCCCATCAGATCCAGCGCCTCTTTGGTGGCTTCAGGCTCTGCCTTCTCTGACTTAACGAAGTAGCGTCTGCTGTGCGTCCAGCATTGGGCGTGAGTGATCAGCGGGTATTTTTTACAGAGGCTGTCGTATCCGGCATAACCGTCAGTCAGTAACACACCTTCAAAGTCTTTCAGGTAGGGCTCGACCACATCACAGGAACGACTGACTGAGTAGATAAAGGCCATCTCATCCTGCCCTCCATCACAAGAGCCGCCGTAAAAACTCCAGAAATAGCCATTTTGCATTTTTCCCTTGCTTTTGCGACCGGCTTTTCCGGGTGTTTCATCCAGGGCCAGTGTTTCACTTTCCAGGCAGCTATTGAGTTGTTCTTCAGCGATGGGTTCAAGCAACTGGGCTGCACGCTGTTCAAGATTAGTCAGTGTGCCACGGCTAATGGTTACACCGCTGGCTTCCAGCCGCTGGTGCTGCCGGTAAAGCGGCAAATGATACAGGTATTTATCAACCAGCATGCCCGCAATAAAGCTGACATCGGCAAAGCTTCTATCAAACAAGCCTGATGGAGCCGCCACTGTGGTCAGGGTCTGACTGGGCCTATGCCGGACGACATCCCGCTGATATTGCAGGATAACGTAACTGCCGGGGCGTTGTGCCAGGCGGTAAGTATTCTTATGGTCAATGATTTCATACTGGTCAGCATCATCTCCCTGCATTTCCGGAGCAGGCAGATGAATAAGTTCTACCGGAACGTTGTCGTTGAACCGCAGGCCCTGGTCGGTGACAGAGTCGTCCGGTCTTTGTTTTTTCTTGCGCTCGTAAGTGATTGTTTCGGTGGGCACTTCCTGCTCGGGGGCTGGCTCTTTCAGAATGTCGCCAAGTCCCAGCTGATCAGGGTTATCGATCAGGCGCTTTTCGGATTTTTTGCCAAACAACTGTTGTTTAAACCAGGCTAGCTGATGTTTGAGGGATTCGACTTCCTGCTTGTGTTCAGCCAACAGAACCTGCATCTGTCGGAACAGCTGCAGGTCAGGGTTGGCGTTGGCAGGAGTGGGTAAATTCATGGCTTTAAAGGTAGACGTTTTATCCTTTTGCTGTGTAACCAGTTGGTAGATGTTTGTAACGTTTATAGTGCTGGACGGTACGGGTATCAATGCCTTCAAGAATCAGCTTCAGTTCAGTCCATTCCAGGGCGTGTTTTATGGATTCCCCCGCATTGGCGTGGAATTGCCCCTGCTCCAGTCGTTTACTCCAGATGCAGTAGCCACTGCGGTCAAAGTATAGGATTTTGCATTGGGTACATTTGCGATTGATAAACACAAACAGCTGACCACTGAGAGGATCTTCCTCCAACTTGCTTTTGACCAATGCCGACAATCCGTCGTATGACTTGCGCATATCGGTGGGCTGGTTATACAACCAGACACGCACCTGTGCTTCAGGAAAAAACACGGTTACTGCCTCATTCTGAGGATAACGCCACCGGGTAGCTCAAGCTCCATGTGCCAGGGTGAGTGTTTGGCTGTGGATGGCAGGTCAACAGGGAGTTCAATCCACTCTTTGTCAAATTGAGAGTCGTGTTGAGGTTGTATGGTTTGAGAGTGAGGCGCTGACTCATCTTTAAGCTTGCGTTTCCAGTTTGAAAATGTGGCAAGACTGATGTTGTGGATTTGGCAGAATTTTTTTTGATTCAGACCGCTTTCAAGCTGCTGGTTTACTATTTGCTGCCATTGTTCATGGTTGAGTCGAGTGAATGGTTTTTGTGTTTGATTCATGGGTGTAGCCTCCTGTGTTGATCACAGGAATGAGGTTGGCAGCTGGGTGCGGTTTTTGAAATACGTCGTAGCTTGAACGCTTACGCAGGAGAAGCCATGACCCGTGCACGCAGAAACCTGATTGACCGTTCCAGTACACCTTACTACCACTGCATGGCTCGCTGCGTTCGTCGTGCTTTTCTCTGTGGCAAGGATACAGTTCTCGGGTCAGGATTATGAGCATCGTCGGCAGTGGGTGGTGGATCGTCTGGATGCGCTGGTTTCAGTATTTGCCATAGAAGTCTGCGCTTATGCAGTGATGTCGAACCATTATCATGCGGTGTTACATATCAATACGGCTGCGGCAGTCAACTGGAACCGGGATGATATCTTTGCCCGATGGACACAATTATTCACTGGGCCAGTTCTGGTACAGCGTTATCTGGCTGGCGTTAAGCTTGATCAAGGTGAACTCTTGCGGGTAGATGAATATGCAGAAGAATATCGCAGTCGTTTGATGGATATCAGCTGAACTGTTCATGAGGTGTTTGAATGAGCATCTGGCCAGAGAAGCGAACAAAGAAGATCAGTGTAAAGGTCATTTCTGGGAAGGACGATTTAAAAGTCAGGCACTGTTGGATGACAGCTATTCTGTGGCAAGGATACCCATGCTTAGTGGGTGGTGGATCGACATCGGTAACATAGAAGCGTATAAGAATCATCACATATCAATACGCAGGATGATATCGCAGCTACAGCCAGTTCTGGTGCTTACGTGTTGAGAAATGTAATTTTTCCCAAAAACTCGACTAGTTAAATCTTCGAGCACTGTTGGATGACAAAATATATACGACTTCGTACGTGTTAGTGATTTTTACCACAAAATATATACGAGGGGTTTAATGAAACGTGGGGAATTGCTGGTTGGATGAAGCCGCTTTACTGACCTGCATGGCTTATGTGGATCTGAATCCGATTAGAGCAAAGCTGGCCAAAACACCTGAATCATCGGACTTTACTTCTATACAATGTCGTATAGAGAGTCGCATAGAGTGTCGTACCAAAAAGTACACGGCTACCACGGATAAAAAACAGAGTGTGCAGTTAAAGCCCCTTCGTGCCCAGGGACAAAACCCTGAGATTGCAATTCCTTTTACTTTGGTCAACTATCTGGAACTGGTTGACTGGGCAGGAAGAGAAATCCGGCCGGATAAGCGAGGTCATATCATGCATGATGCGCCTCCTATTCTGGAACGATTGGGCATTGATCCTGATGAATGGTTGAAGACCATCGGTTGGAACAACCAATTCCGACGTGCTGTGGGTCGGTTAAAATCAATGCGGGCCTACGCAGAAAAAACAGGACAGCAATGGGTGCAGGGACTAACAGCTTGCAGTCGAGTATTTTTGGGCTGAATTCTATATTGGTCAAATTTCATGATTTCATTTAAAACAACCTGCCTCAATAAATCTTCAATATTGAAGCTACAATACTTCTGCCTTCGTTCAGCTATTCCCGACGAATTGATTCCGATACCTTAGAGACAACTTAATACAGACTTAAAAATAAGAGCAAAAGAAAGGCCTGCACTCCTATTGAGGCAGCAGAATGGAATTTAATATAACCCTGAAAACCTGGCTGTCTTTCGATTTTATGAAGTGTCTAGTTTTATTTTTTCCGGCTTGAATCCATTTGTGATTGCACTAAATAAATCCTCCCAGCTATCAACCATCCAACTGATAAATAAACACGTCATTCTCTTCCAAAGATATTTTCGTGTTCCTCTTGATCGCTTCTTTAATGCTTTTTGAAATTCCGGGCTGGACATCTCCTGGATTTGATCCACCAGAAATGCCAGAAATGTAAGGTAGGCAAAATTCGTCGCCAGATGCTCTTTGCCATGACCGTAATTGTGTTCCAGATGATAACCTTGGTTTTTCAGGGTGTTAAACGTTTGATTTTCAATATGCCATCTGCATCGTCCTCCTCTCATGACACTGTGTACTGTCTCTTCATTTAATTCAATATCTGTTACCCAGCACCAATTATGTTGGTGACCTTTCTTGTCGATTTCAATGTAATCAAGAACATTGACTTTCTCAACCTGATCTTGCAAATTCAGTGAGACGTTATTAGCGAATCGAAAGTTGTGCTTTACTCCATTTTTTTTATCATTGATTTTATGGTGATGGACTTCTCCCTCATCATATAGTGCATTCATCGCCTCAATAAGCGATACATGATTACCATCCTTAGCCACAATGATATAGTGCCAGCCATACTTCTTAATCAGCGCGATAGTAGGGTTGTCAGCGTATAGACCATCCAGAAGGATGATCAGTTTCAGCAGAGGATGTACTCGTTTTACGTGCGCAAAAAAACGTTTTATTGCATTTTTTTCGCAGTCATTTTTGGTGCACCCATCCTGACGAATAATAGCTTCTGGTTCAAGAGGTATAACTGTTTTCTGATCAGGGTGAGCAATGCAGCCTCCCATCATATTATGGTAGAAGGCTTCATTTTTCTTTCCTTCGTTTTTAATGCAGCAGTCTTTACAGCCACATTTCCCAGAATAAAAAAGTCCGGTGCCATTGATGGGCAGCAGATAATGGTCTTTCAATTTATCACAATTGAATTTGAATCCGTTGAGGGCACCATTTCGTTGAATAATGGAAAATAACTTCTTAAATGGTTTTCGAATATCGTCAGGATTTATTAAATCAACAACTGCTCTCATTTGAGTGTCAGACGGAACTTTTCCATCTTTGACGTGATACAACTTTTCAAGATTATGGCAACGGATTTTATCTACCCGCTCATCATCAAATCTTAACAGAGAATCGTACTTTTGATGCATCATAGCAAAGGCAGAGGCTATGTTCCCGTCAATAGTTGGGAGCACTCAAGTCCTATAAAAACTTTATTTTCCTGCTCCACATATGGCTATTCATGAGATAGGAAGGTATCCCAGAACAAATCGCTGTTCTTTGGGCAATAAACAAATGCAATATACAAGATTTAGTCATATCTCTACTTTATAAGGCACGTCTGTAGCCCTGTAAACATAGGGAGTAAGCAATACAACTATTGGCGGGAACATAGCCAAAGGCAGACATTAGGAAGTTTTCAAAAGGAATAGGACAACTTCTAGATCGGTGATCCTTAATTCTGCCAAAGCACTCGAATACCTTGTTGATAAGATTTGTGGCATTAAAGTGCTTGCTGTACTTCTTAATAGCGGTAGCCGTAATCAGGTAAACGACAGTAATGTAGTAAGTATCTATTTTAGTTGATTAAAATTGTGCGAGGGCTTTTTTTACAACCTGCCTGTGTGCCTTGCAGCAGAAGGGGCTCAGAATTCATCGGGAATTGCTGGCCTTCGTTCTGTTTTTTAAATACATCAGTTTGAAATCTAAGTCGATTCTTTATCAACATATCTATAAAAACACTTTTGTTGTTGCTGCCTGCGTGAGTTACCAGAGAAGAATTATTTAATGTTGTAAATATATGGCTGACCTCAATTCAATTATTTTGCCGGCGTTAGGTGCTCAGATTTAATCCATAATCCCGTACTTTTGTTTAATCTTTTCTATATATCCTCTAGGAAACTTATTGCATTCGGCCTGATAAAAGTCCCAATCGAGTTCTATCACTTGGTCATTATTTTCATCACTAAAAAAACTTTCACAAAGGGTCAATAAATGTTGTACAAACTTTAAATGTCTTTTATGTGCTAGTTGTTTTTTTATAAATTCAATCAAATATGGGGAATTTATTGCTGCATCACTGCCGTGATTCAAATGGTAACAGCAGCAGCATTCTTGACCACATTTATCACAAGCTCCCTGTGCATTTGCTGTTGCTATATTAAAAATAAAAATTATAACTAAGTACCTTAAGAGAAATTTAAGAGGCCGAGAGGGACATCCATAGATCAATGGCACTGACTTAAGACTTTTCCAGTTGCAGCAGTGCCATCAGGAAGTAATTCTCAAAAATGGCATCACCCAGCAGGATATCGTTGGCTTTAAGGTGACTCAAAAGCTGTCTGAACAAAGCGACTTCCCCCGTCTTTTTGCCTTTACAGGGGGCACTGCGTACGACAGGGTCACGCCACTGCCCAACACAGACAGAAATCAGCTTTCTTCCCCATAACAATTTGATCTCTGGCGTCAGAGATCAGGGTATTTCGACAGGACTTATTTTCGCCCACAACCTGCTGCATAAACAGGCTGAGGGTTTTCAATGGTGGATAGTTTCTAACTCTACCGCCAGTGTACTGAGGCTGGAAATCTTCAAGATTATCCTGAGTAAGCACGCTGGAAAGATTGTCGTCACCTGTCTGTGCGTACTGTTTAAGGAGATCGGCAGCAAGGTTGAAGTATTTTGGGCTAAACTTGGTCATGGCTTGCTCGGGGAGAGGAAATGTATACGACTTTTATAGTCGATTTTCTTCTTGGGCAAGCCTTGTTATTTCTGGGTTGGATTCCTTAAGTCAGTGCCATGGATGACTACTTAAATCTGTGAGCTTCCGGGTCGGGGATTATCGGTCATATATCAGCACAAAATCCATAGCAAACAGCGAGGAGCCAATTATTTATGGTCTGCACTCTACCTTACGCTCGGACTGGAAGTAGATCGATGGACTATAGATACGGTAGCCATACAGCTTTTAAGATTCTGTATCACTTTGTGTTTGTTACAAAGTATCGTTATCAGGTTTTGCGAGGAGACATAGAGCTACGGGCGCGAGAACTGATAAGAGAAACATGCCAGATCAACAGCTTTGATTCATGACCGACTACCAGGAGTTTTGCAATTGAATAAGTTAGAGCTGCATTGCACTTATTACAAGTGTTACGGGAATCATGATAAATAAAGCTTGAGTCTGTACTGCTCCAGAGTCAGGTTTTTTCTCCATGCTGCCTTTATCTGTATTTTGGATCCGGGCACAACCTCCTTCAAAGGGTAAGCTCACTTCAGTTCCGCTGCTTCCATCAACGAGCACCTGGTCTGCTGCCGGAATCTGGAGAATAGACGGCATTAATGAAGTTTTGACCAGACGGATTTCATCCTGGTCAACTTGCAGCTGATAATGACCGTGGTCAGTCAGAAAAGGGAGGTCTTCTGTCTCCAGGTAGGTGTGCCAGTCACAATCTGGCAACTGGCTTTCCAGACTGAACCGGTGCAGCTCAACTCTATTATCAAGTGCCCTCCGGGCTACGTAGATGTGATTAGGATCAGAACCTGCTGTTAAAAACTCGCCTGTGGGTGAGCCGGAACACTGGGAAGTGATCAGGCTTAAATCAAACGTTGCCGAAGGCGTGTATTCGGTCGCCGACCCAGAGGCATCTGATACGAGGTCTTCCAGGGGAAGACCATAGCTGTAGATAGAGTCGGATTGTTCTTCAAAAGTAAACACCCTGACGATACCCTCATCCTCACCTTTGATATTTACAGGCTTTCCATTTAAACCATGGGCGCCGTTTTCTATTACCCTGCTTCTGTAATTCAATTCGGTAGCATGGTTATTCCTGTCCAGATCAAAAAGGCCAAACTGCAAATCACCAGCATCCTTCAGGTAAACATTAACCAGTGTATTATTCAGCAATGCAGAACTGACAGGCGGTGAGTCAGCAATCAATGAATCACTGGTATTACCTGGTGGAGGGAAGAGTCGTCGGCTAACAGACTGTGTGTCCACGGTATAGTTATCAGCATTAAGCCAGTCTGCTATAAATAGCCCCGCCAGATCTGTATCCTGAAGTTCTCCTGAACTGGCGTAGGGATAGCGCTGACGTACCAGAAGTATCAGGTTACCATCCCCAGTCTTCAGCAGCTGGTGGGGCTCATTATGAACATAATAACAGGGCAGTCCTTCACAGTTGCTCTCTTCCTGGCAGACAACATCAAGCGCCTTTTCCCAGTCAGCTGTATCGGTCGTATGCAACAGTTGCGGGTTTTCACACCCATAATTTATTATCCGCTCTCCCTCCCCATTCCTGACAATATAGCCATCAAGGTCCATTAAGTAGGAGGCCGGGCAGTCATTTGTGGTGGCCGGGGCATGAAAGATTGAGGGTTGATTTAAAATAGGGGAAGTACTGGTCACATTCATCCAGACGGTGGAATAGAACGTGTGATAGTGAACCAGGTACACCTGCACTGAGCGGTATCTTTGTCTGCTACATCTACTCATATCCCAAAATCCACAGGAGTAGGAGGACGCATACGCTTCAGGTCTGTGTAGGGACCTGATAATCGAGCTGATATGTGACTGAGCGGTGGAGATTTCTGCAGTAGATGAGACGCTATATTTTTCAGTATCCAGAATGATGTTACCGGAGAGCAGCTGTATGGCAGCCGAGTCAGCCGGTTCATCACCAGCAACACCTGTTCCTGCAGCTACCTGACCGCCACTTAAAGTTGCGTTAACAGCGGTTTGCCGCAGTATCAGAGCATTTGGGGCTTCAGACCGGGCAATACCCAGTGAAGCCATCGAGGGGGTGTCCTGGTCTGGAACAAGGTCTATAGACAAGCCATTCACATTGCGAATCGTAATGGTAGTATCAGAGCCACTGAAACGCCCTGCAACCAGCCCGACCGCCTGGCCCTGGCCTGTAACACTGCCCGATACTCCGGAGAGCCTGATAGTATTATTTCTGCCGGTAATTTCGTCAGTCAATATACCAGACACGTTATTCCCTGCCTGAAACTGAACTTCAGGCAGGGAAATATCAAGACGGTTATTATTGCCTATACGGTTTGACAGGGCGGGCAGAGAGGCGGTCGGACCTTTGAGTACCAAGCGGATATGACTGTCGTTAACATCATAAAATAAAGGCCCTCCCTGTACACTGAAACCGTTACCGTCAAGCCAGCTATGAGTAATATGACTCAGTGGCAGACTGGATTGAGGAAGAACAATATTTTCAGTCAGCAGGAAGTAGGCAGGCTGTTGATTGATAATTCCGGTTGTAAAATTAGCATTATCCAGGACAATTACTTCGGGGCTGGCTGGTTCAGCCTGCCTTTTATTCGTTACCTTGGGGGTGCTGTCACTGTTGTATAGCTTACCGTTGTACAGCTTATTGTCGTATTGTTGTACTGCCTCTTTATGAGTTTGTGCCATAAGGCTGTTTCCTGCCTCTGCACAAATAAAAGTAACCAGTAATGCCAATGATGTACTACGTGATTTATACGACATAGACCTGACTCTAACAGTTCAGACAGTTCATCATGGGAAAAATATCAGCGAAACATAAGACTTCTGTTCCATGATATTTTTCTCTCATTCTTAACTCCCGCTCTCAGCGGTAGACCTTAAACCTAAAGTACGCATACGACACAGAACAGAGTCCATCGTAAACAGACAAACCACAGAGTCCATCGTAAACAGACAAACCACAGCCCAAGCGATAACCCTATGAAAAATAGGACAGGATGAACTCCGTTAATAATAGTACTGACAAAAATATCTGCTGATATATATCTCAAAACCTGTGCTTACCTAAATGGATGAACAGGTATATTCGCCAGAGAGCACAGCCTCCCGACAGACAAAGCAATTTCAAAGAACCTCTCTGGCTTATTTGTGACCTGAACCACCAAATAATTTTACGCTCAATGGCAAATATTCAGTTTTTTTGGCTCTTCCCTTTTTTTTTGAATTATGACTCTTCATATGTTTGGATAAATGGTCTGGTCTCATAAATTTATTATTACAGATCAAGCAGGAAAATTTCTTTTCGCCAGTATGAGTTCTAAAATGTCTGGCCAGACTATCAGAACGGGCAGAACGGGAAAACACCTTCTTATACCATTGCCGGTTTCTAATATGCGTTATGAGCATGGCTTTTCAGGCTCAGAGACAAGGCGGAGTGACGAGTCATAGCCGTAGCTATGGCGAGGAACTCCAACGCAGGATCTGAGCCTGAAAAGGCAGCGCAATAGCATAATTAGAATTCGGAAATAGTATTACATGCCTGCCAGAAACATATATAGGGGCGCTCTCCTGTATGGATTCGGTTGTGTGCTTTCAGGTGCCAGCTTTTTTTATAGCTTTTCCCACAGGCGAGCCATTGACAAGTATATGGTTTTGTTGATGTAGAAGCTGCACACCTCCACCTCCACCTCCACCTCCACCTCCACCTCCACCTCCACCTCCACCTCCACCTCCACCTCCACCTCCACCTCCACCTCCACCTCCACCTCCACCTCCACCTCCACCCCCATCAGTCTTTTCTTTGCCGTGAAAATCCCCGAATTCAGGACACAAACAACCGCCCGCCCTGCACAGAACAAGGAACTATCGTATTAATTGTGGATCAGGTTAATTATCGAATCTGATCCAAATAGCCATACTCGTCCAGCCTGCGTAACCAGCGCGGTGCATTCTTCCTAACCATCAAACCCTCGTAATCAGTGTCAGGATCAATATAAGGCTGTCGTTTCTTGAGTAAGGTATAAATCACACGAATCAGTTTATGTGCAATGGCAATCAGACTTCGTTTGTGACCCCTGCGGATCACCAGACTCTGATATTTACCCTTGAACTGACTCTTGGTCTTGATCGCTGCATTCGCCACTTCGCACAGTGTCGTTTTGATCATCTTATTCCCTTTTCGGGTTCGACCACTTTTACGCTTGCCTGCGCTTTCATTATTGCCCGGGCAGAGTCCGGCCCAGGAAGCAATCTCCTTCATGCCGCCAAACTGACTCATATCATCACCTATTTCTGCGATCAGCGCTGCGGCACTCATCTCACCAACTCCGGGGAGAGTTTGCAGAATTTGCCAGGCTTCTTTCCAAGACTGAACCGTACTCAGAATCTGGACTTCCAGCTTCTGCTGCTGTTCATTCAGGAAATTAATGTGATCCCGGATATCTTTCAGCACAATAAGATGAGAAGGGGATAACTTCTCGTCTATACTGTCCATCAGCTGTTTTCTGTCTGCCTTCAGACGGCCATCCGCTTTCTTGATAATATCCTGAAGGGATTCACCATCAATCAGGGCGTTCACCATGCGCTGACCTGACCTGACTTGCCGTTGATGTCACTGATCAGGCCGCCGAGTCGAATACCGCTGTCGTCTAGCGTTTTATGAAGACGGTTCTTCTCATTGGCTATTTGCTTGACCATTGTATCTCGTCGGCGAGTCAGCAAACGCAGCTGTTCCTGATCCGGATGAGGTACAAAACTCGGACGAACCAGACCACAATGGGCAAGGTGGGCGAGCCACTGACTGTCCAGTGTATCGGTCTTGCGACCGGGTACATTCTTGACGTGTCGGGCATTCACCACCCAGGGCTTCAGATCACGACCAATGATGGACGCATAAATACTTTTCCAGTAAACACCCGTACTCTCCATTACGACCAGATCGATCTGATGCTGTTGAAGGAACTGGCACATTAATTCCCGATCTTTGCGGAAAGTACCAAATTCACGGGTTAATACTTGAATGTCGCCTTCTGGCATTTCTTTGCGAACGGCAACCATGACCATCATTTTATGGACATCATTTGATGGAAATCAATGCCTGCACAGTTTTTCACAATGGGTTGCATCGTCTATGCTCCAAAGGTTCACGGAGGAACAGCAGAGCCTGACGGACTGGATCGGATCGCCATAGTCTCACTTGGAGAAAAGGGCTGTTTGCCGTGCATTCAATGTTCCAGAAATGGAGCCTTGATGGTGCCAGTTCTGAACCATGAGATAAGCGAGGGTGCGACGATCCAGCCCAGGTCAATTTGTATTCAGGGTCTAAAAGCCACTGCAAAAACATCGACCACTGTCAGGCTCTGCCTCAGAACCATTGTGGCAGAGCATTATTTTCATGGCGCAGGGTGACCGAAAATACGGTCATGAAGATTTGTGAGTTAACAAATGAGATTCCAGACTGGCTGCGTTATATTTTTAGCGATATTCTATTGTTCCAGTACAGTTGCTGGGCCTCCTTGTGAACAGTGCAACCGAATAACAGACAGAAACCCAGCTGGAGGATATATTTGCAGGTATTGCAATCCTGATCAATTGTATAGAGAAAGTGATGATAGCGAGCCGCCGCCTGATGAGCGACCCTGTTATTCTGAAGCGGTACAAGACCAGGAGGTTTCTATCGATTGCTGCGTGTGTTTTGATACATTGTCCGGACATTGTCCTGATGAAAAAACAACTGCTGTAAATGAAAAAAATATATACCTTTATTGCTGTGAAAGTAATATTTGTGAAGCCTGTTTATCTGGTTGGATCCAACAAAATAATTCCTGTTGCCCAAGGTGTAAGCTTCAGCTTCATTTTGGAGAAACCTGCCGTATTCCTGATTGTTCCAACATTGTGCATCCTGAGTGTACAACACATCTTTTTAAAAAACATTTAGTTATTTTTCCAGTCATTGATCCTTATTCTGAAGAATGGAACTGTCCTGTCTGTAGAACTAAATATTCAGATGTTACAAGTTTCCACGATTGTTATATACAGCATCAGACCCGGCTATGTTCCCGCCAATAGTTGTATTGCTTACTCCCTATGTTTACAGGGCTACAGACGTGCCTTATAAAGTAGAGATATGACTAAATCTTGTATATTGCATTTGTTTATTGCCCAAAGAACAGCGATTTGTTCTGGGATACCTTCCTATCTCATGAATAGCCATATGTGGAGCAGGAAAATAAAGTTTTTATAGGACTTTAGTGCTCCCAACTATTGACGGGAACATAGCCATCAGACCCGTTATATCTGCCCATATATTTACTGTGACTTTGACACAAACTCTACTCAAGAAGTGATACCTCACCTGCTGGAACGGCACTCCAATATCATTGCCGCAGGATTTTCCGGGGCATTGCTATCTGCACGCTGGATAAACGAATTATTTGCAATGGTCAGTCTACGCACTGACTACTGGATTTCTAATTTACTCACACAATTAGAACCTGTCGAGTTCAACCATCGTCAACGTTGGTCAGCAAAGAATGAAAGTAATCTGGGCTTTTTTCAGTATCAATACAGCCATAAGAGAGTGTTGGCTTTATCTGAAATTTTAAATGAACTGACTTGTTATATGGTTATTACAATTTATCTTCATGAAGAAATTTTTGAGTGCATCAAGATATATTATTTTGATGGCAGAAAATATTTGTATAAATGCAAATATTGTTCTTTTCAATCGTACGAGTTGGATGAAATGAATCGTCATAATTTAGAACGTTAAGTAGCCAGACAACAGCTTATATATTTAGTGCATCTACAGGGTACGATACTGACCCCGTGACTGATATTGGTTCTAAATCATTATAAGTAATATTTGTCGTCTCTTATCATGTTTCTGACTCATAGGCGAGGCAGTAATGGATAATATTGATGGACGGAAAATCCCTGATCAATACAGGGAGAAAATATCCCAAAAAGAGGGCTATCCACAAATTGGACCTGAACTTGATGGTATTGCTCACCGACGGTGAAATTGCAGCGCAGATTTCTCTGAAGGAATAATTGGAGTAGCCAGACATTAACCTGACAACATTTGTTATATCTTTCTCCTGCCGCTGATTTTCAGCCCAGGAAAAGCCATGACCCGTGTCAAATGAATGAATGTCCCTTTTGTTGGCCTTTTGTTGGCCTTTTGTTGGATGTTGGCCTTTTGTTGGCCTTTTGTTGGCCTTTTGTTGGAAATAGCAAACATTATCGGTTGTACAGAATTTGCCTAAGAGAAAATAGAATTCCTATATTTATGGTTGTTACTTTCAGAGGAGCGGACACAGAGCTTGAAGATGTTTCCTGTAAATCAGGGGTTGCCCAAAGAAGAGTCACTGTTTCGCTAGCTGTCTGCGAGTTAGCTGTCTGCGAAATAGTTGTTGCAGATGTTGGACAAATAGACACAGGCGTATCTGTCGAAGTACGAACCAGCCTCAGAAAGTCAGAAGAACCAGTGACACCGGTTACGATATTATGAGTCATGCATTTCTCGTTTTTTATAATACCAATGTCTGAAGTTTGTTGATTTATGCAGTAGTACTCACAAGTTTCATAGCCTATCGCTGGGGTACAGTAATTCGTTTCAGTGCATGAAGAAAAATTAGATTCTAACGCCTGTGACTGTTCGCTGGAATGCCTGCTGAAGTCATATTGTGCGGCACCGATAACCAGCTCATACGATGTATGAACCATTGTCAAAAGATCTTCATTCAGAGTGAGACAACCACCTGATTCTCGACTGAATATCCCAGCCTTTTTCCCGACCCTGCAAATATAGTTATGCCCCAGCAGGTTACCGTCAGCATGCCAGGATTCATCGGGTAAAGTGGAGTCCATGATATTCAACCAGCTCCAGTGCGAATTGTCTGTTTGAGCAGGGTGATTCACTATACCTAAACCCAGGTGGTTAATCAGAAAATCTGCTTCACGATTGAGCCGACCATAAATTCCCGCATATCCGGGTCGACCACAGTCGTCTCTTGTTCCAAAACCAGACACGACCCACCCGACACTCTCGGTGTGGTTGTTGTGTTGTCTGAATAATGGTCCTCCACTGTCGCCGGTACAGGATTCAGAGCCCGAAAATTCAAAATGCCCTGCGAATAGCTGATTTAGAGCATCTTCCTCTGTCCATTGTGGAGTGTTTCCATCCTCATCTTCGTAGTCAGTACTGACAATGAACGAGCTGATTTCTGAGCTATTCAGAATAGGAATCTGAGCTTCACGTAACTCAATGCTATAGGAAGCCGGCATGCTTTCTTCATATCCCCAACCAGTTGCAAAAAAATCACTATTGTTTTCAGTACGTAGCTGATTGATATCATCATCAGAAACAGTGTCCAGATACATGTTCAGGGCTTTTGCTTCATAGTGTGGGCTCTGTACTCTGAGCAAGGCTATATCATGAAATAGGGTTGTATTTTTATATTGTCTGGCAAGGGGGTGTCGGATAATCTCCGTTATCCTCCGGAATGGAGAAGAATTACCATCCAGAACGAAGAGGGAATAATACAGATAAGAAGGTGCGAAGTTACTGTCATTATTCTCACTGTCTACGGTACAGTGCCATGCAGTTACTATCCACTCCGGGTTAATAAGAAAAGCGGAGCAGTGTCGGTAGTTGGCTTCACCTGCTATGCCCAGCCTTACGGCCCATGGATGGTTTTCCCGGGGAACCGCATTGCCGAATACGATACGCTTAACGATCTCATGTTCGGGTACTCTGTCAGCAGATACAGTACCTGAGCCGAGCACCATTGCGAGCACCGTTGCGAACACCGTTGAAAGTAATGCAGCGAAGAAGGCATTTCGACTGTTATAAGTTTGAAACATAAGTCTGCCTGCACTGGTTCATTAAACTCTTGAGACTAAAGATTCTAGCTGACATTTTCGGCCAAACTTGTTTTGAACAAGTAAGCTATTTGGCTACTCGAGAAAGAGATCATTGGAGCAGCCACACATTTGACCGTAGTCATATCCTCAAGCATAAAAGAGAGAAATGAAGGCACTCATACTCTGGCCTTTATCGATGCTATCCGGTAAACATCTGTCGTCCGGGTTTTTTCTGGTTTTTCCTGATAGCATTGATATCAATATCAGGTCGATGTTGTTCAACCATATCAATGATGTCGCCCATCAGGTTATGGGATTAATGGGAATAGGAATAAGAGGGACATCCAGTGCGTCGAGATAAATCGGCAAGTGATTGAAGGTGAAATCCCTTCATCCGGTAAGGTCTAGCATACCGCCGGTGTGCCGGATCATCTGCACCCCGAGTCATGGGCGGTTGTCAGTAATGGCAATGGTTAACGTTTATTGGGGAAGGAATCAGAGAAATGAATCATTGTAGCCACACATTTGATCTGAACGAAATCTGTTCTATCGTCCTCCTCCTGCTACTGACTTTCAGCCTAGGAGAAGCCATGATCCGTGTAAAATAAATGGATGTCTTTTTGTTCATTTGGACTTGTAAAGTGGGGCGGAGAATATAGGTCCCTTTGTACAGAAATATCACCTTTTGTTGTTGTTTTTTTCCAGCAATTGGCTTGGATTACTATGCTTCGGGTTTACAGCGTAATGATTACTGCTGGGATAATATGGAAGGGCAAAAAAATGAAATTATTTTATATGATTTTAGTTATATTTTTGTCTGGTTGCTCTGTACAAGGTAATGTTGTGTCGAGCCAAGGATTAGTAAAAGGATGGGAATATAGCGGATTTAGAAGTATAAAAAATGGGGTTGAAGTAATTTTCTATGCTGAAAATGATGCCTATATTTCATTAAACGAGAAATTGGTAGGTGTGACAACTAAAGATAGAAAGGCAGGAATGACACCAGTTATAGGTAAAAAGCCATTTTTAATCATAGTTAAAGTGAAAACTATCAATGCAGATGTCTATATTAAACAAAATGCCAAATTGATTTTAGATGGCAAAGAATATTTACCGAATAAAGTTAAAAAAGGCGTTGATAAAGTTGTGTCAGGTCGTATCAGTGATGATGTGATTGCATCAAATTATGATGATTTTATGCATGTCAACAATATGTTAGAAGGCATTGATCATAACTGGCTATGGCTTGAATTTGATATGGCAGCACCGCACCCTAGTCAGAAATTTACTTTGTTTGTGGAAATGAAAAATGGTGGAAATGAAGAAATACTTGAAGCGAACTTTAATTCAAAGGAAATGAGCATTTATCATCATTAAACTGAATAAGGTGAATCATTGGGTGCATCCAGTGCGCCGATATAAATCGGCAAGAGATTGAAGATGAAAATCCTTCATCCGGTAAAACCTAGCAAACCGCCGGTGTGCCGGACCATCGGAACACCGAGTTATGGGCGGTTGTCAGTAACGGCAATGGTTAACGTTGATGGGGAAGGAATCAGAGAAAGGAACCGTTGGAGCAGCCACACATTTGACCGTAGTCATATCCTCCAGCATAAAAGAGAGAAATGAAGGCAGCCATACTCTGGCCTTTATCGATGCTATCCGATAAACATCTGTCGTCCGGGCTTTTTCTGGTTTTTCCTGATGTCATTGATATCAATATCAGGTCGTTGTTGTTCAACCATATCAATGATGTCACCCATCAGATTATTAATGATTTCGGTACCTTCTTCGGGTGTGGAGATATAGACCTGGCAGAATCTACTCCAGCAATTGACGGGCTTTATTTTCAGTGACTGGATGACCCACTTCATATTTTTCACGCCGCAGTAGAAGGTATCATTAAGTGCAAAGAGAATCTGTAATATGCGCTTTTGAAGCCCTGAGAACAGCCCGTAAAGCACCACAAGATCATTGCGGGAGAGGTGTAAAAACAGATCGCAATTGACCATAACGTTCAGATTTGAAGAGATGATTCTGGCGCTCAATGCTGGTGGAAAGATTATTTCAGTTCTCCATTGTTGTAGCGGAACTGAATCCTGAAGCACTATCCCATGCTTGATGGCCAGCAGTGTTCCCGGCTATGTTCCCGTCAATAGTTGGGAGCACTAAAGTCCTATAAAAACTTTATTTTCCTGCTCCACATATGGCTATTCATGAGATAGGAAGGTATCCCAGAACAAATCGCTGTTCTTTGGGCAATAAACAAATGCAATATACAAGATTTAGTCATATCTCTACTTTATAAGGCACGTCTGTAGCCCTGTAAACATAGGGAGTAAGCAATACAACTATTGGCGGGAACATAGCCAGTGTTCCCTGTTTTGCTAACGAAATATCATGATTGATCAGAACGTCTTCCATAACGGTTTCTATTCCGGTATTGGTGCAATGCCATAAATCTATTTTCAAACCATTCACCGTGAAGTAATCCTCAAATATCTGTGTAGGATTGTCAGGATTATTCTCAAACAGGGTTTCATTTTTACCCTGAATACTCCGGATGATATCTGCTCTTATCTCAGGGGAAGGCAAACTGTCCCAGCAAAAACATAATTCAAGATCAGAGAAATCATCAGCCCAACCCTTGGCCACAGAGCCGCCTATAAGAATTGAGTGAGGCTGATTGCTGTCTGGCAATAGTTGAATCAAATCTAGGGCTATTTGTTGTCTACGGTTTACCGCTTGATTCATACAATGTTCCTTTTATGGCTGACGCTGAGTATTGAATGGCTTCAATCATTTAAACCTTGAGACTGTCGGGATGAGTTTTTTTGGTGTCAAAGTCTTATTTTCCAGCCAGAAGAGAAAGAGGTAGTGAATAGCTGATTAAATGATGTTCATGTTAAGTATATGGATGTCCCTTTTGTTCAGCAGCAGGGGAAGGCAAACTGTCCCAGCAAAAACATAATTCAAGATCAGAGAAATCATCAGCCCAACCCTTGGCCACAGAGCCGCCTATAAGAATTGGGTGAGGCTGATTGCTGTCTGGCAATAGTTGAATCAAATCTAGGGCTATTTGTTGTCTACGGTTTACCGCTTGATTCATACAATGTTCCTTTTATGGCTGACGCTGAGTATTGAATGGCTTCAATCATTTAAACCTTGAGACTGTCGGGATGAGTTTTTTTGGTGTCAAAGTCTTATTTTCCAGCCAGAAGAGAAAGAGGTAGTGAATAGCTGATTAAATGATGTTCATGTTAAGTATATGGACGTCCCTTTTGTTTTTATGGATGTCCCTTTTGTTTTCATCTTCAAGTGAGCCTTCAGACACTGACAAGCCTGCAAAAAAAAGGAAGTCTCGCAGCGCCCCAGACTTTGATGTCCGGTCACAACTTAATCAAGTGGCAGGTGTTGACCTGACGGATATTGACGGCATTGATGAAAGTGCAGCGCTAAAAATCTTGTCTGAGATTGGGCTAGATATGGGGTGCTGGCCGTCTGCTGAACATTTTGCATCCTGGCTTGGGCTCTGCCCCGGAACAAAAATATCCGGAGGGAAAGTTTTGAACAGGAAAATCAAACGTATTCCCAGTGCAGCGGCAACCGCTTTTCGGATGGCTGCTTTTTCCCTGATGAACTCAAAGAGTGCTTTGGGTGCTTATTGCCGAAGGATGAGAAGCAAGTTAGGTTCCCCGAAGGCAATTACTGTGACAGCACATAAGCTGGCAAGGATGGTTTACAGTATGCTCAAGCACGGCAGTAAATATGTTGACGAAGGTCAGGATTACTATGAAAAACAGTATCAGGACAGGGTGATGAAGAGTCTGCAGAAAAAGGCGGAAGACATGGGCTTCGTGCTAGTGCCAGCAGGGGCTGTCAACGAAAGCTGACAAACACCGAAACCGGCAAGCATCGGGAAGTTATACCATTTCCGAATTCTAATTATGCTATTGCGCTGCCTTTTCAGACTCAGATCCTGCGTTGGAGTTCCTCGCCATAGCGACGGCTATGACTCGTCACTCCGCCTTGTCTCTGAGTCTGAAAAGCCATGCTCATAACGCATATTAGAAACCGGCAATGGTATTACTCAGAAGTTTCGTCTGAATGCATATCGATATAGACCTCTACTTTCAGCTTGTTTTTTTGCAGTGTATTGAAATCATCTTCTGCATCTGGTTTGCCCGGGTTTTTATCAGGGTGCAGTTTTCTGGCTTTCTTCCTGTAAGAATCAGTCACTTCCTGTCGGGTCGGCAGGGGATCCATCTCTAACTCCATGTATGCAAATGCCTCTTCCACACCCTCTTCAATATCGTCTTCTTCAAACTGAGTGCTATAAAAAATTTTGGGTGGTATATAGAGAGCGTTCAGTGACATCCCCAGGTTTAGGTATTGAGCGACGTTTTCCAGAGATCTGAAATGATACTCCCGCCCCAGAGATGCGAAGAAAATGGTTATTTGTTTGCTCTCCCGGGTTCGGTCGATGGACAAAACAGCATTCCTGCCTGTTAACTGGTAGTACCCGTCGGCCAGTTTTTTAATATTTTCCAGAAGCTGATCAAAGTCTCCGGAGTCGGTTAAAATGACATAATGTCTTTCTGGTGTTTTCTTTCTTTCAGCCACTTCTTGTCCTGTTGGCTCAAAAGAAGCTGCCTTATCTTTGCGGGATTTATTGATAGCAATCAATGTTTGTCTGGCGGCTCTCAGAATGGCCTTTCTGGTTATATCTTCATGTGAATCAAGATCTGAGTCTGTATCCAGGTTTCTGGTGGTGGCCCACACATAGAGGAGTCCGGTTCGAAATGCATTCAGAAACAGGGGGAATTGATTTTCGGTGGCGCGGTAAGTTTCACAGAAGTGGACAAATATACCCGTAAGGTAGAGATTCTTCATAACGTAATCATATGAGTCAAATACCTGTTGGGTTGATTCCTGGCGGTGACGGGAGAGCAGGTCATGGGCGCAGGATGAAGATGCTTCTGTTAACCGGCCATAATATTCATAGTAAAACTCTGACGTGTGCCAGAAGTCTCTCAGTGATTTGACCAAATACACACCGGCAGCAATAGATCCGCCAGTGATGATTTGCAGGGTTCTGGATTGTATTCCGCTGAAATAAACAATATACCCTGCTATTGCGGTAGCCAGTGCCAGTCTGCCAGGATTTGGGAGTTTTGAGCAGCACCATTCCAAAGAGGTTGGATTGCTCTCTTCAAGCAGTGTCGAATCCTCTGTATCAGCCTGTTCCCTGGTGAGTGTCACGGCAAGGCTGCTCTCTTTAGTATCTGTTTCAGCCGTTTGCTGCTCTCCCTCCTGCTGATCGTTCTTATCTTTTTGGTACGCCCGGCATGGGCATGAACTTATGGGGTGCAAGTCCCCTGTGGGTAAACCAGCATCTGACTGGCGGTAAAGACGCCTGCTGATGATAACCACTAGCTTAAGGCAAGTGCAATCTCGTGAGAGATTGTGCGGAGGCAGTCTGACTGCAAAAGTGCGAGCCGACGGACAGAAATCGCATACAAGGCCGACTTCTCGTGGGCGAGTGAGCCAAAGATCACAAAGCCCTCTGGTTTGAGAGATACGGTAAATGCGGCGGTTGTGCACTGACAGTTCATGTTCTTATCCGGGGAGATCTGCTCAACATGCGATCGGTCAATCCCAGTTCTCAGCCACTGGTTACAACAGGCTCGGCGAGCAGTGATTCATCACCCTGTTCGAGCAAACCCGATGACAACCGATAGCGCCTGCAGGAGCAATTTTGCATGGTGATTGGACAGAAGTCAGCAGAGGCCATAGTAGTTGTTCGACAGGAGTCGTCAACGAAGGGCTGAACATAGAAAGCAGAGAGGAGTCATTTGCCCTCAATAGCGAATGTGCCGACCGGCTCTTACTCGATATTGGCGACAGTTTATGAAACCAGCTCTGGTTAACATTGAGTGTGCATGGAACCAAACCTTGGACTCAAGAATGAGGATAAAGGTGACAGTTACAGGCTACTGAACTCAATGAAGGTTAAAACTTTCTGTGAACCGCCCGGTGCGGACCCGCAAGCCGTGGTGGTGTGGGGAGGGCTGGAGAAAAACCAGCCCTTACCCGATTTCAGCAGACTCTTCTTTATTCTCCCCGTTTTCTCCGACTTGATGTAATGGAATTATATTAGGTAGTGTCTCTTCATAGGTTTTTAAAAGAGTTTCAGGTGTTTCAGAAAGAGCCTCTGTTGTTTCTTCATTGATTTCCGGTTCAATGAGCTGATCCAGAAGATCACTGTCTTCAAAAGAAACTGAGGTTTGTCTGTTCAGTTGATCAAGTAGGTCTTTATTCTCTCTTAATATTTTTTCCAGAGTGTTTTCTCCGGATTGGCTTTCTTCCGACAATGCTGAAGAGTATTTCTCCATGATAATCGGCTGATGTATATCAAAAACCTCAGGTTTGTGTTCTTCAAACTGCCTCAGTATTTCTTTAACCTTTTTCTGATCGTCACTCAGAATTGCGCTCGCATCATTTTTCTGCCCGGTTATGAAAGGAGAAAAAAGCAGTGTATCTCCGGTCATGACTGATCCTGGGAACCCATGACCTGCGGGCTGATACACAGACCCTTGAAAAAACAGTGAATCCTGTGCATATCCACTGGCAAGGACAGCCAGAAGCCAGCTATTCCCCATGCTTATACGACATCGGTAACAGCGTATAAGAAGCATCACACGCAGGGCGCAGCTACAGCTGCTTACGTGTTGAGATATGTAATTTTTCCCAAAAACTCGACTATTTATCACGAGCATACAAAATATATACGACTTCGTACGCTAGTGATACCAAGGGGTTTAATGAAACGTGGGGAATTGCTGGCCAGAAGCAGTATGGTTTTCAGAAAGAACGAGATAGCTAAACAACTAATTCTGTTTAGCATTTCTGTTAAGCACTTTTCTGTTAAGCACTTTCTGTTAGTCACTATTCAACCCTGAGTATCAACTCCGAAGTCTGGGTTGAAATCAATATAGTCTTTAAAATTGTCATTGGCAGAAAAAGACAGCTTAGAGTGCTTTTCGGGAGTAAAGGAGTAAAGGAGTAAAGGAGTAAAGGAGTAAAGGAGTAAAGGAGTAAAGGAGTAAAGGAGTAAATAAATAACCGTTCCAATTAAAAGGATGAACTCCGGCAATCCCTTAACACTGTTCTATCTATCCATTCTGATATTCAGTATAAAGCCAGATTATTTCTTATCTGAATATCATCAGGTGATCATGGGTTTCCCGAAGAATCCATTATCAAAGAAAAACAAATTAACACATTAACTAAACATCAATTGTCTGTAAATTGACATACAGCAATACTTGATTCTATCTATTCAGTTAATTTTGCGCGCCAGTAGCTTATGAGATTGCGAAGATAATCCAAAGCCACGGTAAGGTGCTGATTCAGTGATACAGAAATGAAATGATACTGACTGAATCAGATCAAAAGGCGGAAGAGTTTTATGAGGCATTCATGAGTCAAGATCAAACGTTATTTGAACGGATGACCAACACCAGTCTGGTGTTGCGTATTATTATTGGAATCGTGTTGGGAGCAGGCCTGGCTACGGTGTCTCCCGATACGGCTTCTTCGGTTTCACTATTAGGCTCATTGTTTGTTGGTGGTTTGAAGGCTGTAGCGCCTATTCTTGTTTTTGTTCTGGTGGCGTCGTCTATAGCCAATCAGAAAAAAGGCCAGCAGACCAATATGAAGCCCATTATAGGTCTGTATCTGATCGGTACGCTTGCGGCTGCATTTACGGCGGTTGCCATGAGTTTCATGTTCCCGGTTACCCTGACACTGGTGACCAGCAGTGCCAGTGCAACACCGCCGGAAGGTATTGCTGAAGTATTGAATACGTTGCTTTTCAAGATTGTTCAAAACCCTGTTGAAGCACTGCTTACGGGTAACTTTATTGGTATTCTGGCATGGGCTCTTGGGTTGGGTGTTGTGTTACGCAGTGCCGGTGATTCAACCAAGATGATGCTGCAGGATTTTTCGGATGCAGTATCTGCCATCGTTCGCTTTGTCATTCAACTGGCGCCTATTGGTATTTTTGGCCTGGTTGCCAACACTATTGCTCAAACCGGTTTCTCTGTACTGGTGGGATACTCCCAGTTGCTGGCTGTTCTGGTTGGCAGCATGCTGATTATTGCCCTGGTTGTTAATCCGATCATTGTTTATGTTAAAACCCGACAGAATCCTTATCCCCTGGTGTTGCGCTGTTTGCGTGAAAGTGGTGTAACCGCCTTCTTTACCCGTAGTTCTGCAGCCAACATTCCTGTGAACATGCAACTCTGCAAGAAGCTGGATTTGCATGAAGACACTTATTCTGTCTCCATCCCTCTGGGTGCCACAGTTAACATGGGTGGCGCTGCCATTACGATCACTGTAATGACACTGGCAGCGGTTAATACCATGGGTATTCAGGTGGATCTGGCAACCGCCCTGATACTGAGTGTTATTGCTGCTGTGTCAGCCTGTGGTGCATCCGGTGTTGCCGGTGGTTCGCTGTTGCTGATTCCATTGGCGTGCAGCCTGTTTGGTATTCCCAACGATATCGCCATGCAGGTGGTTGCCGTAGGATTTATCGTTGGTGTTGTACAGGATTCTGCAGAAACAGCCCTGAACAGTTCCACCGATGTGGTATTCACCGCTGCGGCCTGTCATTCAGCTCAGGCTAAAGAAGAATCATCCGTCATGGCCAATAGCGCCAGAGCCTGATTCCCGTGAATTAAAGATTAATGCTGGTATATCCTTTTCTGACTGAAGACGGTGCGGGATAAATAATTGATTAGAGGGTGTCCATATTAAAAATATGGATGCCTTTTTTTTAGTCTTTTGTTTTAGTCTTTTGTTTCAGTCATTCGTTCCCGCTTTTGTTTCATTTTATACAGTTCAAACTGTTAGATTCATCTGAATCTGTTGCTGCGTTATGAGATGTCTAAGCGTTAATACAGAGCTAAAATACACGAGAGCAGTCGATCAGATCGTTAATGTGTATTCGGTTATAAATTTGATCAGCCACTACATAATACCAATTTCATTTTTTAAATACGGAAAAAAAACACACGCAGTCAGGGCTATGTTCCCGTCAATAGTTGGGAGCACTAAAGTCCTATAAAAACTTTATTTTCCTGCTCCACATATGGCTATTCATGAGATAGGAAGGTATCCCAGAACAAATCGCTGTTCTTTGGGCAATAAACAAATGCAATATACAAGATTTAGTCATATCTCTACTTTATAAGGCACGTCTGTAGCCCTGTAAACATAGGGAGTAAGCAATACAACTATTGGCGGGAACATAGCCCGCAGTCAGCCTGTCCAGAACTATCCTGTAAGTAGGTTTTCTTGTGTGTTTTTACCAAATGTCTCGTACTCCTGAACTTCCAAATAGCTTTCATGACGAAGATTTTCAAGATAAAGCTCGTCATGCATCAGATAACAAAGAATGCATTAGATTGCTTGGTCTGGCATTCATTCAAAAAAGTTTATCAGAAAAAGAGGTGGCAAACCTTTTAAAGGTTAACCCTCGATCTGGGCTATGTTCCCGTAAGTGGTTGAATGAGCTATACTTCCCATGCCTTCTACTTTTCAGGGGCGTGTTATGCGATCTAATCTCTTCCAAAGCTTTATTAATTCCATTTCATCATTAACTAGCGAGCAGAGGGATATTCTTAACAATACACTCCAAAGCCCTAAAATACAGAACAGTGACACAGTTGAAACTACTAATTCTGATTCAGTTTCTAGTGAATTAACTCCGAATAAAGCACACTCAATTCCTGACCTTGAAATGACCATATTATCTTGCTTTGAAAAGCATCCTCAGTGCCCTAAGTGCAAAGGTCATGAGATTCATCGCTGGGGAGTTAGAAATGGTAGACAGCGCTACCGTTGCAAGACCTGTGTTGTAACTTTCAACGCCTTTACAGACACACCTTTAAGAAGACTTAGACAGCCAAGAAAATGGAATAAATACCTGACAGGTATGACTTACTCTATGACATTACGTGCGTCAGCCATTGAGTATGATATTAATTTGAAAACGGCCTTCCGCTGGCGTCATTGCTTCCTTGAAGTGATTAATGATGATCAGGCAAAAGAGCTTTGTGGAATTACCGAGCTGGATGAAACTTTTTTCCGTGAATCCTTCAAAGGTCAGAGAGATGGTATGCCAAGACCAACACGCAAGCGTGGAAACGATCCACATAAAGCGCGCAAAGTGCCGGTAATGGTGGCTCGAGATCGTAATCGGCACACGGTTGACGGCATTTTAAATAATGAGAGTGCCGATGAGTTGTGTCGCCATTTGAACGGTCGAATATCGATTGAAGCTACTGTCTGTGCCGATGCACACCTTGCGCACGAAAAGCTCGCAGAGAAGCTAGGATTTGAGTTTAAAGAGCTAGTTACGTCATCAGGTCAGCATGTTTTAGAAGGTATTTACCATATCCAGAATGTAAATACGTACCACAGCGTTTTAAAGAGATGGATTAGGGGTAAATTCCATGGAGTAGCTACACGCTACCTCCCGCACTACCTGGCTTGGAAGCGTGATTTAGCAGGTGTTGCCAAGCTAACTACAGAACGATTCGTTAGCAGATTGGTGGAACATTGGTACTTTCAACCACTTACGGGAACATAGCCCTCGATCTGTGTTTGATTGGTTGCAGCGCTATAAACAAGGAGGTGCTGAAGCCCTCAAAGATCAAGGTGGACGAGGTAGAAAAAATACACTCAATAATGAACAGGAAAAGGATTTTAAAAATACAGTTCTTGATCTTCAAGAGAAACGTGAAGGTGGAAGAATCGTTGGTCGCGATGTTAAAGACGTATTAAAAAAAGATTTCGGAACTGAGTGCGTTAATTCTACTGTTTACAAGTTACTCCATAAAGTCGGTCTTTCGTGGATATCTGGTCGCACACACCATCCAAAGCAGGATTTAGAAGTGCAAGAAGCATTTAAAAAAACTTCAAAACAGAGGTGCAGCAAAGGCTTCCAGATAAAGTAAACCTAAAAGATGTTGACGTTTGGTTTCAAGATGAAGGTCGTTTTGGTCAACAAAACACGGTCAGTAGGATTTGGGCTATTAAAGGAAGCAGGCCCGGAATAATTCGGCAGCGACAATTTACATATGCTTATGTATTTTCTGCTGTCTGCCCCGAAAGGGATATTGGAACTGCTTTAGTGCTCCCAACGATCAATACAGAAATGATGACGCTACATTTGTCTGAAATCTCAAAGCTAACCAATAAAGGATGGCATGCTGCCGTAATAATTGATAATGCGGGATATCATCATTCTAAAGACTTGCCTACTTTTGATAACCTGACATTGATTCCTTTACCGCCTTATGCACCGGAGCTAAATAGTGCAGAAGAAATTTGGGAGTGGCTTCGGGAGCATGATTTATCCAACCGATCTTTTAAAAATTATGATGACATTGTAAATGCATGTTGTTGTGGTTGGAACAAGCTTGATTCTGAGGCTGGTCGGGTAACCAGCCTATGCTCCCGTGAATGGGCTGTATCATCGCAGTTGCTAATGGCCTGTGAAGTCAAACTTGTCTTTCACCATTTTACAAAAAGTCTCTCCCATTTTTCAGTATCCTGATGCGCTTAAGAAGCCCCAATTAGGCGTTGTTAAAATCTGTGCTATAGTTTTTTAATTCATATTTTAAGTAAATAGGCCAATGGGAAAGACTTCAAGTACGTTGACAATATTTCAGTGGCTGATAGTGATATTTGTTCCTTTCTTGTTTTTTTACAGTTCGTGCCTAAAAGCTATCAATGTTAAATCATTAACTGACATAAAGAATGAACACGGTGTTCATATACAAATGATTTATCCATCGAGTACGATCAAACTGGATCGCTACCCCTTTGACAGTAATGAAGAAGAAATTCTAATTGTTAATTCACCTCGTACCTTCGTAGCTGTACTGCCTTTTGCAAAAGTTTTTCGTGGCAAGTTGAATAATAAAAACTTATCTTTTGTTACTTATGATGATCACATCGTAAAAGAGTCGATATGGACCTGGTCTCCGATAAGAAAAATAAAAGAAAGTATTTCACTGAATATCGTCGCCAAAAAAATCCCTGGAAGAGTTCTTGTTTTAGCTCAGGAAGGTGATAAAAACTACTATCACTGGCTGCTCGAAGCATTGCCAAAGCTTGCACTTATAGAAAAGTCAGGCATAAAATTTGATTATATATATGCCCCTGTTACCTGGCCTCCATTTATAAAAGAAACTATTGGGTTATTAGGTATTAACAAACCGTTTATCGACTCTGACCTATTCAGTAATAGATACGTCGAAGCTGAAAGTATTGTTCTTCCTTCTTTCGTTGGTATTTCAACATACACACCAACGTGGGTTGTCGACTACCTTAGAGACAAATTATTGCTTTATCAGACAACACCTGAAACAGCTCATAAATACATTTATATTTCTCGAAAAAATGCAGAGCATCGAAAAGTAAATAATGAGAATTACATCATCTCTGAGTTGAAAAGAATTGGTTTTATTGATGTTTATCTTGAAGATATGACAGTGCAAGAACAAATAGGAATCATAAGTAATGCAGATGTTATTCTTGCTCCTCATGGAGCAGGGCTTGCGAATATAGTTTTCGCAAAGTCAGGAGCAAAAGTCATTGAGCTTGTTCAAAATCATTATGATGCTTCATTTTGGCATTTATCTAAAAGTCTGGATATAAAATATCACTTGATTGAAACGAACAAAGTACGTATTCACAATGAAAAATCAGCTTATGAAAATACAGTGATCGATTGGATGAGAGTACGTGATGAGATTTTTAAAGTTGCACCTGAGCTTATAAAAAGTGTTCAGGAACAAACAGAGAAGTAGAGAATATTTATAATTAAAGATACCGACCTTATTACCAAAGTAAGCTATCTGACGCACAAAAGCGAACATTTAGGTCCACATATTAAAGCCGCTATATAACCTGGTTCGTGATGAGCAGCAGGTGGTATTTGACGTCAGGGTGACAGGTGGTGAAATCAGAGATAGAGCAATTACCTTTCATAGTAGCTTCTCAATAAGTGCTGGTAAACCAAAGTACCAATTTTACTAAGCCCTTGGGAGGCATAATCACTCGGACAGTCAATTCTTTGGGCACCCATCGCTGGTAGTACTCACGGCTCATCCAGCTTGGGCGGGCTGGTTTTAACAGACGTATTAAGCAGTCTTTCTTTCCCAGTTTCTGGTCGCATTTTCGGAGATCAACGTGCCGGGCACCATTTTTTTCAAATACAACGTCTACGCCACCTAATTGCAATAGTGCTATCACTCGATGCTGCAGTTTTTAGTTGTTGACTGATACACTTCTGCTCACGCAGCTTTCTGAGCGTGATACTTCAACGAAGCAGTGGGTTCCTGTTTGCCCAGATCGCGACCAGCCATATGCTTACTGGATTCCCTTGTTGGCAACACATCGTCCAAGGCTTTCGTTAAGGATTTCAACGCAGCCTCAGGGTCATCTGATGCGACCACTTCTTTGACCGTATCAACCAATGCTTCAGCTTTGAGGCGTTCGATCAGGCAACCTGCGGGCAACCCGGGTTGTTTGTTTTTGAGTCGGGCTGATTGCTCTGGATGCAGTAACAACAAATGATCGCACAGCAGGCTCAGGATCAAGCCACGCTCAGACCCTTCTTTGCCTTGCTGTTTGCTCAGTCGGTTCCAGCCGCCATACGCTTTCCAGTCCTGAATAAAAACCTCGACCAACCACCTCAGCGAATACAGCCTGGCTATATCAGCGTGGTGCCATGACATATCAGAAGCGACCAGATAACGGTACTCTTCTTCATCTTCATACTTCAGAGCAACAACGAAACGACGCTTGTTGTGTGCCTTGATGTAGAGGCGAGCTGCGAGCATGGTCACCCGCTTTTCTTTTCCTCCACGAATAATTAACTGCGTTTCAACGCCTTTTTGTCGTGCAAAATAATCCCTGAGGGTGGCTTCTGAATTTCTGCTGGCCACTTTCTGATTGGAGCGCAATTGGCTAACGACTTGCGCCTGACCTGTTACGGCTGTCGCTTCATCCATGAGTTTTCCTGTACCGTAGAGCGCATCAGCCAGAACACCTTTAATCACTACTTCAGGAAAATGGTCAACGAATTCCCGGATCATCTGTAATGCCAGCGCTTGAAGCGTTGGAAAGCGGTTGTGGTCGGGTTCTGGACGTTTAGGTCTCAGTTTCTTTGCAACACCCTCTTTCTTGAGGTCTTTGTCGTGTTTTCGCCAAGCGGACAGCTGTGGATCGGGAACGTAAAACCGGAAACCTACAGGAAAGGTGGCAATGTCCGAGACCAAGACCATAAAGATCAGCTCCTGACCATTGATATAGCCACCTGTCGGTTTATCTCTGATTTTATGAGTGCCTTCGATCCGGGTCGTTCTTTTTGATCGTTGTTTGGCTGAATCATCAATCGTCAGAGTCCCTTCAGCAATACCATAATGAGACAGAATATTGCGAACACTGGCCTGCAGCATACGATGCCATGCAATCTTTGCTGAATAGAAAATCCAGCATAGCCGGGTCGACTTGAACTTCCCAAGACTCCTTCGCTCAAAGGCCGCCCAGTTGAGTGTTTCAGTGACAACAATCCCCATAATTAGAGCGGTCAGGACTGTTTTTTGGATCGTTGTGAGTTGAGCAGAAGGCGTAATGCTTTTCAGTGAATCGCTCAAAGAATCCAGAAATACAGTAACAACAGAAAGAGGACGAATTAGCACTAACGACACTTGACGGTTATAAAATGGGAATGCAATCTTACCCTGTCAGCCTGCTGTTGTGTCGTTGATCGTATCTCGCTGGGCTTGATGCAGGAGGCGCAGCAGTAGTCTGGTTTCGATATTCACATCAGAATATCCTGTCAAACGCTAAAAACTGCAGCATCGAGTATCAGGAAGTAATTCTCAAAAATAGCATCACCCAGCAGGATGTCGTTGGTTTTAAGATGGCTCAAAAGCTGTCTGAACAAAGCAACCTCCCCCGTCTTTTTGCCTTTGCAGGGAGCCACTGCGTACGAAAGTATTGCACCACTGCCCAACACCGACAGAATTTCTATTCTCAGCAGCGGATTACCAACCCCTTTTTTTGAGCACCATGTTGAGGGTAAGCACTCTGGTTTTCAGTAGTGTCTGGCATCGAAAGCGTAGAGCCGTCCGTCATAATGACTCGGCGATTATGCCATGCCCACGACTCAGGGCTGGCGCTGTCCAGATTGTCTCCTGACTCCGTCAAAAGAGCTTTGATGCTGGGTTCCGTAAGTCGCAATCTGGCCTTGCAATATGCGCTGTTGCGGGTCGTATTCGCTTTCTTCCCCATAGCAATTTGATCTCTGGCGTCAGAGATTAGGGTGTTACGGCAGGATTTATTTTCGCCCGCAACCTGCTGCATAAACAGACTGAGGGTTTTCGATGGCGGATAGTTTCTAACTCTACCGCCAATGTACTGAGACTTGAAATTTTCAAGATTATCCTGAGTAAGCACGCTGGAAAGATTGTCGTCACCTGTCTGTGCGTACTGTTTAAGGACATCGCCAGCAAGGTTGAAGTATTCTGGGCTAAACTTGGTCATGGCTTGCTCGGGGAGAGGAAATGTATACGACTTTTATAGTCGATTTTCTTCTTGGGCAAGCCTTGTTATTTCTGGGTTGGATTCCTTAAGTCAGTGCCATTGGTCTAAGCGTTAATACAGAGCTAAAATACACGAGAGCAGTCGATCAGATCGTTAATGTGTATTCGGTTATAAATTTGATCAGCCACTACATAATACCAATTTCATTTTTTAAATACGGAAAAAAAACACACACAATCAGCCTGTCCAGAACTATCCTGTAAGTAGGTTTTCTTGTGTGTTTTTACCAAATGTCTCGTACTCCTGAACTTCCAAATGGCTTTCATGACGAAGATTTTCAAGATAAAGCTCGTCATGCATCAGATAACAAAGAATGCATTAGATTGCTTGGTCTGGCATTCATTCAAAAAGGTTTATCAGAAAAAGAGGTGGCAAACCTTTTAAAGGTTAACCCTCGATCTGTGTTTGATTGGTTGCAGCGCTATAAACAAGGAGGTGCTGAAGCCCTCAAAGATCAAGGTGGACGAGGTAGAAAAAATAGTAAGTTCTCAAAAAGTGCTGGTTTGAGGCAAGATACAGCCCTGCAGTCTATCCTTCCACACCATGAAACCACCTTCTTCTGTGATCAGTGACCGGCACGGCCATTCAGGCCAAAAAGTTCTGGCGCACCTTGCTCAGCTTCAGCAGCAAAATGCCTTGCTTAAGGAATCGCTTGCTTTGTCACAGAGAGAGAATGCTCTTCAGCAGGAGTTGATTACCAAGCTTCAGGCACAACATACTCAGCAACAAAAGCAGATCACCCAGCAGCAGGAGCAGATTGTTCAGCTGCAAGAGAAAGTCGAAGCCCTGGAAGCCGAGATCCGTCGGGTGTGTGGCTTGAATAATGTCAGGCATGCAGGTTGTGAGCCACTGGAAACCCGTAGCGATCCATCTTCGACCAGAAAGCATCCCAATAACCCGTTGACTTCGCCAGAGCTCGTAATGTTAATAGCATTGACGCCCCTTGTTCCTTCCATCGCATGCCTGACTTACACATGCGCTGCTTAACCAGCGTTTTGCAAGCAGCTTCTGTTACACCAGAACCAATTGGTAACTTGTTTTCCAACGCTTCTGGATAAATCATTTGGTGCCAGTGATTTTTGAAATAAGTTCTGGCTTTATCCAGTTTTTCTTTAGAAACAAGACGTTTATTCCCGGGAGCTGCTTTCTTTAATTCCAACCATAAACGTTTTGCCTTACCAGGGGTGTTTTTTAATTCGTGCAGTGTTGATCTTAACCAGGCTTTGCGTTCATTCTGCATTTTTTTACCCGGATATATAGCTTCTGCCGCTTCTGCCACATATTCGCTAACGTGATAAAAATCCAGAATTTGAATCGATGTAACAGGCTCAAGAAACGTCCAATTATCTGGCGCCCCATCAGCAACTCCAACGTAAGTGGCATCAGGAAAACGAGACTTCATTTTCTCAATGTCAGAAGAGAACCGCCTTATAAAAGTTTCTTTTCCGTATTCGGGGGCAGCGGCAGCGTACACCGTGTGCATTCGATTTCCTTCTTCATCATAAAGCGCAATAGTTCCGCACATTGCAATTCTGTAGCCCTCTTTATAAAGCAAGTTTGCACCATCCAGCCCCAAGCTAACTGTGGCTACTGGCTCGGGTAAATCCGGTAATTCATAAGTCCAGGATTCTTCTTTGGCCTGAGCAATACTGGCAACAACTTCTGCCAGGTCTTTAGCGGTTCTTCGATGGATTTTACGTCCGTGGTTTCTTAGAAAATCTTGCTCTACTTCAGTGGAAGGCATGTGGGCAAACTTCCAACTGACCATGCAGGCATGTCGCGGGGTTGAATTAACAACAATTCGTGCAGATTGATCAAGGGGACAATAAATAGCACCGCCTTCACGACTTTGATAGATAAAACGATTGACCCTAACCGCTCCCCATGGAGTTTCATAAACCTTCAATTCTTTTTTACTTTTACTGGTCAACCGAACATTGCCAAGCGTAATGGGAGAACCGTCAGTATCAAGCCACTCAAGTTGCTTTTTTGTTCCCAGTTGTCCCGCTTCATTTAAGGCATCTTGCAAATGATTTTCGAAATCCACCATTGAGCGATTGTGCGGGATTTTGATAACGATTTCTGTGATTTCATCGTTGGATGAAAGGACTGAGCTGTACATATTTCTCAACGCCAAAAAGCCTATACGACCATGCTAGTGTAGTCGTTTTTCTTGACATTGTTTAAATCACACACCCGATCCGTCGGCTGAAAAAGCTGCCTCCCAAGCCAGATATCAAACCAAACACCAAGCCCCCTGATGACTCAGACGATTCACCCGGTGATCCACCGGCAGCTGATCAAATTAATGAAGCTGACCCGGATGGCGTTCCAAAGCATAAGGTCGGCAAGCCGGATGAAAGAACTCGTAATCAGCGCAAGCAGCCACCAAAGCCGCCTCCTGAAAAGAGCATACCAGTCTCGGCCTGTGATATTCCTCCGGGTTCTACCCGGAACGGTTTCACCCCTTTCCATGTCCAGGACCTGGAGCTCAAGGCAACCAGTATCGAATACCTACTTGAGCAATGGATAACGTCGGACGGGAAAACGATCACTGCCAAGCTTCCAGCCAGCTTTCACGGACATCACTATGGGCCTACATTGCAAGCCTACATTCTTCACCAGCATTTTGGCTGTGCTGTTACCCAGCCCCAGCTGTTGGAATGGCTATGGGATATTGGTCTTTCTATCTCAGCGGGAGAACTCAGCAACCTGATCACAAAGGGGCATGACCAGTTTCACAGCGAGAAAAATGCGATCCTTTCCACAGGCCTTCGCTGCTCAAACTGCATTCAGACAGACGACACAGGAGCAAGGCACCAAGGGCAAAATGGGGTTTGCACCATTATCTGTAATGAGTCGTTTGCCTGGTACGCCACCACGGGCAGCAAAAGCCGGGAAAATTTTCTGAGCCTTCTGCATCGACCCTTTCGGACGTACGCGCTGACAGAGGATACCCTGGACTACCTGAGAGCACTTAAATATCCCCAAAAATGGCTGCGTATACTCCAGCAGTACGTAGGAGTGACTTTTTTAAGCCATGACACCTGGAAGACCTGCATGAAAGATGATGGTCTGACCGGAAAGAATCGTCTACAGCAAGCCAGCGAAGCCTTGATTTATGCCAGTTTGATAGAGCATGGCTTAGGACATTTGACGACCTTCAGCGATGGTGCACAGCAGTTCAATGTGTTCAAGCACGCCCAGTGCTGGGTGCATGCAGAGCGACTGCTGGCTAAGATTCACCCTGTCGATGAGCAGCAGGCTAAGGCTCAGAAATGGTGCCGGACATGGCTCTGGGCGATTTATGATGACCTGAAAGCCTTCAAGGCTGAGCCTTCCGAAGAGAATGCCATGAAGGTACGGCTTGGTTTTTTCGCTCTAATCCAGACACGCACAGGCTGTAGCGCCCTCCAGGAAGCACTCTCAAGCCTTGCTGTCGTAGAAGAAGAGCTATTGCTGGTACTGAAAGATCCGAGCCTTCCGTTGCACAACAACCTGAGTGAAAGCCTGATACGGGAATACGTCAAGCGACGAAAGATCAGCGGCGGTACGCGAAGCGAAGCAGGTCGGCAAAGTCGCGACACCTTTGCCAGTCTAAAGAAAACGTGTCGCCTCTACGGATTGTCTTTCTGACACTATTTGATGGATCGGCTAACGGGCAGTGGACAATTCCCAAAACTCGACAGATTGATAATAGTAACTATTCAGCCCCCCTAAAAATAAACTGGCATTTTTAAGAATTTGTACCAAATTAGTAGAGGTAAGTTTTTTTTCCTGCGCTGCCATGAACCAATCTGCTCCAGATTTTCAAACCATCGCGATGCTGCTTGCCATTATTGCCAAGCAACAAGCGGAGTTTGCAAAACTTGAAGAGCACTGCAAAGAGCTTGAAGGCAGGTTGAAATTAAACAGTCGAAACAGCAGCAAGCCGCCATCTACCGACGGTTACGCCAAACCACCGTCCCCCGGAAGCTCAAACAAGAGCGATGCGGATGCAGCAGCCGATAATAATCCTGATCAAAAAGCAAATGACGACAAACCAAACCCAAAAAGTCTACGGCAGTCGTCAAACCGTAACGTTGGCGGACAACCTGGTCACAAGGGCTGCACACTTAAACAGGTCGCTGCCCCCGACCATACTCACTGTTATCCGATAAAAGATTGTGAAATTTGCCAGCGGTCGCTCCTTTCTGTCGAACCCATTCGATGTGTAGAGCGGCAAGTGTTTGAACCGGGTTGTTTTGATTGTTTCGAAGTGACAGCTCATGTGGCTGAAGTTAAAGAATGCACCTGCGGGCACACAAACCAGGCCCGGTTTCCTGAGGGTGTGAATGCTCATGTGCAGTACGGCCCGAAAACTCAGGCATTTGCAGTCTACCTGTGTCAATTTCAGCTTATTCCTTACAAGCGTGTGTCAGAATTTTTCTGGGATATCTTCGGTCTTGAGGTTAGTCCCGGCTCAATTTGCGCGTTTCAGGACGTTGCGTACACCCAGCTGGCTTCCACAGAACAAGTCATCATTGATGCACTCATCAACGAACCCGTCGCCGGTGCTGATGAGACTGGTATGAGGGTCTGTGGAACACTTTGGTGGATGCACGTCATGCGCACTGATCAATGGACGCTGTATCACCTCGATCCCAGTAAAGGACACTCAGCCATGGAGAAAATGGGTGTTTTGTTGTAACTATTCAGCACCCCCACAAAAAAGGTGAACTTTGTGAAGAGCTTGTCCCGCAAGGGATAAAAAAATCCGACCAAAAAAGCAGATTCAAGAAAATAGCCTTTTATCGTTGAAATAGAGCAAATAAACGACATCTGACCCTTGGCAAGGTGCTCAAAGCTCCAATCTTAGATAACAGTACAACAATGAGAGTGTCCTGAAGCCAAGAAAAGAGAAGGCTTATAACTAAAACCACATATTACTCAATTATTGCAGGGGGTGCTGAATAGTTACGTTTTGTTGTTGTTCTGCGGAGTTCTGGTACACGACCATTACAAAGCTTATTTTCGTTACGCTGCCGCCCACGCGTTGTGTAATGCTCACCATTTAAGAGAGCTTCAGGGTGTCATAGACAGAGATGGCAATTATCTTGCTGCCCGTCTTCAGCGCTTATTGAGGTTGGCTTGGCATTTAACCAAGGGGTTTCGAAAAGCAGGCATGCAGAGTATGCCGGAAGTTATTTACAAGCGTATCGAAGCCGTCTTCGAACGGACAGCTAAAAAGGCTAAGGACAAAGAAGCAGAATCTATGGAGCTGAGTCGTGAGAAGCTTGGACTCGACAAAGTAAAAAACACCAAAGCGTTCAACCTCTTCAAACGATTGGTGAATTTTCAGGAGGAAACCTTAAGGTTCATGATTGATTTTGCCGTCCCCTTCGATAATAACGGAAGTGAGCAAGATGTTCGAAACGGCAAGGTGAAGCAAAAAATATCCGGCAGCTTCAGAAGTGAAAAAGGTGCCAAGTGGTACAGTCGGATACGAAGTTATATATCATCGGCGAGAAAGCAGGGTCATCATGTATTTGAGGCTCTGCTTATAGCTCTTAAGAATTACAACAACCATCCTTTGCTGGGTGCTGAATAGTTACTGATAATAAAAATGTCACCACTCATGCCCTGTGGGCGCGGTATTAACAGGTAAATGAAAGCCAGGGAGGGACAAAGGGTTGAAACCATTGCTTAGTCTGTTGCAGCGTTCTCTGTCGTTTATTGTATGGAGTCTTCTACTGTCGTCTTTGGTGTGCCCCCTTCATGCGGGTACGATCAGCGCCATAAACTTTAATCTTCAGGGTGCCCCCTCAGCCGCGCGCTCTTCAATTGTTACTGCTGAAGGGTGGGGCATTAAGCTGACGGCTTACAGAAAGCAGAACCCTGTTTCACCGCTTCAGATCTACCTCCAAAGCCAGCTACCACAGGCTGGTGCGATATTGCCACCGCCCGTTGCCAAAACGTCAATTGGCATGATGAGTCACCATGATCGCAATGAAGAAAGCTCCGAAGCAATATCCATGGTCGGACTGGCCTTTGTGCAGAAAGCCTACCAATCCCTGCAGGCTTTATTTGACTGGCCACCCACTACACTTGTCATGTTGGCCGCAGGTCTGGGTACTGCAGGTGGCGGTGATGATGATGACGGTGACGATCATTCACACACTGACAAATTTGAACGGGAGCCGCAGGCAGAGTTTTTTACCTGGGCTCCTGATGCTTTCACTCAGTGCTGCCTGAAACAAAAAAAGCGGCTATTGACGATTCTGCGTAAGAAAATGCAGTGGGCACAGGCCTGTGGCAACAGGGATCTTGGCCTCATATTGCGCGATAGAATCATGCTCATCGAAATTGACAGGGACCTCCTCCAGCAACAAACATCGCATTTAACCTCGTCATGTCCGTCACTGGTGTATGAATGGCTGTTAAGGGACAGTCTGGAAATACGGTACTACGATCAGGCCGTCAACGGCAGAGACTGCAAAATACCCGGTGACTTTTTTTGGGCCAGAAGGGGGCGTCAGGCGGGCACTGGTGAAGCCGCTTCGGGTTCAGGCGCAGCGTCAAAAGGTCAAGCCGGAAGCAGTGCACAGCCAGATGGCGAAACGTTTCATCACCTGCCTCCTGCCGTTTCGAGTGACAATGGAGACGAAAGAGAAGAAGGAGACGGTACTCCCCCGCCAGCAAAAAAGGCCCGGATGGAGCCAGCCGCCTCTGTAACCTGTAGCCTGTGTCAAAAAACACTTAATGAACAAGAGGTGGCACGAGTCCTTCAAAGCACGGCAGAGCCTGTTGTCTGTGATGCCTGTTTGCTCTCCCTTCCACAGGGAACCTCCGGCAAGAGGAAGGCCGCAAGAAAGAGAGCCCAATCTGACCTGGCAGCCCCTGAATCCAAACGGAGCAAAAGTCAGACTGAAAAAAGGAAACAGAGCAGCAGCCGTCAACGCAAGCCAGCGGCGAGAAGAGTCAGGTTGGAAAATCCGGAGGTGGAGGCGCAATCCACCCCAGACACCGTCGAGGAGCTGGAAGCGTTACGAGTACAGCTTACCTTCGAGATGAATGAACAGGAAAGTGAGGCGGCAAAACAGTTTTTCGAGCATTTAAAAAGAAGAAAAATCAGGATAAAAACGTCATTGTATAAGCTACTGACCAAGGTGAATCGAGACGATTTTCCCACACTCTGTACCAAGGCCTCTGTATTCTTTGGTTCCCTTACTGCCTCCATACAGGATACCGGTTGCCTGACCAGTATGCTCCAAACTAAAACACATATCCGGGATTTTGCAGGGAGAGAGAGTTCGGAGCTTGAGTACCTTGCAGGCCTAGATACACTCCGCGCCTTTTCGTCCATGAATAATGGCAAAGGCTTGCCCAAACAGGATGAGGTGAAAAAGGTGCTGGGCTGGCCGGAATGGAAAGACGAGGATGGCCAGTTCAGTATGGAGCGGTTCCGCGCCTTTTCGTCCATGAACAGCTCAAGGGGCTTGCCCAAACAGGATGAGGTGAAAAAGGTGCTGGGCTGGCCGGAATGGAAAGACGAGGATGGCCAGTTCAGTATGGAGCGGTTCCGCGCCTTTTCGTCCATGAACAGCACAAGGGGCTTGCCCAAACAGGATGAGGTGAAAAAGGTGCTGGGCTGGCCGGAATGGAAAGACGAGGATGGCCAGTTCAGTATGGAGCGGTTCCGCGCCTTTTCGTCCATGAATAATGGCAAAGGCTTGCCCAAACAGGATGAGGTGAAAAAGGTGCTGGGCTGGCCGGAATGGAAAGACGAGGATGGCCAGTTCAGTATGGAGCGGTTCCGCGCCTTTTCGTCCATGATGGCCAGTTCAGTATGGAGCGGTTCCGCGCCTTTTCGTCCATGAAATGGCAAAGGCTTGCCCAAACAGGATGAGGTGAAAAAGGTGCTGGGCTGGCCGGAATGGAAAGACGAGGATGGCCAGTTCAGTATGGAGCGGTTCCGCGCCTTTTCGTCCATGAACAGCTCAAGGGGCTTGCCCAAACAGGATGAGGTGAAAAAGGTGCTGGGCTGGCCGGAATGGAAAGACGAGGATGGCCAGTTCAGTATGGAGCGGTTCCGCGCCTTTTCGTCCATGAACAGCTCAAGGGGCTTGCCCAAACAGGATGAGGTGAAAAAGGTGCTGGGCTGGCCGGAATGGAAAGACGAGGATGGCCAGTTCAGTATGGAGCGGTTCCGCGCCTTTTCGTCCATGAACAGCTCAAGGGGCTTGCCCAAACAGGATGAGGTGAAAAAGGTGCTGGGCTGGCCGGAATGGAAAGACGAGGATGGCCAGTTCAGTATGGAGCGGTTCCGCGCCTTTTCGTCCATGAATAATGGCAAAGGCTTGCCCAAACAGGATGAGGTGAAAAAGGTGCTGGGCTGGCCGGAATGGAAAGATGACCAGTTCAGTATGGAGCGGTTCCGCGCCTTTTCGTCCATGAACAGCTCAAGGGGCTTGCCCAAACAGGATGAGGTGAAAAAGGTGCTGGGCTGGCCGGAATGGAAAGACGAGGATGGCCAGTTCAGTATGGAGCGGTTCCGCGCCTTTTCGTCCATGAATAATGGCAAAGGCTTGCCCAAACAGGATGAGGTGAAAAAGGTGCTGGGCTGGCCGGAATGGAAAGACGAGGATGGCCAGTTCAGTATGGAGCGGTTCCGCGCCTTTTCGTCCATGAATAATGGCAAAGGCTTGCCCAAACAGGATGAGGTGAAAAAGGTGCTGGGCTGGCCGGAATGGAAAGACGAGGATGGCCAGTTCAGTATGAAGCGGTTCCGCGCCTTTTCGTCCATGAACAGCTCAAGGGGCTTGCCCAAACAGGATGAGGTGAAAAAGGTGCTGGGCTGGCCGGAATGGAAAGACGAGGATGGCCAGTTCAGTATGGAGCGGTTCCGCGCCTTTTCGTCCATGAATCATGGCAAAGGCTTGCCCAAACAGGATGAGGTGAAAAAGGTGCTGGGCTGGCCGGAATGGAAAGACGAGGATGGCCAGTTCAGTATGGAGCGGTTCCGCGCCTTTTCGTCCATGAATAATGGCAAAGGCTTGCCCAAACAGGATGAGGTGAAAAAGGTGCTGGGCTGGCCGGAATGGAAAGACGAGGATGGCCAGTTCAGTATGGAGCGGTTCCGCGCCTTTTCGTCCATGAATCATGGCAAAGGCTTGCCCAAACAGGATGAGGTGAAAAAGGTGCTGGGCTGGCCGGAATGGAAAGACGAGGATGGCCAGTTCAGTATGGAGCGGTTCCGCGCCTTTTCGTCCATGAATAATGGCAAAGGCTTGCCCAAACAGGATGAGGTGAAAAAGGTGCTGGGCTGGCCGGAATGGAAAGACGAGGATGGCCAGTTCAGTATGGAGCGGTTCCGCGCCTTTTCGTCCATGAATCATGGCAAAGGCTGCCCAAACAGGATGAGGTGAAAAAGGTGCTGGGCTGGCCGGAATGGAAAGACGAGGATGGCCAGTTCAGTATGGAGCGGTTCCGCGCCTTTTCGTCCATGAATAATGGCAAAGGCTTGCCCAAACAGGATGAGGTGAAAAAGGTGCTGGGCTGGCCGGAATGGAAAGACGAGGATGGCCAGTTCAGTATGGAGCGGTTCCGCGCCTTTTCGTCCATGAATAATGGCAAAGGCTTGCCCAAACAGGATGAGGTGAAAAAGGTGCTGGGCTGGTTAAGATGTGAGGAGACACAAAGTGGTTCACACTTTCAGCTTATGATCCGACTTCATGCATCAAAAGGCATGCCTGATATCAAACAGCTGATACATTATGAGCAGAAGCTGACTTTATTGTTTGCCAATACGGTTACCGATCTGGACAGCGATGATGAAGACGAACAGTCCTGCTTGATTAAACAGACAGCCCTCTTTTTGTCCTCCAGAATGCCCCAGTATGTTGTGAACTTCGAGAATGTGTGGTGCTTTCATCAACAGGAGGAGGCCGGTGATGCGGGTCGTAAGCTGGAAAAATTATTAAAACTATTAATATCCTATGGAGGAAGGGGTGTCACCCGCTACCTATCACTGAACGCTAGCGATAGAAAGGCTTTACTAAGCACCAGCACATCACATATACCCTTGCCGCTGGCGATAAAAGCGATCAATGATTTTTCACCACAGGAGAGAAAGCAGTATCTCTTTTTCAACAGAAACTTGAAAGCCCCCCCAAGCAAGGATCAATGGAACGGCATCAGTCTACAACTGGACAGGCTGGCGAGCGTGCTGAAAACCCCACATGCACAAAGACTCTATCTGGAGGTGGTCTGGAGTCTCGCGCCATCTGACCGGGCTTTTTTTCTGGATGAAACCAGTGCAGCCTCTGTCACAAAGATATTTCCCTCCCTGAATGCCCTGAAAAAGCTGGCAAACAGACATTCGCGGCAATGGCTGAAAGAGCTACTTGAAGCCTGCCTCCAGCACGGGCAGGGAACGCCTTCAAGAGAGAACATTAAACAGCTTTTTACTGCACTGCTTGAGACGCAACACCCCCTGTTCGATCACGGCGACATACCTGACTATTTTTTGTCTGGATACATGGCGCTTGGAGATTCCGCTATCCTTATCCCGGTCTCCCCCCCGGTCCAGACAACGGAGGCACTTGCGCTGCATTTCGTTGCCGCAGTCATGGGAGTGCTCAGTGACATGTTTTATCATTATGGAGCGAACAGGCTGAAGATTGAGCAATACGGAGGAGAGACGTACCCCTTCCCGATACCCGAACTGGAAATACGCGATGACGGCATTGAAATCAGTAACTGGTCAGATAAAGTGTTCAAGGATTTTTTAGACGTGACGGAGTTTCCGGAGCACTATTATTTGTCGGAAGACGCCTGGCAGCAGCACTGCAGCTCTGAGGTACCCAGCTATTTCCAGCGCAGGATGGCAGCTTGCCATCAAAGGCAAAGAACAGCGCCTGAAACCATTGCTTTCCAGCCGATTTCAATACCAGCGCTGATGGGATTGTTAAAACACAATATTCCCATCAAACCCACTGTATGGAAATCATTTGATCACCACAAAGACAGGTTGCCCAGGGCGGCTTATAGCCGGCTACTGAATGAAATTGAAAAATCGACACATGAAAACATCCCGGTATCGTTAAAAGACTATCTTGAGGCCAGAAGGCTGCCAGAAGAAACATTGCCACAAAATGAAATGGAAGCACCGACGAGCACACCACCTTTTATGGTTGGGGAAACACTGAGCGAGGAAGAACAATTTCAGAGGCTGTGGAAAGACCTGTCGCACAAAGAACTGTTAGTGGTTGCGGACTTGGAGTTACTGGCGGATTATAAGGAACATATGACTATGGAGCAGATCGTTAGTATTCTCGAGAGAGCTGATATTGGTATGGAAACCGACAGTCTCGATAAGTTGAGGCTGTTTCTGGGTGAGAAAAGAGATGGGTATTTGAAACGAGACCCGCTCCTTCTCGGCCTGCCTGATGAGGTTGTGAGATATTTGATAGAAGCTGACATTTAATCGTTCACATCCAGCACTTTTTGAGAACATACGATTATTCGTAAGACCTCAAAAACCCCTACATTGACCACAAGGCAGCCAGCATGAAACGTATTCAATGACATCCGCCAGTCTCGGAAACGAACCGGTGCCGTTTATCCTGTCTGTCAGATAGTCCCAAAATGAAAGACCATGCTGGCGACACGTTTTCTTCAGGCTGGCAAAGGTGTCGCGACATTGCCGTCCTGCTTCGCTGCGCGTCCCGCCACTGATCTTGCGCCGTTTAACATGCTCTCTGATCTGGCTCTCGCTGAGGTTGTTGTGCAATGGCAATGTCGGGTCATCCAATACCCGCAGTAATTCTTCCTTGACGACTTCGAGGCCTCCCAGGGCCGCCTGCAGCTCTGAACAATTCGTTTGCGTATGCACCAGACTGTCGAAACCCTGTCGTATCTTGTTGGCCATTTCCTCTGAGGGAGCCACCTTGAAAGCCTTCAAGTCACGGTAGATATCCCAGAACCAGTTCAGGCACCAGTATTGGGCATTGGCCTGATGTTCATTCACCGGAATGACTTTATCCAGTGGTCTCTCCGCGTGAAGCCAGCATTGAGCATGGTCAAACACGTCAAACTGCCTGGCACCATCACTGAAGGTAACCATATGACGGTCAAACCCATGATGTACCAGGCTGCTGTATAGCATCGCTGCGCTGATTGTCTGCCGAAGCTTGGGATGTTCTTCAAGACCAATGTCGTCCATAAAGTCTTCCCACGCCTTTCGGTTTGGGAAGTGAGTTTCGGGGTAGCTTTCAAGGACTCGCTGCCACTTCTTGGTAAAGTCTTGCCTCTGAAGGTAATCCAGCGCATGACTGTTAAGAATGTAGGTGTGCCAGGGACGGTGCAGTAATGTCAGGAAGTTTTCCCGGCTCTTGCTGCCTGTGGTACCAAACCAGGTAAACAGGTCATTAACGATCACTGTGCAATAGCCATTCTGTCCCTGATGCCGGGCTCCTGTATCATCGGTCTGGAGATAATGTGAACAGCGTATGCCCGTTGCCAGTAACTCATCTTTCTCTGCATGGAACCCATCATGCCCCTTGGTAAGCAGATTGCTGAGTTGCCCAGATGAAATTGAGATACCCGCATCCCAAAGCAGCTCCAGTAACTGAGGCTGGGTGACAGCGCAGCCGTAATGCTGGAGTAAAGCAAAAGCCTGTAGCTGAGGACCAAAGTGGTGTCCGTTCAGATTATCCGGCGGTCGGCCACTGATGGTTTTACCTTCAGGCGTCAACCATTGCTCAAGCCAGTAACGGACAGTCTTGGCTTTAACCTCCAGTTCCTGGACAGTGAACGACTCCCGACCATGGCGAACCGAGCCTTCCGGAATCGCCTCAGGTGTAATACTGTGCTCTTCAGAGACGGGTGGGTCGGGAGGTTTTGATCGTTGACGGCGAGTAGTCTCATCAGGCTTTTCCACCTCTGATTTGCGACTGAGGGAATCGCCATCTTCAGAAGCTTCCGGTTTGCCGTTATGGTCGGAATCAGGTGGCAATCTGCCTGGATCATCGTCATCGGGAGGCTTGGTGTTGGGTTTGATATTGGGTTTTGGGTTGAGCTTTTTCAGTCGAGTGATCTCGGCTTCCAACGCCTCAATCCGAATCTGTTGCTGAACCTCCCGCTCCCTGAAGCTGAACAATCTGCTCCTGTTGCTGGGCAATCTGCTCCTGTTGCTGGGCAATCTGCTCCTGTTGCTGGGCAATCTGCTCCTGCTGTCGGGCGATCAGTTCCTGTTGTTGAGTAATGAACTCAAGCAGGCTTGGTGACAGGTCGTTGGCAGGAAGGGTGATCATGACATTGAAGGTTAGACGACAATCTGAGTTTTTTCCTTATGTACCGGTTTTTGAGTACATACCTTGGAAGAGATCTAATGAAATATTTATTAGCGGCTGTATTGGGGTTGTTTACCTTTGGTTGTTCTCAATCTTATCAGCCCAAAGAAATTACAGTTCTGAATTTACATTTAGGTGATTCCACTTATCCTGAGTTGGTTGATTTTTTATATGACTACGCAGGTAAAAACCGTTTAACTGTTCAGTGGTTTGGTTGGTATAAAGTAGACAGCGCTCAGAAGTGGTATGAGCGCTCTAGTGAAAGTTCGAACTTTAAACTTAAATTAGAATTGCTCACGAAAGAAAATGGTTCTTTGTTTTTCACCAGCCATTTTGATAAGCCAATAGCTTCTCTCTCTATTGATTATGCTGATAAGAAGCCAGAGTGGATGGCAGTTATTAGTGAATTTGAAAAGGCTATAGAGGCTCGTGGCTGGAGTCTGGAACACGTTAAAACTAACGCTTTAGATTAAAGTCTTTCTTGATTTGCCAATCAGCTTGACCGAAATTTATTAGCCAGTTCTCAAAAAGTTTTTGGTCGGCAGAAGTATGGCCCTTGGTTTTAATTTGGTAGTGGGTTAAACCTGTTAAATTGCATGAATATCAATCCCGAATTCCAATTTATTTATCAAAAGACCAATCACGATATCGTGCATTTTCTCTGATTTTGAAAAGCAAATTGTTTTACGAGCTAAACGCTTAATTCTAGTCCTGAAGTTGAGGTTTTTTCTCTCAATTTTTTGTGTATTTGTTTTCCCTACAACAGGGTGTAATTAAAAGTGTTCATTAGAAGTTTTTCTGCCCACAAAACCTCAATATGAACGATAATGTAAGAGTATTTCTCAACCCTAGTTAGTATTATGCCCTCACCTATTTCTCTTGCTGATAGACTTGCAGCCCACCCCGAGCTTGAGCTTAGAGTTTCTGCACTTCTGGATATTGTTGAAGCCGAGTCAGGTCTCCTGGATCGTGCTGATGATGCTGAAGAAGCCGTCATTGCCCACCTGCGTGAAATGGGCAATGAACTGCTTACTGGCTGGGGTACCTACAAGGAAGATCAAAAATTTGGCGAGGCTTGCCTGAAGCACCCCGGAGCTAAAACTCAAAAAAAACACTTATTGGCTGAGCACCTATGGGAAAATAGAAGTTCTTGAACGCTGCCAGACGGTAGACAAGCATCGGGTCAGACCTTTCAGTCATGCCGCTCATATTCACTGTCGCGACTACTCCCGCACAATTCAACGTAAAATTGTAGACTTTGGTGCAGATAGTTCTTTTCAGGCAGCTGCAAAAAAAATACATGAACATTATGGTATTGATGTGCCTGAGTCTT
>CBDBOO010000099.1:0-102500 GCA_965208385.1 Endozoicomonas sp.
ACACCCTTTGTCGTAGGAACGTCTCAGTGTTTTACCATCAATAGCGATGACTTCTCCATGGGTGCGTTGAGCAATCAGGCTTACCCAGGTTATAAAGCATTGACGAAATTCGTCCGGATCAATGCGTTCGAATACTCTGATAAAGGTGTGCTGGGAAGGAATTCCGTGGGGTAAAGGGATATAGAGCTTAAGCCAGGATAACTTTTTCTTGCCAAGATATGAGACCATTTTCCAGTCTTCAGCACCGCAGGTAATCATGCAAACGGCAATGAATACGAGGTGTGAAAGTGGGTAGCGATGATTATCTGCACGAACTTCGGTCAATTCTGAAAAAGTATCCAAGAGAGTCACTTACGGCATCCTTATTATTCAAGCATAGGATGCCAAATTTTCAGAATGTTTTATTGTACATTCTGCCTATTTCAAAGTGTTATTTGATGGTTAGTGCCAAATGAGATGGCCCTGACATTCCCTCCCTGCTATCTATAAAACTTGCTATAAGACCTGATTATTTCAGGCGATTATGCACTTCTTGTTCTAACTTGCCTTATACCCATTCTTCTTGAAAATGCAGAATTGCTCCGAAGACGTTTATTAAACAGGCAATATGAGACAGCAATGAAAATGACATTTCGCTGGTTTGGCACCGGCAATGATAGTGTCTCACTTGAACACATAAAGCAGATACCGGGTTGTGATGGCATAGTCTGGGCTCTGCATGATATTCCTGCAGGTGAGACATGGCCCCTGAATCGTATATTGGCGGTTAAAGCAGAGGTTGCAGCCAAAGGGTTTAATGCCAGTGTTGTTGAAAGTGTTAATGTACATGAAGACATCAAACTGGGTTTGCCAAGCCGAGATAAATACATTGCTTGTTATAAAGAAACCATTGCAAATCTGTCGAAAGCTGGCGTAAAAGTCATTTGTTATAATTTTATGCCTGTATTCGATTGGACCCGAACCGAACTGTTCAAAAAACTACCCGATGGCTCTACGGCACTTTTTTATGAAAATGCCAGATTGGAAGATATCAATCTCACTCATTTAATCCGTAATATAACGGAGGGTTCGAATGGCTACACATTACCCGGCTGGGAACCGGAACGATTGTCTGAAATTAGTGAGTTGATGGCAGCTTACAAAAATGTCAGTGAAGAAAACCTCTGGCAAAATCTGAAATATTTTCTGGATGAAATTATTCCTTGTGCTCGACACCATGATATCAAAATGGCGATTCATCCTGATGACCCGCCCTGGTCTGTCTTTGGCTTGCCACGTATTATTACCTGTCGGAAAAGCCTGAAGCGTGTGTTGAATATGGTCGAAAGTCCGAGCAATTGTTTGACGTTATGTACAGGGTCTTTGGGTGCTAATCCTGATAATAATATACCTGAAATTATTCGGGAATTTGCCAGTCGCATCGCCTTTGCTCATATTCGGAATGTGAAGATTTTCGATAACGGTGATTTCGTTGAAACGTCCCATCGTACCTGTGATGGACATATCGATATCTGTGATGTCGTGAAAGCACTTCACGAAAACAATTTTAAGGGGTATGCCCGCCCGGATCATGGACGGCACATCTGGAATGAGCGTTGCCGCCCTGGCTATGGGTTGTATGATAGAGCTCTGGGTATTATGTATATCTGGGGAATCTGGGATAGTCTGCAGAGGTTGAAGCAAAACGCTCAGATATGAGACGGCTCTGGACTATCCTGCTCACTGTATTGACTCAGGACTCTCTTGATTCAGCTTTGCGTCGTAACATGGCATCCAGATGTTCAATCACCACTACCCAGTCGGCATCATCATTGAATGCCTGTTGTAGAAAATCTTTCTGGCTGGCAGTAAAAAAGTCTGCCGATTGAATTTTAGTCTTTGCCGGTATGGATTTATGCAGGCTGATAAAGGCATCTATATCGGGGTCATTGTTCGGCAAACCCAGTTGTGCAAACAGATCATTCAGAGTGTGATGTGGAGATTCCATAATAGCCTCCAAAACGTTGATAGCTTCACATATCAGAATAGCCGTACTACTGGCCTGAAGTCAGATAAAAATACCTGTCACATGTAGAACAAGATGAATAACGATTCAGGAAGTGCCTGTGATACACAGCAGGCACAAGCATCAGTCAGGCGATACGCTTAAACAACAGATCCCAAACGCCATGTCCCAAGCGCTGTCCACGCTTTTCAAACTTTGTCAGAGGTCTGAAATCGGGCCGTGGTGAATAACCGTTATCTTCTGCCTGGTTATCAAAACCTTCGGCTTCGGACATGACTTCGAGCATTTGCTCGGCGTAATGCTCCCAGTCTGTCGCCAGATGAACAATGCCACCGATAGCCAGTTTCGGGCGAATGGCATCGATAAAGGCTGATTGAATAAGACGGCGTTTGTTATGACGTTTTTTGTGCCACGGATCCGGAAAGTAAATCTGGACTCTCGCCAGACTGCCATCAGGAATACACTGCCTCAATACTTGTACAGCATCGTCGCAATAGGTTCGTACATTGGTCAGACCGGCAATCTGGGATTCATTTAACAAGCTGCCGACACCTGGTCGATGAACTTCAATACCAATGAAATTTTTATCGGACTCCAATCCGGCCATGGTGACCAATGAGTGCCCCATGCCATATCCGATTTCCAGTACCGCAGGTGCATCACGACCAAAGGCTGCTGTAATATCCAGGGAGCCTTGATCAATAGACAGTCCCCAGCCTTGCCAGCATTCATCCCAGCCACGCTGTTGCCCCGATGTCATTCGGCCAGCCCGGAGTACAAAGCTTTTTATTTCACGGTGATGTTCAACAGATTCTTCGCTCATGGGCATTCTGATCCGGGATAAATAATCGGCGTAAGATACCGGTCGTGAGTGAAAATGCAAATCTCAGTTTTTATTGCTTGCAGCAGGTTGAAGTTCTGTTGATGCAGCCCAGGCCAGTATCAACCAACCCAGAATCAGAAAAATCCCACCCAGGGGGGTTATCATGCCGAGCCATCGAATACCGCTGATGCTCAATAGATAAAGGCTGCCGGAAAACAATATAATGCCCAGAAGAAAGCATCGACCGCTCCAGGTCAGTTTTACAGAAGAAGACGATTGAAGAACAAGAATTCCCACCAGAACCAATGCAAGGCTATGGATAAATTGATAGTCAGAAGCCGTTTGGAACACGTTCATATAACGTTCAGACAGCATGTCTTTTAAAGCATGAGAACCAAAAGCACCAAAGGCGACTGCAGCCAAGCCGCTGATGGCGCCTGAAAATATAAAATTCATTAATTATGATCCATCCTGGTATATCTGTGCTGTTTGTCAGAATCACCCTCTGCCCGGATATTTATGGGGTTGTGGTAGTCCAACAACATTATCGGCTGCAAGTAGCAACCCTTCCTGGAAGAAGCGGGTACTTCTCTCAAAATCATCAAGATGAGCCAGCAGTCTTCCCAACTCATTGTAAACATCGACGCATTTTCGCAGTCTAAGACTGGCTTCAAAGTATTCGCGGGCTTTTCCCCAGAGCTCATTCCGCAGAGCCAGACGCCCCAGGCTAAGGAGCAGTTCCGGATCATTGGTTCGTTCACTAAGCAGTGATTCTGCATACAGAAGCTGCTTTTTAGTATCCCGACCTTTAATTTTACCAAACAGCCTGATGGACAGTTCACTGTAGTTAGTATTGAGATTTTCTCTCAGCAGAAGTTCCGCTTTTTCTTCGGCGTTGAGATTTACCAGACACTGGACGTAGCGATACAACATAGCTGGATTTCTGCGCTGGGACGAACTCAGATTGCTCCAGATTTTGTTGGCAGGTTGTATTTTGTCATCAAGGGATTTCTGTGAACGGCCCCGATTGAAAGCTTGCTCAAACAGAGCTTCAAAAGCCTGCTGTTCCAGCTGTTGATGTTGATCATCATTCACAACTTTCAGTTTTCGCAGTCTGGGAAGTAACTCAGAGAGTGATTGCCAGTCATTCAGTCGAATATAGACAATCTTCAGCATTTTAAGGATATAGGGATGCTTCGGATTTTTCTTTTGCAGACTGGTCAGGGTCGCCAGTGCCTGTTCCAGATGATCGCCTGAAAGCTGCAGCTGGGCCTGTGTTATGCCGATGGCCATCTCGGCTCCCGGTGCGGTATTGTCAGCCTGGCGAAGGTAAGCTGCACTGGCTTCATCATTACCTGCTTCATGAGCAGCTCTGGCAGCAGCCAGATAATTAATCAAAGGTGAGTCTTCTGCACCGGCAGCCTGAGCCAGCAACTTTTCAGCTTTCTTCCAGTGCCCTTGAGTGAACTCAGAGAGTCCACGATCAAAGAGTTTTCGGGAGCGTCTTTTTTTTGCCTGAGCTGACAGAGGATAGACAAAGCTGGTGATGCCTAAAGCCATACGAACAAAAAACAGGGTTAGCCATAATGCTGATATTGACAGCACAATCAGTAAAATCAGTCCCCAGAGGCTGCTTTCAAATGTGCTGCCATTAAAGGCTATGAGAACATAACCATTGTCGCTGACCATAAGGTTGGCCAGTAAAAAGCAGCCGGTGATAATCAATAGGAAAATGATGAAGCCTTTCATGATGTCAGTTCCTCTGATGTGACATCTTCATCTGTCTGTTCGGGTGTATCGTTTATCACGGGGATCTGTTCTTTCGGTGCCGGTTGTGTCGATTGCGGTGTAACGGAAGGCTTGGATTGATATTCTTTCAGCGCATCCAGTGACCGGCTGATGTCTGGTATCTCAGGCGAAATCTTTAACTGAGCAAGTTCGGATATTTCTTTCACCATTGCCTGTGTAGTACTCCCCCCAAGGGTGAAATACTGATTCAGCCAGATTCTTGCCTGCTTTAAGCTGTTGTTGTATACCGTTTGTTCTCTTGCCAGTACTGAGAGTTTTCCCTGTTCAATCAACAGACGAAGATTCTGTCGTATCAAGAGTTCCTGTTCTGATGTCAACAGGGCTTCGACAGGTTGTACCCGGTTAGCCGTATAACGAAACAAACTGGCGAAGCTCTGCCAGGTCTGGAGTAGCAACTCTTTTGCTTTAGATTGCCAATTGGACTCATTATCTTTCACAGGTGAAATGAGCTTTTCTTCAAGATTAGTGGCTGGGTTGGTTTGTACATTTTCATCCAGCAGAATCAGCTGGGGAATCAAATCATTTAAAGCCTGCAAACGAAGGTAGGCTGATTCCTGATCAAATTCGGGCACGGCTTTCAAAATAGCCAGATCTTCAGCCAGCGCTTCGCGGATTGTAAATAGAGAAAAGTCATCCAGTTCATTAAGAATACTGTCTGCTGATTTGAGCAACTGAATGGCTCCGAGCTGATCAGAACCCATTAATAGACGCTGGTTAGCTAATCTCAGCAGATATTCTACTTCTGCCAGCCGCCATTGATCTTTGCTTGTACCTTCAATATTGCTGACTTTTCGGGTGAGTGAGTCAATACGGTTCAGCAAACGAAGCTCTCGTTCCTGAAAGGATTGAATCTGTGTTTTCAGTGGATCAAGGGAGCGGGTAGTTTCTGTGAGTCTTGCCTGCTGTCTGGCGAACTGAACCTGAAGTTGATCCATGCCGGTTTGCAGGGCAGGCTGAGTCTGTTCCAATGGCTTTGCACGCCAGCCAATATAGACACTTATGCTTAAAGCGGATAAAGCCAGCAGCAATGCAAGAAAGGCTATACCCCGGCCGGATTTAACAGGCTTTTGCTTTCGGGTAGACGAAGAGCCAGCTTCCAGACTCAGAGTTTGAGCCCGTTTCGATTCTGCAATGTCTTGATCTTTTTCGCTCACAATAGGTCTTCCGAACTCGTTTGGCTAACGGGTTATAGCCAGGCTGAAACAAAATGGTTTTTTCAAAGCTGTGATTGAACCTGTGCCTGTAAAGCTGACAGCATGGCCTGTTTTCCTGCCCCCTCTGCACTGCAAACTTTCTGAAAACCCAGTTCAGTAGCCTGCTGAACCACACGTTGGCTGGGCACAATCAATAAATATTCAGCCTTGTCTGCTTCTGGCATATAGTAGCCAAGATTACTGACTGTCTCTCCACTACCACAGAGAATGACATTGATGCGATTGCTTTCCAACCGTTTTGACAGAGCCTGATTTTCATATTCTGGTCGCTGGCGTCGATAGACGTTCAGGGAATCGACCAGGGCACCCCTGTTTTTCAGCTGTTCCTGTAATACAGTTCTGCCCCCTTCACCCTTGAGAATCAGAATCTTTTGTGAATCGATATTCTGAAAATCGGTCAGAGTCAGCAGGGCTTCACTGTCTATCCCCCGCTCGGGAACCGCAGCACTGATATCAAATTGTTTCAGTTCGTCTGCCGTACTGCTGCCAATGGCATACCATCGCAGTGAATAAGGTAGCTGGGGCCAGTAATTTTCTAACAGATTCAGACCCAGTCGGGCTGCATGACGACTGGTGACGATGACTTTTTCAAACAGATCCAGCGCCAACAGGTTATTTCGCATGGGCTGGGATTCTTCAACAGAAATAATTTCCAGCATAGGCATAACCCAGGCCTGACCATTGAGTTGTTTAATGGCCAGAGCCAGGTCTCTGGATTGCGCCTCGGGCCTTGTAACCAGCGCCCGGACGTGACTCAATGTTGACGTTTTTTCCATACGAATCAGTCGTGACTCAGTTCAGCAAGCACTTTGTCGGCACCCTGTTCCAGCAGAGCGTCGGCCACGACAATACCGGCGGCTTCGTAATCGGCCCGATCAAATGTCGTCTCTGCACGATACATTTCATGGCCATCAGGGGAGCCCACCAGACCTCTCAGAAATACCGTGCTTTCGGACAGTTCTGCAAAACCAGCGATAGGTACCTGACAGCCGCCGTTCAAACGGCGGTTCATGGCACGCTCAGCGCCCACAACAATGGCTGTGGTTTCATGGTGCAGAGGTGCAATCAGCTGCTGTGATTCATCATCACCAGAACGCAGTTCTATGCCCACGGCACCCTGCCCTGCTGCTGGCAAACTGACCTCAGTGCTGAGGTAGCTGCGAATACGATCTTTCATCTCCAGCCGAATCAGGCCTGCTGCAGCCAGTATGATGGCGTCATACTGACCTTCGTCTAATTTGGCCAGACGGGTATTTACATTGCCTCGCAGGAAATTGATGGTGAGATCCGGTCTGTGTTCAAGAAGCTGGCACTGTCTTCTCAAACTTGATGTGCCGACAATGGCTCCCTGGGGTAATTCATCCAGTGAAGCGTATGTGTTGGAAACAAATGCATCTCTGGGGTCTTCTCTGGGGCAGATAACTCCGAGAGTCAATCCTTCGGGGAATTCCATGGGGACGTCTTTCATGGAGTGAACCGCAATATCAGCACGATCTTCCAGAAGAGCATTTTCAAGCTCTTTGACGAATAACCCTTTTCCACCAATTTTTGCCAGTGGAGAATCCAGTATCTGGTCACCTTTGCTGGTCATTTTTACCAGCTCAACATTGAGTCCCGGATGGTGTTTTTCCAGTTCCTGCTTAACGTATTCTGCCTGCCAAAGGGCAAGAGCGCTTTTTCGGGTAGCAATTCGAATGGTTTTCACGGGATTCTACGACTTCTATTGTCCGGATAGCCGGAAGGTTATAAATCTATTCAGACGCGATGATACGATAGCCAGAGGATAATCGACAAACTCCTCATAGAGATTGCATGATTTTCTTGATCAGGGGCACGTGCCTGCGACTGATTGACAGAGGTTTTTCTACACCTTTCAGGCGTATAAAGCTATGACCTTTGTCATCTCTTTGCAGACCTTTAATGGCATTTCGACACACCAGGGCGTTACGATGGATACGAACAAAATGACTGCTGTACTGATCCTCAAGCACTTTCAGGGAGTCATCAATAAGCACTTCGCCTTTGGTGTGATGAACCGTAACGTATTTACTGTCAGCCATGAAGTAAAGAACATCATTAAGAGAAACCAGCTCAATGCCCCTGAGTGTTTTCGCAACAATATGACCTGCAGTGTCCTGATCTGATACGTTTTCGCTGATTTGTGCCAGTTGCAGACGATTTAATTTGCTGGCTCGTTCCAGCGCTTTTTCCATATCTTCCAGACGAATGGGTTTCAACAGGTAACCTACCGCCTGAACATCGAAAGCTTCAAGGGCATGGCTGTCGTAGGCCGTACAGAAAATAATGGCAGGAGGATTCTCCAGACTGCTGATATGAGCTGCGGCCTCTATACCGCTCATTACCGGCATACGCACATCCATCAGAACAATGTCAGGCTGATATTTATGGCATAGCTCTACGGCATCACGGCCATTGCCGGCATCATGCTCCAGCGCAATGAAGCCATCAATACGCGCCAGTAGATAACGAAGCCGCTCCCGGGCCAGAGGTTCATCGTCAGTGATCAGTACATTCATTATTGTGCGTTGGATCCAATTGAGTATTGATCTGATTTACAGGGGTAATTAATCCGTGCCAGATAGTGTTTTGAATCATTTTCTTTTTGCACTTCAGTGTCAAGGTAAGCTTCATGCCCGTAAAGCATCTCAAGACGTTTACGAATATTATCCAGAGCCATCTGATTTCCTTTGGAAATAGCCTCTGTTAATGGCATCGGGTTTTGTACCAGAATCTGAATGTTTTTATTAATCCGGGATATGGTGATGGTGATGCAACCACCATATTCAAGTTGCTGGATTCCATGGTATACAGCGTTTTCAATGATGGGTTGAAGAGTAAAGGGCGGAATGGTCAAACTCTCAGGCAAATCAGCAATCTGCCATTTTAATTCCAGCCTTTCTCCAAGACGCTGCTGCTCAATACGCAGATAACGCTTACAGAGATCAATCTCCCTGTGAATGGGAATAACTGAATCATTGTCCTGCAGACTGGAGCGGAACAAATCAGAAAGATCTTCAATGGCCTGCTCTGCCTTATCCGGGTTGATCTGAATAAGGCTGGCGATAATATTCATACTGTTGAAAAGGAAATGAGGGCGAATACGCGCCTGAAGAGAATCAAGGCGTGCGCTCTGAACGGCATGTTGTTGTCTGTTCAGGGTATGTTGAACAAAGAAATACCTCAGCAACATGATGGTAATGATCAGAGCTGCCAGAACGTTACGCAAAACTTGTCCCCAGTTCAGTGGGGTGTGTACAGGATCAGTATTGATGGACCATTGGGCAATCAGGGTGAAAATCAGGGTAATAGCAAGAACGCCTGCAATAATAATAGCGACGGCTGTTTCTATACTCTGTTTTTTCAGAAAAGTTCTGCTGAGATTGATATAGGCACTGCTGGTTAATACGATCCACTGAACAAACAGTGATACAGTGGCTAATCTGTTCCAGTCAATACTGTTTCCGCCGGGCAAAGTCAGCACCAGTACCAGAACAAAGAGTTCAGAGATAAGAACCAGCATAAAGACAGCCTGAACAGAACTGAAATCAGGCAGGAAAAAATCATTCGACTGGCTGTTTTTTTCGTTGATTGAATCCAACAGGTAACACCTTTTTTGTTACGCGCCTTGATATATATTCTTGTGACAGGGATATAATGCCGCAGAATGAGCTGGGCGGAAACGTATTAGCAGCAGCTAATAATGAAAATGAGGAATGCAGGATGTCGAAAAAAAGCAGTAATCAGCAATGGGGTGGTCGTTTCAGTGAAGGCGTGGATGCTTTTGTCGCCCGTTTTACCGCTTCTATTGAGTTCGACCAACGCCTATATCAGCACGACATTCTGGGTTCCAAAGCCCATGCCAGAATGTTGCATAAGACAGGTATTCTCACGGACAGCGAACTCACTTCCATCGTTGAAGGGCTAAATGGCATTCTCGAAGATATAGAAGCTGATCGCATTGACTGGTCTATCGAGCTGGAAGATATCCACATGAATATCGAAGCTCGTCTAACGGACAAAATAGGGAACGCAGGGAAAAAATTGCATACCGGTCGCTCCAGAAATGATCAGGTCGCGACGGATATACGATTATGGCTAAGAGACGGAATTGACAGTGTTTCATCGGAGCTTACCCGGCTGAAACAGGGCCTGCTGGATCTGGCAGAACAGGAATCAGATACCATAATGCCCGGATTCACTCATCTGCAAACAGCCCAGCCTGTGACTTTTGGACACCATCTGATGGCCTGGTTCGAGATGCTGGTGCGGGATCATGAACGTTTGCAGGATTGCCGAAAGCGTCTGAATGTCAGTCCCCTTGGCGCTGCAGCACTGGCCGGCACAACCTACCCCATTGATCGGGAATTCACCGCCAGAGAGCTGGGTTTTGATCGCCCAACCAGAAACTCACTGGATTCTGTCAGCGATCGGGATTTTGCCATTGAATTCTGTGCGGCAGGTGCGCTGATCATGACGCATTTGTCACGAATGTCTGAAGAGCTGGTGTTATGGACGTCGGCTCAATTTAACTTTATTGATCTGCCTGATCGTTTTTGTACCGGATCGTCCATTATGCCCCAGAAGAAAAATCCGGATGTGCCTGAACTGGTCAGGGGAAAAACGGGCAGGGTCAATGGCCATCTGGTTTCATTGCTGACTCTGATGAAGTCCCAGCCGCTGGCATACAACAAAGACAATCAGGAAGATAAAGAACCACTGTTTGATACCGTAGACACTCTCAGGGACTGTCTGAGAGCCTTTGCTGATATGGTGCCACACATCCAGTCGAATAAAGAAAGTATGCGCGAGGCCGCTCGCAGGGGCTTCAGCACGGCTACTGATCTGGCTGATTATCTGGTCAGAAAGGGGATGCCGTTTCGAAACGCCCATGAAGTCGTAGGGCTGGCTGTTGCCTTTGGCATTAAAGAGGGGCGGGATTTGTCAGAAATGTCGCTGGAGGAGCTGCAGTCTTTTTCAGAGACCATTGAGCAGGATGTGTTTGAAGTGTTAACACTGGAAGGTTCGGTGAACAGCCGGAATCACATCGGTGGTACGGCACCGGAGCAAGTGAGAAGAGCGGTAACCGAAGCACGCTCAAAACATTGATTCTTGATGATACTGTCCTATAGAAACAGCCCATTCCCGGGGAATACTGTCCCGGGAATGGACTAAGCAGAGTGTTTCTCAGATGATTCAGGCAACGTTCAGCCTGGACTGGAAGTGGTTCCATTCCGACTCTGTGAGGGTATTGCTTTTTCCGTAATGAAGTACCTTCAGTTTGTTCGATAGTTTGTCTCTGAACTTGATGTCATTTCTTTCTGTTTTAGCGGCAGTATCTATCCAGTAGATCTCATTGCTATCGGAGATCATGATGTTACCAAAGTGCAGATCTGCGAACAGGATGTTATGAAGTATCATGGTATTCAGATCAGAAGCCATATTATCCAGCACTTTGAATAATTGATTATTTTCACGCAGGGCTTCGGTGCTGTCTTCCAGTGTTCTGGCTTTCTTCAGGTAACGGATAATATAGATATCTGATACATAGGATGACCAGTTCAGCGAAATACCGTAGAGTGCCGCATCCGGAACTTTGATTCCCAGCCTGTCCAGCATCCTGTTTCCTCTATGCTCCCGAAAGGATCGTGCATTCATTGTCCAGTTACGAATGTTCTCTTTAACAGGGTGACGTCGTTTATTGAGTTTTATGACCCATTCCCCCTTCTTGTATACATCCGAGTAATAGCCGCTACGGAGTAATGTTGTCTCCTGATCCAGATTAATACAGTCAGAAAAGCCTCTGATGCCTGAACAAAACAAGGTTGTAGTCTGGTGTCTTACGGTGAGCTTTAATGTCTTGAGCATTGGAACTTATTCTGAGATTAAGGGTCTTTTGTCTGGTTAGCGGATAATGAAGCTAGAAAACCGACAATTCAATATCGGATATCCGTTGGCAAAGAACGTCAGGTAAACCTGGCTTCTTTGTCAGTTTTCTTCCACGCGGTCACGGATACACCTTTGGCAAAGCTTCTGCATGAGATAATTTTACGTCAGGCGATATCAACGCCTGATAACATAGCCCTGGGTTACAGGGAACAACAATTTGATTACCGTAGTCTTGCCTCTGCAGTTTGCTCTGTGGCTGGTGGCCTGCAAAAGCGCGGTCTCATAAGGAATGACCGAGTGGGTATTTATCTGCCCAAGGTGCCAGAAGCGGTATTCAGCTATTTTGGAACCATAGCGGCCGGTGGAGTGATGGTGCCGGTTAATCCGGTATTAAAAGCTTCTCAGGTAGGCCACATTCTGCAGGATTGTTCTATTCGTTTTCTGATTACCTCACAATCCCGGTATAAACTACTTCAGCAGGAACTTAGCCGGTGTCCGGCACTGGATCAGGTGATTTTGATCGATGGTGAATCAGACAATGGTAATGACTGGTATTCGTTTCTGGCAGAACAAGACTTTGATACGGATACCGGCACTGTTGATGTAGATATGGCCGCTATTCTTTACACTTCGGGCAGTACCGGAAAACCCAGGGGCGTAGTGCTATCACATCGTAATATGGTGTGCGGAGCGTACAGTGTGGCTGAATACCTTGAAAATGATCCGGAAGACCGGCTGTTGTGCGTACTGCCTTTCAGTTTTGATTACGGTTTTAGCCAGCTGACTACGAGTTTTGCTGCAGGTGCCAGTTGTTACCTTCTGGAATATTTGCTGCCTGTGGATATATTTCGAGCTGTGGAAAACTACCGAATCACTGGCCTCGGACTGGTTCCTCCCTTGTGGGTCCAACTATCCTCTATAGATGTCAGTAAATACAATTTGCAGAGCCTGCGCTATTTCACCAATTCCGGAGGTGTTCTGCCGGTACCAATTCTTGAAAAGCTGCGGTTATTGTTTCCTGCTGCCAGTCCATTTCTGATGTATGGGTTGACCGAAGCATTCAGATCGACTTATTTGCCGCCAAAAGAGCTTGATCGAAAATCAGGTTCCATGGGTCGAGCAATACCCAATGCAGAGATTCTGGTGATGAATGATCAGGGAAATGAATGCGCTGTAAATGAGCCGGGAGAGCTGGTTCATCGAGGCTCTCTGGTTGCCATGGGGTATTGGAATGATCTTGAGAAAACTCAACAGCGATTCAGACAGAGCCCCAGACAGGTAAGAGAAATTCCATGCAGTGAAGTGGCTGTATGGTCTGGTGATACAGTGCGCAAAGACAGTGAAGGTTTCTTGTATTTTCTCGGTCGCAGGGATGAGCTGATAAAAACATCGGGTTACCGAGTCAGCCCTGGAGAGGTAGAAGAGGTAGTGTATAAATCCGATTGGGTTGACGAAGCGCTTGCCCTTGGCGTGCCTCACCCAGTGTTGGGTCAGGCCATTATCCTGATTATAGTTTCCAGAAAGAATACTGAAACTTTGAAAAAAGATTTGATGAGTTTGTGCCGCTATCAGTTGCCCGGATATATGGTCCCGAAAAAAATTATTCAGGTAGACCAGTTACCAAGAAATCATAACGGTAAACTGGATAGGCAACGGCAAGTCAGGAAATATCAGTCATTGTATTGTGGGACAGAATCATGAGTAATATTCATGACCGGCTGCAGCGCATTAATTCTCTGGACAATCAGTTACTGATTGCCGGACGAACGGCAGAACAACTGATTGCTATTGCCGGAAACACGCCCTGCTATGTATACGACAGAGACGCAATTACCGCCCGTGTGACAGAACTGACAAAAAAATTGCCAGACGATATCAACCTGCATTACGCCATTAAGGCTAATCCCCTGCCGATGTTGGTGGATCACATGGCATCTATTGTTCACGGACTGGATGTGGCTTCACACCAGGAACTGCTACTGGCGCTTGCCAGTGGCATGCCTGTGGAACGAATAAGCTTCGCCGGACCGGCAAAAAGCCCTCTTGAACTGAAAGCCGCTCTGTATGCCGGAGTGCTGATTAATGTTGAGTCTGCAACCGAGTTAGGGAGACTTAGTAGTTTTTCAAAGGAGGCTGGTATCAGGGCTCAGATAGCTTTAAGGATTAACCCTGATTTTGAGCTGAAAACATCAGGAATGAAAATGTCCGGAGGTTCAAAACCCTTTGGCATTGATCAGGAAATGATTCCCGGGGTTATCGCTGCCATCGATAGAAAGCATATAAACTTAAAGGGGTTCCATGTTTTTTGTGGGTCACAAAATCTTGACAGTACATCCATTGTTGAAGCCCATAACAAGACCTTCCTACTGATAGAACGATTAGCAGAGCTGGTGCCAGAACTGCAACAAATCAATATTGGGGGAGGCTTTGGTATACCTTATTTTCCTGGCGAAAAAAGCCTCGATGAACAACAAGTCTGTGATAATTTGAAACGTTTGATGGCCGAACGGAAGGGAAAACTGGCTCAATGTCGTGTGGTGATGGAATTGGGGCGGTATCTGGTGGGAGAGAGTGGTTATTATTTGTGCAGAGTTACCGACAGAAAAATCTCCAGAGGGCGGACATTCCTGATGACGGACGGAGGGCTGCATCATCATCTGGCCAATTCAGGTAATTTTGGACAGGTGATTCGTAAAAATTACCCGCTAGTGCTTGCCCATTGCCTGCAATGCCCGGAGCAGGAAACCGTTGAGCTGGCAGGACCTCTGTGTACACCGCTGGATATTGTAGGTTCGGCAGTGGCGTTACCCGAAGCTGGAGTAGGAGGTATTCTTGCGGTATTGCAGTCTGGTGCCTATGGAGCCAGCGCAAGTCCACAGGCTTTTCTTGGGCATCCGGTAGTAACGGAGCTGTTGATTTGAATGAGTAGAAAAGCCAAGGTAAGGCCAGCGGTGGCGGAGGACTTTCAGGCAGTATATCCCTTACTGCAACAACTGAATAATACGAGGTTTACCCGGGAAATCTGGCAGCGGCTATTCCGGAACCTGTGGCAGGCAGAGGACTGGTTTCCTGGTTATGTTCTGGAAACAGATAAAGAAATTGTGGGCTTTCTGGGATGTATTGTTTCGGAACAGATATTGAACGGTAAACGACAGAGGGTTGTTAATATCACCAGCTGGATTGTACAGGAACAATATCGAAGTTCGTCTATTTTATTGCTCCTGCCATTACTAAAGCAAAAAGATATTACACTGACCAGTCTGACATCTTCATCGGAAAGTTACAGAGTTTATAAGCAACTGGGCTTTCAGGATCTGGAATCTGCAGTCAGGGTTATCTATCCATGGTGGCCTGCTCGAAATGGCTGCAATCTGGTTTCGGATAAAGAGCGAGTGCTGGGAATGCTGAATCCTGCAGTAAGAGATCATTACATAGGTCATCAGGAGCTTCCGGTGGAACAGTTTTGCATTACTCATGGTCGTGAGTATTGTTTTTTCATTGTCACCCACAGGCTTGGTCGAGGGCATGTGCAGTATATCAGTAACCTTCCATTTTTTCGGTTACGGACGGCCTTGCTAACCAGAATGATCTGCAGCCATCTGGTTGTCAAATCAATACAGGTAGATGAGCGTTTCCTTATGGGCAAATGGCTGCTATTCAGCAGAAAGAAAAAACTCAAACAGGGGAGGCAGTACAAATCTGAGATGTTACCGGCAACAGCCATTTCAGGAATCTGGTCGGAACTGGTTATATTGGCAAACCGAAAAAGATAATTAGGTTAAGGCGTGGTTGTTTTCTGCTGTATAAAGATTAGCAGGCTACCAACCGACTCAAAAACAGAGGCATCGATTTCATCATCATAAATAGATATTCTGAAACTTGATTCCAGTTCGGCAATCAAATTAACAACAGCAATTGAATCAAACTCAGGCATTTCTCCAAGAAGTCTGGTTTCAGTTGTGAATAGTACTGTGTCTTTGTTTAAAATTTTACTAAGAATAATCAGTAGTGAATTAAAGTGATTCATTATGATTCAGCCGGTCGGATTATTGGTTGAATTTATTAAATGAAAAACAAATCTAGAAGCTTCCGCTGATTCTGGCAAGTGATCAGGCTTTACAAGTATGGGAGGTGGTCTAACCTTTCAGGATTATTTCTGTGTTTTGATATTTTGATCATTAATGATGAATGAAAAAAAACGAATTGATCGTAATGGTATTGATTGCAGCAATGTAGAACTGCATAAAAAAAGGAAGCAAAAAAATCAACTTCTATACCTGATTGCTGTACTGTTTATTTGTACGTTGGAAGTCTTTTGGACAAGTTCTTTTCTGGCAGCGACAGGCACATTTTTTCTGCTTTATATTATACATGATGTGCTGCTTTCAGATCATATATATTATGACATCCGCTCAGATTATCAGTATGAATTCACCGGGGCTGAATCGCTGGATGTTTCACTGGTTAATGGCGTTTTTGCTATACCAAAGAAATGGCAGACGGACTATACCCTGTTACTGGCAATCAGAGTGGATTCTACCTTGTTCGGACGGCTGTTTGATCCTGTGGTTCTGGTATCCAGTTCTGAAAAAAACGGCAAACAGTATTTTGAAAGAGCATGTGAAGGCATCCGTTATATCAACTTATCCAATCTGATGGAAAGCAGATTGAATAACATCGAGGAAAATATAACTATCAGAACTCAGTTTTGCCGACTGGCTGCAACCGGAAAAGTTCATGCCTTCAGGAATCCGGAGCTTTTGAAAAAGAAACTGCTGATTATTTCACCCCATGCCGACGACGCTGAGATTGCTGCTTTTAATCTTTATCGCAGCCATAACAGCATGGTTGTTACAATAACCGCTGGAGAGGCTGAACCTGAAACATTCAGCCGGTACCCCGGAAACCGGCAGGAGGCTTCGGTGCTTAAGGGGAGGGTCAGGGCCTGGGACAGTATCGCCATACCTCAATGGGCTGGAGTCTCAAAAGACCGGATCATCAATCTTGGTTACTTCTGCATGGGCTTGAAAGATATGTTTGTTCAGCCTGAAACGGCCATGCGATCCAGGTTTGCAGATACCATGGATACCCGGGTATTCAGGGAGTTCAATAGCGTGAAGTTGAAATCTGATAGTCATGGTACGGCAAGTTGGCAACAACTGGTTGCAGACCTTCAGGAATTGATTGAAGGATTTCGACCTGAAGTGATCGTCAGCCCCCACCCCAGTCTGGATACTCATGTGGATCATCAGTACAGCACCCGTGCCGTCACCGAAGCACTGGATAATTCATCCCTGGAGCAAAACGCTATGCTGTATTACATGAACCATGTGGGAACAACTGACATGCATCCCTTTGGTTGCTCTCACAGTCTGGTTTCGCTGCCTCCATCTTTTGGGGAAATCGTCAGTCTTGAGGGGGTCTTTTCCTTCCCCCTAACGGAGGAAGATCAGCGAGACAAAATTCTATCACTGGAGATGCAGCACGACCTGAGAAGGCCGATTAAATTTCGGAAGTGGTTGAGGAAAAGGCTACAGAGGTTGCTTATTGGCAGACATTTACCGGATTATGGTGAGGATGATTATCTCAGAAGGGCCGTACGTCAGAATGAACTTTTTGTTGTTGCGAACAGGTTCAATCAAGGTTCCTGATCTTTCAAATAGAAAAATAGCGTCTCCTTTCCCGACTGTGTCAGGATAGTTTACGCCTCTCTTGATCGAACTCTAGTTAATTAAAGTATCGTATTTTGTTGTGTGTTTACTGATGCTTCATACTCTTTCCCGGCTATGTTCCCGTCAATAGTTGGGAGCACTCAAGTCCTATAAAAACTTTATTTTCCTGCTCCACATATGGCTATTCATGAGATAAGAAGGTATCCCAGAACAAATCGCTGTTCTTTGGGCAATAAACAAATGCAATATACAAGATTTAGTCATATCTCTACTTTATAAGGCACGTCTGTAGCCCTGTAAACATAGGGAGTAAGCAATACAACTATTGGCGGGAACATAGCCCTCTTTCCCTGTTTATAGAATTTAATTTAAATGTGTAAGTATCTAGACAATCGCTTTTTCCAGCAGAGCTTCCGCTACTGGCGGGATTCGCGAGTGATCATATTCGATTACAAACGTCTGGGTACTTACATTGTTAGTTATGTTTGTGCTGTTTATGGTGGAATAACTTATTTTTTTGATAAAAATAGTCTATGAACTAGAAAAAGCCGTATTTTTCAGTAATGGCATCAATAGCCATTCCATTGGAAATGTCAGATAATATTTGGTTTTCTGAGTGCCCTCTTTTTATCACTAATTCAATGATTTTTGATTCGATACTTTGTGGGATAATAATAGTACCTTCTGAATCAGCGAAGACTAGGTCTCCAGGACGAATAGCAACACCACCGATGTTAATTGGTCTGTTAATTGACTCTGTGGTAGCACGTTTTCTGACGTCCTGACAATTACTTCCCTTTGAAAATACTGGAAATCCCATATCCATAACCTGCTGTTCATCACGAGTCGCTCCACCAATAAAAGCTCCAACAGCTCCACTTCGTATGGCAAGGTTGGCATTAAGTTCACCGAAATAAGCATATTCAGAAATTTCATTTTCTACTAAAATGAAATCTCCAGGGATAATTGTGTCATAAGATTTTAAAGCATCATAAATCCCCTTAAAATCTTCGCCGTAATTTAATTTTCTTAGTTTTAATGTTTTTGCTCTACCAAGAACTCTTGTATGTTCTAAGTTGGATTTAAATCCTGAGATCACCTGATTGGGATAACCGAGATCATCCAGTAAATCTGACAAAAGACAACTAGACATGCGGCCTTTCAAATTATCTAAAAGTTTACGATCTTTTTCCCTAATCCCTGCAGCTATCAGATTGGCTAGGCTAAACTCTTCGGGCCAGTTAACGTCTACAGCATCGAGTGGTGTTGCTTCTATCAGGTAAGGAGCGTTACCAATTCTACGTTTTAAATCTCTTGCTACAGATGATCTTACAATATATAACCCCATTGTTTCTATTATCGTTTCATCAAGATCTATGCTATTTGGGATCTGGTTTATATTATAATTAGGCATTTTTTTATTCCAGGTATACTGCCGATCTTTTTTTACTAATACAGCGGAGTCATAATTTTTATTGCTTTTTAAGGCCTCTAAGCCATTTTTTATAGTGGATGGAGAAATAAATGGACTGGTTCCTAGTATCTGAATATATATATCAGCTTCGACTTGTTTAATTTCATTGTAAAATAAAGTGTTACCATCGGTCTTGTTGTTAGCTAAGCTTGGATCTCTTCTTAAAATGTTACAACCACTATCAATCGCAATCGAAATAATCTCTTCACTTTCTGTATCTAGATAAACCTCGTCTATGAACTCACAAGATAGTAATTTTTCTAGGGTATGTAAAAACAAAGGCTTCCCATCAAGCAATTTTATGTTTTTATTCTCTACCCGATCACTAGAGCCTTTTACTGGTAAAAACGCAACTGTTTTCATAAGTATCACATGTTAATTTAAATGTTAGTAGATATTAGTAGTTTTCTTATTTGTTAAAATATATGAATGTTTTTTCTATCAAGCTTGACTTGTCGTTTGTTTTACTGAACGCTGACTTGAATTTTTTTTTCCAAGATCGACCATATTTTTTCTCTAAAACCTGAATCATTTCTATTTTTGCTTCAGAATGGTAATTTTCTAATGATTCATCAGCTAATTTTTTCCGATGGGCTAAATTGGTTTTCCATTCAACTACAAAGTCCTTTGATACATAACACGGCATTTTATTGATGTTGGCTATATATTGTAGTTCTCGATCGATACCCCAACCTCGTTTCAACGAAAGATTGAAGTATGCAGAAGAGCTTTTTTGACAGAGTACTAGTAACTGACGACTTATCACTGTTGCTATAGGCTGATATTTATAAACATTTGTAAAATCTTTATTGATTAGTGCGTGGTTCTGGTCAGGTGCATTTAGTTCAGTGCTGCCACCAATCAAAGAGGATGTAATGAAGCCAGCTTTATGGTTTTTTGAATGTTCTATTACTTTTTCAAGGTCTTTAACATAGTTTCGCTCTTCTAGAAATCCAGCGCTTGTTGTTATCAATAATAGATGATCAAATTGGAAGAAATTAAGGAGGTATGATATCGCCATAAAAGCTTGGCCAGTGAATCTTACATTAACTGGTAGTGAAAAGTTTGTGCAAGAAGCAGCAGGCTGCTTATCTGATCCGTTATCAACGATGAGTATCTTGTTTTTATTAAATCCATCAAAAACTAATTTTTCATAAATGTGTGTGGTTTCATTTGGCAAGTTGTAGTTAAAAACAATAGCGTACATCTTGAGTGTGCCTGTAGATAAGATTGTGATCTAGATGAAAAATAATGCAGATTTATACTGAGCTGAATTCAATCAGTTATCTTAAATTTAAGGAGGGTTTTTTTTATTAGATTTTTCAGTTGTCTTCTTCGCCTAAAGATGCTTAGTTTTATTGTAAGTAATGTTTCATAACTTCCGCTTTCTTTCCATTCGTTGTGTGAAAATAACCATTGTTTAATAATTCTATTCAAGTATGAGTGCTGAAGAGTAAAATGAATAATGAAGTCTCTAAAATAATTTGGACTGATATTGTTTTTTCTAAGTAATACGTTCAAATTTTTGAGTAACTTAGCATAATGTAAAAATTCATTTTGGCTTAATGTTTTTTTTTCTTTAATTAAAGAGTAATGCTGTATGATGTCATTAATATTAATATTGTCCTCAAGTTCGTTTCTTATTGAATTGAATAGTATTCGAGTAATAATGCTGCGATTTTTGTTGGCTAATTTTTTTGTTGTTTGTTGATTATGCTGCCTGTATTTTATCAAGACTTCTGGAATGTTTCCTATTCTAACATTATTGCCGATAACTAATCTTAATAAAAAATCAAAGTCTTCAGCAAAACAAAGATTTTCATCAAATCTATGGTTTTTGATTGACGCAACCTTGAATATGGTAGAAGACCATGCCATGGTTTTTTTGAAAAATAAGTAATTAAATTTTAACTGATCATTGCTGACAGGATATGATTTCACTTTTTCCTTATTATTATCAGAAATAATGCATAAGCTACTGCCACAAACATCAAGGTTGTGGCTTTGCATATAGCACAGTTGTTTTTCAATACGGTCAGGAACGCAGAGGTCATCGGAGTCAAGAAAAGCTATATATTCTCCCGATGCTTGATCAATACCACGGTTTCTTGCTGAAGAGACCCCCTTGTTTGTTTGTGAAAGAACAATAATTCTGGAGTCTTTTTTCTTTAAGGTCTGAATGATCTCAGAAGAATTATCTGTGGATCCATCATTGACTATGATAATTTCAAGATTAGGGTAGCTCTGAGAAGTTATTGAATAAATGCATTCTGAAATGTACATTTCAGAATTAAAAACAGGGACGATAACACTGACTAATGGCTTTGACATTAATGATTCATTCATTGGAAATAATAATTGAAGAAGCTTTACTTACTAAATATTTAACAAGACTGACTCTGGAGTAGATTTGAGTAAATATGTCATTGATTTTCTAGTGAGCCAATCGTTGAATCTTGCTAGTTAACCTGAAAGGGAGCTCTTGATGGGTGTAATTAAAAGTGTTCATTAGAAGTTTTTCTGCCCACAAAACCTCAATATGAACGATAATGTAAGAGTATTTCTCAACCCTAGTTAGTATTATGCCCTCACCTATTTCTCTTGCTGATAGACTTGCAGCCCACCCCAGGGCGATCTCATTTGGCACTAACTTTCTCTGTTTGGCTAATTATTCAGCACACAAAAGTACCAAAATAAGCCTAATTTCCTGTACTTCTCAAAAATTCAGTTTTTAAAGCTAGCTTTTCGAATATGCAACAGGATTGGTGTTTGTCAAATGAGATCGCCCTGCAGCCCACCCCGAGCTTGAGCTTAGAGTTTCTGCACTTCTGGATATTGTTGAAGCCGAGTCAGGTCTCCTGGATCGTGCTGATGATGCTGAAGAAGCCGTCATTGTCCACCTGCGTGAAATGGGCAATGAACTGCTTACTGGCTGGGGTACCTACAAGGAAGATCAAAAATTTGGCGAGGCTTGCCTGAAGCACCCCGGAGCTAAAACTCAAAAAAAAACACTTATTGGCTGAGCACCTATGGGAAAATAGAAGTTCTTGAACGCTGCCAGACGGTAGACAAGCATCGGGTCAGACCTTTCAGTCATGCCGCTCATATTCACTGTCGCGACTACTCCCGCACAATTCAACGTAAAATTGTAGACTTTGGTGCAGATAGTTCTTTTCAGGCAGCTGCAAAAAAAATACATGAACATTATGGTATTGATGTGCCTGAGTCTTCTATTCGAGCCATAACTCTTGAGCACGCAAGCTGTATGCAAAATGATTCCATCAGTGCATCACAAAATCGTCAGGACTGCCTCGGTGAAGCTGCCCAGTTCATAGGAGAAATGGATGGAAGCATGATTCCTGTTGTCCTCATTGATGAAGAGGCAGAAGGTGACAAACGCAAAGCACGTAAAACTGAATGGCAGGAGGCTAAACTTTGCCAGGTCTATAAGCTGGGTAGTTCAGATAAACGTCATCAGGCCACAATGGGAGGGCCGGATGAAGCAGGTGACCAGTGGTTGAGTTGTGCAATAGAGCAGGGGCTCAACCGGCAATCCTCTATCCATTGCGTGAGCGATGGAGCCACCTGGATTGCCAACCAGACAAAGAGAGTGTTTGGAGAGCAAGGAAGTTTCCTCGTTGACTATTATCATCTCTCTGAGCACTTCGCTGATGCAGCAGAAGAGTGTGTCGGGTTTAACAAGGAAACACGTGTACAGTGGCGGCATATCCAGCAGGAACGCATGAAATCTGGCAATGTTAATGCCGTCATGGCAGAGCTTGATCCGCATAGAAACGGAAAGAAAGGCAAAGCAGCCAATAAACCAGAGGAGTGTCACCGATATATCCGAAACCGTCCAGGGCAATTCGAATATGCTGCAGCAGAAGCAGCCAATCTTCCCATTGGCTCTGGCGAAATAGAAAGTTCTAACAGTGCAGTAGTGCAGATGCGACTAAAAATACCGGGTGCTTGGTGGAAGCCTTCCATCGCAGGAGCAATGCTTTGCTTAAGAACATTGCGTTCTAACGGGGACTGGGATCAGTACTGGCAGCAAGCTGGATAATGGGTAGATGGAACACTTTTAATTACACCCGCTCTTGATGAGTTGATAATAACTTTCTCTAAACTCGTCTATCGCGAAGTTCTCTATAAGGTGTTTATAGTGTTTATCGCCAATTTTTTTTCGTTCATCAGGAATCATTGCCAATACCTGTTGCATTTTTCTTGCAAGATCTTCAGGGTTTTTCGTCTTATGAATAAAGCCTATGCCTTCAAGGTATGGCCTGATCATATCTATATCAGAGCCTATCACCGGCAGCCTTCCAGACATACCTTCCAGTAAAGCCAGGGGAAGGCCTTCCCAGAGTGATGGCAGAACAAAGGCGTCAAAAGCTTTTACATATCGCACCGCATCCATTTTTTTACCAAGTAAAAAAACATGTTGTTGTAGATTTCTTTTAGAGATTTCTTCTTTGATATCGTTTTCCAGTTCACCAAAACCAATAATGGCCAACCGGCACTCTGGTTGCTGTTGCCTGAGCAGTTCCATGGCCTTTAGAAGATAAGTGTGGCCCTTGGCTTCAGTAAGCCTGCCAATGGTTCCAAAGATAAACCTGTTTTGATCCAATCCTAGTTCGGCTCTGGCTTCAGATCTGGAAAGCTGAATCTCGGTAACTCGCTTGATATCAATGGCATTGTTAATGAACAGGGTATTTTCAGACGTGAATCCGCATTGTTTGCCGATGAGTTCATCCCTGACGGCCTTTGAAACCCCAACAAAACGCCAGTTAGATGCTACATATCGGGAAATGGTTTTCTGGCGATACGGTCTATCATAGTCGCCAATGCCATGTGTCAGGCCTATAGCTGGAATGGCAGATCCCTTAAGAGATTTCAGTAGAATATCAATGCTTTTGAATCTGTGCCCAATAACCAGATGAAACTGTTCCTGTTCGATGACTTTCTTGATTTTTCGGGCACTGAAAAAACGACGAAACCCTTTTAACTGAGCTCCCTTGAAATCAAAGAAAATAGTCTTATCTGCTTTGCTGAGGGCATCATCGGAAGCGGGTTTACCATTCAAAAATGCCGTTGTAGTTTCAAACTGGTCAGGCGGCAGAGCTTTAATGATCTGTTCAGCCAGATCCGAGGCGCTGACGTTATAGTGGTTCTGTAGCTGTAATATTTTCATTTTTTTTAACATTAATGGCACTACTTGCAGGTATTGAAAATAGCGTGCAGCTTTGACTTGATTGCTTTTCTCAGGTAGGTGCTTTTCAGGGACTGGCGAAGATCGAGCTTGAGGGCCTGACGGTAAAAACACAGGGCTTCTGACTCATTTCCAGACAGGTAGAGGGTTCTGAAAAGTTCCAGATGACGTTTGGCCAAAAAAGCAGTTTTAAGGTGCTGTAAATCTTCTGACAGACGTTTTGGGTGGAAAGTCTCTTCCACCAGATCAAGGCCAACGGACTGATTGAGAGTACTATTGTTTCTCATACTGTCTGCATGCTTATGGATTCTGGCTATGGGCTGGTTACATGTAGAACAGTCAAAATTGGCCAGAACGTAGGCAAACATTGGAATATCTTCCACGCATCTGAAGTGTTCAGGGTAGCGATATCCTGAAAAAATATTTCGGCGCATGGCAGTGGCACCGTTGGAAATGGGTAGAGTATCGTCAAGGAGATACATCTGCAGACATTGTATTCGGTCAGCGGGCAGGTTTGGTCTGGACCGAAAACGCTCTGAACCATCCGGGCTTACTGAAAGATGGGCACCAATAAGCATGGCCGTATCCTTGAGCTCCGACAATTTTTCCCTGAGAGAGGTCAGCCCCTGATCTGCCAACTCATCATCAGCGTCCAGAAATATCAGGTAATCACCCTTGCTTTCATCCACTCCTCTGTTACGGGTGGCGGCTAGACCTCTGTTTTCTTGTTTCAGGTAGTGGGCGTTGCAGATATCGTCCAGTTTCAGTCCGGCAATGACCTGATCTGTGTTATCCAAAGAGCCGTCATTGATAACGATCAGTTCATCGTTATCGTGAAGCTGTGACAATACTGAATTGATCGCCTGTTCCAATGTATTGGCATAGTTGTAGGCGGGAATTATTATGCTAAATGAGAGGGGCTGTTGTTGGATCATTAATAGTCAATTTTGAGGCGGTTGATAACAGGTTCAAATAATTTTTGAGCATCAGGATCATTGATCCAACTCCGTGAAAAACGCGAAATATCCTTGGAGAACAATTCAGGTGTATATTTATCTGGGGTGATTACTTTAAATGCATCGAGATCTACAAGATAAGGTGTGTGATTATGAATGATAAAGTTCTGTGCTTTCAGATCTCCATGAATGATGCAGGTGCGTTTTAATGTAAATAAAACATTTTCGATTTCGTTGAGAACAGCTGGCCAATGCAGATCAGGTTTGGCACCCTCAGAGAAGTAGTGTGAAGAATGCACAGAGTTTAGATATTCGTTGATAATATAGCTTTTCCCTCTGAATATCCCAAATCGTCGCTCCATTATTGCTAATGGGCGAGGCGTGTTGATTCCTAGAAATTTTAATAAGTGACCTGATTGCCAGCTTATTTGTGCTCTGCTTGGAATAAATGATCGTAGAATAGTGTGAAGAATGTTTTTCTGATTATATCGTTTGATAAAAAACTTTTTCCTATTCCCAGAGATCTCTATGTCTAAAAGGGCAACAGTAGTGGATTGACCTGATTTTATTATTTTTCCTTGTTGTATATGCTTTTCAGGATTATTGAGGATTTCTTTTGTAAAACAGGCATCAGCTGTTGAGTCAATAATGGTTAATTGATTAAAGTTATGCTCAATGTCAAATCGATCAACATCAATCATATAAGAGTTTATTAACTGACTGGTTTTTTGTGCTCTGTATTTTTTCAGTTGTGCAAAAGTATTCTCAGTAGTGAATCCTGAGTGTGTGTTCATCAAAGAAGCAATCATTGGATCAAATCTTGGATAGCATGTAGAAAAGGTTTGGAGCAGTTCTGAACTTATATTTCTTTTGATAAATTCTTGCAGAACGAATTTTCTGCTTTCATTATCTTTGGCTTTATTCCACTTTGTGAGAAAAACAGTACTCTGTTCTTTTTTTTTCGACATTAAACTAATCTCGACCAGAAAAGTAGTGTGTGATTTTCTTGATCAGAAAACGCATATCACCGCTATTTTCATTAGATAGATAACGTTTTAAAAAGTAGAGGCGCTCTGTGCGACTCAGAAAACGTCGTCCTACTTTATCCAGACAGGCAAGATCCTTGATCTTTCCCCGTTCCAGACCTCTTCCGATCTTGAAGCAGCCGGAAGGGCAGTCGATTAAGGCTATGCGAGGAGACTTTTCCTGTGTAACCAGTATATTCCGCCATTTAAGATCTGTATGGATAAATCGGTGGGCATGAAGTGTCTTCGCTGCATTAGCTACCTGGTCAATAACATTATGAACCCATTCCTTGTCCTGTAAATACCCGGACTGCTCATTAGCCATGGTTTTCAGATCTTTGGAATTCCTGAATTCTTCCGTGATGATGGCGCCACGAATAAACCAGCCTGATTTTTTTTCCAGCCCATAGGCCGCAACCTTTGCGGCGGGTATGCCTGTCTTGTGAAAAAACAGCATGTTTTCCCACTCAGCTCTGACCCGGCTGCGCCCCATTAATCGGCGAAGACCGGTTCCTGGCCAGATATATCGTTTAACATAGTAACCTGTTCCTGCTATTTCGACTCTGGTCACGCTGCTAATGGAATCTGAGTTGATTCGTTCACCAGTGATGGAAAAAACTTTTTCAAGAGAAGAAAACACTTCTGCTGCGGGAGTCTTCTGATAATCATCAGCGACCCGCCAGCGACAACGTTCAGACATGGAATTCACTTCTTTGTTACAGCTACTTATTCACTCTTGGAAATAGTTTTTCTGTGAAAATAATATAATAGATAAGCAATAGGTCAAGCTATCTTGTCGCCTTTGCGCTGCATTCGAAGATACAGTTTGGTGGCTTTACGCTCAATTTTATGCAGTAAGTCCTGCTCTTTCAGTAGAGCGTCCCGTAAAGGTAAATCAGTATATTTTCTGATGAAGCGAAAAATATCCTTTCTGGTCAAACCACAATCCATCGCCGAAAAATAGAGTCCGGAAATGTCTTTCAAACGCCATCTATCTGGCACCTGTTTTCTGATTTGGGCACGATGCAGATCAATCATGTAAAGGTGCAGGTTATCCGGATCTGGAGCGGGTGTTTCTGGCATCATAAAGTGACAGAGATAATAGTCACGGTGGTTTATGCCATTCTCATGCATTATTCGACTGATGTCGGCCAGTTTGTTGATGAGTGATAATTTCAGTTTGAAGGAAGGTTGATGGTTCTTCCAATGGGCACAGAAATCTTCCAGCGTTACCATGTTGGCCAGTTCTTCTGTAACTAAAAATGAATCTCTGGTTGCAGGATTTTGCCCTTTTTCGCCATAACCAACAGGCGTCATGGTTTCAATGCCGATTTCGTGAAGTTTATTGAGTGCTTCCCATTCGTTACGGGCACCAAGGACAGGCATTCTGAATCGAATCAGGTTTTCAGCAATTTCGGTCCAGCCAACGCCATGATGGACTTTGGCAAAAAAGCCCTTTCCTTCCAGTTCAAAACGGAAAGTACGGCGAGCCTCCAGTGCACGGTAAACTTCACCATCCATAGTCCGGACATGTTGAAATGGATCTTTACCTTGCCAGGCTTTTTCTACATCTTCTCTAAGATACAGCATCATTAGTCGTTCGTTTTTCTTGTATTAAGGTGGTTGGTTTGAGCGAGTTCCAGAATGATATCACCTGCTTTTTCAGGCAGGCTGTACAGATCAGCTTTTCTACTGAACGCTATCGCATTTTCTCGCCATAAACTCCTGTCAGGAGAATCCAGCATGTCTGCCGTCAACTGATTGAAGCCTGACTGTGAAAATGGTGATGAAACTACATTGCCTGCCTGAGCATCAACAATGTAATGGGCATACCCACAGACGTCTGTTGTCAGAACAGGAAGACCAGCAACGAGAGCTTCAAGCAGAACTGTACCGGTATTCTCGTTATAGGCGGGATGAATCAGCAGATCGGCACCCAGAAGAAATCGGGGTACATCGTCCCTGCCAGTGAGAAAGGTTATCTGGTCAGAAATGCCTTTCCGTTGCGCCATTCTTATAAACGAATTGGGTTTATCCTGTCCTATGACAAAAAAACGAGTTCTGTTTTTCAACGGATCCGGTAAACCGGCGATTGCTTGAATGGCCCTGTCCAGCCCTTTTGTCTTAAAGCCTGAGCCGATCATCAAAACAAGCCTGTCATTTTCTTTCAGGCCAAATTCGGTTCTGAATTCAGCTCTGATGCGCTCGGCATTCTCCGGACGGCATCGGTCCCTTGAAATACCAGGCGGCAGCAGATGATAGCGTTCATCCTGAATACCATAGTGTTGCTGGAATATCGGTTTTTGCAATGGAGAAATAGCCAGTACATGGGTTTTTGATGTGCTGGAGAATACGGTTTCTTCAAACTGGTGATAATGTTTGAACCTGGGCATCATGCGATAAATATGACTGCGTGTTGCCAGCACCTTGTCCAGATAGCAGGTGTCTGCAGCATAATAGATATCTAATCCTGCCATTTTGTTGAAGCCCACCAGAATATCAACCGGATCCTGAGCTGTAACGGCCAATAACTGATTCTGGAAATTGGCCATGCGACGATGATTGCTGGAACCTTTAATATCAAACAGTCGAATATCGAAGCCTTCCGGTTTGTCTCCCTGCCAGCTGGAGGTATAAACGCGAATATGGTGTCCACGACGTTGGCATTCTAAAGCGATTCGGACAAAATCACGCTGGAGCCCGCCAAAGGGAAAATATTTATACAGAGCAAATGCCAGGATCATAGAGAACTCCTGGTATTCAACAGATTTTTCAGTTTTTTCCAGACGAATTCCGGTGTCATTGGTGCAAATATTTCAGGGGATGTCTGTGGATAACTTCCCTCAGGGCATTGATCAAGGCTTAAGTGGATCTGCCCGGTTCCGTAGGCACCGACTTTGTCGGGGCTGGTTGGGCCATAAAGGGAAACAGCGGGCGTTTCCAGCGCTGCGCTCAAGTGACCAAGGCCGGTATCCACGGCCACTGCGGCTGAAGCTTCAGAGATAACACCTGCTATATCAGCCAGAGAAAGCCTGGGTAATACGGTAGCATTATGATCAGATGCCTTATTGACCCATTGGGCAATGTGTTCCGCCCGTTGTTTTTCTGGAGCGCTTCCCCAGGGTAATACAAGATGAAAGCCCGCCAGATTTACTTTTTCTGCCAGCTCACACCAATAAGAGTCGGGCCAGTGTTTGTCAGGCCATGTGGTGCCATGAATAAATACGACATAGGGCGTGGCCTTAACCAGACCCGGTGTAAATTGCCCCTTGTTCAGTAAAAACTGCCCCGGATGTTCCGGCAGAGCATAGCCGAGAGATTGGGAGAAGAGCTGTCTCACCCGTTCAACGGCGTGTTGATTCCAGGATACTGTTTGAGGGTATCGATAAAATCGTGCCGCCAGAGGTTCCCGTGCTGACTGTTGATCGAGCCCAAATGTTGGACCATGGGCCAGACGTGCCAACAGAGCACTCTTTAATAATCCCTGGGCATCAATAACCGCGTCGTATGAGTGACTCTTTAAGGTTTCCTTAAATTGTCGCCATTCGCCGTTTTTCCACGTGCTCAAAAGCGCTTTGCGCCAGCGACGGATAGCAACCGGAATCACCCGATCTACAGCGGGATGCCAGGCTGGAATCTCTGCGAAATTCTCTTCTACAACCCAGTCAAACCTTATATCCGGAATGGCTGCAACCGCATCGGTAAGAGCTGGCAAGGTATGAATTACATCACCCATAGACGATGTTTTAACAATCAGTACTTTCAATCCCTGATTTCCTTTATCTCCACAGGTGTTCCTGTTAATCGATCCAGTGCGGACAAGACTCTATCCGGGCCTAATTGTTTCATACAGTTCATATGACCCAGAGGGCATTCTCTTTTAAAGCATGGGCTGCACTCGAGTCCAAGCCAAAGCGTTTCACTGTTGTCATTCATGGGTGGGGTATGTTCAGCACTGGTGGAGCCATATATGGCAACCAGTGGACGGCTCAGCGCCGCCGCAATGTGCATCAGTCCTGAGTCGTTACTGACAACAGCACTGGCCTGGGATAATAAATCCACTGCATCTGCCAGGGACGTTTCACCCGCCAGATTTGTACAGCGTTCCTGCAGTGGCTGGGGCAGGAAGCTTTTAATTTCAGTGGTGGCTGCCCGATCTTTGTCTGAACCAAACAGCCAGACCTGCCAGCCTTTTTCGGCCAGAATCCGGGCCACCTCACCAAAGTAACCAACAGGCCATTGTTTGGATGGTCCAAATTCCGCACCAGGACAAAGAGCCAGAACCGGAGTGTCGGTACTTAACTGATAGCGATGCAGTGCTTTCTGAATACTTTGCGGATCAACCACCAGACCGGGTTTGGGTAACGGAACAGGCAGAGGTTCATTTTGACCATAAGCCAGTGCGATAAAACGCTCCACCATCAGCGGGTATCTGGATTTGTTCAGCAGTCGAATATCATTCAATAATCCATAGCGCATTTCTCCTCGCCAGCCAGTTCGTATCTTGGCGCCGGACCAATAAGGGATCAATGCTGACTTGAAGGAGTTGGGCAGAACAATAGAGTGGCTGTAACGCTCGGCCCGTAGAGTATGACCAATTTGTTTGCGAATACGAAGACTAAGGCTGCCGTGTCCGATGGGCATTTCTATACTACGGCGGACTTCAGGCATCCGATCAATAATGGGACGACTCCATGCAGGAGCCAGAACATCAATGATAGCGTCGGGGTGTTGCTGTTTGATAGTGATAAAGAGCGTTTGCGCCATTACCATGTCCCCCACCCAGGAGGGACCAACGATCAGATATTTCACCTGGACCGGGATTCCTTATGTCGTGCGATAGTCTGAAAGAGGAGCAATCCCTGCTGCAGTCTGTTACCAGAAGCCTGACCGAGAACATTCTCGGTCAGGCTTCTGGGTATTCAGGCACGCTACCGCCCGTCAGAACAAACTACGCTGTTCCGACTCAGTTGAAAGACCATCCCTGGAAATATAAATAGTGGCTATTGGTTCACCCATGATGAGGGAGAAAGTATTCGGCAACAAGTATACAAGAGCTTTGCACGTCTCGTGAGACTAATAATGCTTCGTTTTTCCGAAATTTAGCGTGGTGAATACTTGCATTAGTTGGAAGTTTTTTGCTGAAAGGGACTAAGGCTGTTCTGCAGAAAAGTACTTCAGAAAAGTAGAACAGCCCGATTTATTACTGTTTGGCTGGAATGGCTTTTAATGTGGCGACCAGTAAATCCCAGAATTTCCTGACACTTTCTATGTGCACCTTTTCACCGGGAGAGTGAGGAAAACGGATGGTAGGGCCAAATGACACCATATCCCAGTCAGGATACTTACTACCAAGTAGACCACATTCAAGACCAGCATGAATCACTTTAACCGCTGGTATTTTCCCAAAAATATCCTGATAAACAGTTTTCATAATGGCAAGAATCCGGGATTGTGGGTCTGGTGTCCATCCGGGGTAGCTGTCTTCAAACTTGATAGAGGCTTCCACCATGGAAAAAAGCCCGGCAATGGTGTCACGGATGGCATCATTGGCACTACCAGACAAGCTTCTTGGTAAAACCTGAAGATGAATTTTTCCTTCGGACAATGTTAAGACACCCATATTGGACGATGTTTCAACAACCCCTTCAATATTGTCGCTCATGCGCAACGCTCCGTTTGGACAGGCGTCCAGAGCGACTAACCAGTTACGCTGAATAGCGGCAGGCATGACTGACGTTTGATGCTTTGCTTCAGTCATCGTAAGGGTCAAGCCAGGTTCAGCTATGGCGAGCTCTTTCATCAATTCCTCGCGGCATTCTTCAAACACACGTATAGCGTCTGAACGAGATTCTGAAGGAATGGCAATGACGGCAGATGACTCACGGGGGATTGCATTAGCAAGACTGCCACCATTAAAGCTGGCGACCCTGATATCAAGGGCTTCAAGACGACGAAGCAAGCGAGTCATCAGCTTGATTGCATTGCCGCGCCCCAGATGAATGTCACATCCTGAATGTCCACCATTGAGGCCTTTCAGGATCAGAGTTTGAAAAACGGATTTTTCAGACGGTCCGGAAGCTTCCGGAATGTAGGTGTCGTCAATCTTGATAAATACACCCCCTGCGCAGCCTGCGTACAGTTCACCTTCATCTTCTGTGTCCAGATTGAGAAGGATTTTACCTTCAAACATTCCCTGTTTGAGTTCCTGGGCACCGGTCATGCCGGCTTCTTCATTAACCGTGAACAGTGCTTCGATAGCACCATGTTCCAGAGTGTCAGATTCAAGTACAGCCAGTGCAGCGGCAACACCAATGCCGTTATCTGCGCCCAGTGTTGTGCCTCTGGCGGTTACCCATTCGCCGTTTATATAAGCTTGAATCGGGTCAGTGGTGAAGTCATGAAGAGTGTCCTCATTTTTCTGAGGCACCATATCGACGTGGCCTTGAATAATAACGCCCACACGATCTTCCATGCCGCTTGTGGCTGGCTTGCGGATGATCAGATTTCCTGCTTCGTCAGATGAATAGTCGAGTTGATTTTGACGGGCAAAACCGATCAGGTGATCGAGAATTTGCTGTTCGTGAAATGAAGGGTGTGGAATATCGCAAATCGCGGAAAAATGTTGCCAGATCGCATTTGGCAGCAATTCATGCAGTGAACTCATTCAGGATTCCAGTGAGGCGCAGACGCAAATACAAATACAGCATTGCTGAAAAGTATTGAGTGGTGAAAATGATTGTCATTCAGACAGATTGCTGGCGATTATCTACCTAATAGCGTCGTATAACAATGGATCAAAAAGCATGCAGGAGGCTGTAGACTATGGCTATTCCGGAATTGTGAGAGAAGAGTCTGAAAAAAAACCATCTGAACATAAAATGTTCCAATAGTTATTCAACAGACAGGATATCTTTCGTATTTTACTGGTTAAATAATTCTCCAGAAATTGGCGAAAACAATTGTTCGCCTGCTTACTGGAGAATTACTTACTGGAGAATTAAAAGGGGAAAACTATCGGGAATGAGTTATACCATTTCCGAATTCTAATTATGCTATTGCGCTGCGTTTTCAGACTCAGATCCTGCGTTGGAGTTCCTCGCCATAGCGACGGCTATGACTCGTCACTCCGCCTTGTCTCTGAGCCTGAAAAGTCATGCACTTAACGCATATTAGAAACCGGCAATGGTATTAACACAGGCTTTGCCATTCCGGGTATGTATGGCGTTGACCTCTGACCTGTTCAAAATACATAGACTGCAGTTTCTCTGTAATTGAACCCCGCTTGCCACTGCCAATGATGCGACCATCGTGCTCGCAGATAGGCATAACTTCTGCAGCGGTACCTGTAAAGAACGCTTCTCTGGCGATATACACTTCATCCCTGGTTATGCGTTTTTCGCGAACTTCAAGTCCCAGTTCATTGGCAAACCGGATAATAGTGTCCCGTGTAATACCTTCCAGGCAGGAAGTCAGTTCAGGTGTGTACAGAATGCCATCTTCCTTGATGATAAATATATTTTCTCCACTGCCCTCAGCTACGTAGCCTTCGTTATCCAGCAACAAAGCTTCTTCGCACCCGCTGTCCAGGGCTTCTTTTAATGCCAGCATGGAATTCATGTAATTTCCATTAGCCTTTGCTTTACACATGGTGATGTTGACATGATGACGGGTGTAGGAAGATGTGCGAATTTTTATCCCCTGTTCGAGAGCCTCTGGCGACATGTACGAAGGCCACTCCCAGGCTGCAATGATCGTATGAACCTTCAGATTTTCGGCTCTTAGTCCCATGCCTTCTGATCCGTAAAAGCACATTGGACGCATATACGCCTCATCAAGATTGTTTGCCCGGACAACTTGCTTCTGGGCGTCAATCAATTCTTCCAGGCTGTAGGGAATCTTCATGTTCAGAATGTGGGCACTGCGAAACAGTCGTTCTGTATGTTCTTGCAGACGAAAAATGGCAGGGCCACTGGGTGTGTTATAGGCTCGAACGCCCTCAAATACACCCATTCCATAATGCAGTGTGTGTGTTAGAACATGGGTTGTAGCTTCACGCCAGGGCACCAGCTTTCCATCAAACCATATAACGCCATCTCTGTCGGCAAAGGACATGGGCAAACTCCCGATTGAAACCAGATAAAATAATGTAAATTGTTTTTGTGACTCTATGGGGTGTCCGGTTCCTCGGCACAGCCCGGTATTGTTTGGTTTCTGTGAACCTTTGGCTGGGTGAGTCATAGGAAACTGTCAGGTTTAAACAGGATTATTAGCGAGTGAACTGAATATTCTGTCTTTACCTGCCAGACACTGGCCAGCCATTTTATTATGCTTGTTTCCCGGTTGCCATTTTGCAGCAATCAGAAAAGAACGGCCCTGATTAAGGTTCATCAGTATTGGAGCATAAATTCAAAATGATTCCAAAGACAAACCTCTAATAATTTAATTCCATTTTTCTAAGACGGGCAATCCGAACCTCCAAGCATATTCTGCCAGATTGAGATCACCTGCTGGCGGTGTTGATCTGCAATACTAGCAGAGGTTTCAGGAGGCTCATTCTGCAATGCACGCTGATGGATTCCAAGTCTGAATGTTTTATAGGCTTCTCTCAGCCAGTAAGCCTCTTCATCGCTCAATATTCCGGCTTTTTCCAGTTCTTCAGAAATTCTTATGTTATCAGTCCATTTCAACAGTGATTCGTGCTCAGTGGCAGACTGCAGAACGGCGTACTGCATAAGAAATTCAATATCAATGATGCCGCCTTCATCGTGTTTAAGATTGAATATCTCTGGTGAGTGATTTTTGCTGGCGAGATGCTTTTTCATTTTCAGGCGCATTCCCACAACATCGGAGCGCAGTGCTTTTTGATCTCTTTTTCCCGTTAAAACGGCTCGGCGGAGTTGATCAAAACGGGTTGCCAGAGATGAGTCGCCTGCTACCACTCTGGATCTGACCAAGGCCTGATGTTCCCAAGTCCAGGCATCTTTCAGCTGATATTTCTCGAACGCAGCGAACGAGTTGACCAGCAGGCCCGAAGAGCCAGAGGGGCGAAGACGCATATCGGTTTCATAAAGCAGGCCTGAGGCTGTCTGGGTGGTCAGAATATGAATAATCCGTTGTCCAAGGCGAGTGTAGAAGGTATTACTGTCGACGGGTTTTAAACCGTCTGTTTCCCGATTCAGAGCGCCATCATGGACGAAAACCAGATCCAGGTCAGAGCCGGGCCCAAGTTCAATACCTCCGAGTTTACCGTAACCGATAACAATGAAGCTCGGATTACAACGCTCACCTTCCGTATTGAGTGGTATGCCATGGCGTTCAGTCAGTGTTCTCCAAGCTATCTCCACCACTTGTTCAAGTACCACCTCGGCAATCCAGGTCAGGTAATCACTTTCTTTCATCAGTGGCAGTGTTCCAGCGACCTGAGCGGCAGATACCCTGAGAACATGAGCCATTTTGAAATGGCGGAGTGCTTCCATCTGATTTTCAAGATCATCTTCCGGAATATGAGCCAATTGCTGGCGTAGCTCATCAGCCAGCTGGTTTCTATTAGGAGGATTGTACAAATCACCGAGGTTGAGAAACTCATCCAGAAGAACCGGATTTCTGGCAATCTGATCTGCAATCCAGGGACTGGCTGTGCATAACTTGTTGAGATGAGTAAGGGCCGCCCGGTTTTCCATAAGGAGAACAAGGTATGCAGTCCGGCGCAGAACCGCTTCCACCAGGGGAATCAACCGGTGCAGGCTGACATCCGGTGTTTCAGAGGCCATTATTTCGTTCAGCATGACTGGAATGAAAGCATCCAGTCTCTCTCTTCCCTGTCTTCTCATGCGGGCAATTGCTTTGCTCTCACGAAGCGCCATAATCCGATTGAGAGATTCCTGCTGCTTCCCGAACCCCTGACTGGTCATCAGTTCGAGTTCTTCATCCCTGTTTAATTCAGATTGCCAGAGTGAACGCCAGTGGTCGTTTTCATCTTCCGGCGAGTCCGGTTTATCAGGGTCTGCGATAACATAGTCAAAATATTGAATGACACTGTCTCGATATTCATTCAATCTGGTCAACAGCTCTGGCCAGTTTTTATATCTCTCTTTATATCCCTCTTTATGTCCCTCTTTATGTCTCATAGTGAATGCCAGACGACACTGGCTCAATCGATCTGTGGGAAGATCCTGAGTTTGTCTGTCGGCAAGAGCCTGGAGCGCGTGTTCGAGATTTCGCAGGAAGATATAGGCATTTCTCAATTCACTGGCCATTTCTTCAGACACATACTTTTTGACTTCAAGTATATTCAGCACCTGCAGAAGATTTTTCTGCTGCAAACTGCGATCTCGACCACCATGAATTAACTGAAAGGACTGAACAATAAACTCTATTTCCCGAATGCCGCCAGGACCGAGTTTAATATTGTTTCTCATGCCCTTGCGTTTTACTTCACGCTGGATCAGGTGTTTCATATCTCTCAAGGCACTGATCGAGCCAAAGTCGATATATCGTCGGTATACAAAAGGCTTTAATTGTTCGAGTAAGTAATTTCCAGCATCAATATCACCGGCCACAATACGGGCTTTGATCATGGCATAACGTTCCCAGTCCCTTCCCTGATCCTGATAATACTGCTCCATGGCTGCAAAGCTCATGGTCAGGGCGCCACTGCTACCATAAGGCCTCAGTCGCATATCAACCCTGAAAACAAAACCATCGGCTGTCTGATTATCGAGGACCCTGATCAGCTTCTGACCCAGGCGGTTAAAGAACTCCTGATTAGTCAGAGACCGTTTTCCTCCAATGGTTTCACCCTGGTAGGGGTAAGTGAAAATAAGATCTATATCTGACGACAGATTAAGTTCAGTAGCACCCAGTTTACCCATGCCAAGGATTATCAGGGGTTGTGGCTCAGGTTCATTGCCATAGGCAGCGCCATGGGGCGTACCAAGGCTTTTGCACAGGTCATGGTAGAGCCAGTTAAGCGACAGTTTAATACAGACTTCAGCCATGACTGTAAGATCTGCCGTGGTTTTCTGCATGGTGTATTGTCGATTGAGATCACACCAGATAATACGAAGCATTTCCCGGTTACGATACTGTCTTATGACTTTGAAAAGTTGTTCTTCAGATTGTGTTTTTTCCAGATCCAGCGATAGTTTTTTACTGTAATACCCTGCCAGGTTGTTTTTATGGATTACACTGCGATGATAATCGAATAACCACTCCGGATTCCGTATGCATTGCTGAGCTGCGAAATCACTGCCTGCCCAGCAGGTAACCAACTCGTCCATAAAGGATGAACTAATGTCAGTAAGGTTATATCGAAGATTTTCTTCATTGCACCGGTCGACGAAATGTTGCCAGTGGATGACCAGGGTCTGTTGAATCGATGATGGAATACCCCTGGATTGTTCAGTCAATCTTTGGGTGAAGAGCTCTGTGAATGACTCCATGAGAAATACTCTCTATACAGGGCTGGAACAATTGAGAAATGGAACTAACAGCAGTTTCCTAAAAGCTATCTTAACTTTTTTTACCCATTTCTATAATGCTTCAGGGAGGAGTTTGTAATTGTTGTCGGAAAAGTGTGGCATTTTTGTAAAAATACTACACGTAGGTACTGGTACTCATTGTGGAAATTGCTTATCTTGTAGTTATATTACATTTGATTAATATCATTTTTCCATTTCAGAGCCGAAGAATATTTCATTTATGGTGCAATATGATCTGATTGTCATCAAATCATTACACTATTTAACATGTTAAATCTCTTTTGGCTCAGTAATATTGTGACGTAAAAAGTTAACGGTGTTCCCTCAGATAGAAGATGACACCTGATTGACTGGTCTATCCCTATATCATGACCTGTTTCGATACTAAAATATCGAATGGCGCGGCTATACGAAAGCCGAAATCAGGATTAAGTGATTGAAGGGTAGTTGATTGGACAATGGTCCTATAACGCTTTACATAGCTCTTCTATCACGGAGCCTGTTTTATGCATGACATCGACCCAATAGAAACTCGAGAGTGGCTGGACGCTCTTGATTCGGTTTTACAGCAGGAAGGCGAAGACAGGGCTCATTACCTGTTAACCCGTTTATCCCAGCATGCGAGAGCCCAGGGCACTCAACTGCCTTATGCGATCACTACACCCTATCGCAATACTATTCCCGTGGAGAAAGAAGCGCGGATGCCCGGCGACCTCTTTATGGAACGTCGTATTCGCTCGTTGGTTCGCTGGAACGCATTGGCGATGGTTATGCGTGCCAACAAGAAAGACGGTAGTCTGGGTGGTCACATATCCTCCTTTGCTTCCAGCGCTACGCTCTATGATATTGGTTATAACTACTTTTTTCATGGTCAGGATAATGAGCGTGAAGGTGATCTGATTTACTACCAGGGTCATGTATCACCGGGCATTTATGCCCGTGCTTTCCTTGAAGGACGTTTGACTGAAGATCAACTGAATAACTTCCGTCAGGAAGTGGATGGCAAGGGTATTCCTTCTTATCCTCACCCGAAACTGATGCCGGACTTCTGGCAATTCCCTACCGTATCCATGGGACTGGGACCATTGCAGGCCATCTATCAGGCTCACTTTATGAAGTACCTGATTAATCGTGGTCTGTCTCAGGAACAGAATCGTAAGGTCTGGGCTTTTCTCGGTGATGGTGAAATGGATGAACCCGAATCACTGGGTGCTATTTCCCTGGGGGGGCGTGAAAACCTTGATAACCTGATTTTTGTTGTTAACTGTAACCTGCAGCGTCTCGACGGGCCGGTTCGCGGCAATGGCAAGATCATACAGGAGCTGGAAGGTGTATTCCGGGGTGCCGGATGGAATGTGATCAAGGTCACCTGGGGACGTCACTGGGACCAGCTACTGGCCAACGACAAAGACGGCATGCTGCAGAAACTGATGGATGAAGCGGTTGATGGTGATTACCAGAACTGTAAAGCCAAAGGCGGGGCGTGGACCCGTGAGCACTTCTTTGGTCGTTACCCTGAAACCAAAAAGATGGTTGAACATCTTACTGATGATGAAATCTATAGCCTGAACCGTGGTGGCCATGATCCATACAAGGTTTACGCAGCCTATCATGCGGCAGTCAATCACACAGGGCAGCCAACGGTTATTCTGGCTAAAACAGTAAAAGGCTATGGAACAGGTTCCACTGGCGAAGCTTCCAATATTTCTCACAATGTGAAGAAACTGCCTGTTGATGATCTCAAGCAGTTCCGGGATCGTTTTGATCTGCCTCTGAAAGATGAAGAGCTGGAAACCCTGCCTTTCTTCAAGCCGGACGCAGACAGCCCGGAAATGGTTTACATGCGTAAGCATCGTGAAAAACTGGGTGGTTTCATCCCATCACGTCGTCGGGAATCTGACACACAACTGGAAATCCCGAGCCTTAAGTCTCTGGAAGCGGTGACCAAGGGCAGTGGTGAGCGTGAAATCTCTACCACCATGGTGTATGTCCGAATTCTGGCCGCTCTGGCAAAAGATAAAAATATCGGTAAAAGTGTCGTGCCCATTATTCCTGATGAAGCGCGTACTTTTGGTATGGAAGGGATGTTCCGTCAGTTGGGTATTTACTCTGCTGAAGGTCAGAACTATGAACCTCAGGATTCTGACCAGGTGATGTTCTACAAGGAATCAAAGACCGGTCAAATTCTGGAAGCCGGTATCAATGAAGCCGGTGCTCATGCTGCCTGGATTGCTGCTGCAACCTCCTACAGCAACAACAACGTTCCAATGATTCCGTTTTATGCCTTCTATTCCATGTTTGGTTTTCAGCGTACCGGAGACCTGGCCTGGGCAGCCGGTGATATCCAGGCTCGTGGTTTCCTGATTGGTGCCACCGCAGGTCGTACCACTCTGAATGGTGAAGGACTGCAGCATCAGGATGGACACAGTCATATTCTGGCATCCACCGTTCCTAATTGTATCAGCTATGACCCAACCTATGGCTATGAAATGGCTGTTATTATTCAGAACGGTCTTAAGCGCATGTATGGCGACGGCGAATGTATCTGGTATTACATCACCGCCATGAATGAAACCTATCGTCAGCCTGCCCTGCCTGAGGGTGATGACGTGATCGAAGGAATCATCAAAGGGTTGTATAACCTTGAAGAAAACTCCAAAAACGATGGCTTGAAAGTTCAGCTCATGGGTTGTGGCACCATCCTGGAAGAAGTTCGTGCGGCGGCCGACATTCTTCGTGAAGACTTCAATGTGGAATCTGATATCTGGAGTGCGACCAGCTTTAATGAGCTGGCGCGGGAAGGTAAGAATGTCCACCGTCAGAACATGTTGAACCCGGAAGCCAAGCCTCAGCAAAGCTGGGTAGAAAAACAGCTAAGCGGACGTAAAGGGCCGGTAATTGCTGCATCCGATTACATGAGTCTGTACGCTAACCAGATTCGTGAATTTGTACCGGCCACATACGTTTCCCTGGGCACCGATGGTTTCGGTCGTTCTGATACCCGCGAGCAGCTTCGTCGCTTCTTTGAGGTTGATCGTTACTTTGTGGTTATTGCGGCTCTGAATGCGCTGGTGAAAGACGGAGAACTGAAAGGTTCTGTGGTCGCCGAAGCCATGAAGAAATTTGATATTGATCCTCAGAAAGCCAATCCGCTTTATAGCTGAGGTCTGGGACTTGAGATAAAAAAGTCCGGTCAGTATTTTGCTGACTGGACTTAATGCTGAAAGGTATTAGGAATGAGTGACGAAATTATCAAGATCCCCGACATCGGCAGCGGTAGCGCAGAGATCATTGAAATCTGCGTTAACGTGGGAGACTCTGTAGACGCAGATGACTCGCTGATTGTGCTGGAATCTGACAAAGCTTCCATGGAAGTACCTGCACCCCGTGCAGGCAGAATTACCGGGTTACTGGTTAACGTTGGCGACAGCGTATCGGAAGGCGATGATCTACTGACAATGGCGGCCTCTGGTGTGGTGGCTCCGGCCGCGGCTAAAGAAGCAGAGCCTGAGCCTGCTGTTGCAGAACAGCCTGTTGTAGAAGCGGCACCTGCGGTTGACAGTAAACCACGTATTGAGCAGATTACTGTACCGGATATTGGTGCTGAAGATGTGCCGATTATCGAAATCTGTGTCAATGTGGGTGACACTGTGGCCGAAGACGATTCCCTGATTGTTCTGGAATCTGATAAAGCCTCTATGGAAGTCCCAACGCCTTTTGCGGGAGTGGTTAAAGCCATTAACGTGAAAGAAGGTGACACCATGAATCAGGGTGATCTGATTCTGCAGCTGGAAGTGAGTGGCGGTGTCGCTGCGTCCGTACCGACCACTGATACGTCTGCAGCACAAGCACCTTCTGTAGCCGTTGCACCGGATAAAGCCGCATCAAAGTCTGCAGCTGCACCTGCATCGACCAATCTGGTTGAGCTTGAAAAAGCCAATCGCAGTTTCCATGCCGGTCCTGCTGTACGCAAACTGGCTCGAGAATTTGGCGTTGACCTGTCGCAGGTGAAAGCTTCAGGGCCTCGTAGTCGTATTACCAAAGAAGATGTTCAGAAGTACGTTAAAATCCGCTTGAATGAGAAGTCTAAGGCGACAGGCACCGGCAGTGGTTTGAGTATACCGGACATGCCGGAAATCGATTTCAGCAAGTGGGGTGAAATCGACGTTGTAGCCCAGAATCGTTTGCGCAAAGTGGCGGCTAAAAACTTCCAGCGTTCCTGGCTGAATGTGCCTCATGTTACCCAGTTTGATGAATGTGACATTACCGAAATGGAAGCATTCCGCAAAGCACAGAAAGCCATGGCGGAAGCCCGTGGTACCAAACTCACGCCATTGCCGTTTATTTTAAAAGCCTGTGCCTATGTGCTGAAAGAAATGCCTCAGTTCTGTACGTCTCTGAGTCCTGACGGTGAAAATGTTATCTATAAAAAGTACATCAATATTGGTGTGGCTGTGGATACACCTGATGGACTACTGGTTCCTGTCATCAAAAATGTTGATCAGAAGAGCCTGTGGCAGCTGGCTGAAGAGTGTATCGAACTGGCTGGCAAGGCTCGTGATAAAAAACTCAAACCTGATGAAATGCAAGGTGGATGCTTCACTATTTCCAGCCTGGGTTCTGTTGGTGGAACGGCATTTACGCCCATTGTGAATGCGCCGGAAGTAGCCATTCTTGGTTTGTCCAGGGCCTCTATGAAGCCAGTCTGGAATGGTAAGGATTTCGATGCAAAACTGATGTTGCCACTGTCTCTGTCATATGACCACAGAGCCATTAATGGAGCTGATGGAGCACGCTTTACCGTTATGCTGGGACAGTTGTTAAGCGATATACGCAAATTACTGTTGTAAGCTCTGTCTTGTCATAAGACCTGAAACAGGAACACGAACAGGATAAACAGTAAAAGCTGTAACATGAGTGTCATTTTTCAACTTTACAATACGCCTGTTCATATACCTTCTCGCCCACATATTTATGTGGGTTTTTTTATGTCTGTTACTCAGAATTGAACTTTCGAAAACACCATCCGTCTAAGTAGCCAATCAATCGAAAGTAATAATCTCTGACCGTGGCTTGTCTCACTGTTTTCCTGAATAGAATGCGCTACCGACTTTTTACAGCCGACATTCACCACCTAACCTGACATTTTCCTGATTTCTGCTATTTATCAAAAAAGCAAATATCAGGAAACAGCCTTATGCCTCCTATTCAATATCGCACTCAGATTCAGAACATGGATCACCTCGGCCTGGTGGCAGGTATGTGCAAAGAGCTGGGCATAGCCGATCACATTGACAGACGTGCACCCAAGGTAGCGGATGAATGGAATGTCTCCCACGGTGAAGCCATTGTCGGCATGATCCTCAATGGCCTCGGCTTTACGGGGCAATCTCTCCATATGTTCCCCCAGTTCTTTGCCAATAAACCTCTCAACAAACTGATCAGGGAAGGGATTAAACCAGAGCATTTAAACGACAAGATTCTGGGAAGAGCACTGGATGAACTCTTTGATCTGGATGTCAGTAAAGTCTATTTTGAGCTGGCTATCAAGGTTGCAACTCATCTCAAATTGCCTTGCGACGCGCTGAACCTTGATGGCACCGGCTTCCACGTCGATGGTCGTTATAATAGCGATAGCGATCTGAGCGATGAAGACCTCAACTGCATCAGGCTTTGCAAAGGTTACAGCCGGGATCACCGCCCGGATTTGAACCAGGCCATATTGCTTCTGTTGACTGAAAACCGGGCAGGCATCCCATTGTTTATGAAAGCAACCAGTGGCAATGTGACTGATAAGACCAGTTTCAAACAGGTGGTTTCCAAGCACTTGAAGAGTTTCAAAGCCGCACTGGAAGCCCGCTATTTTATTGGCGATGCAGCATTGTATGTGGCAGGGACAATCCAGGAACTTGACCAGCAGGATCAGCTGTTTATTTCCAGAGTTCCTCTCAATATTGGTGCCGCCAAAGAGCTGGTAAGGAGTGCGCCTTCACGAACCATGAAAGCAGTGGAGGGGTTTGACCATTACGAAGCTACAGAAGTGTCGTCTAATTATGCGAACGTAGAGCAACGCTGGGTTTTGTTTCGCAACCAGCAACGCCAGGAAACCGAACAGAAGACGCTGACAAGGCGTATGCAGAAAAAGTCTCTGAAAGAGTGCGAGAGACTGGAAAAGTTGGCTCTACCTCAGATTGTGTGGGTAAATTTCAGCGATTCACCCCTCTTGGATAAAGATCAAGGCCACCACAATGAAAGTAAATTGCAGTTTTGAACCTTTCTCTGTTTCTGTAGCCGTAGGCTCGACCCTTGAGTCGCTGTATCTTTCCATTCATGCCTTCTGCACGGCCATTGTCGGCTTTCAGAACTATTGCGTTAATAATTCCCCACAGGTGTTCTTTGATCATCTTGGCCACTTTACGAACAGGTTCAAGCCGACACCTCAGTGCCCAGCTCAGCCACCGCTTCCATGCCTTGATAGCCCAAGCTCGTGATGTGTAATTCCACAGTGTCATCGCCATCTCTTTGATGGCCCAGGCTCGTGCTGTTTTCAGCTTTGAATCACGCAACGGCTCGAACGCTTCCCACTTTTCATCGCTCATATTTTCAGGATTTGTTAGCCAGTCAAACCGGGTACCTTTGAGTAAGTCTGACCCTGTAGACATAAGCGCTTTATGCTCTTCTATGCGAACTTTATTGACCGCATTGCCTAAGTACTGGGCAACATGGAACTTGTCAAATGCTATTCGCTCCCTGGCTTCTGGCACATGCAATGTGACTGCCTTGATAAAGGGCTTCCACATATCCATGGTAACGCATTCAATACCGGCTTTCTGGTCTGGCGTCAGGGTCTCAAAGTACTCATTGAGGCTGTCAGCTTTATGGTTGTCGGCCAAATGTAAAACAATGCCTTTTTCATGATCTGTAACCACAGTGACGTACTCACGCCTCTTCTGGAATGAGGTTTCGTCAACGGCTAACCGTTTGGGATTGTCGTGTACTCTGCGTGCCAGACCTCTCGCTACTGCACGCTGTTGGATACCGTCGATGGCATTCCAGCTAAGCTTCATTTGTTGGGCAACTGCACTGGTTGTTGCCTCTTTCAGCCAGTCAATAACAAGTGCTTCAAACAAGGCCGTAGAACCAGAGTTCGGTTCAGCCCATGGAACCTGTATTGTTTTTACACCGTGATCGGAACATTGTGTACGCGGAACATCAGCAATAAGGATGGTTTGAAACTGGCAGGTATCCAGATGCCGCCACTTCTTCTGACGTCGATCGTAACCCGGAGAGGGTTTATCACAAACACTGCATTTAGAGGGCTTTTTGCCATCATGTTCGAGAAAGATTTCGACTTTTCCTTCAGTAATGGAGAGTTCCACGTGAGCGACATGCCACGGAGTTTCAACGCCAAGTATTTTAGAGTAGAGTTCTTTATCGCGCATGTCGGCATCCTTGCCTTGAAGTGTTCAATATAGATTAAATCACCCACTAAAATTAGGGAAGAGCCGAAAAGTTGAGCAAAAAAGCGTTCCAGTGCGAAGGGGAGGCCATGGAAGCCTTTAGGCAATGGCAGAAGCAGTCTGAACTTTGTCAGGCTGAGGCTCAGGTTATCGCCAAGCCCTGCTACAAGAGCAAAGGACGACCTGTTAATGGAGCGGAACCCGACCACCTGGAATATTACGTAACAAGTTGTTGCTCGATCGCTGTGCAAACCCGGCAGGATGCCGAAGCATCACTGGGTTGTTTTGTGCTGGCTACCAACGACATTAATACTACTCGACTGGACAGCGCTGAACTACTGAGGACGTACAAATCACAGCAACAGGTTGAACGAGGCTTTCGCTTTCTAAAAAGTCCGGACTTTCTGGTGTCTTCCCTCTATCTGAAGAAACCGGAACGCATTGAGGCATTGTTAATGGTGATGACACTTTGCCTGATGGTCTATGCTGCTATCCAACATCGAATCCGTTATGAGTTGAAGAAGCAGAGCCGAACGTTCCCGGACATGAAGAAAAAGCCAGCCCAGAACCCAACGGGCAGATGGATTTTCTGCTGCTTTGATGGCATTTATGTGCAGACGATCAACGGAACGGAGAAGCACGTGATTGGCATCTCGGAGAATCAGGCGACAATTATCTTTATATTAGGGTCAACGTACCAATCAATTTATTCCTGACTCAAGAGGGAGTGTGAGAGCAGCAAGATCAATGCACGGAGGCTTGTCCCTGTCATCTCCGGCTGCTGAAGGTGAGGTTTTTTCTTGTTTGTGTTTTTCATGAATGGATATCCATGAAAGGTTGATTGGGTACTCGTTATCAGGAGAAGTACGTTTATGCTTACAATAAGGTGGTCAAATTTCAAAACCCTTGCGCTGCAGGGGTAGGGGAAATATCAAAGTAGGTGGTGAATGACGGTTAAAACGTTCATGCTCAAATATCGTTACAAAGCCTACGAGCCTGGAGTTAAGGAAAAAATCGTTGAGATGGCAATTAATGGCAGTGGCGTAAGGGATACAGGGAGGGTGTTGGGTATTAGTAAAACGACTGTCATAAACACCTTAAAAAAAAAGAAAAAGGCTTAATCAAAGTTAATCCTAATATCCGCACAATGGAGCTTGGAGATGAGAGTAATATACATCTAGAGCCCAATGGCACTGACTTAAGGAAGTATCCCCTGAAACACTAAGGCTTGCTCGAGAAGAAAAACGACTATAAAAGCCGGTGTAACTCAACCACCCGAGCAAGCCATGAACAAGTGTAGTTCAGAGTATCTTTCTGTTGCTGACGATTGCCTTCGCCAGTTTGCACAAACCGATAACGATGACCTTTCAGCCGTTCTCACTTCAGAGAATCTTATCGAATTTCAAGACAGCTATCCAAATTCGAGAGTACGAATTTTCCCTCCAATCAAGACGCTCACTCTTTTTATGAAGCAGGTGGCCAGCGATACCAAATCCTGTCGTCATGCTTTGATTGATGAAGCAAAGGCAGGTGGCCAGCGATACCAAATCCTGTCGTCATGCATGCTTTGATTGATGAAGCAAAGGATCAGGTAGCCGCAGGAAATAAACCTTCCAATACACAAACCAGCGCGTACTGTAAGGCTCGCCCGAGGTTAACTGAAGAGTCTGTTAAGTCGCTGTTTTGTACTTCAGGTGACAACCTTGACAAGGTCAGCCCTGAATCCTGGTTGTGGCACCAGAGACGCGTTCTGATAACCGACGGTTCAACACTTCTGATGCCAGACACAGAAAAAAATGAGGAAATTTATCCTCAACTCAACACCCAAAAAAAGAACTGGGCTTTCCAATACTGAGGATTCTCGTTCTGATGAGTTTGGGCAGTGGTGCTCTGTTAGATTATGCGGTAGCTCCTTATGAAGGCAAAGAAACAGGGGAGCAAGCATTACTCAGAAAGCTTTTGTTTCGTCTTCAGGATGGAGACATTCTGTTGGGGGACGCTAATTTCGAGAACTACTTTCTGTTGGCTTTTTTGCTTCAAACCAAGGGTGACGTGGTCTTTGAGAAAAATGGTTCCCGTATTATTGATTTCAGAAAGTGCTTCAAAAAACTGACTAAAAACGATGGGCTGTTCAAACTTCACAGATCAGTTCGTCCAGAGTGGATGAGTCAGGAGCTGTACAATCAGATGCCTGAAGAGCTAATCATTAGGGCGGTTAAAAATAAACGTCGTATTATTGTCACTACCTTACTGGATGCCGAAGAGTATCCTCGAAGCGAGATTATTGCCTTGTATCTGAAGCGCTGGAACGTAGAAATTGATTTTCGTGTGATCAAAACCACGATGAAGATGGATATGCTTCGCTGCAAAAGTCCGGAAATGGTACGAAAAGAAATCTCTGTCAATTTATTGGTCTACAACCTGATTAGAGCACTGATGGCAAAAGCCGCACAAAGTATCGGAAAAGTGCCCAGAGAAGCCAGCTTTAAAGCGGCGCAAGAAACACTGGTTTCTTTTCACCAGACGTTGCTGCAAGCGATAGGAGACCAGCTTGAAGAAAAGGTTATCAGTATGTTGGAAATAATCGCTCAACATCTTGTAGGCAATCGTCCGGGAAGGTCAGAGCCACGAGCAGTCAAAAGACGACCAAAGCCGCATAAAAAGCTTCAACACTCAAGAGCACAGGCTCGGAGGCTCAAGAAATACAGGGGGTGAGCTCTTAAGTCAGTGCCATTGATCTAGAGCCTGCCTGCGAAGAGGCAGAGCTTGATGAGCAATGGTCATTTGTTAATAGTAAATTTAACCAGCGCTGGCTTTGGCACGCAGTTGACCATACCACCAATACGGTTCTTGCTTATGCCTTTGAAAAGCGTACTGACAAGGTATTTAAGACTCTAAAAGAGCTGCTCGCTCCATTTAATATAAAGAGATTTTATACTGATAATTGGGGTGCATATGATCGGCATCTTAATCCAGCAGAGCATGTTGTAGGGAAAACAAATACACAAAAAATTGAGAGAAAAAACCTCAACTTCAGGACTAGAATTAAGCGTTTAGCTCGTAAAACAATTTGCTTTTCAAAATCAGAGAAAATGCACGATATCGTGATTGGTCTTTTGATAAATAAATTGGAATTCGGGATTGATATTCATGCAATTTAACAGGTTTAACCCACTACCCACATGCTGTACATATGTTATCAATGCCTTATGGTCTGTATGGTTATTGTTCCGGTCACAAAATCTAATCAATAAAAAAGCAGTAGAGGAATCGATTCATGCTTATTCATTGGTCAAGAGATTGTGAAATTGGAATACCTGTTATTGCCTGTTATTGCCTGTTATTGATAGACAGCATAGAAGAATTGTTGATTACCTGGTCACAGGAATCTACTCAGAGTCTGTTTTTAATGCATTCAACTGTTGATCTTTGGCATGCCATAAATCATTTATCCAGATCTGAACATCTTTTCGGAAGCGATCGTCAGTTTGGTAATTACACCCGACAAATGATTCTGGAATGACCACCTTATCAATTTTAACTGTGACATGGCTGATTTTTCCGCACAAGAAATCCCAGAATCCAATACGGCTATCATGATAATGAATCGTGATATTCAGGAGCGTGTTAATCTGGTCACCCATGGCTCCCAAAACAAAACTGATGCCACCAGCTCTGGGTTTCAACAGATACTTGAAAGGTGATTGCTGTTTTTCATGTTTGGCTCTGGAAAAGCGAGTGCCTTCCAGATAATTGACGACAGAAACCGGTGTGCTTCGGAACTTGTTACAGGCGCGGCGAGTTGTTTCCAGATCTTTGCCGTGTTTCTCCGGATGTTTCTGTAGATATTCCCTGGTGTAGCGTTTCATAAATGGAAAATCCAGTGCCCACCAGCATAAGCCAATTAACGGTACCCAGATCAGCTCCTGCTTGAGAAAGAATTTCATGAATGGAATACGGTGGTTCATAATATTCTGCATAAACAGGATATCTGCCCAGCTCTGATGATTGGCCGTTACCAGATAGTAGCCTTTTGGGTCCAGACCTTCGATTCCTTCAATATCTATACGGGTATTATGAAGCAGCTTCATCCAGACAGTATTTCCACTGATCCAGAATTCAGCCATTCTATTGGTCAGGCGCCCCATTACTTTCTGACTGGCAGGTAATGGAATCAGGAATTTTAACAGGGCAAAGCAAAAGAGCGGTACACTGATAACCAGTGTATTCAGCGCCAGCAGGACAATGCCAAGACAGCCGGTAATCATTGATGGTAGGAAAGACAACATAATGATGGATCATTTGAATTGTTATTAATAATGGGCAGAGTATAAGTAGTTGATCATTGGTAAACAAACATTTCTACGTTATGTGCAGACCCATCGAGTGTTTCGAGTTTTACCATGAAAAACTATTTACCTGAAATCACTTCAAATCCGGACCTGCACCTTTGTGACCGAGTCGATGTCATAATATGTATGACCGTGCTAGCATCAAAATAAACGACTAAGTAATTTTATTGATAATTATAATAAAATCAGAGAATAAACTGGAAGAGAGTTATTCAGAGTGATCAGTCTCAGGGAATTTACCGCACAGGATGTACAAAGCCTTGTACACATGGCTAATAACTTCAATGTCTCAAAGTATCTGACATCAAGTTTTCCATATCCCTATACAGAGAAGGATGCAGAATGGTGGATAAACGAAGGCTGTAAAGAAGCTATTACCCGGGTTATAGCAGTGGACGGACAATTGGCAGGAGCGGTCAGTGCCAGACGGGAATCATTCGAGCACAGCTATTCTGCCGAAATAGGTTATTGGCTGGGAGAAGAATTCTGGGGGAGAGGCATTGCTTCTGTTGCTTTGACAGCACTGACGAATGAAGTACTGACTAGCACAGATCTGGTTCGCTTATACGCCAGAGTGTTTAGTCCAAACAAGGCATCGGGAAGAGTTTTGGAAAAATGCGGCTATAGTCTGGAGGCTCGGCTGCAGAAACATATTTATAAAAACGGTGAATTTATGGATGAACTTGTGTACACAAAAATCCGTTAATTCAGGTGCATGAAAACATAATATTCCAGAAAAGCGTGGCCTGATAACAGAAGAGGGTATCCGTTCAGATTAGGAGTAGTCTAAAAATAACGTCCTGATTTGCTTTAGGGTGTCATAAAACATACCACTATCGTAGGTTGGTGCAGAACGAAGTGAAGCCCAACATTGGCAGCAGAACGTGCTGACAGAATTGTTGGGCTTCGCTCCTCAGCCCAACCTACGCTAACAAGTGGATCTGTACGATGAAAATACGACACTTATTTTGAGACTATCGTAGGTTGGTGCAGAACGAAGTGAAGCCCAGCATTGGCAAGCAGAACGTGCTGACAGAATTGTTGGGCTTCGTCCCTCAGCCCAACCTACGCTAACAAGTGGATCTGTACGATGAAAATACAAAACTTATTTTGAGACTATCGTAGGTTGGTGCAGAACGAAGTGAAGCCCAACATTGGCAGCAGAGCGTGCTGACAGAATTGTTGGGCTTCTTCCCTCAGCCCAACCTACGACTAACAAGTCGATCTGTAGGATGAAAATGCGACACTTATTTTGAGACTATCGTAGGTTGGTGCAGAACGAAGTGAAGCCCAACATTGGCAGTAGAACGTCCTGATAAACTTTAATAATAATGAAAAGGACATCACCATGGATAAGGTCAACCTGGCTGGCATTAATATAATTTCGGCCATTGTCATTGCCTTTGTTTGTCTGGTTTTTACCCTGTTACTACTGACAGGACTATTGTCATCTCCATCTAATAATCATTCGGGTCTGGATAAGACTATTCTCGATCAGGGTGTGATGTTCTGTAAGGGGTGCTGATAAATGATGAAACTGGAACCCATACACAGAGCCAGTTGTCATTGTGGTGCCGTGGAATTGACTATTGCTCTGCCCAACGGACTGGAGAATCTGCGTCGTTGTGATTGCTCACTGTGTAGACGGCGTGGTGCCATAGTAATTTCGGTGCCTCTGGATGGTGTCAAAGTAATAAAGGGTGAAGCGGCATTAAGTCTTTACCAGTTCAATACCTTCACCGCCAAACACTATTTCTGTTCCCGTTGTGGTATTTATACCCATCACCAGCGACGTTCAAATCCTCACCAATACGGGATGAACGTTGCCTGTCTTGAGGGTGTTAATCCTTTTGATCTGGGAGATATTCCTGTATCAGATGGTATAAATCACCCGTCTGATCGTAGATAGATAATAATAAGGAAGAGTTATGATTCTGGAAGTCGCAGTACTGGATGTGAAGAGCGGACAACAATCTGATTTTGAAAAGTCATTTCAGCAAGCACAAAGAATTATTTCGGGGATGACCGGCTATATCTCTCATCAATTGATGAAATCCATGGAGAAAAGTAATCGCTATATATTATTGGTGAACTGGCAGACCCTTGAAGATCACACTGTTGGTTTCAGGGAATCAGAACAGTACCAGCAATGGAAAGCACTGCTGCATCATTATTATGAGCCATTTCCTGAAGTGGAGCATTATCAATCCTGTGAACTCCAGGAAGCATTTCAGGCAGCTGAATCCGAATCCCTGGGCTTGGATCCGAGCCTGCCTGAACTTGATTCAGGAACCAGAATTCAGGAGAAATAAGTCAGTATCTATATTTTTTTGGATTCAATCGGTTTTGAATCCAGCCAGCCGCCTCTGGGCTGAGTCATGTCACTGTTCCATTGAGCGTTATCAGCTCCCTCACGCTTTAAAACAACCTGCTGATAATAGTCATTTTTCATTTGTTCAGGGAACGCGTGTTTCATCACTGAATGGGAAGCATGATGTAAACATCCATTCAGCCAGCCTCTTTGCTCTATGTATTTTGCGGCCCCTTGCTCGTCATCGTTTGTCATTCTGGCTACAGACTGAGCATCGCAATAGCCAGTGCCTGCATAAGAGAATTCGTTCAGCAGAGCCAGAAAACGCATATCCTTATTCTGGGCGTCATAGGGGAGCTCAGTCTTTTTTTCAGTTTCAAAATCGATACCCGGGGGCTTGATTGATGTTTCGGTTGCATCTTCCTTTAAGCCAGCTCTTCGACTTCGATCGATCTGTGTAATCTGGAAGTCATCCAGTTTTTTCTGATCAGAAAAGCGGGGAAGGCGAGCCTCCAGGTTTGATGACTCCCCTGAGCCGCTGGCTGTTAGCGTTTTCCCCCCTTCTCCTATGACAAAAAAATCTCGAAGTAACTGCTGCCTGTCATAAAAATCATCCGATGTTTTTATAGGTGTTAAACCGGCAGTTTCTCCTAGGGCTGTGCATACCTGGGGGTTGTTAAGGAGCTGGCTATTATCGACCTGAGGGCTTTTATGTGCGGAAACAATCAGCTCGCTGAAAGGTTTATTCATCGCCTGATTGAACTGATCAAACTGTCTGGCCGACATAGGGCGATTGGCTTGTCTCCGGGACATGAGGTGACCGCTGTCATCCAGTTTTGCCATTCCGCTTAATACCAGTGATAGCTCAACTCTCGTTTGGTACTGCTCAGTGGATTCCCCGGTAGATTGACCTGTTTTGCTCTGGGTAATGTCAGTGAGCAGCGTGGTAATGTTTTTCTGGTTAGCCCTGAACCCTTCATAGTTTTTCCGAAAGGCATCAAAACCTTCAGCACCTTTAATGGTGCCTTTTTCTTCAGGCACCTGTTTTTGCAGACCACCGGGTTTGACCGAAGCAGTCTGGGGTGAGTGAACTGTTTTCCGCTCGCTGAGTCTGGTCGGGTTTGTGTGCAGGAAAGAGCTGGCCCGGGGTAATTGTCTTTCCGGATTATGAACCACCTGAATTTTACTGAATCCCAGAAACCGGGACAGCTTTTTAAACTGCCTACTTTCGGCTCAAGAGTGCCGGCGGTATTGGCAACACCGGCTGTATTCTGTGGTCCACCAACGCTGGGCATGCTGTTTTCCTGTTCTTTTATGAGAGAGATGCTCACAGTGTTAGCGGCCGACAGGGTGTCCAACTTTATGACCACAGGGAATAACTGGAATCGTTATAACTTTCACATAAAAGGCTATGACACTTGCCCTGTCATATGACAAAAGGCATGACTGTCGTAATACTGACGACCCTGCATGGATAAAAACAGGTTAACTTGGTGCCACTAACGAGCAACAGTGGATGAAAGAGAAATGGAACATACAATGGATTCCGGCAAACAGAATAAGCAACCAGCAACACCAACGCTGAGGAAGGGATACCGGTTTTACTTTACAGATAATGATGACAGTATTGTGGCCTATGGTTCGGCATTGTCAGGGAAAGAAATTGTCTATCTGAATGGTCAGGTTGTCAGTGAAATACGCAGTATACGTCGATCCAGTGAGCATCATTTTTCTCAGAACGGGATAAACTACCGGCTTCGGTTTACTATGACAGACCTCATCAGAGGGACACTGGAATGTGAGCTGTACAGAGATGATGAGCTGGTATCCAGACAAAGGCAGAGCTGGATGGATCTGGCATCAGACTCAAAAGGTTTTACAAAGGCGATATTGTTTCTGTTGCTCTGTTTTGCCGGTGGATTACTGGTTGGTATGGGTGCTGCACGTCTGGCTCTCAGCTGAAAGACGGGATCATAAGAAACAAAACCGGATGTTGGCTATATATGGACATTGATGAAGTTGCTGTAAAAAGAATTCGCAGTGAAAGAGGGTGGACACAGCAACACCTTGCGGATGCCTGTGCTTTGAGTTTGAGAACCATTCAGCGGGTAGAAAAAGAGGGGGCTGGTTCCAGAGAAACCTTAATGAGTTTGTGTGCGGTATTTGAAGTTGATCAGTCCCATCTGCAGAATGCTTCATCGTCAGTACATTCTGCAATCAGCTCAATGCCTGCAAGCAGTCGTGTATGGGCGCTGGGGATCAGCGCACTTTTCGGTGGAATAACAGGGGCTTTCCTGATGTTTTTCATTATGAAATTTTAGTCATCAGGTACTGGGCCAGAACTTGTAGACTGGCCTCTGCCAAGCCCTTAAGGGCGAGAGATCGAGTTAAAGAAACCATTAATCTGTTCTTCGGATATATCCTTCCAGATCCTATCGCCATAAGTATTTAGTCTGGAACCTTCATCAAGCAACAGCCGTGTCTGGTTGGACATGATTGACCAGGCAATTCTGGCTGAGTGATGAAAGGGAAGAGCATCCAGCTGCTGAAGTTTTTCTGAATAAAAAACATCCACGCCACCTGCTTTCCTCAGCTCTGAAACCTCAGGGTTGATCCAGGATAACGTATTGTTCAGGTTCAGGTAGGTGATCTCCCCATGAGCCTCATTCAGTAAATATGCCAGCAGGTTAATACTGTCCGGATCAAAAATATCGACCTGTATAACGGCGAATTGCAAATGCTGAACTGCCAGAGCTGTCTCCCTCCAGCGCCACTCAGAAGAATAAGAATGAAGACAGCCCGTATCCGATCTGGAGTTCTGATGAGTCCCCAGTAAAACCTGAACTTCATGTTTAATCTCAGCCGGTGACTTTTCGGTGACTTTTCAAATCCAGCTTTGTTCCATGAGCCCGAAGATCCGGGTCAGAAGAAAATCATTTTCCCTGTCTTTCAGATTGCCGGTGTTTTGCGAATCATCAAAAAGCACTGGCAAGTGCCTGAATACGGAATTGAAAAATGCGGTTCGGTACGGATGATGTTCAGCAAGAATAACCAGATCACTGATCTGAGCCAGTTCGGGGAGGCTGCTTACCAGGGAACTGGCACCAACAAGCAGGCTGACTCTTGTTTGGTGGCGGTTTGAAGCTTTCAGAACCCCCTGTTTACCGAGTGCATCCAGCTTTCTAATGATCTGACCGTAGTCCAGATCATTAGGGTCATCCTTGATGCCGGTGCGTTCAATGTACCTGGGGAACTCATTACTCTCGAGAAAATCAAGCCAGGGTTCGAAGGTTTCCCGGGAATCCCGGTTCTTCTGGACGGATATAGGGAAATTTATTTTTAATTTTTTTCTCAGATTGTTCCTGGAACTGATCTGTTCCATAGAAAGATTGTCAGTGATCAGTGAAGTGGTACCGGGTGTGCAGTGATCTTGTTGTTCCTGCGAATGCTGTTGCCAGAGACTGATTTGCTCAAGGGCAAAAACGGTGATGAGACACTGAATGAACGAGTCGTCAGTTGATATCTGGTCTGAACATACAACGGAGGTATCTGCGGGTAACAGCTGTTGCAGTTTGCGGATGGCCGCCGGATCGGCAGGATAGCTGGCAGGGCTATACAGAACCATGCATATGCAAAGAGTCAGGAGCGCTTGCGGAAACTCACTTCTCATCGTCATGCTCTTTGTTGGTACAAAAAAGCAATCCGAACGTCCGGATGCTCTCATCTTTGTAATTCCATATCGATAATGGATGACCAGAGGTTCGGATGGTATGCGTTGAAATGAGACCCTTATACTGATGGTATGAATTTATGCTGGAAGACATCATGGACCAGGCAATATGAGCAGACTGACTGAAAGGAAGCAGGTCAAAATGTGCAAGAGCATCCTGCAGGAAGAGGTCGATATTTGTACCCTCCTTAGCCTGAAGGTTTGAGTTAAACCAGCTCATCGATGACTCTACTGCCGAGACGTTTCAGGTTGTCAATGCGCTGCTGTTCTGAAATCTGCCCGTAGCAACAGACAGCAATGCCACTGAACCAGAGACCAACGATAATCAGGCGAGTCTCATGCATTTTTTCGGCCCGTTGGGAGACAAAAACTCTGGATTGTTTTTAAGTACACTCGTGCCGCAATCCATTGACAGTATTCATCTGAACAATCAAAGATAGCTGATTATCCTTTTTTAGCCTGAATTTTAGGACATTCATGGAAATAAAAACTGCCAAACCGGATGATTCAGGAAGTATTGCTGGGTGTAATTAAAAGTGTTCATTAGAAGTTTTTCTGCCCACAAAACCTCAATATGAACGATAATGTAAGAGTATTCCTCAACCCTAGTACTGCGTTTTTCTGAATTTGAGACTGAGGAACGTCTGACCGACCAGATAATTTCTATTTATCCAATTCAGAGACGATATTCATATTCAAACACTTGATATTGTAGATTTTTACGATAGATATGATATTTGGCACATACCCCACCATTAGCCAGCTTTCAATGAAGAAACTGAACGACGGTTTGTTGTTTACTGCCTCAATCAATGAGGCTTTTCATTATCCAGTGCAAGCGGGTTCTGGCAACACAGGATAAAGCTTTTTCAGCTTAGTTCGCGCATTCTCTGTGGTGAAACGCCACTCCATCGCAGATTTACAAGCATTGCGCTCTGCCTCCCAAGCTTCCACTTCACGGCGAAGCGTATCCTGATCCGGTATACGACAGTTCAAACATTGGCGACTCAGTATGCTCAACTCTATTTCAGCCATATCCAGCCAGCTGCCGTGTTTTGGCGTGTAGTGAAACTCAAGTTTGTTCGCAATTCGGTGCGCCTCTTCAGGGCTAAAGGCTTTATAAAGGGACGCCGCTGTATGGGTGTTCAGGTTGTCCTGTACCAGTACAATTTTATCCGCCTCTTTGTAACGACCGTCCACTAACTCTTTGACCTGATGCGCCCAGTCTACAGCCGTTCTGCGATCAGTGATCTCAACATGTCGCCAGCCTGCCAGGGGCTCGAATATCATGAAGATATTACTGACGCCATTGCGGTCATACTCCGTGTCATAGCGCTCGGGCTTACCAGGCTCTATAGCGATAGGTTTACGTACCTCAATGATTAACTGTTTATTGCTTTCGTCGAGACAAACCAAGGGACGCTTGGGGTCATAAGGTTGTTGGTAAAGATCCAGAACCTCCTCCATAGCACTGACAAAATGGGCACTTTCCTCTTCAGGGATACACCATTCTTTCTTCAGCCAAGGTTTAAGTTCGTTTTTTTTTAACTCGGCATGAACGGTGCTTCTGGAGATTTCGTCAACATACTGTAGCTCAACCATTTTGTCTCGTAGTAAGTTCAGCGTCCAACGACACCGACCTTCCGGTGGAGGCGAGCAGGCAATGGCGATAAGGTGAGCTTGTCCTTCACCGTCCAGTTTGCGCTTGTGACTATTACCAGCATGCTTGCCATTAATGGCTACTTCCAAGCCTTCTTCAACGAGGCGCTGACGAAGGCGGCAGATAGTAACCACCCTGACACAGAAAGCTTTGGCTACCTGTTGGTGAGTCAGGGGAGATTGGTTTTCATCAATGGCTAAAAGAATTCCAGCTCGACGTTTCTTGTGCTGAGCAACTCTGGGTTTATCCCGCTTGATCAGGGTTTCAAGCATTACCCGCTCATCATCAGTCAATCGGACATGATATTTGATTAGCATCGTAACTCCGTCGTTTGTTTCAATGGAGTTATCAGGATGAGCTATTTTACGAAAATATCATTTCGAGCCGAATGGAGTACTAGTTAGTATTATGCCCTCACCTATTTCTCTTGCTGATAGACTTGCAGCCCACCCCGAGCTTGAGCTTAGAGTTTCTGCACTTCTGGATATTGTTGAAGCCGAGTCAGGTCTCCTGGATCGTGCTGATGATGCTGATGATGCTGATGATGCTGAAGAAGCCGTCATTGCCCACCTGCGTGAAATGGGCAATGAACTGCTTACTGGCTGGGGTACCTACAAGGACATCAAAAATTTGGCGAGGCTTGCCTGAAGCACCCCGGAGCTAAAACTCAAAAAAAAACACTTATTGGCTGAGCACCTATGGGAAAATAGAAGTTCTTGAACGCTGCCAGACGGTAGACAAGCATCGGGTCAGACCTTTCAGTCATGCCGCTCATATTCACTGTCGCGACTACTCCCGCACAATTCAACGTAAAATTGTAGACTTTGGTGCAGATAGTTCTTTTCAGGCAGCTGCAAAAAAAATACATGAACATTATGGTATTGATGTGCCTGAGTCTTCTATTCGAGCCATAACTCTTGAGCACGCAAGCTGTATGCAAAATGATTCCATCAGTGCATCACAAAATCGTCAGGACTGCCTCGGTGAAGCTGCCCAGTTCATAGGAGAAATGGATGGAAGCATGATTCCTGTTGTCCTCATTGATGAAGAGGCAGAAGGTGACAAACGCAAAGCACGTAAAACTGAATGGCAGGAGGCTAAACTTTGCCAGGTCTATAAGCTGGGTAGTTCAGATAAACGTCATCAGGCCACAATGGGAGGGCCGGATGAAGCAGGTGACCAGTGGTTGAGTTGTGCAATAGAGCAGGGGCTCAACCGGCAATCCTCTATCCATTGCGTGAGCGATGGAGCCACCTGGATTGCCAACCAGACAAAGAGAGTGTTTGGAGAGCAAGGAAGTTTCCTCGTTGACTATTATCATCTCTCTGAGCACTTCGCTGATGCAGCAGAAGAGTGTGTCGGGTTTAACAAGGAAACACGTGTACAGTGGCGGCATATCCAGCAGGAACGCATGAAATCTGGCAATGTTAATGCCGTCATGGCAGAGCTTGATCCGCATAGAAACGGAAAGAAAGGCAAAGCAGCCAATAAACCAGAGGAGTGTCACCGATATATCCGAAACCGTCCAGGGCAATTCGAATATGCTGCAGCAGAAGCAGCCAATCTTCCCATTGGCTCTGGCGAAATAGAAAGTTCTAACAGTGCAGTAGTGCAGATGCGACTAAAAATACCGGGTGCTTGGTGGAAGCCTTCCATTGCAGGAGCAATGCTTTGCTTAAGAACATTGCGTTCTAACGGGGACTGGGATCAGTACTGGCAGCAAGCTGGATAATGGGTAGATGGAACACTTTTAATTACACCCAGTATTGCTGCTATCGGAATCACTGTATGGACTACCACTTATGCCCGGGAAGGCGTCAGAGAAGCTTTGCAGACTACATGTTCAGAGAATTTGATTGTGCCAGCATGGAGGCACGAATCAGGCAGCAGCTGGTTCTGGTTGCAGAACAGGAAGGACATCTAGTGGGGTATGGGGTACTCGCCAGAGCGCAACCGGGGAAAAGTGAGTTGCAGACATTATATGTTCTGCCACAGTTTCAGCGTTCCGGTGCGGGTAAGAAGCTGGTTGACGAAGCATTAAAAAGACTCCCCCATGGTCTCTGGCTAACCTGTTGGCACGAGAATGACAGAGCGCTGAATTTCTACCGGAAAAATGGTTTTTCTGTTACCGGGGAAGACTGGTTTGAATTAGAAGGAGAGAAACACCTTAATTATGTTCTGGAAAAATAAGAATGTGGCCGGGTTTCATTATTTTGATCCATGACTATGCTTTTCTGTCACAACAGGAATACAGAATTATTCAACACGCTACAAAATAAAATTAGGTTCATTTAAAAGTCCTGAGCAGGTGAGCGTTTGGTTAGATTGCATGAAGCCTGGAGTGCCAAGGCGTATAGATACAGGACAGTCTGGACAGTCTGGACAGTCCTGATGCTCGTCTTAATAATGTGTTCCGGCTCTCACGCTGAGGAGGAATTTCTTTCAGATTATATTACTGAGGTGATGTCGTCAGTTTGTATTTCTGAAGACATGGATCTTCTGGAATATGAATGTACTAAAGATGATTGCACTGAAGATGAAATAGCTGATGCAGACGTTTTGGCAGATGATGAATTTCCGGAAATGGAACGCTACGGGCTAATTGACCATCTGCAGGGCTGGAGCGTATGGCTGTTTCAGGAAGTCATCAAACAGAGAAGGTCTTTAATTGAACTGGCTGTCTGGTATAGCTGGAATGGCTTGTCGGGTTTAGTTGTTTGTCCTGTTTCAACAGAAAAGAAAGATGGGGGTAGCGATGAAGGTTCCGGATCTGCAAAACCCTCTGAAAACACAATCGGGCTTCGGGAGATTGCCCAGGCAATGCTGTCCCTGAACCCCTCCGGTCAGATTCAAAATGGAGCTGGTGGCGGAGATCAGGACCCTGACAGACCACAACACTCATTCGGAAAAAACTGTGCTATTTGCCGAGGATTGTGTTCGGAAGGGATAGATGCGGATGCAGATATTAAAACTGAACCTGTTGACGTTTCTGGTGGTGATGCAGATGAAAATGTTGATGAAGAGGGCTTGATAAACGCAGGCAGGCAGCCTATTTCTGCCCTGCTGCCACAATCTTTAGAGCGTATCAGGCAGAATGCTCAAACAGGTATTTTACCTCAATTTACTCCGGTGTTGATGGAATCGGGAGCAGCTTCTGAGGCGACCTTTATATCAAAAAAAACCAGAAATCATGTCTGCCCTTACCACCAGTGCGGAAAAAGGTATACGAAAACCTGTCACCTGAAAGCGCATATACGAATCCATACAGGAGAACGTCCCTACCTGTGCACCTGGCCGGATTGTAGAAAGAGGTTTACCCGCTCTGACGAACGGGTCAGACACTCCAGAATACATACTGGTGAAAAAAACTTTTTCTGCCCAATCTGTGGTAAAGGGTTTATGAGGTCAGATCATTTATCCAAACATACCAAAAAACACGGTCAGGGAGAGAACTGATAGTGGCATCATTGAAGAAAGTGTATGGATGTTTTGGGATATTCTGGCGAGAATTTAAGCTGATTGTTTGGGTATTAAAGAGTTGAATGAATCCTGAAGCGGATGATTCCGCTTCAGTTTTCTCCTGTCGTATTTCTTTTTATCCTGAACCACTCTCATTTTAAACTGGGGCGTTCTCAGAACTTTTGCTACTGGATTTTTCTTCCGGGATTTGGTTTTTTTAGCTATATTGTTATCTCACTAATACAATACTTCGGACACTTTTAGGCAGCGATAGCCCCATACCCACTGAGCTGCTCGTAGGTGTCCATGACTTTATCGCTACTCAGGGATAACCCTAAGTAGTCAAAACTCTGCACATCAAGTGCTGGTTGAACTTCAGCCTTTTCCAACTGGCAATCGAGATGACGCTCTGGCCTTGGGTATTTTTTTTTCTCTCTTAAGTCCTCCAGTTTTAACAGATTAAGAGCTGAAAAAGAGGCACTTATCTGAGTGTGTATTGATTCTTTTCGGCAAGACTGACAGTCCAGCAGACCTGTATATTGCTTGGCATCACGGAATGCGAATTCAATCTGAAATCTGGCCTTGTAATACTTGATAAGTATCATGGCTTCCAGCTTTGCATCGGTTGAATACAGCAACGCAAAACCTGTTTTCTTTTTTCTCTGCACCCGCAGCATGACAACTCGTATCCAGCATTTCAGACACTTGGAGTACACTCTGGCAGCAGCAATTCCCCACGTTTCATTAAACCCCTTGGTATCACTAGCGTACGAAGTCGTATATATTTTGTATGCTCGTGATAAATAGTCGAGTTTTTGGGAAAAATTACATATCTCAACACGTAAGCAGCTGTAGCTGCGCCCTGCGTGTGATGCTTCTTATACGCTGTTACCGATGTCGTATAAGCATGGGGAATAGCTGCTCTGGCAGTGTATACCTCTTCACCTGTCTCTAGCTTCCCTGCATGTTCAAATCGCATCAGATCCCTTTCGGGATTCACCTTGCCTCCGTACACCTTGGGACGGCCGCAACCAGAATAGGGACCATCGTAAGGCCACAGGAGATCAGCATCACTTCTTAACTTGCCAACATTAACTTGCCAACATGTGCAGACCCGCTCCGACCACAGGAGAAACGAATTTCTGTTTGAAATAGTAAGCGTCAACAGCCAGATATTTAATCCCCAGTCCGATGAGTTTTTCAATCAGCCCCATCACGTGCCCTGCATAGAGATCAACGCGGGTTTTCTTTTTCTGATCCAGTGTTTGTTGGGCATCAAGCGGGTAAGCCGTATTGGATTGAAGATCAACCACACTGAGCAATGAGAGCTCCAGCCCACGCTCAGCTTTACCAGTACAGCCACGCCAAAACATGCCAAGCCCGTCTGTATTTTTGCCGCTTTTGGTCATAAAGCTGGCATCAAGGGCAGCAATCAGCTCGCTTGTCGTTGAAAATACTTCAGATAGCATCAGGCAATTGAAATGGAAAAAGTCGAAAGACCTCCTGTACCAGCGACTGATCCGTTTCTCGCTCATTGAAGAGTAGCGGCTCAAGTTACGGAAATTGGCTTTCCCCTGAAATACGACAAGGGCAGAGAAAAGTAATACGATGAAGGTCTTCTGAGTTTTTTTAACAGTGGACATAGCGTCCAGCGCGGTCTTTACTATGGATTCCATGAGGAAAATTATCAGCATGTAGAGGTTTTAGATTCCACTATTATCGCTGTTTTTCCTCATGGCATACCTTTTTATAAAAAGTGTCCGAAGTATTGTAATAAACAGCAGGCGAAAAGATCACCTGCTGATGGCTATTATCACGACTAAAGCAGGCCAGTGCAAATGTCTGCCTGGCCGTGAGATGAACAACTTCAAGAGCGACGGATATATTAAGAAATTCGTCGCCAGGCGGTTAACTGGGCGACCGTATGTTGATACTTTCTGGCGGTTTCCCTGATAACAAAAGGCACATCCATGGGTGGCTGTACTTCTTCGAAATGTTCCTGAAAAATCCTTTTCAATCCTGCGTAAGTTGTCAGGGGTTCGCCGTTCTCTCTTTTGCCGCCCAGCCATTTTTCCTTGGTTGTGTACTCTTCCAGCCAGGTATAGGGCGAAGTAAGCACTAATATCCCACCTATACGAATTCTGTGATGAATCATATTGAGAAACTGTGTTGGGTCGGTCAGCCTGTCTATCAGGTTACCGGCAAAGACAAGGTCATAATTATTGTATTTAGGTTTAAGGTTACAGGCGTCGCCCTGGGTGAACAGAACGTTCCGGGTATCCGTTTTTTCCAGACCAAGTTCGGACAGTCCAGCTTCCCGGTACTCTCCCAATTCACCTTCAGAGGAAACAAAGAAACGAATTTTGCCATTTTTCTGCAGCTCTGAAGCGGCGGATGTAAACCGTGCGGAGAAATCAATGCCATCCACATGGTTAAACCAGCGAGCCAGTTCAAACGGAGAAATCAATGCCATCCACATGGTTAAACCAGCGAGCCAGTTCAAAGGTACTTCTGCCTACTGAACAGCCGATATCCAGAGCCCTGGTCATTGACTGGTTTTTTACAGGATTGTTCATAAGCTGCTGGCAGATGCGGGCACAGGCAGCAGGGTAGTTCTCCACATCAAAATATTTCTGGCCATAATGGAACTCGAGATATTGTGAAACCAGTGTGTCAGTTTCATAGGGATTCTGAGTGGTTGACTCATTGGCGCTGGATTCAACATATCGGAAGCCCGCATGCTGGAAAAAGTGCCTGCGAAATGCGTAACGGGAATCCTTGATGGCGTAGTTGCCAGTGGACATCCAGCTGCCGCCTTTGATCATATTATGTTTACTGTCAAAGGTCGGGGTGGAAAAGTCATCATAAAAAGGATGAACTTTGAAACCTTCGTAAGCATCCATAGGGGTGCTCGTCCATTGCCAGACGTTGCCTATAATGTCGCAGAAATTACTGTTTCTAAACTGGCCAACCGGGCAGGATGATGCCCAGTATTCCAGATTGATATTACCCGGCGCATGCTGCCAGTCGGGCTGATCTGATTCAATGGTGTTTCTGAGGCAGTACCATTCGGCCTCGCTGGGCAGTTGTATGGACTTTCCGGTTGTTTCTGATTTCCATTGGCAGAATGCCTGGGCTTCATGGCAATTTACATCCACGGGCCAGCTCCATGGCATGTCTATTTCTTCCAGCATGGCACGGTAACGGTAACTGTTACCATCCATTCTCCAGAATTCTGGATGCAATGCCCTGGCAAAAGTTGCCCAGGCCCATCCTTCATCACTCCACTACTTTTCTGTGTTATAGTCACCGGCCTGAACAAATGTCAGGAACTCCTGATTACTGAACAGATACTCACTGGCATGAAATGGCTGTACCTGCTCTTCATGCCGACCATATTCGTTATCCCAGCCATAGAGCCGGTCAGAGTATTCCTTGCCTAATATCTGATAGCCGCCGTTTACTTCATGAAGACCGTTTTCAGGAGCCTCACTATATCTCTCGCAATGCTGCCAGTCAGGGTGAGATTTAACATAGGATAGAGGCAGCTGGCGGATCAGAACCGATGTGGTTTCCAGATGAATCCTTTCATGCTCAATGCCCATCATAATCAGCCAGGCTGGACTTTCCCATGTGATGGGAATTTCCAGAGGCATTGTTTTGATAAATTCACAGACATGATGACGAACTTTCTGACGATAGGCTTTCATCTCAGTCACTGTAGGCCAGGCATAGTTTTTTTCGTCCAGATCATCCCAGGACATTTCGTCAACACCAATGGCCACCATGGCTTCAATATGGGTATCAATTCGTTCTGGAATCAGCTGTGCTGCCATGAGCTTGTTGATAAAAAAAGCAGCGGTATGACCGTAATAAAAAATCAGGGGGTGACGAAGGGGAATAGCCTTTCGGTAATAAGATTCATCACAGGAAAGCACTTCGAACAATTTGTTGTATAAGTCAAAGGTATCACAGAAGTAATCCAGCAATTGCTGACGTTTCTTATTGGGGTTGTCGGAATTAAGAATGAGCGTGCGAGTGACTTTCCTGGGGGAAAGGGGTGATGACGTTGGATTATTGCTGAGCACAGTTTTTCCCTGAGTCGGTGGCGGAACGTCCTGTACTGCCCGAACCCGATTATTAATTTGATAACAGAAAAAGCTCAGAATTGACAGGGTTCAGGTACAGAAACGATGTTCATCAGAATAGATGTTGTGAGCGTTTTTGCTGCGTTTCTGGCATTCGAGGAAAAACTTCGTTTACATTAGCTGAACCTTTTTTCATTCAATCAGGAAGAATAAAAATGAAGGTGGCCATTATTGGGGCAGGAATAGGAGGTCTGACAACGGCCATTGCCCTCCAGCAAAAAGGATTTGAATATGAACTGTTTGAATCCTTTGAACGATGTAAACCAGTAGGGGCGGGTATTATGCTGGCCATTAATGCCATGCAGGTGTTCAGCCGGTTGGGGCTGGATAAGGATATTGCAGGGCAGGGAAGTTCTTTTCAATGGGTTAAACTGAACGATCAGCGGTTAAAGGTTATTACAGAAACCCTGGCGTCTGGCTATTCAAATTATAAAGGTGATGCGATTGCGATCCACAGGCACGCATTACAGCAGGTTCTGTTGAGTCAGATTCCCCGGGAGCGGATTCATTTTTGCAAAACACTCCAGTCCATAACCCGGACAAACGAAAAAGCCGTTCTGGAATTTAAAGATGGCTCCAGTGAGGCAGCTGATCTGGTGATTGGTGCTGATGGTATCAGATCAATGGTTCGCACTGCTATTGAAGGGCAATATGAAATACGCGATGCAAAACAACTGTGTTGGAGAGGTGTGCTCAGGTTTCAATTGCCAGAAAGATATCAACATGAGCTAAATGAACTCTGGGGAGAAGGCCGGAGATTTGGTTTTGTGCAGATTGCGGAAAATCAGGTGTACTGGTATGCACTGGAGAATAAAACCAATCGGGTCGCTACCGGTAAAGATAAACTGTCAGAGTTGTTTAAATCCTATCACCCGATAGTGACTGAGATTATAGAAGCGACACCTGAGCAGAACATTATCGAGAATCCTATTATTGATCTTAAACCTCTCTCCAGATGGTATGACTCAGGAATCTGTCTGCTGGGTGATGCCGCTCATGCAACAACGCCTAATATGGGGCAGGGTGCCTGTCAGGCCATAGAGGATGCTTATGTCTTAGCCCGATGTCTGAAAAACCATGGTTCAATACTGGCGCTTCCCAGATATCAGAAATTGCGCAGGAAAAAAGCGTTAAGGGTTGTTGATTCCAGTTGGCAAATAGGTAAGTTGGCACATCAGAGCAATCCTTTGCTGGAGGGAGCCAGAAACGCAGTTATGCGAAATATCCCTGAATTTATACTGGAAAGGCAGAACCGCTATCTATTCACCCTGGCCAGCTTTTCAGATTAAAAACTGGCTTTCAGTTTCTTTAGCAATTTGGTGACCGGTGCGGCCAGACCCAATGCGGAAGGTTGATCTGGCTGAAACCATCGCCATTTTTCTCCGTCGTTTACTTCCAGTCCTGAACCTGAAACAAATGTCTTAATGGGGGTGATATCCAGATGGTAATGACTGAATGTATGACGAAAAGGCTGCCACTCCTCAGTGTTCTCTGGTGTCATTCCTGTGCTGGTCATAACAGCTTCTGATAAGTCGCCTTCCAGAGTTGTTTCGGGAAATCCCCACAAACCTCCCCATATACCCGCAGGTGGTCGCTTTTCCAGTAATACTTCACCGAACTGGTTCACCATCATCAGCATGCGTACCGATTTTACCGGCTTTTCTTTTTTTGGTTTAGAACTGGGGAAAAGAGTTTCCTGACCCAGAGCGTGGGCCTGACAGCTGTCCTGCAAAGGGCAGATAAGGCAGGATGGTTTGGTGCGTGTGCAGACCAGGGCACCCAGATCCATCATTACCTGGGTGTAATCGGCGACCCGTTCAAAAGGTGTGTATTCTTCGGCTATTTTCCATAACTGATTGGCTACGGATGTTGTTCCCGGCCAACCGTTAATAGCCCGGTATCGAGCCAGTACCCGCTTTACATTGCCATCGAGAATAGGAGCCCGGATTCCCATACTGATGGATGCAATAGCACCAGCCGTTGAACGACCAATGCCGGGCAGTTCAATTAATTGTTCAACCGAGGTAGGAAAGATGCCTGAATACTCCTCTGCAACTTTCCTGGCTGCCTTATGCAGATTACGGGCACGACTGTAGTAACCCAGACCACTCCAGTGATGCATCACTTCATCATCGCTGGCAAGAGCCAGTGTTTGTACATCAGGAAAACTGGCCATGAACTTTTCAAAATAGAGAATGACAGTAGCAACCTGGGTTTGCTGCAGCATGATTTCACTGATCCATACCCTGTAAGGAGTGATATTCTGCTGCCAGGGCAGGTGTTTGCGGCCGTGCTGGTCATACCAGTCCAGAACCTGATCGCTGAATGGGGGCAGTTGTTCCGTCATGAATAGTCAGAGTTTTATATTGTCTTTAAAGAGGCCATTATGACCATGACTTAATGCAGTTGCCAGAGTTCAGCTGTTCTTAATAAGTAGACGGTTGCTTAGGAGTAGTCTAAAAACATACCACTATCGTAGGTTGGTGCAGAACGAAGTGAAGCCCAACATTGACAGCAGCACGTGCTGACAGAATTGTTGGGCTTCGTTCCTCAGCTCAACCTACGCTCCCAAGTCGATCTGTACGATGAAAATACGACACTTATTTTGAGACTATCGTAGGTTGGTGCAGAACGAAATGAAGCCCAACATTGGCAGCAGCACGTGTTGACAGAATTGTTGGGCTTCGTCCCTCAGCCCAACCTACGCTAACAAGTCGATCTGTACGATGAAAATACGACACTTATTTTGAGACTATCGTATTGAGACTATCGTAGGTTGGTGCAGAACGAAGTGAAGCCCAACATTGGCAGCAGAACGTGCTGACAGAATTGTTGGGCTTCGTCCCTCAGCCCAACCTACGCTAACAAGTCGATCTGTACGATGAAAATACGACACTTATTTTGAGACTATCGTATTGAGACTATCGTAGGTTGGTGCAGAACGAAGTGAAGCCCAACATTGGCAGCAGAACGTGCTGACAGAATTGTTGGGCTTCGTCCCTCTGCCCAACCTACGCTAACAAGTCGATCTGTACGATGAAAATACGAAACTTATTTTGAGACTATTCCTTAGCGGTATTCTGGCGGAAAATTTCTTTCGTCCAAGAACAACACTGGCTGCATAGCAAACTATGCAGCCAGTGTTGTGATGAAGTAAGGGTGGCAAAAGGCACCTTTAAAAAGGCACCTTTAAAAAGGCACCTTTAAAAAGGCACCTTTAAAAAGGCACCGTTAAAAAAGCATTGTTAAAAATAGGTGGAAGCAAATGTCCACCTGATTATTTATACCCGGAGTTTATTTAAAGAAACCTTTCAACAGATCTTTTACCGGCCCTTGAACTTTATCTTCTATCTGTTTTTTAATGTTCTTTTCAGCTTCGTTTCGAAGCAGTCCGGCAACAGTATCTGCCAGTCGTTCTGTATCCAGGCCACATTGTTGTGTACCTATGGGCCCCCGGCAACGTACAGGCCAGGTAACATCGACATAATCTTCATTGACCTGACAGGCAGGGTCACTGTCAGGTGACTCGGCACCTCTGACGTTCAGCCCCACATGATAATCCAGCGATTGCTGTACAAGGTCTATTTTGCCATCGCCTTTCAGGTTAAGGCTGGACAGGGCAGCAATCAAATTGTTGTTGGACGCTACACCATTACGGATAATAAAAGTGCCACTGAGATCCCTGAAACTGGTGGTTTTGCCCCATTCTTTTTCAACCATGTTTTTCTTTCGAATGGTTGATATGCCTTCACAGACCAGCTTGTCGAAATTGGCATCGGTAAATACCCCCTTATCGATGGCAAAGTTCACCTTACCGTTCAGGTTCCTGGTGAGTTCCGATTGAAACTGCCCTCTTGATGTCACATCGACAACGGCATTGGCCGTTCCCTGAACTGTTTTCATGGCAGGGACAGGTGTCACAAGAGCTTCCAGGCTCACACCTTTCAACTCGGCGTTTGCTGTAATGCGGGGAGTGCCTTTTTTGCGCACATCCAGTTTGCTGTCGAGGCCAATTGTGCCCTGATAAAACCCGGAAGCGACAGTAACTTTCTGTTGCCCGCCGGCAGCATTCAGTGTTACTGCGGGTTTATCAAACCTGAGTCCGGCTACGGTCATGGAAGTCAGATCCATTGAACCATTCATATTCAGTCCACGGAGTACTTCTTCAGGAAACAGGGGTTGTTCTGATACCGATGATTCGCCGTTGCTGTTTTTTTCTTTTTCCGTCGAAGATTGATCACTGGATGGTGGCAGATAATTATCGACATTGAGATCGTTGCCACTGAATTTAAATGCCATGGCCTGGCTTTCAATATCTTTTACATTCAGGTAACCGCTGATATTGAAATCATCCAGCTGAAGTTTGAGTGTATCCGCTTTAAAGTGTTTGCCATTGGTCTCGAAGCTGCTGGCAAATGACAGGCTGGACATGGCGTTTTTGGCAGACATTGGAGGAAGCTGGATTTTGATTTGATTGAGCAGCTTACCCGGATTAAAACGGGTAACGTCCAGTTCGCCATTCACCTGCAGAGGAGACTGCTGTATGTTGATATTACCAACGATCTGTAGTTTTTCTGGATTACTCACATCCGGGTAGGCAGAGATTTCCAATTCGTTGATATCATATTTACCTTCTTTCAAATTGAACGTGAGAATACCGTTGATGCCTGATTGAAGAGTCAGGTTGTTAGTGCGAATACGTGCCTTTAAATCAAAATCAAAGGGAGTCTGGTTTCTTATGGCACCCGTAACCAGATTTGCCTGATCAATAATGTATTTTTCACCTGATTGCTTGTCTTCATAGCTTGCTATCAGATTATTGATCTCGACATTGGCAATATTAATCTGAAGGTCAGGTGAACTGGCATCAGCTGTCGGAGAGCTATTTGTATCTGTTTCAGTAGAATCAGGGCTGGCCGTTTTCGAAGGCCTGTCCACCTGCCAGTTACCTACACCATTGGCATTTTTAACGAGGCTTAATTCCAATCCGGACAGTGAGGCCGTTTGCATTTCTACCCGTTTTCCAAGAAGAGGAAGAAGTTTTACACTGACTTCTGCTTTTTCAAGGTGAGCCAGTTGTTCATCCTGAACACCTTTAACAGTAACATCTTCAATGGATAAACCGATCCAGGGAAATATAGACCAGCCAATAGTGCCGTTAATGCGCAGGGTAAGACCTGAATTGTCGTGTACTATTCGGGCTATGTCATCCCGGTAGGAATCGGGGTCGATGATTCGGGGTAAAAAAATAGTAGCCAGTATTCCAAGCATGACAACAATTGCCAGAAGTACACCAATGAATTTTAAAAGACGATTCATAATGAGTCTCTAATTGGATATCTCGGAGTGTGTTCAGTTTAAACTGAATTTTACCAAGGCAGTTTGTTATTTTTATTAAATCAACTCTACATGATTCGATGTTCTAAAACTGCATCAGATTCGATTATCTGCTAATTGTAATCGCTTGAGGGTATTAACCGGGCGGGTCCATGGGTGCAATACCAGCATGGGGTTTTTCAGGGCGGGCGACTTGATAGCCGAAATTGCATCAGTGCTATTGCTGTATTTTCCAGAAACCAGAACATACCAATCTTTCTGGTTTCGTCTGAAATGCACAGTGACTGCCGACGCCAGCTCTGGAAAGCGCTTTTTCATTTTCTCTACAGCCAGAGGTGTATTGGCTGCAAACCATTGGATGGTGTATCCGTTTTCTGCACCATTGAGAATATCGTTAACCGGTTCTTTTTGAGGCATTACGGGTGCAGATTTGGGCTTCCTTCTTTGATACTGCGTGTTGGGTTTGATTTTTGGTAGCCGTCTCAGGGAACGGGAATTTCTGGCGGTTGTTCTCTCAGTTCGTTTTGCAGACGTGATATTTTTCCTGCTGGATTGACGCGTTTCACCGACCATGTCCTGAACATTGGCTATTGGCCTGATTTGAGGTGCAAAGCGACTGGATACACTGGCCAGTGAAGGACGGTTGATGGCATCAACCGCATCATTACGACTTTTAAAGCTGCGCTCTACCAGTAAATAACGCATGCGATTCTTTTTTCGATACTGGATTATCTGGGCATTCCGCAATTCCCTGTATCGACGCTGAGCGCGTTCAATGGATGCTCTGCGGCTGCTGGCCATCCATTGAATGGTGAAATTATCTGTATCAGCACTGAAAATATTGAACGTTACAATGGGGGTATTGTTGTAATCAATTGAAGAGTCCTTTCGCTTCTGTTTTCTGGTTTTTCTGGTTTTTCTGGATTGAGTCTTGATCTGGCTGCGATAGGCCGGAGAGATGCTGACATACATTTCCTGATTATTCCGGACGCTGTCGGCATTCATATTGGTGTTGCTGTCAAATTCCTCACCATAAGGGAGAGCTGGATTACCTGTAGAGGGTTGTTGATATTGAGATGACGGGTACACAGCCCCCTGAATCTGTGTGGGATTGTTATAATCTATTGTCGGTTGTGGCAGGTTCGCGGAGATAAACTGTTGCTGTGGATATTCAGTTCTGGCTGACGATGTATAACGCTCGGGTACAGGTCTATTTTGCAAACTGGCCAGCTGCTGCAAAGATGGATTTGACCGGATTAATTCCAGTTTTTGGATACTGGCAATGGAGCGTGTCCATGGATAGAGCTCTTTTGCCATTTGTGACCGTGGAGGAGCGGTCAATGCCCGCATGGCTTCCCGTCTGTTTTGAAAGGGTCCGTCCAGCAAAACATACCATTCTTTACCGGAACGACGATATCGGGCAATCGTTGCATCCTGAAGTACTGGATAGCGACGTTTTAGTTGTTCCAGGGATTTTCGGTCATGAGCGGCCAGCCATTGCAATACATAATTATTATCAGGGGAATTCAGTAGCTCTGTAAGAACTGCAGATTCAGGAATAGTGCTTTGAACAGTGCTCTGAACAGTGCTCTGAACAGGCAGTGATATCGCCGGCTGATCTGATCTGAGTGTCGAATAGGAAGGTTGCTGTTGAATTCTACGAGTCTGCGATGTCCACGATTGTGGCTGTGTCCGGGAGTTATCCGATAATGGGGGTATATAGCTTGAGGCAGAGCTGAAAGTATCTCCGGTACGGCAAAGCCATTCATTATCTTTCCCGTTACGGCAATCCCATGAAAGACTGTGATTTCGGGGATTTGAAGGTAGCAAGGCACCTTCTGCTATCAGAATAGGTGTACTGGAAGTCAGGACAGCCACGACACAGAGCCTGAGTTGTTTTTCCTTAAACAACCAACGACCAAGCATGCAGGATAAAATCCTTTTACGATTACTTCCACGATACCGCACTGCTAATCAATTGCAAGCCTTGTGTTGGATATTTCTCTTTTACACAATATCTAGTGTTTCAGGATAAACTTCAGAGTTAGATCATAGGCTTTTAATTTACTGTTGTGGTCGAAGTTATTTTTATATTCCTTCATATCAAATGCATGACTGTTATTGAACCATTGTTCGTGAATCATATCTGTTTTAAGTTTTTGATTGATGGCGACATTAATACTCTGGCAGTTATAGGGATTTACCTCTTCATCCTGACTGGCCAGTATCATCAGGGTGGGTATGTCCGGATAGGTTATGTACCATGGGTAATAAAGACCCACGCGGCAATTCGGATAGAAAACTACAGTAGATCTCACTCCCCTGAGAGGATGTAATGGCAAATAAGGAAGTCCTGGCGGCGGTTTGTTGTTTTTGACCAGAGTCAGAGCTTCAAGTACGACCGAACCACCATGAGAAAACCCTATCAGATGAATGGCTGAGCTATCTATTCCCGGGTGATCACGAACGACATCCAGAGCAACCAGTAAATCGGCCGCTCGTACCGCTGGTAAAAATGCATGGCCTTTGGAAATAGGGTTAAGGTAATCCTGTTCGAGTCCTCCTTCTTTTATTATTCGGGCATAGGTTGGAGGAATATCCTCAAATTGAAGAGTAATTTCTTTATCCAGAGCCTGTAGCTGACGCAGCTTGCTGAAGCTGTTCAGCATCATCACGGCGAAACCATTATTCAAAAAGAAATCTCTACGCTCCAGCATACTGTCAGAGAGAGGGCTAGAACTTCCATGGAGAAGAATGACCACCGGGTTGTTATTTGAGCGTTCATCAGGAAAATGAATACTGTATTCAACCGAATCCTTTACTCTCTGCCATGACTGAATTTCGGGGCAGGAAGCCTGATGAAATTCAGTGGCGACATAGTTGGTAACGGAGCAGGCAACTTCAAAAAGATCATCTGTTTGCATAAACGGATAAAACGCGTACAGAATCCAGAGTTGAGCAGTTTCGGTCAGGCTATTAAGGAAAGACACGGCTATGCCCATTGATTGGGTACGCTGAATGTTCCGGAGATTCCGGGCCAGACAGAAGCCTAGCCCAAAATGTTGAGGGCATTAGGCAAAAGCGCTCTCTACTAACTGATAGTCCCCCAGAGGTGTCAGTTGCTCATGACGTAGCTGCCGTTCAGGGTCGTGGAGCCTGATACTTTTTTGGGTTTTTCTCGCCATTTCTACAACTTGCCCCAGTAGGCGACTGCCGACACCTCGATTGCGGGTTAAATTTCTAACGCACAGGCGATGCAGTAGCCATGCATCGTTTTCTTCGTCAACCAGAACAGCACCCAGTAAACGACTGTTGAATCGGGCTGCAAACAGTTGTCGGGATGATGATTTTTCCACAGATTCCAGAAGCCCTTTGATAGCGATGGCATGATCTGGGGATTGCCAGTCTTCTAACATCCAATGTGGCGCATCTTCATAGATTCGTTGCAGATCTTCCAGATCCTGCCCCGAGGGTTGATGAATTGCTTCTATAGTTACGGGCATGACACAGCCTTTCTGATATGAATTAGTTAATGACGACTATTATGAAGGATCATTGGCAGAGGAAAAAACCATGCTGGGAGTATTAAACATTGAAAAGCGGCGATCATGGCTTTTCATACCGGTGACCAGCCTGACTTTATTCTTGTCAGGTCAGGTATTGTCCAACGACTGTTTTCCAACAATGGATTCGAAAAAAAAACAATACCTGGTTGGGTATGGCAGCTTTTTATACGATGAAGCACGAAAAAACCAGTGGAATGAAAACAAATTGATTATGCCTGTCTGGCTACAGGGCTACAAAAGGGGCTGGTTTACACGTCCATTGCAGGCAGAGTATCAAAAAATGACCCGGCTCGGTGTGGCGAAGAGTCAGGAAGACAGACTTAACGCTGTGCTGGTCTATTCCAAACCGGGTGAAATAAAGTCATACGATGAGAAACAGAAACTGTTATGTCGTTCCAGAGTGGAATACACACAGCTTTCGTCTATGAATAACACGGCTATCCCCCGAGATGGAGAGTTCTGGGTATATGAGACTAAAAAGAAACAGCAGGCAGCACCAACAGTAAATTATTCTATTCGGATGTCGGAAGTGGATGAGTTTCTGACGGGATGTATTGATCAGGGGGAAATGTTCCGGATAAAAGATTTTTCGGAACAGTGTGTAAAAACCACGGTTAACTGGTCTGAAAACTGGGATAACGATCGTGACCGGCCACTGGGGGGGAAACTGGTACAGACCCGTAGAACTGAAGTTAACCAGCTTCTGGAAAGAACCCTGGGAGCATTATTTGAAAAGAAAAAGGCGGAGTGACAACAATTGCTATGGGTATAGATTACTTTGTGGATAACGGGTAGGAGTCAAAATTTCTAACCTGTCAGTTATACAGGTGGATTTTTAGCGATGATTTTCTGTAGTCTTTGTTAAAAACAGGATATATCCGGATGAGTCATCGTGAAGATCAACCCTTGGAAGTAATCTGTCCCATTGGCAGGGATGAGAAAAACCTGGCAGTGATGGCGCATTTGCTACCATTGCTGGGATTCATCTTTCCCGGAATGAGTATTGTTATTCCATTGATTATCTGGCTGTTAAAGCGCAATTCTTCCGCTTATGTCGAACACCATGCCCGGGAAGCCCTGAACTTTCAGATTTCAGTGGCCCTGCTGGCTGCACTATGGGTAGTTTTGAAATTACTGCTTGTAGGGTTTCTACTATTACCCATGATTCCCATTGTGATCATTCTGGTGTTAATTCTAATGGTGCGGGCTGCGCTGAAAGCGGGTAACTCTGAACTATACCGGTACCCGCTGAGCCTGCGCTTTGTGAACTAAAAGCATTGCTAGTTTTTTATAGGCGTGTTCGCACCTGTTTCAATGTATCTGTTTCAATGTATCTGTTTCAATGTATCTGTGACTGGAACTCAGCAATCTGGTTGTTGAGTTCTTTTGAATGCTCTCCTTTTAAACCGGAAATCTGCACAAAACTGTCTTCCGGTTCAGACACCTGTATATCCAGAATATCAGCAGGAAGCCAGTTCAGATGGTTCCTGAACATGTGCAGGCCATCGGGCTCAGAAATATTTGCCAGTAATAGTGCCTGGCTGGCGGCACTGTCCGTCAATGCCGGATGCTGACTATCGGGAAACTCCGGAAGATCATCGCTGAGGCTTAACCCTAATCCTGTATGTATTGTGGCTATGCTGTGGGCGCCTGTACTTTTTACCAGATGATCTATAGCCAGAGCGCAGTACAGGGCGTTAGTACTGAACTCTTCACAATGTTCACTGGAAAACCGAATAAAGCCATTGCCTTCCGGGGTATAGGTAATTGTTCCGCCATAAAACCCGGAGATATGTTCAATAATATGAGTATGGGTTTGCAGAAGATCCTGTAAATCAGAAGAGGCCAACAGTTGCTGAAGACGACCGAGGTTCTTTGACCGAAGGGATAAAATAGCGGCAGTTTCAGGTTTCTGGATGACTTCCTCTGGCTCGGCAGTGTCTGAAGGTTTCTCAGTTAACTGGCTTTCTACAAAGGCTGAAATTCTCGCCAGTTCATCTGAAAATTTCACTGGACTGTTCATGGGGGCGGGCAATATAGAATTAAGCTGTCGTTCGATTAAACGTAATCGGTCGGAAATCATTGAGCTGTAGAAATGCAGAAAGACAAGTCCGGTTAATAGCAGGAGAAAGCTAATGGCAAAAATGATAGTCAGCGCATCTCTAGGTTTTTGACTAAGCAGTTCTTCATTGAGGTACAGATGGACATAACCGGCAATGACATCCTGATAATGAATGGGTGATGAATATACCTGTCGTTTGTCTGAGGCAGTGGAGTTTGGGCTGGTGGCCCGGGCAATACGCCGGTTATCAATACTGTAAATATTGGCTTCTGATACATAAGGATTTTGTATCAATTGATTGAGCAGGACATTCAGGCTCAGCCGGTCACCAGTAACAAGCATATCCGTTGCAGCACTGGCTGTCTGTTCGCTGAGCAGCTCACCGATATTGTCGGCCTGATGACGACTGGAAGAATCAATTTCTTTATAAATTACAAATGAAATGCTCAATGTCAGCAGGCTCATCAGTACGCCAAAAATCAGCATCATCTGGGCTTTAATTGAAAACCCAAGGGCTGATCGGGCAAATGCACCATCCTTTTTCTTCGGCATATTCAAGGCCGATACTCCTGTTGTTTGTGCCTGTGTTTAGGGATTTAAATTCGGACGAAGAATGACTAATGCTAACTGATACCAATGCCACATGAAATGGCTATAAGCGCGTGTATAATTTAGAAAAGAATAATAATCAGGCGAAATAATGAAAAGAATAAGAAATTATCTGATACTACTTTTTACGGTCAGCATTCTGACTGGCTGTTTGCAATCCACGACCAAAGTGCTCCCTGTGGTTGCTACCAGTAAAAAACAATCAGCCGAAATTATCAAAAGCCCGAACGATAAGCGGGACTACAGTCATCTTACCCTGGAAAACGGTCTGAAAGTGTTGCTTATTTCTGATCCGGAAACGGAGAAATCAGCCGCAACCATCAATGTAAATGTCGGAGATTGGTCAGATCCTCAAGGTCGTGAAGGACTGGCTCACTTTCTTGAACATATGTTACTTATTCAAAGTCAAAAGTATCCCGAAGTAGACGATTACAGAAAATTTGTTCAAGACAGGGGAGGTTATGTGAATGCCTTCACTGCGAATCAGAATACTAAATATCTTTTTGAAATCAATGCTGATTCTCTGAGACCGGCTCTGGATCGTCTGGCTTCTTCCGTGGCCCAACCAATTCTGAGCAGGAACTTTGTTGACAAGGAGCGTAAGGCGGTTGATTCAGAATTCAGGACATATTTCGTAACTATTCAGCCGCCAACAGGGATTGATTTTCGTAATTCTTCATTGCTATAAGCAGGGCTTCAAAAACGTTCTGTCCCTGCTTCCTCGCCGATGAGATATAGCTTCGTATCCGACAGTACCATTTCGCTCCTTTCTTGCTTCTGATACAGCCCGATATTTTCTGCTTTACCTTACCGTTTCTGATGTCTCGCTCACTGCCATTATTGTCGAAAGGAATGGTGAAGTCGGTCATGAACCTCAAGGTTTCTTCCTTGAACTCAACCAACCGCTTGAACAGGTTGAAGGCTTTCGTATTTTTGACCTTGTCATTACCCAGCCGTTGCCGGAGGCGTTCCATATATTCCGCCTCCTCCGCTTGCGCCCTTTTCGCTGTTCGCTCGAACAGTGAAACAATCTGCTGGCGGATGACCTCTGGCATTGCTTTCATGCCAATCTTTCTGAAACCGTTGCTGAGGTGACAAGCCAGCCTTAGTAGCCGTTGAAGACGTCCAGCAAGATGGTTACAGTCCCTGTCAATAACACCCTGTAATTCTCTCAGGTGATGGGCGTTGCAAAGCACATGGAGGGCGGCATACCGGAAGTAGACCTTGTAGTGGTCATGAACCAATATCCCGGCAAAGACCAGTAAGATGCCCATTGACTCTATGGCTGTGTGGCCTTTACTGGGATCAAGGTGATACAGCGTCCATTTCTCGGTACGCAGAACATGCATCCACCACAGTGAACCGGCCACCCTCATGCCTGTTTCATCTGCGCCTGCAACAGGTGCGCTCTTGAGAGCATCAGCAATCGCCTGCTCTGTAGAAGCAAATTGATCATAGGCATTTTTCTGGAATGTACAGAGGGAGCCCGGGCTAACTTCCAGCCCGAAAATGTCCATGAAAAACTGGGAAGCACGCTTGAACGGCACCAGCTGGTACTGGCAAAGATACACGGCCAGCGCCTGGGTAACAGGGCCATACTGTACGTGGGAATCAATACCTTCCGGGAAGTTGCCGTGGGTTATGTGTCCACAGCTGCACTTTTTGACTTCTGCTACATGAGCGGTAACTTAAAAGTGACCAAAACGACCAGGTTCAAATACCTGTCTTTCAATCAATTTGATAACTTTTTCAGAGCGCAATGACCGACGGCACCTTTCACAATCTATGACTGGGTGATACTGGGTATGCTCAGGTTCTGCAACTTGTCCAAGCGTCGTGCCTTTGTGACCTTTCTGGCCACCAGGTTTGAGACCAGACTTCTTTCGCAGGCTTTTCGGATTGGGTTTGTCGTCTTTCGGATCACTTTCTGGAGTCGTGCCAGATGAGGCTTTTGCTTTGGCAGGGGGCTTGGCATAACCGTCTGTAGAAGGGGGTTTGCTACAGGGCGATCTCATTTGACAAACACCAATCCTGTTGCATATTCAAAAAGCTAGCTTTAAAAACTGAATTTTTGAGAAGTACAGGAAATTAGGCTTATTTTGGTACTTTTGTGTGCTGAATAATTAGCCAAACAGAGAAAGTTAGTGCCAAATGAGATCGCCCTGGGGTTTGCTACTGTTCCTGCTGTTGGTTTTGAGCCTGTCGGCAAGCTCTTTATTTTCTGCTTCCAGTTTTGCCAGCCGCTCCTGCTGCTCGCTTACAAGAGCAAGGAGGGTGACAATAATCTGGAATTCGGGAGCAGGTTGAATCATGGCAGGCAGTAGTCAGAAAACTATACTTCAAAATGGCACAAAATCAACGAATTTCCAGTCTATTTTGAGGGGCTGAATAGTTACTAAATTTCATCTTCAACCCTTAGGTAGAAAAGAGCCGTCTCCCTTTATGCATAAGATAATCGTCTATGTCACAAAGGGAGGGAAGAGTAGTTAATGATACGGTTTATTGTTTCTTTCCTGCTCGAGCATTTCGAACTCAGACACAGGGACAAAATATGCACAAGGGTTTTCAGTGACGGTTATCTGGCCGTAACACTTAACACTGCAAAGTACATACTGCTTAAGATTATCCTGATATGGCCTTCTACAATCCATCAGGGACATAGATTCTAGATTCTCATCATCAATCAAAGTGAAATCAATCGAAACTCTATCCTCAATTTTTTCAGGCATTTCGATCTGATATGAATCTGGTGTGAAGTAGTAGATACCCTCGTTTACAGAATCATCGGCATCAAGTTCAACCTTTACGCCTTTGACGTAATAATCATCATAAATAAATATTTCAGTTTTACATCTTGCTATAGCATCAGACACCAAGCTTAAATTCGCTTCTGAAGGAACCTCCAAATAGCTAACATTCTTTATGGAAGCATTTAACAATATTTTTTTAGAGATTTCATTCCAAACTTCGTCAGCAAGTGAAGACCCTATACTCTCACCACCAAAATCATAATACGTTCCATTCACCACGCTTAGAAACATTTCCAGCAATTCCTGTCGATTATTCAACTCTTTGCGAGACTAGGTCTACGGGATGGCCAAAAAAAATGTTTTCGCAGACTCAAGAGACTAAAATAGAAAGACCTGATATCAGTCGCCGTTGAGTCAATCATGACTACTGCTCTCCAGAAATACAGCAAGCATCTTAATGTTAATAACCTAATCCTTCAGGTCTGTAAATGCTTTGATCAAATCCCGGATTACCGCCCTAACCATTGTGCCAATGGCATCCCTTTTCCCAACTTTGCAAAATCTGCCTTTGCCATGATGCATCAGAAGTATGATTCACTTCTGTCGTTTGATACTGATCAGGCCGACCCTGTTATTCGCCATAACCTTGAAACTCTTTATCACGTGAAAGACGGCAAGGTGCCTTGTGATACCCACATGAGAGAAATTCTTGATCCAATAGATCCAGGCGAGTTTCGCAAGCCATTCAAAAAACTTTTCTCCCTGGTTCAACGAAACAAACTTCTCAAGGCCTTCGAATTCAAGTGTGGGAATTTAAAAGACTATTATCTGATGCCTGTTGATGGAACAGGTCTCTTTTATTCCGGGGAGTGCCGTTGCAACGAGTGTTGTGTAAAGAATAAGGGAAAAACCAACGAATCCTATTATCACAACTTGATGGGTGGTTGCATAGTTCATCCTGACCAAAAAACAGTCATTCCCTTTGCACCGGAAGCCATCGTTCTTCAGGATGGTGCCACCAAAAATGACTGTGAAAAAAACGCAATAAAACGCTATCTGGCACACATGAAGCGAGAGCACCCTCATCTTGATTTTATCGTTCTTTTGGATGGTCTTTACGCTGACAACCCCACCATTGAACTGATCAAGGGCTATGAATGGCATTATATTATCGTTGCCAAAGATGGAAATCATCTATCGCTTATTGAGGCTATGGATGCGCTGTGTGAACAGGGCAATATCAAATACCATGAGATAATCAATAAAGAACAGGGCCTAAAACATTGGTTTCGTTACGCCAATAACGTGCCACTTAATGCATCCGAATTCGCTATGGATGTCAATGTTCTGGATTATGTAGAGACCGATAAAGAAGGTAGACGCCATACCTGGTGCTGGGTTACTGATATTGAGTTGACAGAAGAAACCGTTGAAGCCGTTATGATAGGAGGTCGATGTCGCTGGCATATAGAAAACCAAACGTTTAATACCCTGAAAAATCAAGGCTACAACATTGAGCATAACTACGGTCATGGGAAGCATCATCTGGCTTCGAACCTGGCTTATTTGACCTTTTTGGCATTTATGGTTGATCAAATTCAGGAAATGACCAGCCCGGAGTTTAAAAAGGCCTTAAAAGAACGATCGAAAGGCGTTCGAACCTACCTGTGGAAGTTAGTGACACGCATTTTCCTGTCTTGGTTTCTTGATGGCTGGGATGAGCTGTATGAAGCGATTAACAAAGGTATAAAACCGGGCCGGATTAAAATTAACAGCTCATAGGATATAGATGTAGTTAGGGTTTCAGGGTAAACAGTAAATTCAGTGATGCACTTTAAGTGCAAGGATGTGCTTGTCAGTCTTTTTTGAAGCAATGTAAATAAATTTATACATCCATCGTCGCTTTATGATCGGGAACTGCTGAAACATTTCTTTATTTTCAAATAAATTGAATTCCCATAATATTTCTTTGGCCTCATTATTTTTTATTTTTATGTTTTTATCAAGAGGGTAATTAAATTCAGAGTTGAACGACCCAAAGATTTCATTCTTGTTTTGTTCTACTCGCTCTTGATCTAGCTTGGTAGTAGCAACCCATTCTATAACTTTCGATTCTTTGTTCGACTTGATTTTATTTATCAATTCAATTCTAGAACTTGCTATGCTCTTTGCAACTAGTTTATGTAATCCACCATCATTAACATCTTCTTCAGATTCAATTTCATTTCTACTGTCAACAAATGAGCTTTCTAAAAAATCAACCATTTGCTCTAAGTAATGAGAGATAGGTAGTTCGTAAATACTAGCGTCATCTGCAAAGTGTTTATAGCCTTGATATTTACAAATAACTAAAGCTAAAGCATTATACTGGCAGTACTCATAGGTGACGGAATAAACTCCGCTTCCAGACATCAAACTCATTTCAAAGTTATCAATATCGCCTTTTTCTATAACTGCACTTATCTCTCTGTAAAAACTTACTGGGTTACTGCCACTTATTTCAATTATCCATCGTGGCTTAAGAAGCAGTAATTCCCGATGAATTCTGAGCCCCTTCTGCTGCAAGGCACACAGGCAGGTTGTAAAAAAAGCCCTCGCACAATTTTAATCAACTAAAATAGATACTTACTACATTACTGTCGTTTACCTGATTATGGCTACCGCTATTAAGAAGTACAGCAAGCACTTTAATGCCACAAATCTTATCAACAAGGTATTCGAGTGCTTTGGCAGAATTAAGGATCACCGATCTAGAAGTTGTCCTATTCCTTTTGAAAACTTCCTAATGTCTGCCTTTGCTATGATGCATCAAAAGTACGATTCTCTGTTAGGATTTGATGATGAGCGGGTAGATAAAATCCGTTGCCATAATCTTGAAAAGTTGTATCACGTCAAAGATGGAAAAGTTCCGTCTGACACTCAAATGAGAGCAGTTGTTGATTTAATAAATCCTGACGATATTCGAAAACCATTTAAGAAGTTATTTTCTATTATTCAACGAAATGGTGCCCTCAACGGATTCAAATTCAATTGTGATAAATTGAAAGACCATTATCTGCTGTCCATCGATGGTACCGGACTTTTTTATTCTGGGAAATGTGGCTGTAAAGACTGCTGCATTAAAAACGAAGGAAAGAAAAATGAAGCCTTCTACCATAATATGATGGGAGGCTGCATTGCTCACCCTGATCAGAAAACAGTTATACCTCTTGAACCAGAAGCTATTATTCGTCAGGATGGGTGCACCAAAAATGACTGCGAAAAAAATGCAATAAAACGTTTTTTTGCGCACGTAAAACGAGTACATCCTCTGCTGAAACTGATCATCCTTCTGGATGGTCTATACGCTGACAACCCTACTATCGCGCTGATTAAGAAGTATGGCTGGCACTATATCATTGTGGCTAAGGATGGTAATCATGTATCGCTTATTGAGGCGATGAATGCACTATATGATGAGGGAGAAGTCCATCACCATAAAATCAATGATAAAAAAAATGGAGTAAAGCACAACTTTCGATTCGCTAATAACGTCTCACTGAATTTGCAAGATCAGGTTGAGAAAGTCAATGTTCTTGATTACATTGAAATCGACAAGAAAGGTCACCAACATAATTGGTGCTGGGTAACAGATATTGAATTAAATGAAGAGACAGTACACAGTGTCATGAGAGGAGGACGATGCAGATGGCATATTGAAAATCAAACGTTTAACACCCTGAAAAACCAAGGTTATCATCTGGAACACAATTACGGTCATGGCAAAGAGCATCTGGCGACGAATTCTGCCTACCTTACATTTCTGGCATTTCTGGTGGATCAAATCCAGGAGATGTCCAGCCCGGAATTTCAAAAAGCATTAAAGAAGCGATCAAGAGGAACACGAAAATATCTTTGGAAGAGAATGACGTGTTTATTTATCAGTTGGATGGTTGATAGCTGGGAGGATTTATTTAGTGCAATCACAAATGGATTCAAGCCGGAAAAAATAAAGCTAGACACTTCATAAAATCGAAAGATAGCCAGGTTTTCAGGGTTATATTAAATTCCATTCTGCTGCCTCAATAGGAGTGCAGGCCTTTCTTTTGCTCTTATTTTTAAGTCTGTATTAAGTTGTCTCTAAGGTATCGGAATCAATTCGTCGGGAATAGCTGCTTAAGAAGAATTCCAATCAACTTTGTTAATTTATTTTTAGCATCATCATTAGTCTCTTTTTGAAACACTAAAAGAATCCAAGTTAGTAGTGAAAACCATACGTGTAAAAATATTTTTTTACTTTCATTTTTTTCTCTTCTGTAACGAGAAGAAGTCGAATCTTCAGATACCAATCTGCTCCATTCTTCTATGCCATCAAGCCAGCCTTCCTTAAATAAAGAAATTATTTGACGCTTCATTGATTCTACAGCCTGCAATCTCACATCTTCATCAGGGTGTGAAATCATGAATCTAATCCAAACGTCTTTATGCTTTGCTAGATATTGTTTGTAATTAATTTCATCACTGAAATAAAAGTATAAATTCAAAGGAAAACTGATTACTGAATGAACTGTAACTGCATTCATTTCTCGATACAGAGGGTATTGAATTTCATATCTCCATTTTTTTGTAAATGCATTTATCTGATCAATTGATGTTGTTCTATCCTTCAGCTCTGAAATTAAATTCTGTAAGAGTAAATGTTTGTTACCCATTCCAGGGTGTTGAATTGCTAGTTTATACAGATTTAATGAAAAATTCAGATTTTCACTATCTCTATTATTGAAATATAAGACTATTGAATTCACCAATGACTCATGGAGCCCATCAAGCTTTGATCTTTCTGTTTCTTTGGATATTTCACATACTTCTTGTGCGATAGTTTTAATTTCTTTTAGTTTTGTTTCTGAAAACCAATCCCCCTGTTCTATAGTATTACTATACAAACCTATCAGCTATTCCCCATGCTTATACGACATCGGTAACAGCGTATAAGAAGCATCACACGCAGGGCGCAGCTACAGCTGCTTACGTGTTGAGATATGTAATTTTTCCCAAAAACTCGACTATTTATCACGAGCATACAAAATATATACGACTTCGTACGCTAGTGATACCAAGGGGTTTAATGAAACGTGGGGAATTGCTGCAAACCTATCATAGCTAAGTTGTTCGTTTTCTCTCCAAGATTATGAACAAAAAATAATTTTGGTTCGTCATTATGGGTATTAATTTGATTAAACATTTTTTCCAGTTTTTTTAGAGAACTACTACTTATGTTGGTAAGGTAACCTTCTTTAGCATCAAACAATGAAACAATTGTTTTTGTTGAGAGAGGAGCGAACTGTTCATATTTTTTTGTTAGTTGTGCCAGATCATTTGTCTTTTCTTGAAATTTTATCTGCTCATTTTCTGCACAAAGCAATCTTTTAGATACTAAATCATAGACAGCACTGTGAATAGCTTCTCGATAACATTGTAGATTGAGGGCAGGGCGATCTCATTTGGCACTAACTTTCTCTGTTTGGCTAATTATTCAGCACACAAAAGTACCAAAATAAGCCTAATTTCCTGTACTTCTCAAAAATTCAGTTTTTAAAGCTAGCTTTTTGAATATGCAACAGGATTGGTGTTTGTCAAATGAGATCGCCCTGAGATTGAGGGTCTTTAAATATATGACACCATATTTCCATACAATCACTATTACTGAAGCTAAGTGAATAAAAAGAGCTAATATCCCAACTTGAGTTACTAGCCAAAAAATACCAACACAAATAACTGTAACGCTGAAAACGCCAAACCGATCTAATTTGAGTTTATTGTAGATAAAATCATTTCGGGCGAGATCAGAAATCGGCTGAGGGACAACTTGACTGATTCTTTCTGTCGTAGTTGTAGAGAATGTAATAGCCAAAACACTAATGGTTCCGACAATAGCTAAAACACCAAGCCATACTGCTCTTAAATCACTGATATCATAAAATGAACATTTTTTAGCCCCATCTAGTAAACACTCATAACCAGGCGGCAGTTCATTGGATAAAAACCTAAGGCCACTCATTAAAAGAGCCACCACTGTCCCAAAAGAGGCATATTTTAGAACTAAATTATTCTGGCCCATGCTAAAAAATTACTTTGATAGAAGATATGAGAACTAGCATACCCTAGTCGACTATTGTTCCATAGAATGAACTAAGCCTACTAAGTGCGTGGGAAGGGTATACCCCAAGGGGAGGAACCAGAGAAAGTGATGTCCAGCATACCGGGGGGAAGCCCCCCTTGATTCACTTCTAGCCAGTGATAATTGTTATATCTTCTCTTTCACAATTTTTTATGCCCTCACCAAAATACTGGATAAAGTTAATATGAGGTAAGTTTTCTAATGCCTGCCTGTACTCTCCATCCATCTTATTCAACTCCGCTATGGCTGAAGTAGCTGCTCTTGCATCCCGCATCTTCATTTGCCCATTACCGTCCGCTACCTGCTCGCTACAAAACAGAGTGATATCCAATAGTTTTTTGCGTTTATCAGAAGCTGTTATTTCAAGCTCTTTGCTGACTACTTGCTGACGTTCATTGATAGTCCGAACAATGTCTGCATTTGTTAACAGTCGACTTCCCTGACTTCTGGCAGAGTTAGCACTATAGCCAGCATCAATTGCAGCACGAGTAGCATTCTGATCAATAAGGTATTCATCAACAAAGCGGAGGTGTTTCTTATTCATAGCAGTCAATCCTTGATGCCCAAGAACCTATTGTACCACTACGGATAAGCGAGTCTCGGAGTAACTAGGAGCCTGACCGAGAACAGGCTTATCTGTTAAGATAGGCCTCAAATCTTGATTCTAATAATGCCAAATGTTGCCACCACCAAAATTTAAGGACAGCCCTGTTGAATTTAATCAGCACTTGCTGTTTCCGACCAATATTTTTGATCTACTTCCCAAGCAGCATGACTGCTATGTCTATGAAACTATTTTTCAGTACATAGATACCTCTGAAGTTGAGAGCAAGTACCATCATCTCGGCCAACATGCCTATCCTCCCAAGCTGATCATTTCCATCCTGATCTACGCCTATAGCCATGGTGTGTTCAGCTCTCGTGAAATTGAAAAGCGATGCCGACAGGACCTGGCTTTCATGTACATCGCCCAAATGAACTGCCCTAATTTCAGGGTTCTGGGCGACTTCCGTAAAGATCACCTGACATTCTTCCATGATTGCTTTAAGCAAAGTGTCAAACTCGCTCTGGAGCTTAAAATGGCCTCTCTTGGCCATATCAGTCTTGACGGGTCTAAATTCAAAGCCAGTACGTCAAAGCACAAAGCCATGAGCTATGGTCGACTTAAGGCTAAAGAAGCAGAGCTGAGTGCTGAGATTGATGATCTGATCAATAAAGCCCGCCAGTGTGATCAGGAAGAAGACGACACTTATCAGGAGGCTAATGGCTACAGTATTCCTGAAGACTTGCAATTCAAACAAGAGCGTCTCGAGAAAATTAAGAAAGCCAAAAAGGCGCTTGAAGAGCGTGAAGAAACGCTTAATCCGGGCGAACTGATAGACGACAAAAAACAAATCAGCTTTTCAGATCATGACGCCCGGATCATGAGCAAAAAAGGACACTGTGAATACAGCTACAACGCACAAATCAGCGTTGATAAAGATAACCAAATTATCGTTGGCCAACACGTCAGCCAGAGCGCGAATGATTTACAGGAAGTAGAGCCAGCCCTGGCGGCATTATCCGAGACCACCGAGGGTGAAACTGTGGATAAGATGAGCTTGGACAATGGCTACAATTCGGGCTCAAATCTACAGACCCTGGACGAGAGTGGTATTGATGCCTATGTCGCCACGGACCGTCAGGAAAAGGCCGCAGGGACAGGCCTTGAAAATTCTGACCGGAAGTTTGTCAAAGCGGATTTTACTTACGATGCCGACGCGGATGTATTTATCTGTCCCGCCAGAAAAAAGCTCGTCACCAAGCCCCAGAGCAAGGCCAAAAGGAAAGGTTATCGTGCAGATAAAGATATATGCACAGAGTGTCCCTATCGCTCAAGATGCAGCGGCTCAAAGAAAGAAGCTGGCCGGGTGATTCGTACAGACAAATTTGAAGTCGTGCGACAGGCCATGAATAAAAAGATGGAGACAAAAGAAGCGAAGGCGGTATACGTCCATCGCAAGGTAATTGCAGAGCCACCGTTTGGTCAGATTAAGAATTCCGGTTTCCGGGGCTTTAGCCTCAGAGGTAAAGAGAAAGTAGATGCGGAATTCTCACTGGTATGCGCGGCGCACAATATGAAAAAATGTGCGACAGCGGTATCCACGGGATCAATCCGTCTTGAAGATGTAAGAAGGTTGAGAAATGCAGCATAAAGGGTAAGAAAAGGCTTGAAATGGTTAAGTATGACTAAAACTCTTCCAAAATCGATCAAATGTTGATCGATTTTGAATTCTAGCTTTTTACTTTGACAGTGCGGGTTAATTCTCGGTCAGGCTCCTAGGTGATGTGATAACAGGGTATCAGGAAAGTACCAGACGTCTGGATAAACAGAAAACAGGAGCCGCTTTGACTAGAATGACATTTCTGCACTGTAGTGGACATAGAGTGGACAATCGATATGAGGCACATTTCACAATTACTAAAACATGCTCTAAGTACTTGAAAAATATGGCGCTCCCTAGAGGATTCGAACCTCTGACCTGCCCCTTAGGAGAGGGAGGCTGGCAATGGCAATCTATAAACACAATCGCTGATATTTTAAGTAGTGCTGGCATAAACAGTAAAGGCTCGAACCTGTTGAGATGGTATCAATAGGCAGCGGAACGCTTGATTTTGCCGCCGTCATTCCGTGAGGATCACGGAATCCATAACGCAGGGAAAGCACACTTCATACCGGATAAAACAGGCAGAATAATATGGAGGAATTCTATGATTCCAGGATCAAGACCGGGATAACGATAGGGTTCGGAATGACGGGTGGAAGCTCTCTCATGACCTGATACGAAGTATGCCTATAATTATTTGAAGTTTCGATTTCAGGTTTTGTTAACAACCAGCGAATTTGAAGTATGTGGCAATAACGATTTGGACTTTATTCAGTTAGAATAGAATATCTTTTCATACCAGTTTTTCAGCGAAGCCGAGTCTAGACGTGAACAATATTATAAATATCAGCGTAACTGGAAAAGATGAGCCGGGTCTCTCAGCAACCATAATATCTATTCTGGCTGATCATTCCTCTGAAATCCATGATCTTGAGCAGACAGTGCATTCCGGCGTATTCACACTTCGGGCAACCATTCATGTATCTGATGAGATTGATTCATCAAACAACATTGAGCAATTGCAGAGCAATATTCAGCAACAACAGCTGATCTTCAATTATCACTGCAGCCCCGCCATCAGTCCGGAGACTGGAATCAACAAAGCGTATGCTTTGACTCTTATGTCGGCGAAAGTCACCTCAGTGCATATTGCCCGGGTTTCAGCTCTTTGTTCAGAAAGCGGCTTCAGTATTGATCGTATATTACCGCTGGCTCAAGGATATTCAGAGAACGTGGATCCAGGTGATGCAAGTGGCGTTTCTTGTCTGGAATTCATTTTGCATAGCGCGGATGCGGATATTGAAAAGGTCCGAATTGCGTTTCTTCAGTTGGCTACTGACATGCAGGTTGATATCTCGCTGCAGGAAGAATCGATTTTCAGAAGGCATCGTCGTGTGGCTGTTTTTGATATGGATTCGACGCTGATAAAGGCTGAAGTGATTGATCTGCTGGCTGATGCGGCCGGAGTGGGCGATACCGTTGCGGACATTACCGAAAGAGCCATGCAGGGAGAGCTGGATTTTAACGCGAGTTTTCGTGAACGGCTGGCCATGTTGAAAGGGCTTGATGAATCCATGCTGGAGGATATCGCAGAAAACCTGCCAGTGATGGATGGAGCAGAGAAGCTGATGCGGAACCTGAAAAAACTGGGCTATCGGACGGCGATTGTTTCCGGCGGATTCAGCTTTTTTGCCCGTTATCTTCAGAACAAGCTGGGCGTTGATTACATTCACGCCAATCAGCTGGATATTGTTAATGGGAAGGTGACCGGACAGGTTTCCGGGGAAATTATTAACGGTGAACGAAAAGCTGAACTGCTGAAGCAGATTGCTGAAAAAGAAGGCGTTACTCTGGAGCAGGTGATTGCAGTAGGTGATGGTGCCAATGATCTGCCTATGCTTGGCCTTGCCGGATTGGGTGTGGCTTTCAGAGCCAAACCGCTGGTAAGACAGAAAGCCCAGTGTTCTATTTCTACCCTTGGGCTAGAGAGTGTTATGTATTTGCTGGGATTCAGTGAACAAGAACTCCAGCAACTGAATCTGGAAGAGGTCTGTTGACGTAAAAGTCAGAAGACTCACATTAGCAAGCGTGGAAACATGCATCGTCAAAAATATGCGAAAGTAATTGTTCGCCTGTTTATGTTGGCAAAAATGATAAGGAATCATCGACGAATATGAAGACCATATGGGGAAGCAAACTGCTTCTGACGTTTATAGCTGCGATTCTGGCATTCACTGTTCAGGCTGATCAGTCTGACAAGGCCTGGAATGAAACTCTGAACAAGGCTAAAGGCCAGACTGTTTATTTTAATGCCTGGGGCGGCAGCGACCAGATTAATGCCTATATTGACTGGGCCGCTGATGAGGTGAACAAGCGTTACGGTGTCAGGCTCCAGCATGTAAAAGTGAGCGACACTGCGGATGTTGTTAGCAGAGTCTTGGCAGAAAAGCAGGCAGGTCGTGAAGATAAAGGAACGGTTGACCTGGTCTGGATTAATGGTGAAAACTTCAAATCCATGAAAAAGAATGCGTTGTTATACGGCCCATTCACCAATGAATTGCCCTCTTTCGAAGGTATAGACACCGTCGAAAAGCCAACAACTCTTTTAGACTTTGGCGAGCCTGTTGACGGCCTCGAAGCACCCTGGGGAATGGCGCAGCTGGTGTTTATATATGATAGTGAACGTCTAGACAGCACCCCTGCTAGCGCTCTTGAATTACTGGAGTTTTCCCGAAAGAATCCGGGACGGGTTACTTACCCTATGCCGCCTGATTTCATTGGAACTACTTTTTTGAAACAAGCACTTCTGGAGCTGAGTGAGTCCCCGAATGCGCTGATTAAACCGGTGGGTCAGGTGGATTTTGAAAAAGTGACCGCTCCGTTATGGCGTTATCTGGATCAGTTACATCCGGTGTTATGGCGTGAAGGGAACAGTTTTCCGCAAAATAATCTGGCTCTTACGCCAATGCTGGATGATGGTGAAATAGTATTATCTATGTCGTTTAATCCTTCCTATGCAAGCTCTGCCATTGCCAGTGGAGAATTACCGGACAGTGTTCGAACTTATGTGCATAAACAGGGGTCTCTGGGTAATACCCATTTTCTTGCCATTCCGTTTAACAGCAATGCCAGTGAAGGGGCGCGGGTAATTATTAATTTCCTGCTTTCACCGGAAGCTCAGGCCAGAAAAGTTAATCCTGAAATTTGGGGAGATCCCACTATTCTTTCCATGAGCCGACTCAGCACAGCAGATCGCAAGCGATTTGAAAACGTGCCATTGGGTGTAGCCACATTGAGCCCTGATGCTTTAGGTAAGGTCTTGCCAGAACCTCATAGCTCATGGGTTTCAGCTCTGGAACAGGCCTGGCAGAAACGTTACCGTTAAATGATATTAACCAGAAAAATTATCACTGCTATTCCTGTAGTGGTAATTGCACTCTTTTTTATTCCTATCCTGGCAGGCATTGGCGGTGTGCTGGTCTCTGCCTTCGGCTACATGCCGGTTCTCGGCTTTGAGCAGATAAATCTCTATGCCTGGAAAGCCTTGTTTCATACTTCCGAGCTATGGACCATGCTGGGTTTGTCATTGGGGTCCGGTGTTCTGGCAACAACCGTGTCAGTGTTGCTGGCACTTGGTTTTGTCAGTTCAGCCTGGAACAGCCAGTACTGGAACCGCGCACAGAAATGGTTATCCCCCATGATGGCGGCACCGCATGTGGCTTTAGGCTTTGGGCTTGCATTTGTGTTGATGCCCAGCGGACTTCTGGCACGCTTACTGGCTCCTTTAGCCGGATGGAGTAATCCGCCTCTGTGGCAAACGACTCAGGATTCCTATGGGTTGAGTCTGACCCTGTTACTGATAATGAAGGAAACTCCGTTTCTCATTTTCATGTTGATGGCTGCAGTGAGTCAGTTGCCTGTAAAACAGATAATGAAGGTTGGTGGCAGTCTGGGGTATCAGCCCTGGATGATCTGGCTGAAGTTGCTCTGGCCTCAGATGTATCCAATGATTCGATTGCCGGTTTTCACGGTGTTGGCTTATTCCATATCGGTTGTGGATATTGCGTTGGTTCTTGGTCCAACCAACCCTCCCATGTTCAGCGTACAAATCTTGCAATGGCTGCAGAATCCGGATTTGAATCAGCGATTAGTGGCGGCAGCGGGTAGTTTGCTATTGCTGGTGCTGGTTTTATTGGGAATCAGTGTATTTATTATTGTTGAATGGATGATTCGGAAGTATCTGCGTTTTTGGCTGGTGAGTGGTAAGCGGGATCACTTCAGTTACGTTGTGTTGAATGGATTCCGGTTAAGCTGGCGTGCCCTGGTTGTCTTGTTTTCGGCCAGTTCGCTGGTTCTGTTGATCTGGTCGTTTGTCTGGCGCTGGCGTTTCCCGTCCCTGTGGCCTGACTGGTCATGGAAAAGCTGGGAAAGAGCATGGCCTCAGCTTCTGGATCCCTTGGGTAATTCTCTGTTAATTGGCTGTGTGGCAGCGATTGCAGGGGGTGTTCTGGCTGTCATCCTATTGGAACTGGAGAAAAAACAATCCAGATTTATCCAGTCCATTATGTATTTGCCTTTATTATTGCCACAGATGACCTTTCTTTATGGTATTCAGGTCTTGCTTCTGAAATTAAATGCAGAAGGCCATTGGCTGACAGTTACCGGATTCCATCTGATGTTTGTTTTGCCTTATTGCTACCTGACTCTTTCCGGTCCCTGGAAAAGTTACGATCAAAGGCAAACGACTCAAGCGCTGCTGTTGTCTGGTTCCAGAGTTCGAGCCTTTGTTCTGGTGAAGCTGAGAATACTCTGGCGCCCTTTAATGACCAGTCTGGCATTAGCTTTTGCTGTGAGTAATGCTCAGTATCTTGCCACCTTGTTTGCCGGTGCCGGAAGAGTTGAGACTGTCACTACAGAAGCCGTCAGTCTGGCCTCGGGAGGCAGCCGACGTCTGACCGGTGTTTATGCCCTGACTCAGATGCTTCTGCCCATGATTGCCTATGGTGTCGCTCTTATTATCAGCCACTGGACGCTCAGGCATGGAAGTATATCCAGGAGATTGAACTCATGAGCCTGAGAGTAGAAAATGTTTCTATCCACCTTGCAGAGCAGTGTTTTATCAGGGATCTGGGGTTTCAGGTGTCCGCTGGTGATGTACTGACTGTCATGGGCCCAAGCGGTTGTGGTAAATCTAGTCTACTCAATTTCATTTGCGGAAATCTTGATGAGGAATTTGTCAGTTCAGGGCAGATTTATCTGAATGACAGCCTTCTGAATCATCTTCCGGCACATCGACGGGGTATTGGCCTGCAGTTTCAGGATCACATGCTGTTTCCCCATATGACTGTGGGTGAAAATCTTGAGTTCGGAATTCCCAGACAGTACCGGAAGACAGACAGGAAAAGAAAAGTAGAACAGGCTCTGGCCGATTGTGGCTTGAAAGGAATCTCCGATCAAAACCCGGCCAAACTTTCTGGTGGTCAACAGGCTCGAATCAGTCTGATGCGAACCCTGTTATCCGAGCCGAAGTTGTTGTTGCTGGATGAACCTTTTTCAAAACTGGATACCAACCTTCGGGAGCAGTTTCGACAATTTGTGTTTAATCAAATCAAGAATACAGATATTCCTGCATTGATGGTTACTCATGATCCTCAGGACATTTCTGAAAAAGGTAAATTGATAGAGCTTTAACCTTGTTTAGTGCTTTAACCTTGTTTAGTGCTTGGCTCAATCGGGTTTTTAATGGCAATGGGAGTGCCCTCTACTTCATAAAAAACAAGATATGGCTCCGCTTTTACATCACGCGGATGACCTAATTGTTTTACATGGGCATCATCGTGATAATACCATTGCTCACCCTCTCTGGTTGCTGCAGTGTAATGCCCGGAATTTGGTGTTGAGCCGCTGTGATAACAGATGCTTTTCTGTCGGAGTTTTACTGCATAAAGTTTTCCTGATTCGCTATCTGTAACCCTTATAACCATATGATCACCAGAGCGTTTCATAATATCTCTGGTTCTGCTGACCAGTTTGTTTGAGCTGACCAGTTTATTTGAGCTGACCAGTTTATTTGAGCTAGCAGAGTCTTCGTCTACTGTTTTTTGAAACATTTTTACCTGGATAGAAAGTGTTTTCAGTTGCTGCACGTTGGCGTGAATTTGCAATTGACCCGTCGTATGAAATTTCTCTGGTTTTTGTTGAAGCTGTTCTTCCAGTTCGGGATTGGTACCGAACTTATACCCTGCGTCCAACATGTCACCTAATTCCCAAAAATGATCTTCACGGTTTTCCATCTTGAAATGGGTGTTTACACAATGCTGCAGATCAGGTTGGCTGCCGGTTTCGGATGGGTCAATAGAGAGTGGGATAACACAGGTGTTTTCATTGTCATTGTTAGTGGTGTGACTGAGCCAGCCCAGCCCGTGTTGTCTGAAATCACTATTGATAGAGGTTCTGGTCTGGACAGACATTCCAGATAATTTGTTCAGTTCCAGTACTGACATTAATTCAGAAAGAAATTCATGCGCGTCTTGTTGCTGCATTCCTCTGGCCGGGTCTTTGTTGAATATGTTCTGAAATACTCTGGATTTATTCTGCTTGTTCTGACCCATTTTCCAGCAGGCACGAAGAAGTGCTTTGAGATCGTTATTGGGTGAGGTGTCAGAATCCCTGTTGTAGGAATCCACCACGTTAAGAAATTGAAGGCGCACATCTTCTTGATCCGTGTTCTTAAATCTTGTATCCCTTAATTGATCAATAGTGTCTTGATTGATCGCACCCAATAGAGCCTTGAGAGATCCGTTAGCAAAACAGCTATTGCCAAAATTGTTGAACCCGGGAGGTACTGTTTGCATAACAAGTTTTGCATTAACCGGTTCAGGAGTAACAGGTTGACTCTCTCTTAGTGATTGTAATGCAACCTGTAACCGGATGATTTCGCCTTTTTGATTTTTTGCGGCAATGTCGTCTATCCAGATATCCCTGTATGCATTGTACCATTGAACTTCACTAAAGTGAGCTGGTTCATCCCTGGCCTTAAGAGAAAGCCCAGCCAAAACCTCCACTGATTCACAGTGATGGTCGGGGCATAGAGAGAGCAGTTTTTTCAATTCTGAATATTGTTCTCGTGTACTTTGCAATTGTTCGTCGCTGATTTTGGCAAAGTCTGGATGATCCAGTGAATACTGTTGCCAGCTCTGATCAAGCCTTTCCAGTGTTAATGGATTCGTGGGCGACAGTTTTAGTGTTTGGTAGTATTTTGAAAGTTGATCAGCCCGTTTGTGCAATTTTGCCTGCTGAACCATATGTGCAAGCAGAGGTGTTATTCCGTGGGTAGCCAGTTGAGAGTCGTCGAGCTGTTCAGATGTCAGAGGATGATCAATCAGTTTCTGTTGTTGTAACAGGTGAAGGAAATTCATCCAGCCTGTGGGGGTATTGCTATCTGTTAACTGCTTCAGTTCCTGACTTGTACTGGCAGGATATACGTCGGAAAGCTGGTTAATATCTTCAGAAGCCTGCTCTAATTCGGCAGCAAGACTGGGCTCGAGTGTCTGTAGATATGGAAGGGTATCCGAGAGCATTTTCAGCATCTGTTGTTTACCTGAAGGCTGATATGTCGATGCCTGCAATGCCTGCTGTCTTAATCTGTTTTGTGCAAAGGAGTCTGAGGTTAGTCTGGCCAGCTCGTTGAATCTCTGGTGCCAGTAATTGCAGGTTTGCAACAGGCCTTCGTGATTATGATCACGATATTGTTCCAGTTTGCGAACGGTTACAGCTACCGGTGTTGTCCTATTCAGCCGGAAATTTTCTCGATCAGCTGTCAGGGTTTTACTGAGAAGGAGGTCATTTCTGGCTTGTTTGTCGGCGTATCTCAGACAGGTGCGCCAGTGAATCAAACCTTTCGGGGTCATAAAAAGAGGAACAAATTCAAACAGGTCTTCAGTGAGTTTTATCTGACTGAAGAGATCATCAGGGCGTGTAAACTGTATTGCAACGGTATTCGAATCCGTTTTTTTCACAAAACGAGCCAGACCAGTCTCTACCATCAAGGCCGCTACCTTATGTTCAGGAGAACCGACTCCAGCTTCAAGTCCATTCGTTGTGTAATGCATTGTTGATGGCTGACTTTGCTCACGAGCGTGCAAGGCCATTTGCAGATTGCTGAACAGAGCATGGCATTTAGCTTGCTGGTTTTTAGTGGGTTTGCCACTGAACCAGGACTTCAGACGACTCCCCGCGCTGTCATGAATATTGACCCAGATAACCCTTCGGCGACCCAGAGACGTTCGCTTCTGTTTGCTGGTGTCTCTGGGTATTTGTGCTTCTTTATGATGAACTTCGGCTATTTTTCGTTCACTCAGGCGGGCAGGGTTTTGAACAGATGATGCCGGTCTATGTTTATTTTCCGGGATTAAAGGTGCTGGCTGTTCCGGTAAGGGCTGCTCGGATAAAGGTGTGTTCTGAATTCCTTTCTGCCATTCCTGCAGTGTTAGAGCCTCTCCTTCCGTGAAAACCTCATCAACAGAGACTTCCAGTAGCTGATCCAGTGAGGCTGCTTCCTTGCTACTTTTTCTCAGGAGTGTGACGACCTGATCATAGGCCTGCATCAGAGAAAGGATTTTTCTGGAAGAGAGCGATTCCCTGATTTTAGTTTCAGGAGGCGCATCGTCACCGGACAAGTTTGTATTTAACTGATCGGGAATAATAAGTTCTGATGACAGTAACGGAGCTACCAGGTGTTTTTTATCTCTTCCGTAGGCAGCCAGCTCTGTTTTGATTTCTTTGTCTCTTTTTATTCTTTGTTGAGCTTTTAAAAGGGCTGCCTGACGCTGTTCATCGTCGAGACACTGACCATAGACGTCGGGGTATTCCTGCTTTAGTTTGTTCAACCCTTGTTGTATCCGACCCAGAGTGACGGGGGTGTTCTCAGGCAGATCCAGCTGTTTGAAGTGCGCTGACAGGGTTCTTTTTTTCTTGTCTCGCATTCCATACCAGAAGCTTTCCAGCAAGGGAAATGCGGGCGATGATTCACTGTTATCTTCAATGAGACTGACGTCATCGGTTGTCACTTTAGTGTTCAGTAAATTGTGCTGCGACAGGTAGTCTTTCAATTCCTGTTTGGCCGGAGGCTCACGAACAGGCTGGGTGGTTAATTTTGAGTGGTCTGACACCTGGAATTCAGGTGCGACTGCCCTTAGCTCTTCGGCAAATAGGGGATCTATATCGTCTATCTGACTGACCACGTCAAGCCATTCGGCCGTGGTGTACAGGCTGAGACGACGGGTGTGATTGACCAGAATATTACCAATTTCATACACACCGGCATTACGAGCTACTTTACTCAGCTCATTCATTCTGCGACGGGCAATATCCCATTGATTTTCATGGGATTGTTTAGGCTTTAACTGAGCCAGTTCCCGTGCTGTTTTTTCTCGCCGGTTCTTTTCACTGATTAGTTGTTCTAATTGGTGAACCAGTCTGGGTTGTCTATACCAATGTGGATCTGGATGTTCCTGATTTTTTGCTAGCAGAGTGCTCTGTTGTAGCCAGCTATGTCGAGTTCCGGAGTCTATTTTCAGCATTTGTGGCCAGTCCAGACCGCCCTTTGTATTTAATCTAAGCTCACTGAGCTGCGCCAGATTTTCCATGGCTCTGACTTGCAACTTAAAATCTCTGGGGCGGATAAAGTGGATAGTGACTCTATTGCTGTCAGGTTTGGGGGAGTCTGACCGGGCGAGTCCAGCCTCAACCATCAGAGCACAGATGTGATGACCTCTGGAGCCTGTATTCACTGTAAAACTGTTTGCCCTGGTTTCTAATTCACTGGCTACTATTTCACTCGCTACTATTTCACTCGCTACTATTTCACTCGCTACTATTTCACTCGCTACTATTTTAGAGCCAGAACCATCTTCTTCCAGTGCTGATTCAAGGTTGTTATAAATGTCACGAAGAGCGGTGCGCTGGGAACCGTCAGGCCTGTTTCTGAGGTGGGAAGCAGTACGGTTCAATAATCCTGGATTTCTGAGAGGGCCGGTGATACTGCGTTGTTTGAGGTTCACTCCAGGAAAAGAAGGCCTGTTTCTTGGTAGCGCCCCTTTGACAATATCAGGGTGAACTGTAGAAACATTTACCCCACGGGAGGTTTTCCCGCGGATATCTTCTGGCTGAGGGTTTTTCGAATCTGCCGAAAATAAATCTACTGCTCCCTGGGGCGTAATCTTGTCAGGTCCCATTTAGCTTTCCCTGCTGTAATGGTGTCCTTATTCAGTTTAGACAGAAGAATAGTCAGGTGAACTCATAATTCATTGTTTCCATGGGCTCCTGAATATAGTACCCCTGAATGTATTCAGCACCCAGCTGCCATAACTGGGAAAGAGTCTGGGAGCTTTCCACCTTGGGAACAATACAGGCGACCTGCTGGCTTCGTAATTGAAGCAATATTTTTTCCAGTTCATCTGCTTTGCCTTTTTCCAGCAACTCTGTGAAATGCCCTTCAATACGGACAGAGCTGACATTCAGGTGGTTGAGCAGTTTCATGGCTCTGTCATCACCCGTGAAGCGGGTAATAGCCAGATTACAGCCGAGTTTCTGGATTTTCTGGGTAAAGGTAATAACTTCTTTCAGGTTCCGGTGTATGGATTCTTCAGTCATCTGCAGGGTGATGGCTTCACCATTAAGCTTTGTGGCTTTTAATACGGCTGTAAGGAATTTGATAAATTCGATTCCTTTTATGGATGCGCTGTCAATATGCATCATCAGACGAATAGTTTCTCCGCGACGTTTGGCAGTGGCAAGCTGTTGAACACATTGACGTAAAACCCAACGGTCAAGATGAGTCATCTGTCCGGAAGCTTCGGCAGCATCTATAAACCGGGCTGCGGGTACCGTGTCGCCCTGAGGGGATAAAAGACGGAGAAAGACTTCGTAGTGTTGTTCACTACTGCCGGATATATTGACAATGGGTTGAAACAGTAAACGTAAATTGTTATTGGTCAACGCCTGCTGAATCATTGCTTCAACATCACCATCACGCGCTTTGTCTTTCTGTATATCATCTACTGAGTATTGATATATCCTACTACTGTCCTTACTCAGTTTGCACTGGTAAGCAATCATAGCGTGATCCATTAACTCCTTAAGATTTTCATTTTTCTGCTTTTCAGCAAAGCCCAGCGTCGCACTTATAGTGAGGGATTCCGATTGTGTACCAAACAGGGTTTCATCGATAGACAGCAACAATTGACTAAGTTTGTTTTTGAGATCAGATGTTGTGATATCGGTAAGCAGCATCAAGTAAACATCGTCTGCATAATGACAGGTATGATTTTCAGGAAACGAATTTTGCAACATGTCATTTATGCTGTGTTGTACAGACAAAATACTGCTGATATTCACTTCATTACGAAGTTGGTCGTAATCGTCCAACTGTAACCAGACAAGAGCCGTATTTTTTGCTGACGAAATAATATCATCGCCTTTGGCAAAGAAACTTTCCCTCGGAGTCATTCTGTCAGTATTAAAAGCGGAATCTGAAATAATATCATTTACTACCGGTACGACTATTGGTTGTATCGCCAGCTGAGCACAGCGTTCTCCATCGTATTCTGCTTCGGAAAGTTTGATGGATGCTGGAATAAAGTGGCCAGCGCTGTGGGCAAGATGACACTCAATAGCAGGTGTTTTTTCGCCTTGTTGGCATTGCTTTAATAGCTTCTTTATCTGAAGTTGATAATCCGGACTGGCCATATCTATCAGGGGCATACCCGCTAGACTGTCAGAATCTTCGTATCCCAAAAGGTCAATATAGGCTTCGTTGGCATCGATATGCATCCCTTCATGGATGTAGGCAATTGGACCTGATGCACTGGTAAGAAGTTGTTGGCAACGGTTTTCGGAAGCATCCAGTTTGTTTTGAGTTTGCTTCAGAGCACGGCGATACTCCAGAGCAGTCAGTTCCCTGATGATAGCGAAGAGCACATGCTCTTCATTGGTTTCAGGGATAGCATCACGTGCGCCATTTTTAAGCCAGAGGCTGGTTTTGTGGGCGCAGTATTCCGGAAGGGTAATGATTACTGGAATATCCAGCTTCATTCGCTTAATAGTCGCTAGAACCTGGCTGGCATTGAGCAGGGGGGCTTCTTCAATACAGAGGAAAATGTCCCATGTGTGCTCTAGCAGAGCACTTTCCATGGATTCAACATTTGAAATGTGTTCTACCCGCGATGGGTAGCCGGCGTTACGGAAAAGCTTTACCCAGCGCTCAACATTATCACGGGTTTTTTCCAGAGCCAGAAGATGTACGGTTTTTTTACTGATATCCATTGGAGAGAGACATTATTATATTTTAAGTCATCCCTATAATACGGTGACTCGACTGGAATGTCGTTGGATTTTATACATTTATCATTTCAGCAGTTCCGGAGTCAGGTTTTTCAGACTATGGGCATCTGATTGCCAGTGAGGACATCCGGAGTAGCACCAGATCATAATCGTGCCTCTCGGGCTTACGGTGAACGACTGTCGGCAAGTATTCATCAAATAGGCTGACCCCCAGTTTGACACCCAGCTATATACAATTTGACCATTGGATATTTCTGACTGGGAGTTTGGTGCTCCCCAGGCTGACACTAATTCATCGATATGATGCTGCTGCCAGGACTCCATTACCGATTGGGTACTGACACAACCGAAAATAAGAGACGTTGCCAGAATCATGATAAACCCTGGAAATTGTCGCAAAGGTAGCGAGCGCAGGTGAGTCATTTTTTAATGCCGCATTGCCCTGCCGTTTTTTTGCAACAGACTCCCTGATGCGCAATAAATAGCTGCGGAAGTATATTTTTCGTCCCTGAAGGAACAGAAAGGCTGTTTACGTTCATTCACACCCATCTCCAGATTAACCAAACTCATGAATTGCACTCTCTTATCGCCTGGCTGCATTCCCATATACTTTTGATATAGATGCAGTCGATACCTGAGAAAGTTTTCATAGATTGACCGGGCTACACGTCAGTTTGCAGTAGCCGGTACAGATATTCACTATAGCTGGCGATAGTGGAATTACATTTGACTCATTGCCGTTTGACGGTTCCGTTCACCGACTGAAAATTCAAGCAAGGGTTTCTCTGGTTATGTCATGCACCGGTTAAGTCATACACCGGTTAAGTCATGTAATAGGCGTCTTGCTTGTGTGTCCGGGAATTTCCCTGACGAGACGTGGAACAAGGTAACCCGGGCATTGTTTCAGAATACCTTCAATCAGGGTTTTGCCGGTTTCTTCAGATACATCGAAGTGTGCCGCTCCCTGAACAGAATCAAGTAAATGCAGGTAATAAGGAAGAACTCCAGCTTGAAATAAGGTGTTGCTGAGTTTGACCAGAATGTCAGTGGAATCATTAATGCCTCGCAGAAGAACCGTTTGATTCAGCAATATGACCCCTGCGGATCTCAGGCGATCGAGAGCTTTTATAACTGATTCATCAATCTCCTGTGGATGATTACAATGAATCACCATGACAGGTTTGAGCCGTTGACCTGTAAACCATTTCAGCATGTCGCTATTAATACGCTGGGGAATCATAATGGGCAATCGGGTATGAATGCGGAGCGTCTCCAGATGTTCAATTTCATTCAAGGCCAGTGCCAGCTTTTGAAGACGTCGGTCATTGGCTGCCAGTGGATCACCACCGCTGAGAATAACTTCCCGGATACTTGTGTCAGACGCGATATAATCAATGGCTTTCTGAAGGTTATCTCCACCCAGTTGATTATCTCCATAAGGAAAGTGTCGACGGAAACAGAAGCGACAGTTGACGGCACAGGTACCGCTGACCACTAACAACAAGCGACCATTATATTTGTGGATAACACCATTCACCGGGTTTTGTGACTGTTCGGCCAGGGGATCAGTAACGTACCCCTTAACATCTTCACATTCCCTGCCTATGGGTAAAATCTGGCACAGCAAAGGGTCTTTGGCGTTACCTTTTTCCATTCGTTGTACAAAACTACGAGGGGCTCGTAGAGGAAAGTCCTTGTTGGCTCTGAGCGCATCGGGAAGTAAATCTGTGCTCAGTTCCAGCTTGGATAATAGCTCTTTGGGGGATGAAATTGCGTTTGCCAGTTCGTCCTGCCAGCTATTGTTATCGTCTATGATGTGCACACTGGGCGCGGAACGGGTTATCATAAAGGTTTTTGATCTCCTGGTAAGGTTCAATGGCTAGTTATAGTACCAACGAGTTTCGTTCCGGTCTCAAAGTGATTCTGGAAGGTGATCCTTGTTCGATTATCGAAAATGAATTTGTTAAACCCGGCAAAGGACAGGCATTTAGCCGTGTTAAATTCCGAAACCTGATGAATGGTCGGGTGTGGGAACGTACGTTCAAATCTGGTGAATCCATTGAAGCTGCTGATGTCATAGAGCTGGATATGGAATACCTGTACACCGATGGTGAGTTCTGGCACTTCATGATGACTGACGGTTCTTATGAACAGCACGGAGCATCTCGTGAAGCAGTTGGAGATACCATTGATTGGCTGAAAGAGCAGGGATTATACACTGTAACTCTTTATAACGGTGCTCCTTTATCGGTATCGGCCCCTAATTTTGTAGAGCTGGAAGTCGTTGAAACAGATCCGGGCTTAAAGGGTGATACTGCCCAGGGTGGATCCAAGCCCGCTAAGCTGGCCACAGGTGCTACTGTGAAGGTGCCGCTGTTTATCGTTGAAGGCGAAAAGCTGAAAATTGACACCCGCACAGGCGAGTACGTTGGCCGGGTGAAGTAGTTTTTGACTGAGCCAAGAGGCGCTCATCCGATCGCCTCTACATTTAAACTGCTTTATTCCGGCTGAAAGACCGGGCTGAGAGTTAGCTCCAATAGCGCTGAACTGTACCTGTCAGTAACAACGGCAACGGTTCCAGACAGTGCACCATTGACCAGTTCCAGCTGTAGTTGCCCTGCAAAAGAAGCAGGAACACTCTTTTTAGCCTCTAACCCCCACCGAAATGAAATGGTAGTATCCCTGCAAATAGATTTTCTGGGCTTTATGCACGTTTCTTTCTGCTGGCCGGTAACATGAGCTGGTTTAAAGTCACAGCCAGTAGCCGTGCCATTGGTTGGTGGGTGAGGACGCGGGACCCTGAACGGAGCAGCCAGATATTCTGTGTCGTCCG
>CBDBOO010000099.1:107500-112500 GCA_965208385.1 Endozoicomonas sp.
GAGTCTTAATAGGGCGAATGAGTCGCAGGGTGTAGACCCGAAACCGGGCGATCTATCCATGGGCAGGTTGAAGATCAGGTAACACTGATTGGAGGACCGAACCGACTACCGTTGAAAAGTTAGCGGATGACTTGTGGATAGGAGTGAAAGGCTAATCAAGCCCGGAGATAGCTGGTTCTCCTCGAAAGCTATTTAGGTAGCGCCTCTTGTATCACCATCGGGGGTAGAGCACTGTTTGGGCTAGGGGGTCATCCCGACTTACCAACCCCATGCAAACTCCGAATACCGATGAGTGCAATCAAGGGAGACACACGGCGGGTGCTAACGTCCGTCGTGGAAAGGGAAACAACCCAGACCGTCAGCTAAGGTCCCAAAGTAACAGTTAAGTGGGAAACGATGTGAGAAGGCCCAGACAGCCAGGAGGTTGGCTTAGAAGCAGCCATCCTTTAAAGAAAGCGTAATAGCTCACTGGTCGAGTCGGCTCGCGCGGAAGATTTAACGGGGCTCAAACTGTTCACCGAAGCTACGGGTACTTTGATTCTTCGGAATCTTAGTGCGGTAGAGGAGCGTTCTGTAAGCGGTTGAAGGTGTGCCGGGAGGCATGCTGGACGTATCAGAAGTGCGAATGCTGACATGAGTAACGATAAAGGGAGTGAGATCCTCCCTCGCCGGAAGACCAAGGGTTCCTGCGCAACGCTAATCGGCGCAGGGTGAGTCGGCCCCTAAGGTGAGGTCGAAAGACGTAATCGATGGGAAACAGGTCAATATTCCTGTACCCCTTTTGACTGCGACGGAGTGACGGAGAAGGCTAGGTCAGCGCGGCGCTGGTTGTCCGCGTTTAAAGTGGTAGGCTGGGGACTCAGGTAAATCCGGATCCTCAAGGCCGAGAACTGATGACGATGATCTACGGATCAGAAGTGATTGATGCCATGCTTCCAGGAAAAACTTCTAAGCTTCAGGTCAAAAGGGACCGTACCCCAAACCGACACAGGTGGTCAGGTAGAGAATACCAAGGCGCTTGAGAGAACTCGGGTGAAGGAACTAGGCAAAATGGCACCGTAACTTCGGGAGAAGGTGCGCCAGTTCTGGTGATGGAACTGCTCTTTATGGGCAAATGGCTTCCTAAGCTGGGACTGGTCGAAGATACCAGGTGGCTGCGACTGTTTATTAAAAACACAGCACTGTGCTAACACGAAAGTGGACGTATACGGTGTGACGCCTGCCCGGTGCTGGAAGGTTAATTGATGGGGTTATCTCACCTCCAGATTGTTTTTGTTGCAAGGCAAACGGCTGAGCGAGTGAAGGAGTTTACATAACAGTAAATGACTGAACGAGCGAAGACGTTTAACGCAGACAACAAGAGCAATGTGGTGGTGAGAGAAGCTCTTGATCGAAGCCCCAGTAAACGGCGGCCGTAACTATAACGGTCCTAAGGTAGCGAAATTCCTTGTCGGGTAAGTTCCGACCTGCACGAATGGCGTAACGATGGCCACGCTGTCTCCACCCGAGACTCAGTGAAATTGAAATCGCAGTTAAGATGCTGTGTATCCGCGGCTAGACGGAAAGACCCCGTGAACCTTTACTACAGCTTCACAGTGGATTTTGATGTTGCTTGTGTAGGATAGGTGGGAGGCTTTGAAGCGTGATCGCTAGATTGCGTGGAGCCAACCTTGAAATACCACCCTGGCAATATTGAGGTTCTAACTCTGGTCCCTTATCGGGATCGAGGACATTGTGTGGTGGGTAGTTTGACTGGGGCGGTCTCCTCCTAAAGAGTAACGGAGGAGCACGAAGGTTGGCTAAGTACGGTCGGACATCGTACGGTTAGTGTAATGGCACAAGCCAGCTTGACTGCGAGACGTACATGTCGAGCAGGTACGAAAGTAGGTCATAGTGATCCGGTGGTTCTGAATGGAAGGGCCATCGCTCAACGGATAAAAGGTACTCCGGGGATAACAGGCTGATACCGCCCAAGAGTTCACATCGACGGCGGTGTTTGGCACCTCGATGTCGGCTCATCACATCCTGGGGCTGAAGCCGGTCCCAAGGGTATGGCTGTTCGCCATTTAAAGTGGTACGCGAGCTGGGTTTAGAACGTCGTGAGACAGTTCGGTCCCTATCTGCCGTGGACGTTGGAAGTTTGAGAAGAGCTGCTCCTAGTACGAGAGGACCGGAGTGGACGGACCACTGGTGTTCGGGTTGTGTCGCCAGACGCATTGCCCGGTAGCTACGTTCGGACGGGATAACCGCTGAAAGCATCTAAGCGGGAAGCCCCCTTCAAGATGAGACTTCCCTGGGCACTAGATGCCCCTGAAGAGCCGTCAAAGACTATGACGTTGATAGGCTGGGTGTGTAAGCGCTGTGAGGCGTTGAGCTAACCAGTACTAATGACTCGTGCGGCTTGACCATATAACGCCAAAGTGATTTAAAAAGCCATGCATGAAGCATGAGAGTGTTAAGCAAGAATTAAGACAGCTTAAAGACGCGATTCCAGATTCAGAAGTAGAGATAGTATCTTTACTTCGACTGTTTCGCTTGACGACCATAGAGTGTTAGACCCACCTGATCCCATCCCGAACTCAGCAGTGAAATGACACATCGCCGATGGTAGTGTGGGGTATCCCCATGTGAGAGTAGGTCATCGTCAGGCATTAAATAGAAAACCCAGTTGAGCAATCAACTGGGTTTTTTTTGTTCGGAAGAAAAGAAAGCAGCAGATGTCGTATAAGGTATACAGAAAGACAGGCATTCTATTTCTGGCTTCGTCATCAAAACTGCAACTCATTCAGGTGTAAAACAGATACCAGGGCCAATCTTAAGCATTCATCTTTTCAGAAATTATTTATGGATGATAGCGGCGTTGATAATTCTGGCGAGAGAGTTTTTCATTCTTCAAAGAGCAGTATCGGGCGTATAGCGAACTATGCAGCCAGAGTTATGATGAAGTCAGTGTGGAAAAAAGCACAGTAAAAATATGCGCAAGAAACTATTTTCCTATTTAAGCTCCATTATTCGTCTAGAACTTTATGACTTCAGGTGTAGTTATTATGCAATATTACTGATGATGGGTTTACATGTTCAAAAAACGACAGCTGCTAGGAGCCTGACCGAGAGGGTGTGCTGCCTGATTAATGTAACAAAAGAAGGTTGTGTGCAACCGGATATCCGTAACGGTTCATCTTTGACCAGAATTCATCCCAATATCCTGTTGAACAGACAAGAGCTCTTAAAGTCAGCAGCATGGATGCACCTTGCTCTTTCCAACGCATTCCTGAACGACACATTCGTTGCTTAACCAATGTCTTGCATGCAGCTTCCGTTACACCGGAACCTATCGGTAATTTTTTCTCCAATGCTTCTGGGTAAATCATTTGTTGCCAGTGATTTTTAAAATAGGTTCTCGCCTTGAGCAGTTTTTCCAGCGAGGCGGTTCGATTATTGCCTGGAGACACTTTCTCTAATTCTCGATGTAACCGTTTAGCTTCACCTTCATTGTGCTTGAGGTTATGTAATTTCTCTTTCAGCCAGGCATGGCGTTCACCGGTCAGTTTTTTCCCCGGATACAGGGCTTCGGCTGCTTCAGCGACATACTCGGAGACATGATAAAAATCCAACACACTATAAGATGTAAAAGGCTCAAGAAAGGTCCAGTTATCAGGTGCACCATCCGCAACACCTACGTAGACGGCATCAGGGAAGCGCTCTTTGACTTTGCGAATTTCTCCTGAAAAACGAGCAATGAAGGTTTTCTTTCCGTACTCGGGAGCGGCTGCGCAATACGAGGTGTAAAGACGTTCACCCTCATCGTCATACAGCGTAATGGTTCCACACATAGCGATTCTGTAACCTTCATAATACAACAGGTTAACGCTATCAAGCCCTATAGCGACAGTAGTAACCGGCCTGGGTAATTCAGGTATGACGTATGTCCATTTTTCTTCTTTGATTTGAGCGACACTACCCACCACGTCAGCGAGATCCCGAAGTGTTGCACGACTGCTCTTTCTGCCATGATTTTGCAAGAGATCCTGCTCAACTTGCCAGGGCGATCTCATTTGACAAACACCAATCCTGTTGCATATTCAAAAAGCTAGCTTTAAAAACTGAATTTTTGAGAAGTACAGGAAATTAGGCTTATTTTGGTACTTTTGTGTGCTGAATAATTAGCCAAACAGAGAAAGTTAGTGCCAAATGAGATCGCCCTGCTCAACTTGCGGAGCGGCCATCTGTGCGTATTTCCAGCTCACCATGCGCGCAAAAGCCGGTGTGGAATTGACAATAATTCGCGCATTTTGATCCAGAGGACAAAACGTTTTACCTCCTTTATTACTCTGATATACGTTGCGAGCGACCTTTACGGCTCCCCATGGAGTCTCATAAACCTTAGGTTCTTTTTTGCGTTTACAGCTCATACGGACAGATCCCATTGTGATAGGTGATCCATCTGTATCCATACATTCCAACTGCTGGCCTGATGCCAGTACTCCGGCTTCATTGAGTTCAGTCTGAAGCCGATCCTCAAACTCCAGCATAGAGTGACCATGTTGGATAGTGATAAGGATTTGGGTTTCCTGATTTTGTGTTGAGAGGATGCAAGCGGACATAGTAGAAAACTTTATGTTAAGACTATCGTAAAAATAGTTCATATGACCTGACTTGGCTCACATTAATTAGGCTGAACACCCTGACCGAGAACAGGCTTATCTGTTAAGATAGGCCTCAAATCTTGATTCTAATAATGCCAAATGTTGCCACCACCAAAATTTAAGGACAGCCCTGTTGAATTTAATCAGCACTTGCTGTTTCCGACCAATATTTTTGATCTACTTCCCAAGCAGCATGACTGCTATGTCTATGAAACTATTTTTCAGTACATAGATACCTCTGAAGTTGAGAGCAAGTACCATCATCTCGGCCAACATGCCTATCCTCCCAAGCTGATCATTTCCATCCTGATCTACGCCTATAGCCATGGTGTGTTCAGCTCTCGTGAAATTGAA
>CBDBOO010000099.1:117500-355166 GCA_965208385.1 Endozoicomonas sp.
GGACCGAACCGACTACCGTTGAAAAGTTAGCGGATGACTTGTGGATAGGAGTGAAAGGCTAATCAAGCCCGGAGATAGCTGGTTCTCCTCGAAAGCTATTTAGGTAGCGCCTCTTGTATCACCATCGGGGGTAGAGCACTGTTTGGGCTAGGGGGTCATCCCGACTTACCAACCCCATGCAAACTCCGAATACCGATGAGTGCAATCAAGGGAGACACACGGCGGGTGCTAACGTCCGTCGTGGAAAGGGAAACAACCCAGACCGTCAGCTAAGGTCCCAAAGTAACAGTTAAGTGGGAAACGATGTGAGAAGGCCCAGACAGCCAGGAGGTTGGCTTAGAAGCAGCCATCCTTTAAAGAAAGCGTAATAGCTCACTGGTCGAGTCGGCTCGCGCGGAAGATTTAACGGGGCTCAAACTGTTCACCGAAGCTACGGGTACTTTGATTCTTCGGAATCTTAGTGCGGTAGAGGAGCGTTCTGTAAGCGGTTGAAGGTGTGCCGGGAGGCATGCTGGACGTATCAGAAGTGCGAATGCTGACATGAGTAACGATAAAGGGAGTGAGATCCTCCCTCGCCGGAAGACCAAGGGTTCCTGCGCAACGCTAATCGGCGCAGGGTGAGTCGGCCCCTAAGGTGAGGTCGAAAGACGTAATCGATGGGAAACAGGTCAATATTCCTGTACCCCTTTTGACTGCGACGGAGTGACGGAGAAGGCTAGGTCAGCGCGGCGCTGGTTGTCCGCGTTTAAAGTGGTAGGCTGGGGACTCAGGTAAATCCGGATCCTCAAGGCCGAGAACTGATGACGATGATCTACGGATCAGAAGTGATTGATGCCATGCTTCCAGGAAAAACTTCTAAGCTTCAGGTCAAAAGGGACCGTACCCCAAACCGACACAGGTGGTCAGGTAGAGAATACCAAGGCGCTTGAGAGAACTCGGGTGAAGGAACTAGGCAAAATGGCACCGTAACTTCGGGAGAAGGTGCGCCAGTTCTGGTGATGGAACTGCTCTTTATGGGCAAATGGCTTCCTAAGCTGGGACTGGTCGAAGATACCAGGTGGCTGCGACTGTTTATTAAAAACACAGCACTGTGCTAACACGAAAGTGGACGTATACGGTGTGACGCCTGCCCGGTGCTGGAAGGTTAATTGATGGGGTTATCTCACCTCCAGATTGTTTTTGTTGCAAGGCAAACGGCTGAGCGAGTGAAGGAGTTTACATAACAGTAAATGACTGAACGAGCGAAGACGTTTAACGCAGACAACAAGAGCAATGTGGTGGTGAGAGAAGCTCTTGATCGAAGCCCCAGTAAACGGCGGCCGTAACTATAACGGTCCTAAGGTAGCGAAATTCCTTGTCGGGTAAGTTCCGACCTGCACGAATGGCGTAACGATGGCCACGCTGTCTCCACCCGAGACTCAGTGAAATTGAAATCGCAGTTAAGATGCTGTGTATCCGCGGCTAGACGGAAAGACCCCGTGAACCTTTACTACAGCTTCACAGTGGATTTTGATGTTGCTTGTGTAGGATAGGTGGGAGGCTTTGAAGCGTGATCGCTAGATTGCGTGGAGCCAACCTTGAAATACCACCCTGGCAATATTGAGGTTCTAACTCTGGTCCCTTATCGGGATCGAGGACATTGTGTGGTGGGTAGTTTGACTGGGGCGGTCTCCTCCTAAAGAGTAACGGAGGAGCACGAAGGTTGGCTAAGTACGGTCGGACATCGTACGGTTAGTGTAATGGCACAAGCCAGCTTGACTGCGAGACGTACATGTCGAGCAGGTACGAAAGTAGGTCATAGTGATCCGGTGGTTCTGAATGGAAGGGCCATCGCTCAACGGATAAAAGGTACTCCGGGGATAACAGGCTGATACCGCCCAAGAGTTCACATCGACGGCGGTGTTTGGCACCTCGATGTCGGCTCATCACATCCTGGGGCTGAAGCCGGTCCCAAGGGTATGGCTGTTCGCCATTTAAAGTGGTACGCGAGCTGGGTTTAGAACGTCGTGAGACAGTTCGGTCCCTATCTGCCGTGGACGTTGGAAGTTTGAGAAGAGCTGCTCCTAGTACGAGAGGACCGGAGTGGACGGACCACTGGTGTTCGGGTTGTATCGCCAGATGCATTGCCCGGTAGCTACGTTCGGACGGGATAACCGCTGAAAGCATCTAAGCGGGAAGCCCCCTTCAAGATGAGACTTCCCTGGGCACTAGATGCCCCTGAAGAGCCGTCAAAGACTATGACGTTGATAGGCTGGGTGTGTAAGCGCTGTGAGGCGTTGAGCTAACCAGTACTAATGACTCGTGCGGCTTGACCATATAACGCCAAAGTGATTTAAAAAGCCATGCATGAAGCATGAGAGTGTTAAGCAAGAATTAAGACAGCTTAAAGACGCGATTCCAGATTCAGAAGTAGAGATAGTATCTTTACTTCGACTGTTTCGCTTGACGACCATAGAGTGTTAGACCCACCTGATCCCATCCCGAACTCAGCAGTGAAATGACACATCGCCGATGGTAGTGTGGGGTATCCCCATGTGAGAGTAGGTCATCATCAGGCATTAAATAGAAAACCCAGTTGAGCAATCAACTGGGCTTTTTTTTGTCTGTGATTTTTTCAAAGACATGTAAATATTGCAAGTCGCCGCTCCAGGGTGCAGGTTAGATCCCCATCAGGGATTAATTAGATATTAAGTAAAAAGCCCGGTCAGATAACTGATCGGGCTTTTTGTTGTTTGCTTTTTAGCCTGTAATTATGTCAATCTCAGGTTCAACCAATAAAGTGGCACCACTTTGGGTAAGTACCTGATAGGTTTCACCATCCACGTCCTGTTGGCCCTCATCCTGCCAGCCACTGACCTGTATAGTATCTGAGTCATCGCCTGTCACTTTTAATGTATTTGAATTGTTTGTAAGGGCTATGACAGATTGAACATCTGCAATGAGATCCTGAGAACTGTTTCCAAGGAATAGTTCTTCCAGGCCAGAGTGTTCATCCATCAGATCAGTTAGTTGAAGAGCCGTATTGTTGCTGCTATCAAACATGCCAGAAACGATCAGCCGATATTCATCCAGGTTATCGAGTTGGGTCATAGCCTGAAGTACGTTACTATCAGATTCTTCTGCTTCTGCGGTCACACTCATCATAGAGTTAATGATGGGCGGCTCACCCACACGTATGGTGAAAGTCGCTGTGCGCCGAGCTCCATCAGCATCTTCAATGGTGTAAGTTAAACTGTCTTCAACAACATCCTCTCCATTGGGATGGAAGTATTTCAGTGTTTGCCCCCTATACGTTGCATAGCCGCCATTTTTACTATTTGAAACACCAATAATAGTCAGCGAGCTACCATCCGGGTCATGATCATTAGCCAGCACATCGAAGGCATGGAAACTGCCAGGCAATGCGTCCACATAAAAAACATCATTTCCAGCCACTGGTGCTCTGTTTACATGCTCAACATTCAAAGCCACGTTCACCGGCTCTGAAAGATTTCCTGTAGCATCACTGGCAACATACTGAAAACTATCCTGCCCCGTATAACCATCGTCAGGTCTGTAATCAAAGCTTCCGTCGTCGTTTAAGGTCAGTGTTCCATGATCAGTCTGAGTGAAACTGTTTACAGAGAGCACGTCCTGATCGGCATCTGTATCATTGTCCAGAGGTCGAAGGGTGTGGACAGGCTGGGTATCCTACAGGTTGTATTCATCTGCAAAGGCTTCGGGAGTGTCATTCTCAGGAATGATATCGACAGTAACACTTCCTGTTGTTTCCCCTCCCCTCCCCTCCCCTGCCATCAGCAACCACATAGGTGAAATTAACCGGGCCAAAGTGGTTTTCTGCAGGATTAAACGTCAGAGTGTTATCTGTATTCACCATGACGGAACCATGGGCTTCATTGATTACAATGCTATCCGGCTGAATATGCAGTGAGTCGCCGTCGATATCCTGATCATTAGCAAGTACATCAATGACCACTGGTGTGTCTTCAATGGTTTCAAAGGTATCATCGCTTGCTTCAGGATTATCATTCAGATTTTTTACCTGCAGGGTCACCTTGCCTGCTGCCAAAGCACCTGCTGCATCGCTGACCACATAATCGAGAGTGATATCACCCACAAATCCTGACTCAGGAATATACTGGAATTGCCCATTCTCCATTGGAAGTAACTGTCCCGTTTCTGGATAGCTGATGGACAGAACTGATAATGAATCACTTTCACCGTCAGGATCATTAACATTCAGAAGAGGGTCAAAAGTGAACGCTTCGGAGTTATCAACGTCAAGTTCAGCATCACTGATAACAGGCGCATCATTACTGCCTTTGATGTTAACAGTAACGGTGGCTGTACTGATCTGACCCGAGCTGTCCTGTACGGTGTAGGTAAAGCTGTCCTTGCCGCTGGCATTTTCATCGGGGACGTATCTGAAACTGCCGTCTCCCAAGTGCTTGACTGTTCCTTTGGATGCTTCGCTGAATCCAGTGATGTTAAAGCTGTCGTTGTTTTTATCGGTGTCATTAGCCAGTACATTTTCAATCAGCAGTGATCTATCTTCATCAACCTGAAAGTTGTCGTTCTGAGTATCTGGCGCATAGTTTTTCACCTGTACAACAGCGGTTGCTTCACTGACAACGCCACTGCGTTTATCGGTGACCAGATAGGTGAAAGAGTCTTCACCCACAAAATCTGCATCCGGCTCATAGGTGAAATAACCGCTGGAATCAATGGTGACAGAGCCATGGAGAGGGCCAGAACCTTCCTTGATCCCTAATACAGTCAGGTTGTCGTATTCAGGATCGGTATCATTTTCAAGAACGGACTTATGGTGCTGGGTCACCACCCTGGCGGCGATTGCATCATGCTTGGTTTGATCGGAACCCGAATAATTATCCTGCTTATAAAAATCATAATCATAGTTTTCGTCGTAACTTTCGGCATCCGAATCAATGAAGTAATCATTACGGGCTATGGCTGCCTGATTTCCAACCTGCAGTGTGACCGTTGCCGTCTGGGCTTGGCCATTGCTTCCCGGAATAGTGTAGGTAAAACTGTCAGGGCCCAGATATCCAGCATCAGGTTTATACTGTACCCAGCCATTGTCGAGTATGACCAGAGTGCCGTGCTCTGGTTCTATCAAATTCGACAATACAAGCCGACTGCCAGAAGCAATACTGTCATTCTGCAGTATATTGAAAACACTGCCCTGCTCTGGCCGAATGAAAATTACATCGTCGGCCACACTGCTGGCCAGCATTGTCGTGCCAGTATTCTGGGAGGGTGTATCGTCTGTATCCTGCAGGGTTCCGGTAACTGTGTATTGCCCGAGACTGCCGTAGTCTGAATAGTTCAGCTGACTGTTGTCTGTATATCGTTCTGCACCATCCACCGAGAGATAATAATCTCCTTCACTCAGCGTCCTATTAAAGAGGGCATTCTGTCCGTTAAAACCCGGTGACAGAACGGCCACTAATTCTCCGTTGCCGTTGTAGAGCACTGCCTCAACAGCCAATGTTCGATCCCAGACTGCCGCGACGGTAAGATTCAGTGACTGGGTTCCGCTGACTGAAAAGTGGAACATATCGATATCGGTATTCTGTTCAATAATGCCGTATTGGGCAAAATTCTGACCCTGCATACCGAGTTCGCTGGCTGTATCAAAGGTGTCTCCCACCTCGTCAGCCCGGAAGCCCAAGCCATTCTGGGTGGTGATGACATAGAGGTCATCCTGTACACGGTCCTGATTGTTCTGGCCGGTTGCACGTACTGTCCAGCCATATCCAGTATTGGATGCCATAAACCCACCGCCATAACTGGCGGTGTTGCCCGGTTCTTTGCCGTTAAACTTATGGAAGAGCCCCAGGTTATGACCCACTTCATGGGCAAGGGTTGACCCTATAAGAAAAGAGTCGCCGCTGAGGTCAGGATCCGTTTCTGATACTGTTACGCCATAGGGTGTTTCGTCGAATTCACCGATACTGCCACTGGCTTCATCATTCCCTCCAGTCCCGTGAGCCAGCACTATTCCATAATAAGGATCGTGTTCGGAATCTCTGGTCAGCATTTCCGGATCCGGTTCTTCAGTGGTGATATTGACATTGAACGGAGCGAAAAACTCTACAGCCTGGGCCCAGGCTAGCTGTATATACATCAAATCCTGTTCGCTGAAAGTGGTATCGTCATCATCCCTGCTTGGTGGGGTTATAACTGAACCGTCAGAAAGATAAGAGTGTCCCTGGGCAATAAACCCATCAAAATCCAGGTAGATCGTCACCTGCGCATCAGGATTACTGTTCAGTTTGAATGTCTGGTCATAGTCAAATAACGGGTGCTCCCAGAAATCAGGATAACGATCTCCTGATGAACCAAAACTCAGGTCAATGTCACTGGTATTTGCCCAGACCAGCTCACCATCAATAAAGGAGGGTATTGAATCCATTACCACCGGAGCTGATGCACTGTAATCCACTATTTTCAGTGTCGAGCCAGCCATAGCATTTCCTGCCAGATCATGAATGGCTCCGTTTCTAGCGCTGATCTGTACGTCACCCGTTCCATCGGGCGTTATTGTTAACCTGTATAGACTACCTCCGTCTACGGATTCAACCAGTGAAACCTGGATAACCGATCCATTTTCAACAGAAAAGTCACCCGCATTAGCGTCCTGTACCTGTTCATCAAAACGAACCAGCATATCGAAGTTATCAGTATTGTTAATAGTATCTGGCGATTCCTCTATGACTGCTATTTCAAGTGCTTCCTGATCAACATTGATAGTGGCTCTGGTTTCACTGGTATTGCCTCGCTGGTCAATCGCTTCAGCATAAACAGTGTCGCCATGCTGAAGACTGATGGACGGAGAATATTGCCATTGCCCAAATCGGTCTGATTGAACTTCAGCCTCTTCGGTGTCTCCCTGACTGTTAATCAGATAGAGTTTTATCGTTGTGTCTGGATCAGCTATCCCGGAAATAGATTCCCCCCGGGATTCATTAATCTCAGGTGTATCCGGTGTACTTATAAAATCATCCCCCGGATTGAACAGGCGGGATTGATCAAGGGAAGGGATACTATTCTCTATATCCACAGGATTACCTGACACATCAAGAACCGATTCCGGTTTTAAACTGACAGTCACGTCCTGACCAGCTTCCAGAGGAACCAGGGTTAGTAGGTAGGAGTTAGCTGAGTGGAGGACAAATCCGGTAATCAGGGCATTGATTACTTCAAAATCGTCAATATCAAGAATCTGGACAGGCTCAGAGAAATAAATCTGGTCATAGAACGTTTCAGGGTCATTTGAATCTGCCAAGAGATTATGAACCAGAATTCTTGGCTGAACCGTATCGTCAGCCAGCGTAATACTGTTCACTGGACTGGTATTGCCAGCAGCATCGGAAGCCGTAACAGTAATAGTGTTGCCATCAATCAGTTCCCGATTAACGACTGATGTCTGCCAGCGTCCGTTTTCATCAACATCAATAGATACCGGTTCGCCGTCATCCCCAAAATTGATCAGTACGGTGCTGCCTGGTTCGGCCAGTCCACCGAATGTGATCCTGTCTAATGGTGATTTCCGGGGATTCAGGGGCAATGGTATCCAGCTCAGCAACCAACACTGTTTTAGCATTGCCCTGACCCAGTGAATTTGTCACAACACCTGCTTTCAGTCCAAAACGAATATCTCCATCACCTTGCTGGGTCAGGGTTAACCGGTATACGCCCGCTTCACCCTCAACAGGCTGCAGGTCTGAAACACTGGCGTTGTTGACGATCAGATCATCCACAGACAGTGATGTGTTATCCAGAGCAAGGCCGGATTCTGAATCACTGATTCGCAGGATAATAGAAAATTCACTGCCTGCCCCGATGGTTTCAGGCAGCCCTTCTACACTGACTACCGGTGCTGTGCCATCGTAGGGGATGGTTAAACCAGGCAGGGCAATATTCTGGTTGTGTGCACTATCAACGGCCACTGCAGCCGGTATGGCCAGAGAAATATCACCCTGGCCATTCGCCTGTAATGTCAAAATATAAATGCCATCACTGGCGGCACTGTCATCAAAATCAATCAGCTGACCGTTACCAATAAAGCCATTCAGATCTTCACGGGTAAAACCGGTAACAGGGTCTGCTCCGTCAGCTTCCCTGAAAGCAATGATGCCCTCAAAGGACTCTGTACCGACAATGGAGGGAAGGCTGGTTATTTCAACCTCCGGTGCTTCGGCATCGAACTCAATGGATGTCACATTTGATGGATTATTACCTGTACCTCTGGCGTCATGCACGCTGCCAGCAGGAATGCCGATGGTAATATCACCACCTGTTGGCGTCACTTCAATGCGATATTCCCGGGGGTTCTCTGGATTGGCTACCGGTTCGCCAAATAATGCACTGGTCGACAGAAAATCAGTACCGGTAAAACCGCTGATATCTTTGTTGAAGGTGACAGTGATAAAGAAAGGTGTGTTGTTGATGATCTCGGGCACACCGGAAATAACCGCTTCTTCCGGAATTCCCTGGCCTGAATATTCGACTGTTACAGTGTCGTCTGTGGTATTGGCATTTCCTGCCTGATCTGCAACCGCCTGTTCTGGAACGGTGATACTGATATCGCCCATACCATCTGGAACTACAGTGATTGTATACAGACCTTCAGCAGCGTTAACGGGAGTGATGCCGATTGCCCGTCCATGGGTGATCTGAATATCCTCCAGTTCAAAACCGTCAACCGCTTCGCTGAATTGTACCTGCACCTCAAAGGCATGATCAGTAACGCTACCCTGGTCATGGGTCAGGGTAACAGTTGAAGGCATATTATCGATGGGAAGACTGATAGACACAGTGGCCGTTGAGGTGCCTCCCTGACCGTCGGATACCGTATAGATAAACTGGTCCTGTCCGGTAAATCCATTGTCCGACTGATAACTGAGACTGCCATCGTCATTGTGAATAATCTGGCCATAGCTCAATGGCGCTAACTTAAGGCTCAAACGCCCTATCATAAGGCTTGCCCGAGAAGCAAAATAGCAGTAAAAAGCTGTCAGATTCAGTCCCCCTCGAGCAAGCCATGACTAAGCATAGCCAAGAAATGAGCACAGTTGCTGATGAACTCCTTCGTCAGTTTGCACAAACAGCAGAGGATGACCTCTCTGCCATTCTGACCACGCAGGATCTGGATGATTTTCAGAAAAAGATCACCAAGAGAAAGCGTAAATATCCTGCGTGCAAAACCCTCTCACTCTTCATGAAGCAGGTGGCCAGTGAGACTAAATCCTGTCGCAATGCCTTGATTGATGATGCCCGAGACCAGGTAGCTCTTGGGAAAAGTAAAAATAAAACGACAACAGGTCCCTACTGTCAAGCGCGACAGAGGCTGCTGGAGGAGGCCATCAAATCACTCCTCCATACATCAGGCAACAACCTTGATAATGGAACTCACAAGGCTTACCTGTGGCATAACAAACGTGTAGTTCTGGCGGATGGTTCAAAATTATCCATGCCAGATACCGAGGCAAACCAGGTTGAATACCCTCAGCCCAAATCACAAAAAAAAGGGACTGGGCTTTCCTCAATTAAGAATTATGGTTCTGATTGCACTGGGCAGTGGTGCTCTACTAGACTCGGCGGTCGCAGCTTGTAAGGGGAAAGGGACTGGTGAGCAGGCGCTGTTGAGACAGATGCTATCAAGCCTTGATGTAAGTGATATCCTGCTGGCTGACGCAAACTTTGAAAACTATTTTTTCCTTGTGCAGTTGCTTGAAGCAAGCATTAATGCTGTGTTCGAAAAGAACGGCTCCCGTAACATCGACTTTCGGAAATGTCAGGAAAAGCTGGGCAAACGGGATGGTTTGTTTCGACTAGTACTCCATTCGGCTCGAAATGATATTTTTCGTAAAATAGATCATCCTGATAACTCCATCGAAAAGAACGACGGAGTTACGATGTTAATCAAATATCATGTCCGATTGACTGTGGATGAGCGGATAATGCTTGAAACCCTGATCAAGCGGGATAAACCCAGAGTTGCTCAGCACAAGAAACGTCGAGCTGGAATTCTTTTAGCCATTGATGAAAACCAATCTCCCCTGACTCACCAACAGGTAGCCAAAGCTTTCTGTGTCAGGGTGGTTACTATCTGCCGCCTTCGTCAGCGCCTCGTTGAAGAAGGCTTGGAAGTAGCCATTAATGGCAAGCATGCTGGTAATAGTCACAAGCGCAAACTGGACGGTGAAGGACAAGCTCACCTTATCGCCATTGCCTGCTCGCCTCCACCGGAAGGTCGGTGTCGTTGGACGCTGAACTTACTACGAGACAAAATGGTTGAGCTACAGTATGTTGACGAAATCTCCAGAAGCACCGTTCATGCCGAGTTAAAAAAAACGAACTTAAACCTTGGCTGAAGAAAGAATGGTGTATCCCTGAAGAGGAAAGTGCCCATTTTGTCAGTGCTATGGAGGAGGTTCTGGATCTTTACCAACAACCTTATGACCCCAAGCGTCCCTTGGTTTGTCTCGACGAAAGCAATAAACAGTTAATCATTGAGGTACGTAAACCTATCGCTATAGAGCCTGGTAAGCCCGAGCGCTATGACACGGAGTATGACCGCAATGGCGTCAGTAATATCTTCATGATATTCGAGCCCCTGGCAGGCTGGCGACATGTTGAGATCACTGATCGCAGAATGGCTGTAGACTGGGCGCATCAGGTCAAAGAGTTAGTGGACGGTCGTTACAAAGAGGCGGATAAAATTGTACTGGTACAGGACAACCTGAACACCCATACAGCGGCGTCCCTTTATAAAGCCTTTAGCCCTGAAGAGGCGCACCGAATTGCGAACAAACTTGAGTTTCACTACACGCCAAAACACGGCAGCTGGCTGGATATGGCTGAAATAGAGTTGAGCATACTGAGTCGCCAATGTTTGAACTGTCATATACCGGATCAGGATACGCTTCGCCGTGAAGTGGAAGCTTGGGAGGCAGAGCGCAATGCTTGTAAATCTGCGATGGAGTGGCGTTTCACCACAGAGAATGCGCGAACTAAGCTGAAAAAGCTTTATCCTGTGTTGCCAGAACTCGCTTGCACTGGATAATGAAAAGCCTCATTGATTGAGGCAGTAAACAATCAAACCATCGTTCAGCTTCTTCATTGAAAGCTGGCTAATGGTGGAGTGTGTGCCAAATTTCTTATCTATCGTAGAAATCTGAAATATCAAGTGTTTGAATATGAATATCGTCTCTGAATTGGATGAATAGAAATTATCTGGTCGGTCATACGTTCCTCAGTCTCAAATTCAGAAAAACGCAGTACTAGTACGCCCAAAGCGTCCGGATTGGATGACCCGGGAACTTTACGATCAAATGCCAGAGGAGCTGGTAGTCAGAGCGGTTGGAAACAAAAAGCGAATTATCATCACTACCCTGACAGATGCGCAAACTTATCCAAAAAAAGAAATTATTAAGCTCTATGTGGAGCGCTGGCATGTAGAGCTTGATTTCAGATCCATTAAAACCATGATGAAAATGGATATTCTTCGCTGTGAGAGTCCTGCCATGGTACGTAAGGAGATCGACGTCCACTTGCTGGTATACAACATGATACGGGCTTTAATGGCAAAAGCGGCAGAAGAAATTGGACATACTCCCAGAGAGGTGAGCTTCAAAGCTGCCCATGACACGTTGAAGAGTTTTCACATTTTGCTGTTACAGGCTGCAGAAGGGATTGTTGATGACCTACTGGATCACATGGCTGATATTATTGGCGAGCATAGAGTGGGCAACCGTCCTGGACGTCGAGAGGCGAGGGCAAACAAGAGGCGGCCTAAACCGACACGCAGGCTTCAACATACAAGGAAACAAGCCTGCAGACTTAAGGTGTATCAGAAGTGATCTCTTAAGTTAGCGCCATTGGGCCATAGCTGGGCTGTGAATACCCGGAAACAGTAAGGCTGTCTCCGTCAATATCCCTGTCATTAGCAAGAACATCCAGTCGATAAGTTCCCTGTCCAGCAATAAGTATAGTGTCGTTTTTAGCCTCGGGATTATCATTGACGGGTTCAACAATAATGGTGATTTTACCAGTTGTACTGCCACTGCCATTAGAGCTATGTAAAAGATATGAATAAGTGGCCTGTCCGTGAAAATGTTCATCCGGTGTAAAGATAAAACCTGTTTGCCGTGAAAATCCCCGAATTCAGGACGCAAGCAGCCGCCCTGCACAGAACAAGGAACTATCGTATTAATTGTGGATCAGGTTAATTATCGAATCTGATCCAAATAGCCATACTCGTCCAGCCTGCGTAACCAGCGCGGTGCATTCTTCCTAACCATCAAACCCTCGTAATCAGTGTCAGGATCAATATAAGGCTGTCGTTTCTTGAGTAAGGTATAAATCACACGAATCAGTTTATGTGCAATGGCAATCAGACTTCGTTTGTGACCCCTGCGGATCACCAGCCACTCCCTATAAATACACGACGATGACAGGTCTATTTCAAAAACATACCCTTAACTTTAGAAGACAAAACTATACCTTTCAGCTAATAAGCTGACTTGGGAGTCAATCATCTACGCTGAAAACCGGTACTACCTTCCTGTTATGACGTGTCAGGTATCAGACTGCGAATATGAGTGATTGGCCTGTGTTTATTCTTTGATTTTATATAGGCAACCGCCTTGAGTAGCTCACACCATGTGTCTATGGCAAATCTATTGAAGTGATTGCGAATGCATTCCCACAATTTTATTTTGGCACGGCACCCTTTCCATGCCTTGTTAAACAAAGGGCAGGATAACTGTTCTATCTGGTCAATCAGGAAAGCCAGGAACATTGAACACGCCAGATTACTGGCAAGATGTTCATCGCCATGGCCGTAATTGTGCTCAAGTTGGTAGCCTTGGGTTTTCAGCGTATTAAAGGTTTCATTTTCAATTTTCCATTTAGCTCGCCCTCCTCTCATGATAGACATGCAGCGCTTTCGACCTATGCGTAGGCTGGTGACCCAGCTGTTGTTGTAACATTTCTCACCTTTCTCGTTGTACTCAATGTACTCCAGAAAGTTAACCATCAAATCGTTATACTCGATGCTGCAGTTTTTAGTTGTTGACTGATACACTTCTGCTCACGCAGCTTTCTGAGCGTGATACTTCAACGAAGCAGTGGGTTCCTGTTTGCCCAGATCGCGACCAGCCATATGCTTACTGGATTCCCTTGTTGGCAACACATCGTCCAAGGCTTTCGTTAAGGATTTCAACGCAGCCTCAGGGTCATCTGATGCGACCACTTCTTTGACCGTATCAACCAATGCTTCAGCTTTGAGGCGTTCGATCAGGCAACCTGCGGGCAACCCGGGTTGTTTGTTTTTGAGTCAGGCTGATTGCTCTGGATGCAGTAACAACAAATGATCGCACAGCAGGCTCAGGATCAAGCCACGCTCAGACCCTTCTTTGCCTTGCTGTTTGCTCAGTCGGTTCCAGCCGCCATACGCTTTCCAGTCCTGAATAAAAACCTCGACCAACCACCTCAGCGAATACAGCCTGGCTATATCAGCGTGGTGCCATGACATATCAGAAGCGACCAGATAACGGTACTCTTCTTCATCTTCATACTTCAGAGCAACAACGAAACGACGCTTGTTGTGTGCCTTGATGTAGAGGCGAGCTGCGAGCATGGTCACCCGCTTTTCTTTTCCTCCACGAATAATTAACTGCGTTTCAACGCCTTTTTGTCGTGCAAAATAATCCCTGAGGGTGGCTTCTGAATTTCTGCTGGCCACTTTCTGATTGGAGCGCAATTGGCTAACGACTTGCGCCTGACCTGTTACGGCTGTCGCTTCATCCATGAATTTTCCTGTACCGTAGAGCGCATCAGCCAGAACACCTTTAATCACTACTTCAGGAAAATGGTCAACGAATTCCCGGATCATCTGTAATGCCAGCGCTTGAAGCGTTGGAAAGCGGTTGTGGTCGGGTTCTGGACGTTTAGGTCTCAGTTTCTTTGCAACACCCTCTTTCTTGAGGTCTTTGTCGTGTTTTCGCCAAGCGGACAGCTGTGGATCGGGAACGTAAAACCGGAAACCTACAGGAAAGGTGGCAATGTCCGAGACCAAGACCATAAAGATCAGCTCCTGACCATTGATATAGCCACCTGTCGGTTTATCTCTGATTTTATGAGTGCCTTCGATCCGGGTCGTTCTTTTTGATCGTTGTTTGGCTGAATCATCAATCGTCAGAGTCCCTTCAGCAATACCATAATGAGACAGAATATTGCGAACACTGGCCTGCAGCATACGATGCCATGCAATCTTTGCTGAATAGAAAATCCAGCATAGCCGGGTCGACTTGAACTTCCCAAGACTCCTTCGCTCAAAGGCCGCCCAGTTGAGTGTTTCAGTGACAACAATCCCCATAATTAGAGCGGTCAGGACTGTTTTTTGGATCGTTGTGAGTTGAGCAGAAGGCGTAATGCTTTTCAGTGAATCGCTCAAAGAATCCAGAAATACAGTAACAACAGAAAGAGGACGAATTAGCACTAGCGACACTTGACGGTTATAAAATGGGAATGCAATCTTACCCTGTCAGCCTGCTGTTGTGTCGTTGATCGTATCTCGCTGGGCTTGATGCAGGAGGCGCAGCAGTAGTCTGGTTTCGATATTCACATCAGAATATCCTGTCAAACGCTAAAAACTGCAGCATCGAGTTATAGGTTTTGTTCAGTGGAACTTTGTTAACAAATCGGAACCAGTGCCGGTGCCCTTGGTCGTCTGTATACTCAAATCGAGTGACTTTATCCTGTTTGTCCAGTTCATCCACGGCTTCAAAAAGGGCAACATGGTCACTTTCCTTGGCAACGCTAATATAGTGATGGTTATAAGACCGAATCAGTGTAATGGTGGGACCCTTGGAATATAGGTCATCAAGATTCAATACCAATCTTAGCTTCGGGTGATCCTTGTGAATGTGTTCAAGCGCTCGCTTCAGGGCATTGACTTCGCAATCGTTTTTAGAGGCATCTACCTGTTGAATGATGGGTTCAGGCATCAGTGGCAAGACTTCCTTAATTCCAGGTTTAACGATGCAGATGCCCAGCAGTTGGTGATAATACAGTGGGTTTTCGCTGTCGGGTTTCTTGATGCAGCACTCGCTACAACTGATCTTTCCAGAGCTGAAGTGCCCGGTGCCATCCATTGGAGCAAGATAACCCTCCTTAAAATATCTGAACTGTTTCAATCGTCCACTGCGCTGAACAAAATGGAATAAGGCGGTAAACAGCCGAGACAGTTCTCGAGTGGGCACTGGGTCCAGCATGCAGCGAATATGAGTGTCACTGGCACTTTTCCCACCCTGTATAGGGTGTTTAGGTTGTATTCGATTTCTGGTTCGCGCCTGTCTTCATCAAACTGGAGTAGGGACGAGAACTTCAGATGAAACATGGCCAGAGCAGACATAACGGCATCATGCAGTGGGATTTTGTCGTCGATCTGATTGGGTGTGTGGCTTGAATAATGTCAGGCATGCAGGTTGTGAGCCACTGGAAACCCGTAGCGATCCATCTTCGACCAGAAAGCATCCCAATAACCCGTTGACTTCGCCAGAGCTCGTAATGTTAATAGCATTGACGCCCCTTGTTCCTTCCATCGCATGCCTGACTTACACATGCGCTGCTTAACCAGCGTTTTGCAAGCAGCTTCTGTTACACCAGAACCAATTGGTAACTTGTTTTCCAACGCTTCTGGATAAATCATTTGGTGCCAGTGATTTTTGAAATAAGTTCTGGCTTTATCCAGTTTTTCTTTAGAAACAAGACGTTTATTCCCGGGAGCTGCTTTCTTTAATTCCAACCATAAACGTTTTGCCTTACCAGGGGTGTTTTTTAATTCGTGCAGTGTTGATCTCATGAATAGCCATATGTGGAGCAGGAAAATAAAGTTTTTATAGGACTTTAGTGCTCCCAACTATTGACGGGAACATAGCCACGTTTTGCCTTACCAGGGGTGTTTTTTAATTCGTGCAGTGTTGATCTTAACCAGGCTTTGCGTTCATGCTGCATTTTTTTACCCGGATATATAGCTTCTGCCGCTTCTGTCACATATTCGCTAACGTGATAAAAATCCAGAATTTGAATCGATGTAACAGACTCAAGAAAGGCTATGTTACCGCTGAGTGTTGGTATCCTGATGAATTCTGATTCCTCATGCTTTTAATAATGAGATAAATATAAGCCGTTCACATATACCGAATATAAAGTGATTACAGTTCTTCTTTTTATACGAAGTGAATATTGATAAAGCTGTTTTTAAGCACTGTAGGAATCAGTAAATCGGTATTTATGCTGAAATCGTAACCAACACACAACGGCAACATAGCCCTCAAGAAACGTCCAATTATCTGGTGCCCCATCAGCAACTCCAACGTAAGTGGCATCAGGAAAACGAGACTTCATTTTCTCAATGTCAGAAGAGAACCGCTTTATAAAAGTTTCTTTTCCGTATTCGGGGGCAGCGGCAAAGTACACCGTGTGCATTCGATTTCCTTCATCATCATAAAGCGCAATAGTTCCGCACATTGCAATTCTGTAGCCCTCTTTATAAAGCAAGTTTGCACTATCCAGCCCCAAGCTAGCTGTGGCTACTGGCTCGGGTAAATCCGGTAATTCATAAGTCCAGGATTCTTCTTTGGCCTGAGCAATACTGGCAACAACTTCTGCCAGGTCTTTAGCGGTTCTTCGATGAATTTTACGTCCGTGGTTTCTTAGAAAATCTTGCTCTACTTCAGTGGAAGGCATGTGGGCAAACTTCCAACTGACCATGCAGGCATGTCGCGGGGTTGAATTAACAACAATTCGTGCAGATTGATCAAGGGGACAATAAATAGCACCACCTTCACGACTTTGATAGATAAAACAATTGACCCTAACCGCTCCCCATGGAGTTTCATAAACCTTCAATTCTTTTTTACTTTTACTGGTCAACCGAACATTGCCAAGCGTAATGGGAGAACCGTCAGTATCAAGCCACTCAAGCTGCTTTTTTGTTCCCAGTTGCCCCGCTTCATTTAAGGCATCTTGCAAATGATTTTCGAAATCCACCATTGAGCGATTGTGCGGGATTTTGATAACGATTTCTGTGATTTCATCGTTGGATGAAAGGACTGAGCTGTACATATTTCTCAACGCCAAAAAGCCTATACGACCATACCAGTGTAGTCGTTTTTCTTGACATTGTTTAAATCACACACCCATCTGATTAGGACGAGGGTCAGGTATTTTAGCCGCGTGGTCAGAGACGACCTGAATCAGGTCATCGGCAAGGGCTTTCTTTTGGGAAGCAGGCATTGTGGTCTGACTGAGTTGTTAATACGAATGACTTCACGAGAGTTAAAAATAGCAGATACTCTGAAAGCCTTGCGAATTCTGTTCAGAATTAATCTTTGGGGAAGTGCTGGCGGATCACCAGACTCTGATATTTACCCTTGAACTGACTCTTGGTCTTGATCGCTGCATTCGCCACTTCGCACAGTGTCGTTTTGATCATCTTATTCCCTTTTCGGGTTCGACCACTTTTACGCTTGCCTGCGCTTTCATTATTGCCCGGGCAGAGTCCGGCCCAGGAAGCAATCTCCTTCATGCCGCCAAACTGACTCATATCATCACCTATTTCGGCGATCAGCGCTGCGGCACTCATCTCACCGACTCCGGGGAGAGTTTGCAGAATTTGCCAGGCTTCTTTCCAAGACTGAACCGTACTCAGAATCTGGACTTCCAGCTTCTGCTGCTGTTCATTCAGGAAGTTGATGTGATCCCGGATATCTTTCAGCACAATAAGATGAGAAGGGGATAACTTCTCGTCCATACTGTCCATCAGCTGTTTTCTGTCTGCCTTCAGACGGCCATCCGCTTTCTTGATAATATCCTGAAGGGATTCACCATCAATCAGGGCGTTCACCATGCGCTGACCTGACTTGCCGTTGATGTCACTGATCAGGCCGCCGAGTCGAATACCGCTGTCGTCTAGCGTTTTATGAAGACGGTTCTTCTCATTGGCTATTTGCTTGACCATTGTATCTCGTCGGCGAGTCAGCAAACGCAGCTGTTCCTGATCCGGATGAGGTACAAAACTCGGACGAACCAGACCACAATGGGCAAGGTGGGCGAGCCACTGACTGTCCAGTGTATCGGTCTTGCGACCGGGTACATTCTTGACGTGTCGGGCATTCACCACCCAGGGCTTCAAGTTGCGACCAATGATGGACGCATAAATACTTTTCCAGTAAACACCCGTACTCTCCATTACGACCAGATCGATCTGATGCTGTTGAAGGAACTGGCACATTAATTCCCGATCTTTGCGGAAAGTACCAAATTCACGGGTTAATACTTGAATGTCGCCTTCTGGCATTTCTTTGCGAACGGCAACCATGACCATCATTTTATGGACATCATTTTATGGACATCATTTCATGGAAATTAATGCCTGCACAGTTTTTCACAATGGGTTGCATCGTCTATGCTCCAAAGGTTCACGGAGGAACAGCAGAGCCTGACGGACTGGATCGGATCGCCATAGTCTCACTTGGAGAAAAGGGCTGTTTGCCGTGCATTCAATGTTCCAGAAATGGAGCCTTGATGGTGCCAGTTCTGAACCATGAGATAAGCGAGGGTGCGAACGATCCAGCCCAGGTCAATTTGTATTCAGGGTCTAAAAGCCACTGCAAAAACATCGAACACTGTCGGGCTCTGCACCAGACTATTGTGGCAGAGTCTCATTTTCATGGTGCAGGGTGACCGAAAATACGGTCATGAAGATTTGTACCGTTAAAGATTCACCTTCCCTGATAACAAAAATATCTTCACCTGCGACTGGTTTATATTCTTCTACATTCAGGTCAACCCGTGCTTCACTGATTTCACCATCCGGACCTTCTACCCGATAGACAAAAAAATCATCTTCTACTTCTGGATGCCCTCTGAAGTTATAAGGCTCTGTATGGGTGTAGGTAAAAAAGCCGTTTTCATCAATGGTAACCGTGCCATGAGAAGGCTGGGTTACAACGCCTGTCACACGAACAGCACCAGTGTCATTATTCAGCAGTGAATAGGGACTGGTAAAAGTTGAGCGGGCAGGAACTTCAAAGCTGTCATCCTGAGGATTCAGGGGTTGAAAGGTTAAATCGGCGATCACTTCACCGGATATATTTCCGGCCGTATCGATTTGTCTCACCAGGGCTTCAGTGAGACTTTCATTCGTTGTAAGGGTTGTCTGCCAGGAAACACCATTATCAATGCTGTACTCAACAACGGCATCGGCATCCTGTTCTATGATGGTTATTTCACCATTGCTGACTAAAATTACCGGGTCAAGAATGGTGGTATCCAGAGTAAAGTTTAATGCTTCACTGACTTCAGGTACGTTGCCAGCATTATCGGTAAAGCGAACCCGAACGCTATTATCGCCTTCTACCGGCTGGTACTGACCTGACCATGCGCCTCCATTCATGCTGTACTCGATACTGACACTGTCAGTACCAGAGATATTCAATTCACTGTTGGAAGTAATACCATCGCTATTGTTACCACCGGTTCCGGTATCCTGTTCAAGGCTGATAATGGGCGTGTCTGGCAGAACAGTATCGAGGGTAAATTCGATACTCTGAACATTTGATGAATTACCTGCCAGATCGGTCTGTCGAACTTCTACAGAATTATAACCTTCAACAGGTAGATAGTCGGTGCTCCAGTCACCGCCATTTATCCGGTACTCCAGAATAGCCTGCGGCTCTGAAGCATTGATCAGAAGTCGGGCGCTGTTAGTCAGCCCGTCTGATTCTGTACCATTATGACCCATAGAATCTTCTGCTAATTCAACGCTAATTCAACGGTTAGAGAAGATGGGTTGGAAGTATCAAGGGTAAAGGTCAGAGGCTGACTTGTATTCGAGTAAACCCCGTCAACGTTTTGCTGTCTGACTTCTACACTGTTTGATCCATGACGGGCATTGAAATCCTGCAGTACTCCATTTTCAAAACCGGTGGTTTGCCATGCTCCGCCGTTGATGCGGAATTCTACTCTTGCATCTTCTTCGATACCGCTGACCAAAAGGGCTCCATCGTTTGTTATTTTGTCGGTATCCGAGAAGCCGCTGTCATTGTGTAACGCCAGAACCGGTATATCAATTGGTACAACAGGGTCAGGTATCACGGTGACAATGAGGGACTTGCTGTCGGATAACTGTCCTTCACCGTCATCGGTGGCGGTGACGGTGACATCAAAAGGTCCGGGATTGGTGTCAAAATCTGGTGCTGATTTGAAGCTCAGATTGCCGTTAGCGTCGATGGTAAACAGCGTCGCATCATCGCCGCTGATGCTGTAACTGATCTGGTCATTATTGACATCGGTGGCGGCATAGTTGCCCACCTGAGTGGTGTTTTCCGGAATAGTGATGCTGTCGTTTGCGCCCAGAACCGGCGCAGTGTTTTCAATTTCGTTGCTGACAGAAACACGAATTTTCTGACTGTCAGACAATTGCCCTTCACCATCATCAGTGGCGGTAATAATGACATCAAACGGACCGGCGTTAGTGTCAAAATCTGGTGCTGATTTGAAGCTGAGATTACCGTTGGCGTCGATGGTAAATAGCCCAGCATCGTCGCCGCTGAGGCTGTAACTGATCTGGTCATTATTGACATCGGTGGCGGCATAGTTGCCCACCTGAGTAGTGTTTTCCGGAATAGTGGTGCTGTCGTCTGCACCCAGAACCGGTGCAGTGTTTTCAATTTCATTGCTGACAGAAACACGAATTGTCTGACTGTCAGACAATTGCCCTTCACCATCATCAGTGGCGGTAATAATGACATCAAACGGACCGGGATTGGTGTCAAAGTCGGGTGCTGATTTGAAACTCAGATTGCCGTTGGCATCGATGGTAAACAGCGTCGCATCATCGCCGCTGAGGCTGTAACTGATCTGGTCATCATTGACATCGGTGGCGGCATAGTTGCCCACCTGAGTGGTGTTTTCCAGGATGGTGATGCTGTCGTCTGCGCCCAGAACCGGTGCGGTATTTTCAACAGTATTAGTGACATTCAGAATCACCGAAACCGGAGCACTGACATTTCCTGCTACGTCAGTAGTTATTATGTCATAGCGGTAACGGTTGGAACCTGTTTCATAGTCATTGGCACCTGCAGCCAGGCCTGCCTCGGTGAGCGATAGATCACCATTGGCGGTTATTGCATAGTAACCATCAGCACTGAGCGCGGAGGGGGTTCCATTGTTGTAAAACTGATAGGAGACTATTCCGGAATTATCATTGGCGACGAAGGAGCCCACTCCAGAACCGGCTGTTTGATTTTCCACATAACTGAATGTTTGTTCGGGAGATACAGTGGCGGATTCAGTATCAAGGTAAAAGGTCAGTGAGGCGGTGCCAGATGCATTGCCTGATGTATCCGTCTGACGGATATACACGGTATTCTCACCTTCAGCCGGAGTAAAGCGGGTACTCCAGTCGACGCCGTTAGTGCTGTACTCAACAATGGCATCATCTTCAATGCCTTCTATTAATAACTGACCATCACTGGTGATCAGGTCATTAGTGATACCTGTATCGTTAGCCAGAGCGATATCCGGTACTTGTGCCATGCGATCGACATTGAACGTCAGGGTTGTGCTATCAGAAATATTTCCAGCGGCATCGGTCTGACGAAAGTGCAGAGTGTTGCTGCCTTCCATCAATTCGTAAGTGTTATTCCAGGTTTCGCCATCACTGCTGTATTCAATAAAGGCAGAATCTTCCTTCCCTGTGATACTCAGGGCACCCTGATCGGCGCTGATATTTAAAGGACTGATTTCACTGTCCAGTGTGAAAGTCAGAGTGCTGCTGGCGGAGGTATTTCCTGCACTGTCGGTTTGGCGGACGAAAAGATGGTTTGTGCCTTCTATAAAGAGCAATGGCACTGACTTAAGAGCTCACCCCCTGTATTTCTTGAGCCTCCGAGCCTGTGCTCTTGAGTGTTGAAGCTTTCTATGCGGCTTTGGTCGTCTTTTGACTGCTCGTGGCTCTGACCTTCCCGGACGATTGCCTACAAGATGTTGAGCGATTATTTCCAACATACTGATAACCTTTTCTTCAAGCTGGTCTCCTATCGCTTGCAGCAACGTCTGGTGAAAAGAAACCAGTGTTTCTTGCGCCGCTTTAAAGCTGGCTTCTCTGGGCACTTTTCCGATACTTTGTGCGGCTTTTGCCATCAGTGCTCTAATCAGGTTGTAGACCAATAAATTGACAGAGATTTCTTTTCGTACCATTTCCGGACTTTTGCAGCGAAGCATATCCATCTTCATCGTGGTTTTGATCACACGAAAATCAATTTCTACGTTCCAGCGCTTCAGATACAAGGCAATAATCTCGCTTCGAGGATACTCTTCGGCATCCAGTAAGGTAGTGACAATAATACGACGTTTATTTTTAACCGCCCTAATGATTAGCTCTTCAGGCATCTGATTGTACAGCTCCTGACTCATCCACTCTGGACGAACTGATCTGTGAAGTTTGAACAGCCCATCGTTTTTAGTCAGTTTTTTGAAGCACTTTCTGAAATCAATAATACGGGAACCATTTTTCTCAAAGACCACGTCACCCTTGGTTTGAAGCAAAAAAGCCAACAGAAAGTAGTTCTCGAAATTAGCGTCCCCCAACAGAATGTCTCCATCCTGAAGACGAAACAAAAGCTTTCTGAGTAATGCTTGCTCCCCTGTTTCTTTGCCTTCATAAGGAGCTACCGCATAATCTAACAGAGCACCACTGCCCAAACTCATCAGAACGAGAATCCTCAGTATTGGAAAGCCCAGTTCTTTTTTTGGGTGTTGAGTTGAGGATAAATTTCCTCATTTTTTTCTGTGTCTGGCATCAGAAGTGTTGAACCGTCGGTTATCAGAACGCGTCTCTGGTGCCACAACCAGGATTCAGGGCTGACCTTGTCAAGGTTGTCACCTGAAGTACAAAACAGCGACTTAACAGACTCTTCAGTTAACCTCGGGCGAGCCTTACAGTACGCGCTGGTTTGTGTATTGGAAGGTTTATTTCCTGCGGCTACCTGATCCTTTGCTTCATCAATCAAAGCATGACGACAGGATTTGGTATCGCTGGCCACCTGCTTCATAAAAAGAGTGAGCGTCTTGATTGGAGGGAAAATTCGTACTCTCGAATTTGGATAGCTGTCTTGAAATTCGATAAGATTCTCTGAAGTGAGAACGGCTGAAAGGTCATCGTTATCGGTTTGTGCAAACTGGCGAAGGCAATCGTCAGCAACAGAAAGATACTCTGAACTACACTTGTTCATGGCTTGCTCGGGTGGTTGAGTTACACCGGCTTTTATAGTCGTTTTTCTTCTCGAGCAAGCCTTAGTGTTTCAGGGGATACTTCCTTAAGTCAGTGCCATTGCTATAAAGAGTGGTTCTTCGGTACTCCACTGGCTGCCATCGAGGCTGTATTCAACGGTGGCACCGTCTTCTAAGCCTGACAGTTGCAGATGGGCATTGTTAGTCAGAAAATCACTGCTGCTTATACCGCTGTCGTGAACCAGTGAAACAACAGGTGTCTGGGAACTGGTATCGAGGGTAAATGTCAGAGAATCGCTGGAATCGGATACATTGCCAACAAGGTCTATCTGGCGGACATAAACGGTGTTGCTGCCTTCCAACGGAGTGAACGAGTTGCTCCACTGTTCACCATCGATGCTGTATTCAACCCTTGCGCCACTTTCGAGATTACCGACCTGCAACTGGCCATCGCTGCTCACTAGATCGTTGGTATTACCGGTGTCGTTTTGCAATGCAATGGTGGGTGCAGCGGCCTGGGTATCCACGGTAAATGCCAGTTCACTGCTGGCAGACGTATTGCCTGCAAGGTCAGTCTGGCGCACATGTACGGTGTTTTCACCTTCAGTTGGAGTGAAGGTATCACTCCAGTCTGTACCATTGGTGCTGTACTCAATGGTGGCGCCGGATTCAGTACCATTCACCTGAAACTGTTAATTGTCAAAAGACAGCGTGGGACTGTTTACCCGGGTATCCAGGGTGAACGTCAGTGTCTCGGCACTGGATATATTACCTGCTGCGTCAATCTGTCGTACAAAAACGGTATTGCTGCCTTCCGGCCATTGTGGCGCTACAGTACTCCAGTTTTGATCATTACCAAGGCTGTATTGAATGGTTGCACCATCTTCCACATTGCCCAGTAAAAGTTCACCACTGCGGGTGATCTGGTCATCTGCGACACCGGTATCGTCGGCCAGAGCTACCGTCAGTCTGGCAGCGATGGTGTCGACGGTGAAAGTGACCTCAACACTGTCTGACACATTGCCCGCTTTATCGATCTGACGAACCTGAACCGTATTGTCGCCTTCGATCAGTTCGTTGGTAGTACTCCAGTCGCCGCCATTGGTGCGATATTCCGTAACGGCTCCCTCCTCGATTCCGGTGACAGACAGAGTGTTGCCTTCGACACTGACTACAGGTACCGCTACATCAGTGTCCAGGGTAAAACTGAACGTTGTACTGGGCGACATATTGCCTGCATTGTCTAGCTGGCGAACATAGAGCGTGTTATTACCCTGTACGAAACCGGGTTGTTCTGTACTCCAGTCATTGTTATTGAGGCTGTACTGAACCGTTGCACCGTCTTCTATGCCCGTCAGTTCTAGACCAGAGCTGTTGGTCAGTCGATCAGAATCGTCGGAACCGGTATCGTTTTTCAGAGCAACTTCAGGTGCTGTAGTCGTATTGTCCAGAGTAAACGTCAATGGGTCTCTGGGTTGAGAAATATTCCCCACCGAATCGATTTGACGGACATAAACGGTATTGGTGCCGGACACGGGCGTGAAGCTGTTATTCCAGGTTTGCCCATCGACACTGTACTCAATGGTGGCACCGGTTTCAGTATCGCTCACTGTTAACTGGCCATTATTGGTAATGCCATCGCCAGCCAGTCCGGAGTCTTCCTGAAGACTAACCGCCAGTGTATTCGGTGGCGTCGTATCAAGTGTAAACGTCAGTGAACTGCTGGTAGAAGTATTGCCTGCCGGATCAATCTGACGCACATGGACTGTATTCTCGCCTTCCACAAACGCAGGTTTTAGGGAACTCCATTGTTCGCCGTTGAGACTGTATTCAACGATGGCGCCATTTTCGAGCCCGTCAATAACTAGCTCACCATCACGGGTTATTCCATCTATGCCGTTCAGCAGACTGATGGCGGGTGCATCAATCCGGCTGTCGAGAGTGAAGGTAATTGTCGTAACTGCGCTGTTGCCTGCTACATCGGTCTGGCGAACGGATATTGTTTGGTACGCCCGGCATGGGCATGAACTTATGGGGTGCAAGTCCCCTGTGGGTAAACCAGCATCTGACTGGCGGTAAAGACGCCTGCTGATGATAACCACTAGCTTAAGGCAAGTGCAATCTCGTGAGAGATTGTGCGGAGGCAGTCTGACTGCAAAAGTGCGAGCCGACGGACAGAAATCGCATACAAGGCCGACTTCTCGTGGGCGAGTGAGCCAAAGATCACAAAGCCCTCTGGTTTGAGAGATACGGTAAATGCGGCGGTTGTGCACTGACAGTTCATGTTCTTATCCGGGGAGATCTGCTCAACATGCGATCGGTCAATCCCAGTTCTCAGCCACTGGTTACAACAGGCTCGGCGAGCAGTGATTCATCACCCTGTTCGAGCAAACCCGATGACAACCGATAGCGCCTGCAGGAGCAATTTTGCATGGTGATTGGACAGAAGTCAGCAGAGGCCATAGTAGTTGTTCGACAGGAGTCGTCAACGAAGGGCTGAACATAGAAAGCAGAGAGGAGTCATTTGCCCTCAATAGCGAATGTGCCGACCGGCTCTTACTCGATATTGGCGACAGTTTATGAAACCAGCTCTGGTTAACATTGAGTGTGCATGGAACCAAACCTTGGACTCAAGAATGAGGATAAAGGTGACAGTTACAGGCTACTGAACTCAATGAAGGTTAAAACTTTCTGTGAACCGCCCGGTGCGGACCCGCAAGCCGTGGTGGTGTGGGGAGGGCTGGAGAAAAACCAGCCCTTACCCGATTTGACCTTCAATGGCTGTAAATGACGTTGCCCAGTTCTCCCCGTCAATGCTGTACTCCACCAGGGCATCCGCTTCCAGGTTACTGATGGCCAGATTGATAACGGAGGTAATGAAGTCACTGTCGTCATGACCGGTATCGGTCTCGAGTGATACCGCAGGCTGACCAGTAGAGCTGTCCAGGGTAAAAGACAATGAACGGCTTTCCGAGATATTGCCCAGAGGGTCGACCTGACGAACATAAATCGTGTTTTCTCCTTCAACAGGAGCATAGTTGGGGAGCCACTGTTCACCATCAATGCTGTATTGAACGGAGGCACCGGCTTCCACGTTCTCCAGATTCAATTGACTGTTATTGGTAATCAGGTCGCTGTTGCTGATTCCGCTGTCATCTGCCAGAGAAATACTGATCGGCTCGGCCAGGGCATCAACAATGGTGGTTGCCTGGGAATAGGGACTGTCATCACCTTCCTGAATGGCCTGTACACGCACCGTCGTGTTGTGGTCCTGTGGCTGATCCGGAACAATCTGCCAGCGACCATTGGATGCCGCTGTTGTGGTGAAATCGGCGATGGTACTGCCAGAGAGAAAGAGCTCAACCTTGCTGCCCGGAGCGGCACTACCGGAGAACAGTTGTCCGTTGCTGTCAGAAATGGTTAATACCAGATTCTGTGAACTGGCCGGAGAAGAATATATGTCGGAGGCTGACGAACCGGAAGCCGTTGGAGAATAGCGGGTGTCAGCAGATTTTTCCTGATCGAGTCTCTTCCAATATGAAATGAGCCTAAAGGAGGCTCTAATTTCCAATATGAAATGAGCCCGCCGCAATTGGATCTTTCGTCCATGATTACAGGATGAAAGTTATCATGAATACAAGGCTCATAAAGACACTGTCACAAGTGCAAGAACTGCTTCATTACGCCCCTGATATTGAGCCCGGATGGGAATCAAAAGATGAATGTTATCAGTGGGTTGAGGCGACCTTAAGGTACTTCAAATATCGAGCGCTCAGCAGGCCCGACAAGGGGCTCATTAAGCGTTATCTCGCAGTGGCTACAGGCTACTCAAGATCGCAGATTACCCGCCTTATTCATGCCTGTCAGTCGAAGGGGACTCTGAAGCGTAAACAGCGCACAATCAATGGTTTCAAATCCAAATACACCAAGGCCGATACAAGGCTTCTGGCTGAGACGGATCGATTGCATAACGACCTGAATGGGGTAGCCATTAAGAAACTCTGTGAAAGGGCTTTTTTACGGGGTGACGAGCGTTACGAGCGACTGGCCGGCATCTCGGTTTCACACCTCTACAATCTCAGGCAATCAAATACATATCGTAATATCCGAACCCACAAGGACTGCACACGTCCAGTAAAGCGAGCCATTGGCACACGTCGTCGTCCAGCTCCTGAAGGACAACCAGGTTTTATTCGAATCGATACGGTTCATCAGGGTGATAAAGACAAAGTGAAAGGTTTGTATCACATTAATGCTGTTGATGAGATGACTCAATTCCAGATTGTTTGCACAGTGGAGAGAATTAGCGAAGCCTTTCTGATCCCTGTGCTTGAAGAGATTCTGGCAGCTTTCCCCTTTAAATTACAGGGTTTTCACTCGGATAACGGATCAGAGTATATAAATTATAGCGTAGCAAAACTACTCGACAATCTTCATATAAAATTCACGAAATCAAGATCAAGAAAAACAAACGACAACGCGCTTGCAGAATGTAAAAACGGTGCAGTTATAAGAAAGATACTTGGTTATGCCCATATTCCACAAAAATATGCGACAGAAGTAAATGAATTCAATCGAAAATATCTCACCCCCTACCTGAATTATCACAGGCCCTGTTTCTTTGCTGAAACTGTCGTAGACAAGAAAGGTAAGGAGAGAAAAAAGTATCTTTATGAAAATATGATGACACCGTACGAAAAATTCAAATCATTACCAAAAAGTGCAAAATATTTGAAGAAAGGAATCACTCTTGAAGCTCTACAAGCAAAGGCTGATTCTATGAGCGATAATGAAGCAGCAGAAAGGCTTCAGTCTGCACGAGAATCACTTTTTAAAACCATTTTTGAACGAAAGGCCTGAGCGCACTGGCTTATGCTTCTTTCAGGCTCATTTTAGGATTGGAAAATACTGATCGATATTTTCAGCGGTTACAGCGGGTAGATCAAAATCTGGATGAATGGTGGGTAGTTCAATGCCGGTGTCCGGTCCGACAGAGGGTGCTTCATAGTCGTCTGGGTTGAAATCAACGTTGTCCTGACTGAGCAGAGTTTTACGGCCTTCGCGATTGATCAATACATAAGGCAGTTGGTTAACTTCAAGGGATAATTCACTGGCTTCCAATAGAGAAACTGCACCTCTCAATAAGAAGGATTCACTGCCAGCCAGAATGACCAGAATATCATCGCCGATAATCTCCAGTGTCAGCTTACCGACAGCTTCGGAAATCTGAACATTGTCGCCTGCTTTAAGTTCCAGTTCGCTTTTGAGAGTCATTTCCTGACCCTGGCGCAGTACAACAATGCTCATAAACTTCTAACTCCGGCATAGTGAAATATATGAGTGATTGGTTGTTTGTTCAGATGACAATAAAATATGAATGCAGTGAAGCGATTAATTCATTGACTATCTGTGCACAGCTTGCGTATTAAACAGACAAATCACACAGGATATATTCTGTTAAAAAAATCGATGAATAACTGTGAACTACTTCTAATTTTTACGTGTAAACACATCTTTTATGTGAATGATGATTCGTGTCAGCAGCGGGTTGCGGCTAATTCATCGTCAGTTCGGACCGACCAAAACGGCGTCAGAATATCACTGGCAAATCAATTCTTTCGTGGAAATCACAGGAGCAATAATGCAGGGATAGCAAGCTTGATACAGGGATAAAAACAGGCAGGGAGGTATTTGAAATATGGGATGAAATCTTCTGTACTCCTGATCAGTTTGTCAGAAATACAGAAGCAGATAAGACGGTTTTATTCGGGTGTAATTAAAAGTGTTCATTAGAAGTTTTTCTGCCCACAAAACCTCAATATGAACGATAATGTAAGAGTATTTCTCAACCCTAGTCAGTATTATGCCCTCACCTATTTCTCTTGCTGATAGACTTGCAGCCCACCCCGAGCTTGAGCTTAGAGTTTCTGCACTTCTGGATATTGTTGAAGCCGAGTCAGGTCTCCTGGATCGTGCTGATGATGCTGAAGAAGCCGTCATTGCCCACCTGCGTGAAATGGGCAATGAACTGCTTACTGGCTGGGGTACCTACAAGGAAGATCAAAAATTTGGCGAGGCTTGCCTGAAGCACCCCGGAGCTAAAACTCAAAAAAAAACACTTATTGGCTGAGCACCTATGGGAAAATAGAAGTTCTTGAACGCTGCCAGACGGTAGACAAGCATCGGGTCAGACCCAGGGCGATCTCATTTGACAAACACCAATCCTGTTGCATATTCGAAAAGCTAGCTTTAAAAACTGAATTTTTGAGAAGTACAGGAAATTAGGCTTATTTTGGTACTTTTGTGTGCTGAATAATTAGCCAAACAGAGAAAGTTAGTGCCAAATGAGATCGCCCTGGGGTCAGACCTTTCAGTCATGCCGCTCATATTCACTGTCGCGACTACTCCCGCACAATTCAACGTAAAATTGTAGACTTTGGTGCAGATAGTTCTTTTCAGGCAGCTGCAAAAAAAATACATGAACATTATGGTATTGATGTGCCTGAGTCTTCTATTCGAGCCATAACTCTTGAGCACGCAAGCTGTATGCAAAATGATTCCATCAGTGCATCACAAAATCGTCAGGACTGCCTCGGTGAAGCTGCCCAGTTCATAGGAGAAATGGATGGAAGCATGATTCCTGTTGTCCTCTTTGATGAAGAGGCAGAAGGTGACAAACGCAAAGCACGTAAAACTGAATGGCAGGAGGCTAAACTTTGCCAGGTCTATAAGCTGGGTAGTTCAGATAAACGTCATCAGGCCACAATGGGAGGGCCGGATGAAGCAGGTGACCAGTGGTTGAGTTGTGCAATAGAGCAGGGGCTCAACCGGCAATCCTCTATCCATTGCGTGAGCGATGGAGCCACCTGGATTGCCAACCAGACAAAGAGAGTGTTTGGAGAGCAAGGAAGTTTCCTCGTTGACTATTATCATCTCTCTGAGCACTTCGCTGATGCAGCAGAAGAGTGTGTCGGGTTTAACAAGGAAACACGTGTACAGTGGCGGCATATCCAGCAGGAACGCATGAAATCTGGCAATGTTAATACCGTCATGGCAGAGCTTGATCCGCATAGAAACGGAAAGAAAGGCAAAGCAGCCAATAAACCAGAGGAGTGTCACCGATATATCCGAAACCGTCCAGGGCAATTCGAATATGCTGCAGCAGAAGCAGCCAATCTTCCCATTGGCTCTGGCGAAATAGAAAGTTCTAACAGTGCAGTAGTGCAGATGCGACTAAAAATACCGGGTGCTTGGTGGAAGCCTTCCATCGCAGGAGCAATGCTTTGCTTAAGAACATTGCGTTCTAACGGGGACTGGGATCAGTACTGGCAGCAAGCTGGATAATGGGTAGATGGAACACTTTTAATTACACCCGTTTTATTCAGGAATGTAAGTCAGATCAGGCTCAGCCAGGAGTGTTGAGCCGCTGTTTTGTACAACCAGAAATTCATTATAGGAGTCTGGTTGATTTATGGGGGACAATTGATTCTGAACGTCAGTGGGCGGGTTGATCGGGCCTGAACTGTTTTTAATATCATATGACAGGGTTCCCGTATCGTTAAATAGAGATGCCAGACTGTTTTCTCAGTGACCAGCAGATCATCTGAAAGCAGAAATGGCTGCTGGTAGATTCCTGCTGGCAGATTCCTGCTGTCTGATTATCGCGTAGAAGCAAGATCAAAATTTTGATCAAGAACGCCTGCACTGTGGAGCAATCGGTATGAGTAGAGCTGTCCATCATAAAAGGCATTGAGAAATCCTTCCTGCGCCCGCTGATACTGTTTGAGTACTTTCAAAACATTCTGGACACTGCTGTTGGCGCCAGAGCCAAGATTCATTCGTTGATCTGAGATGGCCAGTAACTGATCAATGCGATTCAAATCCTGACGGTAGTTGGCCATGGCTTTAATAGCTGTTTTCCGGGAAAAGCTGGACAGTCGGATGGTTCGCATTACCTCGGCTTCCAGATAAGCGTATCGTGAACGGGCAGCTTCCAGTTCGGCCACAGCTTTGCTGATCTGGGCACTACGGTTCTGACCAAAGAGCTGCCAGCTCACTTTCAATAGAGCGCTGGTGTCAGTTCTGTCTCCGGCAATACCATCTACACCGTAGTCCCACCGATGGGAGACCTCTACACCGGCGGTGGGCATGAGATCACTTCTGGCCATTTCAACTCTTTGCTGCAGTTCCTGCTGGCGTAACTTTTCTTCCTGTAATCGAGCGTTTTCTGACACGGCCTGTTGCTGCCAATGTGCGACAGGCTGACCCGAAAAAATACCTGATGGGCCTTCTGGTTCTTCCAGATTGGCGGGGATGGGGCCAATATCGGTCTGGTAAGCTTCGCTGGCTTCAAATTGTTTTAACAGCAATTCCTGACGGTTGAACTCAACGTCACTTCGTGACAAACGTATTTCGTCCAGCTCATAAGAAGGTGCATTACCGCTGTTTACCCGTTTTTCCACATGACTGGCAAGGCGATCATATTCTTTCAATAAATCCGTATTAAACGCCAAAAGCCTTTTATATCGGAACAGGTCATAGTAGATAGAGAGTGATTTCATGATCACTTCATCCCGGACATTTTCGCGGGATTGTCGGGACATTTCTGCGCGCAGCTCAGCAGCGCTCAATCGGCTGGCATACCGGCCGCCATCAAAAAAGTCCCAGCGAGCTGTAACTCCGGCACCGGTTCTTTTCTTAACGTCGTCATTGTCCTGAGATCGGGTTGAATCATCTAAACGCTGGGAGACACCAGCATCGGCGGAAACATTGATCTGTACCTGTCGTGCACGTTGTTCTAGGGAAATATCCTGTTCAGCAGACTGAATCAGGTTTTCCTGTTCCTGGAGATAGTGACTGGATTTCAGAGCGGTTGAAACTGCATCGGCCAGGGTGTCTGCCTGACTAGCAAGGGGCATTAAAATGGTGGCAGTTAATAAAACTCCAGACCAGGGAAAACGACTACAGATCATTTTTTAACTCCATGCGGACATCATTGCGCTTTTAAGCATTTTTATTGCGCCAAAGCATTTATTGGTATTTTGTTCAAAAAACGGGTTGTTTACTGTGATGAATTCCTCATTCTGAAAAATTCATGTAGTTTATTTATTGAGTCATAACAGAAGCTTGTTTTATTGCTCGCTCTGTGATTTGTTGAAATCAGAACATTTTTTAAAAGTCCTGTCTGATCTGGCGTTAATATATTGAAATTTCGATACAATCATTGAATGACCTATCAACTCCGCGCTTACCAAAAAGATTCTGTATTATCGGTGATCAACTACTTCCGCCGCTCGGATGATCCGGCACTGCTGGTGCTGCCTACTGGCGCAGGGAAAAGCCTGGTGATTTCCGAACTTGGCAGAATTGCCCGTGGACGGGTCTTGGTTCTGGCTCACGTAAAGGAATTGGTCGAGCAAAATCATGCAAAATATGAAAGTTATGGTCTGAAAGCCTCAATATTCAGCGCCGGGCTTGGCAGGAAAGAAGCGTCGGAACAAGTGGTGTTCGGCAGCGTGCAGTCTGTGGCCAGAAACCTTGATTGTTTTAGTGATGACCGTTTCACGCTTCTGGTTATTGATGAATGCCATCGCGTATCTCTTGAAAAAACATCCGGGTACCACAGGGTGATCCAGCATCTCAGGCAGTCAAATCCCCGATTGAAGGTTCTGGGGCTTACGGCCACACCTTTCCGGCTTGGGTTGGGCTGGTTGTATCAGTATCACTACAAGGGAGCGGTTAGAACGGAAGAAAAACGATTTTTCAAAGACTGTATTTTTGAACTTCCACTGTCTTATATGATCCGTAATGAGTATCTAACTCCTCCGGTTATGATTGATGCACCGGTGGTGTTTTATGATTTCAGTCAGTTGGCAACCGATGCCTCTGGACGATATTCGGAAAAGGATCTCAATACACTGCTAAAGGACGAATCCAGGGCTACTGTTCAAATTATCAGACAAGTTGAAATAGAAGCTGAAAATCGTAAGGGTGTGATGATTTTTGCGTCTACCGTGGATCATGCCAGGGAAATAATGGGTTATCTTCCAAAAAAACAGGCTGCATTGATCATTGGTGAGACACCAGGAAAAGAACGTGATCAGCTGATCAGTGATTTCAAACAGCAGAGAATAAAATTTCTGGTCAATGTTTCTGTACTCACTACCGGTTTTGACGCCCCTCATGTAGATCTGATTGCTATTCTCCGGCCTACGGAATCAGTCAGTCTATATCAGCAGATTGTTGGCCGGGGGCTTCGGCTTGCACCGGGGAAAAAAGACTGTCTCGTACAGGATTTTTCCGGTAACCGTTACAACATATACAGTCCCGAAGTGGGAGAACCTAAACCGGATTCCAGATCAGTTCCGGTGACCGTTCCCTGTCCTGCCTGTGGACATGAGAATAGCTTCTGGGGAATGGTTGATGATGATGGCGATCTGATTGAGCATTATGGACGACGATGTCAGGGTTATGAAGCGTTTGAAGATGTCAGAGTGCAATGTGATTTTCGATACCGGTTCAAAGAGTGCGACCACTGCGGAGCAGAAAATGACATTGCTGCCAGAAATTGTCATCAATGTCAGAACGTGATGGTAGACCCGGATAAAAAACTCCGGGAAGCTCTGAATCTTAAAGACTGTATGGTGATTCGATGTTCTGGAATGACCATGGATAGCAGTAGGAACCGACAGGGGAATGACCGGGTATCCATTACTTATCATGATGAAGACGGCACTGAACTGGTTGAATACTTCCGCCTGGACAGCCCTGCACAGCAAAGTGTTTTCTATCATAGCTTTGGCAAGCATGCTCTGATCAACCGCGCAGAACGCTTTCGTGCCGACTCGGTTGAGAGTGTGATTGAACATGCCAGGAAATTTCGAAAACCTGATTTTGTAATAGCCCGCAAAGAAAAACACTATTGGCGAGTGCTGGAGAAACTGTTTGATTATCAGGGTGCATTTCGAAAATCAGAAAGGGCAGATTAAGTAAACTTTTCACTTCTTGTTGTCTTCATTTGATACGGTTATTCCGAGAGATATGTTCTGGCTGCCTCGAAAAAATTGAAATCCTGTCTATATTCTGTGCAGATAAAAATAGGATAATCGAGGATTGATGATGTATAGAGTGTACAGATTAGTGCTGGCCCTGTTTCTGGGGCTGTCGTTAAGTCTTTCTCTGCAAAATGTCATAGCTGCGGATCCAGAAGAGGGATTCTATGACGGGACTCCACCGGCAGAACAGCCCTATCTATCTCAGGAGGAAGGTGAACCGGTTGAGTTTGAAAGGGATATGGGGTGTGTGATTTAAACAATGTCAAGAAAAACGACTACACTAGTATGGTCGTATAGGCTTTTTGGCGTTGAGAAATATGTACAGCTCAGTCCTTTCATCCAACGATGAAATCACAGAAATCGTTATCAAAATCCCGCACAATCGCTCAATGGTGGATTTCGAAAATCATTTGCAAGATGCCTTAAATGAAGCGGGACAACTGGGAACAAAAAAGCAACTTGAGTGGCTTGATACTGACGGTTCTCCCATTACGCTTGGCAATGTTCGGTTGACCAGTAAAAGTAAAAAAGAATTGAAGGTTTATGAAACTCCATGGGGAGCGGTTAGGGTCAATTGTTTTATCTATCAAAGTCGTGAAGGTGGTGCTATTTATTGTCCCCTTGATCAATCTGCACGAATTGTTGTTAATTCAACCCCGCGACATGCCTGCATGGTCAGTTGGAAGTTTGCCCACATGCCTTCCACTGAAGTAGAGCAAGATTTTCTAAGAAACCACGGACGTAAAATCCATCGAAGAACCGCTAAAGACCTGGCAGAAGTTGTTGCCAGTATTGCTCAGGCCAAAGAAGAATCCTGGACTTATGAATTACCGGATTTACCCGAGCCAGTAGCCACAGCTAGCTTGGGGCTGGATAGTGCAAACTTGCTTTATAAAGAGGGCTACAGAATTGCAATGTGCGGAACTATTGCGCTTTATGATGAAGAAGGAAATCGAATGCACACGGTGTACGCTGCCGCTGCCCCCGAATACGGAAAAGAAACTTTTATAAGGCGGTTCTCTTCTGACATTGAGAAAATGAAGTCTCGTTTTCCTGATGCCACTTACGTTGGAGTTGCTGATGGGGCGCCAGATAATTGGACGTTTCTTGAGTCTGTTACATCGATTCAAATTCTGGATTTTTATCACGTTAGCGAATATGTGGCAGAAGCGGCAGAAGCTATATATCCGGGTAAAAAAATGCAGCATGAACGCAAAGCCTGGTTAAGATCAACACTGCACGAATTAAAAAACACCCCTGGTAAGGCAAAACGTTTATGGTTGGAATTAAAGAAAGCAGCTCCCGGGAATAAACGTCTTGTTTCTAAAGAAAAACTGGATAAAGCCAGAACTTATTTCAAAAATCACTGGCACCAAATGATTTATCCAGAAGCGTTGGAAAACAAGTTACCAATTGGTTCTGGTGTAACAGAAGCTGCTTGCAAAACGCTGGTTAAGCAGCGCATGTGTAAGTCAGGCATGCGATGGAAGGAACAAGGGGCGTCAATGCTATTAACATTACGAGCTCTGGCGAAGTCAACGGGTTATTGGGATGCTTTCTGGTCGAAGATGGATCGCTACGGGTTTCCAGTGGCTCACAACCTGCATGCCTGACATTATTCAAGCCACACACCCGGATACGTATGATTTTGTCCTGAGTTTTGTAGGCACTGGCTATGTGGAATCACTTGGGCAACCAGATTATTGTTCCCAAATGCCAGATCAGGCTGATGCTGTAAATCTTTTTTCATTTCCGCTCAGGCTATCGGCCAGTGTCCCGCCGAGAACGGCAACCTGTGTAAAAAAGCTTGTGAACCGTATACTTGATGCTGACCAGGATGGTCTGCTGGATTATGCGCCCAGGCTTATCGAGCGACTTAACAGGCATCATTATGTATTGAGGGTTCACAGATTTTCTCCTTATGTGATGATGAAAGAAAGTGACAATCATTATTCCCTGAATATGAACCTTGATAATTTCTTATCCTCTGACTGGCAGCAAAAAATCGCATACCGTATTGCACACCTGGTTGCCGGAGAAGCGACAGGTCTCCACGACATGTTCGGCAAGGTTCCATCAGAGTTACTGGCAGAATCTCCAGACGGGTTTGAAAACAATGGGAACTGCCCAGGCCTGGAGCCACTCAGAGCCTATCTGGAGCAAATGGATTCAGTTAATCGACAATACCCGACTGCAAAAGAGATAAAGGACGTGGACGAGGCCATGAAGAACAGAGAGCTGATGATTGACAGTGAGAAACTGGACAGATACAGGTTTGGTGTATGTACTACATCTCAATTGAGTATTCAGGACTTCAGAAAGCTGACCAGATTGTTTGCATTTCATACTGGTAACAGTATGCAGGTGCTTAAGCATTCCGGTATTGGACTGGAAGATAGCCACCCCATCCAGAAAAACTGGTTGGATATCAGCCAGGATGAGCTGGATACTGCAGGGAACTTTGGTTCGATATTTTCAAAGGCTTTCAGATAGTACTGCAGTTTTTTCGTAACTATTCAGCACCCCCTGCAATAATTGAGTAATATGTGGTTTTAGTTATAAGCCTTCTCTTTTCTTGGCTTCAGGACACTCTCATTGTTGTACTGTTATCTAAGATTGGAGCTTTGAGCACCTTGCCAAGGGTCAGATGTCGTTTATTTGCTCTATTTCAACGATTCAACGATAAAAGGCTATTTTCTTGAATCTGCTTTTCTGGTCGGATTTTTTTATCCCTTGCGGGACAGGCTCTTCACAAAGTTCACCTTTTTTGTGGGGGTGCTGAATAGTTACGTTTTTTCTGGCAAAGGATCCGGTAAGGAGTTACCGGGTCCTAGGAGCCAGACCGAGAATTAACCCGCACTGTCAAAGTAAAAAGCTAGAATTCAAAATCGATCAACATTTGATCGATTTTGGAAGAGTTTTAGTCATACTTAACCATTTCAAGCCTTTTCTTACCCTTTATGCTGCATTTCTCAACCTTTTTACATCTTCAAGACGGATTGATCCCGTGGATACCGCTGTCGCACATTTTTTCATATTGTGCGCCGCGCATACCAGTGAGAATTCCGCATCTACTTTCTCTTTACCTCTGAGGCTAAAGCCCCGGAAACCGGAATTCTTAATCTGACCAAACGGTGGCTCTGCAATTACCTTGCGATGGACGTATACCGCCTTCGCTTCTTTTGTCTCCATCTTTTTATTCATGGCCTGTCGCACGACTTCAAATTTGTCTGTACGAATCACCCGGCCAGCTTCTTTCTTTGAGCCGCTGCATCTTGAGCGATAGGGACACTCTGTGCATATATCTTTATCTGCACGATAACCTTTCCTTTTGGCCTTGCTCTGGGGCTTGGTGACGAGCTTTTTTCTGGCGGGACAGATAAATACATCCGCGTCGGCATCGTAAGTAAAATCGGCTTTGACAAACTTCCGGTCAGAATTTTCAAGGCCTGTCCCTGCGGCCTTTTCCTGACGGTCCGTGGCGACATAGGCATCAATACCACTCTCGTCCAGGGTCTGTAGATTTGAGCCCGAATTGTAGCCATTGTCCAAGCTCATCTTATCCACAGTTTCACCCTCGGTGGTCTCGGATAATGCCGCCAGGGCTGGCTCTACTTCCTGTAAATCATTCGCGCTCTGGCTGACGTGTTGGCCAACGATAATTTGGTTATCTTTATCAACGCTGATTTGTGCGTTGTAGCTGTATTCACTGTGTCCTTTTCTGCTCATGATCCGGGCGTCATGATCTGAAAAGCTGATTTGTTTTTTGTCGTCTATCAGTTCGCCCGGATTAAGCGTTTCTTCACGCTCTTCAAGCGCCTTTTTGGCTTTCTTAATTTTCTCGAGACGCTCTTGTTTGAATTGCAAGTCTTCAGGAATACTGCAGCCATTAGCCTCCTGATAAGTGTCGTCTTCTTCCTGATCACACTGGCGGGCTTTATTGATCAGATCATCAATCTCAGCACTCAGTTCTGCTTCTTTAGCCTTAAGTCGACCATAGCTCATGGCTTTGTGCTTTGACGTACTGGCTTTGAATTTAGACCCGTCAAGACTGATATGGCCAAGAGAGGCCATTTTAAGCTCCAGAGCGAGTTTGACACTTTGCTTAAAGCAATCATGGAAGAATGTCAGGTGATCTTTACGGAAGTCGCCCAGAACCCTGAAATTAGGGCAGTTCATTTGGGCGATGTACATGAAAGCCAGGTCCTGTCGGCATCGCTTTTCAATTTCACGAGAGCTGAACACACCATGGCTATAGGCGTAGATCAGGATGGAAATGATCAGCTTGGGAGGATAGGCATGTTGGCCGAGATGATGGTACTTGCTCTCAACTTCAGAGGTATCTATGTACTGAAAAATAGTTTCATAGACATAGCAGTCATGCTGCTTGGGAAGTAGATCAAAAATATTGGTCGGAAACAGCAAGTGCTGATTAAATTCAACAGGGCTGTCCTTAAATTTTAGTGGTGGCAACATTTGGCATTATTAGAATCAAGATTTGAGGCCTATCTTAACAGATAAGCCTATTCTCGGTCAGGCTCCTAGCTGGAAGCAGGGTTATTTCATATCAGGTAACAGATTGATAATCGATCCTGCTGCTTCAAGAATATGCTTTTTGAGAATTTTTTTGGCTTCGCGCTTATCTCTGTTTTTATACGCTTCCAGAAGTTGTCTGTGTTCTTCTTCAGCCTTTTCTACACCTTCCGTAAACAACAGTTGAACCCTGATATAGCGATCACAACGGGTGTTCAGTGAGCTGACAATTTTCATGGTTTCAGGCTGATTGGCCGGATGGTATAAAGCTTCATGAAAGGCATAATTCATGTCGCTCCAGTTTTCAATGTTAGTGCCGGATTCAAGAGCTACATCGAAACTGTCGAGGCAGTCTTTGGCCGTGAGGTAGTCGTCCTCTGTCATATTATCAATGGCCAGGCTCAGAATATGCGTTTCTATCAAGGCCCTGAGCTGGAAGAGCTCATTAATCCGGGACACAGAAAGTTCTGTGACATAAGCACCTTTGTGCGCTTCGAACTCAACCAGTCCTTCGGACTCAAGCTGTAGAAGAGCTTCACGCACTGGTATACGACTGACACCATAGAATTTGGCCAAGGCATCCTGCTTCAGCGACATTCCTGCTTTCAATTCCCCCGTCAGTATCCGTTTGCGAATAGCTTCCAGGAGTGTTTGAGTTATGGTTTTGTGAACAAATTTTGACTTTGACATATGTTTAAAGCGTCTGTATTCGCCTACCCTGGCAGTTCAGAAATCCGATAGTCGGATGATGTTATGGTGATCTGGATCTGCCTCTGAGCGAGAACAGTCAACAGTGTCACAATTCTTACACAAGATGCATCCAGATTGTATCCTGTTCACAGATTTATCGGGAAAATATCAGGTTACCTGCCTTCGGTGATGAAAGCAGGTAACCTGAAATACTCAGTCTCCCTGAACCGCGTGCCCCAGTGCTGATTGGGTTATCTGCCCATCAACCAGTCTGGACAATTCAAGGGCGTTCGCATTTTTCAGTGCATCAGGTAATAGTGCATCAGGCATATCCTGATAGCAGACAGGACGGGTAAACCGCTCTATCGCTCGGGTACCAACAGATGTTGAGCGACTGTCTGTAGACGCAGGCCATGGGCCACCATGGTGCATGGCAGCACAGACTTCAACACCAGTAGGGTAGCCGTTAAACAGTATACGGCCAACATGAAGTTCCAGTTCCTGAGCCAGTGTACCGGCAAATTCCACATCATCATTTTTACAATGAATGGTTGCAGTGAGGTGTCCGGCAAGGCGTTTGGCAACATCCAGCATTTCATTCTTATTCTGGCAGACAACCAATAAAGAAGAAGGACCAAAAATTTCCTCTTCCAGTAGCGGATTTGCCAGCCAGTCTGAAGCTTTCACCCGGCATAGCTTAGTGGTGGCTCTGTTCTCTTCAGTCAAACCTTCACTGATTGTTTTTACTGTGCTGTGGGATTCCAGCCTGGCAACACCCTGGTTATAGTTTCCAAGAATGCCACTGGTTAACATAACCTGGGGTGGAACCTTGGCCACTGTGGCCTGACAGACATCGACAAATGTCTGCAGGGAATCGTCTTCACAGACAATGGCCAGCCCGGGAGTGGTACAAAATTGCCCGGCAAACAGAGACAGAGATCCGACAAACCCGGTGGCGATTTTGTCAGCGGATTCTGCCAGAGTTTCCGGCAGAATAAATACAGGGTTTGTAGAGCCCAGTTCGCCAAAGAATGGAATGGGTTCAGGTCGTTGCTGTGCCTGATCAAACAATGCCCTGCCTGCGCCCAGAGAACCAGTAAAACCAACCGCTTTGATGTCCGGATGTTTAACCAGTTCGGAGCCCAGGGTATGAGTGGTTCCCTGCAGTAAAGAGAAGACACCCGCATCGAGCTCACAGGCAGTAATGGCGTTTGCTACTGCTCTTGCAGCCAGCTCGGAAGTGCCGGGATGAGCCGGATGCCCTTTGAAAATAACCGGACAGCCAGCCGCCAGTGCTGATGCGGTATCACCACCCAGTACAGAAAATGCCAGCGGGAAATTACTGGCACCAAAAATAGCCACAGGCCCGAGAGGAATGGAGAAAGAACGTACATCGGGTTTAGGCAGAGGAGCGCGGTCAGGCTGTGCCGTTTCTATAACGGCCCGGACCCAGCTGCCTTCTTTCAGAAGATTGGCGAAAGATCGAAGCTGTCCTGTTGTTCGACCCAGTTCACCTTGCAATCTGCCTTCAGGAAGTCCTGTTTCTAAAGTACCCCGGGCGACGATAGCGTCTTTTAATGATTCCAGTTCGCTGGCAATCTGCTCAATGAACTGGCTTCTCTGCAGATCACTTAACGCTCTGTAGCTGCTGAATGCTCTCTGCGCTGCAGCAGCGGCCTGACGAATCTCGGGCAGGCCATTTTCTGGAAATTTTTCCTGCAGATGTTCTCCGGTAGCAGCATTGATTGCTTGAAAAGCATCGGAAGTACCGGATTGAAATTCACCGGCGATCAGGGCTGACCCTGTTACCCGTATTGGTAATGTCATTGTACTAATCCTTTATTAATGGCATTGAAAGATAAAAAATCTCTTGCCAGAATCTCGCGAAACAATCGTTACCTACTTAACTTCAAAGCCGTGGGCGTAGGGGTCATCTGAGTCTACCCAGATCGTATTGTGTCCTGTTACTTTGGCCCAGCCCTGAATACTGGGACGAATGGCGTCATATTCTCCCACCTTGCATAAAGACTCGACTCGCCCCCTGAACTGGCTGCCAATGATGGATTCATGAATAAAATCATCACCTTCGCGCAATCGGCCCCTGGCCACCCACTGCGCCATTCTTGCGCTGGTGCCGGTGCCGCAGGGTGAGCGGTCAATGGCGCGGTCACCATAGAAAACCGCATTTCTGGCGGTAGAGTCAGGCTGAATGGGAGCCCCAGTCCAGAGAACATGGCTGACACCACAAACGGTCTCATCTTCAGGGTGCACGCAACTGACCGTTTCCGACATTATTTTTCGAATAACAGGGCTGTACTGGAGAACCTGATCGGCACTGAAGTTCTCCAGACCCTTGAAGTTTTTCTGGGGATCAACAATGGCGTAGAAATTCCCGCCATAGGCGACATCCAGTGTTAGTTCGCCGAGTCCCGGAACTTCGATAGTGATATCTTTGTGGGCAAGATAGGAAGCGATGTTATAAATCCGGACATGTTCTATGCGACTGCCGACTTGTGAATATTCAATTCGAATCTGACCAGCTGGAACATCCAGAATTAACTGTCCGTCTCTTTTAGGTTTTATCAGTCCGTGTTCCAATGCTGCCGTCACAGTACCTATGGTGCCATGGCCGCACATAGGCAGACAGCCGCTGGTTTCAACGAATAAAATGGAAGCATCCGCATCACTGCTGCAGGGAGGGTAGACAATGGAACCGGACATCATGGAGTGGCCGCGGGGCTCAAACATCAAAGCTTGACGAATCCAGTCATGATTTTTAAGAAAATCCTGTCGTTTTTCGCTCATGGTCTGACCTTTCAGGTCAGGATAGCCGCCTGCGATCAATCGAACCGGATTGCCACAGGTGTGTGAGTCAATGCAAAAAAAAGAACCTTCCCGCATCATGTCTCCAAAGCATCTTGTTATTGTTGAAACTGTTATACGGAGGTTTTGCTGCCAATTCAATATGTATACAATATACAATTAGTAAAGACAGATCAATCGTGCAGGGTATGCCGAAGATGAATAATAACAAGTCAGACATCATTATTATTGGTGCCGGTATCATAGGTGTCAGCTGTGCCTGCTATCTGCGAGAGTCAGGGTTTAAGGTAACCCTGATTGATCGTAATCCGCCGGGTACCGGTACGTCATCTGGTAATGCCGGTCATTTTGCCTGTGAACAGGTTCTTCCGCTTTCTTCACCGGGCTTATTGCCTAAAATCCCCGGCATGCTGTTCAATTCCAGTGGCCCAGTTTCTATACGCTGGCCCTACTTTCCTAAAATTATGCCCTGGTTGTTAAGGTTCCTTTGGCAGGCTCGTCCTTTTGCTTTTCGTTCCAGTGCTGAAGCGCTGGCCAGCTTGAATAAAGCATCGCTGCCTTCGTGGTCACGCTTACTGGAAATGACCGGGAGTCAGCATCTTGTACAGAAAAAAGGTTCAATGCTGATCTATGAAAATAAAAACAATCGGTTAGCGGATCATAAAATATTCGACCAGATGTCAGACCTGGGTGTCAGTCTGGAATACCTTTCCGGCCATGGCGTCAGGGAAAAAGAACCTGCTATCTCGGAGTCTGTTGAAGCGGGAGTATTCTTTCCGGATACCTGGCATACCATCAATCCTCAACAACTGGTGACACATCTTTTTGAGTGGTTTATCTCTCAGGGTGGAGAATTTGTCCGTGGTGATGCCAGTGTTATTAATAAAGAAGGCAAGAGTCGTCAGGTTTCTGTTGAAGGGCAGGTGATCACAGCACAGCGTATCATTGTTTCTGCGGGTGCATTTTCGAAATCTCTGATTAAGCAGACAGAAGGCATTTCTGTGCCCCTCGATACCGAGCGAGGCTACCATTTAATGGTACCGGATTTACAGAGTCGTCTTTCTATGCCGGTCAGTTCAGCGGAAAGAAAGTTTATCATGACGCCTATGTCAGAAGGCTTGCGATTGGCTGGAACGGTGGAGTTTGGCGGACTTGATCTTCCGCCCAATATGGCTCGTGCTGAAATGCTGCTGGATCATGCCAGTGCACTGATTGGTGAGCTGCCTGCAGAGAATGCCCGCCCCTGGATGGGCTATCGACCTTCCTTTCCTGATTCACTGCCAGTGATCGATCGTTCGGTAAAAAACAACAACGTCTATTTTGCCCTGGGACATCAACACCTTGGTTTGACTCAGGCAGCCATCACCGGAGAACTGGTTCGGGATCTGGTGATGGATAAGCCTCCAGCTGTTGATTTACACCCATTCAGGTTGAGAAGATTTGCATCTGACATTTAATATTGTATACAATATACATAAATCATTAGATGTAGCTTTGAAATAAAACAATAATAAGGTTACAGAATTCATGAATAAATCATTTGTTGCTCTTTCTTCTGCCGCCTCTATCGTTGCTATCAGTGTTGGCCTTTCCCTGCCTGTTCAGGCAAAACAAAAGCTGACAGTGGTGTCCTGGGGTGGAGCGTTTACTGAGAGTCAGGTGCAGGCTTATCACAAGCCTTTTGCGAAAAAAACGGGTATCGAATTGATATCTGAAGATTTCAGTGGTGGCCTTGCCGAAATTAAAGCACAGGTGGAATCGGGTAATGTTTACTGGGATCTGGTGTCACTTGATAAGCCGGATATTGTTCGTGGATGTGCAGAAGGTCTTTTGGAACCATTGAACCCTGCAACCCTGCTACCGGGTGATGATGGTACGCCTGCTGCAGATGATTTTGTGCCGGGTGCCATCCATGAATGTGCAGTGGCCAGTATTGTTGTATCCAATATTCTTGCTTATGACAAAAGTCGTTTTTCAGGACAGGCAGCACCCAGCAGGCTGGAAGATTTATTTGATATAAAAAGCTTTCCAGGCCGCAGGGCACTGCAGAAACAACCCCAGGGTAATCTGGAATGGGCTCTTATTGCTGATGGCGTCGCGCCGGATAAGGTGTATACGACTCTGGAAACCAGAGCCGGACGGGATCGTGCTTTCAGCAAACTGAACTCGATTAAAGACAGCGTTGTCTGGTGGTCTGCGGGTTCCCAGCCGCCACAGTTACTGGCTGATGGTGAAGTGGTGATGACCTCTGCATTTAATGGTCGTATACACAATGCCCAGAAAAAAGAAGGTAAGCCCTTTGAAATAATCTGGGATCACCAGATTGGTTATCTTAATGGCTGGGCCATCCCAAAAGGCAGTAAAAATCTGAAGGCAGCCCAAGATTTTGTTCTGTTTACTTCGGGTACAGTACCGTTGGCAGAGCAGGCAAAGTATGTTGCTTATGGGCCAAGTCGAATTTCATCCAGCAAGCTGATTGATGCTGAACTGGCTCGTTCATTACCCACTGCTCCGGATAATTTCAAAACAGCCTTTATGTTTGATGATGAATGGTGGGCTGACTATGCCGATGAGCTCAACGAAGAATTCAATACCTGGGTAGCCAGATAATAGAATCTGGCTGTCCGGATAAATAAACAAAAATATCAATGAGGAAGCGTTTCAATGACCATAGAAGTAAACTGGCAAGGTGTTTATCCAGCTGTTACCACCCAGTTTAATGCCGATGAATCCATTAATATGGATGCAACCCAGACCGTGATCGACGGCCTGATTAAAGACGGTGTCGATGGCGTAATTGCCTTGGGTACTGTGGGCGAAAACTGTTCTCTTCAGGCTGAAGAAAAGCGTGCTGTTATTACTGCCGCGAAAGAAGTAATCAATGGTCGTGTACCTTTGATTACTGGTTGTGCTGAAACTACTACCCGCCAGGCCAGCCAGTATGTCAGTGATGTCACCGAGATAGGTGTTGATGGTGTTATGCTGCTACCCGGCATGGTTTACCGTTCAACACTGCCTGAGACTATTTGTCATTTTCAGGCAGTAGCCGGAGAAAATCCGGATACACCGATTATGGTGTATAACAACCCGGTGACCTATGGTGTTGACCTGGATCTGGATTCCATGGCTGTGCTTTCCGAGTTGCAGAATATTGTTGCTATCAAGGAATCAACCACTGATACAAGACGTATTTCAGAATTGTACAACCGGTTTAATGATCGCTTTGTCGTTTATTGTGGAGTAGACGATATTGCTCTTGAATCATTAATGCTGGGTGCTACCGGCTGGATTTCCGGACTCACCAATGCGTTTCCAAAAGAGTCAGTGGCTATTTTCAAACTGGCTTCTGAAGGTCGTTACGAAGAGGCCAAAGAAATCTATCGCTGGTTCCTGCCTTTACTGCGTCTGGATACTATTCCTACGCTCGTTCAATGCATCAAGCTGGCAGAGCAGGTTTGTGGCAGAGGATCAGAAATGGTCAGAATGCCAAGAATGCCTCTTGAAGGTGAAGAGCGCCAGTATGTTATTGATCTGGTTGAGCGGTCTATTGAAACCCGCCCTGACCTGAGCCGTTTTAATCTCTGATTTTGCTCCTTGCCGGGTATACAGTCCCTCCTGGAACCCGGTTTTTTTATTCTATAACTTATTGTCGTGTGCAGAAGCTCTACTATTTTTGTCACGGCAATAAATAACTACTGATAGCGATTATGGTTCATTCCGAAGAAGCTTTTGTCCGCTTTAAAAATGTTCAGAAAAGCTACGATGGAGAAGTATTAGTCGTTAAGAACTTCAACCTGGATATTCGCCAGGGAGAATTCGTCACTATGCTGGGGCCGTCCGGTTCCGGGAAAACTACCTGTCTTATGATTCTTGCCGGTTTTGAAACGGCCACAGAAGGTGAGATTTATATTGATGGGCAGGCCGTTAATAAGCTTGCAGCCCATAAACGGGATATTGGTATGGTTTTTCAGAACTATGCCCTGTTTCCCCATATGACCATTGCCGAAAATCTGGCATTTCCATTGACGGTTCGCAAGCTGGCCAAAGAGGATATTGCCCAAAAAGTTGAAAAATCCCTGGCAATGGTTGAGCTTCAGGATATGGGCCATCGTCGACCGGCACAACTTTCCGGTGGGCAGCAGCAGCGGGTTGCCCTTGCCCGGGCACTGATTTTTGAGCCCAAACTGATATTGATGGATGAACCCCTGGGAGCTCTGGATAAACAGCTCAGGGAACAGATGCAGTATGAAATAAAACAGCTGCATGAACGGCTTGGGATTACCGTTTTGTATGTCACCCATGATCAGTCCGAAGCCCTGACCATGTCAGACCGTATTGCTGTTTTTAATGAAGGTATTGTGCAACAGATAGCGCCTCCGGCTGAATTGTATGAACGTCCTGCCAATCAGTTTGTAGCAAGTTTTATTGGAGAAAATAATAAACTCCAGGGGCGGGTTCAGGCCATTGCTGATAAATGCTGTGTCGTCAATATAGCTGCCAGTGAAAATCTTATGGTGAACGCGACACCTGTGAATGTTTCACGTGCCGGTGACAACACAACGCTCTCTGTAAGGCCCGAACGAATCGTTATTAATCCATCCCCTGAAGCATTTGATAATTGTTTTGATGCAAAAATAGTTGATCTGATCTATCACGGAGATCACCTTCGTACACGTCTGGATTTACTGGGCCAGAATGACTTTGTTGTAAAAACACCGAACACATCCGACACAAGAAACATGGTCATTGGACAGACAATAAAAGTCGGATGGAAATCTGTTGATTGTCACGCCCTTGAAGCGGTCTGAACTGAAGCAGCCAACAAGTGAAAACCAAATAGCAGCAGGGATGAGAATACATGCTGAATCATGCGACTCTGGGAGATGTCAGCCAGCTGATAAAGAGTAATTCCCCTGACACCAGTGATATAAAAGCACAATTGCATCGAGTGGAAAAACGACAGCGAATGAAAGCATTGCTGCTGGTTTTGCCGCTGATTGTTTTTATCTCTGTCACCTTTGTACTGCCTATTCTGGAAATGCTTTACCGCAGTGTTCATAACGATCTGATTGCCAGCAATCTTCCGGGTACAGTGGCTTTGTTGCAGGAGTGGGACAGTGCTGCACCACCCAATGAAGGAACCTATAAAATTCTGGCGAAAGAGTTGAAAGTACTCGGTGCTAACAAGCAGATTGGCAGGGTGGCCAGTCGTCTGAACAGCCAAAACAGCGGCATGCGCAGCCTGCTGATGAGAACGGCCAGAAAGCTCAAACGTATTGAACAGCCAGTGCTTTGGTCATCGGCTATGGTGGATATTTCCGGTAAATGGTCGAAGCCTGAAACCTTCATGGCCATAAAGGTATTGGGCAACCCGTATAGTTTCACCAGTTATCTGGCCGCTCTGGATTTGAAAATTGATGCCAGCGGTGCAGTGGTGTCACAACCGGAAAGCCGCCAGATTTATCTTGGCCTGTTTGCCAAGACCTTGGGTATTACTCTTATTATCACCTTTGTCTGTTTTCTTCTGGGCTACCCACTGGCCTGGTATCTTGCTCATTTACCCGAGAAAAAAGCCAACCTACTGCTTATTCTGGTGTTATTACCGTTCTGGACTTCATTACTGGTTCGGACCACGGCCTGGATTGTGTTATTACAAAATGAAGGCGTCATTAACGATCTGCTTATGTATCTGGGAATAATCAGTGAGCGTCTTGAAATGATGCACAATATGACGGGTACCGTCATTGCCATGACTCATATTCTCCTGCCATTTATGATTTTGCCGCTGTACAGCGTCATGAAAAATATACCTCCGACTTATATGAAGGCGGCCCGTTCCATGGGAGCCAAGCCATTTTATGCTTTCCTGAAAGTGTATTTTCCACAAACACTACCTGGTGTGGGCGCAGGCTCCATTCTGGTCTTTATTCTTGCCATCGGATTTTATATTACACCGGCTCTGGTGGGTGGCAGCAATGGTCAGATGATTAGCAACTTTATTGCTTATCATATGCAAACCTCCCTGAACTGGGGGTTGGCGTCAGCCCTGGGCGGTATTCTGTTGATCATGGTCGTACTGATATATCTGGCTTACAACCGGTTTATCGGTATCAGTAATCTGAAGATAGGGTGATTCATGACAGGTTGGGGTAACCGATTAAATTCTGAAAAAGCAGGGCTTGCGGGTATTCGAATCACGGCCTGGGCTGTGTTGCTGTTTCTGGTGATTCCTGTTTTTGTAATAATACCGCTGTCGTTTAATTCGGAGCCCTATTTTACCTTTACCGAAGGCATGTTGAATCTTTCTCCTGATGCTTATTCAACACGCTGGTATCTGGATATATTACACAGTTCGAAATGGCTGAACTCTTTACTGAACAGTTTTATCATTGCCTGCCTGGCGACTCTTCTGGCCACAACGCTGGGAACGCTGGCGGCCATGGGGTTGGCCAGCAGTCATATGCCCTGGCGTGATGGGATCATGGCGTTATTGATTTCCCCGATGATCGTTCCCGTGATTATTTCTGCCGCTGGAATGTATTTTTTCTACAGCCGGTTGGGGTTGGGGCAAACCTTTACCGCCATGATTCTTGCTCATGCAGCGCTGGGTATACCATTTGTCGTCATAACCGTTACTGCAACACTGTCCGGTTTTGACCGGAGCCTGATCAGGGCTGCAGAAAATTTGGGGGCGACACCCTTTACGGCTTTCAGAAAAGTGGTGTTCCCCCTGATACGCCCCGGTGTCATTTCCGGGGGGCTTTTTGCTTTTATCACCTCTTTTGATGAAGTGGTTGTTGCCCTGTTTCTTTCCGGACCGGAACAAAGAACGGTGCCCAGGCAGATGTGGTCTGGCATCCGTGAACAAATCAGTCCAACCATACTGGCTGTAGCCACACTGTTGATTCTCTGTTCTGCCCTGATGCTGCTGATACTGGAATTATTGCGGCGACGAAATGAACGGCTTCGGGGAATGAGACAGTTGTAGTTAGCTGCAGGCAACTGAACTGAATAAATCGTTATATTGTAATCATGATCATTCTGAACTATTCCTTCTGCTGCCGGAGGGGGGCAAATGAACAACGGAGAATATTCAACCCTTTTCACTTTAAATCAGACTGGCAGTGACATTTTTTAATGATGATTCAATATTAGTTTTTATATTGCGCACTTCAGTCGGAAAAATATTGATTCACCCGTTCTCCTGTCCATCGTTGCTGGGTGTCATCCTCCAGAGGTATACCCTGCTGGTTTAACTTCCAGGCGATTGCTACGCAGGTTCTTTGTCTACTGCTGTGCTCGTCACTCGGCTGCTGTCGGAGACGCTCCTCCCCTTCCTCCTCTCCCATAAATATTCTGCAATCGATGTAATGCCACAGAGCTCTTGTCTCTCCAGCACAGGCTCTGGTTAACAGTTCAAACCCCATTTGCTGACGACGAGTGCTATCTACCGCTGATTTATAATCCGCAGCGATAACCTCCAGAGAAGTAGGAAAAAACGTCTGAACATCAAAATGCCCGGCAATCACCGAACCAAAAACTTTTGATTCCCAGGCTTGCGCCCCTTCCGGCAGCATCAGTTGGCGCTCAGAGAAGTACTGCACGATGTTAGTCAATCTGTCATTTTTTCTTACCCAGTTACGAATGGCGCAGGCCACATAGAAGTCATAGTTATCGTCGCTGCTTTTAAATTTGGCCAAACCGGTCAGGGGAATATGCTTCAGCAGCGCCTCATAGGCTGGTGATGCAATATTCAGACGTGGTTCCAACCAGCAAAATATATCCTTTAGATTCCAGCGAACTGATCGGCAAATACGTGCTGGCATATGAGCATTATTCAGCGTGGCAGAAATTGCCTGAATTGATAATCCCGTCAGCAGTTTACCCTGGAGATATAATTCCAATGCCCTATTCTGTTCATGAGCATAGAGTAGTAAACGACCAGTCTCGTTAACTTTTTTCTCTAACAGGCATTTATACAACTTATCGAGTTCGTCTTCAGCAGGGGCCTGCAACTTCCGTTTCAGGCTTGGAGATAGGTGGAGTATATCCACCGGATGCCAGGTATTATCGGGACTACTTTTAAGGGACTGCAATTTATTCTTCAGAAAGTGATAACATTTCTGGAATGTACGGCCACTCTCCCACCATGCTACGAAAAATGAATCCAGAATAGCTGGGTTACTCTCTGCTTTTTGAATGACTGTTTCCAATGGCATAAAGCGGTAGAGTTCATCATCTTCCACCAATTTTAGCCGTTCAATATAATCGAACAGCATTACGCTGTTACAACACCCGGTTCTCTTATTGGGAAAATTGCCATTAAGGTGCGAGACAGCTTTTGTCAGAGTGTCATTATGTGTACGGCAAAGATCCAGTTCATTTTCAACCTTTCCCTTAAGTTGCTGGGAGGAAAATCCGGTAAATATCAGTTCCAGTGTGATCTGGGGCGAAGCCGGGATGCTGCTGGTAGGGTGAATATCTCTGGAACGGGCAGGGCTAGATTGTGCAGGCCTTCTCCTAGATCCTCGAACTGTTCTTTTACTGGCCACCAAACTCTTAACTCGTTTGCTGGAAGATACTGTTGAAGCTTCTTCAGTATCTGGCGGGCGAGTTCTTTTTCGGGGAGATTCTTGTGGAGGATGAATGCCTGATGGTCCTGCACGATCCATAATAATTCCTGTCATAACCTAATTGATTGTATCGGAAAAAAAATGGAACTTAAAGCTTGCCACTGAAAAAGGCACCATTAATATTGGTACCAGCTGAGTCTATAGCCGTTTCCATTGAAGGTGTGAGTATGCAGCAACCACCGGCCCTTTCAACATCTTGATAGTTTATCTCAGCGTACTGGGAGCTCTATTTATTGAGTGGTATTGTTTCCTTTGATGAAGTGGATATGGTCACACTGTTATTTCTTTATTCTGCCTTGGTACTGGAATTATTGCGGCGACGAAATGAACGTCTTCGGGGAATGCGGCAGTTGTAGGCAGCTAAACCGAATAAATCGTTAAGTTGCAATCATGATCATTCTGAACTATTCCTTCTGCTGCCGGAGGGGTATTCAAATGAACAACCGCGAATATTCAACCCTGTACATTCTGGCAGTATTCACTGTTATAGCACTTGCTTTGTGTTCTTTTCAGGCGCAGGCGCAAGGGTTAGCTGGCATTGTTCTGGATATACACCAGCTGATGCAGATGCAGCACCTGAGATCAAAATCGGCAGCCGGTCAACACCCCGTTCCGCTGAGAAACCCTGAAAGGTTTTATCAACTCCCCGAGCAGGAATTATTGGAGCCTGAAAACAGCACTGATGCTGTTTTGCCAAGGTTCATTGAAGACAACCTGTTTCCTGAAGTCGAGCTTCCTCAATCCGAATTAAATAACCCAGTCCTTGTTTTTAATAATAAATTTTCTGACTTCTGGTGGTTTGGCATTGATGATGAATCCGTTGGCCTGATTACCACGCCTTCAGGTTATGTCTGTGGTTTACAGCCAGCAGGTGCACAATGTAACCATACCGATCCCATGGAGTTATTCGTCAGTTTTGACGCAACTCTGTTTTCAGAAAAAAACACAGGAGTTCTCTCCGGCGCTGAATACCGAACTCTCAGAACCAGTTGCCATTCTGCTGGCCTCCATGTACCGGCTGTTAGGGCGTCATTATAAAAATGGACGATGGGTTTATATCTATCAGGCAGGGGATGGTTCAATAAAGGAAATCACCCAGCAAGATTTTGACGAACAATGCAGAGCTCTGGCGGCAGAAAGACTGGAGATTGAACTGGAAGATCCTGACTTTTTTCCAACCATCGCACCGGAAGATTTTCAGAGTTTACAGAGAGGTTGTGGCCGACTGCCATCACCGGTGTCCGGGCTTGAACAGAACTGGATTGAAGCCATGGCTGTCAGCCGGAGTAATGGCATTAGCCTGCATATATTCCGTAAACATAGAAAGAAATTATCTCAAGACATTCCCGGTATTTTTCAGGCAGCAGATCGACCTGAAGGTAGAAACAGTGGGTTTCGTTTTGATAGAGGTAGAGGAAGTTCTGATCATAGAGCTTATTCCCAAGGGCGCAGTTATTACCAATCCGTGTCTGGTCAGGGAGGGAGGCATCAAGGCGCTGCAGCTATTGTGGTTCCAAAGGTTAGGAAAATAAATGAAGTCTTCAAGGAAAGGCTCTCTTCTAATGATCAAGTACTTGTTGAAGGACGGTTGGCCAATGGTTTGAGTGGCTTTGAAAGGGATATGTTTTTATTTGCCATGGGTGTTGACGTTGACGATGTACCATTGGGCATACCCCGTGCCTTTACAAAATATCGCCCTGGTATTGGCCGTATTATTACTGCCCTCCACGCTATTAACAAAGCCGATAAGCTGGACGAATTCAGTCTGGGTGGAGCTATTACAGGTACAGATTATGAGAACAATCGGTACCTGAGAGAAGCCTGGTACTACCATAGCCGAACAGCCGTTAGTTGCTTCCCCTGGTTAACTCATAAACAATACATAATGGCCAAACTGGTTCATTTTTTTATGGACAGAAGTGCATTAACCAGTACCGACAATCGAAATGTAAAACAGGTATTCAGCGGTGATTTTGAACTCAAAATCGCAACCCTGGATGTTGGAGCTCAGTCAATGGGGCAGGTGCTGTTATGGTTCCACAACAGTCCGGCAGCCCAGTCTAGAAATCTACGTTACCTGTTTCAGAGTCATGGAGATGACCTTGTAAAATTCCTGAAAACCTATATGGAACACCGGGAAAAACTCATACAGGCTTATTCAAAGGCGCTGGATTCACTGCCAGCGTATGAAATTACTCCGATTTTTGACTGGATAAAAGAACCCGAGAAAGAAACGCTCTCTTACCTTCTGGATGTTGAAATACCCAAAAGCTCAGCTTATACCACCAGAGGTGGAAACCAGAGGCTGCCTGACATCAGTGGTCTCACCGTGGGAAAACTGTTTTCAGCCCTTTATGTGACAACAGGCAGTTCAGTTATAGTGGCAGAGCTGGCAAACCTTCATCCACTGTTTGCTGATATTTCCAGTGCTCTTTTTGGACGGCGGGCTTTGGGAGACAGTCGAACCATTCACAGTATCCCCATCGAAGTAACAAATGGGAATTACCTGTTTGATAAAAAAATGCTGGTTTATCTGGCTCATAAACATCGGGCACAAAGCACAGCAGCTGCACCCTATTTGTTAACGACAACCAGGCAATACATGGATACGGTTCCCGACGATGCTATTTATACGGAGTCCTGGTTGCAGACACTGGTAAAACTTCAGGCTCGACTTGCTTCTGACTTTTCAGCCAGAAGACGATCTGTGTTTCTTGATTCAAGGGTAACGGGAGAAACCTGTATAAAACTGCCTTTTTTGAAATGGGCCCAGAGTTATGAGCCTGTTCCTTCTTTCATGAAGTGCAATAACATATTGTGTCCTTCTCCTGATACAAATCAAAAGCCATCATTTCTTTACCAGGTGCTGAACAAGCAGAGACGCTATTGCCCGCGTTGTCCTCTACCTGACATGGCTCCGGTTTTTGAAAGTGATGTATTGCAGAATATAGCGGATAGTATTGAAGAATCAGGTGTGGAGTCAGATCATGAACATCGGCTGAGGCAGATAACGGCTTGGGATTTGCGGCTGGAATGCACAGTAGAAAATGGAAGTCATCAGGGGAAATTTAACTGTAGTATGTGCAAACAGAAAATCAAATATTCTATAGGCAATGATGCTGTACCCATACTGATGTACTCTTGCGATTATTGTCTGGATACCAGCGATACAAGAAATCAGTCAGCAACGGGTTTTTTCCGCTGCAAGAAGTGTCAATCCAGACACTGTCTGAAACACCACGGCAATGATCATAAGGTTATTCGTGCAGGGCAGCTGATTGAACAGTTTCCAGAGTATTCCGGGGGAATCCGGTGTGATCAGTGCGAACAGTTAATCACCTGCTCCGCGACAACCACTGAAGATTCTCTGACGCTTGAAAAACTGAAAGTATTCGTTTTGCACTGTTCTTCCTGTAACCAGGATTTTTGTGCTTCCTGCTCACCGGAAGCTGCCGCAGCCCTTAACGAAGATGGGGAAGAAGCACAAGGGCAATCTCTGCCGGAACAACCGCATACAATGTGACATTCATTTAACGCCTTTGATAACAAACGATCGTTGGATCTGTAGACGGAATAACCACTTGCTCTGTTATTGTCACAGTCATTCCATGGGGACCACGGAATCCAGATCGTAGGGAAAGCAGACTTCATGCCTGAGAAAAACAGGCAAAGAAATTCTATAAGAAGTTTTATTGATTCCTGGTATGACATCCTGCTTCACCCAAATTCCTCCATCTCTTGAGTAGCAATACGAGGCTGGCTTTATTGACTGTTTACTGACCGGTTCTTTTCTATTTCACCATATGTTCGATTTTTTAGATTGATACAATGCAAAAACTCCGTTTTTCTTGAACTAACGCTTCATTTACTCTATTAGAAAGGCAGGTGGGAGAGTGAAAAAATGAGCGTCTGGAGAAATAGTAAAACGGGTTATGGCAGAATCAGTATGCTGTTTCACTGGCTTAGTGCCCTGACCGTTTTCAGCCTCTTTGGTGTTGGTCTCTATATGATGACACTGACTTATTATGATGCTCTTTATCAGGTGTTACCTGGTTGGCATATGAGTGTTGGCCTGACGCTGTTTGCAGTAACGCTTCTGCGTTTGCTCTGGAAGACAGTTAACCCGAAGCTTGCCTCATTACCAGGGCACAATGCCCTGACTGTACGACTGGCGTCCATTGCTCATTATTTGCTGTACGGGTTGATTCTGGCAGTGATGGTCAGTGGTTATCTGATTACTACGGCCGACGGTCGTCCCATCAGTTTTTTTGGCCTGTTCAATGTCCCGGCCCTGGTTTCAGGAATTGATGGTCAGGAAGATCTGGCTGGTGAGATTCATTTTTATCTGGCATGGACCATAGTGATTTTTGCAGGTTTACATGGACTGGCTGCTTTAAAGCATCATTTTATCGATAAAGATCAAACGCTGATCAGAATGATCTCTACAAAATAATTTACTTAGCGAACACCATAAGGAAATATTCAATGACAACAATGAAAAAAGCACTGTCGACAATCGCACTGACTGCTGGTGTTATGGGGTTCGCCCTGCCAGTTATGGCAGCCGATTATCTTATCGATACCAAAGGCGCCCATGCAGCCATCAATTTCAAGGTAAGCCATCTTGGTTACAGTTTCGTCACTGGCCGTTTTGATGATTTCGGTGGTTCTTTCAGTTATGACGCAGCAAAACCGGAAGCGACCAAAGTAGATGTCACCATTAAAACCAGCTCAGTAAACAGTAACCATGCCCAGCGTGACAAGCATTTGAGAAGTGGTGACTTCCTGTCTACCGGCCAGTTTCCGGAAGCACGTTTTGTCAGTACCCGACTGGAAGCCCTGGGTGATAACACCGCAAAACTCTATGGTACTCTGACCATGAAAGGAATCAGTAAGGATGTTGTTATTGATGTGAACAAGCATGGTGAAGGGAAAGATCCATGGGGCGGATATCGTGCCGGTTTCTCCGGAACAACTTCTATAGCCCTGGCTGATTTCAAAATGATGAATTTGGGGCCGGCTTCCGCCAATGTAGAGTTGACTCTGGAAGTGGAAGGTATCAAACAGTAATCTCTCTTTTTACGAATCAGCCCGACATGTATCCATGTTCGGGCTTTTTTATAATTAAAATTGATCTGACGTTTAATTAGAGCGACACTACTAACAGAATACTCCCTTTAAGTTACTCAAGATTATAATGATAAAAAAAATTTCCAAAGGGCTTCTGTCTCTACTCGTCATAGGCATCATCGGTGTTTCTTCTATAGCCTGGTATTACTCAACATTACTGCTCTATCCATCGCCAGGCAGCTGCTCTCTGGAGCATTACGTCTACTGCAAAACACCTGAAGAACTGGGTATGGAGTTTGATGACATTACCCTGGTGACAGAAGACGGTCTGACGCTGCAGGGCTGGTTTATTCCTGGCGATTTTAAGAAGGCAGGTATTGTCATGGTTCATGGACGGAATGCTTCCCGTCATGAAGCGCTTCGGGATGCTATTGCCCTGCATAATCAGGGATTTAACCTTGTTCTTATAGATCTCAGGCATTCAGGTATCAGTCAGCGCCAGTTCAATTCCATGGGATATCATGAACGCAAGGATGTCCATTCGGCCGTTTCCTATCTGAAAGACCAACAGCATATAGAGAGTATTGGTGTTGTGGGTTACTCCATGGGAGCTTCTACTGCTGTCATGGCTATGGCAGAAAATAAAAATATCAAGGCTGGCTGGTTTGATTCAGGATTTACCGATCTGGATGCCATCATTCTGGAAGCCGGGGAGAGAGATTATGGCATCCCGAAAATGATCTGGTTTACAAAGCTGGTAAGGACATTTTATGAATTACGGGGTGATTTGGACACCGAGATACCAACGCCTATTTCGGCGATCAGCAGGATTGCACCCCGTCCGGTTATGATTGTGCACGGAACTGCAGACCGGGTCGTGGATGTCAGTCATGGTAAACGACTTTTTGCCGCAGCCCAGGAGCCTAAATCGCTCTGGATTGTACCTGATGGAAGGCATACACGGGCATGGCAGGCGGACAGGGAGAAGTCAGTGAAGCTGATTTCTGATTTTTTCCTGAACAGCCTCGTGAAGAAAGATAGTCCGTAAACTACATGTATTTTTGTCGTTGTTGGCCGATTGACTGGGAGTAAACCTCAATCGGCTAACAGGTATCACATGGTTCAGGGATTCAACAGGCAGGCTCAGGTTAATCATCGAACCAGCGCAGTTTTGGCTGTGTTGTGTGCTGGAATACTATCCTTTTTATTGGTTTCGTCAGTTCACTCTGCACCGATTACCTATCAAGAGTCTCTTCCTGCGGGTAATTTTCAGGAAAAATGCTCCGATTGTGAGATTAATGGTTCAATACTCCAGTGTCAGTGTTCAAAGCCCGGGAAAAAATTCCAGAATCGAACGTTTCCACGAACACTGGATATGAATCTCTGCAGTGAGTTTGCTGTTAAAGAAGTGGACGGAGCCTTAATCTGCGATAATGAATTTCAGCCTGAAGAGAATGATGAGTCGGATCGTGATATTCCGATACCGCCACCACTGGAAACAGCCGAAGATCTTCCCCCTGGCGACTATCGTTCCTATTGTCAGCAATGCCGTTATGAAGATGGGCAGTTAAAATGCAGCTGTAAGATCAGTGGTTACTTTTTTTCTTCCTGGTACGAATCAACATTGCCGCTTGATAGTTGCAGCACCACCGATAAAATTTCCTATGCGCGGGGAATACTCTTTTGCAACGAAGAAGAGATGTTGAAGTTCCTCAGTAAACAACTGAGAAGGTGTGTTAAATGTACGGTGAAAGGGAATGACCTGGATTGTACGTGTAAAAAAACAAACTGTGACTGGAGCAACTCCGACTTAACCAAAAAACGCAATATTCGTCGGCATACCTTATCTGGATTTCGGAACTGTACGGCAGACATCATTAATTGTAATGGCTATGTACGATGTGGCTCCTGCAATACAGGTGACTTTCTTGATGAATACCTCCGCCCTCATGAAGGACGTTCTGCCAAAGGCTCCTGCCCTGGATGGGTTTATTAAGGTCAGGAAGGCGACTCCGAAGCTCTCCCCATAATATTCTCAGCTCATGGCGTGTCTCTATCATGGCTGTTTGCTACTTGAACGGTTGTTATTAACCAGAGTTCTAAGCCGTTGAAACGGCATCAATTGATAATTGATTCTCTATTTTTTTCGCCGTCATTCCGTGTGGACCACGCAATCCATAAAGCAGGGAAAGCAAACTCCATGCGATGCAAAGAATTTAAAAATAGTGTCCGGTTAAATAGCCGATTAAGTCAGCTGAGGAACAGTAATAACCGACATTCACCACCTAACCTGACATTTTCCTGATTTCTGCTATTTATCAAAAAAGCAAATATCAGGAAACAGCCTTATGCCTCCTATTCAATATCGCACTCAGATTCAGAACATGGATCACCTCGGCCTGGTGGCAGGTATGTGCAAAGAGCTGGGCATAGCCGATCACATTGACAGACGTGCACCCAAGGTAGCGGATGAATGGAATGTCTCCCACGGTGAAGCCATTGTCGGCATGATCCTCAATGGCCTCGGCTTTACGGGGCAATCTCTCCATATGTTCCCCCAGTTCTTTGCCAATAAACCTCTCAACAAACTGATCAGGGAAGGGATTAAACCAGAGCATTTAAACGACAAGATTCTGGGAAGAGCACTGGATGAACTCTTTGATCTGGATGTCAGTAAAGTCTATTTTGAGCTGGCTATCAAGGTTGCAACTCATCTCAAATTGCCTTGCGACGCGCTGAACCTTGATGGCACCGGCTTCCACGTCGATGGTCGTTATAATAGCGATAGCGATCTGAGCGATGAAGACCTCAACTGCATCAGGCTTTGCAAAGGTTACAGCCGGGATCACCGCCCGGATCTGAACCAGGCCATATTGCTTCTGTTGACTGAAAACCGGGCAGGCATCCCGTTGTTTATGAAAGCAACCAGTGGCAATGTGACTGATAAGACCAGTTTCAAACAGGTGGTTTCCAAGCACTTGAAGAGTTTCAAAGCCGCACTGGAAGCCCGCTATTTTATTGGCGATGCAGCATTGTATGTGGCAGGGACAATCCAGGAACTTGACCAGCAGGATCAGCTGTTTATTTCCAGAGTTCCTCTCAATATTGGTGCCGCCAAAGAGCTGGTAAGGAGTGCGCCTTCACGAACCATGAAAGCAGTGGAGGGGTTTGACCATTACGAAGCTACAGAAGTGTCGTCTAATTATGCGAACGTAGAGCAACGCTGGGTTTTGTTTCGCAACCAGCAACGCCAGGAAACCGAACAGAAGACGCTGACAAGGCGTATGCAGAAAAAGTCTCTGAAAGAGTGCGAGAGACTGGAAAAGTTGAGCAAAAAAGCGTTCCAGTGCGAAGGGGAGGCCATGGAAGCCTTTAGGCAATGGCAGAAGCAGTCTGAACTTTGTCAGGCTGAGGCTCAGGTTATCGCCAAGCCCTGCTACAAGAGCAAAGGACGACCTGTTAATGGAGCGGAACCCGACCACCTGGAATATTACGTAACAAGTTGTTGCTCGATCGCTGTGCAAACCCGGCAGGATGCCGAAGCATCACTGGGTTGTTTTGTGCTGGCTACCAACGACATTAATACTACTCGACTGGACAGCGCTGAACTACTGAGGACGTACAAATCACAGCAACAGGTTGAACGAGGCTTTCGCTTTCTAAAAAGTCCGGACTTTCTGGTGTCTTCCCTCTATCTGAAGAAACCGGAACGCATTGAGGCATTGTTAATGGTGATGACACTTTGCCTGATGGTCTATGCTGCTATCCAACATCGAATCCGTTATGAGTTGAAGAAGCAGAGCCGAACGTTCCCGGACATGAAGAAAAAGCCAGCCCAGAACCCAACGGGCAGATGGATTTTCTGCTGCTTTGATGGCATTTATGTGCAGACGATCAACGGAACGGAGAAGCACGTGATTGGCATCTCGGAGAATCAGGCGACAATTATCTTTATATTAGGGTCAACGTACCAATCAATTTATTCCTGACTCAAGAGGGAGTGTGAGAGCAGCAAGATCAATGCACGGAGGCTTGTCCCTGTCATCTCCGGCTGCTGAAGGTGAGGTTTTTTCTTGTTTGCGTTTTTCATGAATGGATATCCATGAAAGGTTGATTGGGTACTCGTTATCAGGAGAAGTACGTTTATGCTTACAATAAGGTGGTCAAATTTCAAAACCCTTGCGCTGCAGGGGTAGGGGAAATATCAAAGTAGGTGGTGAATGACGGGTAATAAGAGTACGATCAGTTCCGGACTGATTATTTTTTTGGAGCAAAGGTGAGCAGGTTATCAATGATACTGTTATACAAGCCATAAAGGTCTTTACTTTCTTCTGACTCTCCTACTCTGAAAGGTAAGCGAATAACGGTAATCCGGGCCGTTCTCCCAAGCCATTCTACATCTGTTTTATCCTGATAAGAGGCGTAGATTATGGCATCGATTCTTTTTTCCTGTATTAATTTCAATAGAGAAGCTTTATGTTCAGCCGGAAGGGGACGTTCGGAGTTGGGTTCTATATCTCCCATCATGGAAATACCCAGCCAGTTAAACAGATAATTAAAACTGGAATGATAACCGATCACCCGAATGCCTTTTACCGGCAATGCTTCTCTCTCCCAGAATTTAATGGCTTCTTTCCAGTCTATAGAAAAATCCCTGAACTCTTTTTTGTACTGTTCCGCCCCGATCGGATCAAGTATTTCCATACGCTGACTGAGCTGATTTGCTATTTCGAGAATTCTATACGGATCAAGATGAAAATGAGGGTTTCCGTCAGGATGTACATCACCCATTGTGAGGTCAGCATGGTCAATCCTCTCAATGATCTCAATTTGCTGTGCAGCAAGAAATAACCCTGGCTGACCTTTCTGCACTGTGGGGTTTGCAGATTTTATCTGTAGTGAAGGCAACCAGTCAGTTTCCAGTCCGGCTCCGGAACAAACAGCCAGATCAGCATTGCGCATTTGAGTCATCAGATCGGGATGGTTCTGTGCCTGATGAGGGTCCTGAAAGGCTGTAGTTGCAGTGTAGATATTTGCCGCGGGAGCGAGAAGTTTTGACAACGAACTCCACTCTGGTTCACAGGCGAAGATATTAAGTTCTGCCTGAACAGGAAGGCTGACTATCAGAGAAGCAGCGATCAGACCGGTAATATTGGAATCAGTGGGCATGATGTGCTCCCAGAGCCATAACAAACTGAATGGTGACTATGTCGTTAAGAGTATGTTCAAAACGCTCATCCTGCTGGCGGGTAAACTGTAGACGAATTGTGGAGAAGTGAAAGTAACTCCATGAAACCATCACCTCTGTCTCTTTGAGGAATATTTCGGAATGATTACTGTAGTTATTATTCAATCCTGAAAATTGACCATGTCGCAACCCAGTGGACCATTGAGGGGCCAATTGATAAACACTGCTTAAATACCAGCCTTCTTGGGAGTCTTTATCTGAAGGCATATCGCTGATATTACTGGCTCTGAGGTATTCCGCAGATAACGTCAGATTCTGGTGTTTGTCGTTTCCATCAGGTGCCCATTTCCATACAGTATCTAAACCGTATAAATTTTTCCCCACATAGGCAGCCTTATGGCAGTGCTGATGGTTATGGGAATTATGCTCTTCATGATTGTGATTAATTACAGGAGAGGAGCGTTGATATTATGAAGATGATTCAGTCCTAGCTGCCAGTGATGTTCCAGATTCAAGTCACCGCTAAATTTGCTGAAAGCCGTGTTGACGCCTATTGATTCAGAGTCTTGTACATCATGGGCCTGAAGTTTCTTTCCAGACAGAATTTCCGAGCCTAGCAACCAGTAAAAATCTGTTGGCATTACCAATCCAAGACGAATACCGTCGTCAAAGTAATGAGAACCCAGCATCGCTCTGTATACAGCAGGGCGCTCGGTAAATGAATTTTCATGAGAGTGCTGACCATTCAGAAAACCTATGTCAGAGAGAAACCGACTGGTAATGCTAGGGGTTGAATGAAGGCTTCTTCTATTTCGAATTCTGAAACCTGATGATGCTGATGAAAAACACCGGTAAACCGGGCCAGAAACAGGTCGTCCACCGGTGCTTCCAGACTCAGCTCCACATGGCCCAGACCAAACCCCTTGTCAGATTCGCTGAGCAGGCCTTTCTCTGATTGGTAGTGGCCGTCCAGAATCAGGCTGACGTCCGGACTGAATCCATCATCTGCAGAGGCAGATTCTTTCAGATTAAGGCACAGCCCTGTCATGACAAGTACGATGGATAAAAATCTGTCCGCTATTGTTCTCACTTCACAGGCTCACTTAATCTTAAAATGACAATGAAATGTTACAGCATAACATTTCATTTGTTGTCGAAGAATTTCCTGAGTCATCGAAAATTGTGATCAGATTCTCCGGAAAAATGCACTTATAAAGTGGTCCTGCAGCGAATAAACTGAAACCTGAATAGAGCAAGAGTGAGAATAATGACTACAACAGCACTCATTACAGGTTCAACCAGTGGAATAGGTCTGGGTATTGCTGAAGCTCTGGCTTCCAGAGATTTTAATCTGATCATTAACGGACTGGGGAGCCCTGATGATATAAATTCTCACTTGCCATCCAACCCTTAGGAATAGTCTCAAAATAAGTGTCGTATTTTCATCGTACAGATCGACTTGTTAGCGTAGGTTGGGCAGAGGGACGAAGCCCAACAATTCTGTCAGCACGTTCTGCTGCCAATGTTGGGCTTCACTTCGTTCTGCACCAACCTACGATAGTCTCAAAATAAGTGTCGTATTTTCATCGTACAGATCGACTTGTTAGCGTAGGTTGGGCAGAGGGACGAAGCCCAACAATTCTGTCAACACGTGCTGCTGCCAATGTTGGGCTTCACTTCGTTCTGCACCAACCTACGATAGTCTCAAAATAAGTGTCGTATTTTCATCGTACAGATCGACTTGTTAGCGTAGGTTGGGCAGAGGGACGAAGCCCAACAATTCCGTCAACACGTGCTGCTGCCAATGTTGGGCTTCACTTCGTTCTGCACCAACCTACGATAGTCTCAAAATAAGTTTCGTATTTTCATCGTACAGATCGACTTGTTAGCGTAGGTTGGGCTGAGGGACGAAGCCCAGCAATTCTGTCAGCACGTTCTGCTGCCAATGTTGGGCTTCTCTTCGTTCTGCACCAACCTACGATAGTGGTATGTTTTATGACACCCTAAAGCAAATCAGGACGTTATTTTTAGACTACTCCTTAACAGGCATTTTTTCTGAGAAAACAACAGTATCAATGTGCTGTGAAAGACCTTGCTGTTATCTTCTTCGCTCAGTGAAATCTCGCGATTTGACTTGCAAGCCATGACACAATATTTGTCGCATTCGTGTCATGTATACAACATGTTTTCGTTAGAGCAAAACCAGCTATCAGCCAGCACGTAGCGGGATTTTAATCAGCCAACTTGCAAAAGCCCCTTTTTGTCAGCTCCGGATGATCTATAAGGAGACTGCGCCAGGCCTTCTCATCATCGACCTTACAACCGCGTAACTCTTCTTTCTTCTCTCCAGAGAGAGGGCTGGAGTCCTGTTCATATCCTACTATTTTAGAACTCATCAACCACTCTGCCACACTGCGTACCTCTTCTTTTGTCATACGGTCAACCTTGGCTGACCGGCATTTTTCTACCCCTGTACGCAGGGTCAGATCAATATTTTCAAATGCCTTCAGGCTTTGTTGATAAAGATCGGGATGGTATTTTTTGAAATCATCGGTAAATTCAATATGCGCATCAATAAATGCACCATATACCGTAGAACATTGGCTTTTAGAGGTAAATACCCAGTTGACCAGATGCATCCCCGACAACACCGTACTCAGCCCGGCTCTCATCCTGAGATCAATATCTTTCAGTACGATGTCATCATTTTTTATTGCTCTGGTCAGGCTTCTGAACCATGGGTGGTGACAACATCTTATATATATAGCTGATGAGTCAGGCTGACCGGACACACGCATAAGTTTAAATAAAATATTTAAAACCTGATTTTTTTCATTGTTCATATTCGTATAAGGGTTAAAGCAGGAAGCCTTGCCCAGTAATTTTATGAAGCTGCTAACTAATATTTTTATCTCCAGTGCTGTAAACTGGAATCCGGATTCCAGCAGGTGGAGAAAAGACTGAAAATCAACGGTGCTGTACCAGAAAGAGTCGATTTCCGCGAATTGAAGTGTTTTTATCAACAGCTCAGTTAACTGGCGATTCTTTAAATGGCATTGTTTGTCAATAAAAACTTTCCACAGAGCATGGATAAGGTTGTAGGAATTCCGACGTTTGTAGGAATCTTTATGTTTCAAAATCAACTGGCAGACATCAATAGCAACCTGAGCGTACTGATCGGCAGCCCCCTCTCCTGCTTTATTGATGCTGTTATTAACAATATTGGCCAGCACTCCATATTGATAAAGGGCACATGTATCATGACAAAGCATCAGAAGGCGAAACTGGTGAACCGTCAGGTTTTTGTGAAGTAATGCCCCGAGGTCTTTGTTGTGGAGGAGAATATCAGCCAGAAGGGTATCGATTTCTTTTGACGGATTGTCTCCCGCAGTTGCAGCGGATTTGTCCCTTCCCGAACAATCTTTGTACCTGTAAACATGGCTCCGCAGCTCATCACAATTAAGCCAGTAAGGAAAGCAGTCCTCAAACACCATATCGGTAAAATTATGTTGAGTCAGTTGTGCTAACTGGAAATCATTACAAGTCACTACCTTGTTATGAAGCTTATTAAAGTAGATACCTCTGAAAATAACCCCTGACAGATTCACTTTTTTTAACTCAATAAGATGAGGAATAAGATGAAGATTGCTCTCACCGATATGAACACCTTGCAGACTTTTGATCTGTCCATCGTTGAGAAGATTCGGGTTAGCCAGTAATAATTCCCCTAGCTGATCAGAACTCAGTGTCTTCACGAACTGTCTTGACTGTTCAGAAAGGGGAGAGTGTTCATTTATAAGCTGTTTATAGAATGATTCCAGATTTGCCTTTACTACGGTATCCACAGGTCGTCCATCAGGCCAGTAGTCACACAGGGAAGTGAGATGATGCTGGTGCAGGCCCAGAGCCCTTCCATGGGGAATCTGCACACTGGCAACCTCTTCCATACTGATGCCGGCACAGGTGATTTCATGATCGTAGCCCAGTGAACTCCAGGCGGACGGCCCGGGGGGGATCCCTGACACTTTCGCCCGGGAAACACGGGTATTGCTGTCTTGTATTTTGGGATAAACCGTCAGGTCCGTCCGGCCCAGGATTTCCGGTTTCAGTACCAGCCCAATCATATGCGGCAAAGCTTGAACATTCTTGACTGCAAAGCATGTTCTTGTTGCTCCGCCAGAAGCCATATCATGAAGTAGTCCACCTTTTTCCAGTGTTTCATGAAGAGGCGGTACCTTTATTCCCATTCTTGCCCGTTCACAAGTGGTTAACAGTTGCCCACCGGAATGAAGCAGCGACGTAAGAATGGTTTCATCGGTACTTTTATTTATGAAATTCAGCTGGTGGACAAGCACCAGGGACGGCGATAACGAATCAGGGTTCCAGAGACCTTCAGGCCGGTAAAACAGCATCCGGCCAGCCTTCATCTGGTGATGGTGCTCCCAGCGTGGGGGTTGGGTGTCGGGTGGCATGCCTGAAGGGGCTGGTTCAACGCCCCCTTGATACCCCCGGGCCAGATGTTCTGCATAAAGCGTCTGCACCTGATCGCAATCCGGGCGGGCAGTGGCTACCCCAAGCTGTGATAAACCGGACAGTATCCGTTCTGCAGTCTCCCTGTCGGAGCCTTTTACTCTCAGTACCAGCACCCGTTCCAGGGCAAACATATTTTTAGTCTGCTCATCGCCGAACCACTGAATTTCAACATCGGGAAGATCCGGCAGGGTAAAGCGATAATGACGTACGCCATGCTCCTGAGTGCCCTGATTCCAGCCATGACTGCATCGCAGGTTTCGCAGCGCGAAATGAGTCGTTTCATTACATTCATAACGTTGACTGCTTACTCGTACTGGAAAACCAGCCAGAGAAAAGTCTGAGAGGGAAAATTCATTACGGGACAGTTTCAAGGGGGTACCTGGTGGCGTGCTGTGTAACTGCCTGAAATAGTAGGCCGCCAGGTCAATCCCGGTTACCGTTTTATTCAGCATATTTTCGGCTTCCTGGGAAGGGACACTGCCTGCCCCTAATAGCAACCTGGATCTATTATTTTCGATTTCACTGATGGCCTGTTCACATCGTTCGACCATCCCGGCTAATATAGCCTGCCATTGAGGCGTCATGAGTTTGATCTGGTTATCATCAGAAAAGCCCTTCAGATAAATATTAATATCCTCGATCAGACGCACATAACGGGGAGGCAAACCCATCTGGTCAGACAGGTTGCGTGCAGCTTGTGGTTCCAGGCGCAACCAGCATTCTGTCATTGCCTGATTATCTGTATTCATAAATTGAAACAGGCACAGTTCACCATCGGTAATGTCTCTGGCTGGTACTGAAAGCCCGTGCCCCCGGACACCATTGACGACCATAGCCTTGTGTTCCGCAGGGGTGATTCGTTTCTGACAACACTGTGGAAAACGTCTGGCCAGGTAAGCAATGCGGTCATGAATTATGCTCTGAAGGCGCTGACGATCCAGGGGTTTATCCGGGCCGTAGACCTCAATGAGTCGTGAGAGTTCTGACGTATCTCTTTGCAACAGATCTTTCACTACGGCTTCAATGCTGCCCTTTTTCAGTTTACTGAACACTTCGGTGGCTTTGTGATAGGAGGGCATAACACTTGTGTGGCAGGTCAGGCTGACCGCCGGATGCTCTGCATCCAGCAAAGTATCAAGCTCCAGAACGGTGGCAGAAAAACTGTCTGTCTTTCGGGCGCTGGCCAGCGGTGCCCCAAACTCTCCTGCTTCTCCCCAATCCAGTGCGACAAGGTTACCGTCAGTGTTCACCTGGGTGTTACAACAGGTGTGGCCTAAAATATCCACATTGCCCAGCAGGGCGGCCACAAGATACAGTCTGGCCAGTTGCTCCGGGTCAGCCTGTTCAAGACGATTCTGGTCTGCAGTCAAGTCATCCTGCCATTCAGAGACTACACATGTTCTGCCCTGTTCCTGAATCAGGTGAACGGCAGGTACCTGCAGGCCAAGGGCACCGGCAAGCCGGGCCATCAAAACCTCATTCCGGGCAGAATCGGCAATAACAGGCTCTTTTATATAATACGTTTTACCTGAAACCGGGTCCTTGTATTGACCGTTAGCTGATGTACCTTTGCTTCCACCCAAAGCAGGTGAAGCTCTCTCCATGGAGGTTAATGGTGGAATGCCCGCTGTGGGCGAGAATTTGCCAGCACTCTTACAATAAAGGGCATAGAGTTCAGGTTGATGTTGTTTCAACCATTCTACCTGGGCTTCCAGAGTATTTGGCGCGAATTCCAGAGCTGTTTTAATCTCTCCATTCTCAGATGCTCCAGTGCGATGTTTTCCAGGCTCATTAAATGATGCCTGGCTGTTACTGATTGTGCTCTGGCAGGATAGGTCACCCTGCCCGGCAATGACCGAGCGCACCAGGCTAGCCAGGTTATAAATTTTTTCTTCGATTTTCGGGGTGTGGTTTAGATCCTGATAAACATCGAGTTGAGCTATATCAAAGTTGGAACAAACTCTTATAATTTCCAGACAGTCTGCGTCATGGACCAGCTTTTCAATAAAACTTTTCTGATCGTGGGGTTTATCCTTGTTGATAATGGCCAGTCGGCACTGTGCGGCCAGACCTGGAGGACAGCCAATAGCCCGTAGGTGATCTTCACAGCGTTCACCGCTGGCTCGCTCCCACTCTGGTGTGTCCACGCCTTCTCCTTCACGGCCGGAGTCATGCAACAGAGCGGCTTTCATGACATAGGGCACCCAGTCAGCCGGAAAATCCAAAGCTTCCTGATGACCGGAATCCCGGTACAGGGTGAGCAGTACCGGTATCCAGGTAGCAGCACGGCTCATATGTACAGCACCATGAACAGGCCGGGCTATTTCTCCGGCAGATAGCCGCTGCCCTGGCAGTGCTTTATGTAAAAAACGCTGAGCAAGAGACTGACATTCTGCTGAAAAAGCCTGCCATAATGCACTGGTTGGCCAGGGAGAAGGGTATGGTTCCTGTTTAGCTTCATCCGTCAAACTTACAGGCGAAGGGGGAATATCCATGGGTGTCACCAAGGACAGGGAAGAGGGGGCTGGGCTCAGGGACTGAACTGTTCTATGACCAATGGATACTGATGGCTCTTGAGGTTCCAGGCGTGCACGCTTGGCTTCAGGTAAAAGTAAAGCCTTACCGGATTCTGTATCCTCCTCGTCCTCCCGATTCCGGTCGGAGGCTGTACTCGAGTAACAAAAGCACCGCTTCAGACAATCCATATCATTATTTCCCTAAACGAACGATTAACATAGTTTCGGCAGCCAGTAACAGAGAAAGTTCACCGGCGATGGATAACAAAGATGTTATTGAAGCTTGCGGGAGCAGCAAAGCTTATTCTTGCTTTGACACAAATGCCTGAGTGTTACTGCGTTTTCGGATAATACCTCGACATGTTTCATGGTCTATCCTATAGCTGATTGGACAGCGGAATAGACTAAAAGTCGAGGTGCAGGTTCTTAGAATATACTAATACACTGCCGTACATGTTGAGTGCTGGGTTTAAGCTGAATCCGGTGTTTAGACTTTCCGTGGCAGTGATGACTTACAGGACTGTTGTATGAAACCGATATATTTCTTTTTTGCTGTTGCGCTGTTTCCAGCATTTCATTCTGATGCGGGAGAAACTGTATCTTACTCATTTGAAGGGAAAGTCGAGTCATCCGGCTTTTATTACGCTCAGGGTATGACGCTTGAAAATGCTCGTCTCGATAAAAATAAATTCGCTTTCTCAATCGATATCAACTACTTCACCATATACCCTGGTGGGGATAAATCAACAGAGTCTATCGGGATTTATCAGCTCACGTACTTTTTACCGAAAAATACAACACAACCCTCTAGCTTCAGTTTTAACGTAGAAGGCTCTGTTTATGATAAAGATATGTCTTTTGATTGCCCTTTTATATTTAATATTAACGAAGGTGAAATCACAATCACGGCTCAGGATTGTAGAACTCGTTCGAGTGATAACAGTAGCTCTGTGAAATTTTTATCAACAATTGGAGGAGTAGATCAGGTGAATCTTGGTCCAGAAGATTGGGCGATACCAACTATTGTTATTAAACTGGAACAAACAGGCAATAGCTTCAGGAACCTTAATGCACTGTAATTATCGGTGTTCCTGAATTCATGAACTCTCCGGCAATATATCTGTCTACCTGAGATTGAACATTCTCAGGGCTTCTCCTTGTCTAAACCCGATTTCCCCCACTTCAGTACCAGTGAAAGCTATGGCACTGAACCAGTAGTGAAAAAGGATCAGCGGTCAGGAGCAATGGACAGTTTTCTGATCGGCAATATATCTGTCTACCTGAGATTGAACATTCTCAGGGCTTCTCCTTGTCTAAACCCGATTTCCCCCACTTCAGTACCAGTGAAAGCTATGGCACTGAACCAGTAGTGAAAAAGGATCAGCGGTCAGGAGCAATGGACAGTTTTCTGATTATGGTCAATTACTTGATCAATCCTGGCACTATCCTGACCTCGGCTATGGCTATGGCTATGGCAGAAGGATTGCTGCTCACGTGGCAGCTAACACGGCGCTATCAGACTGACTAAAACAGTGGCACTGGAAGTGGCTGGTAAAGGCATTACCTGCAACGCTATCTGTCCGGGTTATGTGATGACTCCCCTGGTGGCCAATCAGATTCCCGATACAGCCAGAGCCCGGGGAATCAGTGAAGAAGCTGTGATTAAGGATGTCATTCTATCAGCGCAACCCACTAAAGATTTTATTGGAATAGAACATATTGCCGAACTGGTGTGTTTTTTATGCAGTGAAGCGGCAGCCGGAATTACCGGTGCTTCATTACCTATAGATGGTGGCTGGACAGCCAGATAGACAGGAAGAAATGTATGGGAATGTTGATTGATGGCCAATGGCATGATCAATGGTATGAAACCAAAGAAAACAAGGGTAAGTTCAATCGGGAAAATGCCCGGTTTCGTCACTGGATTACAGAAGATGGTACAGCCGGAGCCACTGGCAAAGGCGGATTCAAAGCCGAAAAAGGGCGTTATCATCTTTATGTCAGTCATGCCTGCCCCTGGGCTCACAGAACCCTTATTTTCAGAAAACTGAAAGCACTGGAAACATTGATCGATATTTCCGTGGTGAGCCCGAGAATGTTAAATCAGGGCTGGGAGTACGATACATCCACAGGCGCTATTGCTGATCCGGTGATAAATGCTGAGTATCATCATCAGCTTTATACCCGTGATACGCCAGATTATACCGGGCGCGTTACGGTTCCTCTGCTTTGGGATAAGCAGACAAATAAAATTGTCAGCAATGAGTCGTCTGAAATCATCAGAATGTTTAATACGGCTTTTAACGAACTGTCCGGAAACAATGACGATTATTATCCGGAAGCATTGCATGCAAATATCGACAGTATCAATGAAAGGGTCTATCGCTCCATTAATAATGGCGTTTATAGGGCCGGATTTGCCACGACTCAGGAAGCTTATAACGAGGCTGTGAACAACCTGTTTTCAAGCATAGAAGCGTTGGAAGTGCTGCTGGGTAATCAGCGATATATTGCGGGCGATGTGATTACAGAAGCCGACTGGCGGCTATTTACTACCCTGGTACGCTTTGATGCGGTTTATTATGGTCATTTTAAATGCAATCTGAAGCAACTCAAGGATTATCCCAGTCTCTGGGCGTACACCAGAGAGTTGTATCAATGGCCGGGTGTTGCTGAAACGGTGAATATGAAGCATATCAAAGAGCACTATTACTATAGTCACCAGATGATCAATCCGACCCGTATTATACCCGCAGGGCCGGAACTTGATTTTATGGAACCCCATAACCGGAGTTAACAGGACATCAGGCATTATCCGGGGCTTCACTTTGCTGCGGTGTCGCCTGTTGAAAAAGATGTACATCCTGCTGTGGAAATGGAATTTCTATATCTGCAGCATCCAATGCCAGCTTAATGTTTTCATAAAGGTCAAAAAAGGTACCCCAGTAATCAGAAGATGAAACCCATGGTCGTACGACAAAATTTACTGATGAGTCGGCCAGGGCACACACTCCAATGGTAAAAGCCGGATTTTTCAATACCCGTGAATCGGCTTCCAGAATACTCTGTATAACAGAGCGGGTTTTTTTCAGATCGGATGAATAGCTGACACCTACGGTCAGATCCACTCTTCGTTTGCCGGTTCTGGAAAAATTAACAATATTATTGCTCAGGACATTGTTATTGGGCACAACAATCATTTTATTATCCGGGCTGAGCAGAACCGTTGTGAAAATCTGAACGGACTCTACGGTGCCTGCTGTTCCGGCAATTTCAACGTATTCGCCTGTTTTCAGGGGACGAAAGATAATCAACAGTACACCTGCGGCAAAATTTGAAAGAGCCCCCTGTAAAGCCAGACCAATAGCCAGACCGGCAGCACCGATCACAGCGACAAACGAGGCCGTCTGTATACCTATTCTGCCCAGCGCAGCAATAACCACAAAAGCCAGAATCAGGTATTTGATCATGTTAGCGGTGAAACTGACGACGATGCCGTCGACTTTTCGACTCAGCATCAGCGTACTCAAGGCTTTGCTGACGATACGAGCCGCGAAGATCCCAATAAGCAAAGTCAATAAAGCGGCCGCAATATTGACTGTGTATTCGATGAAAAGTCCCTGATTGTTCTGCAGCCAGCTGGCTGACTGATCGATAATGGTGGTTTCCATAACGAATCCTCGAATGAGAATGGCTTTGATGAAGTAAGGGCGGTAGAGGAAGAGAGACCATAGAAATTTAGTGGACAGTGATCGCTTTTGCCAACTCTGATAAGCTGGGTTTCAGAATCGTTTAATGAATCACCCAGTTTTTTCACCGGACACAGGGAAGTAAGATGCTTATATGGTTGTGGGGATATGTCAGTCCTTATCGTATGAGACTGGCAGGCGCGCTTTTTGCCCTGGTGTTTACGGCGGGTATTACTCTGTCTCTCGGTCAGGGCGTACGCCTGATGATAGGGGAACGGGATGGTTTTTCACAGGGCTCAATCACTGGACTCAGGGATGCATTAAGCCTGTTTCTTATGCTGGTTATCATGATGGCTGCTGGAGCCTACAGCCGTTTTTATCTGGTGTCCTGGCTGGGTGAACGGGTTGTGGCTGATGTTCGCCGGGATCTTTATCGCCACCTGGTTCGTCTGCACCCTGCTTTTTTTGAAGACAATCTTTCCGGTGAAATCCAGAGTCGGATTACCACCGACACCACATTACTTCAGTCAGTCATCGGTTCGGATATTTCAGTGGCATTGCGTAATGTCCTGATTTTTACCGGTGGACTGATCTTGATGTTCATCAGTAATTTCAAGCTCAGTCTTATGGTTCTTGTTGCTGTTCCCCTGATTGTTTTTCCATTGCTCTTTCTTGGTCGTAAAGTACGCAAATTGTCACGGGACAGTCAGAGCAAAGTAGCCAGTGCTGGCGCATGGGTGGGTGAGAGCCTGCAGAATATAAAAGTGATCCAGGCTTTCAACCGGGAAGCATTGGTTGAAGAACGGTTTAATGATGCTGCTGAGTCGGCATTTCGGGTTGCCATTAAACGCATCCACCAAAGAGCGCTGTTGATTGGTCTGGTTATGCTGCTGGTGCTGGGCGCCGTGGGAGTGATGCTGTATTTCGGTGGTCTGGATGTGCTGTCAGGTACTCTCAGTGGTGGTGATCTGGCCGCTTTTGTTTTTTATGCCATTGCTGTTGCGGGTTCAATGGCCGCAGTGACTGAGGTCTATGGCGAGCTGCAACGGGCAGCGGGTGCCGTCGACCGGATTCGTGAGTTGCTGGATTCCGAGTCGGAGATCATAGCGCCAGAATCGCCTGTTGCACTGGATACTACAGCGGGCGCCATAGAGTTCAAATCGGTGAACTACCGGTATCCATCCCGTCCAGATACCCTGGCTATTAATGACTTTACCGTTACCATCAAGCCCGGAGAACGCATTGCTCTTGTGGGCCCTTCCGGAGCAGGGAAATCGACTCTTTTTGATCTGCTGCTGCGTTTTCGGGATCCTGAATCCGGTCAGATTACCCTGGGTGGTCATCCCATCAGTCAGTTTGATCCGGCAGACCTTCGCAGCCAGTTTGCCCTGGTACCACAACAACCTGTGTTGTTCAGTTCCGATGTCTGGGAAAATCTTAAATACGGTAACCCTGAAGCCAGCAAAGAAACCGTCATTGCTGCCGCAAAAGCAGCTCATGCAGATGAGTTTTTACAGCAATTGCCTGAAGGGTATAGCAGTTTCCTCGGTGAACAGGGAGTGAAATTATCCGGTGGTCAACGACAGCGTCTGGCTATTGCACGGGCAATTTTAAGAGACCCGAAGATTCTATTACTGGATGAAGCCACCAGTGCTCTGGATGCAGAAAGTGAACATCTCGTGAAGCAGGCTCTGGATCGGTTGATGCAGGATCGTACAACATTGATCATTGCTCATCGTCTGGCAACCATAACTCATGTTGATCGAATTATTGTTATGGATAAAGGAAAGCCTGTGGCCATGGGCAGCCATGAAGAATTACTGGAGACATCCGATCTCTATCGTCGTCTGGCAACGTTGCAATTCAAAGCAGTCAGTGTAATAAAAACGGAAGAAAATAAACTGGAGCATTAAAAAGAGTCAATCCTGAGCCGCCTTTGTTAAAGGGCGGTAACGATCTATGACCTTTACCTGATCATCTGAAATAGCCAGAGAATCCAGGCATCATTATCAATGTTATTAATGCGCATTCCCTGCATTTTGGGCACAGGTTCTGATGAGTGTGCAAACGGTGTAAGGTGAATATTTTTTACCTGATTTATAAAACATTGACCATACCGGTAGCCAAATGAACTATCGGGCATAATACTGTGCGCCATATTTTTAAGTTGAGCAGGCAGTTATGCGCTACGCCATCGAATGCAATACCGATATGTTGAGGAAGTATGATACTTTCGGACCACGTTATACCTCATACCCCACAGCTATTCAGTTTAACTCTGATTTCACCGAAGCAGAGTACCGGCAGGAAATTGAAGCGAGCAATCAGAGCAATAAACCCCTGTCGTTATATTTTCACATACCCTTTTGCAAATCTTTGTGTTTCTTCTGTGCCTGCAACAAAATCATTACCCATACCGAAGGTCGGGCAGATCCTTATCTGAAGCACCTGCACAAAGAAATAGCTCTCCAGGCATCACAGATCAGTGATCATCGCCTGGTCAACCAGCTGCATTTCGGTGGTGGTACGCCTACGTTTCTCAGTGATGAGCAATTAAATCAATTAATGCAGGTGACAGAGCAGAATTTCCAGTTGGCTCCGGTTGATCAGCGGGAATTTTCCATTGAAGTAGATCCCAGGGCTGTCCGGGATAATACCATCGCCATGCTTCGGGAATACGGTTTTAACCGAATCAGTTTTGGTGTTCAGGATCTTGATGAAAAGGTTCAGAAGGGTGTTAACCGGATACAAACTCTTGATCAGAATATGGCCGTAGTCGAAGCAGCCCGTAAATCGGGTTATCGATCGATCAGTATGGATCTGATTTATGGCTTACCCCATCAAACAGTTGCCAGTTTCAGTCATACACTGGATACCATTATTGATATACGCCCGGAGCGTCTGGCCGTATACAGCTATGCTCATTTGCCTCACAGAATTAAAGGGCAAAGGCTGATTAAATCCGAAGATCTTCCCAATGCGGTGACCAAGCTGGGTTTACTGGAATTAACCATTAATCGTTTGCAGGAAGCGGGTTATATATACATAGGCATGGATCACTTTGCCCTGCCCGATGACGATCTGGTGAAGGCTATGGAAAATGGCTCTCTGCAGCGGAATTTTCAGGGTTATTCAACCCATGCAGATACCGATATGATTGGTATGGGAATGACGTCTATTGGCAAAACCGATGGCAGTTACAGCCAGAATCAGCGTTATGAAAAAGCCTACTTTCAAGCCATTGATGACGGACACTTACCTATTATGCAGGGTTATCAGCTCAGTGCTGACGATCGTTTGCGCAGGGAAGTTATTCAGCGGCTGATGTGTCAGGGCATCGTGGATTTTTCTGTCATTGAACAGCAGTTCGGCATTGAGTTTACGGACTATTTTGCGGAAGAACTGCAATACCTGAAACCTATGGAAGACGATAACCTCGTGAAGGTTGATAAGCAGTCTATCCATGTACAACCATTTGGTCGTTTACTGCTGCGTAATATCGCCATGGTGTTTGATATTTATCAGCCTCGTATTATAACCGATCAACGTTTTTCACGGGTTATCTGAACCCGATTTCAGAAGATGTACTGTCAGAAAGCTTGCTCAATTAATTTATCCCGATTGACTCAAACAGACTCTGCAGAGTTTATTTGAGTCAATCATTCAGTGACTTTAAAATCGTATGCATTTTCTGATTCAAAACTGTATAAAATGCGTACTGCCGGACATTAAACATTCTCTGTAAACTCCACTGAAGGACGCTGTATTGCTTTATCTGACACTCAAGCAAATGCACATTGCTTTTGCCGTATCCAGTATTACCCTGTTCACTCTTCGCTGGATCATTGCTCTGTATCAAAGCCAGTGGCTCAAGCATCCGTTGTTGAGAATTCTTCCTCATCTGATTGATACATTGCTGCTGGCTTGTGCCATAGCCTTGTGCATCATTTTGCATCAGTATCCTTTTGTAAATAGCTGGCTCACGGCAAAAGTCATAGCCTTACTTGCCTATATCTTTCTTGGTTATATGGCTATTAAAGGGGGTAAAACCTTCAGACAAAAACTATTTGCGGGGATTGCCTCTTTGGCAGTTGTTGCCTATATCGTGGGTGTCGCTATCTATCATAATCCCTGGTCCTGGTCCTGGTCCTGACTGAGCTGATCTGCGCTGCAATCATTCAGATCGGCCATTAAACCCAGGTAGTGCTCAAGGTTCCGTTCATGATGGAACGGATAAAGGTTCTCCAGAACAGTAATCTGCCGGATTCGATCAAAACGGAAATTGCGATAACTCTCACGATATTCACACCAGGCCAGTAAGGTCCAGCGTTCACCCCAGAAAATCATACCCAGGGGCCAGAGGGTTCGTTGACTGCCATTGCCCTCGGCATCGCTATAGTGGATATGAATTTTTCTCTGTTTCTCCCAGGCTCGTCGAATACTGAGGTGTGTTTCCCTCACCGGATTACGGATATCAAAGTAAGGAACACGATAAGGCTGGCGGTCGGCCTGAGCCAGAAGTGGCTCAGGTAATACTGCCCGGATCTTGTGCTCGGCCCGTTGGGCGCCACTGGCAAGATCGGTATCTGTCCAGGCTTTCACCATACGAAGACCTAACAGCAATGCCTGCATTTCTTCCAGATCAAACATCAGGGGAGGAAGTTGATATCCCGGTTGCAGGCGATAGCCAATACCCGCCTCACCCTCAATGTGAACACCGGAAAGTATCAAAGTCTGGATGTCACGATAAACAGTCCTGACTGATACTTCCAGCACATCACTAAGCTGTTCAGCGGTAATGGCAGTACGACGCCCCCGAAGGATATTGACTAACTGAAACAACCGCTCGGATTTCCGCATATACTCTGCCATTGTTGTAAATGATCAGCTGTCATTTCGAATTCCCGGCCGTCATCCTGAATACCAGTCTTCAGACAGTATCCTGGCTAGTCTGAAGCGCTGGCCCTGCGTACTGAATCAACACAGGCTGGTGGCTGACATTAACACTTTCACCATTAATCATCTGCATGAGAGGCATAAGAGCGGGTTCGTCACCAAAGGCTTTCTGGGCCGCTTTGGCCTGCTCCAGATCTGCCCAGAACACGGTGTCAGTCCAAATGCCATTTTCATTTTTTGCCAGTGCCCGGTATTCAAAGCCAGGTTGCTTTTTTACCCACTCATTCAGCGCTTCGTTGGCGTGTTCGAAATCCATATCACTAACACCATCGTTCAGGGTAAAGGTGACCAGTTCCAGTGTGCTCATTATCATCTCCAAAAAGGTATATTTATTGTTATCAGGAGAGGACAGTGTACGCATCACTACTGTCAGAAAGTGTCAGTAGTGATTGCTATCAGATGGATCGGGCGCACCAGACTATCTTACCCATTACCGGATTATGTTCATATTTTTCCAGGTCCAGAGTCCAGTCGTGATAATCCGGATTATCACTGATTATTTGCAGAGCGTTTTTTTTGCTTTGTTTCAAGCGTTTGGCCATTAAACCATCTTCGGTGTGCAGCAGATAAACTGCTTCGCCCTGTACTGTATTTTGAGACATATCAACCAATACACGATCATCATCGTGGAGGGTTGGTAACATGCTATCACCACTGATACTGACAAAGGCCAGCTTGTCACCTGATATGTTCAGTTGTCGGGAAAGAAATGATTTATTGAATGTGAAGTAATCGGTGATGTCTTCTGTCTGAATAAAAGCGCCGGCACCGGCGCTGGCCTGCACGTCAAACATGGGGGTGTGAACAACCTCTGTTTCAGGCGTAGAACCCATAGGTTGCTGATTATCACTTTGCGATCCGGTGAGCAGCCAGGTCAGATCAACCTGATATTCGTCGTATAAATATTCCAGATAGGCCATGGATGGGCGACTGGCACCACGGCAGATTTTATAAATATGAGATGAGGACTTGCCGGTCTGTTCAGCGAACTGCTTTTTGTTTCCTCCGGCCAGTTGATCTATTACCAGCTGAAAACGACGAGCAAAAGAATGGGACATACTGATTTCTGTGTTGGAAACTATAAGAAGCAGCCAGTATATCCTAATGATCGAAGAATGATCGAAGAATGATTGAAGAATGATTGAAGAATGATCGCAGTCAGCATCATTCGGCTTTGTGAAGTTCCTTTCTGGCAGAAGATGATTTGATCACCGGTTGTTTTTCCAGTTGAGTGATTAACATGGCCACCAGGTGAGCCATAATAATTCCGGTTATCCAGACCACTAAAGCCTGGGCAATCCCCCCAATCAGTAGCACGTTAAAAGACATGGACAGTTCATTGGCAGCCAGCCCTAACTGTGCAGGCCAGTTAGTGAAAGCGATAGAAAAAAATGCGGCAGTACCACAGATGGTGGCAGCGGCATTGGAAAAGCGCATCCTGACATGCGGCTTCTGACTCAGCACCCGTGCCCAGCGGAAGACCCGGATATCAATATAACCTCCAACATTGACTGCAACCAGGGCACCCAGAAATATCGTATAAGGCAGTCCGGCAATAATGGAACAGACCAATGCAACAGAGCTTGGAATCAGCAGCATATGCCAGAGTGATTTTCGGAATACTACTTCAGCCTGTTCTGCATAATGTTGAACAAAAGAGCGGGAAACATCCAGCAGGGGAATGACACTCAGGGCTGAGAATGGCAACCAGACATCAACTCCGAACCAGGTGCCCAGAGACAATGGAATGGCTGAACCATACTGCGCAGCTATCGAAGCTGCAGAGAATAGCAGAAGCCAGAGAAGATATTTCTGAATGGGTTGCATAACAATCCAGCCTGTTTAAGTGCGTTGGGAACTCTGCTTATACCCATCGCCTTTCAAGATGATGCGTTGTTGTCTGCCCTCGTTCACTGGCACGCCAGCCCAGCCCGATTCGATCACTTACTATTTGTAAGCTCACGGGGCTTCACTCGGTTGACACCTGGCCTCATCTTGAAATCCAATGGGTATTACCTCCATCCCTGGGGATACACTGACAACATGCCTGACGTTGTTTGCGGAGAGTTTCAAGGTGGTTGTCACCTCTGTATTGCTAACCACTGTATCCCCCACCACTGTACTCCCCACAACTGTACTCCCAGCTTCTTTGAATATAAGCCTGATCAATCATGGTTAATGGCAGCGCTAGCAGATCCGCGGAAACAAGCATCCGGCAGAAAATCATGAGTATTCATTCTGTGACGCAATTAATATAGCAATAGATAGGGAAATTACCGGAAATGAAACTGTTGCTCCTCAACCGAATGATAGCGTCAGGTTTAATGAACCATTGAATTAAGAGTGACCGTATTGTTAGCAATAATAACGCCTTATATGGAAACAAAAGTAGAAAGGAGACTCTAAGAGTTCAGAAGTAACGATATTTTTGTGCGAGGAGGAAGACATGCAACCTTTCAGATCAACTGATGCAGGTTCTTATTCAGGTGGTCATTCAGGTGGTTATTACCCCCAGTTTTCTATGGGCCCGGGTTCCTGGGGGAATACTCAGATAATGCCTGTTTCAGGTGCCAGGGGCGCACTTCCCGAGAACGAATTTCCCGGTCAACCGATGAGATCCGTAAGAGATTATGGTGTCGCTGTTTCGGGTATTGCAGAACCCATACCTCTCCACATATTGTCAATATTTCATGAGGCGTCTACCGCAGTGCTCCTTGATGAAATTGTCAGGAATAATAAATTGGTTTCTGCTGTAAATGCCAAAGGTGAAACGCTGTTGCATATGGCCTGCCGGGAAGGTCGGGAAGAGATCATCCGGTTGATGCTTGTTTTGGGTGCAAATGCATATGCTCAAGATAATGCAGGATTAACCCCCTCCCATCATGCGGCAGACAGGGCATTGCTCAGAATTCTGGATATCCTGCATAAAGAAGGTATAAATGTAGACCCTGTCATATCTGGTGTTCCCAGAGTCTGGCAACTGCTTGACGGGGCTATTCAGCAGGGGTTTGGCAGACTTTCAGGGTGCAGTCAGAATTTGCCGGTTCTGTCTCAGGCTGTCTCTCAGGCTGTTAGTAAATTTCTATCCGGCGATCCGGAAAAATTAACAATGTATATCGAGTTGGGTGTCGACTTTGAATGCTCTATGGCTTCAGAGATTGTGTCTTTCTTTGGAGATCGGATGTTGCGCAAAGCTGTCGAGATGAATCAGCCGGAAATCGTGAACTGGCTGCTCACTCATCTTCAGGCCAATAATCTGGTCAATCAACAGGATAATACGGGTGATACAGTATTACAGTTAGCTGGCAAGTTGGGGCATCACGACATTTTTAGAGCTTTATTACCCTTTAGTAATGCTTCCCGGGAAGCCCCTGAAACAGAACTGCTTTCATTACCGAAAAGCAGAGAATCATCACTTGCCAATCCTGCCCTGACAGGTCTGCGAGCCAGGCACGATTTTCCAGAAAATGTATCAAGAAAAGAATTACTGCGACAAGCTTTGAAAGATGATGACAAGCATGCTGTACGGGTTATTTTAAATCACCCTTCTATATATACAGATCAGCCCGTGAGACATTATGACTCTCTGGTGTATCTGTCGGTAAGCGACAGTGCGGGGCGGTTAAAGTGGGTTCACCAGCAGTTTTCCCGTTTTCCCGGGGCCTATCTGGTGACTCTTGAAAAAAACAGCAGCGGGCAGTTTTCCGAACCCAGTGAGCTGGTATATGGCAAAAAATCCCTTACCAAAGACAGTAAGATAATGCTGTTTGGCCATGGCCCTGAAATTGGGAAAATGCCTCCGGAACAACTGGCTGCCTGGTTTGATAGCTGGCTGACGGCCAAGGGTTGCAAATCAGACCAGACACCACGAATAACGCTGGTGAGTTGTAATACGGCAGAACGTGAGTTAATCCAATCAGGTTATGATCAGTATATTCAGCAGGGCAATAGTTTTGTTGAAACTTTAGTCCGGGCGTTGGCAAACTATCATCGATATCCGGAAGTAACTGCTTCCATGGGCCTTGTTATCACCACCGATGGAGGCAACGATATCAGTGGGTTTTTTAATGAAGTAGAAGGCCGCGATGATGAGATGTTACAGACCCTGAAGTGGCAGGGACCCTCTATCTGGACCTACCCCGGCTATGCTGAACAACATGGCATTAATAACGTCACCATGACCAACTACGATGAAAATCTGATTCAGGTATATCAATTCGATCCGAATTCAAGGCAGGTCGACCACTGGCCCAAGCATTTTAATATCGATGAACCTGGCGGGCTTCATAGCATAATGCCCTAGTGCGCATTATCCACCGACTTATATTCAATGTTCGCTCTGTGCGTCCTCGCAGCATTCCTCCTGTAGAAAGCAGACGACGGATTCCAACTGATCAAACCCTGCAACACAGTAGAGGGTACGACCTTCCCGGCGCTGGGATATCAACCCGGCTGATGCCAGACTGGAAAGATGATGAGACAGTGTGGAACCGGGAATCCCCAGTTCTTCCTGAAGCACTCCCACAGCCAGTCCCTGGTGTCCTGATTTCACCAGACGTTTGAAGATTGCCAGCCGTGTTGGATGCCCAAGCTCTTTCAATGCTTTAGCTACTTCATCGAGTTTCATCATTTTTACCTGAGAAAAATATATTTCGATAATAATAGAAATATGTTGACCCGGTAAAGCGATTTCCACTATATTTCGAATATTCTAGAAATATGGTTTTGGAGAAGGTGATGTCTATAACCCCGGAAATGATTTCAGAAACTCTGAGTATGTTTCTGTTTCTTGCTGCTGAACTTACGGTTCTTTTCCTGGCAATCAGTTACTTTGTGGGTGTGTTGCAGGAGTACATTCCTCCGCACAGAATTAAAAGTATTCTGAGCAGTAAAAACGGCAGAGGTTACATAGTGGCTGGTTTCCTCGGAGCCATCACGCCTTTCTGCTCTTGTTCAACTATACCTTTCCTGAAAGGGCTGCTGCGTGCGAGAGCCGGTTTCGGCACAATGATGGTATTCCTGTTTGCCAGTCCTTTGTTGAACCCCATTATTATCGGGTTGTTTATTGCTACCTTTGGTTTGCAGGTCACTGTCTTTTACTTTGCCGTGGCAATGGGGGTGTCCATCATTGCTGGTTACATGCTGGAAAAGCTCGGCTTTGAACAGTATGTCAGAGAAGAAGCTTACGCTGAGCCGGTGTCGAAAAAGTGCGGTGATAGTTGCTCTGATAGTTGTTCTGATAGTTGTTCTGATAAAACAGCACCCGTCAATAAATGGGTCAGGATCTGGAACAGCACCTGGAAGGATTTTAAAAAAGTATTTCCTTATCTGATGGCTGGGGTGAGTGTTGGTTCAATAATCTACGGCTTCATGCCTACCGAGTTGGTTGCCAGCGTCGCCAGCGACAGTAACCCTCTTGCCATTCCTGCTGCTGCAGTGATTGGCATTCCTCTGTATATCCGTGCTGCAGCGGTGATTCCATTAAGTGCAGCCCTGGTTGCCAAAGGGATGGGAATGGGAGCCGTTATGGCATTGATTATCGGCAGTGCCGGTGCCAGCCTGACTGAAGTGATTCTGTTGAAATCACTGTTCAAAAACCAGATGATTGTGGCGTTTCTGGTGGTCATTCTTGGTATGGCAACAGGCGCCGGTTTTCTCTACAGCTATCTTTTTTAAGTTCTGGTTGCTGCCAGGAGTGTACATCTCATGAAGCGGGTCCGAACAACCACTGTTATTCGGACCCTCTGTATTAAGGCTTCAGGTGGCAAACACCATTCCGCCACTTTCATCCAGAGCCCGAACCACATAATGGGCGGCAGCCAGATCGGACAATGCTGTGCCTACCGACTTGAAGAGGGTGATTTGACGGTCATCCTGCCTTCCACCAACCTCTCCCCGACAGAGTTCAGCCAGCTCGCCATGCACCCGGGTTTCATCGAAGCGCCCTTCAGCAATGGGTATTAACAGTTCTCCAGCTTCATTAAGTACATTCAGACGGCTGTCTACAGTGACCAGTGATTTTTCTATCAGAGACGTGTCGCATTCCCGGCGGTCACTGGAATGATTGCCCACCAGGTCTATATGAGTGCCGGGTTCTATCCATTCTCCCAGAACAATTGGAGAATTTGAGCCTGTGGCGCAGCTGATAATATCAGCTTCCCTGGCGTCAGCTTCAATATTGTGAGACACCACGACATTAATATCTGGACGTGAACGTCTGATAAGAGCCGCCGTTTCAGCTGCTTTTTCTGAATTGCGTCCCCATACGTCTATTCGCTCTATTGGTCTTATGGAGGCGTGAGCCAGTGCCATAAAAGGAGCCAGTAAACCAGTACCACAGAGCAACAGGCGACTGGCATCTTTTTTTGACAGATAACTGGAAGCCAGTGCTGACACTGCAGCCGTTCTCCAGAAGGTAATTTCCGTTCCATTCAGAATGGCAATGGGAGCACCGGTGTTTCGGCTGAAGAGCATGATTCTGGCACTGATGGTATCGAGGCCTTTGGCAGGATTTCCCGGAAGATGGGTAAAGGCTTTCACTCCCATAACATCATCATTCCAGGCAGGTAATACGGCGAAGCAGTCTTCGGCCTGTGAAGAACCAATGGGAGGCAGATGATAAACCTGTCGCTGAGGCATACCAAAAGGGCTGCCAAAGGCGTTATCCAGAACTTCGATCAGGGCCGGAAAACCCATCACACGCTTGATATCTTCAGCTTCAACAATCTTCATATATTTGTTCTTTTCACAGATTGGTATTTAACGACAGACGACTATTATTCTATAGCCACTGCACCACTAAAAATAAAATCCATTTTTGCATATTCCAGCAACACAGAAAACCGCAGGGAAAAGTTCGTATAAACATTGATCGAAAGAAGGCTTTTTTCTCTAGGTATATCAACTATATACAATGATCCCTTAGTTTTTATGACTGGAATTCATGTCAGTAATAATGCTTAAATGACCGGGCAAAAACGCAGTATCAATAATAACCATGAATGAAAACAGACCTGGTGTCGCAGGTGCATGGGAAATTGTGGTGGTGATAAAAGTGATCAGTCCAGTATTCCGGTAAAGAAGCAGGGTAGAAACTCCAGAACCTGTCAAGGATGTAGCGATTATCGGAAAGGCTGTCGGATTGGTCACAGGGTGGAATAATAATGGTTGAACTGCCTGAAAAATAACAGCAAAGTATTGCTCTAAGCAGTTTTTAGACTATCCAATAATTATTTTTCATCCGCTTCTAATAAATATTATATGGAGAAAACATGAGAATAACACAGCTTAAATCAGGCTTGCTGGCATTGAGCCTGGCCGTTTCCGGGGCAATGTTTACTGCCCCCGATAATATTGCACAGGCTGCAGGTACCCTGACTATTGGTAACATGGGTGAGCCTGCGTCTCTTGATCCTCATTTCATATCCGGAACCTGGGAAAGCGGCATCGTTGGCAACATGTTTCTGGGGCTGACCACTGAAGCAGTTGATGGCTCTATAATCCCCGGTGCTGCAGAAAGCTGGACTGTATCAGACGATGGAACAGTATATACCTTCAAACTTCGTGACCATAACTGGTCCGACGGTACACCGGTTACTGCAGAAGATTTCGTATTTGGTCTGAACCGGATTCTCAAGCCTGAAACGGCTGCACAATACGCTTCCCTGTTATACACCATCAAGAACGCTGAAGCCGTTAATACGGGCAAAGCAGGGCCTGAAGCCCTGGGTGTTAAAGTAATCGATAGCAAGACGCTGCAGGTCTCTCTGACCGGCCCCGCTCCTTACTTTGTCGCACAGCTGGCGCACTACACCGCTTTCCCACTGCCATCCCATAAAGTAAAAGCACTGGGTAAAGACTGGGCCAAAGAAGGCAATATGGTTGGCAATGGTGCTTACACCCTGGCCGAATGGACGCCTAATGCTCAGATCCAACTGGTAAAAAATAATCAGTTTTATGATGCAGCCAATGTATCCATTGATACGCTGGTTTACTACCCGCAGGAAGACCGCTCTGCAGTATTGAGGCGTCTTCGTGCTGGTGAAGTGGATATTGCCAAAGACTTTAATTCTTCGGATATAAACTGGCTGAAAAAGAACATGTCTGACCATGTTCGTATAGCGCCATACCTTGGTGTTTATTATTATCCACTTAACATGAATGATGACCTGCTGAAGGACAAGCGTGTTCGTCAGGCTCTGTCCATGGCGGTCAACCGTGAAATTCTTACTGAGAAAGTCCTGAAAGCCGGTGAGATTTCAGCGTATGGCTTTGTACCACCAGGAACCGGTACCTACGGTCAGCCTTCTGAAGTCAGCTGGAAGTCCATGAGCTATAAAGAGCGGGTCAAGGAAGCTAAAAAACTATTGAAAGAAGCGGGTTACAGCAAGTCCAACCCGCCAACGTTGAAGCTGAGTTACAACACATCAGAAAATCATAAAAAAGTAGCTATCGCTATTTCAGCTATGTGGAAAAAGGCGCTGGGTGTTAAAACAGAGCTTTATAACTCTGAAGTGAAAGTACACTACGCCAACTTGCGTGTTAGAGACTTTCAGGCTGCCCGTGCTGGCTGGATTGCAGATTACAACGATCCACAGAATTTCCTGAATCTGATGGAATCTCGTAACTCTTCGCAAAACTACAGCGATTTCAATAACGATAAGTACAACAAGTTAATGAGACAGGCAGAAGTGGTTACTGATATGGATAAGCGCAACGAACTGATGCGTGAAGCCGAATCCATTGCCATGGCCGAAATGCCGAACATCCCGCTTTACTACTACGTTTCCAAGAATCTGGTGAGCCCCAAGGTGAAAGGCTGGGTTGACAACCCCAGTGATATCCACCGTGCCCGCTACCTTTCTGTAGAAGAATAAACACCCCGGGATAGAGGTTGATCACAGCTTGTCTGTGACAACCCTGGAAAGCAGAAAGCGGCTCATAAGGTCGTTTTTCTGCATCTATAAGGCAGTTAGACTATGTTTTCATTTATTTTGAAACGCTTGATGGCGGCGATCCCGACATTATTGATCATTATTACCATTGCTTTTTTTATGATGCGCATTGCGCCTGGTGGACCTTTTGACGCTGAACGTCAGCTACCACCTGAAATCGAAGCCAATATTCTCAAGGCTTACGACCTCGATAAACCACTGTACGAGCAGTACTTCATCTACATTAACAAACTGCTCCATTTTGATTTTGGACCTTCCTACAAATTTCGTGATTTCAGTGTTACCGACCTGATTCTTTCGGGACTGCCTGCCAGTATTCAAATAGGCGGCATTGCGATTTTATTGGCTGTATTTTTCGGCATAGGGTTCGGGACACTGGCTGCACTTTATCAAAATAAGAAAACCGATTACGCCATTATGGGGGTCGCCATGACGGGGATAGCCATTCCCAATTATGTGGTGGCACCCATTCTTTCCCTGGTGTTTGGTGTTTATCTTTCCTGGTTACCGGTAGCCGGATGGGGAGGTGGCGCCGCACAAAATCTGGTGTTACCAGTGATTTCTCTTGCCTTGCCCCAGATTGCTTATATCGCCCGGCTCACTCGTGGTTCCATGGTTGAGGTGCTGCATTCAAATTATATTCGTACCGCCCGGGCCAAAGGGCTGAGAGAAAGGCTGGTGGTTATTCGTCATGCTATCAAAGGGGCACTGTTGCCGGTTGTTTCCTATTTAGGGCCAGCCACTGCCGCTGTGGTGACCGGATCGGTGGTGATTGAATCCATATACGACATACCGGGTATAGGGCGTTATTTCGTGAATGCAGCCCTGAACCGGGATTACCCTCTGGTCATGGGTGTGGTGATTTTTTACGCGGCCCTGATTATGGCAATGAATTTGATTGTGGATGTTATCTACAGCTTCCTTGATCCGAAACTGAAGGTGAATGGATAATGTCTGTTTCTAATAATAGTAATAGTGTGTCTGACACTTATCAGGCTCAGTCTCCCCATGCCAGCGCACTGGAAGAAGTGGCAGGTCGTTCACTCTGGCAGGATGCACGTATCCGGCTGATGCGAAACCGTGCTGCCGTCGTTTCCATGATTCTGCTTTTTATTATCACCTTCATGGCGGTATTTGCGCCCTGGCTTTCTTCTCATCCTTTTGATGAAGTGTACTGGGACTTTATCCAGGTTCCTCCTGATTTTGCCGAAGGTTTCTGGTTCGGTACCGATGAGAACGGCCGTGACCTCTTTGTCAGAACACTCTACGGCGCCAGAGTTTCCCTGATGGTGGGTGTTATTGCTACTGCAGTGTCGCTTGTTATCGGGGTTACCTATGGTGCCGTCGCAGGGTATATGGGAGGGCGCGTTGATAACATCATGATGCGTTTTGTTGATGTACTTTATTCTCTGCCTTTTATGTTCTTTGTGATTATCCTGATGGTGATTTTTGGTCGTCATATCTTTCTTATTTTTGTCGCCCTAGGTGCCGTTGAATGGCTGACCATGGCCCGGATTGTTCGTGGACAGACACTGGCGATCAAGAAGAAAGAATTTATTGAAGCGGCTCATGCCAGTGGTGTATCCGGCTTCAAGATAATTTTCCGGCATATTGTGCCGAATATTCTGGGGCCGGTGATCGTCTACATGACGCTGACCATTCCCCAGGTCATTCTCACCGAGAGTTTTCTTTCTTTCCTTGGACTGGGTGTTCAGGAACCATTAACCAGCTGGGGCGTACTGATTGCAGAAGGTGCCAGGGTTATGGAAACGTCACCCTGGATGCTGGCGTTCCCGGCAACTTTCCTGGCAGTCACCCTGTTCTGCTTTAACTTTATTGGTGATGGTCTGCGTGACGCACTGGACCCCAAGGATCGATAAAATATGAACATTCTTGACGTCAAACAGCTGAATACACGTTTTGATACACCGGATGGCGAAGTATCCGCAGCCAGTGATATCAACTTCACCCTGGAAAAAGGTAAAAGCCTCGGGGTGGTTGGGGAATCCGGTTCAGGCAAAACCCAGATATTTATGGCGATTATGGGTCTGCTGGCAAAGAACGGCAAAACCACCGGCGAAGCCCATTTTAAAGGCCAGAATATTCTCGGTCTGCCAGTGGTGGAATTGAACAAGGTTCGGGGGGTTTCCCTGTCGATGATCTTTCAGGATCCAATGACCTCATTGAATCCATATCTGAAAGTATCCAGACAAATGACAGAGGTTTTAATTGAACACCGGGGTACACCGAAAAAAGAAGCCCTGGAACGTTCCATTGAAATGCTTGATCTGGTCGGTATTCCGGAAGCCAGAAAAAGAGTGCATATGTACCCTCACGAATTTTCCGGTGGTATGCGACAACGTGTAATGATTGCCATTGCGCTGCTCTGTGAACCGGATCTGATTATTGCCGATGAACCCACCACGGCTCTGGATGTGACCATACAGGCACAGATTCTTGATCTGCTTCATCGTCTTCAGGAAGAGCTGGGCATGTCCATTGTCATGATCACTCATGACCTGGGCGTTATTGCCGGAATGTGCGACAAGGTGATGGTCATGTATGGCGGCCGGGTGGTTGAAACCGGAACGGTAGAAGAACTGTTTAAAGATGCCAGGCATCCTTATACCCAGGGCCTGCTGCGATCCATGCCGCGTATTGATGGCAATCACAGTGAAAATCTCTATGCAATTCCCGGGCAACCGCCCAATCTGCAGAACCTGCCATCTGGCTGCGCTTTCCAGCCACGGTGTTCAGAGTGCATCGATCGTTGTACTACCGAGCAGCCAAAGCAGTTTGTACTGAATAATGGTGCTGAGGAATCACGCCTGGTGGCCTGCCACCTGCTGGAGACTGTCAGTCACAGTGAACCTGCGGAACTGGAGGGAATATCATGAATGAAGTGTCTTCCGAAACAATTCTTCAGGTTGAAAATCTGAAAGTACATTTTCCAATTGATGTGGGCTCTTTTTTCACCAAACAGGCCACACTAAAGGCTGTGGATGGTGTCAGTTTTGATTTGAAAAAAGGCGAGACCCTGGCGGTTGTGGGTGAATCCGGTTGCGGAAAATCCACCCTTGGTCGTGCAGTTCTGCAGTTGTTGCATAATACCGATGGCAAGGTTGTCTGGATGAACCAGGATATTACCGGTGCCAGTTCCAAAACCATGCGTCCATTGCGCAAGGATATGCAGATTATCTTTCAGGACCCTCTGGCCAGCCTCGATCCGAGAATGACAATCGGTGAAATCATTGCCGAGCCCCTGAGAACCCATTATCCGGAACTGTCTGATGCAGATGTGAAATCCAGAGTGCAGGGCATGATGGATACTGTGGGGCTGCTTCCCAGAATGATCAACCGCTACCCTCACGAGTTCTCTGGTGGCCAGTGTCAGCGAATAGGTATTGCCAGGGCCATGATTCTTGAGCCCAAAATCATTATCTGTGATGAACCGGTATCGGCTCTCGATGTGTCTATCCAGGCCCAGATAATAAATCTGCTGGAAAGCCTTCAGAAAAAATTTGGCTTATCACTGTTGTTTATCAGCCATGACCTTTCCATTGTTCGTCATATCAGTCATCGGGTAATGGTGCTCTATCTGGGTAATATTATGGAGATCGCAGAAAAAGATGCGCTTTATGATAACCCCCGCCATCCGTATACTCAGGCTTTGATCTCTGCGGTACCTGTCCCTGATCCGGACAAGGAAGCCCGAAAAAAACGAATTGTACTCAAAGGGGATTTACCCTCCCCAATCTACCCGCCATCCGGCTGTGTGTTTCGAACCCGCTGCGCTTTCGCTGATGAACAGTGTGCAGAAAGCAAACCTGTCCTGACCTCTTTGTCAGACAATCATCAGGTGGCTTGTCACAGGCAGGATGTAGTGAATCAGGAGTTTTCATGAATATTGCTTTTACTGAACAATCACTGCCCGTTACCGGCAGTGTGGCCGTTGCCGTTTTTGCTGGTGGAGAGTTATCTGCTGCTGCAGAGGAACTGAACACCCTGACTCAGGGGGCTCTGGCCCGGGCTATTTCTGTTGATGCATTCGATGGCAAAACCAGACAGTTTCTGGATATTCTTGCGCCGGCCAATACCGATTTACATCGCATCGTTTTATTCGGTCTGGGCAAAAAAGAAGACGTTGATCTTTTAACCGTTGAAGCTGCAGGGGGCTTACTGACCCGTCGAGCCAATACGGCAGGACTGACTGATATCAGCGTTATGCTGGACGATGCAGAACAGGCGGCACATTTTGCCTTTGGCGCCGAGCTGGGTAACTACCGTTACGATCACCTGTTCACCAAAGAAGACCTGAAAGCACCTTCTACCCTGGAAAGCCTGGTAATAAGAAGTTCGGATAAAAGCGCAGCAGAAACCGGTTTTGCACCACTAAAAGCCGTTGCAGAAGGGGTTGCTATTACCCGTGACCTGGTCTGGGAACCGGCCAATACACTGTATCCTGCCAGCTTTGCCCAACGTTGTCAGGCCATGGAAATCTTTGGTCTGAGTGTTGAAGTGCTGGGCGAAGCGAAAATGACAGCACTCGGTATGGGCTCATTACTGGGTGTGGGTCAGGGCTCCGATAAGGAAAGCCAGCTGGTGGTGATGAAATACACGGGCACAGACGTTTCTGAAGCCCCTGTCGCCTTTGTCGGAAAGGGTGTTACTTTTGATACCGGTGGTTTGTCTCTTAAGCCACCCCAGTCCATGGAAGCCATGAAAGAAGATATGGGCGGGGCGGCAACAGTGACTGGCCTGATGGCGACGCTGGCAAAAAGAAAGGCAAAGGTGAATGCCATAGGCGTGCTTGGACTGGTAGAAAATATGCCGAGCAGTAATGCCCAGCGTCCAAGTGATGTGGTGACCAGTATGTCTGGTCAGACCATTGAAGTTCTGAATACCGATGCAGAAGGCCGACTGGTACTCTGCGATGCCCTGACGTTTACCCAGCGTCAGTTCAAGCCGAAAGCCGTGATTGATCTGGCAACCCTGACTGGCGCTATTGTCGTGGCTCTGGGTGAAGAAACTGCCGGTATTTTCTCTAATAACGATGAACTGTCTGCGCAACTGACAGAAGCGGGTGCTGCGGAAGGTGAAGAAGTCTGGAGATTGCCTGTGGGCGATTATTACCAGAAACTACTGAAGAGCAGCATTGCTGATCTTCGTAATATTGGTAACAAGCCAAAAGTGGGTGGTTCCAGTGTTGCTGCTCAGTTCCTCTTTAACTTTATCGAAAATGACACGCCATGGATTCATATCGATATTGCCGGAACAGCCTGGACCAGCGAAGCCTTCCCAACCAAACCCAAAGGTGCCACCGGTTTTGGTGTGCGTCTGCTGGATCGTCTGGTGAAAGATAATTTTGAAAAATGACACATCAAAGTAATTGATGAGTTGTAATCTGGGCGGACTTTTCTTTGAAAAGTTCGTCCAGCTATTTATTTATTCATTCATACTTAATTTTTAGCAGAACATGATTTTCGATCAAGGCGTGACGAATCACTCCTGCTCATTAAGATTATCTCTAAACATTGTTCTAACATCGATATCATGACCGACTAAATCGCTAATAGATTGCAAGTGATCCATAAAATGATTGGTACAACATGTACTTGGGGTTTTTCTCCAGGGCTTCCATAAGCGCCTGAGCTGTTTCCTTTAAACTAGCGTCCAAATCAATTGTATCTTTCACCATGTATCTCCTTTGATACTTGTCTATGAATCATAGGGCGATCGTCGTGTGTAAACAATTATTTTCGGAGTTTGATTGGCGGTTTTTTTGACCAACGGGCTAACTTATCTCGGCATAAACTTATGGTAATCTTAACTGAAATTTATGTATCCCTAATATTTCAATTATTCCATCCAAACTATTCCAAAGGGGCTGTTCAAGCTGACGTATAACAAATGGTGCCCTAGCACCGCTTGTTATACCATTGCCGGTTTCTAATATGCGTTATGAGCCTGAAAAGGCAGCGCAATAGCATAATTAGAATTCGGAAATGGTATTATACGTTTATTCAGCCATAATAAAATCATCTACCAAGGTAGAAACTTAAAATAAATGCAATTATAAAGGCTATGAAAGCAGGGGTTAAAATGTTTTTTCTAAAAAGTTTGTTTTTCAAATAATTAGCAGCGGATTCAATATTAACTTCCTTGTTTTTAGTCTCCAAAATTTCTTCTACAGTTAATCCATAAGCTGAACAGATGGCTTTAGCAGACTCTGGTGAAGCAAGGCCAGATTTTTCTATCCTTTGAATAGTTCTTAAACTAATATCTGCTACTTCGGCTAAGTGACTTTGAGTCCATGCTTTAGATTCTCTAAACTTCTTTAATTTTTCTATACTTAGTTTCATATCCATATTTAATTTCTCGCACTAATTATTGAGATAACTATTACGAGAAATCACCTTTTTTAATACGTCACTTTTGTGACATTGAGATAAACCAATATGACACCAGTATGCCAAGAATGTACAGCAATTCCCGATGAATTCTGAGCCCCTTCTGCTGCAAGGCACGCAGGCAGGTTGTAAAAAAAGCCCTCGCACAATTTTAATCAACTAAAATAGATACTTACTACATTACTGTCGTTTACCTGATTATGGCTACCGCTATTAAGAAGTACAGCAAGCACTTTAATGCCACAAATCTTATCAACAAGGTATTCGAGTGCTTTGGCAGAATTAAGGATCACCGATCTAGAAGTTGTCCTATTCCTTTTGAAAACTTCCTAATGTCTGCCTTTGCTATGATGCATCAAAAGTACGATTCTCTGTTAGGATTTGATGATGAGCGGGTAGATAAAATCCGTTGCCATAATCTTGAAAAGTTGTATCACGTCAAAGATGGAAAAGTTCCGTCTGACACTCAAATGAGAGCAGTTGTTGATTTAATAAATCCTGACGATATTCGAAAACCATTTAAGAAGTTATTTTCTATTATTCAACGAAATGGTGCCCTCAACGGATTCAAATTCAATTGTGATAAATTGAAAGACCATTATCTGCTGCCCATCGATGGCACCGGACTTTTTTATTCTGGGAAATGTGGCTGTAAAGACTGCTGCATTAAAAACGAAAGAAAGAAAAATGAAGCCTTCTACCATAATATGATGGGAGGCTGCATTGCTCACCCTGATCAGAAAACAGTTATACCTCTTGAACCAGAAGCTATTATTCGTCAGGATGGGTGCACCAAAAATGACTGCGAAAAAAATGCAATAAAACGTTTTTTTGCGCACGTAAAACGAGTACATCCTCTGCTGAAACTGATCATCCTTCTGGATGGTCTATACGCTGACAACCCTACTATCGCGCTGATTAAGAAGTATGGCTGGCACTATATCATTGTGGCTAAGGATGGTAATCATGTATCGCTTATTGAGGCGATGAATGCACTATATGATGAGGGAGAAGTCCATCACCATAAAATCAATGATAAAAAAAATGGAGTAAAGCACAACTTTCGATTCGCTAATAACGTCTCACTGAATTTGCAAGATCAGGTTGAGAAAGTCAATGTTCTTGATTACATTGAAATCGACAAGAAAGGTCACCAACATAATTGGTGCTGGGTAACAGATATTGAATTAAATGAAGAGACAGTACACAGTGTCATGAGAGGAGGACGATGCAGATGGCATATTGAAAATCAAACGTTTAACACCCTGAAAAACCAAGGTTATCATCTGGAACACAATTACGGTCATGGCAAAGAGCATCTGGCGACGAATTTTGCCTACCTTACATTTCTGGCATTTCTGGTGGATCAAATCCAGGAGATGTCCAGCCCGGAATTTCAAAAAGCATTAAAGAAGCGATCAAGAGGAACACGAAAATATCTTTGGAAGAGAATGACGTGTTTATTTATCAGTTGGATGGTTGATAGCTGGGAGGATTTATTTAGTGCAATCACAAATGGATTCAAGCCGGAAAAAATAAAACTAGACACTTCATAAAATCGAAAGATAGCCAGGTTTTCAGGGTTATATTAAATTCCATTCTGCTGCCTCAATAGGAGTGCAGGCCTTTCTTTTGCTCTTATTTTTAAGTCTGTATTAAGTTGTCTCTAAGGTATCGGAATCAATTCGTCGGGAATAGCTGAAGAATGTATGACGCCTCTTCATGTGCCTCCGTTGGCAAATGTGTGGCTGTCCCAATTATCACCTTGGGGAAACATGGGAGATTCGTGTTAGATAGAAAAGATTATTATGTAAAATATAATGATACCCAAGATAGGGTGGGGGGGAGGCCGGTAAAATAAAGTTCAAAGTTGTATATACGCCTTGATCACCTATTTTCAGTATAAAGGTTACTGTCTTGTTTTGCGTATCAAAATTGGGTGCTGAAACATAGGCAAGGAACCGATCGTTTATGGGACAATATAACCCCCAAAACAGAGTACTATTTCAGGCGAAGCCTGAGAATGTGGGAGGCTCTATGAGCTGAAATCATTCGTTGAAATCCAGTGGGTTCGACTCCCACCCGGCAAAGACTAACCATCAGTCGGAAGCGAGTATTGCATAGCCAGTGGTAACGCTGGTTGTGAAGCGTATACAGCAGGTACTAAAGCCGCGGGATTGAGTCTCGATATGGTGCGCCCGTTGGGGACTTCATTTTCCGGATTATGGGGTCAGCATTGGTTAGCCGTCACGGTAAGGCGAAACCAGCCCGACCGGGATCAATGACCGGGGCAAAGGTACAGGATGGATTTCTCAGGAACCTGCGAGATCCAGTGCTGACCTGAGTTAAACAGCCATTGGTTCTCTGGCTGAATAGAACCAGTCCGTCGGGTTGAGCTTCAGATCTGGCGGAGCGAACAGGAAGCAAAACTCAGGAACCCGGGAGCGAATAAATAAGTGACCGGGCAGTAGGTACTGGAAGTCTTAGTGTCCCATAGTACTGATGACAACGGGGAACTCCGCTCGGGAGGACCCGGACGAGGAAAGGGGGCATCGTAGTTATTGACCCGTTTGTGGGAAACACATGAGGTGCTCAGAAACCGATGTTTGTGTCAACGAAACAGAGACGGATAGCCACACTGGCCAGAGAAAATCCAGCCATGGCCTTTACTTCTCTTAATCATCACATGGATTACAACTGGCTTTTACAAGCGTATCAACAGACTCGCAAGGATGGTGCGACAGGTGTGGATGGTCAAACGGCAGAGATGTATGCGAGACAGCTGGAGTCAAACCTCCTTAATCTGCTGGATCGGATAAAATCCGGTCGATACCGTGCTCCTGCCGTACGACGCACGTACATTGATAAAGGAAAAGGTCAGAGAAGAGCTTTGGGTATTCCCACCTTCGAGGACAAAATTGTTCAAAGGGCGGTGGTAATGCTATTGGAGCCCATCTATGAGCAGGATTTCTATTACTGCTCTTTTGGTTTTCGGAAACAAAGATCTGCTCACGATGCGTTGCAAAGCCTGCGTGCCCATATCATGAGAGATAAAGGCGACTGGGTGCTGGATGCGGACATACAAAAGTATTTCGATACGATTGACCATGGACGCCTAAGGCAATTTCTTGCCAGACGAGTGGCTGATGGTGTGGTAAGAAAACTGATCGGCTCTTGTTAAAAAAGCATGGTTGAAGGCCGGTATTCTTGAGTCTGGGGAGCTTGTCTACCCGACGCAGGGAACGCCTCAAGGAGGGGTAATTTCACCCCTGTTAGCCAATATTTATCTTCACTATGTATTGGATGACTGGTTTGCACAGACAGTCCAGCCGAAAATGCGAGGACGGTGTAGTCTGACCCGCTTTGCTGATGACTTTGTTATGGTGTTTGAAAATTATGATGACTGTCGTCAAGTTGAAGAGGTACTACCAAAGCGCTTTGAACGATTTGGTCTGACACTGCATCCGGAGAAGACGCAGCGCGTAGACTTTCGGCTCTACAGCCGGAAAGACAACCAGCGTTGTGGTATTCCGGTCACGTTTGATTTCCTTGGATTCACGCACTACTGGGGTAAATCCCGTAGGGGCTATTTTGTCGTTAACCAGAAAACTGCGAAAGGGCGAATTGCCAGAACACTGAAGAAGTTCAATGACTACTGTCGGAAGTTCAGACACAAGCCATTGAATGAACAATATGCAGCATTGAACCGAAAACTTCGGGGACACTACGCGTACTTCGGTATCACAGGTAACGCCAAATCCTTAGAGAAAGTCCACCATACAGTGATGAAAATCTGGCATAAATGGCTCTGTCGGCGTTCGCAAAAGAGCTATATACCATGGGATAAATTCAACCTGTTCCTGGAGCGTTTCCCCCTGTCACCGCCCAAAATCCATCATCAGTATTACCGAAGCCGTCGGCTAGTGAACCAGTAACTATGAGGAACCGGATGCCTTAATTGGGCTCGTCCGGGTCTGGTGTGCCATGAGAGCAGAGTCGGTCTGCTCGTAACTGTAATTGAGATGGAGGTAGGCCCTCCGGTGGCGGCTTCTGGAAGCGACCACCAAACCACTGTGAGCTGCGTTGGTTAAGAGTCAGGGTGGTGAGCATCACAGAAAAGGCGCAACAAGATTGCGTCAGGTATGAAGTCTGGAGATGAACGCAAGTGAACCAATGAAGACGTGTCGTAAGCGTGTATATTGACATCAAAAATGGAGGGCAGATCCACTCCATGATAAGTTCAGGAGAAACCCAGTTACTGCCTGAGCGGTGTCCGGCATAAAGTTGGCATGAACAGATTTCAGGCTCTTTTGCGGAACGTGGGAACCTGTCGTTCTGATGTTAAGGGAGCGAGCCAAGCAGATGAACTGTGGAGGCTTTGAGTACCGATACAGAGCACAGGGGCGGATTAGTCCGTAGTAGTGATGAAGCTTCTGTAATGGAAGTGGAGCGAAGGGGCTGACTTATCCAGCGGAGGGAATAGATCAACCAGCGTTTAATTAGTGGGATGAGTCTATGACTGAAGCAAAACCGTTCACAATTTCTAAAGGGCTTGTTTGGCAAGCCTGGCTGAGAGTGAAAGCTAACAAGGGAGCTGCCGGAGCTGATGGTCAGTCACTGGCTGACTATGAGCGTAATCTTGGCGGTAACCTGTACAAATTATGGAACAGGATGTCATCGGGAAGCTACTTCCCGCCCCCCGTCATGCGTGTAGACATCAAAAAGAAAGATGGAGGCACGAGACCGCTGGGCATCCCGACAGTAGCGGATCGCATAGCTCAAACGGTGGTAAAATTGATCGTAGAGCCATTAGTGGAACCTGTATTTCACGAAAACTCCTACGGTTACAGGCCGAATCGGTCAGCACATGATGCGCTGGCGGTCGCCCGAAAACGTTGTTGGCGAAGAGACTGGGTAATTGATCTGGATATCAAGGGATTCTTTGACAATCTTGACCATGACCTCATGATGCGAGCCGTTGAACACCACATTAAGGAATCTTGGGTTTTACTGTATATAAAACGTTGGCTTCAAGCTCCGGTTGAGAGTGAAGGTGAGCAAATTGAGAGAACGAAAGGAACGCCGCAGGGTGGAGTTATCAGCCCATTATTGGCTAACCTGTTCATGCATTATGCGTTTGATCAGTGGTTAGAGCGCAATATCCAGAATGTCTGGTTTGAGCGTTTTGCTGATGATGCGTTGGTGCACTGTCATACAAAACAGGAAGCGGAGTCTGTGCTGGAGAGGATAAGGCTCCGGTTATCAGACTGTGGTCTTACACTACATCCAGTAAAGACGAAGCTGATATATTGCAAGGACGCAGACAGGCCAGAGCAGCATGAACATACATCCTTTGATTTCCTCAGTTACACCTTCCGACCCAGAATGGCTCGAAGTCGTAGCGGGAGATATTTCGTGAGCTTCCTTCCTGCAATAAGCAAAGCTTCGGCTCAGCATATTCGGGACACTATAAGGGAGTTAGGGATACCCACCAAGCGATCGAGATATTCACTGCCTGAGATAGCCAAGCTGATCAATCCCTATGTACGAGGCTGGATCAATTACTTTGGGAAATTCTACCCCTCAGAAATGAAGAAAGCTTTGTATTACGTGGAAGCGACACTGGTTAGATGGGCTATGGGTAAATACAAGAAATTGCAGGGACACAAAGTGCGAGCTGCTCGTTGTTTAGGGCGTATTGCACACAGAGTTCCGATGTTAATGGCGCATTGGCGAATAGGCATGCTGCCAGCGGTTGGATAAGAAGAGCCGGATGATAGGAGACTATCAAGTCCGGTTCTGTGAGCAGCGGAAGGGGAGGTTCCTACCGCTGACTCGACTGAGGGTTGAGGGCGGTAACGTCCTCTTCTACTCGGATAACTCTTGAACACCTATTCTGTTAATAAGAGGACATCCACACAAAATACTGGGTGTCCCCAAAAAAAAACCCCAAAAAAAAACCCAAAAAAAGACGCCTATCTCTCCCGCCGTCATTCCGGACTTGATCCGGAATCCATCTTTCAGTCTTGAGTGATGTCTAGATTCACCTCCCTGTCTTGTGGATTCCGTGGTCCGCATGGAATGACGGCGGTGGAGATGGAAACTTCCGGAATCCATCTTTCAGTTTTGATAAAAAAATCTGGATGTCCTAAAAATAAAAAAATCTGGATGTCCTAAAAACGCTGGGATCGTTACGTTGAACTGCCTCACCGCACTCTCAAAGCACTTCGACACTACTGGGCTACACACCGGAATCCGCGTTTTCGTTTCCCCGAAGGTCTGACGGCAAAACAACGTCATAAGGCCACTCAGCCCATGAGTCGCTCCTGCACCCAAAAAGCCATGCGACAGTTGGTTGAAGAGTGCGGAATCAATAAAAACGTCAGCCCTCACAACTTACGACACAGTTTCGCAACGCATCTGCTGGAGCAAGGATTAAGTCTCAGTGTATTAAGGGCAGTCAGAAAGTATTCGAGGGTCAAATCTAATCGCCGTAAAGGGTTGATTTACCAGCAATTTCTTGACAGTTTATCACCCCTCCGGCACAGATCCGTACGGGCACTACTAATGCATACGGCTCTTACGGAAAATCAAACACACTGTCGCATACTTGGATATGGATGGAGTATTTTCGCGCTTGGAATAAACAGTTTGAAGACCTTCTGCATTTTCTTCCATGTTATGCGGTGTTTTTGACTGCGCTTTCTTAATGCCTTTACCCAAGCTCTGCAGACTTCTCTACGAAACTGGTTTAATGCTTTAAGATTGCCGGGAACTGCAAAATAATTATTGTGTCCCTGAACTACGCTTTTCAGCCATTTACCCTGTTCGAATACATCCCTGTGCCGGTTTTTCAGTAAAGTCTGTTTTATGTCTTTGATTTTTGCTCTCAGCTTCTTGGCTATCGTAAATCGTTTCAGCATGAATCCTCCGTCTGAACGGCGCACTGAGCAGATGGGCTATGTTCCCGCCAATAGTTGTATTGCTTACTCCCTATGTTTAAAGGGCTACAGACGTGCCTTATAAAGTAGAGATATGACTAAATCTTGTATATTGCATTTGTTTATTGCCCAAAGAACAGCGATTTGTTCTGGGATACCTTCCTATCTCATGAATAGCCATATGTGGAGCAGGAAAATAAAGTTTTTATAGGACTTTAGTGCTCCCAACTATTGACGGGAACATAGCCGAGCAGATGTGTGTAAAGCCCAGAAAATCGAAGGTATCGGGTTTCCCCTGTCTCCTCTCCTTTCTGTTACTGATTGCAAATCGACCAAACTCTACCAGCTTTGTTTTCTCACCGTTCAAACTCAGGCCAAACTTTCCTAACCGATCTTTCAGGGCTGCCATAAAGTGCAGGCCATCCGAACGGTATTGAAATCCCAATACACTATCGTCCGCATAGCGGACAATATAACACTCCCCTCTGGCGTTTCTTTTCCGCCATTGGTGTGCCCATAAATCTAAAACATAATGGAGGTAAATATTCGCCAGTAATGGTGAAATAACTGCCCCCTGTGGTGTTCCGACCACTGTTTTAGAATACCGGCTGTCTTCTACTACTCCCGCTTTCAGCGTTTGCTTTATCAGCTGGAGTAGTCGTTTGTCTGCGATTCGGTGTTGTAAAAACTTCATCATCCAGTCGTGATCTATTTGATCAAAGAATTTTCTGATGTCTGCATCCAGTATCCAGCTGACTTTCTTTTGGGTAATCGCCACATAGGCTACATTTAATGCCTGATGCTGGTTTCGATTGGGTCGAAACCCGTAGCTGAACCCAAGAAAGTCTGCTTCATAGATGGTTTCCAGCACCCACACTAACGCCTGCTGAACAATCTTGTCTTCCACCGAAGTGATTCCAACCGGACGACGATTGCCATCCGGTTTGGGTAGCCAGATTCTCAGGACAGGTTTGGGTTTATACCCTTGTGTATGAATACGGTTGTGAAGCGCCGTGATTCGTTCCGACAAATGTTCGCCGTAACTTTTCCAGCTCTCCCCATCAACACCTCTGGCCGATGTCCGATTCAGACGGTTATACGCCTTTGTCAGCATGGCCACAGTGATATGGTGCAACAAATTATTGAACCGCAGAGACCGGTTCCTTTTTGCTTTGGTATGTAGACGCATCAGCCCTGACGATCCTGCTTCTGCACTCTGTGTTGCAGTCAGATCCGGCGTGTTGCGCCATTCTTTGCCGTTAGACGACTTCGCTCCACCGACTCCGCTATGGTCTGGTTGTTTTACCTGCATATTGTTCGCCGGTTTCTTCACTACTATTCGTCTATCTGACTCCCTGCCCGCGTAGGTATTCAGCCTTTGTCGTTCTGACTTCGCTGAATCCGACCCGCTGTGAACACTCTCATTGAGATCAGCGAATCACTGACAGGGTCTCCCGAGTTCCGCACAAAAGACATCAGTACATGCACCAGGTCTACTGACTCCGGAGAACCAACAGTAACACTTGCAATAGCGTGATTCTGTCGTATTGCCTTCCCCTTCACCCAACAAGGTCGGCGTTCTCGATGATGGTTTCGGAGCTCAATACTGAGCCTGTACCTTCCCCTGTCAACGCTTAACCATTGCCATTACTGACAACCGCCCATGACTCGGGGTTCCGGCGGATTGCTAGACCTTACCGGATGAAGGACTTTCACCTTCAATCTCTTGCCGATTTATCTCGGCGCACTGGGTGTTCCTTATATTTATTTTATTTTCTCATGACTCCCCAGCACCATTAAAATATCTTCTTGGTACTTTTGAAACTAATTCACGCACTAAGCCAAAGTTAATTGCCATTTTTGGCGAGATTTGATCTGGTTTTGTTTCATAGTGTGTTACACAACCACAATTTTCACATCGAACAAAATCAAGCTCATTATCTCCCCATGAATAGCTTTGTGAACCAAGTTCTCCAATAATTATCTTGGGCTCTTCAGGCTGATAATATCCCCATAATGCCATATAGCGACTACAGATAGAGCAATTGCACTCAGTTACACGTTCAGGCGAAACAACTTCTATAACTATATTTTTACAGTGACAAGTTAATTCCATTTACGAACTCTCCCGAGATGAATAATAGAACGAAAGTAAAAAACCTGTACTTTCAATATGGCAGGTTTATCGTGACGGGCTGCAGTTAAATGAAGTTTTGAAATTGACTAATATATGCCGACTCTGAAAACAAATCTGTGGGTGTCCCTTATATGCTTATATGTACTCCTTATATGTACTGCCGGTATCGACGGTCAGTCTCTGACTGACTTTGAAACCCATTTAGGCAAGAACCTGTATAAAATATGGAATCGAATGTCATCGGGCAGTTACTTTCCTCCCCCCGTCATGCGTGTAGCCATCGACAAGAAAGATGGAGGCACGAGGCTGCTGGCGCTCTTGTTGAGAAGACGACGGTAGCCGACCGTGTAGCCCAAACTGTGGTAAAGCTGATAGTCGAGCCATTAGTGGAACCTGTATTTCATGAAAACTCCTACGGCTACAGACCTAACCGCTCAGCGCATCAGGCGTTGGCGTTAGCTCGAAAACGCTGCTGGCGACACTCTTGATGATGGAGAAGGGGTCATTGATCTGGATATCAAAGGGTTTTTCGATAATCTGGATCATAAACTCATCATGCGAGCAGTGGAACATCACATCAGGGAACCTTGGGTATTGTTGTACATCAAACGTTGGCTTCAGGCTCCGGTTGAAAATGAAAGTCAGGAGTGCCCGCGCGTAAAAGGAACGCCACAAGGGGGAGTTATTAGCCCATTGTTGGCAAACCTGTTCATGCATTATGCGTTTGATCATTGGTTGGAATGTAATATCCAGAATGTCTGGTTTGAGCGTTTTGCTGATGATGCGGTTATTCATTGTCACAGTAAACAAGAAGCAGAGTTCACGCTGGAAGCAGTAAGACGTCGTTTACTCGACTGTGGTCTTACATTGCATCCGGAAAAGACAAAGCTGGTCTACTGCAAGGACGAGAACAGAACAGAAACGCATGAGCACACCTCCTTCGACTTTCTGAGTTATACATTCAGAACGAGATTAGCCAGAAACCGGTATGGGAAATTCTTTCCCAACTTCTTGCCAGCGATGAGCAAGGCATCCGCCCAGCGTATCAAAGACAAGATAAGGGAGTTAGAAATTCCCACGAAACGATCATTGTACTCTCTTGAAGAGCTTGCAAAACTGATCAATCCACGTGTTCAGGGCTGGATCAACTACTTTGGAAAATTTTATCCATCAGAGTTGAGAAGAGTATTGTCATATGTGGAAGCCACTCTGGTTCGATGGGCTATGGAAAAATACAAGAAATTGAGGGGCAGAAAGAAGCGTGCAGCTCGATGTTTGGGGCGCATCGCTCAGAAAGCTCCTTGTTTAATGGCACATTGGCGAGCAGGCTGTGTGTCAGCGGTTGGATAAGAAGAGCCGGATGATAGGAGACTATCAAGTCCGGTTCTGTGAGCAGCGGAAGGGGAGGTTCCTACCGCTGACTCGACTGAGCGCCTGAAGGGGAAGTTCCTTTGGGCGACTCGACTGGGGGCTGGAGGTTAAAGACCTCTGGCTACCCGATTAGGTTTCTTTGTTTGAACAGACTTTTGAGATTTTGATTCTTTTGGAGATGTCATTTGTGTAAATAAATTCTCATACCTGATTTTCAGAAGACAGACTGAATAATTTATTAAAAATAGATTGATGATTCTCCAGATTTAATCTTATCAAGATTGTCTTCAATGAAACAAAGTAACTCTTCTCCTTCAGATTCACAAATTAATTCTAGTCCGTAATGGCTGAGAACATAACAAAAAGCAAAAGCCATATGAGGATCAAGAAGAATCGGGTTCTTCTCTTTATTTACAACATAACTTGTTAGTGCGGCATCTGTTGCTTTTTTTCGTATTTTCTTGGACTGAGTTATCCCGCGAAACTTTATGCAGACAGAAGGAGCCATTTGAAATAGATCATGCTCAGTAATTCTGCTACCTGTTAAATATCCAAAAGGAATTGCTTCTTTTGCATCTTTATAAGCTGATTCAATTTCTGAAAGCCATTTCTCTTTCGATTTAGGAAGATTGTTTTTATGTTTCATATGATAAACTCGATTTGAAACCTAACAGCTGCTTATACGACTTCAGTTCGCATAAGTAACCAGCCACCCGTTTTTGCCCGCCTTACTCCCTTTGCACGCGGGCTCTGGACGAACAAATATTCGATTACAAACGTCAGGGTACTTAAGATACTATAGATTTATTATACGAACACTTTTTATCCCTTGTCCTGCAAGGCTTTCAAGTTGCTCTCGACTGAACCTGTCTTATTACAGGGTTCGCATTTCGTTATTTGTATATTTTTCGCTTAAGTAACGAGATATCTCTAAAATCAATTTTCCCCTGCTGCTTCATAGAGTTACAGGATTATTGAAAATCTGCATACGCGAACTATTTTTTCTGAATTAATAAACAGTTATTAAGCAGGTGGAACTTCAAAAAAATTTAAAATTGTTATCCGCAGTGCAAATGGTAAAATCGGTGTGCGTCCCCAAAAAAAGACCCAAAAAAGACGCCTGTCTCTCCCGCCGTCATTCCGGACTTGATCCGGAATCCATCTTTCAGTCTTGAGTGATGTCTAGATTCACCTCCCTGTGTTGTGGATTCCGTGGTCCGCACGGAATGACGGCGGTGGAGATGGAAACTTCCGGAATCCATCTTTCAGTTTTGAGAAAAAAAATCTGGATGTCCTAAAAACAATCTAGTAGGACTTGTTTCATTGAAAGACTTATGGATCAAGTTTCACCATTCTCGGTGAATCGCGGAGTGCGAACCCGCACGCTCCGTGATGTGGGGAGGGCTGGAGAGTGACCAGCTCTTACCCGATTTAGAGCTATCACCCACCTAACCCAAGAAGAACACCACCACCTGACATAGAGTTTCCTGAAAATGAGCCGGTGGGTAAATTTATTCGTGTATTATCGCCATGTAAATTAAGGCCAATTGGCCTTAAATCCATGAGGTCTACATTAGCCTCATTTTCAGAAAGCTTTACTACCCTAAGAACTGTCACTCCTTGGATGGTTACTATTAATGCTCCATCAATTTCTTTTATTTCCACAGTTGAAAATTTTGATACCGAATTTTCAACAACCGATACAAATTCCATCTTTTCTGAGTTGCTTACAGCTTGCAGCCAAATTTGAAGTTTTTCCCCATTACCAATTATCAAAGGTAAAACATTTGCAATTTCAACGATATGCCCTCCACCGGTCAAGGTGTTACTGCATACCTTTAAAGTATTAATGGGTGAATATGATGTTGGGAGGTTATTCCGAGTATAAGTCATTACTTATCTCCCTGTACAACTTGGCGTTGCTTTGGTGCATTAGTGAAATGTAATTGAATTTCATTGGGATCACACGTTTTCGGTCATTTGGGAGAAGCTTTGGGCATAAACTATTCCATACAACGTCTAATAAAGATATTATCAATCCAACACCTAAAATAACCCATTCACCAATATGAATGTCTTGTGATATTCCTGCCACCTGTGAGATGTATTTTCCGAAAACATTAAAAGCAAAGCCAATTGTGGCAAGTAAAATACTATTAGCCCAATTGAATGTTATTGGCTTTCCATTTTTAACATGCTCAAAATCAAGTGCAGTTAACGGATAATCAGCTTGCCATGTTCCTATAGTAGCGCCGGATAATAATCCATGAACAGGAATTGTTTCACTGATTTTTTGGTTTTCAATAATATTCATTCATACTTCCATGCTCACAGATCATGATTGTAGCTCTAACGCCGTTTTCAGGTGCGCCGTAGGCGCCACCTGGAAAACTTTGGTACGCCCGGCATGGGCATGAACTTATGGGGTGCAAGTCCCCTGTGGGTAAACCAGCATCTGACTGGCGGTAAAGACGCCTGCTGATGATAACCACTAGCTTAAGGCAAGTGCAATCTCGTGAGAGATTGTGCGGAGGCAGTCTGACTGCAAAAGTGCGAGCCGACGGACAGAAATCGCATACAAGGCCGACTTCTCGTGGGCGAGTGAGCCAAAGATCACAAAGCCCTCTGGTTTGAGAGATACGGTAAATGCGGCGGTTGTGCACTGACAGTTCATGCTCTTATCCGGGGAGATCTGTTCAACATGCGATGGGTTAATCCCAGTTCTCAGCCACTGGTTACAACAGGCTCGGCGAGCAGTGATTCATCATCCTGTTCGAGCAAATTCGATGACAACCGATAGCGCCAGCGAGAGTAATCTCGCAGGGTGATTGAACAGAAGTCAGCAGACGTCATAGTAGCTGTCCGACAGGAGTCGTCAACGAAGGGCTGAACATAGAAAGCAGAGAGGAGTCATTTGTCCTCAATAGCGAATGTGCTGACCGGCTCTTACTCGATATTGGCGACAGTTTATGAAACCAGCTCTGGTTAACATTGAGTGTGCATGGAACCAAACCTTGGACTCAAGAATGAGGATAAAGGTGACAGTTACAGGCTACTGAACTCAATGAAGGTTAAAACTTTCTGTGAACCGCCCGGTGCGGACCCGCAAGCCGTGGTGGTGGTGTGTCATGAGAACAGAGTCGGTCTGTTCGTAACTGTAATTGAGATGGAGGTGGGCCCTCCGGTGGCGGCTTCTGGAAGCGACCACCAAACCACTGTGAGCTGCGTTGATTAAGAGTCAGGGTGGTGAGCGTCACAGAAAAGGCGCAACTAGATTGCGTCAGGTATGAGTTCGGGAGATGAACGCAAGTGAACCATTGATGACGTGTCGTAAGCGTATATATCGACATCAAAAATGAGGGGCACCACTACCTTATGATAAGTTCAGGGGTTATCCAGTTACTGCCTGAGCGGTGTCCGGCACAAAGATGGCATGAACCGATTTCAGGCTCTTTTATGGAACATGAGAACCTGTCGCTCTGGTGTTAAGGGAGCCAGCCAAGCTGACAAACAGCAAGGCTCAGAGTACCAATACAGAGCACAGGGGCGGATCAGCTCGTAGTAGTGTTGAAGCATCTGTAATGGATGTGGAGCAAAGGGGCTGACTTATCCAGCGGAAGGAGTAGATCAACCGATTTATTGGAATGAATCTATGACGGAAGCAAAACCGTTCACAATTTCTAAAGAGCTTGTCTATCAAGCCTGGCGAAGCGTGAAAGCGAACAAAGGTGCTGCCGGTATTGATGGTCAGTCTCTGGCTGACTTTGAAACCCATTTAGGCAAGAACCTGTACAAAATATGGAACAGAATGTCATCGGGCAGTTACTTTCCTCCCCCCGTCATGCGTGTAGCCATCGACAAGAAAGATGGAGGCACGAGGCTGCTGGCGTTCTTGTTGAGAAGACGACGGTAGCCGACCGTGTAGCCCAAACTGTGGTAAAGCTGATAGTCGAGCCATTAGTGGAACCTGTATTTCATGAAAACTCCTACGGCTACAGACCTAACCGCTCAGCGCATCAGGCGTTGGCGTTAGCTCGAAAACGCTGCTGGCGACACTCTTGATGATGGAGAAGGGGTCATTGATCTGGACATCAAAGGTTTTTTCGATAATCTGGATCATAAACTCATCATGCGAGCAGTGGAACATCACATCAGGGAACCTTGGGTATTGTTGTACATCAAACGTTGGCTTCAGGCTCCGGTTGAAAATGAAAGTCAGGAGTGTCCGCGCGTAAAAGGAACGCCACAAGGGGGAGTTATTAGCCCATTGTTGGCAAACCTGTTCATGCATTATGCGTTTGATCATTGGTTGGAATGTAATATCCAGAATGTCTGGTTTGAGCGTTTTGCTGATGATGCGGTTATTCATTGTCACAGTAAACAAGAAGCAGAGTTCACGCTGGAAGCAGTAAGACGTCGTTTACTCGACTGTGGTCTTACATTGCATCCGGAAAAGACGAAACTGGTTTACTGTAAGGATGAGGACAGAACAGAAACGCATGAAAACACATCTTTTGATTTTCTAAGTTATACATTCAGAACGAGATTAGCCAGAAACCGGTATGGGAAATTCTTTCCCAACTTCTTGCCAGCGATGAGCAAGGCATCCGCCCAGCGTATCAAAGACAAGATAAGGGAGTTAGAAATTCCCACGAAACGATCATTGTACTCTCTTGAAGAGCTTGCAAAACTGATCAATCCACGTGTTCAGGGCTGGATCAACTACTTTGGAAAATTTTATCCATCAGAGTTGAGAAGAGTATTGTCATATGTGGAAGCCACTCTGGTTCGATGGGCTATGGGAAAATACAAGAAATTGAGGGGCAGAAAGAAGCGTGCAGCTCGATGTTTGGGGCGCATCGCTCAGAAAGCTCCTTGGTTAATGGCACATTGGCGAGCAGGCTGTGTGTCAGCGGTTGGATAAGAAGAGCCGGATGAATCGAGAGGTTCAAGTCCGGATCTGTGAGCAACTGACGGGGAGGTTCCGCCGGTTGACTCGACTGGGGAGGGCTGGAGAAAAACCAGCCCTTACCCGATTTAGCTGCGTAATTTATATCCAAATGTCGTCTTGAGCAGTTAGCTCCCCACCCGCATCTCCGGCTATGTTCCCGCCAATAGTTGTATTGCTTACTCCCTATGTTTACAGGGCTACAGACGTGCCTTATAAAGTAGAGATATGACTAAATCTTGTATATTGCATTTGTTTATTGCCCAAAGAACAGCGATTTGTTCTGGGATACCTTCCTATCTCATGAATAGCCATATGTGGAGCAGGAAAATAAAGTTTTTATAGGACTTTAGTGCTCCCAACTATTGACGGGAACATAGCCCGCATCTCCGGTGTTTACTACACCTTTTGGCTCAATCAAAAGTGCTTTACAAATCTCTTTAGCAAATGGCTTATGCTCTACTCCTTTTGGAATAACGAACATTTCACCTTCCTTGAGTGTTACTTTCCCATCCCTAAACTCAATGTCTAAAGTGCCTTCTATGACTACAAAAACTTCATCTGTATCTGGATGATCATGCCAAACAAACTCACCTTCAGCTTTTACTAATTTGAATTGATAATCATTCATTTCAGCTATTACGCGAGGTGACCAAACATCAGGGAAAAGAGCGTGCTTTTCTTTGAAATTGATAGGCTCATACTTCATTTTATTCTATAACCTTACTTTCGATGATGTGGTGGCAGCTAACGCCCTGTTAACAGGCAAAATGCTGTTGGCTAAAATGAGGAACGAGGCTATGTTCCCGCCAATAGTTGTATTGCTTACTCCCTATGTTTACAGGGCTATAGACGTGCCTTATAAAGTAGAGATATGACTAAATCTTGTATATTGCATTTGTTTATTGCCCAAAGAACAGCGATTTGTTCTGGGATACCTTCCTATCTCATGAATAGCCATATGTGGAGCAGGAAAATAAAGTTTTTATAGGACTTGAGTGCTCCCAACTATTGACGGGAACATAGCCGAGGAACGAAGTGACAAAAAGCCAACTGTATTTTGTCCTTGTTTAACAGCTTGTTAGCAGTCGTTTATAACTTGGATCTTACCGTAAGTAAGAAATTGCTCTTTAGTTTGGTATTTTATAACTGTAGATTTACCACCACAAGAGATACACGTATAAATTGGTTTAGCTGGTTTATAAGTCTTACGGAACTCTTGAAATGAAACATTGTTATTTACTGGTTCATTTACATAAGTCGCGCGCACAACTTTATGGTTTGAACCTATTTTATTTTCAATATCAGAGATACCTTATTAGCTCCACTCATAGTTAATATAATACTATTATCTGGTCCTGTTAAAGCAACACAACCATTAGTAACCATGTCGGTATCTGCAACAAACGGGAAATACTTCAGTAAACACGGGAAATACTTCACCACATGGCTATTACATTCAGAAATTGAAACTTCACCTGATTGATACATAGTACATAGCCTAGACTGCTAACAGCTGCTTATACGACTTCAGTTCGCATAAGATACTATAGATTTATTATACGAACACTTTTTATCCCTTATCCTGCAAGGCTTTCAAGTTGCTCTCGACTGAACCTGTCTTATTACAGGGTTCGCATTTCGTTATTTGTATATTTTTCGCTTAAGTAACGAGATATCTCAAAAAACAATTTTCCCCTGCTGCTTCATAGAGTTACAGGATTATTGAAAATCTGCATACACGAACTATTTTTTTCTGAATTAATAAACAGTTGTTGAGAAGGTGGAATTTCAAAAAAAAATTCAAAATTGTTATCCGCAGTGCAAATGGTAAAATCTGTGTGTGTCCCTTTTGTTTTTTGGAGACCGCTTGAGCAGCCTGCTATAACTCACTTTTCATGAATGTTGGTAGCTCGCCGTCAATCCAAATTTCTTTGGGAATACCTTTAGATAAGTCGATTACGTTACTGACATTTTTATCGTACGGAAATATTATTTTGTTGTTAATTAAAGTAACTTCATCATGATTAACTGCAAAAGAACCAAGATATTTATCAGCTTGAAACAATAATAATCGTGTTGTGCCTCGACATGTTGAAGCTCCCCAAGATGTAAAGAGCCAAGCAGCATCAATTCCATTCTCAAGTCTGCCTAAGTAGGTAAATTCCTCGCTATGAAATTTACTTGCCCAAGAGGGAAATTTACCTTTTATCAAATTGTATAAGTGAGTAGCTTTTAGATTACTTTCATCAACAATTCTTACTTGTGCGTTGCTATTGCATTCTGCAGAAGCAAAAGACGGAGTTAAGAGTAAGGATAATAATATTAGTTTTAAAGGGCGCATTCCAGCTAAGCTTCATTTGTTGGGCAACTGCACTGGTTGTTGCCTCTTTCAGCCAGTCAATAACAAGTGCTTCAAACAAGGCCGTAAAACCAGAGTTCGGTTCAGCCCATGGAACCTGTATTGTTTTTACACCGTGATCGGAACATTGTGTACGCGGAACATCAGCAATAAGGATGGTTTGAAACTGGCAGGTATCCAGATGCCGCCACTTCTTCTGACGTCGATCGTAACCCGGAGAGGGTTTATCACAAACACTGCATTTAGAAGGCTTTTTGCCATCATGTTCGAGAAAGATTTCGACTTTTCCTTCAGTAATGGAGAGTTCCACGTGAGCGACATGCCACGGAGTTTCAACGCCAAGTATTTTAGAGTAGAGTTCTTTATCGCGCATGTCGGCATCCTTGCCTTGAAGTGTTCAATATAGATTAAATCACCCACTAAAATTAGGGAAGAGCCATGGTAAAATCTGTGTGTGTCCCTTTTGTTTTTTGGAGACCGCTTGAGCAGCCTGCTATAACTCACTTTTCATGAATGTTGGTAGCTCGCCGTCAATCCAAATTTCTTTGGGAATACCTTTAGATAAGTCGATTACGTTACCGACATTTTTATCGTACGGAAATATTATTTTGTTGTTAATTAAAGTAACTTCATCATGATTAACTGCAAAAGAACCAAGATATTTATCAGCTTGAAACAATAATAATCGTGTTGTGCCTCGACATGTTGAAGCTCCCCAAGATGTAAAGAGCCAAGCAGCATCAATTCCATTCTCAAGTCTGCCTAAGTAGGTAAATTCCTCGCTATGAAATTTACTTGCCCAAGAGGGAAATTTACCTTTTATCAAATTGTATAAGTGAGTAGCTTTTAGATTACTTTCATCAACAATTCTTACTTGTGCGTTGCTATTGCATTCTGCAGAAGCAAAAGACGGAGTTAAGAGTAAGGATAATAATATTAGTTTTCGCACCGAGCCGTCCGTGAATTACAACAGCTAGTTACACGAATTCAGTTCGCATAAAATACTGTAGATTTATTATACGACCACTTTCCATTCCTTGCTCGAAAATCCTCGACTGAACCTGTCTTGTCACAGTGTTTTTGAAAATCTAGATAGACGAACTGTTTTTGTTGAATTAATAGACAACTGTTGAGCAAATAAGACGTATACCCAGCCTCAACAGGGGCGCCAAAGCAGTACTCTGTCCAGCTGATCGTTAAGCACGCTACCGCACGAGGATTTTAACCATTGTTCTGGTTAGAAGCAGGGTTCCCTGTAGCTCTTTTTTATTATTTTCAGGCACTACGCCAGTTTTAGATCATATCACAGACGACGATGATTAAATAACAGCCCTGATCAATAATCTGTAATCATCAATTAGAATAGAGCGTGATTACAGATTACCCTGTGAGATGTCAGCGAATTCCAGGGAAGATTACAGTTTACTGTAATCCCATTGAGCCGCTGTCAAATCGTACTCGCCGCTGATGAGTCCCATGTCTGTATAGGCCTTTTGAATACGACGGGTGAGAACTTGCAGGTTGTGTTTGTAATCAGGGTTCTGGAAAAATTGTTTGTTGGCTTCGGTGCCGACAAATTCTGCATCCAGAATCAGTTCTTCCATAGGGCCTATGGCAGAACCATCGTCCAGAAGAATATCGGCCGAGGCGGTTAACAGTTCCTGACGAGCCTCAAATCTACTGCAGGGGGTGGCGGTATTGGCATGCAGCTCTGTCATGGTGAAGACGAGCTGATAGCCGCCTGGGATTCAGTCCGGCGGCTGGCCGATAATAACTTTGCAGATAATGGGGTTTTTCTTGAAAAATTTGTTGAGCAGGCCCGCCATCTTGAAGTGCAGTGTTTTGGTGATGGCAAAGGTCAGGCTATAGCACTGGGTGTCAGGGACTGTTCCAGTCAACGGCGCAATCAGAAAGTCATTGAAGAAACACCGGCTCCGGGTATCAGTCCTGAAGTCAGTGAACAGCTGCAGACTGTGGCTGTTAAATTGATTAAGGCCGTTAATTATCGAAACGCCGGAACCGTTGAATTTGTCTATGACCAAAAGACGAAGGCGTTCTATTTTCTGGAAGTTAATACCAGGTTGCAGGTTGAGCATCAGCAATTCCCCACGTTTCATTAAATCCCTTGGTATCACTAGCGTACGAAGTCGTATATATTTTGTATGCTCGTGATAAATAGTCGAGTTTTTGGGAAAAATTACATATCTCAACACGTAAGCAGCTGTAGCTGCGCCCTGCGTGTGATGCTTCTTATACGCTGTTACCGATGTCGTATAAGCATGGGGAATAGCTGGTTGAGCATGGTGTTACCGAGCAGGTCTGGGGAGTCGATCTTGTAGAATGGATGGTTCGACAGGGTGCGGGTGAGTTAGATTCTCTGGAAACATTGGCAGAAGATCTCAATCCGGTGGGGCATTCCGTTCAGGTGCGGGTTTATGCGGAAGATCCTGCCAAACAGTTTCAGCCGTCGGCCGGATTACTAAGCCATGTTTGTTTTCCGGACAATTCCGAACATATCCGAATTGATCACTGGCTGGAATCGGGTATTGAAGTTTCTGCATTTTTTGATCCGATGCTGGCAAAGGTCATTGCAACCGGACGACACCGTGAAGAAGCGGTTGCTCAATTGCAGGAGGCTCTTTCCCAGACGGAACTCTACGGTATTGAAACCAACCTTTCTTATGTTGACTCGATACTGGGCAGCAATATCTTTAAACAGGGCAGGGTCACCACAAGAACTCTGGAAAGTTTCGATATTCATGGCAATACAGTGGATGTTATTGCCGGTGGAACACTGACTACGATTCAGGATTTCCCGGGCCGCACCGGCCACTGGGATGTGGGTGTGCCACCTTCAGGGCCATTTGATGACTGGTCATTTCGGCTGGGAAACCGATTGCTGGGAAATCCGGCCCGGGCAGCCGGTCTTGAGATTACCTTGAATGGCCCGACGTTGACGTTCAATTCGAACACCAGGATCGTTCTCTCCGGTGCGGACATGCCAGCAGTATTGAACGGTGAGGTGGTTCCATTCTGGCAGGTTATTGATGTAAAAGCCGGAAGTGTTCTGAATATAGGGCGTGTTGATTCTACCGGGGCAAGAAGTTACCTGCTGGTGGCCGGAGGTTTTGATTGTCCCGATTATATGGGGTCAAAATCCACCTTCACTCTCGGACAGTTTGGCGGGCATTCCGGTCGGGCAATCCGGGCGGGTGATGTGCTCAGGTTGAACGCATTGGCAACAGAACCACTTAAAACCAGCCTGCCAGACAGCCTGAGGCCAGCTTATAAAAGCTACTGGAATATTCACGTTATCAGCGGGCCTCATGGTGCACCTGATTTCTTTACTGAAAATGACATTCGAACATTCTTTGATGCCGAGTGGGAGGTGCATTACAACTCAAGCCGAACAGGCATTCGGCTTATAGGCCCGAAGCCTGAATGGGCAAGAACGGATGGCGGGGAAGCTGGCATGCATCCCTCGAATATACATGACAACGCTTATGCCATCGGTGCCATTGATTTTACCGGTGACATGCCGGTTATTCTGGGTCCTGATGGTCCCTCTCTGGGCGGTTTTGTTTGTCCTGCCACCGTAGTGGCTGCAGATCGATGGATGATGGGGCAATTGAAAGCGGGTGATAAAGTGCGGTTTATACCGGTAAGCCTGAAAACCGCAGCCAGCATGGAAATCAACCAGTTGACCCAGCTGGAAAAACTTGAGGCGGATGATTACCGGCCAGAATCTTCCGGCATTGATTCACCAGTGCTGAAACGAGTCCCTGAAGAGACACACGGTGTTCGCATCACCTATCGTGCAGCGGGTGATAAATATCTGCTCATCGAATATGGCCCCATGGTGCTGGATATTGCCCTGCGCTTTCGGGTACATGCTTTGATGCTCTGGTTAAAAAAACAGAATCTGCCGGAAATAAAAGAATTAACACCCGGTATACGTTCACTGCAGGTGCACTATGACAACCTGAACCTTTCGATGGATCTGTTGTTGTCCATTTTGGCTATGGCAGAAGAAGAACTGACCGGTATTGAAGATCTTGAAGTAGCGGCCCGAATCGTTCATTTGCCATTGTCGTGGAATGATGAAGTCTGTGGGCTGGCAACAGAAAAGTATATGCAGTCCGTTCGACAGGATGCTCCATGGTGTCCGGACAATCTGGAATTCATTCGTCGTATCAATGGTCTGGATTCCATTAACGATGTGAAAAAAATCGTCTTTGATGCCAGTTACCTGGTGTTGGGTTTAGGGGATGTTTATCTGGGGGCGCCTGTTGCTACACCGGTTGACCCCAGGCACCGACTGGTTACCACCAAATATAATCCCGCAAGAACCTGGACAGCTGAAAACTCCGTGGGTATTGGTGGTTCATATCTGTGTGTTTATGGCATGGAAGGGCCCGGTGGCTATCAATTTGTTGGCCGGACTCTGCAGATGTGGAACCGTTATCATCAAACGAAAGAATTTGAAAAACCCTGGTTATTACGCTTCTTTGATCAGATTCGGTTTTATGATGTATCGGCAGAAGAATTGCTGCAGATCAGAAAGGATTTTCCTAAGGGAAACTATCCCCTTCGAATTGAGGAAACCAGTTTCAATCTTAGTCAATATCAGGAATTTCTTCGGGATAATAATCAGTCTATCCGGCAATTTTCAAAGAAACGACAAACTGCTTTTGATGAAGAATTGCAGCGGTGGGTTGAATCCGGACAGATCAGTTTTGAATCGGATATGAGTACAGTGGATGAAGGGCTGAGTGAAGAAACTATAGAGGCAGGGTGCATTGCGATAGAAAGCCATGTGTCTGGCAGTATCTGGAAGTTAACCATTCAGGAAGGTGACAGGGTTGAGCAGGGGCAGGTTGTCGTTATTCTGGAGTCCATGAAAATGGAAATCGAAGTCACAGTGCCTGAGTCCGGTATTGTTCAATCAATAAGTCACGCCCAGGGAGAGCAGATTATGGCCGGGCAACGACTGTTGGTTCTTCAGTTGGAAGAGTAGAAAAACGGTGCGCGTATCGGGCTGCCAGCAGTATGGCTTCGGTCATACTGATTTCACTGGCCTTGCCGGTACCGGCAATATCGTATGCAGTACCATGATCCACTGATGTTCTGAGAAAGGGCAGGCCACAAGTGATGGCAATGGTCTTTTCAAAGTCTACCATCTTGGTGGCGATGTGCCCCTGATCATGATAAAGCGAAAGAACACCGTCGTATTGTCCACAGAGAGCCTGATGGAAGACGGAATCGGCTGGACAAGGGCCAGTAACATTGATGCCTTTTTGTTGGGCAATCTCAATGGCAGGACGGATAAAACGCACTTCCTCATCACCAAACAGACCGCTTTCGCCGCAGTGAGGGTTAAGCCCGGCAACGGCGATATGAGGCTGTGCAATTCCGAGCATGTTCAGCACGCGAATAGATCGCATAATACCTGCATACACCATATTCTCTGTAATAGCTTCGCAGGCCATTTTTAACGACATATGCCTTGTTAAAAAAAATACCCTCAGGTTTTTTACCTGAAAGAGGGTAATAGGATCACTGGTTCCGGTTAAATCCGCGAGAATTTCAGTATGCCCGATGTGTTTAATATGAGCTGCATTCAGGGACTTTTTATTAATGGGTGGCGTTGTGAGTACCGAAAATGGCTGTTGATGCACAAGGGCCACTGCTTGCTTCAAAAATTGCACTGAAGCTTTCCCTGCAGCAGCAGAGACATGCCCGGAAATTATTGAACCCGGATTCTCGATGGGTGAATCAAACAGATGAATCGTGTTATTGCTATGAATATTAGATGACGGGTTCTTCTCGTAAGGTATGAAGCAGATCTGTTCACGACATATGTCAGCAGCCTGTATCATGACATTACGATCCCCTACTACTACGATGTTGCAAACGGTCGAAAAATTATTCCGACACAGGCTTTTAATAATAATCTCCGGGCCTATGCCAGCAGGGTCTCCCATGGGGATACAGATCAGCGGTTTCATGAATACAATAACGCAGCAGGAAGTAGCAACAGTGTAGTCGACAGCAAATTGCCTGAACGCTCTAAAGCGTGTCGGGCAATTTTTTATCAGAAATTTGTTGCCTGAAATCTGTCGTAAGAAATCTGTTGTAAGAATCTGTTGTAAGAATCTGTTGTAAGAAAGGTGATGAAATTATTCAGGAGGGCTGAATAATATTGCCGCCGGCATCCCGGATGATCATCAGATTTTCTTCGCTGAACTTGGTGTCGGTGATGATGCAATCCAATTCATCCAGTTTACAGATTGTTTTCATGCTGGAAGCACCATATTTACTGGAATCAGCCAGAAGAACTGTGCGGTTGGCACGTTCCAGCATCTTTCGGCGAATGTAGTAGTGGTCAGTTGAGGCCGTGGTTACACCGTTCTGCAGACTCCAGCTATTCGTGGCCAGAAAGGCAATGTCGGCATTAATGCTATCCAGAAAGCTCAATGCTGTGACATCGGTGTGTGCTTTGGTGATGGCACTGACGTTACCACCGGTTGTGTAAACTTTGGCGGTGGCAGAATCTGAGAGTTGCAGAGCAATTTTCAGGTCAGTGGTGATGATGGTCACCTTTAAACGCATCAGTTGTTTGGCCAGGGCCATTGTGCTGGTGCCAGCATCCAGAAGAATGATCTGGCCTTCTTTGACCTGTTTCATCGCTTCGTGAGCAATGGATTTCTTTTCTTCAATATTGACGGCATTCTTTTTTTCGTAGGGTATGTCTTCCAGCAGGAAGCTTTTGGAAACCGCTCCACCATATGTAACCCGTAATTTATCTTCCTGTTCGAGGGTCCGGATATCTCTGCGAATGGTCATTTGGGATACGGTGAAACGCTCTGCCATTTCCTCTATATTGGCACACCCTTTTTCTTCGACATAAGAAAGGATGTTTTCACGACGCTCAACGGGAAGCATAATTTTACCTCTGGAAAAATAATTCAGTGCCGCCTGTCTTGTTCGGCAGATGTTTCTATGACGCCAAACAGTGTACTCAGGAATCGTCCGGCAATTGTGTTCCAGCGATTAACGTCTTGTCTGCAAGAGAATGAAATAAAGTTATTTCACCGACTGGTATTTATGGATTGACCCGATACCATTTCCGGCTTCAATAGAGCAGATACTGACCTGATGGCTTAATAGCGAGATTATATGGCAGATTGAACAGATATTCATAATTTTTGAGGATTTGTCACTGTTCGATATAACACCGGTAATCAAATTCAGAAAATTCCCGGTAAAGTTATCTTTTAATCATTTGCAGGTTCTTTAAAGAAAGGCAGACTGTGTAATAATGGCAAGATGCTGATTCCGGCAGAACCGAGAAAAAGTCCCCGTTGTTTTACAACCGGATAAAGGCGAACACTATTGTCTGAAATAACCCCAGAAACGTCTTTTGATCCAGATCTTCAGAATATCAGGTTATGTCCGGATTGTGATCTGATTATTGCCGAACCTTTTCTGACGTCAAAGCAGGAAGCCTGCTGTCCGAGATGTCATCATCTTCTGGAGAGGCACAAGCCTCATAATATGCAGAACATTCTGGCTTTGGTTCTTACGGGTCTGCTGCTCTACATCCCGGCTAATATCTACCCTGTGCTTTATATGGAACTGTTGGGCAATGAACTGGGCAGCACTATCTGGAACGGCATTGTTGCCCTGCAGGAAAATAATCTGGGCGTTGTAGCCGCATTGGTCTTTCTGGCGGCCATGGTGGTTCCCCTGGTTCGATTACTGTTATTACTCCCTGTGCTGTCGGCAGCGGTCTGGAAAAAAGGCCTGTTCCCCGCTCGCCGACTCTATCGCTGGTATGTGCATATGGGAGAATGGGGAATGGTGGAAATATATCTTCTCGGAGTATTGGTCTCTGTTATAAAACTGGCTGATATGGCAACGGTGCACCTTGGTATCGGGTTATACTCCTTTGCTGCTTTAATGCTGGTGGAGATCGGTATCAGTTTGAATCTCAATCAATATCAACTCTGGCGACAGCTGGAAGATCATTCATGAATGGCGCAGATCACGGACTGAAACTTTGTCTGGATTGTCATAGGGTCTGTATTCAAAACCAGAGTCATTGTACCGGCTGTGGTTCCCGGGTCGAAACCCGGCGTAAAAACTCTCTGACACGTTGCTGGGCTCTGACTTTGACTGCAGGTGTTCTTTATATTCCTGCCAATGTATTGCCGATGATGACGGTAAGCCAATTGAATCAGGGACAGCCTGAGACAATTCTTTCCGGTGTGATTGAACTGGTCAATCATGGCATGATACCTATTGCGATTCTGGTATTCACAGCCAGTATTCTTGTGCCTGTTTTTAAACTTATCGGCATGACCTGGCTGCTGCTGAACGTGCACTGGGGGTATAAGAATACTGGAATACCACGACGCAGAATCATGCAGTTGTATCGTTTTATTTTGTGGATAGGTCGCTGGTCGATGCTGGATATTTTTATTATTTCGTTGCTGGCAGGCATTGTCCAGTTTGGCAAATTGGGACAGGTAACTGCCGGAGCGGGGGCGTACGCTTTTGCGGTAGTGGTGGTTATCACCATGTTTGCAGCCATCAGTTTTGATCCACGTTTACTGTGGGACGCTGATAGAAATAAATCCGCCGAGCCGGTAAAGAAACGTTTGCATGCACCTGCAGCAGAAGGAGAGGGAATATGAGCAATGAAACCAGGGCTGCAGATGCTGCGATCAATAATCGGCGTCGCCTGACACCGGTCTGGTTTCTTCCCGTGATTGCTTTGCTGATAGTCAGTTGGCTGGGTTATCGCTCCATAACCCAGGCAGGTATTGAAATTCAGGTACAGTTTGACAGCGGCCGTGGCATCATTGCCGGAAATACAGACGTTATGCACAACGGTATTGCAGTGGGCAAAGTCATTTCCCTGTCCCCCACAGATGATCTGAATGCTGTCGATGTGACCATTGAAATGAATCGTAAGTTTTCCGGAATGCTGACCAGCAACAGCCAGTTCTGGCTGGTAAAACCAAGGGTCAGTTTTGCTGGCATTTCTGGTTTGGACACTCTTGTTTCAGGAAATTATATTGCCTTTCGCCCTTCTGAAAACGGGGAAAGTGTTACAAAATTTAGTGCGCTCAAGCATCCACCACCTCTTGCTGAAGAAGAAGAGGGCCTGCGTCTTACTCTGACCGCCTCGGAGTTAACGTCCATTGAACAGGGCAGTCCGGTTTATTTTCGCAAACTGAAAGTAGGTGAAGTGACTGGTTACGATCTGGCTGCCGATGGCGAATCAATCAGAATCAAAATTTATGTGAAACAGGAATTTACTTATCTGGTGCATGAAAATACTCGATTCTGGAATGCCGGCGGAATAGATATTTCCGGTAATCTGACCAATCTGAAAGTTCGAACTCAGTCTCTGATTTCCATGGTTCAGGGAGGGGTGGCTTTCTATACACCGGACTGGGAAGACACCACACCTAATGTGGAAGATGGAAAGGAGTTTCTGCTTTATGGTGATTACGATGAAGCAGAGGCAGGCATTCCCATCACCATTGAATTTCCCATGGAAGTCTCCCTTGGTCAGCAAAACATGCCGATTCGATTTAACGGCTTTGATGTGGGAAAAATCCGTAATGTGGATGTGAGTGAAGATCTCACCAAAATCATCGCTGAAGCGATTGTGCGACCGGAGGTCAAACCGGCTCTGGTTGAACAGGCACGATTCTGGATTGTTGAACCCAGGCTTGATTTACAAGGTGTTTCAGGTCTGGATACCCTGTTAAGCGGGCGTTATATAGCCATGGATTTCAACAAACAGGATGTAGAAAAAGGCCAGGCTTCAAGATCTTTCACTGGGTTGGCAGCAAAACCTGCAGCACCTCTTTCGGCACCGGGTCTTCATCTTACCCTCACCGCAGATTCTCTTTCAGGCGTGACTATAGGCAGCCCTGTTCTTTATCGGAATATACCGGTTGGAAACGTTGAGTCATACCAGTTGAAAAAACAGGTTGTGGAAATTCAGGCACTCATTGAATCGCGATATGCACACCTGGTGAATAAGAGCAGTCGTTTCTGGAATATCAGTGGTGTGAGCATAGAGGGTAATTTGAGTGGATTTAAAATAAATACCGCTACTGTAGATACACTGATTCGTGGAGGTATTGCTTTCAGAACCGCCAATCTGAATGTCGGACAATCAGCGAATGGCGAGCAGTTCAAGCTGTTCAGCGATGAAGCCAGTTCCACGGAGAAGAGTGTTGCTATCACCATTCACTTTGAAACAGCTGAAGGCTTGCGCGAAGGCACAAAATTGAAGTTCCGGGGTATGGATATTGGTCATGTCAGTAAACTGGAACTGGATGCAAGAGGCGAGGGCATTGTTGCCAGAACGCTGCTGGATCTTGATAAAGCCTGGCTGGCCACAGCAGACACTCGTTTCTGGCTGGTAAGACCGCAGCTGGGGCTGGCCAATACGTCGAATCTGGGAACCCTGCTGACAGGTCAGTATATTAATGTACTGCCCGGAGCAAAAACGGGTGAAGTGCGAAGGCATTTCAAGGGTTCACTGAAACAGCCGGATGATCAGCCCAGACCATCAGGATTGCGCCTGGAACTGATCAGTGATCGTTTAGGGTCTATTCAAAGAGGCAATCCAGTGTATTATCGGGAAATTGCCGTGGGTGAAGTCACAGGATTCAAACTGGCAAATCCGGCCAGCCACGTCATCGTTTACATCAATATTGAAGATCGCTATAAATCTCTGGTCAGTGAAAACAGTCGTTTCTGGAACGCCAGTGGTATTGATGTCAACGTAGGGCTGTTCAGTGGCGCTAAGATTCGTACCGAATCATTGGAAGCTCTTTTATCCGGAGGAATATCCTTTGCAACTCCGGACGAGCCAGATACAGAACTGGTTTCAGGTTATCGGTTTAAACTGGCCAGTAAGGTAAAGGAAGAATGGCTGGACTGGGCCCCGGAGATCCGTCTTGTGGAATGAAAATAATAAAAAGTAGTTGTCCTTATATTGATTCTTGAGATAACAGAGTACTGATAACGGAGTAATGATGAAACCAGGGTGGTTTTTATCGAGCCTGTTATCAGGCTGATGACCAGGATTTAAACTCCTGGAATCTTCTTAAATTTAACCATGACCCTGTAGTTTTTCTGACGAAGCTATTTGAAGCACAAGGACTGATAAGGCTATGTTCCCGTAAGTGGTTGAATGAGCTATACTTCCCATGCCTTCTACTTTTCAGGGGCGTGTTATGCGATCTAATCTCTTCCAAAGCTTTATTAATTCCATTTCATCATTAACTAGCGAGCAGAGGGATATTCTTAACAATACACTCCAAAGCCCTAAAATACAGAACAGTGACACAGTTGAAACTACTAATTCTGATTCAGTTTCTAGTGAATTAACTCCGAATAAAGCACACTCAATTCCTGACCTTGAAATGACCATATTATCTTGCTTTGAAAAGCATCCTCAGTGCCCTAAGTGCAAAGGTCATGAGATTCATCGCTGGGGAGTTAGAAATGGTAGACAGCGCTACCGTTGCAAGACCTGTGTTGTAACTTTCAACGCCTTTACAGACACACCTTTAAGAAGACTTAGACAGCCAAGAAAATGGAATAAATACCTGACAGGTATGACTTACTCTATGACATTACGTGCGTCAGCCATTGAGTATGATATTAATTTGAAAACGGCCTTCCGCTGGCGTCATTGCTTCCTTGAAGTGATTAATGATGATCAGGCAAAAGAGCTTTGTGGAATTACCGAGCTGGATGAAACTTTTTTCCGTGAATCCTTCAAAGGTCAGAGAGATGGTATGCCAAGACCAACACGCAAGCGTGGAAACGATCCACATAAAGCGCGCAAAGTGCCGGTAATGGTGGCTCGAGATCGTAATCGGCACACGGTTGACGGCATTTTAAATAATGAGAGTGCCGATGAGTTGTGTCGCCATTTGAACGGTCGAATATCGATTGAAGCTACTGTCTGTGCCGATGCACACCTTGCGCACGAAAAGCTCGCAGAGAAGCTAGGATTTGAGTTTAAAGAGCTAGTTACGTCATCAGGTCAGCATGTTTTAGAAGGTATTTACCATATCCAGAATGTAAATACGTACCACAGCGTTTTAAAGAGATGGATTAGGGGTAAATTCCATGGAGTAGCTACACGCTACCTCCCGCACTACCTGGCTTGGAAGCGTGATTTAGCAGGTGTTGCCAAGCTAACTACAGAACGATTCGTTAGCAGATTGGTGGAACATTGGTACTTTCAACCACTTACGGGAACATAGCCATACGGAACTGTTAAACAGTTGCATGGGTATTTTCTGGCATATTGATAATGGTTCTGTTCATCAATTCACCGGCTGTTATAACGACTACATACAGGAAACCCGTCGCAGGCGACAAGCCATAGAACAACAGATCAGAGTAGGAATGTCGGTCACCCGACACCCCCTGCTCAGATCCGTACTTGCACTGCTAGCGCATACGGCTCCTACCTCGAGTATTTGACGCCAAACCTCTGCTCTGGCCATGGATGAAGAACTTTTACTTTAGGCAACACAGTGTTGATGAAAGCACCGAACTTCTTCCAGTTCAGTCGGCTTCTCTGGCTGCGCCGCTTTAAAGCTTTATACCAAATCTTTTGCACTTCCGTTCTGAAGGCATTTATCCTACGACTATTGCCCGGTACTGAGAAATAGTTCATGTGTCCTTGAACGACACGTTTCAACCACTTCAGTTGTTCCTGCACAGCATCATGCCTGTGTTTTAGAAGATAGGTTTTGATACCTTGCACTCGATGTTCGCATTCTTTTCTTACTGGTTTCTCTGATGATAGTGAAGCGCTTGCTGCTTCGGGTCACACCGCAAAAGTGAGTAAAACCAAGAAACTCAAAAGTCTCCGGCTTACCTCCTCCTGCCTTCTGTAGATCACTCCTGGCAAATCGGCCAAAGCGAATAATTCGGGTTTTATGCTCGTGTAGAGACAGCCCGAATCGTTTCAGCCTATTTCCGAGTTCACCCAGAAAGCTCTTTGCGTCCCATTCCAATTGGAACCCAACAACGGTGAGTAGCCCACAGGAACAGTCCCCTGACAGGCTCTAATTATGTCGATTGTTGTCACGGTAGGAACCTCCCCTTCGGCTGCTCACAGAACCGGACTTGACAGTCTCCCGTCATCCGGCTCTTCTTATCCAACCGCTGGCAGCATGCCTATTCGCCAATGTGCCATTAACATGGGAACTCTGCGCGCTATGCGTCCCAACGTTCGAGCCGCTCGCACTTTCTGACCCCGCAATTTCTTGTACTTGCCCATCGCCCAACGAACCAGTGTTTCTTCCACGTAGTACAGAACGACTTCTTCATTTCTGAAGGGTAGAATTCTCCAAAGTAATTGATCCAAACCTGAACAGGATTGATCAGCTATATGCCAATGGTCAGGAAGTGAATACCTTTATGGTCTTGGTCTGGGACATTGCCACCTTTCCTGTATGGTTTCCGGTTTTGCGCTGATCCACAGCTGTCCTCATTGCAGGAAGAAAACCAGCGAAGTAAGACCTCATACCGGCTACGAGGGTATTTGGCCCGGAAGGTATAACTGAGAAAACCTAACGACGTGTGTCCATGCTTCTCCGGTCTCCACGAACCGCTTTACAGTAAACCAGCTTCAAGCGGATGGCAATGTACAGATGATCCGTCGAATAAACGTTGACCATCTTATCCTGAAGTCCAGTGATTAAAGGTCAGCTTCTTGCTTACTGCGCTCACGTGGATTAGGAAAATTCATCGGCATGAAGCGACAAGCCGTAACAGGTCAGGGCAAGTCGCTCTAGCCAATGATCAAACGCTCCAATGCATGACAAGTTTGCCAGCAATGAAATTCATCAAGCCACCCTCAGCGGAGTTATTTTGCACTGACAAAAAGGTCGTTGAAACGCTGTTACCTTATTCTGTTTTCAAAAGAAAAGCTTGTAACCAATGCTCGATGTACAGTCAAGGCACACAACAAGCGTTCGTTTATGTGGTGTTCCACCGCTCTGCATCATGAGCTTGTGATCCAAATTATCAAAAAATCCTTTGATATCCAGATCAATCACCCATTCTCTTTGCATCGTTTTCGGGCCACCGCTAACGCCTGATGCGCTGAACGATTCGGCCTATAGCCATAGGAGTTTTCGTGAAACACAGGCTCCACTAATGGCTCTACGATCAGCTTAAACGGTTTGGGCTACACGGTCTGCTACTGTCGGCATCCCAGCGGTCTCGTGCCTCCATCTTTTTTCTTGATGTCTACACGTTTGACGGGGGGAGGAAAGTAACTTCCCGATGACATTCTGTTCCATAGTTTGTACAGGTTGCCGCCTAAATTGCTTTCGAAGTCAGTCAAGTTGACTGACCATCAACAAGCAGTTCCATTGGATCACTCTCAGCCAGGCTTGCCAAAAAGCCCTTTAGAAATTGTGAACGGTTTTGTTTCAGACATAAGAATCCCATTATTCATTTCTGAAAAGGTTGATCTATTTCCTTCACTGGATAAGTCAGTCCTTTCGCTGCTTCATTACAGAAGCTTCATCACTACACCGGACTGATCCTCCCCTGTGCTCTGTATTGGTACTCAAAGCCTCTACAGTAAAATCTGCTTGGCACTCCCTTAACAGAGAGCGACAGGCTCTTACGTTCCACAAAAGAGTGAAGTCAGTTCATGCCACCTATATGCCGGACACCGTTCAGACAGTAACTGGATAACTTCTGAACTCTTCATGGAGCCGTTCGGCTACCCCATTTTTGATGCCGATGATCACTCCTTACGACACGTCATCAGTGGTTCACTTGCGTTCATCTCCTGACTTCATACCGACGCAATCTTGTTGCAGCCTTTTCCGTAACGCTCACCACCCTGACTCTTTATCAGCGCAGCTTCCGGTTTGATGGCTGCTTCCAGAAGCCGCCACCGGAGGGCCCTCCTCCATCTCAATTGCAGTTAAGCAGACCGACTCTGCTCTCGTGTCACACGTCGAGTCGCCCAAAGGAACCTCCCCTTCAGGCGCTCACAGAACCGGACTTGACAGTCTCCCGTCATCCGGCTCTTCTTATCCAACCGCTGGCAGCATGCCTATTCGCCAATGTGCCATTAACATGGGAACTCTGCGCGCTATGCGTCCCAACGTTCGAGCCGCTCGCACTTTGTGACCCCGCAATTTCTTGTACTTGCCCATCGCCCAACGAACCAGTGTTTCTTCCACGTAGTACAGAACCTTCTTCATTTCTGAAGGGTAGAATTCTCCAAAGTAATTGATCCAACCCTGAACATAAGGATTGATCAGCTTTGCCAACGCTGGAAGTGAATACCCTGATCGTTTCGTGGGAATAGCCAGTTCTTTTATGGTATCCCGTATGCGCTGAGCCGCAGCTCTGCTCATTGCAGGAAGAAAACCAGCGAAGTAATTCCCATACCGGCTACGAACTATTCTGGCCCGGAAGGTATAACTGAGAAAATCAAACGACGTGTGTTCATGCTTCTCCGGTCTCCCCGAAGCTTTACAGTAAACCAGCTTTGTTTTCACCGGATGCAATGTAAGACCACAGTCGAATAAACGACCTCTTATTGCTTCCAGTACAAACTCAGCTTCTTGCTTACTGCAACAGTGGATTAGCGCATCATCGGCATAACGCTCAAACCAGACATTCTGGATGTGACGCTCTAACCAATGATCAAACGCATAATGCATGAACAAGTTTGCCAGCAATGGACTTATCACTCCACCTTGCGGAGTGCCTATCCCTGCGGGTCGCTCAACTCTGTTACCTTCTCTGTTTTCAACTGGAGCTTGTAACCAACGTTTGATGTACAGTAATACCCAAGGTTCCTTTATGTGGTGTTCCACCGCTTGCATCATGAGCTTGTGATCCAAATTATCAAAAAATCCTTTGATATCCAGATCAATCACCCATTCTCTTTGCCAACATCGTTTTCGGGCCACCGCTAACGCCTGATGCGCTGAACGATTCGGCCTATAGCCATAGGAGTTTTCGTGAAACACAGGCTCCACTAATGGCTCTACTATCAGCTTAACCACGGTTTGGGCTACACGGTCTGCTACTGTCGGCACTCCCAGCGGTCTCGTGCCTCCATCTTTTTTCTTGATGTCTACACGTTTGACGGGGGGAGGAAAGTAACTTCCCGATGACATTCTGTTCCATAGTTTGTACAGGTTGCCGCCTAAATTGCTTTCGAAGTCAGTCAAGGACTGACCATCAACACCAGCAGTTCCTTTATTGGCTTTCACTCTCAGCCAGGCTTGCCAAACAAGCCCTTTAGAAATTGTGAACGGTTTTGTTTCAGACATAAGACTCATCCCATTATTCATTTCTGAAAAGGTTGATCTATTTCCTTCACTGGATAAGTCAGTCCTTTCGCTCCACTTCCATTACAGAAGCTTCATCACTACACCGGACTGATCCTCCCCTGTGCTCTGTATTGGTACTCAAAGCCTCTACAGTTCATCTGCTTGGCTCACTCCCTTAACACCAGAGCGACAGGCTCCCACGTTCCACAAAAGAGCCTGAAGTCAGTTCATGCCACCTATATGCCGGACACCGTTCAGACAGTAACTGGATAACTTCTGAACTCTTCATGGAGCCGTTCTGCTACCCCATTTTTGATGCCGATGATCACGCTTACGACACGTCATCAGTGGTTCACTTGCGTTCATCTCCTGACTTCATACCTGACGCAATCTTGTTGCGCCTTTTCCGTAACGCTCACCACCCTGACTCTTTATCAGCGCAGCTTACGGCGGTTTGATGGCTGCTTCCAGAAGCCGCCACCGGAGGGCCCTCCTCCATCTCAATTGCAGTTACGAGCAGACCGACTCTGCTCTCGTGTCACACGTCGAGTCGCCCAAAGGAACCTCCCCTTCAGGCGCTCACAGAACCGGACTTGACAGTCTCCCGTCATCCGGCTCTTCTTATCCAACCGCTGGCAGCATGCCTATTCGCCAATGTGCCATTAACATGGGAACTCTGCGCGCTATGCGTCCCAACGTTCGAGCCGCTCGCACTTTGTGACCCCGCAATTTCTTGTACTTGCCCATCGCCCAACGAACCAGTGTTTCTTCCACGTAGTACAGAACCTTCTTCATTTCTGAAGGGTAGAATTCTCCAAAGTAATTGATCCAACCCTGAACATAAGGATTGATCAGCTTTGCCAACGCTGGAAGTGAATACCCTGATCGTTTCGTGGGAATAGCCAGTTCTTTTATGGTATCCCGTATGCGCTGAGCCGCAGCTCTGCTCATTGCAGGAAGAAAACCAGCGAAGTAATTCCCATACCGGCTACGAACTATTCTGGCCCGGAAGGTATAACTGAGAAAATCAAACGACGTGTGTTCATGCTTCTCCGGTCTCCCCGAAGCTTTACAGTAAACCAGCTTTGTTTTCACCGGATGCAATGTAAGACCACAGTCGAATAAACGACCTCTTATTGCTTCCAGTACAAACTCAGCTTCTTGCTTACTGCAACAGTGGATTAGCGCATCATCGGCATAACGCTCAAACCAGACATTCTGGATGTGACGCTCTAACCAATGATCAAACGCATAATGCATGAACAAGTTTGCCAGCAATGGACTTATCACTCCACCTTGCGGAGTGCCTATCCCTGCGGGTCGCTCAACTCTGTTACCTTCTCTGTTTTCAACTGGAGCTTGTAACCAACGTTTGATGTACAGTAATACCCAAGGTTCCTTTATGTGGTGTTCCACCGCTTGCATCATGAGCTTGTGATCCAAATTATCAAAAAATCCTTTGATATCCAGATCAATCACCCATTCTCTTTGCCAACATCGTTTTCGGGCCACCGCTAACGCCTGATGCGCTGAACGATTCGGCCTATAGCCATAGGAGTTTTCGTGAAACACAGGCTCCACTAATGGCTCTACTATCAGCTTAACCACGGTTTGGGCTACACGGTCTGCTACTGTCGGCACTCCCAGCGGTCTCGTGCCTCCATCTTTTTTCTTGATGTCTACACGTTTGACGGGGGGAGGAAAGTAACTTCCCGATGACATTCTGTTCCATAGTTTGTACAGGTTGCCGCCTAAATTGCTTTCGAAGTCAGTCAAGGACTGACCATCAACACCAGCAGTTCCTTTATTGGCTTTCACTCTCAGCCAGGCTTGCCAAACAAGCCCTTTAGAAATTGTGAACGGTTTTGTTTCAGACATAAGACTCATCCCATTATTCATTTCTGAAAAGGTTGATCTATTTCCTTCACTGGATAAGTCAGTCCTTTCGCTCCACTTCCATTACAGAAGCTTCATCACTACACCGGACTGATCCTCCCCTGTGCTCTGTATTGGTACTCAAAGCCTCTACAGTTCATCTGCTTGGCTCACTCCCTTAACACCAGAGCGACAGGCTCCCACGTTCCACAAAAGAGCCTGAAGTCAGTTCATGCCACCTATATGCCGGACACCGTTCAGACAGTAACTGGATAACTTCTGAACTCTTCATGGAGCCGTTCTGCTACCCCATTTTTGATGCCGATGATCACGCTTACGACACGTCATCAGTGGTTCACTTGCGTTCATCTCCTGACTTCATACCTGACGCAATCTTGTTGCGCCTTTTCCGTAACGCTCACCACCCTGACTCTTTATCAGCGCAGCTTACGGCGGTTTGATGGCTGCTTCCAGAAGCCGCCACCGGAGGGCCCTCCTCCATCTCAATTGCAGTTACGAGCAGACCGACTCTGCTCTCGTGTCACACCAGAACCGTACGTGAACCTCTCAGCTCATACGGCTCCCATTATCCAACCATTGGCTTGACACCCAGCTTCCAGTGCGGAAACAGATTAGGAAATTTCATCGCGATCTCTCCTAACCTGTGCTCAGCACGTCGTCTGTGGCCTTTCAGCTTTTTGTACTTCCTCGTTGCCCACAATGTAAGCTTTCGATTTACATGACGTAATGTTGGGTACATAGCTGACTTGTAGAAACGACCATAGTAGTTTATCCAGCCTTGGAGCTGCGCCCTGAACATTCGGGCTAAATCAGGGAGAGTTTTATCGCTGCGTAAATGCAATTTCCAGCGCCTTACTTCCTTCCTAATCGCCTTGCCTGCTTTGGCGCTCATCGCCGGACTGAAGTTTATGAAGAACTTGCCCCATCGGTTTTTCGATCTTCTCGGACGAAAGGTATATCCCAAAAAGTCAAAACTGGTAACAGGGTGTTCTTCCTTCCTGTCGTCGTCTTTACAGTAAACAATCTTTGTCTTCTCAGGGTGCATTTCCAGACCACATTCAAGCAACCGTTCAGCCAACAAGGCTTTTAGTGTTTCTGCCTCTTTCTCACTGTGACAATGGGCAAGCCCGTCGTCGGCGTACCGACATATGGGAGTATGTGGAAAGTTCTTCTCCATCCATTTGTCGTAGACATAGTGCATAAACAGATTACTTAATACGGGACTGATTACACCACCTTGAGGCACGCCTCTTTCACGTCTGATCGTTGTGCCGTCGCTTTGTTGAATCGGCGCTGTTAACCAACGCTCAATATAAAGAAGCAACCAACGGTTATCCGTGTGTTTACGAACCGCCTTCATCAGAAGTTCATGGTCAATGTTGTCAAACAAACCCTTGATATCAAATTCCAGCACCCAGTTGTAACGCCAGCACCTTTTTCGGGTGATTTCCAGCGCCTGATGTGCCGATTTGTTGGGTCTGTAACCATAGGAGTCCTGATGAAAACAGGGTTCTACCAATGGCTCAAAATGTAACTTCACCACCATCTGAGCAACCCTGTCCGATACGGTCGGTATGCCCAGTTTTCTTTCACCACCTGATTTCTTCGGTATGACTACCGTTTTCACCGCCGGTGGGAAATAACTTCCGGATGACAATCGATTCCAAAGCTTATAGAGATTACCTTTCAGGTTTGACTCGAACTGCTCAATGGTCTCGCCATCGACGCCGTGAGCGCCTTTGTTAGCTTTGACCAGCTGCCATGCACGCACTACGTCGTGTTTGGAAATTTCAAATGGTTTTGCTGTTTCCAAAAATTCCTCCCACAAACAGCCTCTGGCTGTCAAAGTGGTTGATCCTCAAATTCAACGGGATAACTGATCCCCTTTGCTCCAGCGCCATTACAGCCCCTTCATCACTACTCGACAATGTGCTCCTGCATTGTCTATCGATTACATCCATGTAATCGTACGGGATCATCCGCCCCTGTGCCTCGCATTGGTACTCAGACTCTTGCAGGATCTCTGCTTGAGTGGCTCCCTTAACATCGAGGCGACAGGTTCCCACGTTCCATACAGAAGCCTGTGTTAAGTTCATGCCTTCTCCACGCCGGATGCCGCCTGAGCAGTAGACAGGTATCTCTCAGACTTATCCCGGGTTAACGACTCCCCCCCGGTTTTGACATCGTTCCTACGCTTTCGACGCGTCATCAAAGGTTCACTTACGTTCATCTCCTTAACACACACCTGACAGGATCAAGCCCTGCCTTTTCCTTAACGCTCACGACAAAGGCTCTTTACCTGTGCCGCTTAAGGTGGTTTGAAGTCTCCCCCTGTAGAGCGACTTCGAGGGGCCCTCCCTCATCTTCTGTGCAGTTACGCACAAGCGTTGCTACGCAACACCTTGTGCTCGTGGCACACTATCATCGGCATAGCGCACGACAATCACCTTGCCTTGCGCATTCCGTTTACGCCATTGATTAACCCATAGATCGTATACATAGTGCAGATAAATATTGGATAGCAAAGGTGATATCACTGATCCCTGCGGCACCCCTGCCGCGCTTCGGACATGCTGACCATCGTCGTCATAATGCCCTACTTTTACCCACTGTTTTACCAAGCGGATAATGCGTTTGTCCTTTACCCTGTGCTCTAAAAACCTGATTAGCCAATCATGGTCGACCTGATCGAAGAATTTCCGAATATCCAGATCCAGCACCCAGTTCACGGGACTGCGTTTGATTCCCACCGTCAGTGCATCCAATGCATCGTGCTGGCCTCTCATGGGACGAAATCCATATGAGAAACCAAGGAAATCTTCCTCATAAATCCCTTCCAATACCTTGACCACTGCCTGCTGGATGATTTTATCTTCCAGACAGAGAATGCTAAGAGGCCGTTCGCTGCCATCTGCCTTTGGGATGAAAACCCTTCGGGCAGGGCGAGGGCGATAGCTCCCTTTGTGCACTCGTTCATGCAAGGATTTCAACCGGATTTCCAAATCCTGCTGATAGGACTGCCATGTAACTCCATCGGCACCCGCCGCTGAATTCCGTTTCAGTTGAAAGAAACTGTCTCTCAGTAAACTCAGGGTAAGATGATGAAACAAAGCAGTGAACTGCAAACGACTGTCCTTTGCCGCTGCCTGACGTATACCCAACAGATTGGACGAAGTGTTCTTCCGGCTCTGAGTCCGGTCACCGACATCCTGCTGAATATTCCTCTTGGCCAAGCCACTTTCCTCCACGACCTCCGCCACAGATAACTCTGCTTTGTTCGGCTGCTTCTCAGGTACTATTAGCTTGTCCGACTTCCTGCCAACGACAACAGGCGTGTGGTTATTAGCCTTCCCCATTGCGTCTCCTGTGACTAAAGCAGGAGAAATCGACAGGATCTCCCGAGTTCCGCACAAAATGCGTACCTGCATGCACAAGGTCTACGACTGCGCGAGGCCCGTAAGCTGCTTGCGACTTAGCGCAACTTCTTAGGGTAGACATTAAGCCCAAGCCACTGCCAATCCTGTAGCAGAGCTCACCTTGAGCAGCCATACTTAGAATGCAAAATCACAAGACAATGGCCACTCAAGATGAACATACCTCATGTTAGATCAGTTAAAAAAAAATGCTGACCTGTTTCTCTCAATCTGAGCTTGCTCAGAAAGCTGTCCTGTTTGGCTTTACTTACAGAGAGCGGGCTATCCTGCCTATCGACTTTATTATGTCGTTGATTTCAGCCTTGGGTGGCGACGGTAATGCAACCACTCTGGCTGACCTTCATCGCAAGTTTAACGAGCTGCCGGACATCAGTGTGACTTATCGCTCCTGGTGCAATCAGGCAAAGAAAGCTGCGTTACCTAAACTGATCTTCTGGCTCTGGATGCGCTGCCTGCAAATGTTTTCCCAAAAGGTGATGGCTTTTGATGAAAATAGTCCTTTCGCAGAGTTTGAACAGATCCTGATTCACGATGGCTCTTCCCAGGCAATTTATAAAACATTGCAGGACAAATTCCCCGGGCGGTTCTCAAAAGTCAGTCCGGCAGCAGTGGAACTCCATACGACGATGGATCTGCTGAATGACAATATTGTACGTGTTCAGTTCACCGAAGACACAAAATCGGAAAGAGCCTGCCTGCCACCATTACCGACATCGCTGGCACTGGTACTCATGACGTTTGATGCCGGCTATTTTGATCTGGAATATTTTGCGGCAATTGATGACCGGGAAGGTTCATTTTTATGCAAGGCACCGCAGAGTATCAACCCGGTTATTCATCATGCTGTCAGGGAAGATGGGAAAAACTTCAATCGTTACAAAGGCAAGAAACTGAAAGAGGTTCTGTCACGGTTTCCCAAAGATCAGTGCATGGATCTTGATGTTGAATGGCCTCAACTTAAAGGCTGGATATTTCGGGTGGTGGTTCGCTGGAATGACAAAAAGCAAAAGTGGGTGTTCATTGTCACCAACCTTGATCGTGCTGAATTTACTCTGAGTGAGGTGCTTCAGGCCTATCGGCTGAGGTGGCAGATTGAGTTGATATTCAAGGAGATCAAATCCTACTCGGGCTGGCATCGGTTTAATACAAATCTTCATGACCGTATTTTCGGTCACCCTGCAGCATGAAAATAATACTCTGCCACAATGTATCTGATGCAGAGCCTGACAGTGGTCGATGTTTTTGCAGTGGCTTTTAGACCCTGAATACAAATTGACCTGGGCTGGATCGTTCGCACCCTCGCTTATCTCATGGTTCAGAACTGGCACCATCAAGGCTCCATTTCTGGAACATTGAATGCACGGCAAACAGCCCTTTTCTCCAAGTGAGACTATGGCGATCCGATCCAGTCCGTCAGGCTCTGCTGTTCCTCCGTGAACCTTTGGAGCATAGACGATGCAACCCATTGTGAAAAACTGTGCAGGCATTAATTTCCATGAAATGATGTCCATAAAATGATGCCCATAAAATGATGTCCATAAAATGATGGTCATGGTTGCCGTTCGCAAAGAAATGCCAGAAGGCGACATTCAAGTATTAACCCGTGAATTTGGTACTTTCCGCAAAGATCGGGAATTAATGTGCCAGTTCCTTCAACAGCATCAGATCGATCTGGTCGTAATGGAGAGTACGGGTGTTTACTGGAAAAGTAGGCTCCTCGCTGTTTGCTATGGATTTTGTGCTGATATATGACCGATAATCCCCGACCCGGAAGCTCACAGGTTTAAGTAGTCATCCATGGATGGTAATCAGATATTTATGCTCGGCCTCGGCTTGCAGGCACCTTGGAAAATAGTTGATCAGCATCTCGATACAACAAAGAAACCCAATGAGTTGGTACTCAATGTAGGTGCTGCGGTAGTCTCTATCCATGCCCCAAGTGCGGTAAAGCTTCTCAGGCTCATGACTTTAAAGTGCTTACCTGGCAGCACCTGAACTTCTTTCAGCGGGTGTGTGGCCTGATTAATGTCTTCAATCCTTCTCTAGCCCTTGCAAGCACTGAAATGATCAATTTTTCCGACTCAGCTGCATAAAGTCATAAAACAGCTCATTTTTACCGGTTTTATAGGTTAACTAGCACTTTGAGGCTCATGGATAGCCAAAATATCGAATTGGAGAAACGTAGAAATTGAACTCAGCAAGTTTCTAATAGCTACAAACCCTGTAAAATCCATTTAGTCATGACATTAATCAAGCCACACACCCCTTTCAGCACCATTGCTATATTAAAGCAAAAGTCCCCCGTACGCGCTGTGAGGAACACGGCATTCATCGTGTAAATGTTCCCTGGGCAAGAGAGAATAGTAAGTTCACTCTACTGTTTGAGCAGGCACTGCTAACGCTGGTGAGAGAGATGCCGGTGAAAGCCTGTGCCAAGCATGTTGGCGTGAATGACAAACGCATATGGCGAGTGATTAAACATTATGTCAAACAATCTCTTATGGTAATGGATCTATCAGAATTGAGTGCTATTGGGCTGGATGAAACAGCTTCAAAACGCGGTCACAACTACGTCACAGTGTTCATCGACATGAACCGGAATGACAAACCGGTAGTGTTCGCAACACCCGGCAAAGGTAAGGAAACCGTTAAGAATTTCAGAACCTTCCTCGAAGAGCATGGCGGGCAGGCAAGCAATGTGATGGAAGTGGTCTGTGACATGTCTCCAGCGTTTCTGTCAGCGACGAAAGAAGAGTTCCCAGAGGCCAATGTAACCGTTGACTGGTTTCACGTTGTTCAGCTATTCACTAAGGCTGTGGACGATGTTCGTAAAGCTGAGCGGAAGTTGAAAGACCATCCTAAAAGCCTACGCTGGGCAGTGTTGAAGAAAGCAGATGGCCCTCTCACTAAAAAGCAGATTGAAGCTCTTGTGGAGCTTGAGGCGAGCGACTTGAAGACTGGTATCGCCTGGAAGATCAAAGAGAAACTCCGCTGGATCAGAAAGGCAGAAACACCAAGAGCAGCACGATGGAGACTGACTCACTTTATAAAGTATGCGAAAGAAGCACTGGGCGACTGCGATATTCTAGAGCCTATTCGCAAAGCACTCAGCACAGTAGAAAGTCACGCAGATCGGATATTACAACGCTGGACGTCAACCTATACCAATGCTCGTATGGAGGGGCTAAACAGCCTGTTTCAAGCGGCAAGAAGTCGCGCCAGAGGTTATCGAAATACAGACACGTTTTTGATGATGATATTTATGATTGCCAGCCCTGTGGCAGATATTCTTAAATCCATATGAAACGGCGAAGAACCGAAAAGTATTTATGCGTCCATCATTGGTCGTGATCTGAAGCCCTGGGTGGTGAATGCCCGACACGTCAAGAATGTACCCGGTCGCAAGACCGATACACTGGACAGTCAGTGGCTCGCTCACCTTGCCCATTGTGGTCTGGTTCGTCCGAGTTTTGTGCCACATCCGGATCAGGAACAGCTGCGTTTGCTGACTCGCCGACGAGATACAATGGTCAAGCAAATAGCCAATGAGAAGAACCGTCTTCATAAAACGCTAGACGACAGCGGTATTCGACTCGGCGGCCTGATCAGTGACATCAACGGCAAGTCAGGTCAGCGCATGGTGAACGCCCTGATTGATGGTGAATCCCTTCAGGATATTATCAAGAAAGCGGATGGCCGTCTGAAGGCAGACAGAAAACAGCTGATGGACAGTATGGACGAGAAGTTATCCCCTTCTCATCTTATTGTGCTGAAAGATATCCGGGATCACATTAATTTCCTGAATGAACAGCAGCAGAAGCTGGAAGTCCAGATTCTGAGTACGGTTCAGTCTTGGAAAGAAGCCTGGCAAATTCTGCAAACTCTCCCCGGAGTCGGTGAGATGAGTGCCGCAGCACTGATCGCAGAAATAGGTGATGATATGAGTCAGTTTGGCGGCATGAAGGAGATTGCTTCCTGGGCCGGACTCTGCCCGGGCAATAATGAAAGCGCAGGCAAGCGTAAAAGTGGTCGAACCCGAAAAGGGAATAAGATGATCAAAACGACACTGTGCGAAGTGGCGAATGCAGCGATCAAGACCAAGAGTCAGTTCAAGGGTAAATATCAGAGTCTGGTGATCCGCAGGGGTCACAAACGAAGTCTGATTGCCATTGCACATAAACTGATTCGTGTGATTTATACCTTACTCAAGAAACGACAGCCTTATATTGATCCTGACACTGATTACGAGGGTTTGATGGTTAGGAAGAATGCACCGCGCTGGTTACGCAGGCTGGACGAGTATGGCTATTTGGATCAGGTTCGATAATTAACCTGATCCACAATTAATACGATAGTTCCTTGTTCTGTGCAGGGCGGCTGCTTGCGTCCTGAATTCGGGGATTTTCACGGCAAATCAGCTTCTCTGATGTTTAGCCTGGTGCTGCTGTCGTTTGTAGTGGTTACGCTGAAACGTTATCTTGCTCATGCCGCCCAGGCAGGGCTGAGCCTGTCTGGCAGCTTGGATGAAATATCTACGCACAAGGCAATGAAGTGTGGAACACGTTTTTATGGCAATGTGATCTCAGCAGTACTGATTGGAGGCAAGGCGCTCATATCAGTTATTGATGAATTGCTTTCCTTTTGGGGCTCTAATGCGAGACGGGAGCATCCAGCGAGAGATGGTTGCTCCGGGCGGTCGCGGCTGGGTTTGTGCGCTGTGGGTGGGGCTTAATGTCTACCCTAAGAGCGCAACTTATGGTTTTGCTTTCTGCATCACTTAACAACATCAGCACCTCGGACTATTTGATTTCGCAGCTCAATACTTAGCCTACAGACACCCCTGTCAACGCTTCACCGGATACCTTACGATAACAGGCGCATGACTCGGGGCTGGGGCGATTCGCTAGTCTTACCCCACAGGGACTTCCACCCTTAACATCTTGCCGATTTATCTCGGCACTCTAAGTGGCCACTCATAAATACCACTAAAAATGTAAGGGCAGGTGGTGGGGTAACCAACCATAAAAAGGTAGCCATTAAAGAAAAAAAACAAAACCTGATAAATCAGCTGGCAGATTTACGATTACCTGATGTAATCAGCCCCACCTTTTCCTTATCAGCTGAGGATATGGGTACGCGCACATTGATCTCAGTCCGACAGGGTTCAATTGGTTATGTGGGTGTGCAACCTCTGCTGACTGATATCAGCCTGTCATTATTATCCAGAGAACATATGGTTATTGCCGGAGATAATGCCAGCGGAAAATCCACCCTGATTAAAGGACTGCTGAACAGTTCAGAGGTATGGATTGAGGGGGAATGGCACGCGCCTGACAGGGAGATGATAGGCTACCTTGATCAGCATTATAAGACGCTGTCTGAAGGTGATACGGTACTTGAGACTATCGCAAAGCTGATACCAGACTGTTCTCACGCAGAGCTTCGAAAGCATCTTAATGATTTTCTTTTCCGAACCAATGAGGAAGTAAATGCGGAAGTTAATCAGCTTTCCGGTGGCGAAAAAGTGCGACTGTCTCTGGCACAGATTGCCGCAAAAACTCCGAGACTTTTAATACTGGATGAGGTGACGAATAATCTGGATCTGGAAACCAAAGATCATGTAGTGGATGTCTTGGGGAGTTACCCCGGTGCCATGATTATTATTTCTCACGATGAACGTTTTTTACAGCAAATCAATATCGACCAGACTTATGATATTGATCGTGGTTATGTGACCACAACCGCCAAGAAGAAAGCGTCATCCACATAACCTGATCATTCATCCTCCTGCTATTGATTTCACCTAGAGAAAAATATATGAAGCTCACCAAACAATAATTAGTGGATACCGTATTGCCTCAGTAGCCTGTGGCTACCACATTGACAGAGAGTTAAAAAATGTGACTAATACAGGCATTGAGTACAGCAAAGCTGGGTTCAATGCCTTTAGCGAATATTTCAATACATTCAATGAAGATAGTGCAGAAATGGAGTTTCTTGTTCCTTCCGAAATAAAAACAAAGCGATTACTTCTCAGGCAGTTTCAGGAAGACGACTGGAAAGGCCTGCATGAATATTATTCCGATCCAGTGGCTACAAAATATACGACCGGTCGCGGCTTTACCGAAGGTGAGACCTGGAGAACCCTGTGCGGAATGATTGGTCATTGGCAATTGAGAGGCTACGGCCCCTATGCGGTTGTTGAAAAATCAAGCAAAAAGGTACTTGGCACAGCAGGCTTTTGGTATCCGAATGACTGGCCTTCTCCAGAAATCAAATGGGCTTTATCACAAAAACACTGGGGTAAAGGTTTTGCCAGTGAAGCGACAAGAGCTATCCAGGCTGCAGGGAAAGAGCATATTCCTGAAATATCACTCATTAGCTTTATTCACTCTGAGAACTCACCATCAATTGAGCTCGCAAAAGCTGTTGATGCACGCTTTGATAAAGCAACAAATTTCCGTGGTGGTATATGGCATATCTACAGACATCCTGCAGCAACATAATGCATAAGGGTGGAAACAAGGCATTGTCGAAATAGGCTCATTGCTTTCTACTTATGACTAATACCATTGCCAGTTTCTAATATGCGTTATGAGCATGGCTTTTCAGACTCAGAGACAAGGCGGAGTGACGAGTCATAGCCGTAGCTATGGCGAGGAACTCCAACGCAGGATCTGATTCTGAAAAGGCAGCGCAATAGCATAATTAGAATTCGGAAATGGTATAATGCCCAGACTATTTAAGTTCGACGTTCATTCTTCACTATTGCTTTCAGAGAATAAATATTTTGTCAGAGGTATCAACAGAATTGAACCCCAGCCAATGGCTTTTGCCATGTTGCCACCCTGAAAATTACTGCTTAAAATAATCAGAGGAATAAGAATATATTCTGGCCTTCCCTCTTTACTATATGCAACTAAATCACCTGCACACATACTGGCGGCCAGGAATAGCTTGGGTGAAATATTGAGCATCGGCATCATCCTGCCTCTGGCACCATAATATCCAGCAGCCATTGCCGACAGCAGGTTGATAGACAATGAATCAACGGTAGCGGAACAATCATCCATTGCCAGACCAGTTACTACCTTGCCGGCAGTAATCAGGCCCATGTCAAAAGGTGTTTTAGAGACAATAAAAAAAAGATTAAAGCCGCTTTTGGCCATATAACTCAGCTCTTTATAGTAACCTGACGGACTCAATTGTCTGGCCAATTGTGCATAAGCATAGGCACCCGTTACCCCTTCGATCAACTGACGAAACTCTGGATTATGGTCATCGCCCGAAAACTGTACAGACGTATGAAAGGTGATCAATATAAAGGGAATAATAACGTCTTCCATATCACGGAATAATCCTGAATAAGGAAGCTGTACAAACAAGCGAGCGGCTGTTATTGGAATTCCCAGAGATGAAATATCGAATAAGCTGCTCCTGAAAGACATTCCTGATCTGGATAAATCACGATCTGTTAAATCCGTTTTCAGGACTTTCATCAGTTCCTTACATGGATTACTACACCCGGCAAAACAGGAAGAGCTACATTGATTCAAGACTGACAAACTGGCAACAGCCAGTGCATTGGTCGAAGAAAAACAGATTGAATGAATAAAGGCCTTTATCCCTTTTACCAGACCGTGTATTGGTATGGTGAGCTTATAGCAAGTGTTACATGATCTAGCCCCAACCTCCACAATGACTAAGGAAGCAATAAACCACACAGAAACGTAAGGTATTATTGTATATGCGAAGTATTCCTGGGATTCATCAAAAGATGTTTCGGATTGGCCATATTCTTTGTCCAGCTTATTCTCAAATGCCAGGAAGTCTGCCTCCATTATGTTCATCATGACTGTCTTCCAATCATCTTCGGAAATCATATCCCTGTTATAAAATCTGGCCCAACTGGCTTCAATAGTTTTCGGGTTTGTAGTCAGCCGTTTATAGAGTCTTTTAGCTGTCATTGGTAACGCATAAATTAGCGGCCTGTCAGGACATACACTGTCACCTGGTAAAATGATATTGGTTGCCTGAGGAATAATCGTTGAAAGTAGTTCCAGCCAGTTCGAATAGCCATCAATCAAACGCCTGTCCATAAAAATGTGAACACAATTGGATTCTTCCGAAATTTGGGTAGCCATTGTTGAAAGTAGTTCCAGCCAGTCCGAATAGCCATCAATCAAACGCCTGTCCATAAAAATGTGAACGCGATTGGATTCTTCCGAAAACTGGGGAGTCATTGTTGAAAGTAGTTCCAGCCAGTTCGAATAGCCATCTATTAAGAGTCTCTCCATTAATATGTAGGCACTATTAAATTTCTCTGAAAACTCGCTGTCGATTGAATTTAAAAACACCTGATCCTCTTCATTGCATGTATTTGCCTGCTCTTCTTCAGAGCTTGTATTAAAGGTGGTACCAGCAAATTCCATGGCTGAGTGCGAGTTGCTGCTTACTATCAGGAAAAAAGCAATAACAAAAAAAACAGCTGCACTCTTCTTGATAGAATTCTTGATAGAATTCTTGATAGAATTCTTGATAGAATTCTTGATAGAATTCTTGATAGAATTCTTGATAGAAAGCTTGAAAGAAATCTGCTTGCGAGATCTATCTTTGCGAGAACTTAAAATCATGAATATATTTTTTGAAGGACGGAAATTCAAAGATAGAATTATATTTATATTTGTCCAGCCACAAACACTCATCGTATTTGACTGAAAGAACAGCTGGTTAGTCAGACATTGGTATACAAATCTTCATGACCGCATTTCCGGTCACCCTGCACCATGAAAATGAGACTCTGCCACAATAGTCTGGTGCAGAGCCTGACAGTGGTCGATGTTTTTGCAGTGGCTTTTAGACCCTGAATACAAATTGACCTGGGCTGGATCGTTCGCACCCTCGCTTATCTCATGGTTCAGAACTGGCACCATCAAGGCTCCATTTCTGGAACATTGAATGCACGGCAAACAGCCCTTTTCTCCAAGTGAGACTATGGCGATCCGATCCAGTCCGTCAGGCTCTGCTGTTCCTCCGTGAACCTTTGGAGCATAGACGATGCACCCCATTGTGAAAAACTGTGCAGGCATTGATGTCCATAAAATGATGGTCATGGTTGCCGTTCGCAAAGAAATGCCAGAAGGCGACATTCAAGTATTAACCCGTGAATTTGGTACTTTCCGCAAAGATCGGGAATTAATGTGCCAGTTCCTTCAACAGCATCAGATCGATCTGGTCGTAATGGAGAGTACGGGTGTTTACTGGAAAAGTATTTATGCGTCCATCATTGGTCGCAACTTGAAGCCCTGGGTGGTGAACGCCCGACACGTCAAGAATGTGCCCGGTCGCAAGACCGATACACTGGACAGCCAGTGGCTCGCCCACCTTGCCCATTGTGGTCTGGTTCGTCCGAGTTTTGTGCCTCATCCGGATCAGGAACAGCTGCGTTTGCTGACTCGCCGACGAGATACAATGGTCAAGCAAATAGCCAATGAGAAGAACCGTCTTCATAAAACGCTAGACGACAGCGGTATTCGACTCGGCGGCCTGATCAGTGACATCAACGGCAAGTCAGGTCAGCGCATGGTGAACGCCCTTATTGATGGTGAATGCCCTGATTGATAGCGAATCCCTTCAGGACATTATCAAGAAAGCGGATGGCCGTCTGAAGGCAGACAGAAAACAGCTGATGGACAGTATGGACGAGAAGTTATCCCCTTCTCATCTTATTGTGCTGAAAGATATCCGGGATCACATCAACTTCCTGAATGAACAGCAGCAGAAACTGGAAGTCCAGATTCTGAGTACGGTTCAGTCTTGGAAAGAAGCCTGGCAAATTCTGCAAACTCTCCCCGGAGTCGGTGAGATGAGTGCCGCAGCACTGATCGCAGAAATAGGTGATGATATGAGTCAGTTTGGCGGCATGAAGGAGATTGCTTCCTGGGCCGGACTCTGCCCGGGCAATAATGAAAGCGCAGGCAAGCGTAAAAGTGGTCGAACCCGAAAAGGGAATAAGATGATCAAAACGACACTGTGCGAAGTGGCGAATGCAGCGATCAAGACCAAGAGTCAGTTCAAGGGTAAATATCAGAGTCTGGTGATCCGCAGGGGTCACAAACGAAGTCTAATTGCCATTGCACATAAACTGATTCGTGTGATTTATACCTTACTCAAGAAACGACAGCCTTATATTGATCCTGACACTGATTACGAGGGTTTGATGGTTAGGAAGAATGCACCGCGCTGGTTACGCAGGCTGGACGAGTATGGCTATTTGGATCAGGTTCGATAATTAACCTGATCCACAATTAATACGATAGTTCCTTGTTCTGTGCAGGGCGGCTGCTTGCGTCCTGAATTCGGGGATTTTCACGGCAAAAGCTGGGAAAACTTGAAGCAAATGAACACCTGTACTAAAAACCAGACTGGGCAATGACTCATCCCACTAATTAAACGTGAGGGGTTCTGGGTGTTCAAATGAATCCGAGTAGAAGAGGACGTTACCGCCCTCAACCCTCACAGACCCGGACGAGCCCAATTAAGGCATCCGGTTCCTCATAGTTACTGGTTCACTAGCCGACGGCTTCGGTAATACTGATGATGAATTTTGGGCGGTGACAGGGGGAAACGCTCCAGGAACAGGTTGAATTTATCCCATGGTATATAGCTCTTTTGCGAACGCCGACAGAGCCATTTATGCCAGATTTTCATCACTGTATGGTGGACTTTCTCTAAGGATTTGGCGTTACCTGTGATACCGAAGTACGCGTAGTGTCCCCGAAGTTTTCGGTTCAATGCTGCATATTGTTCATTCAATGGCTTGTGTCTGAACTTCCGACAGTAGTCATTGAACTTCTTCAGTGTTCTGGCAATTCGCCCTTTCGCAGTTTTCTGGTTAACGACAAAATAGCCCCTACGGGATTTACCCCAGTAGTGCGTGAATCCAAGGAAATCAAACGTGACCGGAATACCACAGCGCTGGTTGTCTTTCCGGCTGTAGAGCCGAAAGTCTACGCGCTGCGTCTTCTCCGGATGCAGTGTCAGACCAAATCGTTCAAAGCGCTTTGGTAGTACCTCTTCAACTTGACGACAGTCATCATAATTTTCAAACACCATAACAAAGTCATCAGCAAAGCGGGTCAGACTACACCGTCCTCGCATTTTCGGCTGGACTGTCTGTGCAAACCAGTCATCCAATACATAGTGAAGATAAATATTGGCTAACACTCGATGCTGCAGTTTTTAGTTGTTGACTGATACACTTCTGCTCACGCAGCTTTCTGAGCGTGATACTTCAACGAAGCAGTGGGTTCCTGTTTGCCCAGATCGCGACCAGCCATATGCTTACTGGATTCCCTTGTTGGCAACACATCGTCCAAGGCTTTCGTTAAGGATTTCAACGCAGCCTCAGGGTCATCTGATGCGACCACTTCTTTGACCGTATCAACCAATGCTTCAGCTTTGAGGCGTTCGATCAGGCAACCTGCGGGCAACCCGGGTTGTTTGTTTTTGAGTCGGGCTGATTGCTCTGGATGCAGTAACAACAAATGATCGCACAGCAGGCTCAGGATCAAGCCACGCTCAGACCCTTCTTTGCCTTGCTGTTTGCTCAGTCGGTTCCAGCCGCCATACGCTTTCCAGTCCTGAATAAAAACCTCGACCAACCACCTCAGCGAATACAGCCTGGCTATATCAGCGTGGTGCCATGACATATCAGAAGCGACCAGATAACGGTACTCTTCTTCATCTTCATACTTCAGAGCAACAACGAAACGACGCTTGTTGTGTGCCTTGATGTAGAGGCGAGCTGCGAGCATGGTCACCCGCTTTTCTTTTCCTCCACGAATAATTAACTGCGTTTCAACGCCTTTTTGTCGTGCAAAATAATCCCTGAGGGTGGCTTCTGAATTTCTGCTGGCCACTTTCTGATTGGAGCGCAATTGGCTAACGACTTGCGCCTGACCTGTTACGGCTGTCGCTTCATCCATGAATTTTCCTGTACCGTAGAGCGCATCAGCCAGAACACCTTTAATCACTACTTCAGGAAAATGGTCAACGAATTCCCGGATCATCTGTAATGCCAGCGCTTGAAGCGTTGGAAAGCGGTTGTGGTCGGGTTCTGGACGTTTAGGTCTCAGTTTCTTTGCAACACCCTCTTTCTTGAGGTCTTTGTCGTGTTTTCGCCAAGCGGACAGCTGTGGATCGGGAACGTAAAACCGGAAACCTACAGGAAAGGTGGCAATGTCCGAGACCAAGACCATAAAGATCAGCTCCTGACCATTGATATAGCCACCTGTCGGTTTATCTCTGATTTTATGAGTGCCTTCGATCCGGGTCGTTCTTTTTGATCGTTGTTTGGCTGAATCATCAATCGTCAGAGTCCCTTCAGCAATACCATAATGAGACAGAATATTGCGAACACTGGCCTGCAGCATACGATGCCATGCAATCTTTGCTGAATAGAAAATCCAGCATAGCCGGGTCGACTTGAACTTCCCAAGACTCCTTCGCTCAAAGGCCGCCCAGTTGAGTGTTTCAGTGACAACAATCCCCATAATTAGAGCGGTCAGGACTGTTTTTTGGATCGTTGTGAGTTGAGCAGAAGGCGTAATGCTTTTCAGTGAATCGCTAAAAGAATCCAGAAATACAGTAACAACAGAAAGAGGACGAATTAGCACTAACGACACTTGACGGTTATAAAATGGGAATGCAATCTTACCCTGTCAGCCTGCTGTTGTGTCGTTGATCGTATCTCGCTGGGCTTGATGCAGGAGGCGCAGCAGTAGTCTGGTTTCGATATTCACATCAGAATATCCTGTCAAACGCTAAAAACTGCAGCATCGAGTAACAGGGGTGAAATTACCCCTCCTTGAGGCGTTCCCTGCGTCGGGTAGACAAGCTCCCCAGACTCAAGAATACCGGCCTTCAACCATTTATCAATCAGTTTTCTTACCACACCATCAGCCACTCGTCTGGCAAGAAATTGCCTTAGGCGTCCATGGTCGATCGTATCGAAATACTTTTGTATGTCCGCATCCAGCACCCAGTCGCCTTTATCTCTCATGATATGGGCACGCAGGCTTTGCAACGCATCGTGAGCAGATCTTTGTTTCCGAAAACCAAAAGAGCAGTAATAGAAATCCTGCTCATAGATGGGCTCCAATAGCATTACCACCGCCCTTTGAACAATTTTGTCCTCGAAGGTGGGAATACCCAAAGCTCTTCTCTGACCTTTTCCTTTATCAATGTACGTGCGTCGTACGGCAGGAGCACGGTATCGACCGGATTTTATCCGATCCAGCAGATTAAGGAGGTTTGACTCCAGCTGTCTCGCATACATCTCCGCCGTTTGACCATCTACACCTGTAGCACCATCCTTGCGGGTCTGTTGATACGCCTGTAAAAGCCAGTTGTAATCCATGTGATGATTGAGAGAAGTAAAGGCCATAGCCGGGTTATCTCTGGCCAGTGTGGCTATCCGTCTCTGTTTCGTTGACACAAACATCGGTTTCTAAGCACCTCATGTGTTTCCCACAAACGGGTCAATAACTACGGTGTCCCCTTTCCTCGTCCGGGTCCTCCCAAGCGGAGTTCCCCGTTGTCATCAGTACTATGGGACACTAAGACTTCCAGTACCTACTGCCCGGTCACTTATTTATTCGCTCCCGGGTTCCTGAGTTTTGCTTCCTGTTCGCTCCGCCAGATCTGAAGCTCAACCCGACGGACTGGTTCTATTCAGCCAGAGAACCAATGGCTGTTTAACTCAGGTCAGCACTGGATCTCGCAGGTTCCTGAGAAATCCATCCTGTACCTTTGCCCCGGTCATTGATCCCGGTCGGGCTGGTTTCGCCTTACCGTGACGGCTAACCAATGCTGACCCCATAATCCGGAAAATGAAGTCCCCAACGGGCGCACCATATCGAGACTCAATCCCGCGGCTTTAGTACCTGCTGTATACGCTTCACAACCAGCGTTACCACTGGCTATGCAATACTCTCTTCCGACTGATGGTTAGTCTTTGCCGGGTGGGAGTCGAACCCACTGGATTTCAACGAATGATTTCAGCTCATAGAGCCTCCCACATTCTCAGGCTTCGCCTGTCGCAACCAGAATGGGTGTTCAAGCTGACCAGAATACGCAAATGTCAGGTTAGGTGGTGAATGTCGGTTAAAACAATGATGGAAAATGATTTTGAAATTGAATGCGCTAACTCAACTGTTTACAAACTGATGCACAAAGTAGGCTTGTCATGGATTTCTGGCCGAACGCATCATCCAAAACAGAATTTAGAAGAGCAAGAAACATTTAAAAAAACTTTAAATCCCTAGCGCGCCAAGCTATTCCCGATTCTGTTAATTTAGAAAATGTTGATATATGGTTACAGGACGAAGCTCGTTTTGGTCAACAGAATACTATCAGTAGAGTATGGGCTATTAAGGGGAGCAGACCTGGTTTAATTCAGCAGCGGCAATTTACATCTGTTTATTTGTTTGGTGCTGTATGTCCAGAAAGAGATATCGGAGTGGCCTTAGTGTTACCAACTGCAAATTCGAAAGCCATGGGTCTGCATTTGGCGGAAATTGCAAAACAAACACCAAAAGGGCGGCACGCTGGAGTGATCATTGATAATGCTGGATATCATCACTCAGGCGAATTACCCAAATATGAAAATCTGACGTTAATTCCATTACCCTCGTATGCACCAGAATTAAACAGTGCAGAACAACTTTGGGAGTGGTTGAGGAAGCATGATTTATCTAACCGGTCTTTCAAAAAACATGACGATATTGTTAATGCGTGCTGTAACGGGTGGAATAAACTGGTCTCAGAGATTGGACGGTTGCGTAGTTTATGCTCCCGTACTTGGGCTGTTGTCTCATAGTTAAAAAACGGAATTGGTATAATACCACATGGTAATGATTCGACATCACCACATAAGCACAGACTTCTACGGCAAAGACTGAAACCAGCGCATCCAGACGATCCACCACCCACTGACGACGGTGCTCGTAACTCTTACCGGAAAAATTATCCTTACCACAGAGAAAAGCACGCCGGACACACCGGGCTATACAGTGATAGTAAGGCGTACTGGCACGATCAATCAGACTTCTGCGGGCACGGGTCATGGCTTCTCCTGGGCTGAAAATCAGCAGCAGGAGAAAGATAGAACAGATTTTGTTCAGGTCAAATATGTGGATGTCCCTCTCGTTATCGTTAGAGGATAAGATTGCGGCTGGGCGCAATCTATCCTTATTCGTTACAGCGTATTCGTTACAGCGTATGGCCCAAATTCATTCGCATCCCACCAATTGCAGCACCCAGTTGCCGTGGTTGCAAGAGTCGAAGTATTTTCTGTGCTATTTCATTTGTTTCATTATATTTCAGTAGTATTTTTAAAAATACTACTAGCTGTTCTCCGGACTTGCTGCTTGCCTGTATTCTACTCATAACTGTGCTCAGAAGCTTGCTAGCCTGTGTTGACAGAGGCATCCCATATGTCATCTCAAACCGTGTGATAAACCGGGCCGCTGCCAATTCATTTCCTATCATTGTAAGCGTGTCCATACTCGCAGACATAGCTCTCAAAATATCTGTCATGTTCTTGCGTACCACATAGTGTGCATTAGTCTCAGCAAAACAAGTGGAAATACCAGTGCTGCATCCAATCTGCTCAATGATGCTCCAGTCTGTAGCAGTAGCAGTAGCAGCCAATGTTATTAAAGCAGCCCCACCGCTGGGGCCTGTTGAAACGGAAACCTGCTGATCGGCAAGTAAAAAATTGTAATGAAAACACAGTATTGCCAGCTGAGCCAGCTGGTCACGGAACGCTTGATCAGGGTTTCCACCCCATAGCCTTTGAAGCACCTGAGCGGCTTGCTGGTGCACGTTGGTTTCAGGCTGCATACCTATCACACTGGCACCTTCTATCGTCTCCTGCTCAAATGGATGACCAATGAGTAGTGCCAACGCCTGCTGCCGGCTATCCGTTTGAACGTGTAACATAACAGAAGCCAATGTTGGCTTCTGCCGTAGTGTTGATGACGGAATACTTTCGATATTGACCAGAGTTATACCCTCCTGACTATTAAGAACAGTCAAAATATCGCTCAGGGAATTAGCCATAGTTATTCCCATGAAATTCATGTTTGAAGAGAAAGAGTCGTCAAGCGTACTCATGATATGCACTATTAATTCCCCTCCCAATCTTAATGGCGCTATAGCGAACGGTTGAAATTGCGTCTGAACATCCAGACTGGAGTAATCAGCATTCAGCTGGATCAGCAGAGGATTGTTTTCATGGGCCAGGTAAGAGTCATCATCTTCTTCTACAGGAGCTTCAAGATATTGATGATAAGTATGCAAGGCAGAAAAAACCTGATACATCCCAATCTCGGTATTATCACTCACAAGTAAGCCTGCAAGGTTCTCGATTGCCTGCCAGCCTCCCGACTGAGTGGCTTCAAGGTACTGGCTGAAACCAATGTTCCCGTGAAAGAAGATATAGAGTGCAGTCCAGTTAAAATTTCTCCAGTTCCAGTGTCGAGCTTTCAAAATTAACTGTTTTGCAAGCTCTGCTTGGTTGGATGTTCGCACCCCCGCCTCAAAGCCATGCCTACTAGATGCAGTTGATACACTACTACTAGCGGGCTCTAACTTTGGTGGGTCCTCCGTACTAAACAGCGGTTTGATAGGTTGCTTTCTTTTTGGAGGCATGGCCATGATCATGTCAACCGTCAGAACCATTGCCAGAAGGCATGCCAACATGCGAAGCAAAGAGGATTTAGATAGCAAACCCATAATAAGTGACTCAGATTAATGAATGAACAGTCATCCTAGTCACTATTTAAGGCTGTATCAGATATAAAATAAATTAAATTAAGTGTATGTTTTTTTTATTTTCTTTCAAAATAATAGTTACATCAGGATAGTCAAACCTCGCATTATCCTGTGCTGTGGCAGTCTTCTCCAATATGTGAGGGAGGGAGGGAGGGAGGGAGGGAGGGAGGGAGGGACACGGGAGGGAGGCACGGGAGGGAGGGACATCCACAAATTTGCTGTACCAGCTAAAGCCCCAAGGCCAATTGAGAAAGTACTTGCCGTGCCAAATGTAGTGCCTAAAGGCGCAAGAAATTGGGCCCTTTCGCAGGTTCGCTGATCATTTTAGAGATTCCTGTCTGATTTTCAGATACAGGTACTCCAGGTCGTTGTAACCGCAAGCTTTATAGACGATCCGTTTGATGACACCATTGAATGCTTCAAACTTCGCACTGGTTATACGATGCTGGCAATATGACTGGAACTCACGAACTCAGGCGAACTCAGGGACAGCCACCATTTTGAGGAACTCAGGGACAGCCACCATTTTGAGGAACTCAGGGACAGCCACCATTTTGAGCAGGTCAGCAGCGATTCCGACTGGACTCTGGTGGTTTTTTGGGCTCCATGGTGTGGCCCATGTAAGGTGATGCTGCCAATTCTCGACAAGGTTGCTGAAACATACAGCACCCATCTCACCACATCGAAAGCCAATGTCGATGAACATCAGCAACTGGCAGGACAATTTGGTATTCGTGGTGTACCAACACTGGTGCTGCTCCACAAAGGCCAGCCTGTTGGTCAGTTGGTTGGGGCACAACCGGAACAAGCTGTAAATCGCTGGATTAACCAGCATTTTGAAAAAACCTCCTGATGCGGTCAGTTGTCACTCTCTACGACTTCGCTCCACCGACTCCGCTATGGTCTGGTTGTTTTACCTGCATATTGTTCACCGGTTTCTTCACTACTATTCGTCTATCTGACTCCCTGCCCGCGTAGGTATTCAGCCTTTGTCGTTCTGACTTCGCTGAATCCGACCCGCTGTGAACACTCTCATTGAGATCAGCGAATCACTGACAGGGTCTCCCGCTTATTTGAAAGAAACGGGCACAAAAGACATCAATACATGCACCAGGTCTATAGACTCCGGAGAACCAACAGGAACACTTACAATAGCGTGTTTCTGTTGTATTGCCTTCCCCTTCACCCAACAAGGTCGGCGTTCTCGATGATGGTTTCGGAGCTCCCTCTCGAATTAAAAGCAGAGCCTGTACCTTCCCCTGTCAACGCTTAACCATTGCCATTACTGACAACCGCCCATGACTCGGGGTTCCGATGGTTCGGCACACCGATGGTTCGGCACACCGATGGTCCGGCACTCCGGCGGTTTGCTAGACCTTACCGGATGAAGGACTTTCACCTTCAATCTCTTGCCGATTTATCTCGGCGCACTGGATGTCCCTTTCTTCTTCTCGGCGCACTGGATGTCCCTTTCTTCTCTTCTTTCTTTTTACATACGCATTTGGAGTGCAGGAATCAGGGTGCTGTTAATTTCTGCTGTCAGAATTAACAGGTGTTTTAGATAGGTTTTCTGACAGGCAATACTTATACAAATCTTCATGACCGTATTTTCGGTCACCCTGCAGCATGAAAATAATACTCTGCCACAATGTATCTGATGCAGAGCCTGACAGTGGTCGATGTTTTTGCAGTGGCTTTTAGACCCTGAATACAAATTGACCTGGGCTGGATCGTTCGCACCCTCGCTTATCTCATGGTTCAGAACTGGCACCATCAAGGCTCCATTTCTGGAACATTGAATGCACGGCAAACAGCCCTTTTCTCCAAGTGAGACTATGGCGATCCGATCCAGTCCGTCAGGCTCTGCTGTTCCTCCGTGAACCTTTGGAGCATAGACGATGCAACCCATTGTGAAAAACTGTGCAGGCATTAATTTCCATGAAATGATGTCCATAAAATGATGCCCATAAAATGATGTCCATAAAATGATGGTCATGGTTGCCGTTCGCAAAGAAATGCCAGAAGGCGACATTCAAGTATTAACCCGTGAATTTGGTACTTTCCGCAAAGATCGGGAATTAATGTGCCAGTTCCTTCAACAGCATCAGATCGATCTGGTCGTAATGGAGAGTACGGGTGTTTACTGGAAAAGTATTTATGCGTCCATCATTGGTCGCAACTTGAAGCCCTGGGTGGTGAACGCCCGACACGTCAAGAATGTACCCGGTCGCAAGACCGATACACTGGACAGCCAGTGGCTCGCCCACCTTGCCCATTGTGGTCTGGTTCGTCCGAGTTTTGTGCCTCATCCGGATCAGGAACAGCTGCGTTTGCTGACTCGCCGACGAGATACAATGGTCAAGCAAATAGCCAATGAGAAGAACCGTCTTCATAAAACGCTAGACGACAGCGGTATTCGACTCGGCGGCCTGATCAGTGACATCAACGGCAAGTCAGGTCAGCGCATGGTGAACGCCCTGATTGATGGTGAATCCCTTCAGGATATTATCAAGAAAGCGGATGGCCGTCTGAAGGCAGACAGAAAACAGCTGATGGACAGTATGGACGAGAAGTTATCCCCTTCTCATCTTATTGTGCTGAAAGATATCCGGGATCACATCAACTTCCTGAATGAACAGCAGCAGAAACTGGAAGTCCAGATTCTGAGTACGGTTCAGTCTTGGAAAGAAGCCTGGCAAATTCTGCAAACTCTCCCCGGAGTCGGTGAGATGAGTGCCGCAGCACTGATCGCAGAAATAGGTGATGATATGAGTCAGTTTGGCGGCATGAAGGAGATTGCTTCCTGGGCCGGACTCTGCCCGGGCAATAATGAAAGCGCAGGCAAGCGTAAAAGTGGTCGAACCCGAAAAGGGAATAAGATGATCAAAACGACACTGTGCGAAGTGGCGAATGCAGCGATCAAGACCAAGAGTCAGTTCAAGGGTAAATATCAGAGTCTGGTGATCCGCAGGGGTCACAAACGAAGTCTGATTGCCATTGCACATAAACTGATTCGTGTGATTTATACCTTACTCAAGAAACGACAGCCTTATATTGATCCTGACACTGATTACGAGGGTTTGATGGTTAGGAAGAATGCACCGCGCTGGTTACGCAGGCTGGACGAGTATGGCTATTTGGATCAGGTTCGATAATTAACCTGATCCACAATTAATACGATAGTTCCTTGTTCTGTGCAGGGCGGCTGCTTGCGTCCTGAATTCGGGGATTTTCACGGCAAAGATAAATACAGTGCAGTATTTTTACTGAGTAAGTGAACGGTTATTGTGTGACATTTTGACGAAAGATTTTTCCACTTTGCAATATCCTACAGAGCATAAATTACAACGCCGGGTACATAGCAAGCTATGCAACCAGAGCTGTGATTACATAGGGAGTGATTACATAGGGATGTAAAAAGACAATATTTGAAAGAGGCGAAAGCAATTATTCGCCTGCTTATCTGAAAAAAATATACCCGAAACTAGCAACTCACTTCATATCCACACTCACCTGATAAGAAGTGTGTTTTCGAATATTCAAAACCCCGGTATCAAACAGCAGATACTGCCCTTTAATACCTTGCAGCGTACCTTCAATTTTTGGTGTTTTATCGAACGACATAGAGGCCACTTTTACCGGGTATTGCTCTACCGGATACTGAATATCAACGACTTCCGGTGATTCTATGGGTTGTATCGCCTGTAATCCATGCTCTTCCTGAAGTGCTGTAATTCGGGACGCATTCATATCCAGTAAATCTCTACCGGCTTTCACCAGATCGACGGGTTCAGCAGGCCCTTTCAACATGGCACGCCAGTTGGTTCGATCGCTGACAAACTCTTTGAACAATACTTCCAGCAATCCGGACTGCTGACGTGTAGCAACACGAATAAACGGCATGGCTTGGGTTGCACCCTGATCAATCCATCGTGTGGGAATCTGGGTGGCGCGGGTAATGCCCACTTTCAGTCCGGAAGCGTTGGACAGGTAAACCACATGATCTGTCATGCAGAATGACTCACCCCAGGCAGAATCACGGCAGGTTCCTGCATGATAGTGGCATTTTTCCGGACTCATGATACAGCTATCACACTGGGGCAATTTTCTAAAACAGGGGTAACAATATCCCTGACTGAAACTTTTCTTGGTTTTACGGCCACAATGACTGCAATTAATCTGCCCCTGGTGCTCCAGGATAAGTTTCCGGCCTATAAGATCATTCAATGGAAGTTGCTGATCACCCACAGGCAGAAAATAACTGACAGGGCTCTGGAGGTCGGTGTGCATCTTGCTCAATGCACCGATAAGTTGATGATCTGTCACAGTTGATTACGAGTCCTTGAAACGCAGAATGGATTTCTCTGTTTCTTTATTATCAATTGAAGGAGAGCTATCAGTCGATTTACAACTGGATGGCATATAGCCAACCCTCTCGGATTCGGGAAGTCGCTGGTGCTCATAAACAATAATTGCCTGCAGACCAGCCTCCCGTTCTTCTTCGGTCAGCACTCGACCATTCGGCCATTTGCCCAGTTCCATGGACTCTCGTAGTACGTGATAAACTTCCGGTGTCATATTTTCGAGAAAAACATCTAACTGCATTTTTATCCTTTTTACTCTTCTGTAACCTGCGGTCTGTGTCGAAACAGAATACCTGCCAATGCACCAAGAAGGGCACCTGACAACAAACCTCCGGTATGGGCCGCGTTGGCCATATTACCAAGACTGGACGACAGGATATCGGTATAACCGATGACCAGCCAGATCAGCATAAAACCATAAAATACGGGAGGCAATCCAAAATGCCATTGCTTATCGACTTTCTCACGCACCATGCAATAGCCCATTAATCCGTAGACAACGCCGGAAAAACCACCAAAAACAGCTTCCGAGCCCCCCCAGAGGTATTGGGCGATATTGGACAACAGACCGGTAAAAATAATAATCCCAAATAAATGAAAGGCTCCCTGGCGAACCTCCAGCCGGCTGCCAAAAATAAACAATGACAACATATTGAAGGCAAAATGGAGAATGCCAAAGTGCAGAAAAACCGGGCTGATGACTCGCCAGTACTGCCCCTGGGCCATGGCTTCAGAAAAACTTTGCCAGGTCAGTCCATACTGGGTAAAAGAAAAGGGTACAAAGGTAAATTTAGAAACCATTTTCCAGTCTGCCCCCAGCTGTGTAATCACAGCAACCAGAGAACAGATCACAATAAAAAACAGTGTCAGGGGCAATTGTTTCCATGGAATATTACTGACTATTCCTGAAAAATTAATTCCCCTGCGCGGTGGTGCCTTATCTATTTTCAATTCACCTGCTTGCCATTGTTTGTACGACTCAACAACAGTCACGGCATTTTCAGCAGTTCCGGTCCAGATTATTAACTTTCCGGATTCTTCTGTGATTTTGTGCGGTACACCCCGGCTGAACAGAAAATAAGACAGATCACTCAGATTCTTGTGCCCGGGAATTTCCAGTGCTCTATACATATTCCTCCCAATCTAACGATCATCTTCCTGTGAATTCCAGCGCAGCTTGGAACGACAGGCTTGATAAAAATTGTGATTCAACGGATGTAACAGTTTTAACCGTTCCGGTTTTTTACTGATAATAATTTCATCGCCCGGTGCCGAGGTTATATGAATCTGTCCATCACAACTTATTCTCGGGGTAATGGTATTTTCCGGTCGAATCACCAGTTTCATTTCACAGTTACCATCCACCACCAGCGGTCTGTTAGTGAGCATATGAGGGTACATGGGCACTAACACAATAGCATCCAGCCCCGGATGCATTATCGGCCCGCCGCCCGACAGCGCATAAGCCGTTGATCCTGTTGGGGTAGCAATGATTAATCCATCAGAACGCTGCTGATACACAAACTGTCCATCAATATACAGTTCAAACTCAATGATCCGGGTTGATTTTCCGGGATGCAGAACCACGTCATTAAGCGCCTCACCCTGACCAATGAGCTTACCATTGCGCTTGACTCTGGCGTCCAGCAGAAAGCGGTCTTCCGCGAGGTATCGACCATCAAGCACTTCAGCCAACTGTGTTTCCAGCTCATCCGGTGAGATGTCCGTAAGAAAACCCAGACGACCCCGGTTAATACCAATCACCGGCACGTCGTGCGCTGTCAGGGTTCTGGCTGCGCCCAGCAGACTACCGTCACCCCCGACAACAATCACCAGATCACAACAATCTCCCAATTTATCCCGGTTACAGGTTTCCAGATTGTGGCCCGGCAACAGCTCTGAGATACATTCATCCAGCATTACCCTGACTTTGCGCTTCTGCAGAAAGTCAGTCAGATGCCTGAGAGTGTCTTCTACCTGTATTCGCCCCGGGCGACCGGTAACTCCGACTGTTTTAAATGATTCCATATATTCTGTGACGCAATGTTAGAGTGGCTAACAGTATATCAGCCAAAGTTATTAACTGAGTAATGATAAAGATCTCATCAGAATCACTGTACCATGCCTTACGCTGGATACAGAATAGCCCTCCCCTTTTTGGTCAATCAGCCGGCACAGAATTTCTGGATTCAGCCCTGTCTGCACCTTCTGATTATTTTCTCCCTTCGGACGAAGACATCCGGCAGCTTCAGACCATTGTCACAACAAAGAACAATCATCTACTGGGTATTTATTATGAAACTCTCTGGCAGTTCATTCTTGATCAGTCTGAAAACACAACCCTCACAGCCAATAATCTGCAGGTACAGGGTGATCATGGAACCCTTGGCGAGTTCGATCTGATCTACCAGCATCAAGGCCAGTACATCCATCGCGAGCTCGCACTGAAATTCTACCTTGGCATAGCGACAGGGGAACATAAGCAAAATCCACAGGTACAAAAGTCTGGACAGATAAGTCCCTGGAATCACTGGGTAGGTCCCGGATTAAAAGACCGTCTAGACAGAAAGCTGCAGAGGCTCAGCCAGCACCAGATCAGGCTCGGCAAAACGAACGAAGGTGAAGAAGCGCTTTACAGACTTGGTATAAGGAATATAACCCGTGAGATACTGATTCAGGGAATCCTGTTTTATCCTATAGAAGGCCATTGCCCGCCGCCGGAATTCAGCCATCCTGATCACCTTCGTGACCATTTTCCTGATACTGGCTTACTGAAAGCCAGCTGCCCGAATGGCTCAACAGACATGCGCCGGATTTACATTACCGACTACCGGTAAAACTGGACTGGCTGGGAGATGGACTTCATATTCAGCATCAGAAATCGCTCTATTCAGCCCCGGAGTTGCAATTCAGGCTAAAGAGTACTGATGAACCACAGTTAGTCTGCGCCTATACAATTGTTGCAAACAAATTACTTGAACAGCTCCGGTTTTTTGTGGTTCCTGATCAATGGCCTGAACAAGCGCAGCAGAGCATTTAATAAAAACCTGCCTGAGATTTGTTGGCAGGTTTCTTTGATGAAGGCTATCGGATAGAGTTTCTTATTTTACCAATCATCTGAAACTAATAAAAAACTCCTTTCCCCTTATGGCTCGGCCACAAGCAAGTGCCGTTTTCAGTGAAGGAAGGTTCTGTTCGTCAATGGTGCCCCAGATGGTTTCAAACCTATCACCTGTCAGGTGATGAAAGCCTTGCTGCATGAGCGCGGCCAGTCCTTTTCCCCGCCAGGGCTCATAGATAAATTCCTCAAGAATACAACAACCTTACAAGTAACTCCCTCTGAACTCACCAGTCCGCACAGGGTTAAGCCATCGCGGTCTGCTCTTCAGGTATCAGGAGGTAGCCCATATCTTTCGCCTTTTTTTTCAAATTAGTTAAGACTCTGGCTTTATATTCTTGCTCATAATGATCCTGCCCAAGGTCAATATATTCCGTCTTGTTTTTCAGCATGCTGTATATGAATCGGGCTAATTTATGTGCGGTTGCGGTGATCGCTTTCGGGGCTCCCAAGCGACTGCGCATTCTTCGATAGTAACCACCAAGCGCACTTTTTGAATTCGTCAGAGAGTATGCTGCCATCCTCAAAGCTTTTGATGCCCGGTTGGGTATCCGTTTGGTTTTACAGCTTAGAATTTTATCACCGGATATTTTGTTTTCAGGACTCAAACCAAGCCACGAAGCAAAATGTTTGGCTGTGGGCCATCGATTCATATCAGTTCCTGTTTCCGATAGTATTTTCAGAGCCGTATTTTCATCAATACCATCAATAGCTGTCAGGTCAACACCCGTTACCCGATAGAGCTCAGAACGAACGTCAAAGTCAGGAGAACTGGACGATTTACGTTTTTTAACCGGTTTATCAGGCATGTTGTCAGAATCATCAGCCTTGCTATCAAATTGTTTCAGCTGGCTCGCTAAAGCCCTGTCGCAGGCGCTGATCTTTTCATCATAAACGTCATAAAGTTCAACCGATTGCTGTAGGGCAAACAGATGCTCAGCCCGGTAGTGTCCTTTTAGAGATCTGGCAATTTGCTGTTCTGTCTTTTTGCAATGCGGATCACGATGTTTCGCCAATTGAAGTGGATCTCGCTCCCCTTCAACAATACACCGAATGATCGTCAATCCGGTTTTTCCCGTGATATCGGTAACGACATTATCCAGCAACAGGTTCATCTGTCTTAGAGCTTTTTGCATATGCTGTATATGCGACGCACGGTTTGCTACGAGATTGTCACGTTGCCTCATGTAATACCATTGCCGGTTTCTAATATGCGTTATGAGCATGGCTTTTCAGACTCAGAGACAAGGCGGAGTGACGAGTCATAGCCGTAGCTATGGCGAGGAACTCCAACGCAGGATCTGAGTCTGAAAAGGCAGCGCAATAGCATAATTAGAATTCGGAAATGGTATAAGCTCTTAATGCGCAAACCTCCTCATCCGGGCGAAAGGCGGTATTGAGCAATCCATAAGTGTGAAGCTGCTGAATCCACTGACAATCCTCAACGTCAGTTTTACGTCCAGCGACGTTTTTAACGTAGCGCGCATTCACAAGACGAACTTCGAGACCATGGGATTCAAGAATTTCAAAAGCGGGTATCCAGTAAATCCCTGTCGATTCCATCGCAACCGTAGTGATGCCTGCATTGGGTGTGTGATTTAAACAATGTCAAGAAAAACGACTACACTAGTATGGTCGTATAGGCTTTTTGGCGTTGAGAAATATGTACAGCTCAGTCCTTTCATCCAACGATGAAATCACAGAAATCGTTATCAAAATCCCGCACAATCGCTCAATGGTGGATTTCGAAAATCATTTGCAAGATGCCTTAAATGAAGCGGGACAACTGGGAACAAAAAAGCAACTTGAGTGGCTTGATACTGACGGTTCTCCCATTACGCTTGGCAATGTTCGGTTGACCAGTAAAAGTAAAAAAGAATTGAAGGGGGTGAAAGTCTCATATTGACCGGAACTCTCATTCCATATTGTTAGACTGAACAGGGAATGGAACCACATTGCTCGTGGTTACCTCTGTGATCTTGGCACAGTAAGTTACTGACAAAAGCTTCCAGCCATTATCAAACCAGCCACTCTGTATTAATGACCTGAGAGTCAGAATGCCTTGACCTCCGGGGTGTCGCCAGCGCATACCTGAACACTTCATCCGCTGTGTCACTAACGTTTTACAGGTCGCCTCAATAACGCCAGATCCTATAGGCAGGTTGCACGACAGGTGTTCTGCATACTTCATGCGGTCACGATTATTCCTGAAGTATTCCAACTCTGTCTTTAACTTCGATCGCCGAGGATGTCGGCTGTGTTGATAGGCCAAAGCCTTGATGACTTTCTCAACCCCATCAGATTCTTCCTTCAAAATATGACGGTAGGTGATGAACTTCTCTTTGGGTTTTGAACTGTTTTCACCGTAGGACAGGTCAAACGCCTTCTTCAGATGTTCTGCTGCATGATAAAAATCCACGATTTCATGCCCTTGAGGAAGCTCTTTGGCAAGATAAGTCCAGTTGTCTTTAGCGCCATCAGCCACCTTGACCAATGACAGTTGAGGCTTCTGCCTGAGTGCTTCGTTCAGGAAACGGGAGAGCGACTGCTTTAGAGTTACTTTCTTGCTCTCTGGCATTCGGCCAATCCTGATGGTCGACAGGCGTTCACCTTCAACATCGTAAAACGACAGAGTTCCACAACTGGCTTCCTGGCAACCTGCCGGGCCACGAGTACGCTTGCCTTCAGCTGTACTTTGTTCACGTTTTTCCTGACGTTTCCCGTCTTTCATAGGCAGCATGACACCGTCCAAAGAGGCCGCTACAGTTACCGCTTCTTCGGGAACCTTGAGGCTATCTTTGAGGATGCACTCAAAAGGCTCACGGTACTGTTCCCATTGTTCATTGAACTTTTTTGGAAGTCGGGTTAACGAGCTTTCCGACGGTGACATATTACCCATCAAATCGAGCAGAGTTTTGGCGATCCCCGGAGAGAGCTGAGCCACAACCCAGACCGCTTGCTTTGCGGCCCTTGGCGTCCAGTAACCCTCAACGATGCCTGCCCTGAGTTCCAGGGGGACAATGCAGTCATCCTTGCCGCTGCGGTATAGCGTGCGGGCAACTCGGATGGGACCAGCAGCTGACTGGTAAGTTTGGGAGCAACGCAATGCACGATGATAGCAGGTGCCGTTCACCTCAATAGCAGGAATATCTATATCGAGGCCGGACAAGTCTTCTGCCAGGGTCTCCCGCTCTGCTTGAACAAAGAGAGCGTGAAGCTCGTTTTCATAATCTTCAAAGTGTTTAATCGGGTCATGGTGCTTGCGAAGGGAGGCCAGTTTGTGCTCAAGCTGCTGGATAATACGGCAGGGATGATTGGCGGCTTCAGTCAGTTGCTGACATAATTCCATCGGGGCGGCCTCTCACTGAAAGATGTTGGTTTCCAGTTAGCATCATACCTGCGTTTGGTCGTTACCCTCCCTTGTCTGAGAAAAGTCGATGTCGTGTCGTTTATACTGGAGCCCATGCCCTGCAATGACGGTCAATATGAGACTTACACCCATTGAAGGTTTATGAAACTCCATGGGGAGCGGTTAGGGTCAATCGTTTTATCTATCAAAGTCGTGAAGGCGGTGCTATTTATTGTCCCCTTGATCAATCTGCACGAATTGTTGTTAATTCAACCCCGCGACATGCCTGCATGGTCAGTTGGAAGGGTAGTGGGTTAAACCTGTTAAATTGCATGAATATCAATCCCGAATTCCAATTTATTTATCAAAAGACCAATCACGATATCGTGCATTTTCTCTGATTTTGAAAAGCAAATTGTTTTACGAGCTAAACGCTTAATTCTAGTCCTGAAGTTGAGGTTTTTTCTCTCAATTTTTTGTGTATTTGTTTTCCCTACAACATGCTCTGCTGGATTAAGATGCCGATCATATGCACCCCAATTATCAGTATAAAATCTCTTTATATTAAATGGAGCGAGCAGCTCTTTTAGAGTCTTAAATACCTTGTCAGTTCGCTTTCCAAAGGCATAAGCAAGAACCGTATTGGTGGTATGGTCAACTGCGTGCCAAAGCCAGCGCTGGTTAAATTTACTATTAACAAATGACCATTGCTCATCAAGCTCTGCCTCTTCGCAGGCAGGCTCTAGATGTATATTACTCTCATCTCCAAGCTCCATTGTGCGGATATTAGGATTAACTTTGATTAAGCCTTTTTCTTTTTTTTTAAGGTGTTTATGACAGTCGTTTTACTAATACCCAACACCCTCCCTGTATCCCTTACGCCACTGCCATTAATTGCCATCTCAACGATTTTTTCCTTAACTCCAGGCTCGTAGGCTTTGTAACGATATTTGAGCATGAACGTTTTAACATGGCAGTCAATATTACAACACAGGTAGCGCGGTACATTATGGGCGCTAACACCGATGTATTTGATGTTTTGGCTGTCACAAGTACTACAGCGTACTATTGAAGAACAAGTCATATTTAACTCGCTAGCAATACGTCTACTGTCGTATTATAGCTGACTTTTCGGAACCTACAGGTTTAACCCACTACCCTGCGGAACGGTGGCGAATATCGCGCCCATTTCAAACGGCTTAGGTATACGGTAGTGGTTGCCCTCTTCGTCCCAGAAGTGATGCCAGGTTAACTTTTCATGATTCGGCAGACGCTTGTAACGCTCATCATCTGCAAACAGACTGTGCAGTAGCATGGCCGCGCTGGTATAAATAGCGCCCCTGACCATCATGGCTGAAGGGTTTTGTATTCCACCTCTGGCCAGTCTGTCCAGCCCCTGGATACGAGCATTCAGGAATGGGATGGTCGCTATCATGATTCGCGTTGCCTGCCACTTCCCCTTCTTGGTAAAGTTCAGAACATCCTGCGCCTGATGCGCCGCTTCCGAAACACTGGCGCCTTTGTCGATAGCATCTTTGAATACCGCCAGGCGGTTGCCGTTCTCAAATCGGCTGCCCTGCTTCTGCCACCAGTTCCAGGCATTGCGTGATTCATCAATCGCTCGCTGATAACGATGCTTGTATTCAGCTGGCATTAGCTTACTGCGCACATTGTCCGGGTTGATTTCGTAGAATCCGCCACTGCCGCCGCCGGCCATCATTAGTTTCCAGTGATCTTCGCTTTCCACACCTGTCGCAAGATTTTTCATTGCCTCGTACATGGAGCCATGCAGTGTCTGGCCATTGATTTCAGGATGAACGCTCATCCAGGTGGATAGCGTGTCTCGAATAAAGTTTCTGACCCAGAAGCCGGGAACTGAAGTGACCATATTGGTAAGCAGTCGTTTGGGCATGGCAAATACCTTCAGGATACCGCTCAGAGTATCAGGCCCCATTGCCGCCATTGTCTCGAATAACTCTTTGTCGTGAACCTGCCAGACTTCCGTCTTACCGTTACGAGACACCTTAACTGCACCTTCACCCAGATCTTCAAACTTGAGCAGCATGTTCTTCCAGCGTCTGCCTTGTTCCAGGGTTAGCATCTGCCCTTCGTTAATAAGCCCAAGCTCTACCAATCTCTGCCTGGTTTGCTCAATCGTCAGACGATCATTGCCCGATGTCTTTTCCATAACGCCGGTCGATTCACCCACTTCAGAGATGCGTTGCATTGCAATGTTTTTGAAACTGGCATCAATCAGGCTGGACGTATTTCGGTAGATCGCCTCCAACGGGCTGATCTTTTCTACGCCACCTTCCAGCTGGGTGATGCCTGAACGCTGATTACTCATTCCTTTACGGCTTAAAATACCTGACTGCTTACCGTCGTCCAATCGGTTAACCCGATGGAATGGCAGGTAGTCGTCTTTATCCCAAAGTTTGCGAGCGTCGGCATCAATCAAGCCGGATTGTTCAGCGAAGTCCAGCACCTGATTATTGAAGGTTTGATAGTCTTTATGGACCCTTTCATACAAGGCTTTCAGGGCTGGCTTACTGTTAACGTGCTGGTTTACACGATCAATAATATCCTGATTGAACAGGTTTTCACGCCCTTCACCCAGCAGACGCTCTGCTCTTTTTGCTGCCGTCCAATGCTCCCAGAGCTCCAGGTGCCCAGCTTTGGCAACAGGTTCAAATATTTCCATAAGCCCTTTGTGGCTTTTACTGGTTTTTTTGTGACGGTTCGTCCAGAGTATTCTCCCGTCTCAACCGCCTTAAGTTGCTCGGCTTGCGCAGGATAAGCCCCTTTCGCACTGTCGGTTCCCTTTATACCTGCCAAGCTTCCCGTCCTTGAGAAAATCTGTACAAATATATTCTATCAATGTCCAGGAACCTGACCGAAAATAGCGTCCCCAGCGATGATCGTAGAGAATTGAGGATGAAAATTTAGCTTTGAGAAGCGAACAGCAAGCTATTCAACAAACAAAAGCGAATTTTCAGACCACATTGCTACGACTGCACGGATGCAGGAGCTAGTGCAACACAGGAGCAGTTGCCGCGTAGGACAGACTGTTTTGTTCAGGTTTCTGGAGTTGCTCCTAATTCTGTCGGCCGTGAAGCTGTCCATTCCAGTTTCTAATAACTGCCAGCAATTCCATTTTCATGCAGCCTCTCAAAATTCATGCAAAAAAAAGGCCCGCTAAATAGCGAGCCTTTTTCAATTGGTCGGGGTAGAGAGATTCGAACTCCCGACATCCTGCTCCCAAAGCAGGCGCGCTACCAGACTGCGCTATACCCCGTCAGAGAACAGCTATCATAATGACTCTGCGACGAGTGTCAAATAAGTTTTATTATTAATCTATAATGCAGCCATAAATGGGTTGTGACAGCCTTCATATCATCGGCCTTCATAATATCGAAGAACCCTGCTGACACAACCCTCTGAATCTCCCGAAACAGTTTAACTCCGCATTTTTCGACACTTTTTCATGGTTTCTGAAATCAGAAAAGCCAGTTCCAGAGCCTGATCCGCATTCAGTCTTGGATCACAATGGGTATGGTAACGATTACCTAAACTGGCCTCAGTCACAGGACGGGCTCCTCCCATGCATTCGGTTACATTTTGACCTGTCATTTCAAAGTGCACACCACCAGCGTAACTTCCTTCAGCCTGATGCACCCCGAAAAACTGTTCAACCTCTCTGAGCACACGGGAGACCTCACGGGTTTTATAACCATTACTGGCTTTGAACGTATTCCCATGCATTGGATCACAACTCCAAAGTACATGCCGTCCCTCTTTCTGAACCGCTCGAATCAGCGCTGGCAGTCCATCTTCTACTTTGTCGGCTCCCATTCGAACGATAATATTGAGACGTCCCGGCTCATTGTCCGGGTTAACCAGATCAATCAGACGCAACAAATCTTCCGGAGGTAAGGTAGGACCTGCCTTTAAGCCTATGGGATTTTGAATGCCCCGAACAAATTCAATATGCGCTCCATCAACCTGCCGGGTTCTATCACCCACCCAAAGCATATGAGCGGAGCAGTCATACCAATCACCGGTCAAACTGTCCTGTCGGGTCAATGCCTGCTCATAAGGGAGCAACAGGGCTTCATGGGAGGTATAAATATCTGTTTCTCGGATAGCGCTTGAATGCTCAGCACTGATACCACAAGCCTTCATGAAGGCCAGCGATTCATCAATCCGGTCAGCCATATGACTATAGAGCTCGGACTGTGGACTACTGGAAACAAAATCCAGATTCCATGCATGCACCTGCTCCAGTGAAGCCAGACCTCCTTGGGCAAAAGCCCGCAACAGATTCAATGTCGAAGAAGCCTGATGATAGGCTTTCAACATTCTTTCAGGATCTGGTATACGCGATTTCTCTGAAAACTCTGTACCGTTTATAATGTCACCACGATAAATAGGCAGCTCCAGACCATCGATCGTCTCTGTTCCAGTGGTTCTGGGCTTGGCAAACTGACCGGCAAGACGGCCAATTTTAATCACTGGGCTGCTGGCACCAAAAGTCAGTACCACCGCCATTTGCATCAATACTTTAAACGTATCCCTGATATTATCGGCACTGAATTCCAGAAAACTTTCGGCACAGTCACCACCCTGCAACAGGAAAGCATTCCCCTGCGTTGCCTGGGCCAGTCGCTTGCGCAAAGCTCTTACTTCTCCGGCGAATACCAATGGTGGCATTGCCTGCAGCTGTTGTTCCACCTGCTGAAGGTGTTGTTGATCAGGATATTCTGGCAACTGGAGAACAGGCATTTCTCTCCAACTGTCTACACGCCATGGCTTCATTCGATTATCACCGGAATGATCAGATTAAAAAAGAGCCCTAGTCTACCTTATTCTTGTAAACAAGGCTTCGCCTATATAGCTGCAAATAGCCAACACTCAAGCGGTGCCTGCCCATCAGTATTTATCCTTACGCCCAAGATTATCTTTACACACAACAAGCAAGCTGATATAAGTTAGCCCTTAATTTCAGTTACGTAAAAACCACTAACAACATGATGAATCAGCTCTCCATTATTACCATGATGAAACTCGGCAAAATGATGCGCCGAGGGGTCTGTCGTGGATAGCTGAACCACAGCAAAGACAGACCCCCGCACCAAAAGGTTCGGGGGTTTTTTTTTGCACTGAAGAAAACGTTGAGCAACCAAAGGACAATGATTGTGAATGAGCTCAATCTCCGACTCATCACCACAGGTGATCTGGAATCTCTGGAAAAGGTTTTGCACTCCAGCTGCGCTGATGGCTTGCATATTAAAAACTTTTCCGCGGAACATAAACCGGAGAGAGGCTATTACGAAGTGAAGATGTGCATTGCCGGGGTGGCCAACAGAAATCAGGTAGTAATGAATCTGGCAGAACAAAAGAGCATTCGGGAACTGACACCAATCAGGCGCTGACAAAAAGAAACCCGGTCTGACCAGACCGGGTTATTCAATAATCAGCTACCTGTTTCAAGTGGTCTTGCTGGATCAACAATCCATTCACTCCAGGATCCGGGATAAAGCACTGAATCGGTATACCCGGCCAGTTCCATGGCGAATATATTATGGCAGGCAGTGACTCCCGAACCGCAGTAGAAAACAGATTGCTTCGCTGGATCAATAAGAGTGACCAGCTGTTTCCTGAGTTGCTCTGGTGATAAAAATCGACCATTGTCATCCATATTACGGGTGAAAGGATAACAGACAGCGCCCGGGATATGCCCCGCCCTGCTATCCAACGGTTCCATTTCACCACTGAATCGCTCCGGAGCCCGTGCATCGATCAGACTTAATACCGGATGATCAAGCTGGGCAAAAATATCTTCTGCCTTAGCGGTCGGCCTTTGATGGCCATTAAAGGCAAAGCGGGTATTTGAAACCTGTGTCTTTGCCGACGTCAACGGATAACGCCCGGCCAGCCATGCCTTTATTCCACCATGCAAGAGACTGACGTTTTTGATACCAATCCAGTTCAACTGCCACCATGCCCGGGCAGCCATGGCGTGGCTGCCATCATCATAGATAATGACATGTGAATTGGAATCTATCCCCCATTGCTGCACTTTTTCTACAAAAGATTCCGGGGCAGGCAAAGGGTGACGACCCGTTTTTCCCGGAATCACAGGTCCGGACAAATCGTCTTCAAGATCTGCATAAACCGCCCCGGGAATATGTCCCTGCTGATACATTTTCTTACCAAAACTACTATCGGTAAGACTGTAACGGGTATCCAGAAGGGTGATCTTGTCATCATTGAGTAGTGTCGCGAGCACTTCCGGTTCTATTAACAACGACATTGGTATTCCTTACAACTACTATGACTGCAAGATTAACATTACATTTCAGGATCGCAACTTTATAAACATGAAAATTTGATAAATATGACGCAGGTAACAAAACTGACATTTTTTAAAAAAGCATTGGGGTTTATTGATTTATAAGTAGATCATTGGTAACTATTCAGCACCCCCACAAAAAAGGTGAACTTTGTGAAGAGCCTGTCCCGCAAGGGATAAAAAAATCCGACCAGAAAAGCAGATTCAAGAAAATAGCCTTTTATCGTTGAAATAGAGCAAATAAACGACATCTGACCCTTGGTAAGGTGCTCAAAGCTCCAATCCTAGATAACAGTACAACAATGAGAGTGTCCTGAAGCCAAGAAAAGAGAAGGCTTATAACTAAAACCACATATTACTCAATTATTGCAGGGGGTGCTGAATAGTTACGATCATTGAGGTCAGTAAAAGCAGCCCACATCCCTGTACTTTTAGGAGGAATGGGTAAAAGTCAGTGAGAGAATTGAGATAGAAAGAACAAAAGAACCAGGTAAGAAGATTGCCCACCAAATCCCTGGTAGACATCACATCCATGTGATAAGTGCTATCCATGCATGATTACAATATCAGCTCAATCACTGTTGCAGTAGCAGTCAATCCATCCAGAAACTGTAGGAAATATCGTACAACACCTTGGGTCACATTAGAAAAACACCAAAGCATGCCTCTTTCAACTTCTACGTACTAAAAAAACAAACTACTCCGGCGGTATGCTCACCTTGTCCACAACTTCATCATTAATAATGACTTTCTCAGATAAGATATTACTAATATCCGTATCCTCATTCTCCGATTCAATAATAATTCTGGTCACATCATTATCGATATTCTGGCTTAACGGGTCTTCATCAATACTTTCTGGAATATCCTCAACTACGGTACTTTGCTCTGCAAGCTCAGTTTCATTTTCCTGAACAACTACTGGTTCCGGAGCTAATAAAAACCAGCCCAGAACAACGACAACTATAACCGTAGCCACAATCCCAAGAGCTACTGCAGTTTCTTTCCTCATAACTTGCCCTCACTGCTCAAATATCCAACGTAAGCACCTGCTTCTGCACCGAGGTTAACACGCAACCGATTTTTAGACATTAGTTAAGGGTACTGAATACAATCGATACGTCTCAATGCCTATAAGATATCAATTCAGCTTAATTTATAGCGCATCTGTAGTTTCAAGTTTACAAATGGCTATAATCCAGCCAGAATATTTTTACAATTACTATAAGCTCGCCTTACAAAACTCATAGTTTTCCATTTAATAATTCAAAGCCAGCAAATAAGGCGTAAAGAGCATGAAACGCTAAATGGATATTTAATAGTAAGCAGTACGTCTAAAGGAGAGACCATGCTAGTCAGTTCTAGCCCATATATCAGCTGTGTAGTCCCTGTTTACAATGAGTCTGAAGTCATAGAACCATTTTTGACGGCTCTGGATAACCAGCTGAAGGCTGTAACCACCCAATATGAAATTATCGTGGTGGATGACGGAAGCTCTGACAACACAGTTGAGTTAGTTGAAGCATATGGCAAAAATAATAATATCAAACTGATCACGCTCTCCCGGAATTTTGGTAAAGAAGCAGCCCTTACAGCAGGTATTGATGCTACTGAAGGCGAAGCTGTATTACTGATTGATGCTGATTTCCAACATCCCCTGGAAATGATTCCTGTATTCCTGAATTACTGGCGCCAGGGATATGACATGATTTACGGTGTTAGAACCGACCGTGACAGTGAATCTTTTTTCAAACGCAAAGGTGCACATTTTTTTTACCGGGTAATGAGCAACAGTACAGGCATAAAGGTTCCTGCCCATGCCGGTGATTTCCGGTTAATGAGCCGGAAAGTGGTTAATGCCCTGAAGAAACTAAAAGAACGTGGGCGATTTATGAAAGGGATATACGCCTGGGTTGGTTATAACAGCATCGGTATTCCGTTCGAAGTCCAGGACAGGCTCGCCGGAGAAAGCGGATGGGGCTATCGAAAACTAACAGACCTTGCGCTGTCGGGCATTACATCATTTACCACTCTTCCCCTCAGGCTGGTAGGCACACTTGGACTGTTAATCTCCTTCGTTTCTTTCTTTTATGCATTTTTTATTATTTTCAGAACAATTGTACTTGGCAGCCCACTGCCAGGATGGCCTACCGTCATTATTGCAATTACTTTTATTGGTGGCATACAGTTACTGTCATTGGGCGTGCTTGGAGAATATATTGCCGGCATATTCAATGAAGTGAAGCGTCGCCCGACCTATCTCATTGATAAAAAAACCGGATTTGACGCTCAAACTGACCGTGATGAACCAACTGATTAAATTTATTATTGTTGGCACTGCTGCTGCTGCAATTCACCTTTCTTCTCTTCATTACCTAGTAGAAAGTAGCGGTTTTTCGCCATTGAAGGCTAATGTTCTGGCTTTTTCTATCGCATTCATTGTGAGCTATGCAGGACAGAGTCTTTGGACATTCAATCATAAACGACACAGCCATCATACAAGCCTGATTCGATACCTTGTCACCCAGCTTTTTTGCAGTTTTGCTCTGAATCAGAGTCTCTATACACTATTTATAACATTCACAGCTCTGGATTATCGGCTAGCCAGTTTTATAGTTTTGGCCATTGTGCCTGTTGCTACATTCACCATTAGTAAATATTGGGCATTCCGATGAAACGCATGACACTGTGTGCTGATGATTTCGCCATTCACCCCGGGGTATCGGAAGCCATCATTCAGCTTGCTGCAGCTGGTAGAATTCATGCCTCCAGCTGTCTGGTTACGTCCTCTGGATGGAAAAATGACTGCCAACTGCTGGCTTCCGTTTCAGAAAAAATAGATATTGGCCTGCATCTTAATTTCAGTGAAGAAACAGGCCTTTCTCCCACGTTTAAACAAGGTTTTCCCAGTCTTAACACCTTGCTGATTAAATCTCACTTACGTCAGCTGAATCCGAAGTCATTGGAAGAAGAAATTTGCGCTCAACTCGATACATTTTCTGAGCAAACCGGGCAGGTTCCTGATTTCATTGATGGCCATCAGCACGTCCATCAGTTCCCACAGATTAGAAACGCTCTGTTCCGTGTTATTTCCTCTAAAAAATACAGTCATCTTTGGATTCGCAGTACAGCACCATTGCTCTCAAACACTTCGTTCATCAAGAGCACAATAATACGTGGTACTGGTTCACATAACCTTAAGAGACTAATCAGGAAACGGTCACTGGTATCCAATAGTGCCTTCGCCGGTATTTATTCACTCTCAGAACATGCGGACTTCCCCCGGCTTTTGGTTTCATGGATGAAGCACCTGCCTGACGCAGGCTTAATTATGTGCCATCCTGGCCTGGCCCTTGAAAGCACAAATATTGATCACGCCCTTGCCCGCCAGAAAGAATTTGAATATCTTAGTGGCAACACTTTCTCAGAGAACTGTAAGGATATGGATATCCAGATGGAAAAACCAAGCCTAATACTGAAGTAATAATCTGAGTCTATACTCATCATGCTTTGAATTATTCACTGCAATTCATTGGGGTTGTTTTCTTCAACCCCTTTGGTCCATGCCGAGATAATAAGACACAAGATAATTTTTCACTATTACTATGGTGCATATGGCAAAGGAATACAGCGGAAGTTCACTACTTCTAGGCTTCTCTTTAGACAATTTCTCGCCCAGACATTGGCTGCTTCTTTTTTTCCTGTTCCAGCTTATTTTCTGGACTCTGGGCCCTTGGGCAATCCGTTTCAATTTAATGTATGACACTCTGGAAAGTCTGGTCTGGGGTAATCTATGGCAGTGGGGTTATGATAAGCACCCTCCTTTTACTGCCTGGGTTACAGCTATTTTTGGCAACATGGCCAACGCCCCGGATTTTCCCATTTATCTGCTGGCTCAGTTGTGCATCGTGCTCACGTTCTACTCGGTCTGGCGACTGGCAAGGGAATACCTTGATCAGCGCAGCTCGGTGCTCTCTGTTTATATGCTGACCGGTATTCTGTTTTACAGTAATCGTGTCGAGCGCGTCACACCTGATACCATGCAATCGCCTATCTGGGGTGCTCTGGTTCTCTTCACTTATTACGCTCTAACACGAAAATCTCCAGGATACTGGCTTCTGACAGGTCTGTTGGCTGGTTTAGCCTTTTTGACCAAGTATCAGGTAGCCGTTCTCTTCGCCTCTTTGGGAATGCTATTCGTTTTCACTGAAGAAGGAAGAGCATCACTGAAAACGACCGGCCCCTGGTTGGCACTATTAACCGCACTGCTAGTAAGTAGCCCTCACATTGTCTGGCTGTTGAATAACAATTTCGGTGGCTTCGGCTATCTCGACCAGAATTATCTTAACAATCCTGATATTGGTAATGGCTCATGGCTTGACCATGTTTACCCTCCTTTCGAATTCATCTTCAGTATTGCCGGCTCATTAATACCACTACTTATTGTTATCTGGCCTCTGTTCAGAACTCCCCGAAATTCAGCCACCGAAGGGAAACAGGCGACAATCAGCTCGTTTCAAAAACAATTCTTATTTGCCATTGCCCTTGGCCCCACATTATGGACTCTGGTCATGGGGGCAATCAGTGGAGAAGAGCTGGTGCCACGCTGGGCAACCCCCTACTTTGCCTGGCTTCCCCTGTTTTTACTGGTAATTTTTAACAGAAAGGTCGATAACCGGATTTTCAAAAAGATTGTCATTCGGTGTCTCATTCTCGCCCTCTCCCTCTGGAGCCTGCGTCTTGGATACCTTTACTACAAACCCTATATTTCAGATGATTACTGGAAAGCTGACGAATATATTCCTGCCAGGGAAACCATGGCAATGGCAGAAAAGCTATGGAATGAACAAATCCTCAGCCCACTACCCTATCTTGGCGGACTTCACTATCACATCATGGGATTATCCGCTTATGCAGACCAGGGGAGCATTCCTTTTTCAGGACTGAATCCAGCCCAGAGCCTCTGGATGAATGAATCAGACTTCAGGAAAAGTGGTGGCATTATTGTTATTGAAGAGAAAACCCGTAACACACAGGAAGTGCTTAAACGGCTCAATAATAATTATCCGGAAGCCATTTATCTCGGAAGCCATCATTTCAGGCCCAGAATCCCTGATAACATAATCAATGCTCAACCTTCCATCGTGCAATTTTATATCTACAAGCCGGAAATCATGAGGCTGTCAGAAAGAAAAACAACCCGTAAGTGACGGGTTGTTTTTTGAGATAGCAGAATTTATTGTATTTTTACAACACGACTGGTTGACCCCTGACTGAGAATTTTGACTCTGTCACCATTCGTAAATAACGCATTGGCATCCGCTTGCTGAACCACTGAGACATAAGAACCATCTTCAAGCCGGATGGTCAATTCCACCCCTTGCTGAGTGGTCAACTTTTTCTCAGCCATACTACCCAGCACCCCGCCAGCTACGGCTCCAGCGACAGCAGCAATAGCACTTTCCCTTTTACCACCAATACTGGACGCAGCGATGCCGCCCACAGCCGCGCCAGCCAGAGTACCCACCTCACCCTTGGTTCCTTCCAGCTTAACCATCCTGGCATCCGTCACCGTGCCGAAACGCACCACCTGCATTTGGCGTGCCTCCCTGCTTGAATAGGTGGTGCCCGTAGTATCTGTTGTACAGGCAGTTATGGTTAAAATGCTCATAGCAATCAATAAATTCTGTAACATTCTATTTATCATTGTCTTAGCTCCTGTGATATCAGCTTTCCATTAAGTACAGTGTGTCAGGCTTCAAAAGCGCCCCTGACGATCTCAGTAATGAAATCATCTGGAACTGGCAACTCCGGATGTTAAATAGGCATCCTCGGTAAGGTTGCAGATTTCCACGGTCAACATTCCACGACCCGTTTTCATTAACCAGTCATTGATCAGAGCCTCAACATCGTCTATTTGTTCCGGAGTCCCCGAAAAATCATGAAAACAGTACAATCCATGATTGGCATCAAACAGATAGAGAGGTTGAGCCAGCCCCTGTAGTGATGAATTAAGTGTTAAAGCGATAGCATGGCTTTCACTTTTGATGTACAGCCCCTTGTGCTTGTATAGCTCACCTAAAAGCTTCTTCATATCCAGACGGGATTTACCGTTTAAATGGATAACACTGGCAGTTGGGTCCGATGTTCCATCAAGATTAATGGTGGCAGCATCTTCTTTATTAGCAAACACATTCTGGTTTGTCTGGTAGTGACGAACCCTTCGCATATAGTCACTGGTCGATTTGCCTGCTTTCCATTGATCCCGGAAATCAATATAGTGTTCAGGCAGCTCGTTGTCATCATGGCAGAACAGGCAGAAATCGATAGCAAATCCAGCGCAACAGCCTCCCCTGATTTCAGAACGAAAGTCTCTTGATTGACTGAATGGCAGAAAGTTGCCCCATTGAGGTTTCAGAGTGTCCGGTTTGGGTAATTCCTTATCAGGCGATCTCTCTGTTATGGGTATCTCTGCTCGAATTTTTTCAGCCAGAGCCGGAACGTATTGAAGCACCGCCGCCCGAATTTCCGGATTGCTTCTAACCTCTTGTAAACAGTCTTCCTCAGTTATCTTCTGATCATCAAGGGCAAGTTTCAATAACATGCCAGCATCCAATGGTCGATTTTTTACCAGCAACATCCATTGATCTGCCGACAGCCTATTTCGGAATGACTTAAATCTTGAATCTGTGGATAAAAGCTGCACCAGATTCTGCTGTTTACTGGCTATTTCGCACAGGTGTGTCGAAGTCAGGGTTTTATTCTGGGACAGATCTGGATTAATCAATACATTCAGTCCTATTTCAGGGTGAATGACTAATAGCCTTACAAAATCATCTTCCGACAACTTATCCAGCAACGGCTTGCACCCAGGAGACTCAAGAAGTAATTGAAAATTCTCTTTATCCCTTTGACAAATCTTAACCAGTGTTTCTGGCAGAAGTTTATCCGGATATGTTAAATAATCTGTAACATGTTGCAGAAAGGCCCAGCCAATCTTTCTGTGTTTTACAGCCCATTCGATTTTCACCTCATCGGATAAATTTGGAAAAGTATTGTCTCTCAGTGTTTCTATAGCTAACTGCTGGTGCTTTCCGATTAATTTAATACGGTGGCTTTCATCTGGAAAAAGCTGTCTTATTTCTTCTTTATCTGATTGCAAAAATTCCCTGGCAACAGCTTCAAATCTTATCGCGCCAGAGAGAAGTTTATCTCTGGATGGTTTCACGGTTTGCCCGGGATTTCTGGCATGCAGCAATAACGTCCTGACACCAAGGGATTTTTCTCGCGGGGCACACTCTTCCTCATTCAAATATTGAATAATATCCTCTTTAGTCATTTCAGCCAGATCATCAAGATTCCCCTCTAAGGTTCCATGACCAGTCTGCACCATCAACGTAAATTGATTCAACAGCTCTGCTTCATCGAGAATAACCTGAAGGACCGGACAGGCTGATATTCTTTTCTCCATAGAAGCTTTAATCAGACTATCAAGCTGCTTCCTGCCTGTTAACTGTGCAAACCCTATAAATTCAATTCTTCTTTTGATTTCTGGATGCGGACTGTTGAGAAGTAATTCATACAGCTTCACCGGAGCAACCTTGAGTGTTTCGGGTCGTAGCTGCATTTCCTCCAGCATTGAAAGAGACAGGCTAAGTGATTTGTCAGACAGTGTTTTTAGAACCTTTGTGTCATCACATAACGGCCAGAAGTCATGAGCGGCTGCTTCATTATCCAGAAGGAAGTCATCCCGCTTAAAAAACTTTATGCCAAGGATCTCTTCCCTGGACAGGAGCTGTTTTGCTTTAACCTGTGAATAATATTTTGACAAAAAAAACGTTAACTTTTTTCCAGCAGGAATTCTGCCTTTTTTTTCAGCCAGAATATTCAATAAAAACTCTCGGGTTACAACATCCGGGGATTGTTCAAGAAGACACAAGTGCATCCGTCTTTTGAAGGCTCCATCATCTTGAGGCCAGGGGAAATCGCTTTTTACGGCTATGTTCCCGTCAATAGTTGGGAGCACTCAAGTCCTATAAAAACTTTATTTTCCTGCTCCACATATGGCTATTCATGAGATAGGAAGGTATCCCAGAACAAATCGCTGTTCTTTGGGCAATAAACAAATGCAATATACAAGATTTAGTCATATCTCTACTTTATAAGGCACGTCTATAGCCCTGTAAACATAGGGAGTAAGCAATACAACTATTGGCGGGAACATAGCCGCTTTTTACCATGGCGGCACTGCCGGATTCGGTACCCGCCAATTGCTGTAGGGTAACAAACCATTCAGCTTTGCCGTCTTCATCATGATCCACTTCCTTGCAGGCCTGATACCACTTCTGCAATAGCTCAGAGCAATCTTCATGTCTGTTTTTTCGTAACCAGGCTGACTGGCTGGAAGGAAGTCCTTCCCGTTCAAGTGTTCTGGCTACACCAGAATCATGCTGTGCCAGTATCAACTGCTGTTGTCTGCTTAATTGTTTCCATTCTTCTTCACCCAGTAGCCCGGGATGATGACACCCTATTGCCAATACAGCATTATCAGGTGGCATGCCAAAGCTCTCCACAACCTGTGCGGCTACGGTACTACTCCTGTGCAGGGCAATATATAAACGATCCTTAACAGGAAATTGCTCCAGATTAATTGCAGTACTCTTCAATACGGTATTGAGTTCATCATCGTTGAATATACAACAGAGCAGAGTCGATACTGCCTCGTGCTCATGCTCTGAAACGCCAGCCAGTTCGATTCTTTGCCAGATCAATCGGGTTAATTGCTTTGACGGCGAGCCAGTGTCGGATATCTCGGTCATGATGGGAACCTTCTGATCTTTGGAACAACTGCGAAATATCAGATGCCGATGCTTACGAAACCAGACCAGCAGTGCCAGACGTTCTTCCGGGCTATCGGAGTAACTTGTCGGGCTGGAAGGAAGTTCCATCCCATCGATTGCCTTCAATGCCATTGATCGAAGCTGATTTAGAGCGGGAGCACGGGTATCTACAGAAGTATCATCCCAGGGATGATTGAGATAATGATTAAAACCGGAAACACGAATAACCTGTTGAAGTGCCCCGGGATACTGATTCAATAGAAGAGTAATTGCCTGCTGATCCTCTCTGCTCAGTTCAGGATCCGGCTGATCAAGACTTGAAAATAAAAACGGTAAATTTTGCTGATTAAAAAGTGCCTGATGCTCAAATATAAACGACAACACATCCACATTGAGCGGGATCGTTCTTCTGGTTTTTTCAGCGTTCTCCATCTCCTGTACCAGAGCAGTCAGCTGAAAATGATCCAGGGTTTTGCGAACAAACTGTACTCTTTTTTCCCAGGATATGCTTTTAGCAATGGTTGAAAACGTATGATGAGATAACAGCGAAAAACCAGTAGAAGAAAAAAAAGCAATATGCTCCGGATGGTTTTCAAAATATTTTTTTACATGGGGAGTAGCTTGAAATGAAAGATAAACATCCGTTTTCGTTTTAACCAGCCGATCCATTATTTGTCCTAATCGAGGCTGAGCCCCGCTGGCCAGAGCACGCCATTGCTGTTCACTGAAGCCACTGTGTAATTGCCGTTCAAATACAGGCAATAATTCATCATAGGCTAATAAACTTTTCCAACATTCCAGATCAACTTCCTTGATACCTTCCGGGCATAGAGTCAGAAATTCAACCATCAGATGGATATCACTGGTAAAGTCCTGAATCTTCAAGTTTGAAGAAGCACTTCCAAACAACGGAATTCTGGGCACATAGGCAAAATGCCAAACTGATGCACTGGGCAACTTTCCAGACAAGATATTGACAAATTTTTCTGAAGACTCCGGGCAAAGCTTAATCAGACAGACCAATTGTCTCAATTGGTCTGTCTGACAAGATTTTATACGGAACTTGTTTCTTTGATAAACCAGCAGGCAGCCAAATTCTTCTGATGATTTTTTTAAAAGCGCTATAGACTCATCTTCAGACATGCATGTCATCGCATCGAGCAATAGCTGATGGACAGGATTTCGTTCCCCATTGTTGTAGAAAAATGAATACTGATCATCTGGCTTTTCCATCAGTGCTCTGGTTTCAAGACCGTAGGCAGAGCACAATCCTGATAATGTTTCACCGTCTTTAGCCAAACTTTCTGCTAATGCTTTATGTCTGACTCTCAGGTACTCCTCGCCCAGTTCTCTGTCACTTGCAAGCTCTTTTAGCAATTCTGGAATACATTGAGAATCCGTCAGATTGTATTTTTTATCCAAATCTACCAGCCTTTGTGGCTGGTGAAAAAATGTACCTTCCCATTCTGCAGGAATGTCTGTTAGCGGTGGAATTGCAATCTGCTTTGCCGGTTCAGTGGGAGAAACTTCTTTGGTACCACCCATTTCTTCTGGTTTTATATAGGTGAAGCCTTCTATTTTTTCACTGACCATTCTGAACAGCCATTGATGGCTATGTTCCCGTCAATAGTTGGGAGCACTAAAGTCCTATAAAAACTTTATTTTCCTGCTCCACATATGGCTATTCATGAGATAGGAAGGTATCCCAGAACAAATCGCTGTTCTTTGGGCAATAAACAAATGCAATATACAAGATTTAGTCATATCTCTACTTTATAAGGCACGTCTGTAGCCCTGTAAACATAGGGAGTAAGCAATACAACTATTGGCGGGAACATAGCCGCCATTGATCATGGTCGTCTTCAGTTTCTGATTCTAGTAACAAGCACCAGCCTTTGAGTTCTTTTTTGAAGTTTTCACAGGCTACCGCCGGATTATCTTCCTCACACTGGGAATATCTTTCAAACCCTTCATCAAGAATGCTCTCCAGTTCTGTCTGAAAGCCCTCTTCGGTCCCTTCTTTTTCCGTACTACGATCGACCAGGTCATCAAGATGTTCCCGAAGCCTAACCAGTTGTAGCTCTTTTGACTTCAGCATTGATGAAGTGAACTTGTGAAGTTCTTTTGCCGTCATCCCCTGGAGATAAGAAGATGACGGGGCTGAGTCATCGTCAAATTCGCAACCTTTGACCGCTTGTGTTGTCTTGATCGTCCTCTCGATCAAACGAGTGAGATTGGAAAACTCAGACGGGTTGAAGAAGTAGCTCAAAAATGAGGGTTTTACGGTAACAATATGTCCCTTGTCATCAATGCCCAGCCTTTCAGTTGATGCATTGGGCTGAGCTATTCGCCTGACCAGCTCTTCATGAACCGTCTTAATCTGTGCATAAACCCCTGGTTCCTGAGGGAATTCAGGCCTTTGTCCAAAGGAATCAGGTTGAGAATAAAAGACTGAGAAAGGCCTCATTCAAGCCCTCCCTGGCAGTGAATATTACATTAACTGTAGCAATAGCCAGGAACTGAACATTGAGGAAGGATTAAGTAATTGCAGCAGGGTAAAAAAGGGATACACAATCAGACCAGAAACTGGCCTGATTGTAATGGCAGGTCTAATCGACCCAAACTCTGGCATTGCGGAACATTCGCATCAGGGGAGCATCTTCTACCCACTCATCAGGATGCCAGCTGTTCTGAACGGTACGGAATACTCGTTCAGGATGAGGCATCAGAATGGTAACCCGACCATCCTTTGACGTGAGACCGGTTATACCTTTCACAGATCCATTGGGATTATATGGATAACGGCTGGTTGGGCGGGCAAGATTATCAACAAAACGAAGTGCAATCTGATTCCCGGCCTCCAGATTGCTTATCTGTGCCTGATCTCTGAATTCAGCCAATCCTTCTCCATGGGCCACTGCAATGGGCATTCTGGCCCCTTCCATATCCTGAAGAAAGATTGAGCGGCTCTTCTGAATTTCCACCATGGCTAACCGTGCTTCAAACTGCTCTGACTGGTTTCGAACAAAGTGAGGCCAGTTCTCGGTTCCGTCTATCAGCTCATGTAAGTTGGAAAGCATCTGACAGCCATTACAGACACCCAGGGTAAAGCTGTCCTGACGATCAAAAAACGTCGAAAACTGTTCCCTTGCCCGGGTATTAAACAGAATGGATTTTGCCCAGCCTTCTCCAGCCCCAAGAACATCTCCGTAGGAGAATCCGCCGCAGGCCACAAGCCCTTTAAATTCATCAAGAGAACGACGACCCGATAAAAGATCACTCATATGGACATCAGTGGCATTAAAGCCCGCACGGTGAAAAGCCGCAGCCATTTCTAAATGACCATTGACGCCTTGTTCGCGCAGAATGGCCACTGAAGGTCTGACTCCCCTGGCAACAAAAGGTGCAGCTACATCCAGATTGATATCGTAAGGCAGCGAAACATGCAGACCTGAATCAGTATCATCCAGAAGATTATCAAACTCTTGTCGTGCACACTCAGCATTGTCACGCATTGCCTGGATACGATAGCTGGTTTCTGACCACCAGCGCTGGTACTTAACCCGGCTTTCATTCAACAATTCGTTGCCGTTAAAGTTGAATATAATCTTCTGCCCATCAGTCAGTCTACCAATGGTATGGCTGCACGAAGCCAGACCATGCTGGGCAAGAACATCCTTGACCTGCCCTTTATCACCATGGCGCACCTGAATCACAGCACCCAGCTCTTCATTGAACAGTGCCGGAATGATCATATCGCTGTTACCAGCCAGCTTATCAAGATCTACCTGTATTCCAGTGTGTCCGGCAAAAGACATTTCAACCAGACTGGTGAACAGTCCACCATCAGAGCGGTCGTGGTAGGCGAGCAGCAGGTTATTTTCCAGTAATTCCTGGATTGAATTGAAGAAACCTTTCAGATCTTTCGCAGAGTCTACATCGGGAGTACTGTTCCCCATCTGTTCATAAACCTGAGCCAGAGCCGAACCTCCCAACCGGTTCTGGTCACGGCCCAGATCAATAAGGATCAGATCGGTTTCACCTTGATCCGTCCGGAGCTGAGGGGTAACCGTCTTGCGAATATCCGTAACCGGTGCAAAAGCAGTGATCACCAGAGAGAGTGGTGACGTAACACTCTTGTCTTCACCGTCTTCCTGCCACCGGGTTTTCATGGACATGGAGTCCTTACCCACAGGAATAGCAATGCCCAGTTCCGGACACAGCTCCATACCCACCGCTTTAACTGTGTCGTACAGCTTTTCATCTTCACCGGGGTGCCCGGCCGCAGCCATCCAGTTCGCAGACAGTTTGATATCACCCATTTTGCGAATACGTGTGCTGACGATATTGGTAACGGCTTCACCAATAGCCATTCTTCCGGAAGCCGGTGCATTGATCAGTGCCAGAGGTGTTCTTTCACCCATGGACATGGCTTCACCGGTATAACCGTTAAAAGACGAAGCGGTTACTGCACAGTCGGCTACTGGAATCTGCCAGGGACCCACCATCTGGTCCCGATGAACCAGACCGGTTATGGTTCTGTCACCAATGGTTATCAGAAAATTCTTGCTGGCTACTGAAGGTAGTTTTAAAACCCGCTCAATGGCTTCATTCAATGTCACCGTTGCGAGATCCAGAACATCAGCATCAAATGACCTTCTGGTGACATCCCGATGCATTCTTGGGGGCTTACCCAAGAGTACATCCAGGGACATATCCACTGGCTTGTTATCAAAATGACTGTCCTCCACCAGCAAATGAGGTTCAGCTGTTGCTTCGCCAACTACTGCGTAAGGACAGCGTTCACGCTGACATATCGCTTCAAACCGTGCCAGATTTTCTTCAGCAACGGCCATGACATAACGTTCCTGGGATTCATTACACCAGAGCGCCAGAGGAGACATACCAGGTTCATCATTATTGATAGCTCGCATCTGGAACCTGCCGCCACGACCGCCATCATTGACCAGTTCTGGTAAAGCGTTAGAAAGCCCTCCTGCCCCAACATCATGGATAAAGGCAATGGGGTTGTCTTCTCCCTGCTGCCAGCAGTGGTCTATAACTTCCTGACAGCGACGCTCCATCTCGGGGTTGTCACGCTGAACACTGGCAAAATCAAGATCTTCCTGACCATCAGCAGAAGCCATAGATGAGGCTGCACCACCACCCAGCCCTATCTGCATGGCCGGGCCACCCAGAACGATCAGCCTGGCACCCACCGGGATATCACCCTTTTCAACATGCTCAGCCTTAATATTGCCCAGGCCACCGGCCAGCATGACCGGTTTATGATACCCACGCACTTCATAACCCAGCGGGCCTTTTACCGACGCTTCAAAGGTACGGAAATAGCCGCATAGATTAGGGCGACCGAACTCATTATTAAAACCGGCACCACCCAGAGGTCCGTCAATCATGATATCCAGGGCCGAAACAATGCGTTCAGGCTTGCCATAATGACGTTCCCAGGGTTGTTCATAACCTGGAATATTCAGATTGGATACGGTAAAACCGGTCAGCCCTGCCTTGGGTTTGGATCCTTTCCCGGTAGCGCCTTCATCACGTATTTCACCACCTGAACCTGTGGCCGCCCCTGCCCAGGGAGCAATGGCCGTTGGATGATTGTGGGTTTCCACTTTCATCAGAATATGGATATCTTCCTCTGAGAATCCGTAATTCCTGTTTTCAGACACAGGATAGAAACGTTCTGATTTGAACCCTTCTATCACCGATGCATTATCTTTATAGGCTGAAAGAACCCCTTCGCCGTTCATGGCATGGGTATTTCGAATCATCTTGAACAGTGATAAGTCCTGTTCTTCACCATCAATCGTCCAGGAAGCATTGAATATTTTATGACGACAGTGCTCAGAATTTGCCTGGGCAAACATCATTAACTCAACATCACTGGGATCACGATTCATCCTGGTGTAGCTCTCTACCAGATAATCTATTTCGTCATCGGCCAGAGCCAACCCCAGTTTTTTGTTGGCGTCAGAAAGAGCTTCTGTTCCGCCAGCAAGTACCGGAACCGTTGTCAGAGGAGCGGGGGCAGCATCAACAAATAACTGCTCTGCATCCTTTAACTGATACATAACGGTTTCGGTCATGCGATCATGAAGAACAGACTGAACCTTTACCTTATCTTCTGCACTGAGCTGTACTTTGCCGGACAGGGTATAGGCAACCCCGCGTTCAATACGATGGACATTATCCAACCCGCAATTATATGCAATATCGGTTGCCTTGCTTGACCAGGGCGAAATAGTGCCTGTACGGGGCACTACCAGAAAGAGATTACAGACACTTTCTGATGTCTCGTCAGCCTCTTTCTGTTCGACAGTCGGGCCATAGGTTAATAGGCGGGAAATAATTTCAAGCTGCTGCTTTGTCAGTTCTGAACGGGTTTTTATGAAATGTTGGAATTCAGCAACAACACCGGTGATCTCTGGCACCTTGGCCTGCAGAGATTCCAGCAGCTTTTGGCTACGAAACAATGAAAGTGCAGGGGCGCCACGCAGTATCAGCATGTTCTGGTTTGTCCTCGAACTCTTGAGCTGTCGTTTAAGGGCTGCACTTAACGATTTCGCATGAAAATATGTCAAAAAGCTCAATTATGCCTGTAAACCGAACTTCTACATCGCTCTCAGCGTTATTTCGTCTGCACATACTGCCTTTACCAACAGCCTCACTACTCAGGGGGATAATCAAAGGTGCAATATGATAATCGAAACAGGGCTCTGGAAACCAGCTATCAATCTGCATGAGACCGTAATATTCTTGTTATTTTTTAACAAAATCGCAGTTTTTTCCTCTCTTCACGTATTTGCAATCGCCTGGCTTTGAAAAAGTCACTGATCATAAGCCGACTCTCCTCTTCCAGAATCCCGGTGACGACCTCAACTCTGTGATTCATTTGAGGTTGTTCCAAAACCTGACTTGCGCTGATTATAGCCCCGGCTTTGGGTTCGAAGGCCGCAAATATCAGTCTACGAATACGACTATGAATAATGGCACCTGCACACATGGTACAAGGCTCCAGAGTTACATATAGATCACAATCTACCAGTCGGTAGTTATTCAGAGCAGCTGCCGCACGTTGCAACGCAATAATTTCGGCATGAGCAACTGGATTACAGCCTGAAATGGGCTGATTAAATGCTCTGGCAATGATTTCATCATCTTTTACCACAACAGCACCAACAGGCACCTCGTTCAATTCCCGCCCTTTTTCTGCTTCCTGCAGTGCTTCTTTCATCCAAATATTATCTTTATCCATCAATTTTCATCCCAAAATCAAATTTGATCATTATAAACAGTCATAGAATCGCCGCACCTGCCGATTTATTTTCTCAACGGGCTCCCTCAGAGCGATATATACTGAAAAATAGTCTCGATAAATTGATTTCTGATTAAATACCACTGGAGGGTATGGCCAGATGTCTTACAAGCAGAATGTAGAAGAGAATCTACAACACTTTGCCGAGAGCATCGGCCTGGGCGAACTCAACCTCAATGAGCATGACGCCTGCGGACTCTGTTTTGACGATACACTGATCGTCAATATGGAATACCTTGAAGAAGATGAAGCACTGGTGTTTGTTTCTTCAGTCAGAGCTATGGATGCTCACGATACCGGAAAAACAAGCCTCTTTGAAAAAATGCTTTCCCTTAATCTTCAACACCACAGTATGCAGGGAGCATTCCTGGCTCTGAATCATGATAAATCGGAAGTTCTTCTAATTCGCTCAATGCAGGCGTCATCAGACTACGGTTCATTTGAGTCCACCCTGGAAAAATTTGTTAACACTCTGGAGTGGGTTGTCACTGAGCTTGATAATGCCAATCAGGAATCCAGTACACCTTCTCAGAACACTCTTCCCCCGCAAGCAGGCCCCGGCGGTCCTGGCGACATGGGCATGATGGTCTGACTCTTTTTGTTTTTTCTTCCTGAAGGGCTGATCTGGCCCTTCAACCCTCTTTGTTCTATTACACTAAGTTATGTGGATGGTAGTTTTGCGATGTTTTGGCAAAGCCATTATTCATCTATTGAATAAAGATGACTAAATATGACTAAAGAACTGACGGTTCTTAATACCCGAATCAAGCCGTAATGACGCTGTAAGAAGAATAAACAGGGAGAGCACAGCGTGGCAGAAGCGCTAAATTATCTTACTAACGCCTTACAGGGTGCCGTTGACAGCAGTCGACTGGTTGATATCCGCGGGCGAGTCACCGAAGTTCAGGGAATGATCATTAAAGCTGCAGTGCCCGGTGTTAAAATCGGTGAGCTGTGTGAACTGGTCACACCGGGCGACAACTGTACCGCATATGCAGAAGTTGTGGGTTTTCAGGGACATGAAACCGTGCTTTCACCGATGGGTGAAATTATGGGTATATCCTCAACCACAGAAGTTATTCCCACGGGTAAGGTTCACCATGTGGGTGTGGGTCCGCACTTATTGGGCCATGTACTGGACGGCATGGGCAATCCGCTTCAGGAAAACGCCTTTGAGGGCATAGAGCCTGAAAGCTGGTACCCCGTTTATTCCAATGCACCCGACCCCATGACCCGCAAAATCATTGATCGGCCCCTGCCTTTGGGATTGAAAGCCCTCGATGGTCCTCTGACCTGCGGTGAAGGTCAGAGAATGGGTATTTTTGCCGCCGCGGGTGGTGGTAAAAGTACCCTGTTGTCAATGCTTGTCAAAGGCGCTGATGTCGATGTGACCGTCCTCGCCCTCATCGGTGAGCGGGGGCGGGAATTACGGGAATTCATAGAACATGATCTGGGGCCGGAAGGCGTCAAGAAATCGGTCATTATTGTGGCAACCTCAGACAAGTCTTCCATGGAAAGAGCAAAGGCTGCTTACACCGCAACCGCTGTCGCTGAATATTTCCGGGACAAAGGCAAACGGGTTTTGTTACTAATGGATTCAGTGACACGATTTGCCCGGGCTCAACGGGAAATTGGCCTGGCCGCTGGTGAGCCACCCACCAGACGGGGCTTTCCACCTTCTGTATTCGCCACCCTGCCAAAGCTCATGGAAAGGGCTGGCATGTCCAATATTGGCTCCATTACCGCCATGTATACCGTGCTGGTTGAAGGTGACGATATGACCGAGCCCGTAGCCGATGAAACACGATCCATTCTTGACGGGCATATTATTCTTTCCCGAAAACTGGCCGCCGCCAACCATTACCCCGCCATAGACGTTTTAGCCAGCGCCAGCCGGGTTATGAATGCCATTACTCCCAAGGATCACCAGAAAGCTGCAGGAAAAATGCGGGAACTCATGGCGAAATATGAAGAAATTGAACTGCTGGTCAAAGTCGGAGAATACAAACAAGGTACTGATGCGGTAGCCGATGAGGCCCTCAGAAAAATAGAGGCCATCAGAAGCTTCCTGAAACAGGGTACTGACGAGCTCAACGATTATGACGACACCATAAAAATGCTACACCAAGTAACCGGCGTATGAAGTCATGCTACATGAACTGCTGAAAATCAAAAATATCCGAAAGCAATCAGCCGATGATGACGTTCGAAAATGCAAAAATCGGTTAGAGGTAGCTCAGCAGGAAGTTCAGACAAAACAGCAGGAATTTGATGATTACGTGGACTGGCGGTGTAAAGAAGAACAAAGGCTATACGATAACATTATCAATATGGAAATCCGTCAGAAGGATCTCGACCATCTAAAAAAGAAGATCGCACTACTCAGAGAAAAAGATGTCACTCTTGAACAGGCGGTAAATGAAGCTGAAAAGAAAGTAACTGAAGAAAAGCAGGCACTGGAAACAGCCAGAGACGTTCTCACCAAAGCGATGCAGGCAGTGGAGAAGTTTGAGGAGTTTACACGGGTTCTAGACGAAGAATCCGCAAAAGAAGCTGAACGTATTGAAGATCTGGAGATGGAAGAATTTACTGTAAGACCTAAATTTTAGGAGATTGGGTATGGATGGTGTTAATCAAAACCAACAGGCACAACAACAAGCACCGACTCAGCAAACCAAGCCAGAACAACAGGCTCAGAAGGTGTCAGAAAAACAATCCAGTGATTTTGCCGATCGCGTGGGAAAAGATAAAAACAAAGACAAAAAAACCGAAGAAAAGAAAGGCGACCAGAGCCTTGAAAGCCTCCTTGCAGAGCGGAACAAGAACTCCAGAGAAGCCATTGAAGGACGTTCGAAAGATCAAAAAGGCGATGGTCAGCAAGACCGCAAGGGCGAAGGAGAATCTCAATTATTAAAGAATCAGAACGCCGATATGGCAATGCTTCAGGGCACTGAAGCGCAATTAAAAGCCGATCATCAAATTCGGGAAATGCAGCAAACCAGTAGCATCAAAGAAGTTAATGCGACGATGCAGAAACTGGCCGATCAGATACAGGTTTCAGCCAAAGGTGCTATCAACGGTGCTGAAGTCAGAATCACGTTAAAAGACAACATACTCCCCGGGACTGAAATTCGAATACAGCGCCATGGCGGCGAACTGACCGTGACACTGAATACCACTTCGGCAGAAGCCAATAACTTTCTGGCACAGCATGAAGCCAGTTTGCAAAAAACGCTTGCAGAACGATTCAGTAACGAAAAGGTTCAGGTAAATATCAATATGTCCGGCGGAGATAACAGCGAGAATGATGGACGTTCCCGAGAAGAATATATACCTGAACAAGAACAGGATAATGAGGATTAGCACCTATTATGATGGCTGAAATCCTGAAATTCCCAATAGTGACTCCGTCACAACTAAGGTTGAGCCGTCTCCTCTCTAGTCGACAGACCCAATTTCAATTCACTGTTGCTGAGCAGAACTGTCATTTATCACTATCGCCTTCAACACAGATTAACACGTCGAACTTTCGCCTTACTCTTGAAATGGATGCTCAGCCCATCAGTCTATTCATCAGTAATGACTTTTTCAGTTTTCTTCTACCTGAAGGTATGGACTACCAGACAGCTCTGAAATTGCCAGAGACTTTGCTGATGGCTTCCTGTCAGTATTCGCTGGCATCCTTATTGGAATTTTCATCACACAGTCTGGGTGCCTCCATAATATTTACAGGGATAGACAAAGTTTCTCCTTCTCCTCAGATAGATGGATTAGCCCTTCATTTTCAATTTGATGACACGAGCGGAACAGCACAACTGGAATGTAATCAATCCATTCTTGAGCTGCTGAACCATCTTCCAGCTCATAGGAATGGTGAAATGCCCGATATACCTATCTGGGCAGGTCTGGAATTGGGACGAAGTATTTTATCCCAACCGGAAATCATAGGTTTAGCAGTAGGTGATATTGTTTTTCTTCAACAGCATGTCACCGGTCAACAGTTGATTATCCGGGCCAATTCGAGAATTGCGTTTGTCGGTGAAGCCGATGGCACCAGTATCACCGTCAAACAGAGGATGGAACTGATGAACGAACATTCCGAAGCACCAGAACAACCACACGATGAGCAATCTCCTGCTAATGAAAAGGGAGTGGACCTTTCTGACGTGTCGGTTGAACTACTGTTCGAAATCGGCCAGCAGCAATTGTCAGCCGCTGAACTCCAATCCATGCAGGAAGGTTATATCTTCGAACTCGATCGCCCAATCGAACAGCCAGTCCGCATTCGAGCCAACGGTAAACTCATTGCCGAATGCCAACTAGTACAAATCGAAAAACGTCTGGGCGCACGCATTACACGCCTGTACGAATAAAAACTCTTTCAGAAAAGAGATTCTATGGAAAGCGGCGTCCTGAACCTCACCAGTCCGTTTTATTTAATGATCCCATTAGCGCTTATGGCGCTGATACCTTTTGTGGCGGTCATGGGAACCTCATTTCTAAAGCTGGTGGTGGTATTTTCTATTCTACGCAACGCCACCGGCCTGCAACAAATTCCACCCAATATAGCCATGAATGCCCTGGCCATTATTCTTACGCTCTACATCATGGCACCTGTGGGTTATGAAGCCTATGAAATTATTCAACAGGAAAATATCTCTTTTGAAATGGACGAAGAGATGGCCTGGACTGACAGTCTTCAAACCGTTGTGCAACCTTACAAACAGTTTCTTAAGCAGAATACTAATGAAAAACAGCGCCGTTTTTTCCTGAAAAGTGCTCGTTTACTCTGGCCACAAAAATACCACAAAGAATTGTCGGGGGATGATTTCATTGTGCTGATGCCCTCGTTTTGTATCAGTGAATTAACCAAAGCCTTTCAAATAGGGTTTCTGTTGTATCTGCCCTTTATCATTATTGACCTGATTGTTTCCAACATCCTTCTGGCCATGGGTATGATGATGGTTTCCCCTATGACTATCTCCCTACCCTTCAAATTACTGTTATTTGTTCTTCTGGATGGCTGGACAAGACTGATTCACGGATTGGTATTGAGTTATGGCTGACCCCCATGTGCTGACATTAACAGCCCAGGCCCTGATGCTGGTGCTTATTTTATCCATGCCGCCCATTATTGCTGCTGCGGCCGTTGGCTTGCTTATCAGTTTGATTCAGGCTCTGACCCAGATTCAGGAACAAACCCTGCCATTTGCCTTTAAACTGATCGCAGTCATTATCAGCATTTTTGCCACTGCACGCTGGATGGGATTGGAAATCTATCACTTTTCCCTGGCTATCATGAAAATGATCGTGGATATCTAATCAATGATAATGCCAATTGAAGAGATTAAAGCCTGGATTTACATCTTTTCAATGGGAATGCCCCGGATTGTTGCCCTGTTTACCGTTTTACCCATGCTTCATAAGCGGGTCGTTGGCGGAGCCATGATTCGTAATGGTATTGCAGCCTCATTAGTGCTTTTTATTCATCCCATGTTGAGTGAGGCGGCACCTGATACTCATTTTTCAATTTTCCTCACGGCAGCCATTGTACTTAAAGAGGTCTTTATTGGCGCTATTTTAGGGTTCTGTATCGCCATTCCATTCTGGGCTCTGGAATCCGCTGGTTTTTTTATTGATAACCAGCGTGGTGCATCCATGGCCAGCGTAATGAACCCCCTTTCAGGAGCCGAGACATCTCCCATGGGAATTCTGTTTTCTCAGGCCTTTACAGCCATTGTTATGATCAGCGGCCTGTTTATGCTGATTCTGGAAAGCCTGTTCCTGAGTTATGCATCCTGGCCGGTATTCAGTTATTACCCACATCTGAATCAGGAAGCGGCTATTTATTTTCTGGGCCAGTTTGATTTGATCATCGGTCTCGCCATGTGGCTGGCCGCACCGGTTGTAATTTCTATGTTTATTACAGAATTTGGTATAGCACTGATCAGTCGCTCGGCTCCTCAGCTCAATGTGTTTATTCTGGCCATGCCGATAAAATCGGGCGTTGCCGCAGCGATTCTTGTGATTTATGTTGCCACCATCATGAAACTTTCCCAAAAGCACATGATGGGTGTTCCTGATATTTTCACGACACTGGGAATCCTCTGGCAATGAGTGGTGAAAAAACAGAACAACCCACGCCGAAAAAACTAAGGGATGCCCGCAAGAAAGGCCAGGTTGCCAAAAGCAAGGAGGTATCGGGAACACTGGGACTGGTGGCCGTACTGGTAACACTCTGGATGATGAGCGATACCTATATAGAAACGATCAAGGAAATGGTCATTTTGCCTTCCCAGGTTTATAACGAGAACTTTAAGGATGCGTTGAAAATTGTTGTCTCAGGGATTCTGGAAAAAGCGATACTTCTGATTCTCCCCCTGGTTGCCGTTGCCATGCTCTCAGCTATTATCGGTAATGTCATGCAATTCGGCCTGCTCTTTTCCGGAGAATCCATAAAACCTGACATCAAAAAAATAAGCCCTCTGGGTGGATTGAAAAAAATATTTGCTATTAAAAACCTGGTAGAATTTTTTAAATCCGTCATAAAAATATTGTTTCTCACTTTTGTTGTTTATTACGTCATAAAAACCAGTATTGGCGATATGGTTAATCTTCCATACTGCGGCAGTGCCTGCATTCTACCTGTGGTGGGAGTTCTGATGAAAAAGCTGCTGCTCTATGCCACTGTCGCTTTTGTTATTATTGCGATTCTTGATTATATGTTCGAACGCTACCAGTTCACCAAACAACAAAAGATGAGTAAAGATGAAGTAAAAAGAGAATATAAAGAGAGTGAAGGCAACCCTGAGATTAAAGGTAAGCGTAAAGAAATCCATCAGGAAATCATTAATTCAGCAGACAACACCTCCAAATCCGACGTGGTGATTAAAAACCCGACACACCTTGCCATTGGACTTCACTACAATCAGGGCAAAACACCTCTTCCCATGGTTACAGTCAAGGGAAGGGGAGGACTCGCCCGATTCATTATCAAGATAGCAGAAAAGGAAGGCATACCGGTTCTGGAAAACGTTCCACTGGCCCATGCTCTATACGACCTGAACATTACTGACTTTATTCCCGGTGAGCTCATTGAACCCGTTGCCGAAGTCTTCCGCTGGGTGCAGGACATAAAAGAAAACGAAAATCTTGATGACGGCTCTCAGGATCATGATCAGTAAAAATTAACACTCTATAAATCAGCATAGCCCTCTCACAGCTCACAGCTCACAGCTCACAGCTCACCTTTCATAATATTGATCAAAATTACTCAATACCATTACGAAGCTGCATCTTCTTACAAATAAAATCTGCGATCCGTATGCCGCTTATTAAACGCATTAGGTAGATTCATCTCAAGTATTTGTTAACTTATTCATTACTTAAGTAGTTATTCTTATTGCTGATAAAACGAGGCAGGAACAGACTAGTTTTATTCCAAGCCAGTATAAGTATTTGAAATCAAGTTTCAGACTGACTGGCTGATTTACTCTACTCGGTGATTGAGCATGACCCAGGAAATGAAAGATCTGAATGAATTCAGAGTTGAACACGACCTTCTAGGAGAAGCAAGGGTTCCGGCAAGTGCCTATTATGGTATTCAGACCCAGCGCGCCGTGGAAAATTTCCAGATAACGGGTGTTATGCTGAATCATTATCCAAACCTGCCCAAATCCCTGGCAATGGTGAAAAAAGCCTGTGCCCTGGCAAACCGTGATCTGGGCATGCTGGAGGCCAATAAAGCCGATGCCATTGCGGATGCCTGTGATGAGATCATTGCCGGGAAATTACACCATCAGTTTGTTGTCGACATGATTCAGGGGGGAGCAGGAACATCCACTAACATGAATGCCAATGAAGTCATCGCCAATAGAGCGCTTGAGTTGATGGGCTATAGTCGTGGCCAATATGAACATCTCCATCCTAATACTCACGTTAATATGGCTCAGTCCACAAATGACGTCTATCCAACGGCAATGCGCCTGGCGATGGTTCTGAAGCACAGAGACCTGATTGTTGCCACTAAGTCCCTGAAAAATGCCTTTGACGTCAAATCAGAAGAGTTCAAGGATATCCTGAAAATGGGTCGTACCCAACTTCAGGACGCCGTACCGATGACCCTTGGTCAAGAGTTTCGGGCTTTTGCCACAACCATCAATGAAGATGTCAGCCGCATTGGTGAAATGGCGGATCTGCTGAAGGAAATAAACCTTGGTGGCACCGCCATTGGCACAGGTATCACAGCCGACAGTCGATATGCCCCCCTGGCTGTTGAATACCTGTCAAAGATTTCAGGCATGCAGATGATTCTTGCGGGCGATCTGGTTGAAGCTACATCCGACATGGGGGCGTTTGTTATTTTCTCGGGCTCCCTGAAACGTCTGGCTGTAAAACTGTCAAAAATCAGCAACGATTTGAGATTACTTTCTTCCGGTCCCCTTTGTGGTTTTAATGAAATCAATCTGCCAGAAATGCAACCGGGTTCGTCTATCATGCCAGGCAAGGTAAACCCTGTAATCCCTGAAGCCATGAGTCAGATTGCGTTCCATGTTATTGGTAATGATACCGTAGTAACCATGGCATCCGAAGCTGCCCAGCTGCAGTTGAACTATGCCGAGCCAGTTCTGGTTTACAAGATTCTGGAATCCATTCAGGAATTGACCAATGGCATGGATATGCTCAATGAGAAGTGTATCAAGGGTATAACAGCCAATGCAGATGTATGCCGCAGCTATGTAGACAACAGTGTCGGTCTTGTTACAGCTCTTAATCCATACCTTGGCTATGAAAACTCCAGCCGGATTGCTAAAATAGCTCTCAAGAGTGGTCGTCGAGTGGTTGATCTGGTTCTCGAGGAAGGTCTGCTCAGTGAAGAACAGCTGGATGAAATTCTCAAACCTCAAAACATGGTTGCGCCATTGAACCTTAGCGCTGTAGCCCATTAAATCAATCTGAAGTGTTATAGGGACAGGCCGAAACACCGGTTTGTCCCACTCTGAAACCGGTGCCCGGTAATCGTCTTCTAAATCAACAGAAACCAAAAATCTTCAATCAATTCTCTCGCCAATACATCACACTCACACGACTTACTGCTTCAGGAAATAGTTGTATGAATAGTTGTATCCGTCATTCACCACCTACTTTGATATTTCCCCTACCCCTGCAGCGCAAGGGTTTTGAAATTTGACCACCTTATTGTAAGCATAAACGTACTTCTCCTGATAACGAGTACCCAATCAACCTTTCATGGATATCCATTCATGAAAAACACAAACAAGAAAAAACCTCACCTTCAGCAGCCGGAGATGACAGGGACAAGCCTCCGTGCATTGATCTTGCTGCTCTCACACTCCCTCTTGAGTCAGGAATAAATTGATTGGTACGTTGACCCTAATATAAAGATAATTGTCGCCTGATTCTCCGAGATGCCAATCACGTGCTTCTCCGTTCCGTTGATCGTCTGCACATAAATGCCATCAAAGCAGCAGAAAATCCATCTGCCCGTTGGGTTCTGGGCTGGCTTTTTCTTCATGTCCGGGAACGTTCGGCTCTGCTTCTTCAACTCATAACGGATTCGATGTTGGATAGCAGCATAGACCATCAGGCAAAGTGTCATCACCATTAACAATGCCTCAATGCGTTCCGGTTTCTTCAGATAGAGGGAAGACACCAGAAAGTCCGGACTTTTTAGAAAGCGAAAGCCTCGTTCAACCTGTTGCTGTGATTTGTACGTCCTCAGTAGTTCAGCGCTGTCCAGTCGAGTAGTATTAATGTCGTTGGTAGCCAGCACAAAACAACCCAGTGATGCTTCGGCATCCTGCCGGGTTTGCACAGCGATCGAGCAACAACTTGTTACGTAATATTCCAGGTGGTCGGGTTCCGCTCCATTAACAGGTCGTCCTTTGCTCTTGTAGCAGGGCTTGGCGATAACCTGAGCCTCAGCCTGACAAAGTTCAGACTGCTTCTGCCATTGCCTAAAGGCTTCCATGGCCTCCCCTTCGCACTGGAACGCTTTTTTGCTCAACTTTTCCAGTCTCTCGCACTCTTTCAGAGACTTTTTCTGCATACGCCTTGTCAGCGTCTTCTGTTCGGTTTCCTGGCGTTGCTGGTTGCGAAACAAAACCCAGCGTTGCTCTACGTTCGCATAATTAGACGACACTTCTGTAGCTTCGTAATGGTCAAACCCCTCCACTGCTTTCATGGTTCGTGAAGGCGCACTCCTTACCAGCTCTTTGGCGGCACCAATATTGAGAGGAACTCTGGAAATAAACAGCTGATCCTGCTGGTCAAGTTCCTGGATTGTCCCTGCCACATACAATGCTGCATCGCCAATAAAATAGCGGGCTTCCAGTGCGGCTTTGAAACTCTTCAAGTGCTTGGAGACCACCTGTTTGAAACTGGTCTTATCAGTCACATTGCCACTGGTTGCTTTCATAAACAACGGGATGCCTGCCCGGTTTTCAGTCAACAGAAGCAATATGGCCTGGTTCAAATCCGGGCGGTGATCCCGGCTGTAACCTTTGCAAAGCCTGATGCAGTTGAGGTCTTCATCGCTCAGATCGCTATCGCTATTATAACGACCATCGACGTGGAAGCCGGTGCCATCAAGGTTCAGCGCGTCGCAAGGCAATTTGAGATGAGTTGCAACCTTGATAGCCAGCTCAAAATAGACTTTACTGACATCCAGATCAAAGAGTTCATCCAGTGCTCTTCCCAGAATCTTGTCGTTTAAATGCTCTGGTTTAATCCCTTCCCTGATCAGTTTGTTGAGAGGTTTATTGGCAAAGAACTGGGGGAACATATGGAGAGATTGCCCCGTAAAGCCGAGGCCATTGAGGATCATGCCGACAATGGCTTCACCGTGGGAGACATTCCATTCATCCGCTACCTTGGGTGCACGTCTGTCAATGTGATCGGCTATGCCCAGCTCTTTGCACATACCTGCCACCAGGCCGAGGTGATCCATGTTCTGAATCTGAGTGCGATATTGAATAGGAGGCATAAGGCTGTTTCCTGATATTTGCTTTTTTGATAAATAGCAGAAATCAGGAAAATGTCAGGTTAGGTGGTGAATGTCGGTTGTATAACAGTGTCTTTAAACTTCTTAAGTGATTGGTTTAAGTCTTAACGTATTTTCCCCACTGGCAATTTCGCAAACATCAGCTAAGATTGCGCCTTCTCGTCAGGCCTACATGTGATTTACGAAGCAAATGCCAAATAATCGACTCATATACGACTGGGTATAGATATAAGCATTAAAGCGACAGTTCATAGAGCTATTGTTGAATTGGACTGCATGTGAGAACGCAATGTTTGCATCCTCTGCTACACTAAATTGCGAATTCCACAGCCGTTAAGTTATGCAAACAACCTGTTTTTCAGGCCTTGCAGCTGCTTCACTATTACACTTTCCAGCCTGACGGCAAAAGAATCAATTCGTATTACGGCAATTTGCTCACCGTGGAGTCGTTATGCAGCAACAGGATATGAAGCAGGAACCCACCGTTTTCATCATTGATGATGACGAGGCTGTTCGTGACTCGCTTAAAATGCTGATGCAATCTGTAGGTCAGACCGTTGAAACTTTTTCTGCTCCGGCAGAATTTCTTGAAGTTTATGATGAGAACCGACCGGGTTGTATTGTTCTTGACATCCGAATGCCAGGAATGAGTGGTCTTGAATTACAAAGCAAGCTGAATGAAATGCACTGTATTCTCCCCATCATTTTTATTACCGGACATGGCGATGTACCCATGGCTGTTCAGGCGATAAAAGATGGGGCCATGAATTTCATCCAGAAACCCTTCAGAGATCAGGAATTACTGGATCTGATTAATGATGGTCTCAAGCTTGACACGCAACAGCGTCGTGAACTTCTGGAGCATAAAGAAATTCTTCGTCGCCTTTCTACCTTGACCGACCGGGAGCGTGAAGTTCTCCGTCATGTGGTTGAAGGCAAAGCCAATAAGGTCATTGCAGCAGATATCAACCTCAGTCAGCGTACTGTGGAGATTCATCGTTCCAGAGTAATGGAAAAAATGAGTACTAAGTCTCTGGCTCATCTGGTGAGACAGGTGATGCAGGTTAAAGAACATCTCGAAGGTGAGTTTAACTTTAAAATCTGAAGAAATATCTGGCAGAGCTGTTCAACTCTTTTGTTAAACAGCTCTGCTATAAATGCGTCCCTCAGGGCGTGTTAAGCTTCCAGCTTTTGCAGATAGAACTTGTTCTTCAGTAAAATTGTGACTTCGCACATGGAATTTCGGTCTACACAACATAAACAACTGGAAAGGTGGTAACCGATAGTAAAAATAAACACTGAGAATTTGCATGAGCGTCGCCTGAAAATAAATCTTAAGTAGTCCCCGAACAACGTCAAGTACATCCCTCCATTCTGCAAATCAGTCATCACTTCTAAACTCAATGCATACCTTTAAAGAGCTTTCGCCGTGCAGCAATCTTGCTCAGTGAGAATTCAGAATCAACCGAAATTACTCATTCACTATCTCTACGCTTTACAGCAATGAACATGGCAGAATTACTCTGTCTTTATTCATCCAGAATCAGAAATTCTGATGAACATTGCAATGACAGTGTCGAGAGGTCCAGTTATGTAATCTTGCATTACAACGGCACTGGTCTCAATATTGCAGGGCTGCCCTTAATGCAACAAGCAATTCATATTCTGGTGTATCTTCTGGAACAGGATACAGAAACAACAGAAACTATCCGTAAACTATGCAATGAAAAGTCAATTCAGTTGCAATGTTACCTGTCACATGATGAATTAATAGACGCACTGGATAATTCACGACCATCCTGCATTATTGCAGCCACAGATTCTTCTGATGATAGAACTCTTGATATTCTGGATACAGTATCAAAAAAGAATCAGGGTATACCGGTCATAATTCTTGGGCATCACAATGACCTCTCTTCGGCTGTAGCCGCCATTAAGGCTGGAGCAGTAGATTATATAGAAAAGCCTGTCATTTATGGTCGACTCTCTGAACATCTTAATCAGCTGCCCGTTCGCATCAGTTCTGCATTAACGGGATAATTCACTGTGCAGGCTACTTACGTAATCTGCCAGTTGATTTAAAACCAATTGCTTATCTGCAGACTCTTTTGCTAATGACCGAGCGTCTTCCAGCTCGTTCCAGAAATCGGCGAAACCAAATATTTTTGCTTCATTCTGATACAACTGCCCGTTCAGCCGATTACGACAATATTGCAGCCAATTTGCCTGGTCTTCATGATCAAGATAGCCAGGGAAATTTCTACCACGATAACGAAACAACATGTCATCCAGACGTTTATCCTGAAAGGTGACCCCTGTCTGCCCAAGCTCAGATGGTTTTGAATTTATAATTCTCTGCATGGCATTTTTGTCTGCAGGGGAGAAAAATCCGCCGGAATAGAGCATTTGATCGGGATCATCACTGCCCCTATGTGGAGGTTCTGCAAAGACATCTCGTATTTTTACCATCACCTCCTGATTGCCCAGAATCATTTGTCGATGTTTTTCACAGAGTGTCAGATCAATCTCAAGGCGTTCAGCATCTTCTTTTCTGATAACACTCACAGGTGCTATCACGGGACATTTATTCAGATGGACCACCTTGAGGGGGATTTTTTCTTCATTCTCAGGGCGCTGGGCTGCGGGGGTAAACAAGCGAGCTTTGATATCATCAACTGAAAGATCAAATAAAGAGGATGGATCCGCAGCCAGATTATAAACAATTACACCATTACGGTTAATGGGATGATCTGCAATGGGCATGACAATACCCAGATTATTGCGGATCGCCCCAAACATGCCTGACACATGTACAACCATCTCTTTTGGAACAGGGTTCAATAATTGTGCCGTTTCCCGTTTTCCTCTGTGCTTAAGCAGAAAATTATAAACTTTCGGTTGCTTGTCACGAATCAGCTTTGCCAGTTCGATGGTTGCCCTGACGTCGGACAGTGCATCATGTGCTGAACCATGCTCGATACCATTTGCTGCGGTCAGATCTTCAAGGCGATAGCTTTTAACACCATCTTCCTTTAGAGGCCACTCAATACCTTCCGGCCTTAAAGCTCCCGTTAAACGCACAAGATCAATTAAATCCCAGCGACTATTGCCATTCTGCCACTCCCTGGCATAAGGATCATGAAAATTTCTATACAGAGAGTGACGGGTAATTTCATCATCGAAACGGATAGAATTGTACCCTGCAACACAGGTTCCCGGCTCCATAAATTCCCGATGAATTCGCGATATGAATTCAGGTTCTATCATACCTTCTTCATTGACCTGTTGCGGGGTGAGCCCCGTCACCAGAGAGGCCATAGGATGAGGAAGATGATCACGAGGCAACTGGCAGAAGATATCCAGTGGCTCACCAATTTCGTTAAGATCGGCATCTGTTCTGATTCCGGCAAACTGAGCAGGCCAATCCAGAGCTGGATCTGTCCCGAAGGTTTCAAAATCGTACCAGTAGAAACTATTGAGCATGATCAATTCTCTTTCTGCCAAATCTGTAGGGTAGATTTTCTCGCCACCCATGATAAAGAAGAATCTTCACAATAGCAGAATAAATCACTCGACTTCACTAAAAGAAAAGTATTCCTTCAGTGCGTCAACAAGATCAACTATACCATGCCCTGCATTGACAATACTGTAGCCGGAATCGTAAATCCCAGCCCCCACATCGGGCTTACACCAATGACAACGAACGTCAAAATCCATAATCAGAGATTTAGTGCGATCGTTCTCTCCAGGCATGATAATTCTCATATTATAAATTGCGCCTATCAATACTGGAACCGAGCTGATCAGCATAAGTCCATTACAGGTTATATTACCGATACTGCCCATCTCACGCAGAGTATTTCGATTATACACAGTTAGACAATCATTCAACTGATGACGTTTTATTAAGCGACGCTCTTTACCCATTGGTGTTAATGACATAATTTTCACCCAAAACAGATTTAGCTAATTTATAACAATCCTGTAATTATACTTATGCCGTCTGTTCAATATTTTTCTGCATTAATGCCTCCTGAGCATCCATTGACTTCACCTTATCTGAAATTCTCTGCTCTCTTTCTTTATCAAAGACCTCGTACCTGGTGAGTAAAAAATTTTCCAGCTCATCCAGACAGACTTTTACATTAGCTTCATCTTTGGTTTCAACCAGCTTTGTTGCTTGAATATAATCATCTTGCTTATCACTCAATTCATTGACACGAGTAGCCTGTTTCTTGAGTTTCTCAATGCGGACGTTTTCATTGAGAGAAAGACTTGGCCGAACGAATACACGCGCACTGGCTCCTCTAAACCTCAGCCGGTCAACGGATATCCTTTTAATTTGCTTAGAGGATAGCGGCCCCTGTTTAGCTTTTTCTTTTGAAGGGGTACGTTTTAAAGCTCTGGCAGCATTAGGCTCCTTAAAATATTCCTCGAATGCTTCCTTATCCTTAAACAGTATCTGGGATGAACCGAGACTTGTTCCATCAACATCAGCAAAACGACTCAACACTGCATTAATTTTTCCTGTCAGATCAACTATGTTTCTGTGCATTCCTATACTGAATCCAACATTCGTTAACCCTTCTAAAAACTCATTATAAAATGTCTCAATATTCTTACCTGCCAACAAATGCTGTCCAGTATTTTGTGTGTCCATCATTTGTCGTTCAAATTTTTCAACACATCTTTTCAATGCCCCCACATTAAACATTCTTCTTCGACCACTTTCCCCTTCAATTATTCTTATTACTTCGTTTACATTGGCAATAGCCTGCCTCGATTGCTTCCGTGACTCTGCTTCCAGTCTTATTTGTGAATCCTTTATATAATTCAGTCCAAGAACCGGAACGCTGCCCTCTCTCAATTCACTCACGCCTCTTTTTATTTCTGCTTTTATCTGCTCAGAATTCAGGTCTTCCTCAATCCCTTGAATAGTTCCTGAGTGACTGGACTGTCGCCTGGGAACCGTTTTCATATGACTGATGATTCCCGCTTTAAGCAGTTCAGCAGCAAACTGACTGCTCTGGTAGTTAACTGGAAGGCGGCCAAGGGCATCTGAGCTGAATGTGAAATTTCCCATCGCAGCTGAAACACCCGTCTTCATCCAGTCCTCTTCTATGGCAAGCTCCTGTTCCAGATAACTTTCTACCTGAGCCTCCTGCAGTAACGCTTCGCACTCTTTAGTGTGTTCAGATATTTCCCGACGAGCCAACTCTTCTGACGTCATCAGCAGGTACTCTTTTTTGGCCAGCCACTCTGCTTTCTTAAAATCTGCCAGGCGGTCCGTTTGATTTGTATCAAATCCCTTTTTCGGCCATTCATTCAGTCTCAGCCTTGTAATTTCCTGATCAACGGCCTCTTCTATTCGCCGATCCAATTCGCCCGGATTTTCTACCTTTGGAGGGTTAACAACCAAAGGCGCATAAATAGCCTGTTTCTTTTCCTCACTGAGCTCTTTCATTGGGCTGTCCAGCTGACTCTGTAACTGGGTTCTGCAAGTTTGAAGATGTTCCTGTTGATGCTTGAATTCAGCCAAATGACTATTGCCAGTCAGTTTTTCTGCAGCTCCAGTATCAACCACCATATAGAGTGCCTGAGGATTTCGTGGTCGGGGCGATGCTCTTCTGAGTCGACCCAGTCGCTGTGCGTTGTCATCGACACGACCGGCTTCAGACTGTTCCAGTAATCCCATGTAGACACCCACACTACTGTTACGCTGGGGCGAAGAAGTTCCTATTGACTCACTGGTCTGATGAAATACATCCCTGCCACCTTCTGCCCGCATAACAGCCTCTTCATCCCGAGGGACTTTCTGACCATTGCCCTTACCGTAAACAGGATGTCCCTGTTGATACATGTGCAAGCATTTGTCCTTATCATAGAAAAGCATTCCCTTGGACTGCCCACCATGCTCTTCACGCACCTCAGTGAGTAATTTGTAATCAGCTACAGCGGCATCTTCGGCTTTACCTTCGTTTTTATTGCCATCAAAAATCAATATCTCCCGGTCACTGCCCACCTGATCAACTATCTGTCCAAAGAGGTCTTTTCTTGCGCCAGTTTTGGACATGTCGATGTAAACAGGATTGGCTTCATTCAGCCAGTGCCAGAATCTGGGCTGGGTTGTCAGGGGATCTGAATTGCATTTTTCTCTAATACTCTCAGGCGTCGTTGCTCCTGAAACGATCGCAGCAGCATAAGTTGTCCCCGTGGTGGCTGATAACTGATGTTTGCGCTTACATCCCAGAACCATTCTGGCCTGCCCGCGTATGATATCTTCAGAGGTAACCTTTGCCGGGTCTTTGAGTCCTGACAGCGATTCATTCACCTCGGAGGCCAGAGCCTGCAGATCTTCTTTTCTCGAAGGAACCAGCGCGCTATCCCATTCATCCATAAACACCATGGATTCCCGAATCAGGTCAAAAATGCCATTGAGCTTCTTGAGGGCCAGCCTTTGTTCAGAATCAGGCTCTTCCATCGAATCGAGTCTGGAGTGAAGCTGGGATAAAATCTGAACATCCCGGATTGATGCACCTACAGGCGCTCTGACCATCTGACAGACCTTCGCACGATCTGACGGATAGGTCTCTGCAGGAATGCCCAGTAACACATTGTGTATTTGATCCAGTTTTTCCTCTGTCCACCAAACCCGACCAGGCGCAACATGGTCTTTATGAAGATCCAGACGTCGATACTGGCACCCTTTTTGATCAAAATAACGACTTAGAGTTATATCCAGTTCTGCCTGGTTACTCACCGGTGCTACAACCAGAACAGACCTTCCCGGGTTATCCTGGTTTTCTGCCACGGCATGATCAGACAACAGCTGTACGATTGTACTTTTACCCCAACCCGTTCCCTTGTGGGAAATTCTGGTCATTGACCGGTCATGAGTTAAGCTGTCGGTGATTTCCTTCAGTGCTGACTGAACTTCCTGAACCTGATTCTCACGCAGCACAGTTTTTTCCCTGCATTCAAATGAAATACAGGCTCTGGCACTGGACTTCAATGGTTCTCTCCGGTATGACTCCAGTCTTAAACTGATCATCTCCTGGTCACTGGCAAGAAGTGCCATTTCAAGGTTCCATTGTTGAACTCTGCGTTCATACTCTCCGGGATTATTGAATAACAGCACCGAATCATTTTCCAATTCGGTCAATTTTTTCATTAAGCCATCCAGTCGATTTTTCAATCTTGCTGACTGGCTTAAATCATTTTTCTCCAGCAGATAGGTTACCAATAGTTCCACAAAAGCATTTTTTTCCTGATCCTCTCCGGCGGGTAAACGTCCACGTTCAAATTCTATAATAGCTCTATCGAGAAGCTCCCGATTTGTATAACCCTCCAGTGCTTCTGTATTCTGCCTTCGCAAATCAGTGACCAGTTGTTTCTCCAACCTGCTGATGCTCTGGGACAGCCTCATCCGGTGATCGCTATTGATTTTTATGACTTTCTGGAGATTCCTGCCAACATGGGCAGGCGTTCCAGCCAGAGGTGCTTCAGGAGAGTGCCTTGGAGCAAGTTGCGGTTTCAACTCGCAGCCAGAATAGCTTTTCAGATCTTTGAAGACTTCATCACGATAGTCATCCTGTTCGGCCCTCATCTGTTTTAACACTGGACTGCTTTCTCGTAACTGTTTCTGACACTGCTCAAAAAACTCACGGCCTACTTTTTCAAAACTGGCTCCCACTGAAAAACGGGCATAACAGTGTGCTTCCCTGTCCTTCGTGTAAGTATCAAGCTTCACCCCAATCTTGCTTTTCGCAACCTTTGCTGCCTGCACCTGTCGCAGATAACCCAGCCCGACTACTTTATTATCAAGCAGGGTCTTTGCCGCTTCCATAACCAGAGGGGGGACAGGATCGTTGAATTTCTTCGCCTGTGTTTCCTGATAAAGATGATTAAGATGTGCTGTAGATTTACCCTGTAACCAGCTGATACCAGCCCCATGCAGTTCAGACACTGATGGATCTATATCTTCTCTGCTGCCGGAAACTGGTTTGGCAATATCCTTGTCAGGCAGAGCTGACTGATAAAAAAATTCCGCTTCCAGTCTCTCTCTCGCCGGATCTTCTGAACTGATGACTCTTGGTATCAGGGCATTGCCTTCACCCATCTCATACAGGAAAAAGCGAGGGTGTTCAGGGGTATTTCTCAGGGCCAGAATGGCCGTTTCACCCGACCGGTTCTTCAGAGGCAACCAATCCCGCTGAATTTGCCCACCTGTGCCCCCTTCAAAGGGGACTCTCATATCGGGATTATCCAGCAAAATACCGGGATCAACGACCCAGGTCGTATGGCCCAAACTGACTTCCCAGCGGTTAGGTCCCGCTTTAATGAACATCAGACCAGAAGGAATAACGGTGTCACTATTTAATTGAATACACTCGAAACCAGACTGATCACTGGTTCTCACCACCGCCTTACAGCAGGCACCTCCGAGAAATGAACTCAGTGCACTGCTACTGACAGCGATAACATCCCTTTCCTTATAGTTACCTCTTAATACTGCGTCACTGATGTTTACATCGGAAAGAACCGTCCCTTCTTTGCTGAAACAATCCAGCACTTCTTTATGGGGGTGCAGGGTGAGCTTACTCTCAGATACATGCTGTCCTCTGTATAAAACTGAAGCATCTGTTGATTTTTCGCTCTTTTTCAGCTCCGTACAGTGGTCTAGTAATTTTTTCCTGCGGGAAATACCTTTTTTTGCTTTTTCCTGCCCCCGATGCTGCCTGGCATATTCAGTCGCCAGTAAGGAATCATCATCCTCAAGGTCCTGAATGGCCACAGCCAATAACTCTTTCATAATAGGTCGGCTAACCAGGCCATGGTCGTCACATAAGACTTTCAGTCCAACTCTGGAATCCTCCAGATAATCATAACCGCCTTTCTTCACCCCTTCGTGTGATGACTGCAAGCTGCTCAGTAGGGTCAGAACACCTGGCCGAATGTCAGGTGATTCAATCATACGCCTTGCCACAAGGTGCCCGGGCTCACTTCTCGGATCAACGGTTTTCAGCCCTAATACAGACTGTGGTGTCTGTCTTGGGTATTGACCGTCGACCTGTTTCAGTGTGTGATCTACAGCCCCCTGCAAGTATCGGATTATCACAGGATTCAATGTTGATCTGACAGGAGCTGGCAACCATTCTGGTGCAAACCGTTGAATGGCATGACAGTATGACTGTATTTTAATTCTTCTCTCATCCTTGTCGGTAGTGCTGACAGATTCAAGGCTTTCTTTCAGCTTATCCTCAAGCTGCTTTATGGTATTTCTCACACAACTACCTACCAGAAACTCCCGGACTTCCTGCCTTTCTTCTCTTAGCAGGCCGTTGATTGTAATCAGCGCAAAGTCAGTTGTTTCAGCCGGTGTTTTTTCCTTCAACGCCTTCTTAATTTCACTGTCCAATGATTTTAATTGTGGATCAAACTCTTCTAATGCTTCAGAAAATACTGTTTCCTTTGCCTGTATACGCTTTGATTCATCGGCAACACTCCCCAGGAAAAAGTCGATAATTTCCAGGATATCGCTCTCAACATCATCGCTGTTCAATTCAGCCCCTTTCAAGAAGCCTTCCCTTAAAGCAGATACCTTTTCCCTGTAAGCATCATTCAATTTAAGAGATTGTTCTCTAAAATCTCGATCACTGGGAGCGGGTAAACCCGGTGAAAACTTTCCTGCCTGTTTTTTGTCTGACAGAGTTTTCTTGCCAGACAGCATTTCTTGCCGGGCAGTCGCTGTGCTGAAATGAAACTTTTGAAAGGCAACCCAGTGTGCAGGGCTGAGATCATCTTCCTGAACTTGACCCAGTAACTGAAAGTATCCTGCCTCACTGCTTTTTGCGGCAACCCCTTCAAGCGCACTTCTTAACCGCTCATGACCTGACGCGCTTAAAACACCTGAATCAGCTGATGATGTACTTTCGCGACTGTCTGATCGTTGAAAACCCTGTCTTGTTAGAATTCTATTTTCCCGCGTTCTCTCAATAACGCCTTCTTGTTCAGACACACGTTGTGTCAGGCCAGCAACTTGTGAGTTCAATGAACTGACAGCACTTTCTTTATCACTTGTCAGTCTCTCCAGCTGTTGCTCCAGCTCAGTGATCCTCAGTTGTAGTTTTTCTGACTTTTGTTTTTCGGTAGAAAGCTCTGAACCCAACTGGCTGACTGCCGAATCGCGCTCAGACTCTATGCGGGCGTTAGCTTGTTGCTGCTCACCAAGCTGTTTCTGAAGTCTCCTTGTAAGAAGTGCATGAGATTCATTTTCAGCGGTTGTTTTTTCTGTGAGTTCACTGAGCCTGCTTTCCAGATCTACAATTTGTTTATCCTTCGCTGAATCACTATCCGCTTTCTCGTTCAATTGTTGCTGAAGATGTTCTAACTGCAGCTTTAGAGCGTTTTCTTCAGCTAATTTTTCCTCCCCCTGTGATCTCAGCTGGCCTTCCAGAGCTTCAACCCTGGATGCAGAATCAGATACAAGACGTTTGTTTTCTTCTTTTGAATCACCTAGCTGCCTTGTTAATGCTTTCAACTCCGTTTCATGAAGCTCTTGAGCCGCCTGAATTTTTTCATTTCTATTCGTTAACTCAGTTTCCAGTTCCTGAAGTCGCTTAGCTTTTTCTAATTCGCTGCTGCTTTTCTCATCCAATTGTTGATGAATGCTTTGAATTTCTTTCTCATGGCTAACTCTTTCAGCCTCTGCTGCTTCTTCCTTCTCATTCAGCTGTGTTTCCAGATCAGATACTCGTGTCTGGTTGACAGAATCGCCAATAACTTTCTCTTCTTTAGCTTGAGCTAACTCTTCAGTCAGGCTCCGTTTTTCTGCCGATAAAACTTCATTTTCTCTCGCCTTTTGTTCAGTCAGCTGACTTGTTTGAGCTGTCTGATCACTGATTCTTTTCTGGGTCTCCATCTCACTGGTAGACTTATCTCTCTGTATCTGCACCAACTCTGCTTTCAGTTGCTGAATCTCTGTCGTTGAGGCTTGAACCTGCTGGGTTAACTGAGTTTCCATTTCACTGAACTTTCGCTGGCTTTCAGCCTGGCTGACGGTACTTTCTGACCGAGCGTCTTCCAATACTTGTTTCAGCCGCTGAATTTCTGAAACTGATTCACCCTGTTCTGTTTCATTCTTTTCAGACAACCTGATTAGCTGTTCTTCCAGTTCGGTGATTTTTTTCCGACTTTCTGATTCACTGGCCGATTTCTGTTCCTCTACCTGTAACAGCTGCGCTTTCAGCTGCTGAACCTCTGTCGTTGAGGCTTCAAGTTCCTTCGATTTTTCTTCAAACTGCTGAGTTAACCGAGCTTCCAGTTCACTGAATATTTTCTGGTTTTCCGACTCGCTGGCAATTTTCTGTTTCTCTACCTCTAATAGCTGCGCTTTCAGCTGCTGAACCTCTGTCGTTGAGGCTTCAAGTTCCTTCGATTTTTCATCAAACTGTTGAGTTAACTGCGTTTCCAGTTCTCTGAATTTTTGCTGACTTTCAGACTCACTGGCAGATTTCTGTTCTCCTACTTCTAACAGCTGCGCTTTCAGCTGCTGAACCTCTGTCGTTGAGGCTTCAAGTTCCTTCGATTTTTCTTCAAACTGCTGAGTTAACCGAGCTTCCAGTTCACTGAATATTTTCTGGTTTTCCGATTCACTGGCAGACTTTTGTTCCTCTACCTGTGTCAGTTGCGCTTTCAGACGCTCTACTTCTGCGGCAGAAGTTTCAAGCTCCTTCGAACTTTGTTGAACCTGCTGAGTTAACTGAGTTTCCAGTTCACTGAATTTTTTCTGGTTTTCCGACTCACTGGTGGATTGATTTTCTCTAAGACGGGCTAGCTGCTCATTCAGACGCTCAACCTCTGTCGTTGAGCTTGCAAGTTCCTTCGATTTTTCTTCAACCTGCTGATTTAACCGAGCTTCCATGTCACTGAACTGTTGCCGACTTTCCGACTCACTGGCCGATTTCTGCTTCTCTACCTCTAACAGCTGCGCGTTAAGACGCTCTATTGCTGCCACAGAGGTATCATGTTCAGTCGATGTCTCTTCAGCCAGACGGGCTAATTGAACTGTTAGCTTTTGGATTGTCTCTTGGCTTTCAGACTGGCTGGCAGTGTTCGCTTCCCGGGCTTGTTTCAACTCTTGTGTCAAACGTTCAATCGCTGAAGCCGAGACAGCCTGTTCTGACGACTTGTCTTCGGACAACTTCGTTAGTTGTTCTTCCAGACTAGTGATTTGCTGCTGGTTTTCCGATTCACTGGCAGATGTCTTTTCCTGAGCCTGAGTCAGTTGTTCTTTCAGCCTCTCAATTTCAACGTCTGAAGCTTCACGCTCTCTTACTCCCGCCTCAGTCACCTCCCTTAACTGTGATTTCAGATCGCTGATTTTCGCCTGACTTTCCAGCTCACTGGTGGATTTATCTGCATGCGCCTCAGTAATCTTCTGCTGAAGATCCTCTAATGCCCGCTGATGAGCCGTTTCTTTCAGGCTCTCCTGTTTTTTCAGTTTTTCATACTCAGAGCTTGCTCTCTGGAGTTCTTCCTGATGCTCGCGATCACTTATTTCTTTTTCAGATTTTAATTGTTCAATTTGAGTAGTCAGCTCCTGTACTTCTTCAGTGTGCTGACTCTCAGCCAGAGACTGTTCTTCGTTCAGAGTGGCCAGCTCTACACTGAGCTCTTCCGACTTGCGAGTCAGCTCAGAAACCTTACTTTCTTTTTTTTCCAGCTCTTGCTGTATTTGCAACAGCTGTTGTTTCAATGATGTCAAAACACTGTCTTTATTAAGGCTATCTCCCCTGAGTGATTCGACAGATGCTTCCAGTTCACTCTTCAGGCTTTTCAGTGCAGTGACTTCAGCTGCAGACTCCTCGAGTCGTATGCTGGTTTCCAAGAGTTTTTCTTCTGTGCCGGACAACTTCTGCGACACTGATTCCAGTCGAGAGGACAACTCGTTTTTTTCGCGGAGCAAGGTTTCATTGTTCTGCTGTTGCTCTACCAACTGTTGTTCCAGACCCAGGATTTTTAAACTCTCATCCCTGAGCTTTTCCTGAAGAGCTTTTTCTTTTTCCCGAAGTTCGTTACGTTCCTGCTCAACTTCACTGAACCGCAGTCTGATGCCTTCCAGTTCTCCTTCCAGATCACTCTTTTCCAGCAGTGTCTGTTCTATGGAAAAGAGTCGCTCCAGCTCACGGTCCTTTTGCTCCAGCTCTGATTTAAGCCGGGTCACTTCAGAGCGTGTCAGAGTCAGTTCCCGACCCATTTCCTCTAACCGGGCTTTCTCCTCCTCAATGGTGGTTCCAAGCTGAAGACTTTCGGCTTGAAGCGACTGATTCTCTTGTCGGACTGCATTGCTTTCAGCGGTGGCGGTCTGTAACTGCTGTCTGAGCGTTTCTACCTCATGAGACTTTGAAGATCCACCCGTCTGAATCACTGGTTGCTGACTTCTGACCTCTGGTATCAATGGTGTCGCAGTGGGGAAAGATGTCAAATCTTCAGGTAAATCCCGATTCTGATGTTCCAGTTCAGGAGGTTCAGAGTGAGAAGGCACAAAATCATCTCTAAAACCGCTACCCGGAGTAACCGAAGGTTCTAGTGAAGGATTGCCAGACAATTCCACTCCCATCAGATCAGAATGGTCGGTACAGAGCTCCCGGGTGATTTCAAAAAGGTCCTGCCAGGCTTCCTGAAGGTTGCCATAATTTCTCAGACCGGCGCTCCAGGCCTGTTTGCTGGTCCGTTGGTTGTTGATTCCTGTACGAGATTGATCCTGTGCCAACACCAACTGCAATGCCAGTGCCATGGCCAGATTTTTGGTAACTTCTATAGAATCAGCCGACTCCCCCAGATCAATTAACCAGTCATTAGGCTCCGTATTTCTGGCAGGCTGCTTACCCAGGGCAACCCTTATTCGTTGAACACGCTCTGACATCACTTTTTTATGGGATGCCCGAATGCCGGTGATATCTCCCCTGGTTAGTTCAAAATCTTCATTTTGCAGCCGTGCTAATACCCGCTCACGAACTTCCGCAGAGTTTCGTATTGGCGATGTAGGGTTAGAGGTGATATTGGGTTTGGTTAGTGAGTATGCCGGTGGATTCCAGGGGCTGACATCCCTGGATCTTATGCTGGCACCTTTTGATTGCTTCCATTCAGGCGTATACCTGGAATCGACAGGTACCTCCTTTACAGAACCAGATTGTTGCTCTGATCCTGATGGGCTAACTGATGTCGATCCTGGGCTATGCCTTGTTGAAGGCTGAACCGGACTTTTTCCTGAGGGGTTATTTGGATCCATCCTGATCTACGGCATTGCTGCTCTTCCAAATCAATCTTTCGATTGAATTTTTAGGAATTGCCCATACCACTCAGGCATCGAATAAAGAATGTATTTAATATTTCTTTTCTAAAAATATAATATTTTCGTATATACATTCAGGCTAGCAAAGCCAAGTCATTGAATTACGACTGAAAGATATCATTTCAAAATAACAAAAGTTGATTTTATGTCTTTTTAAACAAACCTCACTGCATTGGTAATTCAAATGACAAACCTCTCTTAAGCAAGTCATTTCTAATATTTAAATACAGCACCATCAATTCCTCTTTATGTTCTGTAGTTAGAAAACCTGACGTACAGTGTTCAGCCCACAAACAGAGGTCATCAAAACCATAACCTCTTATATCCACTCCTGAATGCATAGAGTCATTAAGTTTTTTAATGAATGGGAAGGCAACCCCACCAATACCATTGATTTTCTGCATTGATACGAATTTAATTGATTTCAATACTGATTCGGATAACTGTTCAATGGACAAAATCTTAAACGCCGAATAATTACGACTCATTTTATCTGAAATTCTATTATGAATTTCATGAAAAAACTCATAACTCTCACTGACTGCAGCGGATGGTCTTAAGCGCCCTGCTTCCAGTTCATTTTTCAACTCGTGTTCAGCCAGGAGTATTCTATTTCTGAATGCCAATAGCTGCGCACAGGAAATGTCATGATTCTGCCATTGGGCCAATTGCGGATCATCTCTTATTAGACGACCTAGCCAGACACTCTTTTCCGGTTGGCGACTCCAGTCTTCCCAGACCAACCTCATCTCATTATCGATATCGTAGGCTATGTTCCCGCCAATAGTTGTATTGCTTACTCCCTATGTTTACAGGGCTACAGACGTGCCTTATAAAGTAGAGATATGACTAAATCTTGTATATTGCATTTGTTTATTGCCCAAAGAACAGCGATTTGTTCTGGGATACCTTCCTATCTCATGAATAGCCATATGTGGAGCAGGAAAATAAAGTTTTTATAGGACTTTAGTGCTCCCAACTATTGACGGGGACATAGCCGATATCGCCCGTTGTTGCAAGACCAAATTTATCTATTTTTTCCTGTTGCAGTGTAGCTAGTTCAGAACCCAGTTTTTTTGCAGTTGCATCAATGGTTGGAAAAAACCTATACAGCTCATTCTTCAAGTTTGAGACACCCTGAGTACACAAATATTTCAATTCAAGCCATTTTTCTTTACTCCAGGAAGACTCCCCTGTTTCAAGTAAAACGATTACAGCTCTTATGTCTTTCAATCTGGAACTGGATTTTAATTCTTCCGCTAACTCTTTTTCCAGCGTTCTCATGGCATCTAATACATTTTTTCTAAGCAGTGCCAGATCGGGTTCAATATGTTTTTCATAAGCTCGAACCACTTGATGCCTGACATTTCTAATATGCTGCTGAACAGATTCCAGACAATTAAAACAGACGTTATCATTCTGAATCCAGCCATTGTAATTCAGATCTACCAGCTGGCTTTTTAATTCTGCCACCTGATCTATTTTTCTACTGACCTGCTGCTCAACCAATTTCAACACGTCATCATTTTCACTGGTCAGTTTATCCTGCAATACTAACAGCTCAGCTTCTATAGACTGTAAAGTAGATTCTATCTCTGTGGGTGATGAGTCATATCCTGAAAAATAATAAATAGCTGACTCTATTGCCCCCTCATCATCAATGTATCTATCCATTAACGTTAACTGTATTTGAAGAATTTTCATGGTGAGGGATGTATTAAAATCCTGACCATCGGAGGAAAACTGCCTTTCAGAAACATCATGCAGTTCTCTGTTTACCAGAGCTCGGTGATACCTCAAACTGTCTTCGATTTTTCTCTTCGCTTCATCTAGATTAACACTCATCAATGGAGAGTCTTCTCCCTGGGCAATACAACCAAAAAATCTCCGGTCAAACGCTATTCTAGGGCTATGTTCCCGTAAGTGGTTGAAAGTACCAATGTTCCACCAATCTGCTAACGAATCGTTCTGTAGTTAGCTTGGCAACACCTGCTAAATCACGCTTCCAAGCCAGGTAGTGCGGGAGGTAGCGTGTAGCTACTCCATGGAATTTACCCCTAATCCATCTCTTTAAAACGCTGTGGTACGTATTTACATTCTGGATATGGTAAATACCTTCTAAAACATGCTGACCTGATGACGTAACTAGCTCTTTAAACTCAAATCCTAGCTTCTCTGCGAGCTTTTCGTGCGCAAGGTGTGCATCGGCACAGACAGTAGCCAGTAGCTTCAATCGATATTCGACCGTTCAAATGGCGACACAACTCATCGGCACTCTCATTATTTAAAATGCCGTCAACCGTGTGCCGATTACGATCTCGAGCCACCATTACCGGCACTTTGCGCGCTTTATGTGGATCGTTTCCACGCTTGCGTGTTGGTCTTGGCATACCATCTCTCTGACCTTTGAAGGATTCACGGAAAAAAGTTTCATCCAGCTCGGTAATTCCACAAAGCTCTTTTGCCTGATCATCATTAATCACTTCAAGGAAGCAATGACGCCAGCGGAAGGCCGTTTTCAAATTAATATCATACTCAATGGCTGACGCACGTAATGTCATAGAGTAAGTCATACCTGTCAGGTATTTATTCCATTTTCTTGGCTGTCTAAGTCTTCTTAAAGGTGTGTCTGTAAAGGCGTTGAAAGTTACAACACAGGTCTTGCAACGGTAGCGCTGTCTACCATTTCTAACTCCCCAGCGATGAATCTCATGACCTTTGCACTTAGGGCACTGAGGATGCTTTTCAAAGCAAGATAATACGGTCATTTCAAGGTCAGGAATTGAGTGTGCTTTATTCGGAGTTAATTCACTAGAAACTGAATCAGAATTAGTAGTTTCAACTGTGTCACTGTTCTGTATTTTAGGGCTTTGGAGTGTATTGTTAAGAATATCCCTCTGCTCGCTAGTTAATGATGAAATGGAATTAATAAAGCTTTGGAAGAGATTAGATCGCATAACACGCCCCTGAAAAGTAGAAGGCATGGGAAGTATAGCTTATTCAACCACTTACGGGAACATAGCCCTATTCTAGCCTGTAGATCCGCTTCATCCAGCAGAAGCCGCTCCGTCTTGTTTTCTATTTCAGCTGACATTACCTGAGCCTGTTCACTCCCCTGCGCCCTGACGGCACGTGGCAACTCTGTTCTCTGAAAATGATGCATTTGTCTGGCAGAATCGAAAGCCAGCTCTTTTTGTCTCCCGGTCTGTTGTTGAGTCCCATGTCCAACGGTTGATAACCATTCATTGCCTGTGTCTGGTGAATCTATTTGTGTACTACCAACGATGCCCCAGTTTCTCAATAGCTGCCTGATCCAGGGATTATCGTTTCCAAGGGATTGCATTGTTTCACTGCATGATTGCCAATAGCCAGTTAATGCCGTGTATTCATCTTCACTCAAATTTTGAGCCTGAACCGAGAGACGATTTCTGGCACAGATTAAATCAACACAATACCGCTCCAGAGTTGTTGACCAATAATGACCTGGGAATCCATTGGATGAACGAAGCTCTGATGATAGAAGAGCCAGATTATGCTTCAATCGTGAAATAGGTACCCAGTGAACATTGTAAGCAGCCGTTGTTTTTACCTCAGGAACAAAATCCGTTTCAAAAGTGAGTTCATTTGGGTTGAGTGATTCGCTGGATTTTCTTGCCCCCGGAACCATTCGGGGATCAGGATGAGTGGCACCCGTTTTATGAATATTATCTGCTCTTACAGGATCAGCTGTTGGTTCGGGTTTCTTTTTCAGTGACGACTGCAAACTTGATGACAACGACTGCCAGGAGGTTTCCTGATCAAAAGCATCAGTGGCTGCTTTTTTAGCAATAGCCGCCTGGTTCGTGAGTTTTGCACGCTCCACATCACTCTCGCGGCTGGGTGTAATTAAAAGTGTTCATTAGAAGTTTTTCTGCCCACAAAACCTCAATATGAACGATAATGTAAGAGTATTTCTCAACCCTAGTTAGTATTATGCCCTCACCTATTTCTCTTGCTGATAGACTTGCAGCCCACCCCGAGCTTGAGCTTAGAGTTTCTGCACTTCTGGATATTGTTGAAGCCGAGTCAGGTCTCCTGGATCGTGCTGATGATGCTGAAGAAGCCGTCATTGCCCACCTGCGTGAAATGGGCAATGAACTGCTTACTGGCTGGGGTACCTACAAGGAAGATCAAAAATTTGGCGAGGCTTGCCTGAAGCACCCCGGAGCTAAAACTCAAAAAAAAACACTTATTGGCTGAGCACCTATGGGAAAATAGAAGTTCTTGAACGCTGCCAGACGGTAGACAAGCATCGGGTCAGACCTTTCAGTCATGCCGCTCATATTCACTGTCGCGACTACTCCCGCACAATTCAACGTAAAATTGTAGACTTTGGTGCAGATAGTTCTTTTCAGGCAGCTGCAAAAAAATACATGAACATTATGGTATTGATGTGCCTGAGTCTTCTATTCGAGCCATAACTCTTGAGCACGCAAGCTGTATGCAAAATGATTCCATCAGTGCATCACAAAATCGTCAGGACTGCCTCGGTGAAGCTGCCCAGTTCATAGGAGAAATGGATGGAAGCATGATTCCTGTTGTCCTCTTTGATGAAGAGGCAGAAGGTGACAAACGCAAAGCACGTAAAACTGAATGGCAGGAGGCTAAACTTTGCCAGGTCTATAAGCTGGGTAGTTCAGATAAACGTCATCAGGCCACAATGGGAGGGCCGGATGAAGCAGGTGACCAGTGGTTGAGTTGTGCAATAGAGCAGGGGCTCAACCGGCAATCCTCTATCCATTGCGTGAGCGATGGAGCCACCTGGATTGCCAACCAGACAAAGAGAGTGTTTGGAGAGCAAGGAAGTTTCCTCGTTGACTATTATCATCTCTCTGAGCACTTCGCTGATGCAGCAGAAGAGTGTGTCGGGTTTAACAAGGAAACACGTGTACAGTGGCGGCATATCCAGCAGGAACGCATGAAATCTGGCAATGTTAATGCCGTCATGGCAGAGCTTGATCCGCATAGAAACGGAAAGAAAGGCAAAGCAGCCAATAAACCAGAGGAGTGTCACCGATATATCCGAAACCGTCCAGGGCAATTCGAATATGCTGCAGCAGAAGCAGCCAATCTTCCCATTGGCTCTGGCGAAATAGAAAGTTCTAACAGTGCAGTAGTGCAGATGCGACTAAAAATACCGGGTGCTTGGTGGAAGCCTTCCATCGCAGGAGCAATGCTTTGCTTAAGAACATTGCGTTCTAACGGGGACTGGGATCAGTACTGGCAGCAAGCTGGATAATGGGTAGATGGAACACTTTTAATTACACCCCTCGCGGCTCTCTGTTTCAGAGAATTTATCCACCTGTTCGCATAATTGCCACCAGAGTTCCGCATCATCTTCTGTTTTTTTAAAATCCAGTCTTTCTTCAACGCCTTTTGCCAGCACTTCTGTCTTGGCCGGAACACTATCATGTCGAGGTGATTCAGATGATGTTATTGGCTTGAAATCTGGCTCAGAAAAAGAGCACAGTTTTTTCAACCAGGGATCCTGATCATCTTCATAGAGTTTTTTCAGGATAAATATCGGCGTGAATAATGCTATACCACCATAGTATAAAAAACCCTTACCTGACCACACCAGTCCGGCGCCCATCCTTAATGTCAGCGAACTAAATCCTGACGCTATATTTTCTACCGTTCTGATGCCCTTTAGCCCTGTTTTCAAAACCTTCATCAGCCCACTTGCAAGCATACTTAAAGAGGTTTTCATCAAAATGCCTGATGATCCACGATAAATATCATCAAGGCATACGGATTTCCCCGTTTTGTGTTCTGCCTCCTCAAGAGCCTGATCAACTTCCAGAAGCATTACTGATAACTCACTTGTTTTTGTAAATACCTCGGAGATTTTGGAATAACAGGTCACCGGATTGAAAGAATCATGGTCATACACCTGCTTTAATTTTGTGAGTGATTCATTTATTTCAACCAGCTTCTTTTGCAGATTAATACGTTCAGGTTCCTGCAGTTTCGGTCGATCCATCTGACCTGAAGCATTCTGAGAAAGAGCTGTTTCCGGGATTGACTTGCTTGCTCGTTGCCATGACTTGGCAGTGCCGCTGAAGACACTTATGGTTTGAATGGAATGATCCAGTTTACTCAGTAAATCACAGAGACTATTCAAGTGCTGACGACTGTCAGATAACGTACTGCCATCTAATCTATTCAACATCAACAGATGGTCTCTAAAATCCGCCAGATCCGTACGAATATTGCTCAGATCGGCAAAAATCCTCTTTTCGGGTTCAACCCTTCGACTTCCCAGATCTACGGATGAAAAAGCTCGCTCTTCATCGTCAGGTAACTTTTTCGGCACATTCTTTGCTCTGAGAGCCTCGTCCTCCATGGATTTCCCTGACGATGCACGGTCATTTAAACCATGAGAAGAAATCGGTGAACTGCTGCTAATTCCAGATTTACTATCCATTACCAATCCCTGTTTAACTCTGTTCAGTAGCTCCTGAAACGCCTGACCTGAAATACTTCATCTAAAAAGCTTAGCAACACTGCAGACACTGCCCGGTTAGTTCTGACTATTATTGACAGGTATTTTTCAGGTATTACACAGGAATGGCTGAAACCAGCCTATTCCAGTATTTTTGGGCAGAAAAGCCAGATAGCAGTAATCCGGCTTATAAGGCTCTAGCCGGTCGCAGGCTCCGCATGGGGAAAATGCTTTGAATTCGGGGCTGCCATAGGATTCATCAATAACAATCAAGAAAAAATACTGGCAGAGAAATAGCTTCACGCGCTTTCAGAACAAAAAGACGCTATATCTCAGGAAAAACAGAAAGGAACGATTGAGACAGGGCTGAAAAAGGGTGGCCCGTACACTCACAGGCCATTTTTTGACAGTCTATTGAATATTGAGACCGGATTGTCCGGATTGGGACAATTCTCTGACAGAATTTTCCAGTTGCTGTAATTGTCGATTTACCTGGCTTCGGAAAGCATCAAGGTTCTTTACATACTGATCAACATTTTTATTCAGGGTAACCTGTTGATCAATCTGCTTTTTCAAATTTCCGACCTCAGTCTTCATAGAGCCCAGGTTTTCACTCATATCGGTACTGGAAACTAACTGCTCTGAACTCAAAGCCTTCAATATCTGATCAAGCTCTCTGACCTTTGACTGCATTTTATCCAGATCTTTCTTACCGGAATCAGCCAGTTTTTTTCCGGAATCAGCCAGCTCACCGGCTTTTTCTGCCGTAGTGGCAGCGTATTCAGCCTTTTTGGTGGTTTTCTCGATATTGGCTTTATTGGTGGTAATCCATTTTCTATTCCGCTTGTTGGTAACATCCCAGAGCTTCCGAATTTCAGAATTAATCACTCTCAATTCCGAACGGGTCGCCGAATCGCTCTGATTTATATTGGCCCCGGTAGCGGAAACATCGCCAGTGACCTTATTTAACCGCAGATTAGCCTCAGCCAGTTCAGTCTGGGTTTTAACCAGTGATTTCTGCATATTAATTAATTGCCATGCACCACCAGCACCAATTCCAATCAATGCCAGTGTCAGCACCCAGATCATTGTATTACTGTTATTGCCATGGTTCGCACTGTTACTGCGGCTTCTCGATGCTGCTGGAAGCTCCGGCTTGTTTACATTGTGGTTACCATTCCCAGTACGACGACGCTCCGGCCGTTCATCAGCTGCGATGGAAAACGTCTGTTTATCCTGTCCGATGGTTCTGTCCTCACGCTTCATGACTATCCGTTTTATATATCCATACAACTCAGACTGGCCATTGTAGAAGAAAGACAGGTTCATCCCAAGCCCTGAAGTGCTCTTCTTCAATGAAAGATCAATGAAAGATCAATGAAAGTTTCAATAAAACCTTCACCGAACGTATTTTGCTCAAACGGTTAGAAACGGCATTCAATCCCGGTAAAAACCTGCTTGGATTCGTAGATGCCGAAATGTTAATATCGTCACGCGAATAATTCAGGTCAAAACAACGACTATTCCAACCCAAGCTGGAGAATGACATCATGGCTTTTGAACTGCCTGCACTGCCTTACGAGCGAGACGCCCTGGAACCCCACATCTCCAAAGAAACACTGGATTTTCACTACGGTAAACATCACAACACTTACGTTGTAAAACTGAATGGTCTGGTTGGTGGAACAGATCTGGAAAACAAAACCCTGGAAGAAGTCGTAAAATCTTCTGAAGGTGGCGTATTTAACAACGCAGCACAAATCTGGAATCACACCTTCTACTGGAATTGCCTGAGCCCAAATGGCGGCGGCACTCCTACCGGAGCACTGGCTGATGCTATTAACACTGCGTTCGGTTCTTTTGACGCGTTTGTTGCCAAATTCGCTGAAATGGCCGTAAACAACTTCGGCTCTTCCTGGACCTGGCTGGTGAAAAACCCTGACGGTTCTGTTGAGATTGTTAATACCAGCAACGCTGCAACACCCCTGACCACAGACCAGAAGCCACTATTGACCTGTGACCTGTGGGAACACGCTTACTATATTGACTACCGCAATGTACGCCCTGATTACCTGAAAGCCTTCTGGGCGCTGGTAAACTGGGATTTTGCCCAGGCTAATTTTTAAGTAAGCTGGAATAAAAACACAGTATCCTGAACAATAGTCTTTATACCCGTTTCCATTGGGGATGTGAGCCGCCAACAGTCTCGCATCTTCAAGGGGAATGAGTACATCCTGCAGACTGTACGATACAACCTCAGTGACAAAGCTTCCCATACTGAATCAACGTCAATGAACTCCAGATTTCATTGTGTAGAGCTGATCAAGTTACTCTCCAGAACAGTCGCTTCCCGATGTCGTTTAATCAAGCTTCCCACAAACAGGCAGTGCATTATTTGACGAGCCGCGCCGCTTGAGACCTGTTCACTGTTGAACAGGAAAATGTATTAAGTTATCTGGACGACAGGGTTCTCAGCATGATCGTTGTACGACAAACTGTATCTATTGATAGATCGGTAGAGTAATACGGAAAATACAAACCTACACCTACACCTACACCTACACCAAACATCCAGACACAAAAAAGCCCGAAGTAATTACTATCACTTCAGGCTTTGATATTACTGGCGCTCCCAAGAGGATTCGAACCTCTGACCTGCCCCTTAGGAGGGGGCCGCGCTATCCAGCTGTGCCATGGGAGCATTTAAAAAGCCAGCAGGTATATTGGCTCCGGCTGGCTTCGTTGCAGTGTATACAACTTCTGTCTATTTTCCAAGAATATCCGACTGCAATTTTTTGGGTATAGACCACTAACTGATTTTAAACATTGACGCTTTACTATCGATAAAGGCATCTTCAAGCTTTCGCTCAAAATCGATAATCTTTTCAGCAAGTCTCTCTGAATTAACCGACAAAATTCCCTTCTTGCCAGGCTTTTCTCAACACCCTTATTCGCTCTTCCTTATTTACCACTGCCAGACTTTCAGCAGGCCGGTATGTTTCCCGACTCTTGTTTTTCATGTCCACTCCTTTGAACTACAGAAATACCTGAAACCGTCCATTCCAGCCTGTCTTCAGACCTGCTGATCACAACAATTTCATCCCTCAGTACGACATATTGTCACTTACCGTGTAGTCTGTCCAGTCAGATAAAAGTGCCATTTTTTTGTCATCTGACTCACGAAAACAGCACTGACTTCAGTCCAGATCTGCCTTTTCACGCCTGAAGTAAATTATTTAATCATTGAAAGCACAAGAAACGATCAAATATCTGATAAAGTAATACACTCAAACTATAAACAAAAAGTGTAGTGAAGCAAGGAGCTTCAGGCATGTTGGATTTAACAGGGAATGAGGAATAAATCTTGGCTTACTCTCTTTTAGCAAGTACCCGCTCAATTGCCATCGTATTGCTTTCCACGTTCATATTACAGGTGCAGGCGAACGAACCTGTATCTTATGAAGACCCATGGGAAGACATGAACCGTACCGTATTTGGTTTTAATGACTGGATAGACAGAAATGCCCTGAAGCCTGTGGCCAAGGGGTATAATTATATAACACCCCAACCGGTTCAAAATCTGGTCAGTAACTTTTTTGATAACCTGGGTGAAGTACGCAACACAGCAAACGCAACCCTGCAACTCAAAGTCGGCGATGCTTTCACCTCGACCGGACGTTTTCTGATCAACTCAACCATAGGTATGCTTGGCTTGATTGATGTAGCAACACCACTGGGTCTTGAAGAAAAATATCAGGACTTTGGACTGACGCTGGCACGCTGGGGCACACCCTCAGGACCTTATATCGTTCTTCCCCTGCTGGGTTCTTATACTGTTCGCTCAGGCTTGGGGCTATTTCCGGATAGTTATACAAACCCTGTCAGTTACCATGAACCTGAGAAAGAACGCCTGATTGCCAAAGGAATAGATCTGATCAACCTTCGTAGCAGTCTGTTAGATGCAGAAGAACTCATCGTAGGAGATCGCTACACCTTCCTGAGAGATACCTATCTCCAGAGAAGAGAGTTCCTGATTACCGGTGAACAGCCTGAAGACGATTTCTAAGAAAAATGTGACAGGGTTCAATTTTTTGAACTAAACCCTGTCACAACCAATTTCCTCCTTATAGCTTCTATCTTATTGAATAAAAAACACTTCTTGCAGCCTTCAATCTCAACACAGAACAATTAACACCACCTGAAAACAAAATACTGCACCCTTACCCCACTCTAACTGCTTGCAGCAAAAGCAGGTTGGGAGTATGTTTTGATGACATCTGCTTAATATGTGGTTCGTTATCCGAATGAATCGGGTTCAGTCTTGTAAACATCACGAAGTGATTACCTTGCAGGTATCTCAATGAGTATGACCGGCAATACCATTCTGGTCATTGATGATGACACGGTAGTACGTGAGAGTATCGTCGCTTATCTGGATGATAGCGGTTTCAACATTCTTCAGGCTGAGAATGGGGAACACGGGGTCCAGATTTTTAACGAAAAACGACCTGACCTTATACTATGTGATCTGAGAATGCCGAAAATGGACGGTCTGGCTGTTTTACGTTCCGTTCGTGCCGATTCTCATGAAACACCCTTCATTGTCGTATCCGGCGCAGGTGTAATGACGGATGTTGTCGAAGCGCTCAGACTGGGAGCCAGCGATTACATTATCAAGCCTATAGTCGATCTTGAAGTGCTTGAATACGCCATCATACGTGCACTCGAAAGCGCACAACTGGCATTGGAAAACAAACGTTACAGGGAGAGCCTTGAAGAGGCTATTCACTCTCTTGAGAACAGTCTGCACCTATTGCAGGAAGATCAAAAAGCAGGCAGACAGGTTCAGATGAACATGCTTCCCCAGGAGCCACTGTATTATTCTGATTTCAAGGTTGACCATCAAATTATACCATCGCTCTATCTCAGCGGAGATTTTGTCGATTACTTTGCCCTTAACGATCATAGCTTTTCATTTTATCTTGCCGACGTTTCCGGGCATGGAGCGTCATCAGCTTTTGTTACAGTGCTGCTCAAGCATATGTCGATCAACTTATTGAAAGAATATCAATCTCATGGCGGAAGGGTGCGGGTGAAACCGTCTCATGTTCTGAATTTCATTAATCGCAGTCTTCTTCATACCGATCTGGGAAAACATGTAACGGTGTTTGGTGGCGTGGTAGACACCAGGGACCAGACTCTCACCTATTCCTTTGGTGGTCATTATCCTCTGCCCATTATTTCCATGAACGGAAATGCAGAGTTTATCGAGGGTAAAGGACTGCCCGTTGGTTTATTCGATGACGCCCAGTTTGAAGATGTTACGATCGACTTGCCCGAAGAGTTCAGTTTGACTATTCTCTCCGACGGTATTCTGGAGGTTCTTCCACAGAAGAGCCTGCAGGAGAAGGAAGATCATCTATTGTCTGTTATTAGAGAGGGAGCCGATACTGTTTCTGCATTGACTGAAAAGCTGGGACTTAACAACATAAAAGAAGCCCCGGATGATATAGCAATGCTGATTCTGGCTCGTAATAAAATATGATTCCAGGAAAAATTCAATTTGCCGAACGCGAAGGCACTTATGTGCTAAAGCTGGTCGGAGAAGTACGATTGACACTCTGTTCAAGCCTGGAAGCTTTTCTTGACACCATGTTCAATGAGCCAGGATTCCGTTCCGTTGTCATTGATCTGTCTGAAACCGAAACCATCGACAGTACTTCTCTCGGTCTGCTGGCGAAATTGTCTATTCGGGTTAAGAAACGTTTTAACCTGGTTTCCGTACTTATTTCACCCCAACCCGACATCACCCGTATTCTGATGAGTATGGGGTTTGAACGCATCTTTATTATCGTCAAAGAAAAGAACGATCTTATTGAGCGAAGCATGGAAGAACTTCATTGTGAAGGCAGCGGTGAGCAGGCCACTCACGCCAGAGTACTTGATGCTCACAAAATTCTTATGAATCTAAACGACGACAACCGTAAAGCGTTCTCTGATCTGGTTAAACAACTGGAGCGCTGTAATCCTCCGAACAAGCACTCCCAGGATGATAAATAATCAGAAACCGGCTTTCATTCAGTTCAGTAAAAAGGCTCTTCCCTAATTTTAGTGGGTGATTTAATCTATATTGAACACTTCAAGGCAAGGATGCCGACATGCGCGATAAAGAACTCTACTCTAAAATACTTGGCGTTGAAACTCCGTGGCATGTCGCTCACGTGGAACTCTCCATTACTGAAGGGAAAGTCGAAATCTTTCTCGAACATGATGGCAAAAAGCCTTCTAAATGCAGTGTTCGTGATAAACCCTCTCCGGGTTACGATCGACGTCAGAAGAAGTGGCGGCATCAGGATACCTGCCAGTTTCAAACCATCCTTATTGCTGATGTTCCGCGTACACAATGTTCCGATCACGGTGTAAAAACAATACAGGTTCCATGGGCTGAACCGAACTCTGGTTTTACGGCCTTGTTTGAAGCACTTGTTATTGACTGGCTGAAAGAGGCAACAACCAGTGCAGTTGCCCAACAAATGAAGCTTAGCTGGAATGCCATCGACGGTATCCAACAGCGTGCAGTAGCGAGAGGTCTGGCACGCAGAGTACACGACAATCCCAAACGGTTAGCCGTTGACGAAACCTCATTCCAGAAGAGGCGTGAGTACGTCACTGTGGTTACAGATCATGAAAAAGGCATTGTTTTACATTTGGCCGACAACCATAAAGCTGACAGCCTCAATGAGTACTTTGAGACCCTGACGCCAGACCAGAAAGCCGGTATTGAATGCGTTACCATGGATATGTGGAAGCCCTTTATCAAGGCAGTCACATTGCATGTGCCAGAAGCCAGGGAGCGAATAGCATTTGACAAGTTCCATGTTGCCCAGTACTTAGGCAATGCGGTCAATAAAGTTCGCATAGAAGAGCATAAAGCGCTTATGTCTACAGGGTCAGACTTACTCAAAGGTACCCGGTTTGACTGGCTAACAAATCCTGAAAATATGAGCGATGAAAAGTGGGAAGCGTTCGAGCCGTTGCGTGATTCAAAGCTGAAAACAGCACGAGCCTGGGCCATCAAAGAGATGGCGATGACACTGTGGAATTACACATCACGAGCTTGGGCTATCAAGGCATGGAAACGGTGGCTGAGCTGGGCACTGAGGTGTCGGCTTGAACCTGTTCGTAAAGTGGCCAAGATGATCAAAGAACACCTGTGGGGAATTATTAACGCAATAGTTCTGAAAGCCGACAATGGCCTTGCAGAAGGCATGAATGGAAAGATACAGCGACTCAAGGGTCGAGCCTACGGCTACAGAAACAGAGAAAGGTTCAAAACTGCAATTTACTTTCATTGTGGTGGCCTTGATCTTTATCCAAGAGGGGTGAATCGCTGAAATTTACCCACACAATCTGAGGTAGAGCCAGTAAAAATGCAACAAACGCAACATAGCGTGCTATGCTGTCTCTGAGCTAATAACCAGAGACGTTTATTTTGTGGGTATCCACAACCAAACTTGCCAAGATTGAGGGCGTAACCTCCCAGACAATAAGGCGAAAGATCGAAAGCGGTCATTACGAGAAAATAATGCAAACGAGCGGTGGTCACTACCGCATATTCATCAACCAGCAGAGAAAGATATGCTATGCAAGGGTTAGCTCAGGGAAGCAAAAATCCAGCATCAATACGCAAAAGCGTATCTTGCTCGAAAGGCATCCTGACGCAGAATTTATCAGTGACATTGCCAGTGCTTTCAACTTTAAACGAAAAGGGCTGCAAACCATTCTGGAATCAGCAATGTGCGGAAATCCAACCCACATTGTGGTTGCCACAAAAGACCGACTTGCACGATCAGGATTCGAGCTTATCAAATGGCTCGTTGAATTATCGGGAGGACAAATCGAAGTTCTGGATGACTCGAATGGTTCCTGTGAAGCCTTTGATACCTCAGAGCTTGTCGGTTTCATTACCTCATTCTGCAATAGCCACTACGGAAAGCGTTCCGCTGAAAGGCGTAAAAATAGTAGCATCAAAAAAGATAAGGTTTTATCCGGAAAATGAGTCGGCATACAGGGACGCACTTGCATTATATAGACGTTCATACAATCTAGCTGTAAACCGCTTCCGTAACGACAAATACAAGGATGAAAGCGGCAAGTTCATCAACATGCGCCCTTCCATAAAGGTACAGGTAGAGCAAGAACAGAAAGACAATGGTCGTGCTTATAATTCATTAATTTCTGACAATGGAACACTTGCAGCGGCAACCACCTTTAAAGCAATGGCACTGACTTAAGGAATCCAACCCAGAAATAACAAGGCTTGCCCAAGAAGAAAATCGACTATAAATATCGTGTATATTTCCTCTCCCCGAGCAAGCCATGACCAAGTTTAGCCCAAAATACTTCAACCTTGCTGCCGATCTCCTTAAACAGTACGCACAGACAGGTGACGACAATCTTTCCAGCGTGCTTACTCAGGATAATCTTGAAAATTTCCAGTCTCAGTACACTGGCAGTAGAGTTAGAAACTATCCACCATTGAAAACCCTCAGTCTGTTTATGCAGCAGGTTGTAGGCGAAAATAAGTCCTGCCGTAACACCCTAATCTCTGATGCCAGAGATCAAATTGCTATGGGGAAGAAAGCGAATACGACCCGCAACAGCGCATATTGCAAGGCCAGATTGCGACTTACGGAACCCAGCATCAAAGCTCTTTTGACGGAGTCAGGAGACAATCTGGACAGCGCCAGCCCTGAGTCATGGGCATGGCATAATCGCCGAGTCATTATGACGGATGGCTCTACGCTTTCGATGCCAGACACTACTGAAAATCAAAGTGCTTACCCTCAACATGGTGCTCAAAAAAAGGGGTTGGAAATCCGCTGCTGAGAATAGAAATTCTGTCGGTGTTGGGCAGTGGCGCAATACTTTCGTACGCAGTGGCTCCCTGCAAAGGCAAAAAGACGGGGGAAGTTGCTTTGTTCAGACAGATTTTGAGCCATCTTAAAACCAACGACATCCTGCTGGGTGATGCTATTTTTGAGAATTACTTCCTGATAGCACTGCTGCAATTAGGTGGCGTAGACGTTGTATTTGAAAAAAATGGTGCCCGGCACGTTGATCTCCGAAAATGCGACCAGAAACTGGGAAAGAAAGACGGCTTAATACGTCTGTTAAAACCAGCCCGCCCAAGCTGGATGAGCCGTGAGTACTACCAGCGATGGGTGCCCAAAGAATTGACTGTCCGAGTGATTAAAAACAAAAAACGAATAATCGTGACTACCCTGCTGAACGCAGAGGAATACCCACGATCCGAGATAGTCAGTCTTTATCTGGCACGTTGGCATGTAGAGCTGGATTTTCGATCCATCAAATCCCTTATGGCGATGGATATACTGCGCTGCAAGACTCCGCAAATGGTCAGGAAGGAAATCACGGTGCACCTGTTGGTTTATAATTTGATACGCTCATTAATGGCACGAGCGGCAGTAAAGCTCAAAAACCTGCCACGACAAATAAGCTTTAAAGCGGCTCAGGAAACCATTCAAGTCTTTCACGTGCTTCTGCTACAGGCGACAACAGAATTGCTATCAACACTGGTTGACAGTATGGTGCAAATTGCTTCGGAACATATCGTGGGCGATCGACCGGGGCGAAAAGAACCGAGAGCGATTAAAAGACGGCCAAAACCCCATAAAAGACTTCAACACCCAAGGGCGCAGGCGCGCAGACTCTTAGAATATCAAGGTAAGAAGGCTTAAGTCAGTGCCATTGACCTTTAAAGCGGTTTGCAGCAAGAATAAAAAACTGAAAGGAGCCAAAGGAGGTTTTGCAGAGGTCGGATTTTAAAGCCGCAAAGGGAGCAAGCATTCTTTCTCAATTGACCGGCTACCAAAGGGGCTAAACCCCTGCGTCAATGCGCTGGGTAAAATTCATCTGACTGAAAATGTACCCGACGAAGCCATTGGCAAATCATGCGTTATCACCTGTGACAAGGGTCGTTGGTTTATTCAGGTGCAACAACACATCGAACTCAATACCGAAATCCAAGGTGGAGTAAATTGTGTTGGTATTGATCCCGGAGTGAGAACCTTCGCCACCTGTTTTAGCGATAAGGATGCTTTAATTGCTGGCGATAACCTTGCCAAAGAAAAGCTGTTCCCATTAATGAAGAAAGTGGACAAGCTGATTGGTCAAAAACAAAAAGTTCTCAATGTGCAAAAGGGCGTGAAGTTCGTTGATATGCCTCAGTGGGCGCGAGATTGCATTGTTCACTTTGACCGTAAAATCAATCGCCTGAAGTGTAAGAAGGATGACATCATTCTGGACTTGCATAACCGCTTGGCGTTCGAGCTTGTGTCTAGCTATGACGTGATCTTTTTACCCACCTTTGAAACCAGAGGGATGGTCACACGGAAAGACAAAAAGGTTCGTATTATTCGCCGAAACACTTGTCGCCAGATGCTAGACCTTAACCACTACGGGTTTAAGATGCGTCTTAAGTGGTATGCCAAAAAGTACGGTAAACACGTTGTCGATTGCAATGAGGCATACACCTCAAAAACCCGTACGTGGGATGGCACCATTAACGACCGGCTTGGCTCGTCAAAGGTTATAAAGGGTGATGGATTCACCGTTGATCGTGATATTAATGGCTCCCGTAACGTATTTATTAAAAGTTTAACAAGGCAGCTTGAGCCTTAATCATAACAACGAATGTTGCGTTCGTTGCGGTTTTAATCAAGAGGTTGCCTGAGCAACCTCTTCTACCAGCTCAACAGCCTTCAGCAAAACTGAAGTTCCCGCACCACCTTTATGAGCGTTTTCACTGATATGACGACGAAAACGTCTTGCGCCTGGAATTCCCTGATACAAGCCTAGCATGTGTCGTGTAATATGACTCAGATAAGTACCCTTTGCGAGCTGTGTCTCAATGTACGGCAGCATTCCTTCAACAATCTCTCTGCGCTGAATTATTGGCTTTGCTGAGTCGTAAAGTCTGTGATCAACTTCAGCCAGTAAATATGGGTTTTGATAAGCCTCTCGCCCCAGCATCACGCCATCCAGATTTTCAAGGTGCGCCCCAATTTCTTCAAACGCTTTTATGCCACCATTAATACTGATTTCAAGATGCGGAAAATCCTTCTTCAACTGATAAACAAACTCGGGCTTTAAAGGAGGCACATCACGATTCTGCTTTGGGGACAAGCCTTCCAGGATAGCAATGCGGGCATGCACTATAAATGCATCACAACCCGCTTCTGCCACCATCCCTACAAAATCCACAAGTTCTTCATAACTTTCCCTGCCATCAATGCCAATTCGATGTTTGACGGTTACCGGAATATCAACCTTATCTTTCATGGCAACCACAGCCCGGGCTACCGTATCGGGTTCAGCCATAAGACAGGCTCCGATACGACCATTCTGGACGCGGTCACTGGGGCACCCGACATTTAAGTTAACTTCCTGATAGCCACTTTTCTCTGCAAGCCCTGCACAAAATGCCAATGCTTCTGCATCATGCCCCCCCAGTTGTAGTGCCAGGGGATATTCCGCCACATCGTGTTGTAAAAAACGATTCGCATCACCATGAATCAGAGCCCCGGTTGTCACCATCTCGGTGTACAGCAACGCATGTTCAGATAACAACCGATGAAAATATCGACAATGTCTGTCCGTCCAGTCCATCATCGGAGCGACAGAAAATGTTCTATCCAGTGTTTTGTGGGCATTCATAGTGGTATCAGTGACTTCACTGGAATTCATAAGCTTCACATTCCGCATCAAGATGACCTATTTTAGATCATTTTTCAATATTAGGTGCCCCAAAAGGTGCCCCAAACTACACTTGGGGCACCGCAAAAAATCGGGAGTTGAAATTCATGGCCTCTTATACCATTGAGACTAGAAAAAGGGCAGACGGAACAGTACGTTATCGCTGTACTGTTCGCCTCGGAGGTGGGAAAAATGTCCTCCACAGAGGGGTGTGTGGCTTGAATAATGTCAGGCATGCAGGTTGTGAGCCACTGGAAACCCGTAGCGATCCATCTTCGACCAGAAAGCATCCCAATAACCCGTTGACTTCGCCAGAGCTCGTAATGTTAATAGCATTGACGCCCCTTGTTCCTTCCATCGCATGCCTGACTTACACATGCGCTGCTTAACCAGCGTTTTGCAAGCAGCTTCTGTTACACCAGAACCAATTGGTAACTTGTTTTCCAACGCTTCTGGATAAATCATTTGGTGCCAGTGATTTTTGAAATAAGTTCTGGCTTTATCCAGTTTTTCTTTAGAAACAAGACGTTTATTCCCGGGAGCTGCTTTCTTTAATTCCAACCATAAACGTTTTGCCTTACCAGGGGTGTTTTTTAATTCGTGCAGTGTTGATCTTAACCAGGCTTTGCGTTCATTCTGCATTTTTTTACCCGGATATATAGCTTCTGCCGCTTCTGCCACATATTCGCTAACGTGATAAAAATCCAGAATTTGAATCGATGTAACAGGCTCAAGAAACGTCCAATTATCTGGCGCCCCATCAGCAACTCCAACGTAAGTGGCATCAGGAAAACGAGACTTCATTTTCTCAATGTCAGAAGAGAACCGCCTTATAAAAGTTTCTTTTCCGTATTCGGGGGCAGCGGCAGCGTACACCGTGTGCATTCGATTTCCTTCTTCATCATAAAGCGCAATAGTTCCGCACATTGCAATTCTGTAGCCCTCTTTATAAAGCAAGTTTGCACCATCCAGCCCCAAGCTAACTGTGGCTACTGGCTCGGGTAAATCCGGTAATTCATAAGTCCAGGATTCTTCTTTGGCCTGAGCAATACTGGCAACAACTTCTGCCAGGTCTTTAGCGGTTCTTCGATGGATTTTACGTCCGTGGTTTCTTAGAAAATCTTGCTCTACTTCAGTGGAAGGCATGTGGGCAAACTTCCAACTGACCATGCAGGCATGTCGCGGGGTTGAATTAACAACAATTCGTGCAGATTGATCAAGGGGACAATAAATAGCACCGCCTTCACGACTTTGATAGATAAAACGATTGACCCTAACCGCTCCCCATGGAGTTTCATAAACCTTCAATTCTTTTTTACTTTTACTGGTCAACCGAACATTGCCAAGCGTAATGGGAGAACCGTCAGTATCAAGCCACTCAAGTTGCTTTTTTGTTCCCAGTTGTCCCGCTTCATTTAAGGCATCTTGCAAATGATTTTCGAAATCCACCATTGAGCGATTGTGCGGGATTTTGATAACGATTTCTGTGATTTCATCGTTGGATGAAAGGACTGAGCTGTACATATTTCTCAACGCCAAAAAGCCTATACGACCATACTAGTGTAGTCGTTTTTCTTGACATTGTTTAAATCACACACCCCCACAGAGAGTCACGCTCTTTCATGAAAAAGAAACTGGCTGCGCAATGGGGGAAAAAAATAGCCTCTGAGCTTGAAGAAAAAGGTGCCCCCGAAAATGCTCATCAAAAAGGGCCATTCCCAAAAATTGGCGATCTCATTAGGCTCTACGAAAATGATGAGTCTCTAGGAGGTAAATCAGGACGAACCAAATGCTACGTCTTGAGAATGCTTGCTGATTCAGACATCGCCAAGATCACAGCCAACAAACTAATGGAAAAACACTTAGTACAGCACTGCAAAGATCGTAGAGATGCAGCCGCTAGCCCCGCTACGATAAATCATGATATAGCTTATTTAAGATCTGTTTTAAAAATGGCTGAACCTGTCTTTGGCATTCCTGTAGATGATAAAGTCATCATTAAAGCCTTACCGACCCTTCAACGACTTAACCTTATTGGAAAAAGCCAACGAAGAAGCCGACGTCCAACTCATACAGAAATACATTTATTACTCAAAGGATTGAGAAAAAGAGAATTACACAGAAGCAATAAAATTCCATTTTGTGACATCCTGAATTTCTCGATATACACCTGTATGAGAATCGGAGAGGTTTGTCGTATACGCTGGGAGGACTTACATCTCCAAAACCGGACCATTTTAGTTCGGGATAGGAAAGATCCCAGAAAAAAAGTAGGCAACCATATGCAAGTTCCTCTATTCGGTGATGCATGGGAAATCATTCAAAATCAACCCAAAATGGATGCTAAAATATTTCCATATAATGAAAGGAGTGTGACTGCAGGATTTCAGCGAGTAAGAAATAAAATTGGAATTGAAGATTTACGCTATCACGACTTACGCCGCGAAGGCGCATCCAGATTGTTCGAAATGGGGTTCACTGTTGAAGAGGTTGCACAAGTGACCGGCCACAGAGACCTTAATATACTTTGGAAAGTCTATACAGAACTGAACCCTGCAGACCTCCACAAAAAATACAATTCTTGCTAATAAAGATGAACTTTTTGTCATAATTCTATATGGATTCGGGGGAGTTACTTCACTTCAAAAGAAGATGGAGCAGCAAAAAAATAGCCGCTTTACCTCCACGATTGATGTTGTGCAGATACTCCCGACTCGCAGCCAACCACCCTCTGACCAGACCCCCTTACCTTTCTGGATGTACCTAAACAGGCTTACAGTCGTGCGACTTTTAACGTTTATGAAATGACCCGGGTTGAGCTATTAAGGGATCTCTACGTCTGGGCTTATGAACGCTCTACCCAGGAATATCTCGCCATTAAGCAACAACTGGCAGAGCCTGATCCACTGCGGCTGCAGCACCGGAATTTGATTAAAAAAACAATCAAACAAGTCGTGCTCTGCCCTGAACAAGATCCAATCAAGGTGATAGAAAAACACTTACCAAACGCTCTTTCAACAGCCAGCCACAGCGACTTGTCTTCATTATCAGGCTCTCAATAATGAGAATCCTTATAAGGAGAGGCGACATCTATGCTGACACAGGGGGGAACGCCAGCAAGCAATGAACAAGGATATTGAGCTTTTTGCCTTTTCAGAACTTGAGTATTTTTGCCCAAGAGATTTTCTCTGAAACCAGACAATTTCACTAAATCATTCTCGAAGCTGGTTCAAACTCATCGAACAACGATAAACGACACAGAATTAAAACAGCTAACGCCCAAATCAGGTGCGCCGTAGGCGTCACCTGGATTTTTTTGGTACGCCCGGCATGGGCATGAACTTATGGGGTGCAAGTCCCCTGTGGGTAAACCAGCATCTGACTGGCGGTAAAGACGCCTGCTGATGATAACCACTAGCTTAAGGCAAGTGCAATCTCGTGAGAGATTGTGCGGAGGCAGTCTGACTGCAAAAGTGCGAGCCGACGGACAGAAATCGCATACAAGGCCGACTTCTCGTGGGCGAGTGAGCCAAAGATCACAAAGCCCTCTGGTTTGAGAGATACGGTAAATGCGGCGGTTGTGCACTGACAGTTCATGTTCTTATCCGGGGAGATCTGCTCAACATGCGATCGGTCAATCCCAGTTCTCAGCCACTGGTTACAACAGGCTCGGCGAGCAGTGATTCATCACCCTGTTCGAGCAAACCCGATGACAACCGATAGCGCCTGCAGGAGCAATTTTGCATGGTGATTGGACAGAAGTCAGCAGAGGCCATAGTAGTTGTTCGACAGGAGTCGTCAACGAAGGGCTGAACATAGAAAGCAGAGAGGAGTCATTTGCCCTCAATAGCGAATGTGCCGACCGGCTCTTACTCGATATTGGCGACAGTTTATGAAACCAGCTCTGGTTAACATTGAGTGTGCATGGAACCAAACCTTGGACTCAAGAATGAGGATAAAGGTGACAGTTACAGGCTACTGAACTCAATGAAGGTTAAAACTTTCTGTGAACCGCCCGGTGCGGACCCGCAAGCCGTGGTGGTGTGGGGAGGGCTGGAGAAAAACCAGCCCTTACCCGATTTATGTTTCAATTGTTCAGGTGATTGATCTTATGTACTGAAGAGTACCCCATATACTTTTCATTATTCTTATATTCGATAACTTTTGCATGGCCACCAAGACTATATGATGGTGACGCAAACATGAAATATCCAATATTTTTAGAATGCGTAGTATTTCTGATTTTTGAATAGTTACATTCTTTAGAAGTTAATTTAAATCTAGCAACAGTGTATTGCGTATTACCGTTAGTGGTTTTATTTTGATTATTCGGGAATGTTACTCCCTTATGCTTAAAGTCAATTTCATAACCTGAAGAACAACCGTAATTCTCAAGATCATGACGCCAATGGATATCATTTGTTCTTGCCCAATATATCTTGTCAGGGGTAATCATGATATTTCCCCATATAGCTTGAAAACTACGTGTGTCACTTCCCCAAACGCCATAGAAAATAGAATCATTAGCAAGTGAATGACTACTTAACGAAAGTAATACTAAAGAAGCTAATATTTTTTTTATCATTTTGATGATTACTCCTGAAACATAACGCCAAAATCAGGTGCGCCGTAGGCGTCACCTGGATTTTTTTGGTACGCCCGGCATGGGCATGAACTTATGGGGTGCAAGTCCCCTGTGGGTAAACCAGCATCTGACTGGCGGTAAAGACGCCTGCTGATGATAACCACTAGCTTAAGGCAAGTGCAATCTCGTGAGAGATTGTGCGGAGGCAGTCTGACTGCAAAAGTGCGAGCCGACGGACAGAAATCGCATACAAGGCCGACTTCTCGTGGGCGAGTGAGCCAAAGATCACAAAGCCCTCTGGTTTGAGAGATACGGTAAATGCGGCGGTTGTGCACTGACAGTTCATGTTCTTATCCGGGGAGATCTGCTCAACATGCGATCGGTCAATCCCAGTTCTCAGCCACTGGTTACAACAGGCTCGGCGAGCAGTGATTCATCACCCTGTTCGAGCAAACCCGATGACAACCGATAGCGCCTGCAGGAGCAATTTTGCATGGTGATTGGACAGAAGTCAGCAGAGGCCATAGTAGTTGTTCGACAGGAGTCGTCAACGAAGGGCTGAACATAGAAAGCAGAGAGGAGTCATTTGCCCTCAATAGCGAATGTGCCGACCGGCTCTTACTCGATATTGGCGACAGTTTATGAAACCAGCTCTGGTTAACATTGAGTGTGCATGGAACCAAACCTTGGACTCAAGAATGAGGATAAAGGTGACAGTTACAGGCTACTGAACTCAATGAAGGTTAAAAACTTTCTGTGAACCGCCCGGTGCGGACCCGCAAGCCGTGGTGGTGTGGGGAGGGCTGGAGAAAAACCAGCCCTTACCCGATTTATGCGTTTTTCTATGATTTTGGTTGATGTTACTTATGTACTGCAATTGCCCGATTTTGCTAATTCAAGCTTTGATATAGCTTGCTTACCTGTACTTTTATCAACAACTTCTACATTAGCACCGCCAACAAATACTCCCATTTTTATATATTGCTTTATGAAGTAATTTTGACCACTTACAGTATTTATAGATAAGTCATTTAGAGAAAATTCAGATTCAGTAGATATTTTGTGTTTTTTATCACCTTTTACTAATTGATAAAAAAACATGTTTGGAGCAGTTTCACCAACACACTTATCATCAACCCATATATCTTTCTTTAATGCAGTCCCCGGACCACCTGAACGATAAATATACAATCCAGCATTTCCCTCCGCTGGAATACTAAAAGCTTTTGCTTGAGTTGATGCTTTTTTACTTTCCATTGGAACAGATGCACAACCAGCAAATAAGGTTGATACCAATGTAATCAATACTGCTTTTTTTATCATTTTTATTCCGATTTTTTCTGATGTGGTTTAGGTTTATTTTGACGCATAACGCCGCTTTCAGCCGCGCGCCGCAGGCGCGTCGGCTGGAAAGCTTTGGTACGCCCGGCATGGGCATGAACTTATGGGGTGCAAGTCCCCTGTGGGTAAACCAGCATCTGACTGGCGGTAAAGACGCCTGCTGATGATAACCACTAGCTTAAGGCAAGTGCAATCTCGTGAGAGATTGTGCGGAGGCAGTCTGACTGCAAAAGTGCGAGCCGACGGACAGAAATCGCATACAAGGCCGACTTCTCGTGGGCGAGTGAGCCAAAGATCACAAAGCCCTCTGGTTTGAGAGATACGGTAAATGCGGCGGTTGTGCACTGACAGTTCATGTTCTTATCCGGGGAGATCTGCTCAACATGCGATCGGTCAATCCCAGTTCTCAGCCACTGGTTACAACAGGCTCGGCGAGCAGTGATTCATCACCCTGTTCGAGCAAACCCGATGACAACCGATAGCGCCTGCAGGAGCAATTTTGCATGGTGATTGGACAGAAGTCAGCAGAGGCCATAGTAGTTGTTCGACAGGAGTCGTCAACGAAGGGCTGAACATAGAAAGCAGAGAGGAGTCATTTGCCCTCAATAGCGAATGTGCCGACCGGCTCTTACTCGATATTGGCGACAGTTTATGAAACCAGCTCTGGTTAACATTGAGTGTGCATGGAACCAAACCTTGGACTCAAGAATGAGGATAAAGGTGACAGTTACAGGCTACTGAACTCAATGAAGGTTAAAAACTTTCTGTGAACCGCCCGGTGCGGACCCGCAAGCCGTGGTGGTGTGGGGAGGGCTGGAGAAAAACCAGCCCTTACCCGATTTGAACCAAGCCGCTACGCGACGAAAACAAGCGCCGCTGCGAATGTCCAATACTTCCTGATTCCACAACAACCCGTTGTGGCTTATTCCGGAAGTCCATTCAATGAACAGTACCGAACAAAAACGATTTGAACAACTGTACCAAAAACACCTGCAAACCTTGGTACTCCAAGGAAAAAGCAAGTCCACTATTGATCTTTATAGCCGACCACTGCGGCGTCTAGCCACCTTCTTTGACCGCTGCCCCGACACCCTCACTCCTGATGATCTTAAAACCTATTTTGCTGCTCTGGTGAAATCTCATTCATGGAGCACCGTCAAAACCGACCGTAACGGGATTCAGTTTTTCTGGAAACATATCCTTAAGAAACACTGGAACTTTGTAGAAATCATCAAGCCCCCCACCGTCAAACGGCTTCCCGTTATTCTCACCGCATCAGAAATAGAACGCCTGCTCAATAAAGCCAGAAAGCTACGGTATTACACCATTCTGCTCACGCTTTACAGTATGGGGTTGAGGTTGAGTGAAGGCCTTAACCTGACCACAGCTGACATCGATTCCGAACGAATGAAGGTTCATTTACGAGGTTGTAAAGGCGGTAAAGATCGCTATGTCGACCTTCCCCTTCGTACGCTCAAAGCCCTGCGACGGTATTGGGCGACTCATCAGAACCCACGATTTCTGTTTCCTGAAGGACAAACCGCCAAACAACGACATAAAGCCACTCAATCCATGAGTTTGTCCTGTACCCAGAAAGCCATGAAGCAACTGGTCGAAGACGCCAGAATCAATAAAAAAGTCAGTCCTCACAGTTTACGACACAGTTTTGCTACCCACCTGCTGGAGCAAGGACTGAGCCTTAGAGCTATTCAGACGTTGCTCGGACACATGTGCCCTAAAACAACGGCTGTTTATACCCAGCTCACTGAAACCATCCAACTGAATACCCAAAAAACCATGAATCATATGATCGACGCTCTCAACCTAAAAGGAGACGATCAATGAATCTCGCTGACATTGCCGATGAGTATGGTGATCGGTTTCTGAAACAATACGAGCCGTGTTTATTACCGGGTCATCGCAAAGCACTTAAAGCGATCCAACTCTGTCGAACTCCAGGTTCAGGCATGACATTACTGGAATGCAATGGCTGTGGCAGTCGGGATCAAAAGCCCATGTCTTGCGGACACCGTCACTGTAATCGTTGCCAGAACACCGACACCAGCCAGTGGCTGGCACGGCAAAGTCAAAAGCTGCTGCCGGTGGAATACTTTATGGTGACTTTTACCTTACCCGCTCAACTTCGAACGCTGGCATGGCAGCACCAGCGAACGGTTTATGACCTCTTATTCAGAATCGCTTCAGACACCCTGAAAGAGTTTGGCGCAAATCCTAAAAACATGGACGCGGATCTGGGCATGACCGGTGTATTGCATACCCACAGTCGTCGGTTGGATTACCATCCCCATGTACACTTTGTCGTAGCCGGCGGAGGCATCAACACTCGAAGAAATGAGTGGCGAAAACTCAAGGGCAAATATCTGTTCAATGGTAAGAATCTGGCCAAAGTGTTTCGAGCTAAACTCCTGAAAGCACTGGATGAACACAAACTTTTATCACCAAAACTAAAGGTCACAGTCCCGAAAGAATGGGTCGTTAACTGCAAACACGTCGGTAAAGGATTGACCGCCCTAAAGTATCTTTCTCGCTACCTTTATAGAGGCGTGATCAGCGATAAAAACATTCTGTCCAGTCGACAAGGACAAGTCACCTTTGCCTACATCAACAGCGAAACCGGCAAAACAGACACCCGAACTCTGTCTGGTGAAGATTTTTTGTGGTTGGTATTAAAACACGTCCTTCCCAAACGCTTCCGACGATCTCGGGATTACGGATTTCTACACAGCAATGCAAAGAAGCGACTGTTTTTGGTGCAGCTACTTCTGAACGTCATTATCAGCCCAATAAAAGCCATTATTCGACCGGTATTCAAATGCAGAAAGTGTGGCGAATCCATGAAGCACATTGCATTCCGTTTTATGAAACCGACCTGAGTTAATAGAAAGAAATCTTCACCGCCATTCACAAGAACGGAGGGAATAACAGACCGTCTTACAGAATAATAAAGCGTCAGACTACTATTAAGCAGTGGTCGGATGGCTCACATCTTGAATAAAGAGCGTTCAGGAAAAACGCTCTGATTTAATACGCGCAAGAAAAGATATCTTCAATAGACCACCTTCACCATAAATCAACCCGGGCTTGTGCAACAACAGGATAAGATTGCGGCTGGGCGCAATCTATCCTTATTCGTTATGTTGCGGTTGCTCTGTTCTGGACTACAGTATGAGGTAGAATAGATTGCTCATCGGTTGTAACTCAGTGAAGATTTTAAGTTTATTATTGATCATATTTTCCACTACTTCATGGGCTGATAAAATCGATAGCCCAGATCAAGATTTAGCTCGCCTTTTTGACTCTATTCCCGTTGACATTGAACCATACAAAAATAGTGAATATATAGAGCGAAATTATATTGCTTGCTTGAGTCATGACCTTGAGATATATGGAGTGCTTACTCAGGATAAAAGCATATGTATTGTTTTAAATGAAGACAACACACTGAAAAAAACCACAAATTTTAGTGAATTATTTTCCGATTTTACATCTTTAAGCACTGCTGCCTCTCATTTCATTTCCACTAATAACAGATTGAATCAAAGTTATTGGCAAATGAATAATGAGACTCTCTGTTATATCCAGGGACTGTCTGGATCACAACACAGCTGCTTGCTGCCAAGTAATTATTCTATTGAAAGCAATCAAACTAATGGAGATTGGATTCATGGAGAACCGAGCCCTGATAGTTATTCAGATGAGGGTTGTGAAAATTTACAGGCGGCTGTTGTTGGTACAGGTTTATTTGTAGTAATTACCACATCAATACTAACGATAATCAATGTGGTTGCATGTCAAATTAGAAGATCAAAATACACTGGGTATAACTCTTTGTAGTTGTAGGATGAGCAACATAACGCCCAAATAATGGGCTAAAAATAGTGGGCTAAAATGGAGCGAAGCGAACAGCCCGCTGTTTTTAGTCCTTTTAATTTGCTTGTTGAACCAAGCCGCTACGCGACGAAAACAAGCACCGCTGCGAATGTCCAATACTTCCTGATTCCACAACAACCCGTTGTGGCTTATTCCGGAAGTCCATTCAATGAACAGTACCGAACAAAAACGATTTGAACAACTGTACCAAAAACACCTGCAAGCCTTGGTACTCCAAGGAAAAAGCAAGTCCACTATTGATCTTTATAGCCGACCACTGCGGCGTCTAGCCACCTTCTTTGACCGCTGCCCCGACACACTCACTCCTGATGATCTTAAAACCTATTTTGCTGCTCTGGTGCAATCTCATTCATGGAGCACCGTCAAAACCGACCGTAACGGGATTCAGTTTTTCTGGAAACATATCCTTAAGAAACACTGGAACTTTGTAGAAATCATCAAGCCCCCCACCGTCAAACGGCTTCCCGTTATTCTCACCGCATCAGAAATAGAACGCCTGCTCAATAAAGCCAGAAAGCTACGGTATTACACCATTCTGCTCACGCTTTACAGTATGGGGTTGAGGTTGAGTGAAGGCCTTAACCTGACCACAGCTGACATCGATTCCGAACAAATGAGGGTTCATTTACGAGGTTGTAAAGGCGGTAAAGATCGCTATGTCAACCTTCCCCTTCGTACGCTCAAAGCCCTGCGACGGTATTGGGCTACTCATCAGAACTCACGATTTCTGTTTCCTGAAGGACAAACCGCCACACAACGACATAATGCCACTCAATCCATGAGTTTGTCCTGTACCCAGAAAGCCATGAAGCAACTGGTCGAAGACGCCAGAATCAATAAAAAAGTCAGTCCTCACAACTTACGGCACAGTTTTGCTACCCACCTGCTGGAGCAAGGACTGAGCCTTAGAGCTATTCAGACGTTGCTCGGACACATGTGCCCTAAAACAACGGCTGTCTATACCCAGCTCACTGAAACAGTTCAACTGAATACCCAAAAAACCATGAATCATATGATCGACTCTCTCAACCTAAAAGGAGACGATCAATGAATCTCGCTGACATTGCTGATCAGTACAGTGATCGTTTTCTGAAAAAATACGAACATCGTTTATTACCGGGTCATCGAAAAGCACTTAAAGCCATCCAACTCTGTCGAACTCCAGGTTCAGGCATGACATTACTGGAATGCAATGGCTGTGGCAGTCGGGATCAAAAGCCCATGTCTTGCGGACACCGTCACTGCAATCGTTGCCAGAACACCGACACCAGCCAGTGGCTGGCACGGCAAAGTCAAAAGTTGCTGCCAGTGGAATACTTTATGGTGACTTTTACCTTACCCGCTCAACTTCGAACACTGGCATGGCAGCACCAGCGAACGGTTTATGACCTCTTATTCAGAATCGCTTCAGACACCCTGAAAGAGTTTGGCGCGAATCCTAAAAACATGGACGCAGATCTGGGCATGACCGGTGTACTGCATACCCACAGTCGTCGGTTGGATTACCATCCCCATGTACACTTTGTCGTAGCCGGCGGAGGCATCAACACTCGAAGAAATGAGTGGCGAAAACTCAAGGGCAAATATCTGTTCAATGGTAAGAATCTGGCCAAAGTGTTTCGAGCCAAACTCCTGAAAGCACTGGATGAACACAAACTTTTATCACCAAAGCTAAAGGTCACAGTCCCGAAAGAATGGGTCGTTAACTGCAAACACGTCGGTAAAGGATTGACTGCCCTAAAGTATCTTTCTCGCTACCTTTATAGAGGCGTGATCAGCGATAAAAACATTCTGTCCAGTCGACAAGGACAAGTCACCTTTGCCTACATCAACAGCGAAACCGGCAAAACAGACACCCGAACTCTGTCTGGTGAAGATTTTTTGTGGTTGGTATTAAAACACGTCCTTCCCAAACGCTTCCGACGATCTCGGGATTACGGATTTCTACACAGCAATGCAAAGAAGCGACTGTTTTTGGTGCAGCTACTTCTGAACGTCATTATCAGCCCAATAAAAGCCATTATTCGACCGGTATTCAAATGCAGAAAGTGTGGCGAATCCATGAAGCACATTGCATTCCGTTTTATGAAACCGACCTGAGTTAATAGAAAGAAATCTTCACCGCCATTCACAAGAACGGAGGGAATAAT
>CBDBOO010000100.1:0-26036 GCA_965208385.1 Endozoicomonas sp.
AAAAAACTTTTGTATACACAAAAACACTGCAAAAAAAGAGTATTATCTGTATCAGTACAGAAAAGAACGTTATATAACGGGTATTCTGTATTGGTACATCTACTAAGCGTTAGCCGTTCCAATAAGCATTGAGTATTTCTATGGCATTAATAGAACATATAAAAGATAAAATTGAAGATAAAGAATTTTCGGAAAATGAGTCAGAAGCTAATTATTCGAGAAAGATATTCGAGCGTGTGTTTGCAGTAGGTAAAACATTCACAGATGTAAACTTTAATCAAACAAATTTCTCTGCATGTTATTTTCGTAATTGTAGATTTATAAGATGTACTTTTACAGGTGCATCATTTAAAGATTGCTACCTAATGGGGTCAAACTTCCCTGAATGTACATTCAAATACACTACATTCTCAAGCACTCATATTGATGACAAATTTCTTGATAATTATTTGCCACCTGAAGAAAACCTAGCCAGGGATTTAGTAAGAGCTTTAAGGGTTAACTTCTCTCAGATTGGAAATTACGAAGGTGTTAACAAAGCTGCAGAGCTTGAGGTAAAACTTACAGGAGTACATCTATACAAAGCGGCATATTCAAAAGAAGGGTATTATAGAACGAAAGAAAAACACTCAGGTCTTAACCGCCTTGGATATGTCTTATCCCATGGAAAATGGAAATTCTTGGATTTGCTTTGGGGGAATGGGGAAAGTATAGCCAGAGTTGTTTTTTCGAGTTTTATATTTGTTATATTAATATCATTCTTTGTTTATACACCCTGTAGAATTAGCATCAGTGATGCACTATTTGCAACGCTATATCAGTTTTGGGAGTAAAGCCTGATTTCACATTGGCAAAGCACATATCAATGTTATTGACTGTTGGAAGATTAGTATTCTTTAGTTTGTTTATATCTATCCTTATCAAGAAGCTAGCCAAACGATGAAGAAAGAAATCCACATATTTGGTTCAACAGTCAGAGGTGAAGTAGAAAAAAATTCTGACATTGATGTATTGGTTATATCTGATATAAACGACAGACATGAGAAGTTCCCTTCTGAATGGAGCGTATATTCACATAAATCCATCCAAGAGTTCTATGAATCTGGAAGGTTATTTGCCTGGCACTTATTTTTAGACTCAAAATGTATTTTTAAAGAAGATAGTAAATCGTACCTAGAGACACTTGGAAAGCCAGAAGAATATTCAAATTTTGAAAGTGACTTTGAGAGCTTGAGTGAGTTACTGATTATATCTCTTGATGAAATAGATAATTGTTCAAAGAGTATTGTTTTTGAAGCTGGCGTAACGTATACAGCCTTACGAGATTTGGCGATGATTGCATCGACAAAATTACATGACCGCCCATGTTTCTCAAGGTACTCACCTTATCTTTTACCTTTCACCTTTCCAATCGAAAAAGAAATTTATGACCAGATGATAGCTGCTAGATTAGCTAGCACTAGGGGAATAAAATTTAACGGGAAGAACAAGGGTAAGTTATACGCATTACCAACCAGCAATATTAGGAGCTGGCTAAAGGAACTTAAAGATAGCGTATGAGCAAAAAATTCCTCAATAAAGTTACTGCTGAACGAGCAGTTCTGTCAGCTGTTAACAATCACTATAAAGAACTAGTTGAATTAGATGGCTTAACTAGAATTTCAATAAAGTCATGGGCTGCAATAAACAAAATCGAAGATACAGACAATAGAGTTCATACTTTACTTTCTCTCAGTGAACTTTGCCATAAAATGTCAGATAGAAGTCAAGAATCCTTTGAAAGCATAGATGAGTCTGTCATGGAAGAGGTTTTACAAACGATCCCCAAACTCATTGGCAACCAGTAAGAAACGGCTAATCGGGTAGCCAGAGGTCTTTAACCTCCAGCCCCCAGTCGAGTCAACCGGCGGAACCTCCCCGTCAGTTGCTCACAGATCCGGACTTGAACCTCTCGATTCATCCGGCTCTTCTTATCCAACCGCTGACACACAGCCTGCTCGCCAATGTGCCATTAACCAAGGAGCTTTCTGAGCGATGCGCCCCAAACATCGAGCTGCACGCTTCTTTCTGCCCCTCAATTTCTTGTATTTTCCCATAGCCCATCGAACCAGAGTGGCTTCCACATATGACAATACGGCTATGTTCCCGTCAATAGTTGGGAGCACTAAAGTCCTATAAAAACTTTATTTTCCTGCTCCACATATGGCTATTCATGAGATAGGAAGGTATCCCAGAACAAATCGCTGTTCTTTGGGCAATAAACAAATGCAATATACAAGATTTAGTCATATCTCTACTTTATAAGGCACGTCTGTAGCCCTGTAAACATAGGGAGTAAGCAATACAACTATTGGCGGGAACATAGCCTGACAATACTCTTCTCAACTCTGATGGATAAAATTTTCCGAATAAAAGGACATCCATATATTCAACACAAAACTTAAATAATTGTTCACTTACCAATGGATTCAGTTTGGTGAAAACATATGGATGTCCCAAAAAAACATTCCCAAAAAAACATTATCTGTATCAGTACAGAAAAGAACGTTATATAACGGGTATTCTGTATTGGTACATCTACTAAGCGTTAGCCGCATTAGAGTTTACCCATGCAATCGAGAACACATCAGCTCAAAGAACTAATCGAAGCTCTAGAGTATCTGTGCATGCATCTACGAATTGATGAAAAATGTACTTGGACAGAGCATTTCGAGAGACAGCTCAGGAACAGCAATTCCCCACGTTTCATTAAACCCCTTGGTATCACTAGCGTACGAAGTCGTATATATTTTGTATGCTCGTGATAAATAGTCGAGTTTTTGGGAAAAATTACATATCTCAACACGTAAGCAGCTGTAGCTGCGCCCTGCGTGTGATGCTTCTTATACGCTGTTACCGATGTCGTATAAGCATGGGGAATAGCTGGCTCAGGAATGCCAAGCTACTAGCTAGCGAAGGCTTCTCTCAAGAAGATCTGAATCAACTCTCTACATCAATAAGAAGTGTTTATGGTGGCATGTGTAGTTTCAATGATTATTACAACCCCAACTTCACAAAACAAAGAAACCAACTTATCAAAGAAATAGGTCCTAGCACTGACATATCTGCACAAGTCTACACATGTGCATTGAACCTAAAAGTCATCAGCTAGCAAATACGGCTAATCGGGTAGCCAGAGGTCTTTAACCTCCAGCCCCCAGTCGAGTCAACCGGCGGAACCTCCCCGTCAGTTGCTCACAGATCCGGACTTGAACCTCTCGATTCATCCGGCTCTTCTTATCCAACCGCTGACACACAGCCTGCTCGCCAATGTGCCATTAACCAAGGAGCTTTCTGAGCGATGCGCCCCAAACATCGAGCTGCACGCTTCTTTCTGCCCCTCAATTTCTTGTATTTTCCCATAGCCCATCGAACCAGAGTGGCTTCCACATATGACAATACTCTTCTCAACTCTGATGGATAAAATTTTCCAAAGTAGTTGATCCAGCCCTGAACACGTGGATTGATCAGTTTTGCAAGCTCTTCAAGAGAGTACAATGATCGTTTCGTGGGAATTTCTAACTCCCTTATCTTGTCTTTGATACGCTGGGCGGATGCCTTGCTCATCGCTGGCAAGAAGTTGGGAAAGAATTTCCCATACCGGTTTCTGGCTAATCTCGTTCTGAATGTATAACTTAGAAAATCAAAAGATGTGTTTTCATGCGTTTCTGTTCTGTCCTCATCCTTACAGTAAACCAGTTTCGTCTTTTCCGGATGCAATGTAAGACCACAGTCGAGTAAACGACGTCTTACTGCTTCCAGCGTGAACTCTGCTTCTTGTTTACTGTGACAATGAATAACCGCATCATCAGCAAAACGCTCAAACCAGACATTCTGGATATTACATTCCAACCAATGATCAAACGCATAATGCATGAACAGGTTTGCCAACAATGGGCTAATAACTCCCCCTTGTGGCGTTCCTTTTACGCGCGGACACTCCTGACTTTCATTTTCAACCGGAGCCTGAAGCCAACGTTTGATGTACAACAATACCCAAGGTTCCCTGATGTGATGTTCCACTGCTCGCATGATGAGTTTATGATCCAGATTATCGAAAAAACCTTTGACGTCCAGATCAATGACCCAGTCTCGTCGCCAGCAGCGTTTTCGAGCTAACGCCAACGCCTGATGCGCTGAGCGGTTAGGTCTGTAGCCGTAGGAGTTTTCATGAAATACAGGTTCCACTAATGGCTCGACTATCAGCTTTACCACAGTTTGGGCTACACGGTCGGCTACCGTCGTCTTCTCAACAAGAACGCCAGCAGCCTCGTGCCTCCATCTTTCTTGTCGATGGCTACACGCATGACGGGGGGGGAAGTAACTGCCCGATGACATTCTGTTCCATATTTTGTACAGGTTCTTGCCTAAATTTATTTCAAAGTCAGCCAGAGACTGACCATCAATACCGGCAGCACTTTTGTTCGCTTTCACGCTTCGCCAAGCTTGATAGACAAGCTCTTTAGAAATTGTGAACGGTTTTGCTTCCGTCATAGATTCATTCCAATAAATCGGTTGATCTACTCCTTCCGCTGGATAAGTCAGCCCCTTTGCTCCACATCCATTACAGATGCTTCAACACTACTACGAGCTGATCCGCCCCTGTGCTCTGTATTGGTACTCTGAGCCTTGCTGTTTGTCAGCTTGGCTGGCTCCCTTAACACCAGAGCGACAGGTTCTCATGTTCCATAAAAGAGCCTGAAATCGGTTCATGCCATCTTTGTGCCGGACACCGCTCAGGCAGTAACTGGATAACCCCTGAACTTATCATAAGGTAGTGGTGCCCCTCATTTTTGATGTCGATATATACGCTTACGACACGTCATCAATGGTTCACTTGCGTTCATCTCCCGAACTCATACCTGACGCAATCTAGTTGCGCCTTTTCTGTGACGCTCACCACCCTGACTCTTAATCAACGCAGCTCACAGTGGTTTGGTGGTCGCTTCCAGAAGCCGCCACCGGAGGGCCCACCTCCATCTCAATTACAGTTACGAAGGGTGTGTGGCTTGAATAATGTCAGGCATGCAGGTTGTGAGCCACTGGAAACCCGTAGCGATCCATCTTCGACCAGAAAGCATCCCAATAACCCGTTGACTTCGCCAGAGCTCGTAATGTTAATAGCATTGACGCCCCTTGTTCCTTCCATCGCATGCCTGACTTACACATGCGCTGCTTAACCAGCGTTTTGCAAGCAGCTTCTGTTACACCAGAACCAATTGGTAACTTGTTTTCCAACGCTTCTGGATAAATCATTTGGTGCCAGTGATTTTTGAAATAAGTTCTGGCTTTATCCAGTTTTTCTTTAGAAACAAGACGTTTATTCCCGGGAGCTGCTTTCTTTAATTCCAACCATAAACGTTTTGCCTTACCAGGGGTGTTTTTTAATTCGTGCAGTGTTGATCTTAACCAGGCTTTGCGTTCATTCTGCATTTTTTTACCCGGATATATAGCTTCTGCCGCTTCTGCCACATATTCGCTAACGTGATAAAAATCCAGAATTTGAATCGATGTAACAGGCTCAAGAAACGTCCAATTATCTGGCGCCCCATCAGCAACTCCAACGTAAGTGGCATCAGGAAAACGAGACTTCATTTTCTCAATGTCAGAAGAGAACCGCCTTATAAAAGTTTCTTTTCCGTATTCGGGGGCAGCGGCAGCGTACACCGTGTGCATTCGATTTCCTTCTTCATCATAAAGCGCAATAGTTCCGCACATTGCAATTCTGTAGCCCTCTTTATAAAGCAAGTTTGCACCATCCAGCCCCAAGCTAACTGTGGCTACTGGCTCGGGTAAATCCGGTAATTCATAAGTCCAGGATTCTTCTTTGGCCTGAGCAATACTGGCAACAACTTCTGCCAGGTCTTTAGCGGTTCTTCGATGGATTTTACGTCCGTGGTTTCTTAGAAAATCTTGCTCTACTTCAGTGGAAGGCATGTGGGCAAACTTCCAACTGACCATGCAGGCATGTCGCGGGGTTGAATTAACAACAATTCGTGCAGATTGATCAAGGGGACAATAAATAGCACCGCCTTCACGACTTTGATAGATAAAACGATTGACCCTAACCGCTCCCCATGGAGTTTCATAAACCTTCAATTCTTTTTTACTTTTACTGGTCAACCGAACATTGCCAAGCGTAATGGGAGAACCGTCAGTATCAAGCCACTCAAGTTGCTTTTTTGTTCCCAGTTGTCCCGCTTCATTTAAGGCATCTTGCAAATGATTTTCGAAATCCACCATTGAGCGATTGTGCGGGATTTTGATAACGATTTCTGTGATTTCATCGTTGGATGAAAGGACTGAGCTGTACATATTTCTCAACGCCAAAAAGCCTATACGACCATACTAGTGTAGTCGTTTTTCTTGACATTGTTTAAATCACACACCCGTTACGAACAGACCGACTCTGTTCTCATGACACACCACCACCCGGCAAGCGGCTCCGCACCGGGCGGTTCATCAGGAATGGTGAAGCTTGATCCATCCGTCGCGTAGTGCGTACAACCCCTGCGATTTTAAATAAGCATTCGACAATGCCTGATTAATTCCCGGTGTTTTCGAACTACGCCATGAGAATAAAGTTGTCGAGGGCTCCACATCCATATATTCAACATGCAAAAATTAAATAATTGTTACACTCTTTTACCAATGGATTCAGTTTGGGAAAACAAAAGGAACACCCAAAGATTTGACCATAGGAAGTTATAAATAATGAAGAAATTGCTTTTCTCTATTAGCCAAGGATCAATGGAGTGGACTTCTGGCGAAAATGTTTCAAGAATAGTTAGCGTAATAAAATCATCATCTGAGAAAAAGGCTGATTTGTGTATTTTTCCAGAGCTTGCTTTAACCGGGTTTCATAGAGAAATAGAAAGGGAAGCAGTTCCCGTTAATGTTGCATTATCACTAAAAAGATAAAAGGGACAGTCAAAGATTTAACCTTTAGGCATAGATAAATGATACCAGACTCCATAAAACAATTCGCGGATGCTGTCAGCAAGAAGCTAGATGTAAATCTAGTCTCGGTTGTAATGGTAGGAAGTTTTGCCCGTGGAGATCAAACTTCTGAGAGCGATGTCGATCTCTGCATCTTGGTCAACAAAATCAATTCGGAAATTTTGCGGGAAATAGGCAAGCTTGTGAACTCGATCTCGTCGGAAAATGAGATTAATCCTGCTGTAGTGTCACTTGAAGAATTTAGAACCTACCCTGATCAAAATAAAAGGACATCCATATATTCAACACAAAACTTAAATAATTGTTCACTTACCAATGGATTCAGTTTGGTGAAAATATATGGATGTCCCCAAAAAACTTAGCTACGATCTACAGCTGAATAGTTACTAAATATTACAGGTCTGCTATGGAAGGATCACTCAAAGAGCAACTAATCAAAAGACTTAGTGACGATGGCCATAAGAACATATCAGATGCTCTTAAAGAAAACTTAACTGAACACCTTGTTAACGACGAAAAAAATATTCTTATTAAGTATTCCAATCATATAAAGAATGGAGAATCGTTTATCCAAGTTAATGGAGGCATTGCAGGGTTTTCACCAGCATCAGGGGGTTCTGGGTTTCTCTCAGGTGCACGAGATGGTTTTGGAAATTCTGAAAATCAAGATTAAATGAATAATAGGGACATACATATATTCAAGGAATAAAAGCGACATCCATATATTCAACAAAAAACTTAAATAATTATTCACTTACCAATGGATTCAGTTTGGTGAAAATATATGAATGTCCCAAAAAAACTTTTGTATACACAAAAACACTGCAAAAAAAGCAGCGATTCCCGCTCTTTTTTGTACCCCTTGAGCCACAAGGGATGCAAAGCAGTTGGGTTTTTCTGGCTCGCACAGTTTTGGATTGGTTTTTAGCACCTAATAGAGCTTTCCTCCGAGAGGCATAGCCTGTGTCAGCGTGGTTATTACCGGTGTCGTATAAAGAGCGGGAACAGCTGCAAAAAAAGAGTATTATCTGTATCAGTACAGAAAAGAACGTTATATAACGGGTATTCTGTATTGGTACATCTACTAAGCGTTATGCCTCAAAGCAAAATCGGCCTCAGTTGCTCAATAAAAAAATGTATATTGTCTTTTATTTCTTGTCTGATTTGCTCTGGCTCAGGGTGTATTGCGATGCAACTGTTAAGAATGCAAGGTATTATGAGTTGAAGTCCTTCTCCCAACCATTCAATATCTTCTTCTTGATATGGAGGGTTTAGCCCTGTTATTTGGTGCAAATTCAACTGCTGTAATACTGTAGCTATGCTATTTTCTACAAGTGCACTGGGACTCTGAAGTTGTGCGGGTTGCCCTGGTATTTGAAGCGCATTATGAGGTAGCAGTAGTATCTGCTCTTGTGTGACAGTTTGAGGTTCATGAATTACCTGGTCAAACATGTTCTGGGCCTTTGCATTTTCATGTGAAGGAAGCTGGGCAATCATGTTTTGTGTAAGAACAGCAACAACTACATCTACAAGAACTTGCAGGCCATCTTGAGAGTTAGCCGCCCTAACTACCAGTAAAAATACAACTAAAAAGCATAATTGGATAATTCTAAGTAGCTGTTTCATATTAAGCACCTGAAGCTTTGCCCACAGTATAGGCATAAATCGGGTAAGGGCTGGTTTCTCTCCAACCCTCCCCACACCACCCGGCATGCGGGTCCGCACCGGGCGGTTCACCGGTGGTGGTGAAACCTGATCCATAAGTCTTTCAGTGAAACAAGCCCAAGATTACTAAGATAACTGTCGTTTAATGCCTGCTGAACCGCATACGTTTTGCTTAATCGATAATACCCTTTGCTGCTGGCTGCAATCATCGCGGCTTTGATTCGGTCAACGCCTAACCTGATTAAATTTTTGAAACGGGTTTTCGGCTTGCGCCATTGTTTGATAAAACAACAACGAATTCGCCGACGTATCCATTGATCCAGCTTCGGAATGGGCCGGTAATACTCGGTTATCTTAAAATAACCCATCCAGCCTCGGATATATCCGATCAGCTTTTTCAGACGGTATTCCATTGAGACTCCCCAGCTACGACCGGTGAGTTTTAGAACCTTCTGTTTGAAGCGGTTTAAGCTTTTCTCTGACCAGCGTATTTTCTTCCCTGTGAAGGTGAAACTCAGAAATTCAGCTTTCGTGGCTTTAACCACTGTGCTTTTAGTCTCGTTTACCTTCAACTTCAGCTTGCGTTCAAGATAGCGGTTAATGCTCTGCATTACCCGGTCACCTGCTCGCTGGCTGCCAACGAGAATAATAAAGTCATCGCAATAACGAGCAAAGCAATGACCTCGATATTCCAGTTCCTTGTCAAGATCATCAAGCAGGATATTCGACAGTAAAGGCGACAATGGGCCACCTTGCGGCATACCTATCCTTGTGGGATAGATATGCCCATCAATCATGACTCCAGCACGCAGGTAGCAACCGATTAATTTAAGTAGACGTTTGTCGTGAATCTTACGACTTTTTCTGAGACCCTCGACATCATCACATCATGGTTGACGGTATCAAAGAATTCACTCAGATCAACGTCGACGGCATGATGCAGACCCTGTTTGATCAGTTGTTTTACCTGACGAACTCCGTCATGGGCTGACTTTCCTGGTCTGTAGCCAAAACTGTTTGGGGAAAAACCGGGATCAAAGATCGGGGTCAGCACTTGCACAATGGCCTGCTGGATAACCCTGTCCTGAACCGTCGGTATTCCTAACAGACGTATTCCGCCATCGGGCTTCTCTATGGTTGCCCGAAGAACGGGCGATGGCCTATAAGCTCCATCCAATAAGGCTTGACGCACTGACGGCCAATGTTGTTTAGCAAGGTCAGGATAAGCCTCAACGGTGACACCATCAATACCCGGTGCACCCTTGTTACTTTTGACCTTTTTCCATGCTTTCACTAGGTTGGCGGGTTCCAGTGCGCAACTTAATAGATCTTGGTTCAAAGCTGGTTACAGATTCTTTCGCCAGCAACAATGTATCGCCGTTCGGCTGCACTGTGCTGAGGGAATCAGACTCCTCTTTGTCATCGATGTTTGGCCCTTCGTTGACGACGCTTGTCGAGCAACTACTATGGCCTCTGCTGACTTCTGTCCAATCACCATGCAAAATTGCTCCTGCAGGCGCTATCGGTTGTCATCGGGTTTGCTCGAACAGGGTGATGAATCACTGCTCGCCGAGCCTGTTGTAACCAGTGGCTGAGAACTGGGATTGACCGATCGCATGTTGAGCAGATCTCCCCGGATAAGAACATGAACTGTCAGTGCACAACCGCCGCATTTACCGTATCTCTCAAACCAGAGGGCTTTGTGATCTTTGGCTCACTCGCCCACGAGAAGTCGGCCTTGTATGCGATTTCTGTCCGTCGGCTCGCACTTTTGCAGTCAGACTGCCTCCGCACAATCTCTCACGAGATTGCACTTGCCTTAAGCTAGTGGTTATCATCAGCAGGCGTCTTTACCGCCAGTCAGATGCTGGTTTACCCACAGGGGACTTGCACCCCATAAGTTCATGCCCATGCCGGGCGTACATCGGGTAAGGGCTGGTTTTTCTCCAGCCCTCCCCAGTCGAGTCAACCGGCGGAACCTCCCCGTCAGTTGCTCACAGATCCGGACTTGAACCTCTCGATTCATCCGGCTCTTCTTATCCAACCGCTGACACACAGCCTGCTCGCCAATGTGCCATTAACCAAGGAGCTTTCTGAGCGATGCGCCCCAAACATCGAGCTGCACGCTTCTTTCTGCCCCTCAATTTCTTGTATTTTCCCATAGCCCATCGAACCAGAGTGGCTTCCACATATGACAATACTCTTCTCAACTCTGATGGATAAAATTTTCCAAAGTAGTTGATCCAGCCCTGAACACGTGGATTGATCAGTTTTGCAAGCTCTTCAAGAGAGTACAATGATCGTTTCGTGGGAATTTCTAACTCCCTTATCTTGTCTTTGATACGCTGGGCGGATGCCTTGCTCATCGCTGGCAAGAAGTTGGGAAAGAATTTCCCATACCGGTTTCTGGCTAATCTCGTTCTGAATGTATAACTTAGAAAATCAAAAGATGTGTTTTCATGCGTTTCTGTTCTGTCCTCATCCTTACAGTAAACCAGTTTCGTCTTTTCCGGATGCAATGTAAGACCACAGTCGAGTAAACGACGTCTTACTGCTTCCAGCGTGAACTCTGCTTCTTGTTTACTGTGACAATGAATAACCGCATCATCAGCAAAACGCTCAAACCAGACATTCTGGATATTACATTCCAACCAATGATCAAACGCATAATGCATGAACAGGTTTGCCAACAATGGGCTAATAACTCCCCCTTGTGGCGTTCCTTTTACGCGCGGACACTCCTGACTTTCATTTTCAACCGGAGCCTGAAGCCAACGTTTGATGTACAACAATACCCAAGGTTCCCTGATGTGATGTTCCACTGCTCGCATGATGAGTTTATGATCCAGATTATCGAAAAAACCTTTGATGTCCAGATCAATGACCCAGTCTCGTCGCCAGCAGCGTTTTCGAGCTAACGCCAACGCCTGATGCGCTGAGCGGTTAGGTCTGTAGCCGTAGGAGTTTTCATGAAATACAGGTTCCACTAATGGCTCGACTATCAGCTTTACCACAGTTTGGGCTACACGGTCGGCTACCGTCGGTACTCCCAGCAGCCTCGTGCCTCCATCTTTCTTGTCGATGGCTACACGCATGACGGGGGGAGGAAAGTAACTGCCCGATGACATTCTGTTCCATATTTTGTACAGGTTCTTGCCTAAATGGGTTTCAAAGTCAGCCAGAGACTGACCATCAATACCGGCAGCACCTTTGTTCGCTTTCACGCTTCGCCAGGCTTGATAGACAAGCTCTTTAGAAATTGTGAACGGTTTTGCTTCCGTCATAGATTCATTCCAATAAATCGGTTGATCTACTCCTTCCGCTGGATAAGTCAGCCCCTTTGCTCCACATCCATTACAGATGCTTCAACACTACTACGAGCTGATCCGCCCCTGTGCTCTGTATTGGTACTCTGAGCCTTGCTGTTTGTCAGCTTGGCTGGCTCCCTTAACACCAGAGCGACAGGTTCTCATGTTCCATAAAAGAGCCTGAAATCGGTTCATGCCATCTTTGTGCCGGACACCGCTCAGGCAGTAACTGGATAACCCCTGAACTTATCATAAGGTAGTGGTGCCCCTCATTTTTGATGTCGATATATACGCTTACGACACGTCATCAATGGTTCACTTGCGTTCATCTCCCGAACTCATACCTGACGCAATCTAGTTGCGCCTTTTCTGTGACGCTCACCACCCTGACTCTTAATCAACGCAGCTCACAGTGGTTTGGTGGTCGCTTCCAGAAGCCGCCACCGGAGGGCCCACCTCCATCTCAATTACAGTTACGAACAGACCGACTCTGTTCTCATGACACACCACCACCACGGCTTGCGGGTCCGCACCGGGCGGTTCACAGAAAGTTTTAACCTTCATTGAGTTCAGTAGCCTGTAACTGTCACCTTTATCCTCATTCTTGAGTCCAAGGTTTGGTTCCATGCACACTCAATGTTAACCAGAGCTGGTTTCATAAACTGTCGCCAATATCGAGTAAGAGCCGGTCGGCACATTCGCTATTGAGGGCAAATGACTCCTCTCTGCTTTCTATGTTCAGCCCTTCGTTGACGACTCCTGTCGAACAACTACTATGGCCTCTGCTGACTTCTGTCCAATCACCATGCAAAATTGCTCCTGCAGGCGCTATCGGTTGTCATCGGGTTTGCTCGAACAGGGTGATGAATCACTGCTCGCCGAGCCTGTTGTAACCAGTGGCTGAGAACTGGGATTGACCGATCGCATGTTGAGCAGATCTCCCCGGATAAGAACATGAACTGTCAGTGCACAACCGCCGCATTTACCGTATCTCTCAAACCAGAGGGCTTTGTGATCTTTGGCTCACTCGCCCACGAGAAGTCGGCCTTGTATGCGATTTCTGTCCGTCGGCTCGCACTTTTGCAGTCAGACTGCCTCCGCACAATCTCTCACGAGATTGCACTTGCCTTAAGCTAGTGGTTATCATCAGCAGGCGTCTTTACCGCCAGTCAGATGCTGGTTTACCCACAGGGGACTTGCACCCCATAAGTTCATGCCCATGCCGGGCGTACATCGGGTAAGGGCTGGTTTTTCTCCAGCCCTCCCCACACCACCACGGCTTGCGGGTCCGCACCGGGCGGTTCACAGAAAGTTTTAACCTTCATTGAGTTCAGTAGCCTGTAACTGTCACCTTTATCCTCATTCTTGAGTCCAAGGTTTGGTTCCATGCACACTCAATGTTAACCAGAGCTGGTTTCATAAACTGTCGCCAATATCGAGTAAGAGCCGGTCGGCACATTCGCTATTGAGGGCAAATGACTCCTCTCTGCTTTCTATGTTCAGCCCTTCGTTGACGACTCCTGTCGAACAACTACTATGGCCTCTGCTGACTTCTGTCCAATCACCATGCAAAATTGCTCCTGCAGGCGCTATCGGTTGTCATCGGGTTTGCTCGAACAGGGTGATGAATCACTGCTCGCCGAGCCTGTTGTAACCAGTGGCTGAGAACTGGGATTGACCGATCGCATGTTGAGCAGATCTCCCCGGATAAGAACATGAACTGTCAGTGCACAACCGCCGCATTTACCGTATCTCTCAAACCAGAGGGCTTTGTGATCTTTGGCTCACTCGCCCACGAGAAGTCGGCCTTGTATGCGATTTCTGTCCGTCGGCTCGCACTTTTGCAGTCAGACTGCCTCCGCACAATCTCTCACGAGATTGCACTTGCCTTAAGCTAGTGGTTATCATCAGCAGGCGTCTTTACCGCCAGTCAGATGCTGGTTTACCCACAGGGGACTTGCACCCCATAAGTTCATGCCCATGCCGGGCGTACCAAAAAATTCAAGTTCGTTCCGCTACTTCGCAGCTCCACCGGACGCCGCCTGCGGCGGCGCCGCTTAATTTGGCGTTATACGCTTGCAGCGATTTGCTACATTATTAAGCTCAATGTCAATATATCAAATTGAAAGGAGCTTTCTGTATCATGATGAAAATGCGATTATTTATAGCGATAGCATTATTTTTTACCTCCATAACAAGTTATTCTGGTACATTGAAAATCACAATATTATCAAGCATGGAAAGGACAAAATCTGTTTATTTTCCTAATACTAGGCTTACTAGTTTAAGTGTTATTCCAATATTATTTAACGGTCTAGAGTCAGATGGGATATCTGAAGGAAACCATATACACGCCTCTATCGATAGAGTCTTTTTTGACTTTGATGACGATATGTCTGAGGTTGTATTAAGTGAAACTATTCAAGAACGATTATTGAAATGGTTAAAGAATGGTTCTGCGAGTTGTGTAAACTACTCTACAAACCCATATCGATTATTAGCTGAAACAGGAAAAAGTTTTATTGAAGAAGATCAGAAAGAAACAAAATCTCCAAATGGCTTTTCATTTGCTTTTTTTCTTAACAAGGGAATAACAGATTTTACAGGACTAGGATTCAACGTTGACTCTCATGTGATCACCATAGAAGATCTTAAACCCGGAGATATGGCAGTATTAAGATCATCTAAAACTGAGTGTGTTTTACAAGCCATGCTATATGTCGGAAACGAAATATTTATGTCTATGGCTCAAGGTGTTATATATTTCCAAACAATCACTCATATAAAGCAGCTATGGGATCCAGCAAATAGCTCTACATTAGAACTGGTACAAAATATACGTTTACCTGAATTGGCCTTTGGCACTAAAAACCAATCAGATATAGACTCCGTTAATGGATATATGCGCCCAATTGATATGCTATTACCACCTACAGGTTCCTACATACAATAGAGAATGCGTATAAATCGGGTAAGGGCTGGTTTTTCTCCAGCCCTCCCCAGTCGAGTCAACCGGCGGAACCTCCCCGTCAGTTGCTCACAGATCCGGACTTGAACCTCTCGATTCATCCGGCTCTTCTTATCCAACCGCTGACACACAGCCTGCTCGCCAATGTGCCATTAACCAAGGAGCTTTCTGAGCGATGCGCCCCAAACATCGAGCTGCACGCTTCTTTCTGCCCCTCAATTTCTTGTATTTTCCCATAGCCCATCGAACCAGAGTGGCTTCCACATATGACAATACTCTTCTCAACTCTGATGGATAAAATTTTCCAAAGTAGTTGATCCAGCCCTGAACACGTGGATTGATCAGTTTTGCAAGCTCTTCAAGAGAGTACAATGATCGTTTCGTGGGAATTTCTAACTCCCTTATCTTGTCTTTGATACGCTGGGCGGATGCCTTGCTCATCGCTGGCAAGAAGTTGGGAAAGAATTTCCCATACCGGTTTCTGGCTAATCTCGTTCTGAATGTATAACTTAGAAAATCAAAAGATGTGTTTTCATGCGTTTCTGTTCTGTCCTCATCCTTACAGTAAACCAGTTTCGTCTTTTCCGGATGCAATGTAAGACCACAGTCGAGTAAACGACGTCTTACTGCTTCCAGCGTGAACTCTGCTTCTTGTTTACTGTGACAATGAATAACCGCATCATCAGCAAAACGCTCAAACCAGACATTCTGGATATTACATTCCAACCAATGATCAAACGCATAATGCATGAACAGGTTTGCCAACAATGGGCTAATAACTCCCCCTTGTGGCGTTCCTTTTACGCGCGGACACTCCTGACTTTCATTTTCAACCGGAGCCTGAAGCCAACGTTTGATGTACAACAATACCCAAGGTTCCCTGATGTGATGTTCCACTGCTCGCATGATGAGTTTATGATCCAGATTATCGAAAAAACCTTTGATATCCAGATCAATGACCCCTTCTCCATCATCAAGAGTGTCGCCAGCAGCGTTTTCGAGCTAACGCCAACGCCTGATGCGCTGAGCGGTTAGGTCTGTAGCCGTAGGAGTTTTCATGAAATACAGGTTCCACTAATGGCTCGACTATCAGCTTTACCACAGTTTGGGCTACACGGTCGGCTACCGTCGGTACTCCCAGCAGCCTCGTGCCTCCATCTTTCTTGTCGATGGCTACACGCATGACGGGGGGAGGAAAGTAACTGCCCGATGACATTCTGTTCCATATTTTGTACAGGTTCTTGCCTAAATGGGTTTCAAAGTCAGCCAGAGACTGACCATCAATACCGGCAGCACCTTTGTTCGCTTTCACGCTTCGCCAGGCTTGATAGACAAGCTCTTTAGAAATTGTGAACGGTTTTGCTTCCGTCATAGATTCATTCCAATAAATCGGTTGATCTACTCCTTCCGCTGGATAAGTCAGCCCCTTTGCTCCACATCCATTACAGATGCTTCAACACTACTACGAGCTGATCCGCCCCTGTGCTCTGTATTGGTACTCTGAGCCTTGCTGTTTGTCAGCTTGGCTGGCTCCCTTAACACCAGAGCGACAGGTTCTCATGTTCCATAAAAGAGCCTGAAATCGGTTCATGCCATCTTTGTGCCGGACACCGCTCAGGCAGTAACTGGATAACCCCTGAACTTATCATAAGGTAGTGGTGCCCCTCATTTTTGATGTCGATATATACGCTTACGACACGTCATCAATGGTTCACTTGCGTTCATCTCCCGAACTCATACCTGACGCAATCTAGTTGCGCCTTTTCTGTGACGCTCACCACCCTGACTCTTAATCAACGCAGCTCACAGTGGTTTGGTGGTCGCTTCCAGAAGCCGCCACCGGAGGGCCCACCTCCATCTCAATTACAGTTACGAACAGACCGACTCTGTTCTCATGACACACCACCACCCGGCATGCGGCTCCGCACCGGGCGGTTCATCAGGAATGGTGAAAGCTTGATCCATGAAGTCGCGTAGTGATAACAACCCAAGATTAGACAAGGAATCGAGTTTAATGCCTGCTGAACACAAACGACTGACATTCGAACACTTAGATCCATATACCCTTTGTGACTGGTATCTGCAATGCTCCCCAAAAAACTTTGGGTATTCCGTACAAAACGCCTAAGTCAAAAAAAGATTGCAATCGACCCGAATCATTCCCTCGGCAGCTGCCTATTGTTTGAGGTCCTTTGTCGTACATCTGAACTTAAGCGTTAGCCGTTCCAATAAGCATTGAGTATTTCGGAATGGCATTAATAGAACATATAAAAGATAAAATTGAAGATAAAGAATTTTCGGAAAATCCGTCAGAAGCTAATTATTCGAGAAAGATATTCGAGCGTGTGTTTGCAGTAGGTAAAACATTCACAGCTGTAAACTTTAATCAAACAAATTTCTCTGCATGTTATTTTCGTAATTGTAGATTTATAAGATGTACTTTTACAGGTGCATCATTTAAAGATTGCTACCTAATGGGGTCAAACTTCCCTGAATGTACATTCAAATACACTACATTCTCAAGCACTTCATATTGATGACAAATTTCTTGATAATTATTTGCCACCTGAAGAAAACCTAGCCAGGGATTTAGTAAGAGCTTTAAGGGTTAACTTCTCTCAGATTGGAAATGACGAATAATAAAGTCATCGCAATAAGAGCCTGAGGTAAAACCTCGAGTATTCCAGTTCTATGCGGCAGATCATCAAGCAGGATATTCGACAGTAAAGGCGACAATGGGAACACCGCTCAGGCAGTAACCTATCCTTGTGGATATGTCTTATGCCCATGGAATCATGAAACTTGGATTTGCATGGGGAAAGGTAGCAACCGAGTTGTAATTTCGAGTTTTATGACGTTTGTCGATTGATATCATTACGTTTAGAGACCCTCGACATCATTAGCATCAATGGTTCACTATTTGCAACGCTATTCAGTTCTGGGAGTAAAGCCTCATTTCACATTCGACGGCATGATCAGACCCTGTTTGATTGAGTTGTTTTAGCCTGACGAACTTCTTTGGGTTTGACTTTCCTGGTCAAGAAGCTAGCCAAAACTGTTTGGGGAAGAAACCGGGATCCACAGATCGGGTTCAGCACAGTCACAATGGCCTGACGCAGATAACCCTGTCCTGAACAGTGGTATTGGTTATATCAGACGTATTCCAGCCATCGAGCTTCTCTATGGTTGCCCTTCTGAACGGGCGTATATTCCTATAAATCCTCCATCTATCAATCTAAGGTTACGCACTTAGACCGACTCAAAATGTATTTTTAGCAAGGTCAGGATAAGCCTCAACGGTGACACCATCAGATACCTTGGTGCACCCGAAGAATACTTCTGACCTTTTTGAAAGTGCTTTGCACTAGAGTTGGCGGGTTCCAGTGCGCTTGACTGAAATAGATAATTGGTTCAAAGAGTGGTTACAGATTCTTTGAAGCTGGCCAGCAACAATGTATACAGCCTTACGGAGATTTGTGCTGAGGGAATCAGACTCCTCTTAAAATGTACATCGACCGCCCATGTTTGGCCCTTCAAGGTGACACCTTGTCGAGCAACTACTTTGACCTCAATGCGAAAAAGAAACTTCTGATCAGAATACCATGCAAAATTAGCTAGCACTAGGGGACTATAAAATTGTAACGGGTTTGCTCGAACAAGGGTGATGTTATCACTGCATTACCAACCAGCAATATTGACCAGCTGGCTGAGAACTGGAACTTGAAAGATCGCATGTATGAGCAAAAGATCTCCTCGGATAAAGTTACATGAACTGTCACGTGCACAATTGTCCGCATGTTACCGTATCTCTCAAACGCAGAGGGCTAGTTGAATCTAGATGGCTTCACTCGACCACGTGAAGTCATGGGCTTGCAATAAACCTGATTTCTGACCGTCGGCTCGCACAATTGCAGTCACACTGCCTTACAATCTCTCACGAGATTGCACTTTGCCTTAAGCTAGTGGTTATCATCAGCAGTCAAGAATCCTTTGACCGCCAGTCAGATGAGTCTGTTTATGGACAGAGGGACTTGCGATCCCCATAACTCATTGGCAACCAGTAAGCCGGCGTACATCGGGTAGCCAGAGGTCTGGTTTTTCTCCAGCCCTCCCCAGTCGAGTCACCACGGCGGCGGGTCCGCACCGGTCAGTTGTTCACAGATCCGGTCTTGAACCTCTCGATTCAGCTCTTCTTAGTCCAGCCTGCTGACACTGTCAGCCTTGCTCGCTCAATGTGCCTTAGTCCAAGGAGCTTTCTGAGTTCGATGCACACTCAATGTTACATCGAGCTGCACGTTTCATAAACTGTCGCCAATTCTGAGTAGCCGGTCGGCACATTAGCCTATGAGGGTGTGTGGCTTCCTCATAATGTCAATACGGCTATGTTCCCGTCAGGTTGTTGAGCACTAAAGTCCTGTCGAAAACTACTATGGCCTCTGCTCCACATATCTTCAATGACCATGAAATTGCATCCCAGGAACAAATCGGTTGTTCGGGTTTGGGCAATCGAACAGATGCAATATACAAGATTTAGTGAATCACTACTTTATAAGCACTGTTGTACGCCAGTGGCTGAGAACTAGGGAGTTGACCGATCAACATGTTGAGCGGGATCATAGCCTGACAATACACATGAACTCTGAGTGCATAAAACCGAATAAAAGCCGCATTTACCGTATCTCTCAACACAGAGGGCTTTAAATGATCTTTGTTCACTTACCACGAGAAGTCAGCCTTGGTAACGATTTGGATGTCCGTCGGCTCGCACTTTTGCCAACATGCCTCTGCACAATCTCTACGAGAATTGCACGTTGCCTTAACGGGTATTCTGTAGTGGTTATCATCTAGCTAGGCGTCTTTAGCCGCCAGTCAGATGCTGGTTTACCCATGCAGGGGACTTGCACCCCATAAGTTCAATGAACCCATGCCGGGCGTACCAAAAAAATCCAGGTGCATGCCTACGAATTGATGAAACCTGTATTTAGGACGTTAGTGCCCATTTCGAGAGACGAGCTATGAACAGCATTTTTTGCTACGTTTCTTAGCTTATGAACCCCTTGGTATCACGCAGGACGATATTATCTGCTCAGTGCCAGATTTAGCAGTGCAACAGTGAAATAAACAAGGTGACGAGTTTTTAGGAAGTGATTACCTGTCTCAACACGTAGAACAGCTTTGTAGCTGAGCTTCATTCGATTAAAGGTGAAGTAGCTTCAGATAGCAGCTGTTACCGACTGTCGTATAAGCATGGGGTTTATCTTGGTTCATGAATGCCAAGCTACTAGCTAGCGATTGTGAATTATCTTAAGAAGAGGTTCTGCAATTAAATTTTTACATTCAATATGAAGTATTGCTGGTAGCATGTGTAGTTTCAATGATTATTACAACCCCAATTTCTATCTTCGCATGGAAACCAAATGGGTTCAGGAGCAAAAGGTCCTACAATGACATATTGCATCCAAAAACGTACTCCTAAACATGGTGTGATTTTCATGCAGCTAGCACTAAATCGGGTAGCCAGAGGTCTGGTTTTTCTCCAGCCCTCCCCAGTCGAGTCAACCGGCGGAACCTCCCCGTCAGTTGCTCACAGATCCGGACTTGAACCTCTCGATTCATCCGGCTCTTCTTATCCAACCGCTGACACACAGCCTGCTCGCCAATGTGCCATTAACCAAGGAGCTTTCTGAGCGATGCGCCCCAAACATCGAGCTGCACGCTTCTTTCTGCCCCTCAATTTCTTGTATTTTCCCATAGCCCATCGAACCAGAGTGGCTTCCACATATGACAATACTCTTCTCAACTCTGATGGATAAAATTTTCCAAAGTAGTTGATCCAGCCCTGAACACGTGGATTGATCAGTTTTGCAAGCTCTTCAAGAGAGTACAATGATCGTTTCGTGGGAATTTCTAACTCCCTTATCTTGTCTTTGATACGCTGGGCGGATGCCTTGCTCATCGCTGGCAAGAAGTTGGGAAAGAATTTCCCATACCGGTTTCTGGCTAATCTCGTTCTGAATGTATAACTTAGAAAATCAAAAGATGTGTTTTCATGCGTTTCTGTTCTGTCCTCATCCTTACAGTAAACCAGTTTCGTCTTTTCCGGATGCAATGTAAGACCACAGTCGAGTAAACGACGTCTTACTGCTTCCATCGTGAACACATGCTTCTTGTTTACTGTGACAATGACTTACCGCATCATCAGCAAAACGCTCAAACCAGACATTGTCGATATTATATTCCAACCAATGATCAAACGCATAATGCATGGACAGGTTTGCCAACAATGGGCTAATAACTCCCACTTGTGGCGTTCCTTTTACGCGCTGACACAAATGGCTTTCATTTTCAACCGGAGCCTGAAGCCAACGTTTGACCTACAACAATAACCAAGGTTCCCTGAAGTGATGTTCCACTGCTCGCATGATGAGTTCGATGATCCAGATTATCGAAAAACCCTTTGATATCCAGATCAATGACCCCTTCTCCAGTCATCAAGAGTGTCGCCAGCAGCGTTTTCGAGCTAATGCCAACGCCTGATGCGCTGAGCGGTTAGGTCTGTAGCCGTAGGAGTTACCATGAAATACAGGTTCCACTGATGGCTCGACTATCAGCTTTACCACAGTTTGGGCTACACGGTCGGCTACCGTCGTCTTCATCAACAAGAACGCCAGCAGCCTCGTGCCTCCATCTTTCTTGTCGATGGCTACACGCATGACGGGGGGAGGAAAGTAACTGCCCGATGACATTCTGTTCCATATTTTGTACAGGTTCTTGCCTAAATGGGTTTCAAAGTCAGCCAGATACTGACCATGGATACCGGCCGCACCTTTGTTCGCTTTCACGCTTCGCCAATATTGATTGACAAGCGCTTTAGAAATTGTGAACGGTTTTGCTTCCGTCATAGATTCATGTCCAATAAAGCGGTTGATCTACTCCTTCCGCTGGATAAGTCAGCCCCTTTGCTCCACATCCATTACAGATGCTTCAACACTACTACGAGCTGATCCGCCCCTGTGCTCTGTATTGGTACTCTGAGCCTTGCTGTTTGTCAGCTTGGCTGGCTCCCTTAACACCAGAGCGACAGGTTCTCATGTTCCATAAAAGAGCCTGAAATCGGTTCATGCCATCTTTGTGCCGGACACCGCTCAGGCAGTAACTGGATAACCCCTGAACTTATCATAAGGTAGTGGTGCCCCTCATTTTTGATGTCGATATATACGCTTACGACACGGCATCAATGGTTCACTTGCGTTCATCTCCCGAACTCATACCTGACGCAATCTAGGTGCGCCTTTTCCTGTGACGCTCACCACCCTGACTCTTAATCAACGCAGCTCACAGTGGTTTGGTGGTCGCTTCCAGAAGCCGCCACCGGAGGGCCCACCTCCATCTCAATTACAGTTACGAAGGGTGTGTGAACTTGAATAATGTCAGGCATGCAGGTTGTGAGCCACTGGAAACCCGTAGCGATCCATCTTCGACCAGAAAGCATCCCAATAACCCGTTGACTTCGCCAGAGCTCGTAATGTTAATAGCAATGACGCCCCTTGTTCCTTCCATCGCATGCCTGACTTACACATGCGCTGCTTAACCAGCGTTTTGCAAGCAGCTTCTGTTACACCAGAACCAATTGGTAACTTCATTTCCAACGCTTCTGGATGAAATCATTTGGTGCCAGTGATTTTTGAAATTAGTTCTGGCTTTATCCAGTTTTTCTTTAGAAACAAGACGTTTATTCCCGGGAGCAGCTTTCTTTAATTCCAACGATAAACGTTTTGCCTTACCAGGGATGTTTTTAAAATCGTGCAGTGTTGATCTTGACCAGGCTTTGCGTTCATTCTGCATTTTTTTACCCGGATATATAGCTTCTGCCGCTTCTGCCACATATTCGCTAACGTGATAAAAATCCAGAATTTGAATCGATGTAACAGGCTCAAGAAACGTCCAATTATCTGGCGCCCCATCAGCAACTCCAACGTAAGTGGCATCAGGAAAACGAGACTTCATTTTCTCAATGTCAGAAGAGAACCGCCTTATAAAAGTTTCTTTTCCGTATTCGGGGGCAGCGGCAGCGTACACCGTGTGCATTCGATTTTCTTCTTCATCATAAAGCGCAATAGTTCCGCACATTGCAATTCTGTAGCCCTCTTTATAAAGCAAGTTTGCACCATCCAGCCCCAAGCTAACTGTGGCTACTGGCTCGGGTAAATCCGGTAATTCATAAGTCCAGGATTTTTCTTTGGCCTGAGCAATACTGGCAACAACTTCTGCCAGGTCTTTAGCGGTTCTTCGATGGATTTTACGTCCGTGGTTTCTTAGAAAATCTTGCTCTACTTCAGTGGAAGGCATGTGGGCAAACTTCCAACTGACCATGCAGGCATGTCGCGGGGTTGAATTAACAACAATTCGTGCAGATTGATCAAGGGGACAATAAATAGCACCGCCTTCACGACTTTGATAGATAAAACGATTGACCCTAACCGCTCCCCATGGAGTTTCATAAACCTTCAATTCTTTTTTACTTTTACTGGTCAACCGAACATTGCCAAGCGTAATGGGAGAACCGTCAGTATCAAGCCACTCAAGTTGCTTTTTTGTTCCCAGTTGTCCCGCTTCATTTAAGGCATCTTGCAAATGATTTTCGAAATCCACCATTGAGCGATTGTGCGGGATTTTGATAACGATTTCTGTGATTTCATCGTTGGATGAAAGGACTGAGCTGTACATATTTCCCAACGCCAAAAAGCCTATACGACCATACTAGTGTAGTCGTTTTTCTTGACATTGTTTAAATCACACACCCGTTACGAACAGACCGACTCTGTTCTCATGACACACCACCACCCGGCAAGCGGCTCCGCACCGGGCGGTTCATCAGGAATGGTGAAGCTTGATCCATCCGTCGCGTAGTGCGTACAACCCCTGCGATTTTAAATAAGCATTCGACAATGCCTGATTAATTCCCGGTGTTTTCGAACTACGCCATGAGAATAAAAGGGACATCCATATATTCAACACAAAAATTAAATAATTGTTCACTTACCAATGGATTCAGTTTGGGAAAACAAAAGGAACACCCAAAGATTTGACCATAGGAAGTTATAAATAATGAAGAAATTGCTTTTCTCTATTAGCCAAGGATCAATGGAGTGGACTTCTGGCGAAAATGTTTCAAGAATAGTTAGCGTAATAAAATCATCATCTGAGAAAAAGGCTGATTTGTGTATTTTTCCAGAGCTTGCTTTAACCGGGTTTCATAGAGAAATAGAAAGGGAAGCAGTTCCCGTTAATGTTGCATTATCACTAAAAAGATAAAAGGGACAGTCAAAGATTTAACCTTTAGGCATAGATAAATGATACCAGACTCCATAAAACAATTCGCGGATGCTGTCAGCAAGAAGCTAGATGTAAATCTAGTCTCGGTTGTAATGGTAGGAAGTTTTGCCCGTGGAGATCAAACTTCTGAGAGCGATGTCGATCTCTGCATCTTGGTCAACAAAATCAATTCGGAAATTTTGCGGGAAATAGGCAAGCTTGTGAACTCGATCTCGTCGGAAAATGAGATTAATCCTGCTGTAGTGTCACTTGAAGAATTTAGAACCTACCCTGATCAAAATAAAAGGACATCCATATATTCAACACAAAACTTAAATAATTGTTCACTTACCAATGGATTCAGTTTGGTGAAAATATATGGATGTCCCCAAAAAACTTAGCTACGATCTACAGCTGAATAGTTACTAAATATTACAGGTCTGCTATGGAAGGATCACTCAAAGAGCAACTAATCAAAAGACTTAGTGACGATGGCCATAAGAACATATCAGATGCTCTTAAAGAAAACTTAACTGAACACCTTGTTAACGACGAAAAAAATATTCTTATTAAGTATTCCAATCATATAAAGAATGGAGAATCGTTTATCCAAGTTAATGGAGGCATTGCAGGGTTTTCACCAGCATCAGGGGTTCTGGGTTTCTCTCAGGTGCACGAGATGGTTTTGGAAATTCTGAAAATCAAGATTAAATGAATAATAGGGACATACATATATTCAAGGAATAAAAGCGACATCCATATATTCAACAAAAAACTTAAATAATTATTCACTTACCAATGGATTCAGTTTGGTGAAAATATATGAATGTCCCAAAAAAACTTTTGTATACACAAAAACACTGCAAAAAAAGCAGCGATTCCCGCTCTTTTTTGTACCCCTTGAGCCACAAGGGATGCAAAGCAGTTGGGTTTTTCTGGCTCGCACAGTTTTGGATTGGTTTTTAGCACCTAATAGAGCTTTCCTCCGAGAGGCATAGCCTGTGTCAGCGTGGTTATTACCGGTGTCGTATAAAGAGCGGGAACAGCTGCAAAAAAAGAGTATTATCTGTATCAGTACAGAAAAGAACGTTATATAACGGGTATTCTGTATTGGTACATCTACTAAGCGTTATGCCTCAAAGCAAATCGGCCTCAGTTGCTCAATAAAAAAATGTATATTGTCTTTTATTTCTTGTCTGATTTGCTCTGGCTCAGGGTGTATTGCGATGCAACTGTTAAGAATGCAAGGTATTATGAGTTGAAGTCCTTCTCCCAACCATTCAATATCTTCTTCTTGATATGGAGGGTTTAGCCCTGTTATTTGGTGCAAATTCAACTGCTGTAATACTGTAGCTATGCTATTTTCTACAAGTGCACTGGGACTCTGAAGTTGTGCGGGTTGCCCTGGTATTTGAAGCGCATTATGAGGTAGCAGTAGTATCTGCTCTTGTGTGACAGTTTGAGGTTCATGAATTACCTGGTCAAACATGTTCTGGGCCTTTGCATTTTCATGTGAAGGAAGCTGGGCAATCATGTTTTGTGTAAGAACAGCAACAACTACATCTACAAGAACTTGCAGGCCATCTTGAGAGTTAGCCGCCCTAACTACCAGTAAAAATACAACTAAAAAGCATAATTGGATAATTCTAAGTAGCTGTTTCATATTAAGCACCTGAAGCTTTGCCCACAGTATAGGCATAAATCGGGTAAGGGCTGGTTTCTCTCCAACCCTCCCCACACCACCCGGCATGCGGGTCCGCACCGGGCGGTTCACCGGTGGT
>CBDBOO010000101.1:0-27455 GCA_965208385.1 Endozoicomonas sp.
TCAATTCGTCGGAATAGCTGATTCAGATGCAATACAGGCAAGAGTTAGTATGGTCAATCACACACCAACTATCAATTTTTTTTGGATTTTCACCGTGAAGCCTTGGTCTGATTTTCCGCAGCTTTCTCCGGTGAATTTATTTAATATATAATGTGCTAATCTTCTGAATCCTCATCAACATGCTCATCATCATGGTTGAATACCGTTTTTTCCAGTCGGTAGAAAATTCGTTTTCTAGAGAAGAAGTTGGGTGCTGTTTTTTTTGCTTTTTCATAATATTCATTTGAATCAAGAATTTCATGTGCTTTTGCGGTTTCACCTGGAAATATATGAGGAAGTATTGAAAAATAATCACTTAATCGGCCAGCCATAAAATAAATATTTTGATCAGTATTTTCATCATCGATTAACCTTTTCGCGGTTCTCCAAATTTCAAAAAAATCCGTCCTTAACTCTGCTCGCTGTTCTTCAACGTATTCTTCATCTTTTATAAGTTGAAACCGCCGTGTCAGGTAAATCAACTTGTAGTAGCTGTATACAATCAGCTGATAGCGTTCATAATCTGAATCAGATTCAGTTAAATGATGCGCCAGGGGAAACGAAGATAATAATACGTGGAGAATATTTTTGACAACTGGACTGATAGTAGTAGAAGTAAAATGCTTTTCCATGCTGACTTCGTTCCCTATGGCAAAATGTGTATATGCTAGTTTCGAATGGAGTTTGGAATAAAACTCGTCAAAACCATTTTCAGAAAAATAACCACTACGCCACATAAATTCTTCACCTGCTCTACTTAAAAGAAAATCACCAACCTCTTGGGCTTTATCGAAATATCCATGCCCAATTAAAGTATGGAACATATGACTAATTATTGGAGGGAATCTCCACTCAGGAAGAGATAATGACGGATTCACTCCTATACGACGAAGTTTTTCTTGAAAGTCTTTGCAACGTTTAGATGGAGTGAATTCTGGGAATATTAAAGAAAATCGATCACCCAGCAAAATATAATACAAACATAAACTCTCACTCAGGCTTGATTTTGCAGTGGCTTCAGCTAGGTGTTGGAGGATAGGAATAACTTTTGAACGTTGATTCTTTTTTTCCGTCGAGCTTAGGCCAGAGAAATTACGGGTAAGGTAATTGATAAATTGAATACAAGCCTCCTGAGTAGAGGAGTACATATCCAGGTTATTGTAAACAATAATCATCATGGGAAGAGACTGAGGTTGCAGTTCTTCCGGCTCCTTTGGCAGAAGTTGAGTTGCTTTATCTTTATGATATTGAACTTCATTCAGGGCGTACTCAGCGGAATGAGATTTTAACAGCTGTGTATCCAGGCTTTGCTTCATATGTAGGCTAATATGCCCGTGTCTCTCACTTATGAATCTATTGGCAGTGGTAATTGCGCCTAGATAATCAGCCTTTTCGAATAGACGTTTAATATCATCAAACATCCTATTTATAGGATTTCCTTCTTTAGGATAACCTTGTAATGTATAGAATGTTCGCTCACACCAGTAAACGTATGAAAGCTCCTCAGGATTGTCGTGACCAACCAATTGCCGTGCCATTTCGAGGTCTTCCATGATTTCAGGGACAGGGATCTTAAATTGGTTATAATTTGTTATTTTGTAATATACAAGTACAATTAAGTCTTTTTTGGAAAGATTATTACGACCAAGCCAACGATTTTTAAGCCGCGCTTCGAACTGTTGCCATACTTCAGGCACACTATCAACTTTGGTCGGATTAAGGTGATGTGAAATTAACGACAGTAAAAACAACTCGCTGTTTAATGGATTTCTATATTTATTAAGCATGTCCAGAATATCATTCAGGGATAATCCTTGGCTTATCCATACACTAAGGTTTTTCCAGTCTTTATCCAGTATATCATCTTCATTATTCTGCTTCAGAAATTCTAAATTCGTTCTTATAGCTTTTGAAAGGACATCATTAGTTAATAGATGCTCTCCACTGAGCACTCTGGAAGATTGATATCGCCATTTTATTAATTCTTCATTCAATTTTATAAGAGCATCTGAGATGGGTGACATCTGTTTGACATGTTCAATCAATTGTTCTGGAGATAACAGTTCTGGAGATAACAGTTCTGGAGATAACAGTTCTGGAGATAACAGTTCTGGAGATAACAGTTCTGGAGATAACAGTTCTGGAGATAACAGTTCTGGAGATAACAGTTCTGGAGATAACAGTTCTGGAGATAACAGTTCTGGAGATAACTGTTCTGGAGATAACTGTTCTGGAGATGACTGTTCTGGAGATGTAGTTGCGGCCTTTTTTTTTCTCATTCCAACCCGCAATTGATTCTCTTTTCGAAGCGCCTGTCCTGGTTTCTTGCCGCCTTCTTCTGTCTATTGAATGATGGGTCCTTGCCGTTCGATGCAGATGTAATTCCGCATCGAACGGCAAGGACCGAGGCGAGGAATGATGATCATCACTATGAGTGGCTACAAAGGGTTGAGTAAATGAACGGGAATCACCTTTTTTCTCTGATGCTTTCCATTCCATTATGCCGTCCGAATGTGCTTTGACCATACTGAAAGAGGGGCTTGAGCTTGTGGGAGGGCTAAGTTTAGATTCTCCTCCTCTTTTGCTTGGCTGTCTTCTATCTAATGGGCCTGATCCTGCTGTTCTAACGGTGAATGGCTTTTGAAAAGCAGGCAGTCTGGCTCCCGTGCGATCAACACCGGTTGTAAAAACCGGTAAATCTTCAAGAATGACAGCCAGTTGACTCTCAAACAGAAGAATAAGCCATTCCCGGTATTCAGCGAATGTCAGGTGGTCGTCACTTCTGGCAGTATTTATCCAAATGTATTGGTAAGGATGATTTGGAATCAGGGCGTGTAGATGATCTTTGATACCATAATTATGAGTGTTCGCTTGTTGAGGGGTAATCTGAGCCGCGATCCATTCAGCCATGGATGCTTGTGTCTCAGGATCATAAGGAGAGTATTTCAATTGGCTGGATGCCAGATGCTCTTTTACCGCTGGGTTAGAGTGAGCGTTCTCTTGTATGTCATCATCATTTTTACTGAAAAAGGACATATTTTCTTGATCGGGTACCGATAATAGAGGTTTTTTGAGTGAGCCGATATTTCTTTTCCTGAACACTTTCAGGGGAATGCCAGTACCTTGTAACCAGTGATAAGGGTGTTCAGGGGTATGTTGATCTTGAGAAGTAAGTTCGGGAAATAGCCTGTCTTCTCTGGATAAGGCTCCTACGCTTTTTACCAAAGGCGGTGCATAAGAGAAGTCAGACAGTGATTGATGGGGAAATAATTGTGCGGGACACTGAGTAACGACCAGCAGTGCCAAAATAAGAACCATTATTTGATAACAATACTTCAGCATACAATCAGCACTTCAGAATACGTCCAGCGAATTATTTTGATTACAATAATTAGACGCTATACAAGCAAGGGCAGTATGGGTCGATATGTATTAAAAATCAAATATCTGGTTCAGTAAAATGTATCTCAAGGAGGTCTCTGAATTTCACCATTCTAATATCACTATCTTGATTTGTTTTTAGTATATTTTCGTAAAAGTCAAAAAAACCAATTGCCACTCCATTCTTGACTATTATTTCCCAGATAAGTTTTAAATTCAAATCAAAAAAGGTAACTATTCAGCACCCAGCAAAGGACGGTTGTCGTAATTCTTCAGCACTTCCCCAAAGATTAATTCTGAACAGAATTCGCAAGGCTTTCAGAGTATCTGCTATTTTTAACTCTCGTGAAGTCATTCGTATTAACAACTCAGTCAGACCACAATGCCTGCTTCCCAAAAGAAAGCCCTTGCCGATGACCTGATTCAGGTCGTCTCTGACCAAGCGGCTAAAATACCTGACCCTCGTCCTAATCAGATCGACGACAAAATCCCACTGCATGATGCCGTTATGTCTGCTCTGGCCATGTTTCATCTGAAGTTCTCGTCCCTACTCCAGTTTGATGAAGACAGGCGCGAACCAGAAATCGAATACAACCTAAACACCCTATACAGGGTGGGAAAAGTGCCCAGTGACACTCATATTCGCTGCATGCTGGACCCAGTGCCCAATCGAGAACTGTCTCGGCTGTTTACCGCCTTATTCCATTTTGTTCAGCGCAGTGGACGATTGAAACAGTTCAGATATTTTAAGGAGGGTTATCTTGCTCCAATGGATGGCACCGGGCACTTATGGATGGCACCGGGCACTTCAGCTCTGGAAAGATCAGTTGTAGCGAGTGCTGCATCAAGAAACCCGACAGCGAAAACCCACTGTATTATCACCAACTGCTGGGCATCTGCATCGTTAAACCTGGAATTAAGGAAGTCTTGCCACTGATGCCTGAACCCATCATTCAACAGGTAGATGCCTCTAAAAACGATTGCGTAGTCAATGCCCTGAAGCGAGCGCTTGAACACATTCACAAGGATCACCCGAAGCTAAGATTGGTATTGAATCTTGATGACCTATATTCCAAGGGTCCCACCATTACACTGATTCGGTCTTATAACCATCACTACATTAGCGTTGCCAAGGAAAGTGACCATGCTGCCCTTTTTGAAGCCGTGGATGAACTGGACAAACAGGATAAAGTCACTCGATTTGAGTATACAGACGACCAAGGGCACCGGCACTGGTTCCGATTTGTTAACAAAGTTCCACTAAACAAAACCTACAACGATTTGAAGGTTAACTTTCTGGAGTACATTGAGTACAACGAGAAAGGTGAGAAATGTTACAACAACAGCTGGGTCACCAGCCTACGCATAGGTCGAAAGCGCTGCATGCCTATCATGAGAGGAGGGCGAGCTAAATGGAAAATTGAAAATGAAACCTTTAATACGCTGAAAACCCAAGGCTACCAACTTGAGCACAATTACGGCCATGGCGATGAACATCTTGCCAGTAATCTGGCGTGTTTAATGTTCCGGTGTTTGTCAACATAGTTGTCGCCTCAACTCAAGCGACTTCGCTTAGCTGTCAGGGCCATCTCATTTGGCACTAACCTCCAATAACACCTTGAAGTAACAGTGTTCTGTACTCATCATCTGCCGCTGCCATTATGCGTCGGTTTTTCACTCCAAGTTTCAGAGAAGTTTCCTGCTTTAACAAGTTAAGTGCTATCTGTCTGTAAACGGCCATGTTCTCAGGACCAAAGCCTTTTCTGATACGACATTCATCTTCTCTAAACCCAATATCCAGAACCCAATGTAAGTTGTTTTCAACCGACCAATGAGCCCGAACAGATCTCATGAAATTCTCGGCATCGGTTGTCATGCTTGATATAAAATAACGACGCTCAAGGCTGACCTTTTCACCCTCATGACGCTCACTTTCCACGACTCCGATCATCGTAAGATCTCGCCAGTCATTACGTTGCTCAAGCCAGCTAATATCAGTACTTACCCAACATCGTCGAGCTTCTATGCGACCATGCCCTTTATCAATAGTTTCATGAAATTGGGTGCTTTCAGGTAAGATTTTTCTGGTTGCAAGATCATCAAGATAAAGTTTGATATCGTCGTGCAGTGATTTTTGATTTCCTTTAACAGCTAGAAGGTAATCAGCACCTTTTTCTCTGATTTTTTCAGCAATAGCTTTCTGGCAACCCATTGCGTCAGTGCTGATGATACAGCTACTCACTTCCAGCATATCCAGAAGAGCTGGGATGGCTGTAATCTCGTTCGACTTTTCTGATGTTTTTAGTTGTCCGAGTACCATTCCAGTCTGACTGGCCCACGCATTGACCATATGAATAGCGGCCTTATTGCTCCCTTTGTCGTAGGAACGTCTCAGTGTTTTACCATCAATAGCGATGACTTCTCCATGGGTGCGTTGAGCAATCAGGCTTACCCAGGTTATAAAGCATTGACGAAATTCGTCCGGATCAATGCGTTCGAATACTCTGATAAAGGTGTGCTGGGAAGGAATTCCGTGGGGTAAAGGGATATAGAGCTTAAGCCAGGATAACTTTTTCTTGCCAAGATATGAGACCATTTTCCAGTCTTCAGCACCGCAGGTAATCATGCAAACGGCAATGAATACGAGGTGTGAAAGTGGGTAGCGATGATTATCTGCACGAACTTCGGTCAATTCTGAAAAAGTATCCAAGAGAGTCACTTACGGCATCCTTATTATTCAAGCATAGGATGCCAAATTTTCAGAATGTTTTATTGTACATTCTGCCTATTTCAAAGTGTTATTTGATGGTTAGTGCCAAATGAGATGGCCCTGGCTTAGCTGTTCATCAGTAAGCTTGTCTGGATTCAGCCAGACCTCATCTGGCAGATCCCAGTTCCTTGTCGGCCTTTTTCCCCAGCGTTCCGGGTGACGCTGTTTAGCCTGTTCATAAACCTTTCTACGGTTATCCATGAACATTTCGGTTTCACCCCGGTGTCTTTGACCGGGTGTCAGAAATTTCAGCCCACTGTGCTTGTGTTCTTCGTTGTACCATTGGGCAAAACCATGCACCCAGCCACGTGCTGCTTCAATATCAGCAAAGGGTTTGCGTGGATACCCTGGACGGTACTTCAGGGTTCTGAAGATGGCCTCGGAATAGGGGTTATCATCACTGACCCGTGGACGGCTGAATGAACTCACAACACCAAGGCTCTGCAGAGTTGACAGCATCGTGCCGCCTTTCATGGCGCTACCGTTGTCTGAATGCAACACCAATGGTTTCTCCATGGCTGCAATTCCATGTTTTATACAGGCCTTAGTGATCATTTCCGAAGCATGCTCTGCCGATTCATTTTCGTGAATTTCCCATGTAACAACCATACGGCTATAGATGTCTATTACCAGATACAGGTAATAAAACTGGCCTCGCACTGGAGAGCGTAAAAACGTGATATCCCAAGACCACACCTGGTTAGGCCCGGTAGCGCGATATGACGTCGGCTTGTGCCGCTTTGCTTTAGCCGCACGACCACGATGGTGCTGTTGATCTGTTTCATGAAGTACCCGGTAAAATGTCCTCTCGGAACCCATATATACGCCCTCATCCACTAATGTAGGCACAATCTGGCTCGGTGGAAGGCTTTTAAAACGGTCGCTGTTACAGACGTCAACAATCGCCTGTCGTTCTGCTTCAGATAGTTTGTTAACAGGCTCAGGCCTGTCAGCATTTTTACGATTGTCGGGCGCCACGTCATCACTTTTTATCCAACGTTGAAGGGTTCTTTCTGACAGATCAAGAGTCTCGCAGGCTTTTGACTGGCGAGCTCCGTCTTTAGTGGCCTGTTTAATCAGGCTGACAGCGTTTTGTCGATCCGGGAGAGAGACTAATCGTCCTCTGGCGCCCCCCAGATCTCTCGGGCCTTTTTTGCGAGTACCAGCAAGGCGGCAGTTTCTGCTAACGCTTTGTCCTTGCGATTCAGTTCACGCTCTAATTTTTTGATAATTTGCTTGTCTTTTTTCTGCTCGTTAGACAATGTTTTGCGCTGCTTTAGCTGGCTGTCAGGCTGGGAAGAAGCACTGTTAATAAAGGCGCCTTTCCATTGCTGGATTTGTTCAGAAAACAAGCCTTTCTTACGACAATATTCAGCTATTTCCGCTTTATTCAACGCCGCCGTTTCAATGATCACGGCAAATTTGTTTTCAGGTGTCCACTGATCTGGATTCTTTCCGTCGCCTGGCACAGGCACTCCTTTAGAAACTGCTTTCTTTCGCCAAGTGTACAGAGTCACATCCGAGATACCAGTATCACGTACCAATTGAGAAACCGGCACGTTATTGGGTGGCATCATCTTCTGAATGATGGACTCTTTGAACTCTTCTGAATAGCGGGACATTGATTACTCACTGACCGCCCCTTGTTTAAGTTTGAAAATTCAGGAGAGGCGACAACTATGCTGACACAGGGGGATTCAGCAGTGGAGTGGCGCTTTTTTACAGGGCTTCTATTCATGGACATTAACAACGAAGCATTGCTTTGCTAGGTCCATTCAACCGATAAATAATGAGGCATTTGTAGGTTTCCAATGTGCGTTGGGCCAAAAAATAGAGCTATTCAGCACATATCATGAGCCAAGTAATGGTGTTAATTGGCTCAACGACAACCATACATAAACAACGCTCAGGGCGATCTCATTTGACAAACACCAATCCTGTTGCATATTCAAAAAGCTAGCTTTAAAAACTGAATTTTTGAGAAGTACAGGAAATTAGGCTTATTTTGGTACTTTTGTGTGCTGAATAATTAGCCAAACAGAGAAAGTTAGTGCCAAATGAGATCGCCCTGAAACAACGCTGCTTTCATGAAATGCTGGTTAGCAGAGGGATTGCCCGTTTCATTCAAGTATGAGCACCTTGCTTTGCATAAGCGTCATTTATTATTCCAAATTCACGGCTAGGATCGTCTGGTTGTGTCATATAGTGTCTATGCACTGAGTAATTAATCGGTAGCTGTATATATAAACAGTAGTTCGGATTGGAGTGAGATAACTTGGTACCACCTTGGATTTTTTTTGATGTTGAGGTGAGCTATGTGTGCTGGAAAAATTAAAATCCGTGCAGCGGTTTGGATCGATGGTCGGCAGAGACAAAAGGTGAAATATCTCCCAGAACAGCAGACCGCAGAGCAGTGGAAATCGAATACTGAATGCTTCATGCAACAGGTGAAGGTCATTAAGGAAATGGAGGCAAAAGTTGGGCACAACAGTCCTCAAGCTCAGGCGCTCAAACAGGTATTGAAAAAAGATGGACGGCGGGCGTTGTGTATGAACGACTGCCTGGATTTACTGGATCAAGCGGAGAACTTTTTGAGGGTACATCTTGGCAATGAGTTTCCCTTTGTTATGGATGGTTCTGATCTTCAGGAATATTTTGAGAAAAGGGTCGAGCAAGAAGCTAGTCAGGATGAGCTGGCTGTTGAGTCTTTACTACTGAAAATGTTTTTTCAGTAGTGTGCAGAGGATGGCTCTAATACCAGTAACAAAGTACAAATAGCTTTAGAAACTGTCTCTCAGAATATCGAGACTAATTTGTTTTTAAACCGTCGGCGGTTATACGTTGACCTTGGTGAAAAGGAGGTAGCTGATGATGCCCTAAAAGTACATCATCTATCTCAGCAGGGCTTGTCGCAAAGAGAAATAGCAAAACGGCTAGAACTCAGTCAGGCCAAGGTGCACAGACTACTGCAGAAGGAGGTGATTCATTAAATGCATAAACTGATTCAAGTGAATCGCCCTGTTTGTGATATATCGCCCTATCCTATGAGGGTCATGATATGCAGAGTGATTCACTCATTTAGATCATGACCTATAAATGACCTAAATCCAGACCGGAATAGACGTTTCCTGACAAGGTTGACAGTGTGAAATCTTAACTGGAGATACCCCTTGAGCCTTTGCAACCCGCTTCCTTTGGGCAAAAAGAAACCCGCAGTCCTGGGGGAAGGAGATGCGGGCTAAGACCATTAGGAGTGTCTTGGGTGTCGTTGCGGCAGCTCCCGTAACATGGGAAGGTTGCCGGAGAAAGCTGAAAAATGCCAAGTTATCGCCAAGTTTTAAACCTGATTTTTTTGCTGGTTTCTCGCTGGTTCCAGCTTAATGTTTATTGATTCCTCTTTTTGCCAGTATCAATCCCTCTGGGCTGATGAGATAGCTCTGTTTTGGGCTGTTTGGGCTATCGGGATTAGTCATACTGATTAAACCCCGATCAAGAGCAGGTTTAAGGTAATTTTTGCGAAATGTCGGGCGGTGCTTTAATCCCATTTCTTGCATCATATCCTGTACTTTCAAAGACTCATCCGGATTGATCATAAGAAGGCGAAGAAGGCTTTTTACTTGGTCGCTTACTTGACGGTTTACTTGGTCGCTAAACTGGATAGCTTCACTTGCAAGTGCTTCATTGAGAGCCTGCTCAATGGCTTTAAGCATGAAAGCAATAAAGGGTGTTGAGTCACTGGCGCTGTCAGCTTCACGCAACCTTTGATAATAGGCATTTTGCTGATCACGAATGATGGTTTCTACAGGCAAATAAGCCATTGGTTCTCGCCACTGTGACAAGATCAGGGTTTGCCAGAAACGCCCCATACGACCATTGCCGTCAGTAAAGGGATGAATAAACTCAAGCTCGTAGTGAAAAATGCAGCTGCCTATCAAAGGATGAACGTCGGTATCCGCAATCCATGTGAACAGCTCAGACATCAGTCTGGCTACCTGTGAAGGTGGCGGCGGCATATGAACTAACTGTTCCTCCCTGTATATTCCAACACCCGTTTCTCGCCAGCACCCGATCTGATTAGTCAGTCCTTTCATAAGCAAAGCGTGAACTTTCAGCAAGTCATCGGTATTCGCAGGATCAAGCGTAGATATGAGGTCGTAGGCTGCAAAGGCATTCTGGACTTCAAGGATTTCTTTGGGTTGTCCAAGCACTTGCTTGCCATCAAGAATAGCCGTCACCTGCTCAACACTGAGTGTATTATGTTCAATTGCCAGAGAAGCTTGAATGGTGCGAATGCGGTTACCGTGACGCAAGTAAGGCGTTGATGACGAATACTGGCTGGCACTGTAGCGACCTAATAGCTCACTGATATTGGCAATAGAGTCAAGAATAGCCGGGGTAATCGTATAGGGAGGTTGATATTTTGCCATAAAAACAGGTTGGGCGCTTTTAAATCAATGATGGCAAAAATTATTGCACACCTGAAGACAGACTGACAGGAAGGTGTGATTTGTGGGGGAAGTTGCTCAAAATGCCAAGTGGTCGTCAGCTGTTTCTTTCTGGCTCTTTTTACCGTTTTTTGTCTGGCTCCAGTCCGATTTCAGTGTATAGCCGGTCGTGGTGCTGTCCCTGATGAATTTCCGGTAATGTTTTCTGATCATTTCAACGGTTGTATGCCCCAGCATTTTAGCGACCCATCCTTCATCCTCACCATCCATTAACATGCGGCTGGCAAAGGTGTGGCGGGTTTGGCCTATCCCCCGGTTTACAACACCAGCGCGGGTGCAGGCGTAGAAAAAACAAGTCCAAAGCTGGTTGTAGTTGGTAAAGGGTTTCATTACCCTGTCAACAAATACACGGCCATGTGGATGCATCCTGCTAATAGCCTGTTGTCGTTTTAGAGCGTCAAAAGCATTAGGTAATAACATGATTTCCCGGCGACCTTTCGCTCTGGTCTTGATGTCACTGAGTTCATCCCCTGAAATAGCCTGACAAATAAACGCAGTTTTTCGTTTCAGGTCAACATGTTTCCACTCTGAATTTTTGAGAAGTAAGGGCGATCAGCTCTCCCGGACGAACCCCCGACCAAAAGGCAAATTCAAACAAGTTGCGTTCTTGCTCCCAGTTGCATTTTTTCAGAATTCTGTGTTCTTCATCATAGCTGTAAGGGTTCACTTCATCACGCCGTTGCTCTATGCGCTGAGTCACTGACATTTTCTCTTTGGGCAGAACCAGCTCACGCAAGGGATCGGTTACAAGCCTGCTATCCGCAATGGCATCACGGATGGAAGATCGTAGCGGTGTCAGGTAGTTTTTGATGGTGCTTTTGGCAACATCCATCTGTATTGCCCAATCACGAATATGTCCTGGGGTTAAAAGGGTGACAGGAATGTGACCAAAAGAAGGGATTAAAATGTTCTCGATTTTATAGGTGGATTTTTCATGATAACCGGGACTTATACGACCTTTTTGCGTTTTCAGCCAGTCTTTCAAAAGTTCCGCTACGGTATAGTTTGACATTGCAAGGTGTTCGGATTTTGCAAGCTTATGATCAGGGAAGTGTTTTGACCAGCTGAAGGTGCCGGTCTTAATCTCAAGCCTTATAATTTCACGCAAGGCGAATGCCTGCTTGATTCCTTGTCTTGTCGGTTTGAGTGCGGGGACGGTGACATAGCGGGTCTTGCCCATCCATGAGAAATTAATTTCTACCGTATCACCTCTGGCTCTTACGCCGCGATATGTGATTTTTCCAGCCATTCTTCTATCCTACCTTTATGTATCCACCAAGTGCCGTTTACGGGATCTTTTTTGGCATGAAACCCCAGTCGGTAATGCCCCTCACAGATTTTCTGTTTGACCGTGCTTCTTGGCTCACCTGATTCTGTACAGTATTGCTTGAGTTTGACCCAGTTCATGATGGTGATTTCGCTGTGTTCGCCTACGGTGGTTAAAAATGTACTCTCTGCTCAGCCGAGAGAAATACGTTTAGGTTGATGGTATTCATTGCCTGATTAGTGAAAACTTTGGATATCTTTTGATACGGGAAAGCTTGGGGTTGTCAGACTGTTCCATGTTTCAATGTTGATGCGAGTCTTTCTTAACTGTTGCCCTGAAATCCACCCTTGCTCAGCTGCGACACTGATAACTTTGTCGTTCAGTTCTGTGAAAGAAACCCCTCCTTGTCGCAGTAACACAATATTATCCGGTGGCTGCATCAGGTAGAGGGCTGGATAAGCCTGTATGTTCAATGCTGGATGCGGGGACAGCTCAATTCTGCTGTCAGGCAATTGGGGTATCAGGATTCCGTCTGTTGAAAATGGAATCACCTCAAAGCCATAAAGTTCCTTCATTAACAGTACGGACTGGGCTTGCAGGTGACAGAGCTTGCAGTTGCCACGGTAATAGAAAACCAGTCCGGCAATCTTGGTGATTTTTTTCAGTGTTTCTTCTTTAGCCTGATGGGCCATGTCATCTTTGATCTTTGCAGCCGCAGGGGATATCGGACGGCGGACGTTTTCATCGAGCATGGGGTCGCTTTCTATGACCTGTTTGCCGACTCTTGCAAACTGTTCACTTTTCTCTTTTACCAGTCGGTCTAAGTAAAGGTAATTGCTGACATTTTCTTTGCTGGGTGCGTCAATGGCTTTGTCCAGATACTGACCGATGTTTTGTCGTATCCATGCAACGGAGAGTGACTGTTGAGGTGTTATTTTTATCGGCTGACTGTCTTCTTTACCCGCTGGCTCATCATCCTGAAGCGGCTCATACCAGAACCAGCCCTCAGAGTGACGATTAAACCACTGCTCATCAGCACCCACCGAAGTTATCAATAACAGCAGTAATAAAAGAAGGAAGCGCATTTAGACTTTTTCCTGCCAGTTCGCAGTCCACCATCCGACACAGACGGAAGTCACCAATGCCATTGCCGGTATCAGCCACACAGGAAACGGTAACGGCACAATAACCAGATACAGGAACAGTCCCGGTATCCACTGGCATAGTCGTCGGCTCCAGACATTTTGCAAAGGGCTGGTGTAATGAAAATCGTGATAACGGATTTTTCGGATTAAACAACCATCGGCCACTGCTGCCAGCAAAACCAGTCCCCAGAAAGGTAAGCACACAAGCAAAAGTGCCAGCCGTTCAAATACTTGCAGTATCAATATAAGAAAGTTTTTTACTACGCCCTTGAAAAACAGAATGACTTTGACAAAGCCTTTACCCATCTGTCCATCAGGCGTGGTGTGTTTCATCAGGAATCCCTGAAATCCGGTTTTTATCATGGTTGAACGATACAGTTGTGAGCCATGCCAGACTATCCATTGCCCGGTTTCTTTGCCCAAAGTGGTTGAGTAGCCTTGTTGTTCACGATGAAGATGCTGATTCATGGTTTGACCGGACACTGCCAGCCAGACCAGAATCAGCACAAGACCGTAACACCAGATCAATACAGGGCTGGTTGGTTTTTGCTGCTTTTTCATGGTTGATATTTTGTTTTGAAATTTGGAAGGAGCAGGCAAACACCTGAAATCTGAAATACTGAAATCAGAGGTCTGTATTCTGGTTTTTCAGAAGAAGATAGAAAGACTTTGCCCGATCGCCAAGGTGCATCGCTAATGTGGTGAATATTGAAATGACAAAAATCAAAGCGACAACGCCGGTATCTGAATCTGTCGAATCTCGAAATGTGTGATGAAGTAGCCAAGGTAAGGTGCAAACACACATTGCCAATATAACAGTCAGGTAAAAACTCGCCTTATTACTCATTTGTTCATGACCAACCCAGCCTGCGGCAGTAAGACACACCATGCATAATGTTATTTCTTGCCACCGCCCAGTGAATGATGCTAATGGACTGATAAAAAACAAGGTCATTGTAAGAGCAGAAAAAATCAAAGAACCGAAGCACTTATATCTTGAGTGGGTCATATACTTGAACATACAAAACCTCGTAATGCGCCAGCTTTAACTGACGGTCAATTGGAGCTAGAAAATGAAATTCATTCCGCTTTTGATACTTGGCATCGCTCTGGCTGTCTTGTGGCTCTATTACACTGACAGTAAGTATCAACATTGCACGAATAAACGAGATTGAGCTGACTGCCTTATTAATCCCGACAAGTGAAGAACATTATTTTCAGGTTTACGTCACTTTGGTTCTTTAATGATTGGAATTCGGGCTTTCAGTAAACGACCACCGCCCAGTCGTGCTATGTATTCAAGATTCGGAAGTTCTCCCAGTAACTGGGGTGGAAACAGGTCTCCGGTTTCTTCTAACTGCTGCTCGCTCAGGTTGCCGGAAAACTCCATCGGGCGGTTGGCGTCGGTGCTGATGCCTTGGTTACGAATAAAGTAACGGTAACGAACAGGCGGTAGTTTATCGGTAATAAACTTCTGTGTTTCGGGGTTCTGGGTTCTCAAGCAGATCAGGTGATTGCAGTTATCGATAAACTGTTGTGCTGCGGCTTGTGAGCCTAATTGTGCTTCAAAGTCTGCCAGTGTCTGAGTAGCAACGTAACATCGGAATTTTGCGCCACGCCCTTTATTCAGCAGTGACAGAAGTTGCGGGCAAAGTACTTCGGCGGCTTCATCAACAAACAGATTGATGGGTTTGTCCTGCTGCTCAGCTCCTTGTGATGACGTTTGCTGCGAATAGTTGTATCGGTCTCCAGCGACAGCCGCAAGATCAGCCAGCAACAGTTGCCCAATGGACTTGCCCACCATTGGGTCGCTCAAGGAGTCCAGCCCAAAATACATCACTTTCTGTTGTTCAATCAGGGTTGTGGTATGGGTACAGGGGCGACTGTCGTTAATATCGGTGGGATCAGGTGATAACAGCTCAGCCAGTGCGCCTCCGGTCAGCATTCCCAGAATGGGCAGCAACGTGGCAATCATTTTGCTGTAATGCGCCCGGTCATGTTCGAACAGAGAAATCAGACCTTCCACATCGGTACAGGGGGATTCCGGCATGATCGCGTCACGGTAATAGTTCACCCAGATTTGTGCCCGTTGTTCGGATTTAGAAGAAGGTTGTCTTTGGTTTTTAGGCTTGGGTTGTTTTGATCGTGTTGTGACGACTTTCTCTGCATCGGGATTATGCTGAGAACACACAGCGGTTAATGCCCTGATCAGTAACTGAGTGACACCGGATTCTAACCCTTGCCGGATTAGTACCAGAGTTGGGCGTTGACCACAGAGCAAATACCCTTGAGCCACCGCATCGACGGCTTTCTGGGCAAACGCCTGAAACGGTGCATTGTTGCCACTGGACGGCATCAGTCCGGCAATCCGGCTGGCCAGCTCGCTGGAACGGTTAAAATTCTGAAGCAAATTGATCCTGACCGACTCCGACGGAAAGCCCGGATGAAATGTCATAAACCGTTGTCGCTGTCCTAAGAGTTCGCAGCTTCTCAGGGTATGACTGGCAAGGTCATGGTCGCCTTTTGGGTCGATAATAATAACGGGTTCACCACGCAGTACCGCCTGTGTGACCAGCAGATCAAACAGGCGGGTTTTGCCACTGCCGGGAACGCCAATGACCATCGTGTGCATCTGTACATGTTCCAGCGGTTGAAACAAAGGCTGCTCATGATCCGCCATGCTATGAATCCAGTGTGCGCCCATAGAAGCTTCCGATTTAGCAGGCATGTTATCGCTTTTCATCAAGTCCCAGGCTTTTTGCCCGTGTTCCCGTTGCCACTCAAAACCCCAGCCGAGCCAGAGACCTTTTTGCTGGTTATCCTGTTGCAGTTTCTGGCATTGCTGCGGGTTTAGTGCCAAAAACGACAGAGGCTGACCTTTTAATCGTCGATGCTGCTGCCAGCGAGGGAGTGCCTGTCCCAGTCGTAACACGGTCATACTGGCACACACTGAAGCGGTTGCCAGAAAACCCGATAAGGGCAGCGGACTGAAAAACGACAGACACAAAGCAGTGTTCATGCTGGTAAACCACAAGACAGCCGACGACAGCTCATAGACCGGACGCCAGCTTTGCAGGTAGGGTTGGTCACTTAGCATTGTGTGGGTTCTGTTTGTGATACTGGTTTCGTCGTCAGCCATTGTCGGCAAATCTGAGATATATCCGGCTGAAGAAACACATAACGCTGACCGCCTCTCAAAAAGGTTTTCTCTTCGCCAACCTGTCGCAGCCAGTTCTTTTTACTCCATTGATCCAGTAGTTCTGTTGCCGTGGGGAAATCGTCTTGACCTGTAATCTGACAATCTTCCGGCCATCGCAGCACCAGACTGTCTTTTTTCCAGCGGGTATTTTCAGGTTTTAGATGACTGATTACCTGTTGCAGGCCGTTCAGGGCAGGGTCATTGTTTTGATCAGGTGGGTTTTCCGGTTCATCAGAAGTCTCTTTGCCACCTGCTTCTTCAGTGCCTTGCTCTGAAATAACCGGCTTAGGTGCGCTGATAACGGCCAGAGCCGCTCCACCCATAAAATGCAGTTTCACACTTTTCAGGCGGGCTAGTTCAATGGCGCTGACCATTTGAGAGACCGCATGAGGGCTGGGTTGTCCGGTTAAGCCACTGATAAAGGTCTGCCACAAAGCCCCTTTATCGTGATCCGGTTTCAGGGCATAACTCAGTTCACGGCTGATCAGCTTGTCTAACAACAAAAGATTGGTGCAGGTGTATTCTGACAACAACGGTTTGTCGGGGCGATTATCCGAGTTCAGCCAGTACGGGCAGTATCCAGTGATACGGTGCTGTTGTAGCCAGTCGCCTAACCCTGTCTGCACTGAAGGCCAGATTCCGGCTCTGGTATCCGTGACTTCAATGCTGCTGACAATGCGCCCACAGTCGTACAGCAATCCTGTAACACCGGCCATTAATCGCCACAGCGGTTGCCTTGCTCTGCGTTGATCCGGGTATAAATCATGATCAAAATGAATCTGCTCAGTGGACACTACAGACCAGAAAGCCGTTTCCAGTGCATGACAAATAGCACCGGCCGGTTCACAGTGATGTTGCGGATGGGCGGGCAACAGGTGTATCCAGTTCACAAGATTGTCCAGTGTCTGGTCAAACAATGGCAACAGTTCATCGGGCAGGTTCAGCTGTTCATAGAGCTGATCCAGTAACTTGTGCTGTTGATGCAATATGGCTCCCGTTCCAGTTTGATAACCACTGCAACTCTGATGTTCAGAAGACTGATGTTTAGTAGGTATTGGAGTCAGGTTTTCTAAGCTCTCTGATAATTTAGAGTCGCTAGGAACGTGATGCAGCCATCGGTTGATAAGGCTGAAGGCTTGAAGAGAAGACATTATTAGAATCCAAAAAGTTAGAGTTCAAAAAGTTAGAGTCCAAAGATGGAGTTAATAACAGTCGGAGTGACCTGCAAACCCACCGCAGCACCAACCCCTGTGGCAAAACCAATCAATGACTGACGAGCCATCCCGTAGGCTAGACCGATCAACACAAAAGCAATGGACAGGGTTCGCCCAAGGTCGCCTTTGATCCAGCCGACCAAACGGCCATAAATATCCGCAAAGTCATTGCCGCCGGTGACGGAGACGCCTTCTGCCCATAACAACGGTGCAAACACCACCAGGGCAAAAACACACGACCGCAGCATGGTTTTGAAAATACGCTTGATCTGTAGAATTTGTTTTCTGCTCAATAAAGCAGATTCTTTGTTTTGATGGTCAAAGAGAAAACTGCACATACACTGTCTCCTTTAAAGCCAGTTATTCGTTTTCAGAAGGTGAGTAAACGGGAACCGCTGACTGCCATTCCCTCGGATAAATATCGGTCATCACTACGCCGCCGCTGTGCCAGTTGCCTTGTTTATCGACCCACGGCGCCATCCAGATTCTTAATACCTGAGCAGGTAAACGACTGGGTACCGCTTCAGGGGTGACAATAGAAAGGTCGGGGGGCACTGGTGCCATTAACTGAGGAGGTGAAGACGTTGTCATATCTTCTATCGTCGATGTGTCTGTGTCTTTGTATACCTGCCTTGCTGATTTGCAGACACCTTTTTTGCCCAGATCGCCCAGACTGTCACAGGCATAATCACTTTCTCCGATGCCCAGTGTCGAACAGCCCTGAATCATTGGAATGCACAGAGTTATCAGCAACAATGGCTTGAAATAATATTTTGTGCTGATATATGACCGATAATCCCCGACCCGGAAGCTCACAGGTTTAAGTAGTCATCCATGGATGGTAATCAGATATTTATGCTCGGCCTCGGCTTGCAGGCACCTTGGAAAATAGTTGATCAGCATCTCGATACAACAAAGAAACCCAATGAGTTGGTACTCAATGTAGGTGCTGAACGCGGTAGTCTCTATCCATGCCCCAAGTGCGGTAAAGCTTCTCAGGCTCATGACTTTAAAGTGCTTACCTGGCAGCACCTGAACTTCTTTCAGCACCATTGCTATATTAAAGCAAAAGTCCCCCGTACGCGCTGTGAGGAACACGGCATTCATCGTGTAAATGTTCCCTGGGCAAGAGAGAATAGTAAGTTCACTCTACTGTTTGAGCAGGCACTGCTAACGCTGGTGAGAGAGATGCCGGTGAAAGCCTGTGCCAAGCATGTTGGCGTGAATGACAAACGCATATGGCGAGTGATTAAACATTATGTCAAACAATCTCTTATGGTAATGGATCTATCAGAATTGAGTGCCTTTGATCAGTGAGCTTTGCAGGGCTTCGCTGCCGTTAAGAATTTCAGAACTTTAAACCGGACTGGAAAGGCGACTGAATTTGTCCGTTCTGATTGGGCACCACTGAGAACACAGGCACAGGCTTAATATCAAACGCTTCACTGACACCACTAAGAAATCCCGCCATGGCCGCTTTTGCCATGACCTGTCCCTGTTTGCTGACCAGTCTGCCACGCAGTCCGGCTTTACCGTCTTCTCCGGCGATATAGCCTTCCAGTGGTCGTTCAATCACCTGCTCTTTATCTTGATGCTTGAAAATGCACGACAGGGTTTCACTGCGAAGATAAGCCCGTTCTGAACTTAAATCGCCATAGCCGGAAGCCAGTACAAAACACTCACGGACATTGGTTCGATAGCGGTTGGGCAAAATGGCAGAAGCCTTAATGCGGATTAACACGGGATAAGGTTCACGTCGTGCGCCTTGCCCTGTGGGAACGTCCAGCCCTGTAATCAGTTGTCCTGAAAGAATACTGCCAGCGGTTAAGCGCAGTAGTTTGGGCGGCTCTTCGGTTTTACTGTCTGAAGTTGATGCGGGTGTGAATGTGGCCCCCAGCATTCTGATGGGTTTGGGAGGTTGAGGTGGTGTTTCATAATAATCCGGTTCGCTGTAACTCACAGGCGGTGGCTGGTTGTATTGATTCCATTGCAGAACATCGGGCATAGGCTCTTCTTGATGATTTTCTACGACAGAGACCGGCTGTTGAACAGGTTCGAACTGGTGCAACCGTTTGATATCCTGCTGGACTTTTTCCTTTAAAGAGTCCATCTCCTTCTGGTGTTGTGCATGGAGAACCTGTTGCTGCTGATGCATCCGCTCAAGGTCAGCACTGATCCGGTTCAGGGTTAACTCTTTTGGAGGGACGCCGGTGAAGTCCACGCTCTGTTGATCCGGCTCTGTTTTTTTGTTTTCAGTGGGTTCATGCCTTTTACTGGTTGCAAATATCAGCACCACCAACACTAAGGCACAGCCCAAAACAATGCCGTAGCGTTTGACTCTGGGGGTTAAATACTGACTAAAAGATTCCATCTTGGATCAGTAGCTCAGCAGGGAAGGGCGAATAACAGGTGCTGATTCTGGTTCGGATGCGTTAAACAGTACAAACAGCTCCCGCCGCTGCCCCGGATACAGCGTGTTTTTCGGCCACATAGACACCGCCGCAACACTCTGGCTGTGACAGTTATGCTCATGAAAAGTGAGTGGTTTTTCGGTGGTATTGCGGGCGGTTCCTACCAGAACATTGAAATGATTCCCCTGCACTTGCTGACCTTTGGCAAAATCAAAAGTTAATCCGTCCTGCTGGCAAGGCTGGGTAGTGGTTTTGTTCGGTTTGCCCAATTCGTAACCGTCCGGCACCTGGCCTTTAACCAGCGTGGACAGCACTTCTGTGATGGTGTTGTTATAATCTCCGGCTTCTTCAAATCGCTTGGCCGTTTCCTTGTTGTGATGGAGTTTCTGCTGCCACTGTTTTGATAGTGTTAGTTGTATTTCTTTAGGCGGTACATCCAGTGGCGTCACCAGTAACGAGAGCGCATGAGCTTCGCTGTCGTGGGGCGTGATATACACGACAAAAGGTTCTTCCTGTTGTGAAGACAGATAAATCACCGAGCCTTCAATGCGAATGTCTGCCTGATCAATAGTGCGAATCTGTGGGGCAGGGAAGGGCGTGACGATCCGGTTCAGATGCAGCCGGCTCAGGGTGACAGGCTGTTGTTGTCCCGGGAAAACCTGCAATTTTACCGGGGCGGTAGCAGCCAGTGATAAAGAACAATAGAGACTGACACTATAAAAACAGGCAAAGAGAGCGATAGCTTTGTTCATGGCAATGGCTCGATCCAATGATTATTTAAGGTTGGAGTCGATCTGTAAGGCGGTGAGTACAGGTCGGAAGTGAATCATGGTGAAGTGAAACGTGAAGGTTTTTTCCCCTTTTAGTCGCTGATTTCCCGATGACACAATGCTGTTGCCTATCACGATGACAGACTGTGATTTCTGTTTAAAATCAATCTGTAACGGCTCAAAACTCATGCTGACTTTATCATCCCGCAACTGTTGAAACTGCTGATTCAGTGTCGTTTGTACCTGTTGGTAAAGGTTCGGGGAAAATAGGCTTTGCAAACGGGACTCAACAAACGACAGATTTTGTGGTGTGAGGTTGCCCAGCAGTTCCGCCAGCGACAAGCCCCACCATTCAAAATACGCCTGTGATGCTTCGCCAGACTGGATGCCCACCTGAGCCTCCATAAACGGCAGTGATAGCTCAACTGTTGGCTTGCGGTTCAGACAGTGAATCAATAACAACCCGTTCGTCAGCACCAAAACCAGAATGGTGAGCCTGTCGAGACAAAGTTGCTGTCGCCACTGCCTGAAGCGTTGCAGATAATCTGAAATAGTCATTTACGACAAGGGTAAAATACCCGTACATAAGGGTTGGGCAGGGTTTTGCTGGCTGAGAAGGAAAAGCCCAACCAGTACAGTCGGTGGCTCAGGTGTCCGTCGGGGTGGCGATCCCGAAAGCGGCGATAAATGCGAATCGCCATCATGCCCAAAAATAGACCGAGCAACAGGCGGTCAAACCAGATGCCCCAGATTAGACCGACTGCTACCGGATAGATTTCATCCAGTGACCAGAACAGGAACTGAATGGGGTCGTTGATAGTACGGGGGATTTCCATGATGATATCTTAATATTGATCATTAACTGCCAAGGTTGAATATCCGCTATTATGGATTCATCAATCAGCAAATAAGGAGTCAATCATGGACTTAAAACAGCTACAAAAAGCGGCGTTGAGCTTGCCGGAAGAAGAGCGTGCCATTCTTGCCCGTTCATTACTGGTCAGTCTGGATACTGAATCTGAAAGTGAAATTGAGCAAGCCTGGATTGCTGAAGCAAGAAACCGTGTCAAGGAGCTTGATAAAGGGTATGTCAAGCCAATACCAGCAGAGGTGGCAAGGGAAAAAGCCAAGAGATTATTGCGATGAGCTATGAGTTTCATCCTGCTGCTGAGGCAGAATACCTCGAAGCTATCGCGTATTACGAATCCAGACAAGCTGGGCTTGGTGCTCTGTTTTTTGAAGAGTTTGAGAGGATTATGGTACATGTGTGTGAAAGTCCGGTATCTTTCCAAGCTTCTGAAGAGCCCGCTTTTAGGCGCTGCTTGATGAAACGGTTTCCATATACTGTATTATTCAGAGAGCAGAATCAGGTGGTTCAGGTTTTAGCCGTTGCTCATCAACACAGAAGGCCAAGGTATTGGCTGGGCAGGTTTAAATAGTTGATATCATCTTGCTTGCTGCCTCAGTCTTTCAGTTTTACTGGAGTGGTATTGGTTCAAGTGCTCAGGAGTGACTTGATGATATCGCCTCTCCAGTCGTTGATGGCTATCCTCACGCTGTTGGTCAAAGTCTAGTCTTGATCCTTTGCCGGTCAGAGTTTCAAGGTTCAGTTGTTTCAGAGTATCCGCATTCAGCTCCGGCAGTTTGTTTTGTAGCTTCAGCAGTGCCAGCCATTCGCCCAGATCAATTCGATTCCAGTCCACGGCTTGCAGTGTTTCTGGTGTGACGCCAGAACAGTCAGGATGCTCCGCTGAACCCCAGCCGAGTTTTAGCTGTTGTCTGATCTGAACTTGCAGGATGCGGGAAAGAGGTGAGCTGAAGCAGCAATAGCTGTTGTACTCCATCGAGCTTAATCCTAATAATTCGCTCTCAGTGTAACTGCCGACTTTATGGCAGGTTTTCATCTCTCTTTTGGCTGCCAGCTCAAACTCCTCGTCTCCACATTTATGCATGATTTGAATAACTAGCTTGGTCATGGTGTAGGCCGTGTAGATCATGGTGACGGCACTGATGGCTGATGTGATGGCAGGATTCATTATCAGCGTTTGCTGACTGAGCTGACCTCCCTGTGAAGCCAAGTTGTTGCCAGCGGTTCTAAAGAGCAGATTAGCCGCATCTTCTCCCAGTATTTTATGGACGACTTCTGCCATCTTTCGCATTAGCTGTTGTTGCATATTACCGAGCATGGATTTCTGTGCTTCTTGCGACAGTTCCCCGGCAAGGGGTTTCGCAGTGGCGGTCTGGGTGTGTACTTCAGCGGGTGTTGGCCAGAGCTTTTCTGTGAGCTTGTCCCAACTCTTTCCCATGTCTTTCCAGAGGCTCTTGGCAGGTTGACTGAGTTTTTTAATGCCCTGAGCCAGAGGCTCCCGCATTTTCTGGTACTGCCCGGTGAGCTGGTTAGGAAAGTTTGATTGCAGATGAATAGAAGACTTGTCGAACAGGTAGCCCATCAGCAGCAGGTTCATATAACTGGCAAAGTTCACATTGGTAGGCAGGTTGCAGCAGTCCACCATATTGAAAATGCCTTGTTTGCAGGTGCAGGATTTGCCGCTGAAAATGCGGCAACCACTCCCATCCTGATTACACTGCATATCATGCGCCATATGCTTTGCGGCATGGAGACCACTGACTGCGCTGGCAAAATCGCTGTTGTCGGCTTCGGTCATATCTGCCTGACATTCACCCAACATGCACTGCATCGGTTGTCCTTCACAGTGAATGCTTTCTTCGACGCCAATGCGGTTCAGGTTGCCGGTGTAACCACAGTCATATCGATCCTGACGGGTGTAGCAGACACCAGACTTCTTTCCCAGACACTGACTATCAAGAAACTCACAATTGGAATCATTGGCATATTGAGCACAGTGATCCGGTGGATAATGTGTTGCTGCTGTTTTGTAGTAAAAACAATCTGCTTTGGCTCTGGCCGTTTTACAGTCAGATGGCAATTGAGGCGATAAAGTGGCTCTCAGGGGAATCACTTTGCCATGAACAGTGTGTTCAGCATCGTTCATAAATTCCAGACACTGGTAAGACAGGTTGCATAGTCCATCCCGTTGCCACTGTCGCATTTCTTGGAGTTGTTTCAGTGCTGAAGCCGGTGTCCAGCGGTTATTCTCAACCAGCTGACTAATATCGAAATACAGTTTGATCAGCGCATAACCTTCGCCATCATCTCCGACCGATGTCCTGATTTTTAACGTCACCTGATGATCTGAGCTTGTTATCAGACTGGTATCAAGCATCACTGGACGATTCAGATGGAAATTAGTATCCAGCTCACAGCCACCGCCGCTCTCTGGAGGAAAGTCCGGGTTGCTTTGCCAGATTTTCTGATCGTTCATCCAAAGTTGCATTCGGTCATCCCAACGGGCTTCCTGAAGAACCATTCTGTTGATGGCTTGAGGTTTGGGTAATGCAATGGTGAATGTTTCCTCTTTTATGCAGCAACCGCAGTGGTAATAGTTATCAGCACCACGATCTTTGCCTAACCGAATCTGAATACAGCCTTCATGGTCAGACGGGCTATCACAACCATTCATTCCTGACAGTGTTGAACCTGAAAGATACTCCATAAAAGGTTGAACCTTGATTTTGCGGTGTAAAGTCACGCTGTTATCTGTGATGACCGCCCGTGTGCATTCGCGAATATCAGGGCTGTGAACCTGACGATCTTTTTTCAGCACCAGCTTTTTCTGGTAGTCGCAGCCTTTAAAGTGCTGTCGTAGACGGGCAATGGTGGCACTCATTTCGCTGTTCTGGTCGTATAGGGGATTTCCGTGAACATCGGACGGCCAGCTCTTTTGCTTTGACCAGGTATTGGGATGTTGCAAAGCATTGATGCTCTGTTCCACAGGTTTCAGAATTTTGTGTTCGTTGGCATCGGGGTAATAGCGATCCGGTGACTGGTTCAGTAAACGCCATGCTTCACCTTCAGGGGATTGCTCGGTCTCTAGCTGTTGTGCTCGTTGTTCGCCAAAAGACTGCAAACCATCAAAGTCTTCATTCTGGTAATAACTTTCCAGCTTCTGGCGGTGATGATGATCTGAAGGTTTTTCCATCATAAGATTAGGTATTTGGTTGCCAGTCGATTCAGGGTTTCGGGTGATCGCTTCGGCTTGTTGATCCATCTGATGAAGCCAGTCTGAGCGGGTGTGTTGTTCAAAAGTGCGAATGGCTTCCTGAGTTGTTTCTGCGATGACAGGCTGACCGAAAAAAGTGAGCAAACCAGCAGTCAGCTTGTAGAAAGAGGATTTCATTATTGACTAACGGCGGTCTGGCAGCAGTCACGGTATTGCCACAGAAGATACATCGCATCGTCTTTGCCCAGTGGATGCCGGTGCATTCCCCATGTTGCCGCAGAAGCCCCGATCCAGTGCGCTTTCTGTTTTTCCGGCTCCGGCCAGAACATACTCATCTTGTACTGACTTTTGGGAAGCCACGGAGTGATTTTGCTATGACATTGAGCGTCTTCACCGATGGTTTTTCTGCCAAGCCCAATCCGATGAATCTTGGCTAAAGCTCTTGTCGCTAACAGGCTGGTGTTATCAGCAAAGTGTCCGTAGGTGCTGGTAAAGCCAGATAGTGGGTAAAGATTACCCCAGCTTCCAGCGCACCAGTGCAGGTTATCCATCGGTTGTGAATTCAAAGCCGCTAAACCATCGGCAGTACAGGCATTCATCGCCGCAGGGTTGGCATAAGCCGCCAGATCAGGAGAGAGCAGGGCAGCCAGCTCTGGATGATTCCATGACGGATCAACTTCTGACAGATTCATCAAATCAAAATCCACCAGATCGCTGGTGCAGCCACCAATGCCCGTGAACATATTTAGCATTTCAATCAAGGGCAGGCTGTAAACATGGGCGTGCAAATACGTTAAGCCCTTGGGGATATTGGCTGAACCCAATGTTCCCCAACGACGCTGATCAACAATGGGTAGTTTATGACCACCCAGAGCCATTAAACAGCCCGGACTGCGGGTAAGCTCTATCAGCCTTTGAGGTCGCCAGAATCCGGTAGTGACGCCGGGATGAAACATGCCTGCGCTGTCTTCACATAAGCACAGCCCTGTACTGGTTTTGGCTCTGTCATTAGGTTCTTTTCCTGAACCCAGTTTTGCTAACCCGATGCGAATAGGAAACAATTCTTTCCAAGGCACAGAGGTAATCAGCTTTTCAGATAAAATTGGTACGTTTTGGCACAAAGCTTTGGAAGGGTTTTCTTGCTCAAACAGAGTGGTTTCCAGTGCATAGGCTGATAGTACGCTTCTGGAAACCAAAGCTCTTGCCCATGAAATCATATCTGTTGACGAGAACTTTGATACCGCTGCTGTCGTCACTCGCCAATGATTCTGTTTTTCAGGCGTTAGTAATACGGGTAGAGAGGTCAATTGAAAGCGACGAATAAACTCTGTCGGAAGGATATAAATCGGATGTTGATGCCAGAGTGAAGATAAGCCTTGAAACTGCTGCAATGAACCATTTGTAACCAGTACCAGCGTATCTGGATATTGCTGTAGCCACGGGATTACTGTTTTCTGCTGCTGGCGATCATTGATATCCAGAGCGATCAAGGGGATGTGCCAGTTGCCAGGAATTTTCAGGATTTTACGGGATACCTTTTGACTGGTTGGAAGTTTTCCCCCGAAAGTAAAAATCTTGCCCTGTAGTCGTTTATACGCTTTTTCCTGAACTGTTTGCCAGTCCATTTGTTGTAACCGTTGAAACAGTACTTCCAGCAAATCTGGTTCACTGATTGGGTATGTCATACCATAAATACCAAGATTTCCACGTCTGCCTGCCTGATATTGTCGCTTCAGCCAGTCAGTGGATGTGACTCCAAACGCCGTGAGTTCCGTTTTTCCATCAACCTGCAATGACAGGGCGGGTACGCGGTCAATTTGATCTTGCCGGAATGCAATGGGGTCAATCTCCACGGAAGTGAATGAACTATTTTGCTTTAACCGCCGCTGCCACTGCTGGAACGCAGTGGTTAAATTCTGCTGATGAGAGTTAACACCCCTGACAACCAATACTTCGTTCTCTGCATTTTTCAACAAGTCGTTAAGCAATGCTTTCCCCATGCTGGCTGAAACAAATAATTTGATTTGAATATTGGCTTGAACGGACAGCGTAAGGCTGCAAATACCAATAACCATAAGGCAGGAAAAGAGTCGCATGATTAAGAGGCAAGCTGTTTTCTGTCTTTTAATACATGCAAGATGGCATCACTCAGCGATAGCCCCTGCGCCCGATAAGTCCTGATCGCTCCTTCATCCTCCGGATGACTGGAATACAGTAACTTCTTGAAAGGGTTAAGAATTAACCTGCCAATACCTGAACCTTGCCCGGTCAGCACAAGGGCTTCCGAATATTTACCTTCTACCGTATGAACGCTTCGCAACAGTTTGTAGCCTTCGGGAGACAAAGGCAGTCGCTGTTGTCTTTCCAGCTCATTAATGGTGGCAATTTCCTGTTTCAGCAGGAACTGGGTAGCGCTGTTATCAAGGGCGGCTCGTCCGGCAGCCGTTTCATAGAAGTCTTCTATCCGTTGTGCTGCCATCAGGTTTGAACCATTGAAGCGGCGAAAACGACGGAAGCCGTGTTCTATGAACAGAGCAGCGCCCTGAGTATCCCGCATCAGGTTCCAGGCTTCGTCAATGACGACTAATTTGCGGCGATTCACATCGCCAAAGTACATGATCTGCTGGATCAGATAGATCAGCTCCAGAATCACTACTCTTTGAAGATGCTTG
>CBDBOO010000102.1:0-4447 GCA_965208385.1 Endozoicomonas sp.
GATCGTAAAAATGCCGACAGACCAGAGCCAGTTAACAAGCTGTCAGAGGCTGAGCGGCAAGCGATTGTCGATGTTTGTAACAGTACCCGTTTCAAGAGTCTGCCGCCCAGCCAGATCGTGCCAACACTGGCAGATGAAGGTCAGTATATCCGTCATTCAGCACTTAATCTGATAATTTCCCAAAACCATCTAAAATGTAAAAAATTTTCAGGCTGAGCATGAGTCATGCAATCTCACCAGTTTCATATCCAACGTATTGACCACACGGGCTTGGTGGCCGGTATGTGTAAAGAACTTGGAATCGCCAACCTCCTGGACTCCCTCGTTCCTAACCAATCTGAGAGCAGAAATATTTCCTTCGGTGAAATCGTTGTCTCAATGCTACTTAACGGGCTGGGCTTCACTTCCCGCACACTCCATATGTTCCCGGAATTCCACGCCGACAAGCCGTTAGATAAACTCATTCGGTCAGGTATAGAACCGGAACATATTAACGAAAGTGTACTCGGAAGAGCTTTGGATCAAATCTTCGAACTGGGTGTAAGTGAGGTCTATTTATCACTGGCTGTCAAGGCGATTAATGTTCTAAAACTGCCGTGTAATGCTCTAAACCTTGATTCGACAAGTTTCCATGTGGATGGTCTCTATAACAGTGAGTCAGAAGTCGATGAAGAAGACCTCAACTGTATTAAAATCTGTCGTGGATACAGCAGGGATCATCGACCTGAGTTAAATCAGGCAATACTGCTCCTGATGACCGAAAATCAGGCGGGTATCCCCGTATTTATGGCCGCATCCAGCGGCAATATAAACGACAACACTAATTTCAAAAAAGTCATCAGTAAGCATTTGAAGTGCTATAAAGAGGCGCTCAATAATCGTTATCTGATCGGCGATGCAGCTCTTTACACAGCAGACAATGTGCAGATATTACATCAGCAGGAACAACAGTTTATCACCCGTGTTCCGGCTAAAATAAAAGCCGCAAGAGAACTTATGGACAGTGTTGCTTCCTGCGCCATGACACCAGTTGAAGGTGCTGAAGGTTATGAAAGCTGCGAAGCCCTGTCCGACTACGCGGATGTGCCTCAGCGTTGGGTTCTGATTCGCAGTGAACAGGCTCGGAAAAGCGAACAAAAAACACTGCTCAAAAAAATGCTGAAACAATCAGAAAAAGAAGCGGAAGCGCTGACCTGCAAGCTGGCTAAGAAACCGTTCAAGTGTGAAACGGATGCGTTGCGTGCGTTCAATGAATGGCAGGCCAAAAGCAATTATTGTCAGGCAGAACCTGTCATTACGGAAAAACCATGCTATACCAAAGCGGGACGTCCGGAGAAAGACAGCAAACCAGACAATATGGAGTATTACGTCAGCGGTCATCCTTGGGTATCCGTTGACTGTCGTAAAGTAGCAGAGACCTCTCTGGGGTGCTTTGTGTTGGCGACAAACGATCTGGACAAGGGGCAGCTAAACTCGGCAGAAGTCTTGAGCACTTATAAATCACAACAGTCGGTAGAGCGTGGATTTCGTTTTCTGAAGAGTCCGGAATTTTTGGTCTCCTCGCTGTTTTTAAAGAAACCGGAACGTATAGAAGCATTGCTCATGGTGATGACACTCTGTCTGTTAGTCTATGCAGCGATTCAACATCGAATCAGGCATGAATTAAAGCGACAGAGTAGATTCTTTCCGGATATGAAGCGAAAGCCTTATCAGAAACCGACGGCACGCTGGGTGTTTTTTTGTTTTCAGGGCATCAATGTTTTACAGGTCGACGGTCAAGAAAAACACATCGTTGGCCTGCAGGAGAGGCAGTCGACCATCATTTCAATTCTTGGGCGACCGTATCAAGAGATTTATTCCTGATTTCGGTGCTGAATGACGGGTATATTGGTTCGGAAAGAACATTTTACCGGGTATTAAATGAGGCAGGACAACAGCATCATCGCGGGCGTGCAGCCAAGCCAAACAGGCATAAGCCAACGTCTTACTGTGCCACCGGGCCGAATCAGGTGTGGTCGTGGGACATCACTTATTTAAAGTCTCCAGTACGGGGGCAGTTTTTCTATTTGTATCTGGTCGAAGACATCTACAGTCGTATGATTGTAGCTTGGGAAATTCATGAAACCGAATCGGCTGAGCATGCGTCAGAGATGATTACTAAAGCGTGCATAAAGCATGGTATCGGCGCCTTAAGTGCACCACTGGTTTTACATTCCGATAACGGCAGCCCTATGAAAGGCGGCACCATGCTATCGACCCTGCAGCGTCTTGGTGTAGTGACGTCGTTTAGTCGGCCTCGGGTCAGTGATGACAACCCATACTCTGAGGCAATATTCAGAACCTTGAAGTACCGTCCAGGTTACCCACGCCGTGCGTTTTCTGATCTTGAATCAGCACGCAACTGGGTGCATGGTTTTACCCAATGGTATAACAATGAGCATAAACACAGTGGGCTGAAATTCCTGTCACCAGTGCAAAGGCATCGGGGTGAAGCTGAAGAGCTGATGAATAACCGTAGAAGAGTCTATGCAGAGGCTAAGCAACGACACCCTGAGCGCTGGGGTAGGCGTACGACAAGAAACTGGGATTTGGCTAATGAAGTCTGGTTGAATCCAGACAGATTGGCGCTTGACCAAAAGCTAAAGAAAGCAGCATGAGTTGAGACGACAACTTTGTTGACAAACACCGCTTGTGAGGCGTTTTAGTCAGTCGATCAGTTGTTAGATCTAATTCAATTATCATATGAATAAAATAAAAAAAGCCCGCAAATAGAGCGGGCTTTTTAATGTGTGTAAAACGGTTAGTTCGGTAAGCCTGATTTTTCCTGATACCTTAAATCATACGATTCAGTTTCAAAAAGATCCTCGGGCGTCTTAGGCAGATTATCAGGTTTTTCTTCAATAGTCTGCAGCAGTTTCAGCTTGGTAAAGCGATCCTGTGTTGCCTTAACCAGCGCTTCTGAGCTTCTCATGATAGTAGGTCGTATGAAGAGCATCAGGTTACGCTTTTTGTTGGTATCCGTATCATATTGGAACAGTAAACCCAGCAATGGGATATCACCCAGTAAGGGTACTTTCCTTTTGCTTTCAGAGCGGCTGTGATCAATCAGGCCGCCAATAACTATGGTTTTACCATCTTCAACCAGAACATGGGTTTTAATGGTCCGATTGCTGAAAACTACTTCTTTATCCGAGTCTGTAGAGGCGTCAGCAGAAGCTTGATGGTCGAGAGAGGATATTTCTTGCTCCAATTCTAGCCTCAGGCTATTACCTTCATTAATATGAGGTGTAATTTTTAGCTTAATACCCACATCTTTACGTTCGTTGGTCGTAATAGGATTACCACTGTTTGTTTGCTGAGAGCCTGTTTTGATAGGAACGTTTGTACCCACCAGAAACTCTGCTTCTTGATTATCCAAAGTTAGCATGCTTGGAGTGGACAGGATGTTATTGTTTGACTGGGAGCTTAAAGCTCCGACCAAAACACCAAAGTTATCAGCCCTCAACGCAAGCTGCCCTAGGGCAATTTTGGAGTTATCCAAAATGTGTCCTGTTACATTGCTTTTGCTGCCAACAACACTGGCAGCCTTATCACCCGAAGTGGTGGTTCCTACTTTTGCAGTGCCGGTACCATCAATACCCCATTGAATACCCAGTGCATCATCAATTCCGCCGGAAATTTCTACGATGACGGCTTCAAGTAATACCTGAGCTCTTGGAACATCCAGCTGACGAACAATTTTTTCCATCTCCTGAAGGGTTTCAGGGTCGGCAATCATCACTAGTGCATTCTGGGATTCATCAGCCTTGACGAATACATTGGTGGATGTTGACTTGCTCTTGCCACCAGATTTAGTGGTTGGTGTGCCCTTTGGTGCTTTACCTCCGGCAGAGGGTGGTGCTGAGCCACTGGAAGCGCCGGAGTTGGCGCCTTTATTGCCTTGACTGTCCTGAATGGTTCCGGATGCTTCAGAGAGAATATCTGCCAGATTTTTGGCATCAGCAAAACTGAGGAACATAACCTTTGTGGTGGACTTGCGAATGCCTTCGCGGTCCAGAGTATGTACCAGCTTTCTGACGCGGGCTCGTTTGCTGGCGTTGCCTTTGACTACCAGTCGGTTGCTTCGCTCATCGGCAATGACCTGAAGACCACTGGGTAGCTGTCCCTTGCCAGTTACGAGGGTGTCGGAAATAATTTTGGAAACATCGCCAACCCAGGCGTGTTTGAGCTGGATTACTTCGTAATCGTTATTGCCGGCATCATCCAGTTCTTTGACCAGTTTAGTGATTCGGTCCACGTTATCAGCCAGGTCACTGACGATAACGGCGTTACTGGAGGCTGATGCGGCGGCATGACCGTACTGAGCAATCAGAGGTCGAATAATGGGGATAACTTCCACCGAGGAGACACTGTGCAGCTCAATAACTCTGGTAGCCATGACTGCGCC
>CBDBOO010000103.1:0-26070 GCA_965208385.1 Endozoicomonas sp.
AGAGAGCATAGTGAGCTATGTGACCGGAGCTGCAACGCGGCTGAGTGGTCTGAGCATTGCGTCAGAATATCGATTCCATGTGCTGGGGTACTTATACAACCCGACTCGTTCCCGTGTCTCTATACGGGAGCGAGTGATCCTTACTTCACCGCAGGAAACTGCCTATATCAAAACTGTCCAGTTGGTAACTCAGTAAATTAATCTCAATAAATTGCTGCTGCACAGCAACAAAACTGTCTGCGTCCGACGTATGTATCACCGTAGCATTAATTTGATTACTGTTTTCTGACACATTAAATCTAACCAGCAATGTAGTTTTAACCTGCTGCCGATTTAAACCATGCATAGTCACTTCATTGTTATTTTCTCCAGGCCTGATCACAAGCGCAAATTCCCAACAGGGATACCAATCTATATATTGAAATGTCATTGCCAACAGAGTCAGAAGCGTTCGATTTCTGAGTTGTTTATTATTCCCCCCAAAAGAAGCCAAATGATGATGCTGTGCTGACACTCCAATCTGACCGATAAAATCTAGCACCTCTGAAAGTTTTAAGGTTACTGTTTGTCTATTTTGCACAATAGTTATTGCTTGAAAGTGATCGATCGCACATTGAGAGGAAAATGGTACCAGTACCGGTTCCGGTTCCGGTTCCGGTAACTGCTCTATAGCATTTATAATAGAGGCAGAATGTTGCAGACCATTTTTAGGGCTGGTTATCGCCATTTGCAAGTGTCCACTCTCGGTAAAGTGCGATAACAGGGTAATGCTTCCACAGCTAGTGGGTTGGCTATGTTGCATTAAAGGGTTGAACTGCTTTTTCGAAACCATCGTACGCATAAAAAAACTCAAATTCCGGAAAGAAACTGGCGTTTTGAGCTCTTTTTAGGCATGTAGACTGGGCTTTTATGACCAGTAATTGCAAAAAACTGGAACGATGTTGCTTTCAACCCCTAAGTGCAACATAGCCTAGTGGGTTTATTACTTGCCTCTTTAAAAGAGTAAAAATTAACAATGGCAGAACCTGGATGACCGTCAACAAGCCTGACCCGCATATATTGATTAACGGGAAGTGGATTACAAACAGGAAACACCAACATAGTCAGCGCCAATAGCCACCTGATTTTAGATTGATTGTCTGTGAAATTTGCTTCACTCAACACCGATACAGGAATGATGATGTCAGGAATTTCGGTGTCAGGCTCTTCAACTTCGATGGACGGAACAACATGCACTAGAATATCTGTAAATTGCTGCCCATCAGCCTGCTCTGTCAAAGTAGCCGATGGCGTTAACATTATTTGATAGTTTTGATGCTGGTACTGGACTGACAGTTGATCTGGAATAGCGCCTAATTGCGGATGTTGAAAAGAATAACCGTTTACCGATCCGATCAAAGTAATAAAGAAAACCAGCCCACAGAAAACAAAATTAGTCTTCATTTTTATAGCAATACTGTGGACACTTTTTCCTCAGTAATACCAAGGGTTTCAGTGCATAGGGTACTTTTTAGCAGGTCTGGGAAACCCCATACTTGCCATTAAATCCTAGCCCTTGTGCTGTAAGCCTTGGCGCATCAATGTTGAGTTCTCGAAAAACTGTCCACAGTATTGTTATAGCACCATACAATTATTGTGTCCTATTTATAGACAGTAATATTCAGTCATGCTTAGGGCGTGTTGAGGTAGTGCAGCCAATAAGCGCTTAGAGGCACATTGTTGCAATCTCTCAAATAGCAACATGCTGAGATTCATACCGAGTTTTCAGTACCCGGTTATTTTTCAAATCAACCTCGTGTGTCTTTTTCTATCCCCGATGTGATCGAATGGGTTGTTGAAAAAACAGCATCGCCCCAAACCACATTATCTGACGATTAGCAGCTGTCGCAACACTCGAATCCATCCTACTCCCGTGTGGGGTAAGAGGTTTTGCGACACCCTCTTCTCCCATAGGAATGCAGACGTCGAATTGTTCAGGGAGACAGGTACGAATTCCCACGCAGAAGCATGGGAACCAGAGTGTTAGTGATAACCTATTTCAGACTCTCTGAAATGCCAATCAATGCAAGCAACACTTCTTGAATTTCTTACCACTGCCACACGGGCAAGGATCATTCCGCCCCGTGTTGCTGTAATCAGCCATTCCCGGCTGCACAGGCATTGCCTGACTGGATACTGGCTGAGAAACCGGTTGAGTCTGATTGATAACCATGTTTTCCATGCTCTTCAGCAGCTCATTCGCTTCACCGGAGTAGCAGCTCAGGCTTTTCAGTCCGGCCATGGCATCATTCATATAGCGATAGAAATCACCTTCTGAATGCATGACCACCTTGCGGATCATCTCTGGTCCTTTACCACAGCGTTCCTCTAATTCTTCCAGAGTGATGTAGTAAGGGTCTGCCAGTTCATTTTCATAGAGATGCTTGAGAGCATCCATAAAACCATCTGGCTCGGTGTTGTAGCAGGCTTGTACCCAGGCGTTCCATACTTGATTTTTTTCCTGCTCCAACCCAAAGTTATACAGCTGATGCAGGTAGTCTTTCAGATCCTGAACATCCATATCACCCTGTTGATAGCAAACCACCAGAGCACTCAGGGCAGCATCGCGGACATATTCGTCGATACTGGTGTTTTCAATAATGGATTTCAGTGGACGGAAGTCTTCAAGGCTTTGCTTGGGGCACAATGAGGCCAATATCTGGCTCAGGCTGTCGCACACCACTTCATCAAAATCATCACCAATGGAGGTATTGTCCTGAGTACTCATTGAGCTGAACAGATCAATCACCAAAGGCCAGGCCTGAACTTCACGCTGCTCAGTCAACAGATATAAAGCATGAATGGCAAAGCGACTTTTGCTGGCAGAACTGGAACGTCCGCCTCGAATTTGTACATCATCCAGTGCCTTTAAACAACATGGGAGTCATGGCATCATGCTGGTCAAGTGCATCTCTCAGGGCAACAACAGGCAGCTCAGTGAGAACCTGAGGACAGTATTTTTTTAATCTCAGCAGGGGTCATTTCAAAGGAATTCCGGTTAATCATTGCAATGGCGCAAAAGGATAGACCTTCATTCGATCAATATATACCCCTGATCAGGAATTAATGAATGGCCAGGGACAGTTGCGCCCGCTCCCGGTATTTCTCTGATATCCGAACCGGCATTCTATGGGAGTGTTTTACGCCATGCTCATGATGAGCGCAGTCTTCAATACTTTTCAGTAACTCTCTGCGGGTAATAACACCACTCAAATGTTCTTCAGCATCAACCACCAGCGCAGACTTCACACCATATTCGGAGAACAAATGAAGAACGCTGATAATTCCATCGTCCTCTTTAACCACCAGTGTATCTTTGGTCATAAAGGATTGGAGCTCGGGAAGGTTCGGCTTATCGGACACCAACCTCTCTCCCAGGGTTTTCAGAAGAATACGCTCCCCAATAAACCCAAGAACCGCATCACCATCATCATTGAGTACCGGGACAGAGGAGACATGATGTTCATTAAATACTTCCAGAACAAACAGGGCACTGTCACTGATTTTTACCGCAATGACTTCTTTGACCATAATATCTTTAATAATTCGGTCTTTCAGATCCTGCACAAATAATACTCCAAGCCTTTAAAATTTTTTAACTCAGTGGCTACAGGGATTATTACGGTATCTACATAGGCAAAGCGTGATTCAGATCACACAATCTGATTTTTTCGTAAAACTTTGTATATTTTTTTCGAGGTTCTGCCGAGTCGATCAACGTCACCTAGTAAAGGTATTTCATTATTATCCAACTTGTCAGTCCAGTCGGTGAGTTCTGTATCAAGATATTCGATCAGTTTTTTAGGACAGTTTTTTAGGACAGTTTTTTAGGACAGTTTTTTAGGACAGTTTTTTAGGACAGTTTTTTAGGACAGTTTTTTAGGACAGTTTTTTAGGACAGTTTTTTAGGACAGTTTTTTAGGACAGTTTTTTAGGACAACCATGACAGGTGCCGGAACATAATTCAGCTTCAGAAGTATCAAAGGGTATTGCCGTTCTCACCTGATCTATCAGCTGCATCATGGCATCGCGGGTTTTGGGTTTTGTTGTCATTACTGCCTTATTCAAACCTGTCTTAAAGACATTGAGTAGACTATCCGTTCTCAAGGCAATAATCTTGATTGAATAGTTCCACGAAGGGAAGCCCATGAGCTCTCAAAGCCAATTTAGTCTGATGACCAAAAAACGGTTTCTGCCGTTTTTTATTACCCTGTTTCTGGGGGCATTCAACGACAATATATACAAAAACGCCCTGCTATTGATGGTGGCATTTGCCGCAGCCAGTAGCCTGCCATTCAACTCTGCCCTGTTTATCAATCTGGCGGCAGGTTTGTTTATACTGCCTTTCTTCCTGTTTTCCGGTATTGCCGGCCAGTTGGCGGATAAATATGAGAAGTCTCTGATTATTCGTCGCATCAAACTTCTGGAGATTGGCATCATGCTGATCGCCACTGCATTTATCCTGACTCAGAATTATCTGATGATGCTGGTTCTGCTATTCCTCATGGGTACACAAAGCGCCTTTTTTGGCCCCGTTAAATACGCCATTATTCCCCAACACCTGCAAGAGTCTGAACTGATTGGCGGCAATGCGCTGGTTGAGATGGGTACTTTTGTAGCTATTCTGGCGGGAACTCTGGGAGCAGGTTTAATTTCAGAAATGGAAGGTGCCCGATACTGGGTATCTATCATCGTGGTTTCCATGGCCGTTCTGGGCTGGCTGGCCAGTCGTTACATTCCGGAAGCAAAAGCATCGGCTCCTGATCTGAAAGTCAGCTGGAATATCTTCACGCAAACCGCCGCCATTGTTCGGGACTCCCGTAAAGACAAAGCCGTTTTCCAATCTATTCTGGCTATCTCATGGTTCTGGGCTCTCGGTGCGGCCTATCTTACTCAGCTGCCTAACCTTGCCAGTCAGGTTCTGAATGGAGAACCTCAGGTGGTCAGCATCATGTTGGCCGCTTTTATTATTGGTGTTGCGGTTGGTTCTCTAGCCTGTGAACGATTGTCTGGCCAGCAGATTGAAATTGGTATTGTACCCATTGGTTCCATTGGCCTGACCGTGTTTGGTATTGATCTGTACTTTGGCTATTGAACCTGTTATCAGTGCCGGTTTGCTGGATATTCCAACCTTCCTCAATGATCCACAGCACACCAGAGTACTGTTTGATCTGGTCATGCTGGGTGCTTTTGGTGGTCTGTTTATCGTTCCTTTGTATGCTCTGGTTCAACAACGCACTGAAGAAGATCACCGGGCTCGCATTATTGCCTCTTTGAATGTTATGAACTCTCTGTTTATGGTGGGCAGCGCTGTTGTTGGTATGGTTCTGCTGGGTATGGCCGGATTAACCATTGCCGAGTTTTTCCTGACTCTGTCTATTTTGAACATTGCCGTCAGCATTTATGTATTTAAACAGGTGCCTGAGTTTACCTTGCGTTTTGTTATCTGGATGCTGTCGCACACGCTGTACCGGGTGAAGCATATTAATCTGGATAATATTCCTAAAACGGGTCCGGCTCTGCTGACCTGTAACCATGTATCCTATGTTGATGCTCTGTTACTGGGTGGCGCAGTTAAACGACCAATTCGGTTTATTATGGATTTGGATATCTACAAGAGTCAGCCACTGCACTGGTTCTTCAAAACCTCTAAAACCATCCCTATCTGCTCTCCCCGTCAGGATCGAGAAGTGTACGAGAATGCGTTTATTCAGATAGAAAAAGAACTGGAACAAGGCAATCTTGTTTTGATTTTCCCTGAAGGCCGTATTACTCGTACTGGTGAACTGAACAAATTCCGTCCGGGCATCGAAACCATTCTCAAAACAAATCCCGTTCCTGTTGTGCCAATGGCATTACGAGGATTGTGGGGTAGTTTCTTCAGCCACGAAGGTAAACCTGCTTTCGCCAAGATGCCAAAGCGTTTCTGGTCAAAGATTGAAATTGAAGCGTTTAAACCTTGGCAGCCAGAAGATGTGAGTGCCGCAGCGCTGGAAAAGAAAACGTTGGAAGTGTTGTAAATCTGCATTGGAAGAGCCCCTGATTCACCCAGGGGCTTTAAGTACCCCAACATATGGAAACCGATATTCTGACTCAATGATCATAATATTCGATTTCATATGCCGGGGTACTTAGCATCAATCAAGGAGCTAAAAGATAAGCTGGCACCCTGAAAAACATCAGATAAGTTGGCACACCATCTGTAGCACCATTGTCGTTAACAATAACCATCAGTTTGTCTTCGCCAATATCAGTACCAAAAGTAAGACCTTCAATGTTCAGCGTTTTAAACACCTCGTCTTCTTTCTCGAAATCTATGGTGCTGAAAAAGAGTTCTTTTTTAAGTACCCGATCACTCCGCTCAGCCAAACCGGATGACAGCGTTTTGGAACGTACCAGATTCATACTGCTCCACAGCTTAACCCTTGTATATCTCCCCAAGAGATTGAGACGCTTTAGGCTCTAGCTTTCCATCCTTTGATTTTACTTTCTTGTACCTGATATAAGCCCGCTCAAGCACCAGCGCTGTTTCATAATCCAACACTTGCATATCTGTTATGCCTCTGCGGGGATAGTTAGCAACAGCGCCGTTCGTTAGCTCTTCAGGAAGTGGGTTTTGCTGATAGAAGTACTCTCCACGAAGGATTAACTCCCCTTTTGACTCACTCAAAAACTGGGTCATGGAGATATGAGCCATACGGGAAGGAGGTAATCCCCAGTCTTTATTCCAGTCCTTACTGTCCTGTAATAAAGGGGCTTCTGTAATGGCAAGATAGGTATCAGAATCAGGCACTCGATCCAGACTCTCGAAGCCTTTATTTCGAACTATGCCCTTTCTGTCAGGGTCATTACTGGCCCAGTCATAGATATAAGGGATATCAAATTTCCAACGGTCATCGGTGTAATAATCCGGAAATTGATACATACCAACCAATTCGCCATTTCCATTCACCCTCACCAGAGAAGGAGCAACAAAATAACCCGGAGGAACGAAAAAGTTGCTGGAATTCCAGCTAAATTCAGGCGAGTAGGAGGCGTCCTGCTCTGAAGAAATCAGCATCTCACCATTATCCATCAACGCCAGCCCTTCAGTATCTATATGGCCCTCGGCCAATGGCACCCACCGCTGAATTGGGCTCAATAACAACTTCTTTCACAATGTCAGACCAGTTATCTCCCAGCTCGATAACTTGGGTGCCATCCCAGATGTCACTCTCAGAAATAGTGTAATAACGGGCATGACCTCTCTGATCATACTTGTTATCCACAGCCCCGGTATCATCAGAGAGCAGAATATACTGGCGCTTACTGGCATCAAACCGCAGGGAGGAAATACCCAGCACTGGCTTATCTTCCGAGTTGCCAATAGTCACCTTGCCCAGGTATTTGATCTCTTCTGATGTATCTCCATAGGCCGCCAAAGAGATGGCACTCACCAGCAGCCATGCCAGTGTTTTTATTATTGATTTATCCATGGATTATGCCCTTATTTTTCTTTAATCATAGTTGACCAAAGAGGTAAGGGATTGTTTATTGTGAATGGGAGTTAACCTTTAATTTCTCACTATTTAAAATTTACCGGGTACACCTCTGCTTTCTTTTTCGTCCAGCGTTTAAGCATTCCATATAGGCTAAACACCCCCCAAACGATATTGCATACAAAGGCGACCGTCATGGTCACCAGAATTAACACTGAGCCTATAAAATTCATTAATGAGTACATGGGGTTCTTTGGGGATATTTTGTGTAACTGCAGCATTCCGAAGGGAAATAAGAAAGGCCAGAATTGCCAGAACACTGATTACATCCAGCACGCTATCATAATCGCACACCATCTTCACTTTACCTTCCCTTAAGAGATGGCATCTCAGTTTAGTTCAATAATTGCTACGTCTTATTATTCGAGACACAACCATCTGCATACAGTTAACAACAGTAGTGATTCTGTCTGAACAAGGACTAATCCTGAATGACTATTCTCATAAGACTGTAGATAATGCAGCCATGACAGCAAGCTTTAGTCCGCATGCCGGGAAGCACTTACAGAACTCTACCGGGATGAACATATCGTCGTGGTAGTTAAACCCGCCGGATTACTCAGTGTGCCCGGCAAGCCGCCCAATGATCAGGACAGTGCCCTTGGCCGCCTGCAGAAAATCGAACCTGAAACCCGGTGGTGCATCGGTTGGATATGTCCACATCCGGCCTGATGGTATTTGGCCTGCATGCCGACAGCCATCGTCATCTGAGCCGGCAGTTTCAGGATCGCAAAGTCGATAAAGAGTATATATTGCAGAAGTGTGGGGAAAACCGGAGACAAGTCAGGGAGAAGTGAACTTACCTCTGCGTTGTGACTGGCCTAATCGCCCCAGACAGATGGTCGATCATGAGCTGGGTAAACCTTCATTAACTCACTACTCTCTGATTGATAATCATCGCCCGGAACATGGACGCGTCAGCCTTAAGCCTGTAACGGGTCGATCTCATCAACTTAGAGTACATATGGCCGAGCTTGGTCATCCCATTATTGGTTGTGAGTTTTATGCTCATCCAGAAGCAAAAGCGGCTTCTGAACGCCTGCATTTGCATGCCTGCCAGTTGAGTTTTTCTCATCCGGAAAGTGGTGAGTCATTGAGCTTCGCCAGTCCGGCGCCCTTTTAAATATTCCTTATCTACGAAGAGATGTAGACAGATATCTGCTCTCTTCTACACCTGCCTGCTTTCACCAATTGAACTATGCTCTCCTGAAAAGTTCAGTTGCTAACCATTTACACTCATCGTTGTTGAAGCAGAATCAGACATGTCTCACACTGTTCTGGGGGTCGCACAATCGCTACACTGTAATTTCACTCATGGGTGCGGTGGCTATTATTCCTCTGCTGCCAGTGACGTTATATCTTCCGGTATTACCTGATATTGCTGAAGGTCTGCATTGTTCTCTCGAGCAATTCCAACTGACATTACCTCTGTTTGTGCTGACACAGGTATTCTTTATGCCTGTCATCGCATTACTCTCAGACTTAGGCTATCGACTGCAAAGTCTGTATTGGGGGCTGCTGCTGTTCATTGCTGGCTCTCTGGTTTGCTGGCTCGCAACCAGCCTTTAACCCCTTCTGTTTTGGTCGAATTCTTCAAGCGATTTCTTCTGCGGCCTCTGATGACCGTTGTTCCAGCACTGGTGAATGAATCTTACGACAATAATCGTGTAGCTCAGATGCTGTCTTACATTTACAGCCATCGGTTTTCTTATTCCTATGGCAGGGCCGGAACTGGCCTTAATATGTCTCATCACTGGGGATGGCGAAGTATTTTTATTGCCTTTACCCTGTACGGAGCTCTGGTATTTATCATCTGTCGTCTGGTGCTCGGCAACACAAGGGGAAGAGTCCGGAAAACTCTGTCCAAAGAGTGGCAGGAAACCCTGCAGCACTGGCGCATCATGCTCACCGATCGATACACACTGGCATTCTTGGTCTTCTAATACCGGTGTGGCCATTGTTTGCCAGATATACGTCAGTAACTCAGACTTCCTTTATCTCAATTATTATCAGTTGGAAGAGGTGGCCTTCAGTTACATTCTCAGTGCGCTGTATCTTTCCCGAATGACGATCACCATCGTTAATGGCCTGATTCTGAAACACTGGCACTATCAGCAAGTAGTGCGCTGGTCGATTCCTCTGCTGACGCTGTTAACCGGATTTACCTTTCTACTGGATTGGTATGGTGATGCTATGGTCGGCTTTAATCTGGTGATGCCGATGCTCTGTTCGCACTGTCGGGATTTGTGGTTACCAATGCCATGGCGGGTGTTCTGCAAAATAACTCAGCCTGGGCTATGCAGGGCTACGGCTTTACTGTTTGTCGTCTTCTCAGCCATCGCCAGTGTGATTAACGGGTTGCTAATGGTCTTTCATGATGGCACTCCGAAAATGCTGTCTTTGTTTTCACTGGTGACATTACTGACAACCTGGATTCTTTATCTTGTTATCCGGCCAGGAACAAGCCATGACCACCACCATTGCCTGCGATGATCAGCAAAGTATTTCATTAGAAGAATATGTGGATTTCTGCCACAACACAGATAATCTGGCGGACAGAGAAGTAACTCTGGAAAGTGCCTATATGCTGCGCCGGCTGGCTAATAATCAGCAGTTTCTGGTGCAGCTTCTGGCAGATAAATTGAAAGATATTGAGCATTACTCACTGAAAACCGACTTCACTCCGCCCAGTTTTTATCTGTATCAATGCCCTGCTTTTGCGGTACGTGCCGTTCTCTGGTTACCTTGTGATATTGATGATGAAGATTATTCTGCCAAGGGCTATGGCGTCACTCATAATCACCATTTTGATTTTCTGACCTGCGGGTATTTCGGCCCTGGTTATCGCACTGCTATTTACAGGTTCGACAGCGATCAATATGCAGGCATAATCGGCGAATCGGTAGAGTTACAGTTTCAGGAAGAGACCCTGCTTACCTCAGGTAAGCTTATGCACTATCAACACAGTGATGATGTGCACGTTCAATACCCTCCTGAGAGCTTGTCGCTATCTATTAATCTGGTATTTCCTTCACATTCTGATGCCTCCATTCAATACGCTTTTGACCTTCATTCTAAAATCATCATGGGGCATCTGGATGTATTACCCACCACAACCATGTTAATGGATGTAGCAAGGCATCTTCACAATGAGAGTACTGTCCACCAGCTTGAGCAGATCAGCTCAAGGCACTGTTGCCCACGCACAAGATTGATGTCTTATAAAACCCTCATGCAAATCAATCCCGGCGATTATGACCGGTATAAACAGCAACTATTAAACGACAGCAGTCGCTACGTCAGAGAGAGCCTGTTATAAGAATTAAAAGAACCAAGGCACCTTTTTATATAGAGATTCAATATTACAGATAACCACCCCCTACCCTATGCTCTAGAAGCTATAGCAACATTAAAAGCTGACCAGCAAACGAATAATTTGCTGCCGACTTAATGCGTAAAGCCTATTATTTTTTTTGGGGGGGTCTAATTATGTCTGAAGTGACTTCTGTTGAAAAACTGAAAGAGAACGCCTCCGAATTGATGCAAAAAGAAGGTTTTCGGTTTGCCGATTTTTGTTCTCTATTTTTAGATTTTAGACATGAACAAGCCAATCTGTTATTCAACAATATCCTTAACGATATTCTTGAACAGGCAGAGCTGAATGGTAAGCCTGCCTACTCTGAACAAACTCATCTGGCTACTGAAGGTGACTTTCACCTTTCCCTGAAGCTGGTTGGAGAAGGTGACGAAACTCAGGAGCAATCTATCTGTGTCAGTGACTTCGATATGATTCTGGTCAGTCTGGCCGACCAACCTTTTTCTCTCCCCGTTTACCGTACCGGTATTAATCCGGTATCTCCTGACAAGCGTCCTGCTTCGCTGCCTTTACCCTATCGGATGGATATAGAACCTTATCGCCCTTATCTGTTTGAAGCCTTCTCAGATATTGCTGATCTCGACTTTGCTAATACAGAAGCTTCGACTCTGGTGGTGCACTCCAAACCAAGAGCACCAGTACCTGGGTCTTTGACAGAAAACACGTGAACCTCTGTATCTGACTGATAATGACCTGCACGCTCTCGCATACAGCTGGCTGTACGGGTTATAGGTGATACCGGTTCGCTGACCAGCTTGATATCCTTCGACAGCTGGCCACCTCTGATATCAATCACGTGATACGTTGGGAGGCGGCAGAAAGCCTCTATAAGCTGGATGAAGATGAAGGCATCAGATTATTGCAACAGACAATGGTGAATGACGCTCATCCATCCATAGCAAAAGCAGCCCGGCAAACACTGCTTAATCTGACTGAGGGAGGTGTGCCATGACCACAACCATTAACAGCTCAGTCAACGACGGCATTTCTCTTGAAGAGTACCTGAATCCGTGATTTCTTAATTCAGGAGACGTATTTCCATCCTTATTAACTCAATCCCGACATAAGGAATCGTTATTTCCTTAACCTTCACAAAAAAAGAGACCGTATTGCTTAAAAAAACAACAGAAATCTAAGCGTTAGAGAGTATTTTGTAATTCCTATGCAAACAAAATCCTACCGACTCAACGGCATTTTTGATTCAGTTTAATAATGAGAACGTATTGGCTAGCAGAGCATCTTTTCAGGGAAAAGCTTCATAAAGGCGCGTAAACCAGGACTATGACGGCCAAACCGTAGAATAAACTGATGCCCTTTTTCCATAAATCGTGCAGCCTGATAAATCAGCTCCTGCATGACCGTTTTGATTCTACGGCGGCTGGCTTTGTGACGGACGGGTGATTCCGGTCCAAGCAAGCAGGTTTGACCCATGTAACGTAAGATATTGTAAGTTAGGGCACCAAGGCACATGACAAGGTCATTTGTGTCAAATTTTCCAGATGGAAGTCTTTCAAGATCCATATCGGTCTTGAATTCACTGTGGAACTGTTCGCTGGTCGCATGATCTTCATAAAGCAATATAACGTCATCATTGCTGTACCCGTCCTCATCCAGTGTCGTCCACCAACCATCAAGTTCATAGTCTGGGGTTAAAAAATACTGCCCCACTGAATCCGTGGTTCGCCTAATAATACGGATGATAAGGCGCTGCTTTCCGTAGACAGTTTTCATGGATGACGGTGTGTGTCGCATAGTGCTTTCCGGGGCGAAGCTCATCCCACTCCACGCCAGCTGTTTCAAGTGTTGGAAGCCAGGATGTAGCCGTGTATTGTTGACGGGGATTGAGTTTGGTGATGTGATCAACGTTCTTATAGCGAGCGACGTCTTTGCGGTGGTCCTCGGCATCATGAGCACTGTCGAGACGTAGCAATATCGGTTGCTGAGTAAGACGACGAACTCTGTGTAATATGCGGTTGAGGAATGGTAAAAAATCGTTCTGAGAATGCTGTGAACCGGGACGAAGCTCAGCCCCCATACACCATCCCTCCTGCCCGAGGTAAGCCATAATGGGGCATAACCAAAGAACTTCTTGTAAGTATATTGAGAGCCCTCTTTTTTGGTCTTACTGTTATCCTGAGGAGTAACATCTATATCGAGCGGAATATGCTCAAAGTTATCGAGTTTTTTGGGAAGAGGAGTGACCGGTGCATTGAGTTCAACCAATAACTCGGCAAGGGCTTCTTCAATTAGCGGTATCAGTTCTGTGGCATCTTCATTAAAGCGCTGCCGTAGCCGACTGGAAGACGGCATCTGTTTAATACCCATGCTGCGCTTGAACCAGTCATCGTGACGATAGTTGTCAATAGAATCAAAATTGGTTTTACCTAAGGCGAGTAAGCCGATAAAAGCACGCACCAGTTCAATGTTGGGAATCCCATGGCGCTTCTTAATAGAACGGAGTGAACGTTTTAAAGATGTGTTTTTGTTTAGGGCACGGCCTACGAAACAGAGCCCTGCTGCCGGGGTATAGAATTCGCTCTTCGATTGCTCAAATTTGAGTTCCACAGAATTTCACTTATTGGGTGAGATTTTGAATAAGTGAATTCTAGCCTACAGCTACTGGCAGGGCTGGGTTTTTGTGATTTTTTTATCACCTGAACTCACGGATTCAGGGAGTACATTGATTTCTGTGAAAGCCATCCTGAAATGAAACAGCCGGAAGCAGCCATAGAATACGCTGACCGTTTAAAAGCGCTCTGCAATAACCGGCAATTTTTTGCCAGTTATCTCAATCAGCAATTACTTGATTTGAACCAGTTTCAAATCGACAACGACTTTAAACCACCCACTTTTGTTTTACACTTTGGTTCGTATTACGCCATTCGCTGCGTGGTCTGGTTGCCAAAAGAAGAGCTGGCCGCTGAAGAGTTATTGTCGTACTACGATGGACACGACCATAATTTCGATTTTCTCACCTGTGGCTTTTATGGCTCAGGTTACCGGACGGTCATTTATCAATACGACAACGATAAAGTAGCAGGCTATATTGGCGAGAAAGTGGATCTGGAGTTTTTGGAAGATACCGGTTTTCCTGAAGGAAAACTGATGTACTACCACGCCAGTAAAGATGTGCATACCCAATACCCTCCGGACGAGTTGTCCATATCTACTAACCTTATTCTTCCCAGACAAGGTAAGCCTAAACTCCAGTATTTCTTTGATATTGAAAAGCAGACCATCATTGGTCATGTCAATGAATTGAGCCAGCGTATCCCCATATTGAAAACCGTAGCAGCACTGGGCGATGAGAACAGTGTCGATCTGCTATTGCGTATAGCTCAACAACACCATGTTTCAGAACCCGCTCCATGGCCTGGCATACCCTTATGGAAATGCAGGCCGGTGATGGTGTCGGGTTTTATGAGCAAGCTATGGCCCAATGGCACTGAGTTAAGCCTTCAACCCTGATACTGCAAGAGCTTACGTGCCTGCTTGCGTGAGTGCTGGAGCTTCTTGGTAGGCTTTCCACGCCTTTTGACTGCTCGTGGCTCAGTTCTTCCGGCGCGATTACCCACCTTGTGCTTACCAATTATCTGCATCATATTTTCCAAAGTCCGAAAAATAGAGGCCGTTTCTATCAATAGCAAATAGTGGTAGCTGAGCAATGTGCTTTTTGCCGTTTGAAAGCTGAGCCTCCTTGGTTTGTGATTTATAGCTTTTGCCGTTTCTGACATTAAAGCTCGTATAAGGTTGTACATCAGCAGATGGACGTATAGTTCTTTGCGTAACATTTCAGGTGTTTTGCAACGCAATATTTCCATCCCCATTATGGTTTTTATGCACCTGAAATCGAGTTCAACATGCCAGCGATCGACATATAAATCCGTTATCTCTTTTCGGGGGTAGAGTTCCGCATCCGTTAGTGTTGTAACGACTACTCTCTTTTTGGTTCGGATGGCTCGAACTATGATTTCTTTGGAAACTTGTTGGTACGTCTCCTCATCCATCCATGAAGGACAAGCAGGACGCTCAAGCCTAAACAGCCCATCTTTACTGCCCAGCTTTTTGCAGCATTTCTGAAATCGATAATACGTGAACCATTTTTTTCAAACACGCCATCGATATTGGCTGCCATTAAACCCGCAAGAAGGAAGTAGTTTTCAAAGTTCGCATCTCCCAACAAAATATCACCTCCGTTAAGAGTCTCAAACATTTGTCTGAGTAATGCCTGCTCACCTGTTTCTTTGCCACTGTAGGGCGCAACTGCAACATCCAGCAAAGCTCCGTTAGCCAGAGTGATAAGAACAAGGATTCTCATTATTGGAAAACCGAGCCCTTTTTTTGGGTGGACGGTTGAGGGTACTCTTTCTGATTCTCTTCAGTGTCAGGGCCTGAAACAGTTGAGCCGTCAGTCAGGACAACTCTGCGGTTATGCCATAGCCACTCTGCAGGGCAATGATCAGACAGACGACTGCCTGACGTTTGGAGTAAGGACTTGAGAGGCGCTTCGTGAAGCCTCAGTCTGGCTTTACAGTAGGCATCCGTTTCTGTTTTTAATTCTTTTTGCCCAAGAGCCTGTTGGTCTGCAGCATCCTGAATCAAAACCCTACTGCAGGACTTATCATCGTTGACTGCTTGCCTCATGAATAAGGTAAGTGTTTTTATGGCCGGATAGTTGCGAACTCGTCCGGGGTGCAGTGTTTGAAATGCTTCCATGTCATCAGAGGATAAGACAGAAGAGTGTTGCCCGTCTGAAGCTTGGGCAAATTGATTTCGGCAGTCGTTAGCAAGACGAAGAAACTCTGAACTACACTTGGACATTGTGCTTGCCTGATTGGGGTTTTCTGAACAGTTTAGATGACTGTTTTGCTTTTCGGGCAAGCCTTTTGTATCAAGGGTTACAACCTTAAGTCAGTGCCATTGCTATAAACAGTGCTATCAACGCAGTCTTCAGACTAAGTATTACGTGTACGTCTGGGCTGATGGCGTTCACTTCAACATACGCGCTGAAGAGAGTCGTCAGTGCATTCTGATACTGATGGGAGTCACGGATCAAGGCAAGAAGGAGTTAATAGCTATCGAAGATGGTTATCGTGAATGCAACCAAAGCCGGGACGAATTCCTGTCCAGCGTTGAAAAACAGCGGCTGCCGAAAGCACCGGTGCTGGCTATAGGTGACGGAGCCATAGGCTTGTGGAAAGCCATCAGTAAGGTCTGGCCTGAGACAAAGCATTAGCGATGCTGGGTTCATAAAAGAGCCAATGTTCTGAACAAGTTACCGAAAAGGGTTCAGGCAAAGGTCATAAAGTGCTTTGCATGATACCTGGCAGACCGAAAACCGGGAGTAGGCTTATCAAGCCTTTGATCACACGGTGAAATATGCGGGCAAGGCAGGAAGCACCCTCTAAGACTGAAGAGTTTTCAGAAATTGGATTTTTAGAACACATTGCAGGCTATTGGGTTAGACCCTCTAATACATTGAGCGGACCTCATGCTTTATATGAACGACGATGGATCGACATTGAACGACTATTCGAAGGTACAACTTGACCGCCTGACATCTGACAGCAATTCCCGATAAGTTGATTAACATCAATGATATCAAGGTCTCTAGGGAAAACCGTAGTAGCCAGAATCGCAGACTTTGAAGTAAAATAACCGACAATATAAATACATTGTCGTGCTTAATGTGCCTCCATCAAACAAAAAAGCTCTTGCTGAAAAATTAATCAAAATAGTGTCAAAGGAAGCCGCCAAAATTCCAGACCATCGCCCCCAAAACAGGCATAAAAAGATCCATATCCATGATGCCGTTATGAGTGGCCTTGCCGTCATGCATTTGAAATATCCATCATTATTGAGATTCGATGAAGATTGTCGAAAAAAACCGGACAAGCTAAAAAACCTGAAAGCTCTTTACGGTGTAGAACAAGTACCCAGCGATTCTCATCTCCGTGACATGCTTGACCCCATTGAAACCAGATATTTCCGGAAGTTTTTTACTTCATTGTTTTCATGCGTTCAACGCTCCGGGCGACTAAAGCAGTTTGAATATTTCGAGGAAGGTTATCTTGCTCCGGTGGATGGAACAGGGCACTTCTCTTCAGGGAGCATTGATTGTCAGGAATGTTGTGTTAAAAAACCAGACAGCAAAAATCCACAGTACTACCATCAGCTGTTAGGTATATGTCTGGTCAAACCCGGAAAAAAAGAAGTCCTTCCCCTGGCACCAGAACCTATTATCCAGCAAGTAGACGCTTCTAAAAATGACTGCGAAAAAACTGCGCTGAAAAGACTTCTGGAAAATACTTCCAGAGAGCATCCACACCTTAAGCTGGTTCTGAATTTTGATGATTTATACTCTGATGGCCCCACGATAAGGCTGGTCAAGTCCTACAGCTACAGCTTCATAATGGTGGCAAAGGACACCAGTCATGTATCTTTATATGAAGCGGTTGATGAGCTGGATGCAAATGACAAGGTTTCTCGTTATGGGTTCACAGATGAAGATGGATTTAAGCACTGGTTCAGGTTCGTGAATGGCGTTTCAATCAATAAATCGCATAAAGATGTGCTCGTTAATTACCTTGAATATGTGTCAGTCAGCCCTAAGGGTAAAAAATACGTTAATGTCTGGGTGACTGACATTGAACTTACCGAAGAAAGCGTGGCAAAAGTCATGCGTGGAGGACGCGCTAAGTGGAAGATTGAGAACGAAACTTTTAACACACTGAAAACACAAGGCTACAATCTCGAACATAACTACGGACACGGAGAAAAGCATCTGGCAACCAACTTTGCCAACCTTACCTTTACCGCCTTTCTCATAGATCAGATAGAGCAGCTCGCCTGTCCATTATTTCAAAAAGCATGGGCAGCAAAAAAGTCAAAAACAGCACTGTGGCATGCCATAAGAGGCTTGTTTGACTGGTTCCTCATAGGATCGTGGAGTGATCTGTTAAAAGCGATAATAGAAGGAAAAAGCGTTTGTATTAAGGGTCTTATTCCAAACACATCATGAACCTTGAATAGTCTTGTGTTTTCAGTGTTTGGTGTGTAGACAAGGTGATCAATGCTCTATAAATTGGAGAGGTTGAGTTCGCCCTGAATTATTTGATTTGTGAATTAAAACATACAATCACATTGTCGCATAATCTTCGGGAATTGCTGCCAAGCGCTATACCCATAACCGTCGGTTCTTCATTGTCTGACTGGTTTTGTCTTGATATATAGCGATACATATAACGAGCCAGCTCCAGTTTGGGCGATATTTCAGAGCGTTTCTCTGCATATTTCAACCAGCGATAAAATGCTGGCGTAATCAGTACCAGGGTATGAAGTTTCTTTACCCGTAAATCCTGATCAAAGCCATATTCCAGCGATCCAATTCCTTGCCGGAGCTGCCCCATCAACTGTCGTGAAAACTGTAAGTGATATTTTGTTTTTCGCTTTGAATCCATTCCATATAAAACGCTGCTGTATCCTAACAGGATCAGCTCCATAGCAACCCGCTTCATGGAATCATTAATCAGTACGAACGGATGCGTATAGTCATAATATGCAGGCAGATTATGCACACCAACGAACCGGGGGATGGACAGCACATACGATAAGTAATGATTAAACCTTTGCGGTGAGAACGGCTTAGTCGGCATTTTTTTGATTTCAGCGACTACTGAGGCATCCATGATCAACTCATTCAGCAAACGGACTGTTTCATATTGACCTGCATAAGGCATACAGGAGCGGAATTCCGCACCCTCCAGTTTGTCTTCCATTCGAGGGGATTGATTGTCCAGAAAAAGACTTATCGCCTGAAAATGAATAAGTTCCTCTGGTCTTACGCTTCGACTATTTTTCTCCCCTGCCCGAATTAAATTGGCAGCACAGTACCATAATTGATAACTCTCTCTGGCCACCAGCTCATACCTGTTCAATTCATCCAGTTCCATATGCTGAAGCCAGGTATGATGAATTATGGCCTGCATGCCAGGAAAGTACGCTCGCTCGAGAGCATTATAAACGTCATCCAGATCAACATCAGATGAGCTGACAGTTCCGCTGATTACTATCAGAAAAAGAGAGCACAGTAAGTGTTTAAGGACTGTTCTGAGCATATTGACTCCAACTGTTATTATTCCCTGCTACATCGAGATTTCATAAGCTCCATTTCAATTGAGTAAAAGTAGATCAGCTGTCAGATTTTGCCAGAATTTATTCTGCTGAGAAGATGAGGCCGGGTCGTATTAGCCATCCCCGGCATATGACAATTCGTTGAAAGAAACACACCTTCTACCGTTCTATCCGATACTTCTGGCAAGTCAATCTAACCTTCAGCTTCAGCAACAATAGTACTAACTGCGGTATCACCTATAACATTGGTTACAGTGCAGGCTGCATCCAGAATACAGTGAGCGGCAATGTTAACTCTGAAATCAATACCGGTTTTCGTCATTACCGAGCATAACAAACACCGGTTGAAACTGAGAAAGGTGTATCAAACAACAAAACAGAAAACCTGAATAAGAAAAACAGACCCTATTGTTATCATCTACGCTATTACTGCAAACGCTGAATGCCAGTAATTAGTCCGGAGGTCTGAAAATGCAAAATAAAACCATATTTTCCCCCAGCACAATAATCACCGCAGCCTGTTTCTGGATTCTGCCTCTACTGGTACACGCCAGCGAGCAAATTACTGATACTGTACTAATGGTTCCTCCAAAACATTTTCTGGCCAACCCAGAAACGCTGGAAACCAATCTATTCCAAAAAGATGATCTACGTCCTGTTGAAGAAGTCAGAAAAAGGGCCTGGAATGAATTCAATACCATGGTAAAAAAATTGCCTCGTCAGTAAAATCTGTGGGTCATTTCTGGTTCAGGCAGCTTGCCAAGTACGTGATATAAAGCGATTTCCGCACATCTGTAGGTTCTGAAACCATAAGATTTTCTCATAGTGAGTTTTACTTTGGTGTTCAGCCCTTCAACTTTACCGCTAGAATACGCCTTTTTTGCCTTGAACCAGTTCAGGATAAGTGGTTTGTGTCGTCGAACCGTTTTGGCTACTTTCTTCATGGGTTCTATCTTTGACCTCATGACCCGGGTGCACCAGCGATCGAGATATTTACCTGCCCAATGTGGTGACACGTAATCCCAGAACAACTGAAACTCCTGAGTCAGCAAATAGCCTCTGACACCAGCAATTCCCGCTAAATACTTAAGCCCTTGAGCCACATGACCTGCAGCTTAGCCAAATAAAACCACATCGCAGACTTTATAAGACTATATTGAAGACAAACATACATTGTCGTTCTTTTTTGTGGTCACAGCCATGCCAAGAGTCAGCAAACACCTTAACGCACAAAACCTCATTGAACAGGTTTGCAAATGCTTTGACGAAATTCCGGATTACCGGCCCAATCATTGCGCTAATGGCATTCCTTTTCCTAACTTTGCCAAGTCTGCTTTTGCGATGATGCATCAAAAGTACGATTCTCTTCTGACCTTTGATTCTGACCGAGCCGATCCGGTTCTTGCCCACAACCTTGAAACCCTGTATCACGTCCAAGATCAGAAAGTGCCCTGTGATACACGCATGAGGGAGGTGCTTGATCCTATAGAGCCAGTGCAGTTTCGCAAGCCCTTCAAAAAACTGTTCTCACTGGTTCAACGCAACAAGCTTCTCAATGCCTTCGAGTTCCAGTGCGCAGAGCTGAAAGATTGGTACCTGATGCCTGTTGATGGCACCGGTCTTTTTTATTCAGGTGAATGTCGCTGCGAAGAGTGCTGTGTAAAAAACAAGGGAAAACCCAACGAAGCTCACTACCACAACTTAATGGGTGGCTGCATTGTTCATCCGGATCAAAAAACCGTCATTCCCTTTGCCCCTGAAGCGATTGTTCAGCAGGATGGTGAGACTAAGAATGACTGCGAACAGAACGCAATCAAACGCTATCTGGCACACGTCAAGCGAGAGCATCCCCATTTAAAACTGATTATTCTCCTGGATGGGCTTTTTGCTGATAACCCTACTGTTGAGCTGATCAAGAGCTATGGGTGGCACTACATCATTGTTGCTAAAGACGGCAATCATAAATCCCTTATTGCGGCAATGAATGCGCTGTGTGACCAGGAGCAGCTCAGTTACCATGAGATCATTGATGAAGAGAAAGGAACAAAGCACTGGTTTCGTTTCGCTAACGACGTGCCGCTGAATGCGTCCAAATTGACCCAAGATGTCAATGTTCTTGATTATGTTTACACCGATAAGGAAGGCAGTCGCCATACCTGGTGCTGGGTTACCGATATTGAGTTAACCGAAAAAACCGTTGAAGCAGTTATGATAGGAGGTCGATGTCGCTGGCATATAGAAAACCAAACGTTTAACACCCTGAAAAACCAAGGCTACAACATTGAACATAACTATGGTCACGGGAAGTACCATCTGGCAACCAACCTGGCTTATCTGACATTTCTGGCTTTCATGGTTGATCAAATCCAGGAAATGACCAGCCCGGAATTTCAGAAGGCACTGAAAGAACGAGCGAGAGGGGTAAGAACTTACCTCTGGAAGCTGGTCACACGGATATTTCTGTCTTGGCTGCTTGAAAGCGACCCAACCCGCGCGCGGCTATTCATCTACGAGTAACTCAGTACTAATTTGGTCATTATTCCCCTGATTTTCGAAAATCATGGAGGCAGTAATACCAAGGGCTTCAGGATGAGTTACTCAGAAGTTGGGATGAGTTATTTGATGCCATCATTAACGGTACGAAACCGGGTAGAGTGCAAATAAACAGTTCATAGGAAAGTGATGTAGCCAAGGTTTCAGGGGATACACGGTATTTAGCAATGCACTTAATGTGTAGGCGTGCTTGTGTTTTGCCGTTTCCTTTCGGGTTTGAAGTATTATTTACGACTGTTGTCGTTGATAGTGCGGGAACTGCTGCTCTGACACTCTTCAAGTTGTATTGAAGAACAGTCTTTAATTTGATCTCTTGCTTCTCGGTCAAATTCTCTTTCCGCTTGAGTAGACACCAGCGTGCTTTTGTTAACACAGGTTCGTAACCATCAGCCTTTAGCTTCTTGTGTTCTGTAGCTCTGACCTCATCCAGCGCCTTGTTCAACTTGGCTACTATATGAAAGCGATCAAGGATATGAAGAGCCTGTCCGGCAAGCTCTGAAATAACCTTGACGTAGGCGGGCCACATATCTGAGCAAACAAATTCCAGCTGCTTACTTCTGGCCTCTGTGAAGAAGTCAAAGAAGCTGCGAATGGTTGCTTCAGTTCGTTCCTGGCCAATCCATAATAACCGTGTACAGCCGGTGTCGATCTGATAAACAAGGGTAAGATAGTTATGGCCTAACTGATAAGCTACCTCGTCAACACCAATGGCTTTTATCTTATCCAGAGAACGGTGTTTAAGCCCCCAGTCCACTATATATTCAACAGAATGAAAGACCTTTTCCCATGAGGTGTTAAAGGTGATGGCTACTTCCTTCCAAGACAATTTCCTTGCCCAGAATGCGAGGTATTGCATATACGCTTTGGTCAGCTCCTTTTTACCTTCAGCCCATGGAACCGCCTCAACAGTGACTCCACAGGTAGGGCAATCTACCCGGCGCATTTGATAAAGAAGGAAGGTTCTGTATCCCCATAGGGGTATAAATTCAAATCGTCGTATTTTTAGTCGGTCGTAACCGGGGGCAGGCTTTTGACAACCGGAGCATATTGCGTGCCCATTCTTTCTGGGGACAACCGTAATGTCGAGTACCTCTGCACCTCGATAGATGGCAAGTTCAACCGACTGATAAATAAAGGACTTGAGTTTATGGCATTTATTGAGGATAGTTTTTATGAGCATCTGTCGAGCCTTCTGTTGTTTTCTGTTTGCAACTAAAAAACTTACAGAAGTTTTCGGCAGGTGCTTTTCTACCTAAAATCTACTTGATTTACCCACAGTTATCCCTGAAGAGCCAAAAAATTAGAGAAAAATCACATCCGTGTTATAAAAATGGATCAACCTGATACACCTGTAACACCGGACGGTGTATTCCCCAATAACTGGTTTATCTCCTTTAGTCCGGATTATCCACTGCCAACATCATCCGGCTTTGCCAGCAACACTAATATTTCCTTTTTCCCAATGCTGGCAGAGAACCGAAAAAAAGAAGTCGATCTCTTCAATCTTGGTAGCACACTGGGGAAGCAAGGTATCCGCACCTATTTTGATAATCCAGATTTCAGAGCAATATCTCCGGGCATATTGGAAGGCACTGGCAGTATGGTTTTGGATCGAGTCAACAGAGTGGCTTATGCCGCTCTGTCGGCACGAACCAACCAACAGGCTTTGAACCGATTTGCAGAAGTCAGTGGCTATCGGGTGGTCTCATTTCATACCGGTGAGGGAAATCAGGCGATTTATCATACCAATGTAATTCTAAGCATTGGAGACCGTTTCGCCGTTCTGTGTGAAGAGTGTATTTCAGACCCCTCTGAACGGGCTCTGGTAATGGATAATCTTAAAGACAAAGATATTTTCACCATAGATCGGGCTCAGGTTGGCATGATGTCTGGTAACATTCTTCAACTGAAAAACACTAAGGGCAAACAATATATCGTCATGTCTGACAGTGCTTATTGGGGTTTAAGCACGACACAACTTAAGCGCCTGGGAACCCATGGTGAACTACTCAGCACCCCCCTTTCGACCATTGAACAGTATGGTGGAGGCAGTGCCCGTTGCATGATGGCAGAGATTTTCTATCAATAATTCTGTTCAAGCTGCTGGGCTTGGTGTGGTAGGTACCCGGACGATTGTTTTGCAATATTGTGGGGCGTTGATTTTTTTGACCTTCAAGGAACAACGCAGAGCGCATAGCTGGCTATGCAACCGAAGTTGTGACGCAGCAAGGGCAGAAAAAGCAACCGTCACAATATGCCCTTAAGTCCCGCTTAATTTTGAGACGATGAACGAACAGACTGTACTTTTGGCAGAAAAGTACAGTTTTTATACATGCTGTAGTTTGATTTACAACATCAGCTTGAATTCATGACCGCTCCACCTCTTTTTTATTCAATTTTCTGGTTAGTCTGCGTTTTACACGCACAACTTGCCCCGCAGCCAGTGCGTTCTGTTAAAAAAACAGCGTTTTCGGTCAGTGTTATGTGCTGCCTGAAGCACTCTTCACGTCCAGCCATTCTGAGACCTTCCATAACCAGTCCAGAGCCACTGTTGTTTTCACAAATTTCAGCGTCCATTTTTTACCACTGCATGTCAGACGACCTACAGACCGAACCAGCTTTCGAATCAATGGTCGGATTCCATGTTTTCTTTCTGTTTCAGGTAACGCCCTGTACTGCAACGCTCTCAGCAAAATCTGAGCAATCTGGCCGCAAGCGTAAAACGCCTGATTCGCGTGAAATTTTCTGCAGGGAGGATGGTGTAAATCCAAATCGATCAACGGGCCTTTCTGAGCATTTTCCTGCCCCTGTTTTTCACGGTGACGTCTGACCAGTTCTTCCAGTGGCAGATCGGATCGGTTCACCAGAATCACACAGTAACGCGGTTCAAGTAGCCATTGCTTCCCGTCGTGCCAGCGTCGGGTAACAACATACGTTTGTTCCCGTTTCCATTTGGCCGGTTTGTGGTAAGAGAAGATAGCTTCCTCGGTTCTGTCACTGCGAATAGGAGTCCAGGCACTGTCAGGCAATCCTTCAATGCAATCGAGAACCGGGCGACAGTTGTTACTGTTGGTCACGCTGACAGAGAAGTCCCATCGTTTCTGTTCAAACCATTCAACAACCTCTTTCCTATAGTAGGCATTATCCATGCGAGCCCAAACAGGCATTCCTTGATCGATTAAAGGGGCAACGTCATTTTCGAGCTGCTCTTTCCAGCCAATACAAACGTCACTGGCTCCCGGATTCAGGCGACCACTGACCCACAGATGACCGATAAAAATATTGTGAAGCCAGTACTGTTTGTTGCCGCTGTAGCCAACATCTGCCTGTTCAAAGTTGCGCCCTGTCACTTCAATCTCAGTGCCATCTAGAAATACCGGTAAGTATTCTTTTTGTTCAATGAAGTGCCGTATTATGTCAGGTGCTATTTGCTGGCAAAGGCTGTGGGCAACGGTATACAACGCTTTCACGGCATCCGCATTGAATAGCGTCAGATACTCCCCCATGCGTTTAGAGGAACGCACATCCTCAAGACCAAGAAGACTGACTGCCGGTTTGTCTGCACGCAGAGCATCCATGTCAGAGAGTTTTCCATTTCCGGCACAGAAGTTATGAATCAGACCAAGAAGGGAATCCTTGTCATTACAGCCACGATCTCGTTTTTTAAGGCGAATGTGTTCTTCGAGCAAGTCAGGCAGTTTGAGTTGGTTGGCAAGGCGAGCCACAAACAGGCTTCCCGCCATGCCTGTCATTTTGGCGTCAGTGAATTCAATGTCGATTTTTTCAGGTTTTGGAATTATCATCTGGGAGCGTCCCTGTGTAGCACCTTGTAGGTGCGTTGTTGTTAGCACAGGTATTTTGCCTGAACAGCACAGGAGACGCTGCTTTCAGTTCTTTCTGCTTGTTTTTTTCAAATCGTTAAGCGGGACTTAAGGCGCAGAGGTGCTTAACCAAAAGGTGTTATATTCTTCGGTAGTCATGGAATAGACTGCGCAATCGTAAGCCCGATAATCTATTCCCCGCACCGCCAGCTCTGCACGGGATGAGCGAATGACCTCTGATGGTGGTGACTCAAAGTAACTATTCAGCCCCCCTAAAAATAAACTGGCATTTTAAGAATTTGTACCAAATTAGAGGTAAGTTTTTTTTCCTGCGCTGCCATGAACCAATCTGCTCCAGATTTTCAAACCATCGCGATGCTGCTTGCCATTATTGCCAAGCAACAAGCGGAGTTTGCGAAACTGGAAGAGCACTGCAAAGAGCTTGAAGGCAGGTTGAAATTAAACAGTCGAAACAGCAGCAAGCCGCCATCTACCGACGGTTACGCCAAACCACCGTCCCCCGGAAGCTCAAACAAGAGCGATGCGGATGCAGCAGCCGATAATAATCCTGATCAAAAGCGAATGACGACAAACAAACCAAACCCAAAAA
>CBDBOO010000104.1:0-47341 GCA_965208385.1 Endozoicomonas sp.
GCTTCGGAACATATCGTGGGCGATCGACCGGGGCGAAAAGAACCGAGAGCGATTAAAAGACGGCCAAAACCCCATAAAAGACTTCAACACCCAAGGGCGCAGGCGCGCAGACTCTTAGAATATCAAGGTAAGAAGGCTTAAGTCAGTGCCATTGCTCTATTAATGGGTTCTTTATATACCATTCTTCCTGAGAGAGTCAGAGTCAACGGTAATAGAAAGTACCCCAGTGATAATTCCTTGGTGTACCCCTCCATGGGAGCCCAGACAAAAAGCCACCATTGCACACCGGCAATCAAAGCAGTCAAAATCAGCAGGAGCATAATTCTCTGTGAATAAAAAATATCAATTACTGGTCGCCATTGCTGACTAATCATAATGATGGCGATCAGAAAAACAGCCGTAAATACAATACGGTTCCAAAACACGGTATAGATATCCATGCCTAACTGCTGGATATACCAGGGACTAATACCAAACAATACCGATGCCATGACAGAACTGATCAATCCTGGTACAGAGACTGTTGAATTCATTTGATCTTCCAACTATTTTGCATCCTGATTCCGATCAGGATTCATAGAGTACACGTTTAAAATGAGTAAGATTGACCTAGACTCTAGAAGCTTATTTGGTTAACTTAAATACAATGTATCTTTATTTTACTTAACCATTTGGTAACTAATCAAAAGTATGAAAAATACCAAAGAATTCAGAGGTCAGCTCAGCGATGCTGATCTGCGTATATTGAGAATTTACAGAACGGTGGTGGACTGTGGAGGCTTCTCTGCAGCCGAAGTTGAACTGAATATCACCCGAGCCGCTATTAGTATTGCCATGTCGACTCTGGAAACCCGATTAGGGTTCAGGCTTTGCCATCGTGGCCGCTCCGGTTTTTCAATGACGGAAGAAGGCCGCGAAGTATACGAGTACACTCTCGAACTGCTTTCCGCTATCGAAAACTTCAGAACCCAGGTCAATAGCCTTCATGCCAATCTCAAAGGCGAGTTAAATATTGGCATTACGGATAATCTGGTTACGATTCCTCATATGCTTATCACTCATGCACTGGCTCAATTGAAAGAAGTCGGGCCTGATATTGCCATCAACATTAGAATGATCCCCCCCAACGAAATAGAACGTGCTGTTTTGTCAGGCCAACTGCACGTGGGCGTGGTACCTGAAATACGTCACTTGTCGGGGCTTGAATATCATCATCTATACGAAGAAAAATCTTACTTATACTGTTCCGACCAACACCCTTTATACCTCTCGGCAGATAACCTTACTCCGCTTAAAACATCGGAGCTTGATACAGTCATACCCGCATACGCCCAGTCCCCTGCAATCAAAGTGCAGCACCAATCGTTCAAGGCTAGCGCCAGTGCTACTGACAGAGAAGGAATAGCCTTTCTGGTTCTGACTGGAAAGTATCTCGGGTTTCTCCCTGAGCACTTTGCCAAGCGCTGGGTCACAGAAGAAAGAATGAAGCCTCTCCACGGACAGACCCATCATTACACGACTAATTTTTCAGCCATCACCAGTAAGAATGCCAAAGCCAACCTGGTACAAAATACCTTTATGGATCTATTGCTCAGTCGTGAACAATAAACAGGAGGGTTTACACCTTCCTGTTTATTCCACGGTCTTACCCTAATGCCGCTTTACTGAATACCCCTCTATTGAATACCTAGAACAAGCCTTGGCAAGTAAAGTGCCAAATCAGGGATAAAAGTCACGATCAGCACCATAGGCAGATGACCAAAACAAAGCAGTTTCAGAGTCGGCTTTATATATTTATTCAAAGGTAATTTACTGACACCACCCGCCATATAAAGCATCGGCGCACAGGGAGGTGACACATTGCCCAAGCCGAGATTTACACCCACGATGGCCGCAAAGTGAATTGGGTGAATACCCAGCTGTGTAATGATCGGTAAGAAGATGACAGCGGCCAACACACTGCCAGAAATATCATCCACGATCATTCCTATCAGCAACAACAGCACGTTGATCATCAGCAATATCACGTACTTATTGTCCGAGATTTGCAACAGAGCTTCAGCCAGTTCCTTGGGGATTTGCTCCAGTATCATGGCTCTACTCATGATAAACAGGAAGAACAGCACCGCCATGATCGAACCCGTCATGACTACCGCTCTCACAGTTGCTGTTCCAAGGCTTCTAAACGTTAATCCCTTGTAGACAAAAAGACCCACCGGAATGGCATAAATTACTGCAATGGCTGCTGCTTCTGTGGGTGTGGCAATACCACCGTAGATAGCACCGAGAATAATCAGAGGCATCAATAAAGCAAAGATCGCGCTGTAACCCGTTTTTGCTACTTGTTTGACTGCGCCTTTAAACGGCAGTGGTGGATCAACCCGGATATTTTCATCGTTTCTGAGAAACCAGAAGTTCAGTCCACAGTACAAAACCATCAACATGATTCCGGGAATGATGGTGGACAAAAATGCTGCACCTACGGACAAGCCACCGGTGATAGAAAATACAATCATTGGAATGCTGGGTGGAATCATCAAAGCCAGTACTGATGAACAAGCCACTAACGCGGTTGCATACCCTTCGGGGTAACCTTCCCGAACCATCCGTGGGATCATAATCTGGCCAATGGCTGCAATAGCGGCAGATGAACTACCAGAAATAGCACCAAACAAAGCACAAGTCAGAACGGTAACAGCCCCTAACCCGCCCTTAATACGCCCAACAAAGGAATTTACAAAATTAAGTAACCGATTTGATATCCCACCTTCTGCCATCAATATCCCGGCATAAATAAACAGAGGCAGTGCCAACAAAGCAAAACCACTGGCCGTTTTATATCCATGGGGAATAAGGAATGAAATATCGTTGCCTGTGAGATAGGTAAACAACAACGCACCTATACCAAAAGCAAAAGCAACCGGAACTTCTAATAACAGCAGGATAACCACAATAAGCATGGCCAAAAGAAAAAGAGTCATACTTCACCCTGTATTTACTGTGATTCTAACGATTTATTATTTTTATAAGTCATCACTATTTTATATTCCTTTATGGCGTCTACCAGGAAGTACCCCATCATCATGGCAAAGCCAACGATCATGCTGCTACTCCAAAACCCTTTGGGCCATTGAAGATAAATACTCATGCGACCTTTCTCGATAACAAACAGTGCGTATTTACAGGCGAAATAACCAAAAACAGCAGCGGCAATCATACAAACGATAGATCGTCCTAACTGAAGTAAATGCAGCTTATAAGGGTCTGAAATCAGTAAGCTAACAATACCACCGTTAATGTGTTCTCTGGTCTTGGTGGCATAACCCATTCCTAGAAAGTAAACCCACACACCCAACAAAATAGTGACTTCTTCAATGCCGGCAAAGGGGGAATCCAACAGGTAACGCATAATCACTTGGGCAAACATTAACGTGGCCAGCGATAAACCGGCCAAAATCATCATCAGCCGTAAAAAACCATCCAGATAACGTTCAGCTTGCACTAAAAAAGGTTTTCTAATAATTGCAGTTTCGTCTAAATCCAATCGAGGCATTAGCTAATCTCCTGAATGCGGAAAATGCCGCCTTCCAGTCAAATGACAGAAGGCAGCCTAACAAAACGGTCTCAGTTGATTCCGGCTACACCCTTAACGGTGGCCATTAGCTCAGGTCCCACAATTTTCTCCATAGAAGACCATTCGCTTTTATAGAGCAGTTCCTTGGCTTTTTTCAGTTCAGCATCAGTCAATTCAACAACATTGATACCCGCTTCTTTCACTTTGGCAAGGTAACCACTGTCAATGCTCTCGGCTTCAGCCCATGTCCATTCAAGGGCCTTGTCAGCAGCGGCTCTCATTTTTGCTTGCTCTGCTTTTGGAAGATCTTCCCACCAGTCCTTATTTACCAGCCAGAAAGCATGCTCAAAGTAATCCTGAGTCAGTACATAGGTTTCCAGTACGTCACGCATTTGCCAGATTTCTACAGCAGGACCGAATGAACGACCGTCCACAGCACCTAACTGAAGACCTGTGTACAACTCTCCGTAAGGCATTGGAACAGCAGAAAAGCCCCAGGTTTTAAAACGATTAACACCTAACGGGGAAGGTACAACTCTCATCTTGATGCCCTTGGCATCTTCAGGAAAATTAGTCGGTATTTTACCTACACCTTTACGAATAGCGATTGAACCAAAACCGGTAGGAATCATACCCAATGCGACGAGATCAAGATCTTCAAGAATTTTGTTATACACACCCAACATTGGACCACCGGGACCATAGGCTTCGCGGGCCGACTTCCAGTCATCCACCACATAACCCAACCAGCTCAGATCCAGTCGGCGATCAAATTCGGACGCACCGAACGAGATAGTCATGGGTATGGCACCCTGCATAGTTTGCTCAAACTGAGATGCCCAGTCACCAAGGTCGCCACCCGGATGATATTCCACTTTCATGGAAGAGCCTTGCTCCTTCAGGGCTTCCATAAATTTTTCAGACGAAGAATGAAATATGTGATCGGTAGGATAAGATTGGGCCAAAATAAAACTGTCTTTATCTTTAGCGTTAACGCTTTCTACAACGGGTAAAGTCAGCGCCAGTGCCAACGACAGAGTGCCCGATATTTTTTTTACTTGTTCTATTATCAAAAGAAGTCTCTCCGATATTTTTTTAATTATTTTTCGGTCAACCTCTAATTCTCACAACTGCTAGTGAATCATCAGAGTAGTAAGAGTATGCAGAAGGCTGGAGACAGGGTAAATCTGTCTTATGTTATGTAAGGTTAAACAATTAATAAACTAACTATTCTTTTATACGTAAAGCAACCAGTTTACTAGTAAATTTTGTTTGCGATTCATCACAGAATCATACAACGAAAAATCTATACTCAAGGAGCTAAAGAAGCCTTCATTCCAGGGCCTACACATCAAATCAGAACTATTGTACCCAGTAATTGCTCAAGCTTTTCGTTATCCCATCCAGCAGCAAGACGCTTAAGGGTTCTGTTGCAAATATTCAGATAGACCATAAAGACCTACCCTCCAGACACAATTAGGCTGCAAGGGAATAAAAGTATTCCCAGTCATTGGCAGATTGGGTTTTGTCATATTGGCCTTTGCGGATCATGTGGCACAATTCCACACCTTTCAAAGATCTCCGGGCCGTGTTGAAGCTTTGGAACCCCAGCATAGGCTTCGTCCGCCGTTTGATACCCCGGTGATCCTGCTCTACCAGGTTGTTGAGGTATTTGATCTGACGGATTTCAATGGCTAGCTTTTCAGCTTTTTTGCGCTCTTCGTTCAGGTCATCGAGTGCTGCCGTATTGGCTCCGCTCTTGTCGGTGGTGACTTTCTCTGGCGCGCCATTGAGAGGAATCGCTTTCTTGAAGAAACGGGTAGCTGCCTTCTTATCCCGCTTTTTGGTGAGCAGGAAATCCACGGTATCCCCTTCAGTATCAACGGCTCGGTAAAGGTACACCCACTCGCCTTTCACCTTGATGTAGGTTTCATACATCCGCCAGGAAGTGCCACAAGACTTGCGACGCTCAGCCTCCAGCTGTAGGGCGTACACTTGCATCCAGCGATACGGGGTGGTGTGGTCAATCTCGACGCCGCGCTCTTCCAGAATTTCCTCCATGTCCCGGTAGCTCAGGTTATAACGCAAATACCAGTGAATGGTCTGGAGAATGAGACATTTGGGATAATGGCGACCGGAGAAGTCCATGATGGAAAGCTCAACTAAACTGCAATGACTGACTATAAGGTAGCACGTTTCAAATCAAGAGTGAGTTTGCAACGGAACCGAATTAAACCTTGGAAAGCCAACCTACCTAATGATTCAATACTACTTTCTGTCTCTTTTTGAAGCTTCTGGAATTCTAATAAATAGTCTTTCTGAAAGAAGGCTCTCATTAGTTCAAGGGACAAAACTGCTTGAAACAGATCAACACATTGCCCTTCATTAATTTCTACCGTACCTCCGAATCCGTAAACTTCCTGAAGTTTCAGTTGAATTGCAATTGCTTTTATGTAGGCTATACGATTCTCTTCATGGTTTTCAGTACTGCCAATTTGTCGAAATAAGCCTCCATTATCAACAAATTTCTGCATGGTTCAAAAACACCGCTTTCTAGTGAACACTGGACACACGCTACCCTGCCATGGACAGGCATTGAAATCACCGAACAACGGGGGGTAGATTAGGCGGCTTTTTTGAAACGCTGGAAGCCCAGCATATCCAGCCAGCTTGGGTGAGGTGTTTCGGTCAAAACCTCTGAAGGCGTCCTGCCTTGTATGTAATTGTGCTGACTCCGAAGGAATACTTGGTGATTCAGGTAAAAACGGATCAAATCGAGACTCTTGGATGTGATCTGTTTACGAGCATCCAAGTAGGGACGGAGTCTGCTGTTGCTCTTCTTGTATTAGCCAGTCTCAACCATCGAGCTACAACGGGGTGTTGCGGCGATAACGCTCAATACCTCATCTTCGATTTGTTCAAATCGTGGCCCCAACCGTGAGGCTAACGCATCGGCCTTGGTGTGGTAGCTGAGTGTCTCGATATCGTATCGGGCCACATAACACACACCCCAGACATCCTGAACGGTAACTTGGTGGCGAGACGCAATTACATGAAACTCTTGATTCAGTACATGACTGGCAGCCAAAAGGTCGTCCTTCTGATGAGTTAAAGACATCACAAATGCCTTGATACGGGGTAAGGCATCTGTAACGACGGAGAGTTCTTCCAGCACGAAATCGAAGAGCTTTTCTCTTTCAATAGGGTTGTGACCGGGCAGCTGAAGAATGTCATATTGAAGCCAGGAGTTGAGCGTGGATACGTGATGATATATAGCCTCAGCCTTTACCGAATCACAGCTGGCTTGAGCAAACTCAGCTGAAAGAATACTTTCCTTATCACTTTGTTTCTCTCGGTCCATTCTTTCAAGCAGCTTGATTTGACGGGTGACTGCTGATTCCTTTTTGTTTTTCAGATACCTGACGAGCTCCTTAGAAGCTTTGATTAGGTGAAAATGGTCAAAGCGATGCTCAGTATTTGGCAGTATTTCTTTGAATGCTTTCTTCATCCCTGAGCCTTGATCGCTGATATTCACTTCAGGCTGAAAGCCTTGTTCTATCAGGTCAAGCAGGTGAATGCCCCAGGTTTCTGCATCACGACTATCTTCCCAGGTAAGGCTCGCACAGTAGCGACTTCTCACATCGACAACCGCTAAATGAGGTTTGTTGCGGTGATAAATTTCATCAGAGGCGCTCTGCGTGATTGAATCAAGGCTATAAGAGGCATTGATCTCAGCAGCCTTGTAGCAAGCAGTATTGTGGATATTAAAAATGGTCCCGATACTCATATCAGTGTCAAATAGGTTGCTCAGAAACAATTGTGCATCCCGATAACTCCCCTTGCAGATCAACAGAACTCCCAGAACAACCTGATGAAGAAAGTGCTTAGTAACGGGTAGGTAGAATAGAATCTGCTTATCTAGGTCAGTGGGCAAAAAGGCATCATTTACCGCCGCTTCAGCTCGGCGTTTTTGGGTATAAACAGTGCTCCTACAAACTGACTGAAACTGGGCTATATGGGATACATTGTTTCCGGAGATGGCCTGCAGACCGATAGACTTTTTACATTCTTGGGATAGACGTCTCTGCATGTATAGGCTCTGTGTTGATCAACAATGGAAGTAGGCTCTAAAGAGCTTAGAAATTGTAATCAACTTGGGTCAAGTGTGCCTTAATTAAAGTCTGCCTGAGACACAAAAGTGTTCACTTGATTTGAACCATGCCAAAGTTCCCTCCCCAACTCAGTCCCGCAGTAGACGCAGCGTTTTTGATAATTGTTCGTTGCTGATCACCAGTTAATCCACCTTTAATATCACTCTTAAACTTGCGTAATTTACATCTACAGCTAAGCCAGCTGAATGGAGACTATTTGTAGCGGAAGTTATGGCTGTAGGGTCACCCTTTAGACCTTTCTGATATGTAGGGGAACGGTTCTGCCAGGTCTTTAGCGGTTCCTTCGATGGATTTTACGTCCGTGGTTTCTTAGAAAATCTTGCTCTACTTCAGTGGAAGGCATGTGGGCAAACTTCCAACTGACCATGCAGGCATGTCGCGGGGTTGAATTAACAACAATTCGTGCAGATTGATCAAGGGGACAATAAATAGCACCGCCTTCACGACTTTGATAGATAAAACGATTGACCCTAACCGCTCCCCATGGAGTTTCATAAACCTTCAATTCTTTTTTACTTTTACTGGTCAACCGAACATTGCCAAGCGTAATGGGAGAACCGTCAGTATCAAGCCACTCAAGTTGCTTTTTTGTTCCCAGTTGTCCCCAGGGCGATCTCATTTGGCACTAACTTTCTCTGTTTGGCTAATTATTCAGCACACAAAAGTACCAAAATAAGCCTAATTTCCTGTACTTCTCAAAAATTCAGTTTTTAAAGCTAGCTTTTTGAATATGCAACAGGATTGGTGTTTGTCAAATGAGATCGCCCTGCAGTTGTCCCGCTTCATTTAAGGCATCTTGCAAATGATTTTCGAAATCCACCATTGAGCGATTGTGCGGGATTTTGATAACGATTTCTGTGATTTCATCGTTGGATGAAAGGACTGAGCTGTACATATTTCTCAACGCCAAAAAGCCTATACGACCATACTAGTGTAGTCGTTTTTCTTGACATTGTTTAAATCACACACCCATTTGAACCATGCCAAAGTTCCCTCCCCAACTCAGTCCCGCAGTAGACGCAGCGTTTTTGATAATTGTTCGTTGCTGATCACCAGTTAATCCACCTTTAATATCACTCAAACTTGCGTAATTTACATCTACAGCTAAGCCAGCTGAATGGAGACTATTTGTAGCGGAAGTTATGGCTGTAGGGTCACCCTTTAGACCTTTCTGATATGTAGGGGAACGGTAGGCAGAATTGAACTTTAGAGTGACTCCTTCTTTCGAGGCTTCATCAATAAATGTATCCACATTACCTTTGAAGTCTTCATCCAAGTAGGTATCACCTTTCCCATTAAGGTTAACTTCAACTAAATTGCCTTGGTATTTCTTCTGTGAAACCGCATTCTGCTTTACCTCATTAAACAAAAACTGAAACGCCCCGGTTCTTGCCCCATTGGCAAACTTGCCGCCGGTGAGTTTGGATACTGTACCACCCACCACAGCATGCGCAACCAGTCGTGTACCAAAATTACCGCCTACACCGCCCAGGGCTCCTTTGGTAAACCCTGCCGAGATAAATCCATGGGCAAACTTGCCGCCCTGCAGTTCGGCAACAACTCCGCCAGTGATGGCGTGCAGGGAAATCTGGGCTGCAATTTGACGGCCGGTGAGCGCGATGCCACCAAATTCATACACGCCTGGATCACCCAGTGTGTTGGCTTTTGAAAGTTCTCCAAAATGTTTCCCGATGGAACTGAACGCATAGGCAGACACCCCCGCAATCAAGCCATTCTTAAGGGCAATGGCACTGACTTAAGGAAGTATCCCCTGAAACACTAAGGCTTGCTCGAGAAGAAAAACGACTATAAAAGCCGGTGTAACTCAACCACCCGAGCAAGCCATGAACAAGTGTAGTTCAGAGTATCTTTCTGTTGCTGACGATTGCCTTCGCCAGTTTGCACAAACCGATAACGATGACCTTTCAGCCGTTCTCACTTCAGAGAATCTTATCGAATTTCAAGACAGCTATCCAAATTCGAGAGTACGAATTTTCCCTCCAATCAAGACGCTCACTCTTTTTATGAAGCAGGTGGCCAGCGATACCAAATCCTGTCGTCATGCTTTGATTGATGAAGCAAAGGATCAGGTAGCCGCAGGAAATAAACCTTCCAATACACAAACCAGCGCGTACTGTAAGGCTCGCCCGAGGTTAACTGAAGAGTCTGTTAAGTCGCTGTTTTGTACTTCAGGTGACAACCTTGACAAGGTCAGCCCTGAATCCTGGTTGTGGCACCAGAGACGCGTTCTGATAACCGACGGTTCAACACTTCTGATGCCAGACACAGAAAAAAATGAGGAAATTTATCCTCAACTCAACACCCAAAAAAAGAACTGGGCTTTCCAATACTGAGGATTCTCGTTCTGATGAGTTTGGGCAGTGGTGCTCTGTTAGATTATGCGGTAGCTCCTTATGAAGGCAAAGAAACAGGGGAGCAAGCATTACTCAGAAAGCTTTTGTTTCGTCTTCAGGATGGAGACATTCTGTTGGGGGACGCTAATTTCGAGAACTACTTTCTGTTGGCTTTTTTGCTTCAAACCAAGGGTGACGTGGTCTTTGAGAAAAATGGTTCCCGTATTATTGATTTCAGAAAGTGCTTCAAAAAACTGACTAAAAACGATGGGCTGTTCAAACTTCACAGATCAGTTCGTCCAGAGTGGATGAGTCAGGAGCTGTACAATCAGATGCCTGAAGAGCTAATCATTAGGGCGGTTAAAAATAAACGTCGTATTATTGTCACTACCTTACTGGATGCCGAAGAGTATCCTCGAAGCGAGATTATTGCCTTGTATCTGAAGCGCTGGAACGTAGAAATTGATTTTCGTGTGATCAAAACCACGATGAAGATGGATATGCTTCGCTGCAAAAGTCCGGAAATGGTACGAAAAGAAATCTCTGTCAATTTATTGGTCTACAACCTGATTAGAGCACTGATGGCAAAAGCCGCACAAAGTGTCGGAAAAGTGCCCAGAGAAGCCAGCTTTAAAGCGGCGCAAGAAACACTGGTTTCTTTTCACCAGACGTTGCTGCAAGCGATAGGAGACCAGCTTGAAGAAAAGGTTATCAGTATGTTGGAAATAATCGCTCAACATCTTGTAGGCAATCGTCCGGGAAGGTCAGAGCCACGAGCAGTCAAAAGACGACCAAAGCCGTATAAAAAGCTTCAACACTCAAGAGCACAGGCTCGGAGGCTCAAGAAATACAGGGGGTGAGCTCTTAAGTCAGTGCCATTGGACTTTAGGGTCAGCCAATATCCCCAAAGGACTGACGTATATGCACGCCCATGTATACAGTCTGCCGTTGATCGAGATGCTGAATATGGTCACCGGCATCGGCGGCTGCAACAGTGATTTGGTGGATTTTGATTTGATCAATCTGTCAGAAGTTGATCCGTCATGGAATCACCCGGAACTGGCTGCCCTGTTGTCACCGGACCTTGCAGCCTACGCCAATCCTGCAGCGATCAATGCCTGTACGGCGGATGGGTTTGCTGCTCTAGCATCGCAACCCATGGACAGTCTGCACTGGTGCGCCGGAAGCTGGGGCAGTCTTTATCCACTATCAGGGTTCACCAGTACCTATGGGCACTTTGCCGATAACACCAGCTTGTTAGCTACCCGCGCCTTAGCCAAAATTCATCGCATCGGACTGGGCCGAAAAACCATAGGAAAGGAAGCCCTGTGCCACAGTCGCATTACCCCCTGGCTCCCTAAAAGCCAGTACAAAATGAGCATGTTCTGGCCAGAACCGGAAAAACACAAAGCCCACTGGATCGGTGCTTCAGCAGCCACCTGGGGAATGCACAGGCATCCACTGGCCAAAGACGACGCCATGTATCTGGTGTGGCAGTATCGGGATTGTTGTCAAACGACCATCAGTCCTTAAAGACCATCATGATACAACCAACGGGGATGTCTGTAGTCTTTCTCAGAAACCCGCTGGTACGCTTCGGGACTAACGGGTACTAGCCAACTTTTAAACAACAGGGTCAAGTCCTGTCCGCTATGTTCACACAGGCTTTCAAAAAAATAATCGGTTTTTTCCTGTTGAAGGTGAGGCAGTTTTTCTTCAGGCAAACGGCGAAACTGACGGTAAAGTTCGGTAATGGGCTTAGAGGTTAATGAGGTTAACAGTGTCATTATAAACGCTGATTTTTTAGGCTGCATTACATCCATATCAGGATTCCAAAGGGTGCTGTCATAACGTTTTGTAATCGCAGAGAAAATGTCCCATAAATAACTAAATACGGGCGCATAGTAATACAACATATCATCCGTTATTTCACCGTCAACAAACCAATAACCAGAATTGTATCGATAGGCACTAATAAATAAATCTGCAAAAGCCTGCCGTGCACCGGGTGGCTCAAAAGCAGTGTCAGCAGGCTCATAATTATGACCGAGCTCGTGTCGTAGCAGATTCCATGCTCGTATATAGCTCAGATCAAGGTACTGCATAGGGTTGCCATCCTCAAGCCACCACAAAACTATGGGGTACCCGCTGTGACTGCGATCATTGAATTGGGTCTGGATATCCATCACAAAACGAAAGGGTAAATCTGGTGCCTTGTCCACCGCTTCACTGGCATCCGGACTCAGTCCCACCAGGGCATTGGCGTCCTTTACCAACTGGTCATAAGCGGTTACCACTGCTACCGGGTCATCAAGATCTCGAATCATGGCTGAGGGCAGGGTCAATATTGTGTGCTCTCCTTCCAGCTCGGCCCAGGGCGCCGGGTAATAGCGAATTTCATCCAACCATTGTGCGGGTGAATCCCTGCCAAGTTTAAACCAGGGAGCTTTGACAGCGCCGGAGATAGTGATATTAAATGAATCAGTGCCCGTACTGTCTGATTCAAGATAAATCAACCCACTGGCCAAGTCTCTGTCATGTAGCACCTTCTTTTGCAACGACATACGATCTGAGGCCCTTGATACTCTTTTGCGCTCAGAAAGAGGTATATCTTTGAGGCAATCAGTATGCGCACCAATCCTTATAAAAAGCGTTGACCCCAGAGAACTACCAGAGACAGGTTCAGCCTTAAAAGTGACGGGCTCCCCCGGTAACCTGTACAACCCCGTGCTTTGACTGTTTTTCGGCGGACAACTCAAGCGTAATTCAGAAAAATTACGGGGATGCAATGAAAATCGAATGGTTTTAGTAATCCGTTCGGCTTCTTTTGGCACACGGCCCGGAAACTCGTCCCCGGCAGGCATCAGGTGCTGATAGGTTTGTTCCGGATCACTAAACAGAGTCCAGCCCAATGCCGGTGACTGTTGAGCCAATAAAACCCACCAAAGGCAAAAGGTTAACCTTGATTTAAAGATTCTGGAAAAACGTGATTTTTCCCTCAAACCATCACCTTAATCATCATCTGAAGTCCATGAAATTAGATTTATCGTGGCTGTACCCCGTGACAGCCATAATCTGGGCAGTCATTAACCTAGCTCATGCTGGAGAAAAGGGAACCGAATTATTCAGGGAATATACACAATCCAGCTGGATGAACCAGATTAACCAGCAAGCAGAAGCTACTTCTCAAAATCCAGAGCCCATTGCAAATCAAGTTCCCAACCTGATGTTGGAAAAACCATCAGACAGCCATCATCGCCAGAAGCTGGAAGATTACTACCAGAACGAAGACTTTGACGGCCTGCAATCCTTCGGTGAACAGCGAGCACTGCAGTTGGACACCGAACAGTCTCCTGAAGGGGAAGCATGGCGACTTTTAAACCAGTCACCGGATCGTTATTACCCCGATGCCAATGAACACAGAATTCTCGGTGCTATGGAGCTGGGTGTGAAAGCATTAGAACATCCCAATACCTGGTCAAAACAGAAAGACTGGCCTACGGATGCAAAGGGCCAACCCATCTATGATCAAAACAGCGAAATGAGCGCCACCATTGCCCGCATGCGTCAGCATTTCAAAGGCTGCGACTATCAGAAAAAACTGATCCTTAAAAAAGACCGACAAGTGCACAGCCCTGATCTCAAGGAGTGCACGCGAGCGTTGGTGACGGACGACAGTGTGATTTTACATCGAAAAATCACTCTCAACCCTTTTTTGGAATACCTGTCCGGTTCAGGGTTATCAGGATTGAGCGCCTGTGAAAGAAATTCTATTAATGAACAGAGTGCCGGTGAAGGCTGTCTTCAAATTCGCTTAGGAGAAGGTCCCCATGGAGATAACTATTACCACTGCGGATGCTGCATTAAAGAAGAAAACCTGACGGTGAACCTGCTCAAACCTGAAGCTCTGACTCAAGCCGTTTTTCAGCAGGCACGCTGGGACGATCGAATGCAATTCTGGCTTAACGATAAAAAACTCTGGCAGAGTAATGATGACTTCCCTCCAGAAACCGGCAGTCGTTGTGAGCGGAACAAGAACGTTTATCTGGACTCACCTGTAATCATTGAACCGTCATTACTTCAGAAATTCCAAGATCCGATCACATTCAAAATCCGAACGTCCGTAGGCGATGAAGGTGAAGGTTATGCCTTGATCAAGCTGTTTTTTAATGCCACCAACTTACTCATTGAAGATCGTTGGTCACCGGACTCAGCCTTGGAAAAACTGACCGCAATGCAGCAGTGGCATCAGGATGGCTTATGTCGTTTGACCTTTCAATGCCTTGAGACATTCACTGAAGCCGAGTACTCCGTTCACGGAAAAGTCATTCCTCTGCAATCCACCCTGTATCCACAGTTATCAGCCGATTGCAAAACCGTTAGAGCAGAATCGGATTGTTTCTACTACAAGACCAAGGGCAGACACGATTCAATAAATCACTGCTCTCAATACGCCAATGACCCGAACTGCCAGTTTTTGGACAGCCGCTGTCTGGGGAGTTCACCGTCGCAGAATGCCCACACCTGCTATACCCGCGAAGAACGATACGACTGTGGTTACACAGGGAAAATCAAACACATTGGCATAGAAGAGAGCATTCATTGTGAAGGTCAACCCATGCAATGCATGTTGGGTGAATGCAAAGCAGAGGTCACCGATACGGATAACAGCTATTTTGCCAGTGCTGTGAGCGGACTTCATGCTGCCAAACACCTGGCCCACGACATGCAGTGTGGTACTTCCGGGCAATCGTCAGAATACAACAGCGGCTGCCGGATTTTCAGTGGAACGGCTTATACCTGTAAAAAGGGCATTTTTAATCTGGTGGATTGCTGCAATCTACCGACTCAGGTGAACTTTGGCAGCTATATGAATTTACTACTCATGGGGTATTTGTTCGATAAGTCTTCGGTTAATCTTCAAAGCAATTACCCGAATCAACTCACCGGCCAGTATCGGAAGATGCGCGAGCCGTTGATACGAGGAATAAACACACTCAGCCAACCTGCTAAGAACCTCTGGTCTGACGGGACCTCGTTCATAGGAAAAAGCTGGGACAAACTGACCGAAAAACTCTGGCCAACACCGGCTGAAGTACACGTTCGAACAGCTACCGCTAAGCCCATTGCCGGAGAACTGTCACAAAAAGCTCAGGCATCCATGCTGGGCACTATGCAACAACAACTCATGCGTAAAATGGCAGACGTCGTGCAAAAAGTGCTGGGAGAAGACGCTACTAATCTGTTATTCCGAACGACGGGTAATACCCTCAGGGCGATCTCATTTGGCACTAACTTTCTCTGTTTGGCTAATTATTCAGCACACAAAAGTACCAAAATAAGCCTAATTTCCTGTACTTCTCAAAAATTTAGTTTTTAAAGCTAGCTTTTTGAATATGCAACAGGATTGGTGTTTGTCAAATGAGATCGCCCTGGTAATACCCTGGCCTCCCAGGGCGGACAACTGAGTCAGCAAACCCTGATCATGAATCCGGCCATTACCTCAGCCATCAGCGCCGTTACCATGATCTATACCGCCTACACCATGACAAAACTCATCGTTCAGGCTGCTTATCAATGTGAGGATGATGAATTCGAATTGGCCGCCAAACGAGAAATGAAGACCTGTCAGAGAATCGGTAGTTACAGTGAATCAGAAGTACTGGGGCTGAGTAGTATAACCGACATTCACCACCTAACCTGACATTTTCCTGATTTCTGCTATTTATCAAAAAAGCAAATATCAGGAAACAGCCTTATGCCTCCTATTCAATATCGCACTCAGATTCAGAACATGGATCACCTCGGCCTGGTGGCAGGTATGTGCAAAGAGCTGGGCATAGCCGATCACATTGACAGACGTGCACCCAAGGTAGCGGATGAATGGAATGTCTCCCACGGTGAAGCCATTGTCGGCATGATCCTCAATGGCCTCGGCTTTACGGGGCAATCTCTCCATATGTTCCCCCAGTTCTTTGCCAATAAACCTCTCAACAAACTGATCAGGGAAGGGATTAAACCAGAGCATTTAAACGACAAGATTCTGGGAAGAGCACTGGATGAACTCTTTGATCTGGATGTCAGTAAAGTCTATTTTGAGCTGGCTATCAAGGTTGCAACTCATCTCAAATTGCCTTGCGACGCGCTGAACCTTGATGGCACCGGCTTCCACGTCGATGGTCGTTATAATAGCGATAGCGATCTGAGCGATGAAGACCTCAACTGCATCAGGCTTTGCAAAGGTTACAGCCGGGATCACCGCCCGGATTTGAACCAGGCCATATTGCTTCTGTTGACTGAAAACCGGGCAGGCATCCCGTTGTTTATGAAAGCAACCAGTGGCAATGTGACTGATAAGACCAGTTTCAAACAGGTGGTTTCCAAGCACTTGAAGAGTTTCAAAGCCGCACTGGAAGCCCGCTATTTTATTGGCGATGCAGCATTGTATGTGGCAGGGACAATCCAGGAACTTGACCAGCAGGATCAGCTGTTTATTTCCAGAGTTCCTCTCAATATTGGTGCCGCCAAAGAGCTGGTAAGGAGTGCGCCTTCACGAACCATGAAAGCAGTGGAGGGGTTTGACCATTACGAAGCTACAGAAGTGTCGTCTAATTATGCGAACGTAGAGCAACGCTGGGTTTTGTTTCGCAACCAGCAACGCCAGGAAACCGAACAGAAGACGCTGACAAGGCGTATGCAGAAAAAGTCTCTGAAAGAGTGCGAGAGACTGGAAAAGTTGAGCAAAAAAGCGTTCCAGTGCGAAGGGGAGGCCATGGAAGCCTTTAGGCAATGGCAGAAGCAGTCTGAACTTTGTCAGGCTGAGGCTCAGGTTATCGCCAAGCCCTGCTACAAGAGCAAAGGACGACCTGTTAATGGAGCGGAACCCGACCACCTGGAATATTACGTAACAAGTTGTTGCTCGATCGCTGTGCAAACCCGGCAGGATGCCGAAGCATCACTGGGTTGTTTTGTGCTGGCTACCAACGACATTAATACTACTCGACTGAACAGCGCTGAACTACTGAGGACGTACAAATCACAGCAACAGGTTGAACGAGGCTTTCGCTTTCTAAAAAGTCCGGACTTTCTGGTGTCTTCCCTCTATCTGAAGAAACCGGAACGCATTGAGGCATTGTTAATGGTGATGACACTTTGCCTGATGGTCTATGCTGCTATCCAACATCGAATCCGTTATGAGTTGAAGAAGCAGAGCCGAACGTTCCCGGACATGAAGAAAAAGCCAGCCCAGAACCCAACGGGCAGATGGATTTTCTGCTGCTTTGATGGCATTTATGTGCAGACGATCAACGGAACGGAGAAGCACGTGATTGGCATCTCGGAGAATCAGGCGACAATTATCTTTATATTAGGGTCAACGTACCAATCAATTTATTCCTGACTCAAGAGGGAGTGTGAGAGCAGCAAGATCAATGCACGGAGGCTTGTCCCTGTCATCTCCGGCTGCTGAAGGTGAGGTTTTTTCTTGTTTGTGTTTTTCATGAATGGATATCCATGAAAGGTTGATTGGGTACTCGTTATCAGGAGAAGTACGTTTATGCTTACAATAAGGTGGTCAAATTTCAAAACCCTTGCGCTGCAGGGGTAGGGGAAATATCAAAGTAGGTGGTGAATGACGGATAAAGTACAACAGTTATTGCTGTTTCAATTCACCTCTATCCCGTATTTTACAGGTGCAAATACGACAACAGCTGAACATGGGCTGGGGCTCTGCCAAACACCCGGATTGCTCCGGCATTACTCCCGAAGTTCTGCAAGTCGTAGACTGGAATCGTATTGATCTTGGGGAATGGCTAGCACTGCTGAAACTTCAGAATAAATTGCCAGAGATTAATCAAATCACCCTGAAACAAATGAACCTTGAAACTTTAACTGGGAAAGAGTCTCGGCTGGATTTTGATCAGCAGAGAGAGGATAGCCGGAAGCGGTTGGACGACAGATATGAAGGGCTGAATGCCCATCATACGAACAATTATCATCACGACAAGACTGACCAGCTACGCCAGTATTCCAGAGATTTTGGCCGATGACTATGCTAAAAAGATACCGACAGGGTCTTGCTTACCCAATATACGAGCAATGATAATTTGATTCTCTTCAACCTGATAATAAATCGAATGAGAGCCATAAACACTCATACGATAGCCTCTTCGAATATGATCCACGGCAGGGTAGTGAAGTGGGAAATCAGAGAGTTCAGAGAAACGAGCTTCCATATTTTCCTGATAGAGAATGGCTCTGTTTATACCAAATGTATCAATGCCATATTCAAAAATTTGTTCAAAATCCATGGCCGCTTTAACCGTAAGCTTATAACTACCCATTTTTGCGTTTCCGCTCAATAACCCGAGCCATTATTTCACTGGGTGTTAAATCACTGATTCCACTTTCTTCTCCTTGAACCAGCGCTTTTCGAATCTGCTCTAATTCATTTTCTTGAGAACGAGCTTTTCGAACAAGGTCGTTAACAACATCGCTTTTGCTGCTGTATTCCTTGCACTCAACCTGAGATTTTAACCAATCATCATTAGGCTCGGTAAACGTAATACTTTGTCTTGGCATGGGAATCATCCTCTCAATTAAGTGGTGCATATATACACCACTTTAGCACCTATTTATAAAATTTCGACACAAATTAACTTGATGGCTGGCAGAGAGTAAAAAATTATCATGGAAATCCCCCGCACCATTAACGACCCCATTCAGTTCCTATTCTGGTCTCTGGATGAAATCTACCCCGTAGCTGTGGGTTTGATCTGGGGTATCTGGTTTGATCAGCTACTACTGGGTATTTTCCTGGGTATGATGGCTATTCGTCTTTATCGACGGTTCCGCGATCGACACCCCGATGGCCATTTAAGCCATCGATTGTATTGGCTGGGGTTTTATTGCTCCGATGCCAAGACTCTGCCTAATCCTTATATCCGTGTTTTTTATCCTTGCCGAAAATGACCATCAAAGACTACCTCAACCGCCTGAAACAGTGGCGACAGCAGTTGTGTATGGATCGAACCATTGTTCTGATTCTGGTGCTGACCAATACGTTACTGGTGATTCATTGCCTGAACCGATCTCCTACGGTGGAACTGACATTGCCTTTTATGGATGCACAGTCCGGTATTCATTCCAGCGAAGCGACTATCGCTTATCACGAATGGTGGGGGCTGGCTTTAGCGGAGTTGTTAGGTAATTTGAATGTGCAGAATCTGGCGTTTGTGGAATCACGCTTGCAAAATATCTGTTCACCCAATCTGTATCAACAAGTACACGACACTTTAGAAAAACAGTTTCGCCAGCTTCGGGACGATAAGATCAGTCTGTCTTTTGAAGCACTGAATCTGCAATATCTGACTGAATCCAATGAGGTCAAAGTCACTGGCAATGCCTTTATGACCAGCGGCAATCAGCGTCATACCGGCACCAAAACTTTTACGTTCCAGTTTGACATAATCCGTTATCGTCCTGTGCTGGCTGCCATCACTATCGAATCCGATCTGAAATAATCGACCTCTTCCCCTGGAAATCACCATGAACAAGATCCTGTCAGTTTTGGTATCACTCTATTGTGCTTTTACTTTAGCGGGTATCTCTCCTGTGAAACTGCAAGTGTCACCCGGTCAACAGCAGGCTGTATCACTGAGTCGATTGCACCTGAACCGAATTGTCACACCTTTTTCAGCACCGCAAGTACGCACCATTGATCAGGCTGAAATTCGTATCGAAGGTTCAGTGATTTATCTTTCATCTCAGAAAGAAGAGCCTTTTGTCGTGTATATCACGGAACACAACAACGAAAAACTGGCTTTGTCCCTGCTGGTGACTTTGCTGGACATCCCTCCCAAAGAAATACAACTCACGCTCTCAAAGCAGTGGCAGCGTCGATTATCCGCTCACCGGGAAACCGCCAAGACCTGGGAAGAAGCCAACGACTACGAACGAACGATCACCGAGGCACTGACATTATTGGTCAAAGGCCGAATACCGGCAGGCTATGAACTGATGCCCTTTCGTCAGCCGGGTTTTCAACCTTGCTTTCAGGAAGGCGTGACGTTTGATTTCTCTAAAGCCCAACTGATACAAGGCCATCACTTCAAAATTATCGCCGGCAAGGCCAGTAACGCCACTGAAAAAACACAGATGTTCCAGGAGCCGAAATGTCACGGCCTTAGCAATCCAGATGCCTCAGAGCTTCGGGCCGTTTCCCTCTGGCCGAACAATAGATTGCATCCGGGGCAAAATGGTGAACTCTTTTTGGTCTATCACGAACCGGATTTGACCGTGATACCAACCCTTCGTCCTTCTCTGCTGATGCCCTGAGCCATGAAAAAGTAATGAATAAGCCATGAATATTTCCGGACAGTCTTTGACACCTCGACTCAAACGCTATGGCATTTTATCAGGCAGTGCCGTGCTGTTGGTGAGTCTTGTTTTTATCACCAGCAAGCGTCCATCGACGGATAATACAGGGGGCGTGCAACCGGACCAATCTGTCGTGGACTTTACCGGCGTGCCACCCAAAGAATTAACCCTGAACCGGATCAGTGCCGAACTGGAGCAGCTTCATCAGCAACAGCAAGTATTGCAGGGACAACATCAAAAAGAGATAGAACAACTGCAACAGGAAATACTGCAGCTGTCACGAAGCAAAGCCATTGATGCCGACAACCGTAAAACATCGGATCACATTCTGGAGACCGAACCTTTACCGCCCGATGTACTGGGCTGGAATCATTTCAATCAGCCAGCAATTCACCAGACAATCTCTGAATACGATGAAACACCACCACAGCCTCTCAAACCCATTCGTCTATTGGGTACCGCTTTCACACCCACAACACCAAAAGCTCCGGCGGACAACACACCTGAACTCTTACGACTGCCCGCAGGCAGCCTGCTTTCCGGCCAATTAATTACCGGGCTGGACGTGCCCACCGGTCAAGGCGCTCGGCGGGAACCCTATCCGGTACTCATTCGAATCAATGCGGCCGCCATTTTGCCCAATCGTTATAGAACCCAGGTGCGTGACTGTTTTGTACTGGCCTCTGGTTACGGTGATTTAAGTTCGGAACGGGCTTATCTGCGCAGTGAAACATTGTCGTGCATTTTTAAGCTTCCTAGCCAAGAGCAGGGCAAGGAACAGGTGATTGAAAAACCGCTGGAAGGTTATCTGGCTGGCGAAGATGGCAAGGCCGGATTACGAGGCCGATTGGTGAGCAAACAGGGGCAGGTTATGGCGAAAGCGGCCATGGCAGGCTTTTTAGGTGGCGTCAGCGAAGCCTTCGATATCAAACCGGTGCCAGTGTTTTCCATGGTGCCACAGAATCTCGACGGCGCGATCCAATCCCCTTTTCAAACCCGTTTGAAAGGGAAAGAAGCTTTACAGAGTTCACTGGTTAAAGGCAGCAACAAAGCACTGGAAAAACTGGCGGACTTTTATCTGAAACTGGCGGATCAAATGGTACCGGTCATTGAGATCAGTGCTGAACGCCCTGTGGATTTGATTCTGACCCGAGGACTGAAACCATGAGTTTTATTTTGAAACCACAAAGACACAAAGGCACAAAGAAAGGCACAAAGAAAAGAGTTGTTAAAACCTTCGTGTCTTTGTGCCTTTGTGGTGAAACGCTTTTTCTTTCAGGCTGCACGATGTTAGGCGTCGGCGAAAGTGAATACGCCTGTGATCAACCCGGCAAAGGTGTGTGTAAATCTGCACGACAGGTGTATCAGGATATCAGCAACAGTGAATACCGCGTACCAGAACCCACAACCCAACCCGTACTTCAATTAAAGCTTCAATCGGACCAAGACAGTGTTATAAAAGAACCCACTCCCCAACGAGTACCGGCACACATCCTCAGAATCTGGATAGCGCCCTGGGTCGATAAGCAAGGTCACTGGCACAGTGGCGGCGTTGTGATGTCTGACATTTACCCACGGGAATGGCAGCGCGCTACACCTGAAAGTGAACACCCCAACCAATAACTTTCTTCCTTCGCCCTGCAGTTTAAAAGGCATTCATCATGATGAGTCTATTAAATACTTCCAACCCTTTCCATTGCACAGGGCTCCTGTTGATCAGTCTGACCGTCGTCATCTCTACCTTATCCCCCGAACTCTGGGCAGCCGACCCTGTTGTCGTCTCCGGTTCCAAGGATTTCGCCGATATTTATGGGCGCTTGGTGGGCTGGATCAAGGGGGATCTGGGTCGTACGTTGTCCATAGCGTTTGTGTTAATCGGACTGGCTTATGGCATGGCTCGACAATCTCTGCTGGGCTTTGCCACCGGTGTCGGCGCAGCGGTTGGGCTGCAAGTAACGCCCACCATCATCAATTCCATCTTTGGGCTATGACCGTGGTGCCCGTTGAAAGCGCTTCACAGGCTTCATGGCTAACAGATCAAGGTTGCTGCGGCTATCCGGTAGGCGCTGGAGCCATTCTCCATCACCACGAAGCACTGATCGAACAGCTCCATGGCCAACTCAGGCTGCCTGATGAATTGCTCCCCCTGTTTAACGAGACTCTGGATCAACTGGTCAACTGGCTGCACCTGTTGCCAGCGCATCCCCAGCACCACTGCGAACCGGCAGGGGCACTTCGTCATTGCCTGGAAACGGCTCTTTGGTCAGTAGCGGCCACCGAACAAATTCATTTTGATTACGATCTATACCCCGATCAACAACGGGCACGACAACCTGTTTGGCGGTTGATGGCAGCCGTGGCGGGCTTGCTGTATGACAGTGGTCGTATCGTGAGTGCCATTACAGTTGATCATTCTGATGCAGGGCAATGGTCAGCGCTGCAATACGGCTTGGGCGACTGGTTACAACGACACCGAATCCACTATTACACGCCCCATTGGCAACATTGTGATCAACACCCTGGGCAACCTTTGTCGTCTGAATACACCTGGATCAACCTGATATTACTGAATCACCTGATATCCGATTCGCTGCGAGATATCTTGAAACCCGACCATGACAAAGGCGTTCTTTGGCAAACTTTTATCAGTGGACTCACCGGACAGAGAAGTCCTCTGGCTGTGGCTCAACTGGTCAATGCAGTTGAAACATCCCGACAAAAAAGTATTCAACAACACTTTATGCAGGGCGAAGCGCTGATCCAAACGACGACTTTGCCAGAGCTCTCTAATAATCAAGAAAACTCGCTATCCATAGGCAATGAACTCGATGACCTTCAAAGCGTCATCACTCAGCTGAACCCGGAACACATCCGATGGTCAAAGGGTTGCCTGATTTTAAAATGGCCGGATGATCTGGAAACAGACACCCTGTCTGCTGAGCAACGGCTGGCTCAATGGCGACGCAAAGGCTGGGTTAAATCATCAGGCCGTCACCCCATTGTTTGCAGAAACGGTCAGCACTGTATTTTTCTGCAACCGGGTATTTCCGAAGAATGTAAGCAGTGGTTGAACGGCCATGATTCGTGACAAGCCTTACCTACAAAACTGGCGGCCTAATTACGAAAGCGCTTCTGCTCTGGTTTGGTTTTTCGCTATGGGCATTACGCTTGTGATGTCGTTTTATAGCACGCTTCCACTGATTGGATTTATGGGAACCGCCAGTCTTTGTGGCGTTCTTTGTCTGTATCGACTCTCTCGGGCACTGCCCATCTGGCAGAAACACCGCAACATTAAAGGTAAGCCTTTGTCGTTTCTGGCTCTGGATCAAAAACACTGTTTGAAACTGCGAGAAGAAAACTCCACTGAAGGGTTATGGCTCGGCTGGGGTTTTCAGTGGCAGAGGGAACACGGTCAGCGTGCCTGGGACTTACTGCGAAGCGATAATGTGCCGCTGAAAACCAAACAGACACTGGGGGCTCACTGGATACACGGCATGAGTCACCACGAACAACCGCTGTATCAACCCCTGGAACAGATCGAAATGCACACGTTGGTCATCGGTGTTCCCGGCAGTGGTAAAACACGACTATTTGATTTGCTGGTGACTCAGGCGGTTCTGCGCAATGAACCGGTCATTATTATCGATCCCAAAGGCGATCACGACCTGGCGCGTCATACCCGAAGAAGCTGTGAGCTGTCAGGGGAGCCCAATCGGTTTGTCAAATTCCATCCGGGCTTTCCCGGAGACTCCATCCGCATCAACCTGCTGCAGCATTTCAATCGCTCCAGTGAGCTAGCCAGCCGAATTGCCGGACTGATGCCTTCCGGTGGCGATAACGCTCCGTTTCAAGCATTTGCCCAGAAAGCGGTGGATGCTGTGGTTCAGGGGTATTTATTATGCGGTCAACGCCCGACACTGGTCTTAATCCGCCAGGGACTGGAAGCGGGTGTTGCCAAACTGCTGATCAAAGCACTCACCATTATCTGTATCCGACATTCACCTGATGCAGAAAAACAGATGAATCGACATGAAAAGAAAGAAGGCACGAAACCATCACTAAAACAAACAGACAACCCTGATGCCACTGCACGACGATGGATAATGCTCTATCGAAACACCGTTATGCCAGAGTCACCCTGTACCGATATCGAAGGTTTAATCAGCTTGTTCGAACACGACCGAGCTCACTACGGCAAAATGATCGCAACCCTGCTTCCGGCGTTGGGTATGTTAACAGGCGGTCCATTGGCAGCACTGTTATCGCCCGACCCTACTGATATCAATGACTCTAGACTCTGTTCTCACACAGCTGCTTTGATTGAACAACAAAAAGTCCTGTATTTTGGGCTCGACGCTCTCAGTGATCCCATGGTGGGTAAAGCCATCGGCCAGTTATTACTGGCAGACTTGGCTGCAGTAGCCGGAGACCGCTACAACTATGGTAATACTGAGAATGACAACAACATCAAACCCATCAACCTGTTTATTGACGAAGCCGCTGAAGTGCTTTGTCCACAACTGCTGTCATTATTGAATAAAGGTCGAGGCGCACAATTCCGATTGTACGTCGCTACTCAAACACTGGCCGATTTTGAAGCGCAACTGGGCTCTCGGGCAGCAGCACACCAGCTGATCGACAACTGCAATCATCTTATCTGTTTGAGAACCCAGAATCCGGATACCCAAAAGTTCATCACCGATAAACTGCCGCCGGTTCGCTACCGCTACTTCATAAGAAACCAGGGCATGAGCACGGATACCCATAAACCCCTGGAATTCACGGGGAATCTCAGCGAGCAACAGCTGGAAGAAAGTGGCGATTTGTTCCCGCCGCAATTACTGGGTGAACTGCCTAATCTGGAATACGTTGCTCGACTGGGCGGAGGTCGTCTTTTAAAAGGACGAATTCCGATTCTTAGAGAACCCGTCTAAATCCATGAAAACAGAGTATTCACTTCTTCACCTTGTCTTAATCTGGCTCTTCGGATTGATCGTGGTATCAGTAGGGCTGGCGGTATCTGGACAAAGCATCACCCCGTTTCTTTATCAGGAACTGGAGCGTTATTCACACAGTCTGGGAACCGAGACCGGAGTGTGGATTATGCATCAGGCTCAATATTGGTATCGCCACCTTATGACAGAAACCAGCATTCAGGCTTTTTTGTTGAAATACACTACCCCCGACGGACACATGGGCAGTGGATTAACCAAAACCCTGTTGTTCTTCAAAGATATGGCTAACAATATGCTCACTCTGATTTTACTCTTATTGGTGCGTATCGCCCTGTTATCGGTTTGCCTTCCTTTTTGGGGGTTGATATTGGTCGCCGCTGTGCTGGATGGTTTATTGATCCGGAAAATTCGTTACCACGATTTTCATTACACCAGCCCTCTGAGAAACCTCTGGAGTAGAAGACTGTGCCGCTGGATTCCGGGACTGCTTTTATACCTGATAATTGTACCTCTGCCGTTACCCGTCTGGCTGATACCTTTCATGGCGGTGGTGACATCCCTATGCATGGGATGGTGGGCCGCTAACTGGCAGAAGCGCGTCTGATGTTTCTGTTGATCACACTTTTATTCATCTCAACCACGGTATCAGCTGAAAGCGGATGGTTTGATCGACACTCGGAAGGCTGGTTCTGGTATGAAACGATTCAGGAATCTGAACCTGAGTCTGATACCGAACCAGAACTTTCACAACCAACCACAACGAAAGACCTTCCACTCTCAACCCCCTGGCTCAGAAAAAACATTGGTCACTATCTGGACAAAGCCATTGATGAACCCAGCAAGAAAAACGTCAGTGACTATTTATATCTGGACAGATTGGTTAAAGAAAAAGCTGAACGTTTTGCACGAGTAGGAAAACAGGTGATTGAGAGCGACCCGATGCTGGATGAAAATGTCCGGCGTCCTATATCGCCTGCTGCTGCAAAGATACGGGATGATATAGCCTTTCAGGCCAGAGAGTCAGTACTGAAAAAAATAGCCAACTGGGTAGGGCTGGTTTTCTATTACCAGGGAGGTTGCAGGCTTTGCCACCTTCAAGCTCAGACAGCTTTACTGTTTAACCGGCACTATGCTTTTGAACTGATCCCTATTTCAACGGATGGACTTATCATACCCTGTCTGTCAGAAAGTCGAATCCAACGGACATTGCCTCCCACACTGAATATTCACGCTTACCCCGCGCTGTTTCTAATGCAACCACCGAACAATATCGTTTTGCTCAGACAAGGCGTGAGTTCTTTCACTGAACTGAGTGAACGAATTATCGAAGTTGCTCTTGATCAAAACTGGATCAGTCGAAATGAATACCAGAAAACCCGTATTAACCAGGAAGTATGGAGTGAACATACTTCTACTCTTGTACCACTGACCGTTCCACATTGATGGGGATGATGTTTGCCATGAATGCACTACTGAATACCGATGATTTAAAGGGCTGGACTGGGTTTAAAAATCTTCATGATTTAACCCGATTTTTAAACCGTATGAATATTCCTTACGCTGAATGCAGTGAAACACAGCTGGTCAGTACACTTGCAGCAGTTCAGTCAGCTTTTGATGCAAAGCAAGTTGAAAATAATTCGGAGGTCATTCGGATAGAGGAGGTAATGAAAATTGTAAAACTTTGTCGTTCGTCCATACACCTGCAAACGAGAGATAAGCGCTTTCCTCAAAAAGTTCAGCTGGGGGCAAAATCCGTAGGGTGGAAAAAATCTGAAATACTGCAGTGGATGGAAGGCAAGAAAGATTGGACAAGCAGCTCATAGTGTTAAGCGCTGAATATTTCCGTCAAAAGTGAATGATGAATATTTAGAAAAACGTAAAATGAGCAAACGATAGTACTGAAAGTGAGGAATGTGTAGGTGGATGTATAGGTGTGAGTTCTCGAATGTGTAGGTGCTACTATTCTCGCCCATAACGTGGGTAGATTTCTTCTGCCGTCTAATATTGCAGACAAAAAAAAGCCACTTATTAAGTGGCTTTTTTATTGCCAAACACTTACTTGTATAGGTGCTTGTATAGGCTCAGACAGTAAACGACAGATTTTTCTATCCATTTGTGTCTGAACGTTCTTTGTAACTAACTGATTTACAAAGAAAAATTTGGTGCCGGCACCAAGAGTCGAACTCGGGACCCACTGATTACAAGCACAAACTAAACTTGGATTTATATTGTTTTTTGAATTATCTAATTTGTATCATCACGTCTACATCTGTTCTGCTGCAATGGTTGTGCGACTTCCACTTTTTTCCAACCACGTTTTAAATGGTTCTATTGTCGTTTAATTATGTGCTGATTCTTGTGCTGACACACTAACTATACTATTCATTCAGTGTCAGCACATTCACCCGAAAGGTGACGCAATTGGTACTTGCAATTTCAGACCATGATATAGCGAATTGTCGTTTTCCGGAAAAGAAAATTCAACGCAGTGTTCAGTTGTCTCATCGTGGTGATGGTTCAGTCTACGTCGAAATCTATCCAACAGGATTGGTGCGACTTTCTCATCGAATCAGGGAAGGGAAAAACTTTCTGCAAACCAAGTTAGGACTTCACAGCTCTTGTTATGTTGATAAATACAAAGACTTTCCTAATGAGAAATTCATAGGCATGGAAGAAGCCATGAAAGCTGCCGAGGGATTGGTTTCCAAAGTTGATAGTGGAGAGAGTTACCAATCCGTTCACCGTCATCACAAAAAGAAGAAAAAGCGAGAGATGTCAGGGTTTGCCAGTTTTGAGCAGATGTTGCAGGGGTATCTGGAACATATGAAAGGCAGGCGAGATTACACATCCATCAGATCGTCTTTTAAATGCCACATTTTAGAGGAGATGAGCGGAGGCAGGCGTCGATATGAAGACTTGTTGCGAATGGACGCACGAGATGCCAGTCCTGACGATTTAAAAACCATAATAGATGATGTCATTAATGTAAAAGGGAAAGGTCCTACGGCTAATCGATTAATTGCCCATGTCAGTGCAGCTACTTCATGGGCTAAGAATTACGATGAGGATGTAACCATTAAGAACTGTGATCGAATCCCCGAGATTTTTGGCATTCGAACTAACTCATTCCTTGGCATGAAAAAATACTCACAGTTTATTAACAAGGGAAAGTATCAGCTCACGGATAAACAGTTGTGGCTGGTCTGGCATGAGTCTTTAAGAAGTATGGGGTTATCTGGTCCGTGTAGCTCGTATTCTTATTGCCATAGGAGGCATTCGACAAGAGCATTTAATCAAAATGTCCTGGGATGACTTTGAAGAAGATGCTGTTTATCCGAATATTGAGTCTGTTACGCACAAAACAGGTTCTGGCCATAAACCAATAAAATATGCTTGCGCACTGAACTCTCTTTGTCTTCATGAAGTGATGGAGTTGAGAAACATGACAGGAACATAGAAAATTTTTATTCCCAGTCAATGACCGAGCATTAGCCAAAGATCCTACCGATAGGCACATGAGACACGATGCCTTTGATAAACCATTTATACGACTGCATAAACATGTATTAAAGGAATATGGATACACTCTGCCCCACCTGTCTATGGGTATGTTACGGGGTACTATTTCTACCTTTATGGCAGATGCCGGCGTTGAGGACGGGACTAAAGATAAAATTCAGATGTACAACATCCGCAATGTAAAAACCGAGCACTATGAACGGTATCAATTTATGGAAGCGAAATTACGAGAGCTGAACAAGTGGGATCAGTATCTCAGAAAGTTATTGAATACGCCCTATTCTGATTTGAAAGACGCTCACCCTGAAGAGAGGAAAGTGGATGTGGATAACCCAGCCAAAGTAATAGCTCGACCATTGTAGGTATCAGAAAATTTATTGGGCTACCTTAATAATAAGGCTCTTCAGGGATAACTGTGGGTAAATTGAGTGAATTTTAGGTAGGAAAGCACCTGCCGAATACTTCTATAAGTTTTTAGTTGCGAACAGAAAAACAACAGAAGGTTCGACAGATGCTCATTAAAACTATCCTCAATAAATGTCACAAATTCAAGTCCTTTGTTTATCAGTCGGTTGAGTTTGCCACCTATCAAGGTGCTGAAGTACTCGATATTACCGTTGTTCCCAGAACGAATAGTCATGCCATCTGTGCCGACTGTCATGAGCCGGCTCCGGGCTATGACCGACTAAAAATACGGCGATTTGAGTTCATTCCAATATTGGGCTACAGAACCTTTTTCCTTTATCAAATGCGACGAGTTGACTGCTCTGCTTGTGGCGTCACGGTTGAGGAGGTTCCATGGGCCCAGGGTAAAAATGAGCTTACCAAAGCGTACATGCAATTCCTTGCATTTTGGGCCAGGAAATTATCGTGGAAGGAAGTAGCCGAGACCTTTAATACCTCATGGGAAAAGGTCTTTCATTCTGTTGAATATATAGTGGGCTGGGGACTTAAAACATCGTTGCCTGGATAAGATAAAAGCCATTGGTGTTGACGAGGTAGCTTACCAGTTTAGGTCATAAGTATCTCACCGTTGTTTACCAGATTGAGAATGGTTGTACGCGGTTATTATGGATTGGTGAGGACCGAACAGAGAAAACTATTCGCAGCTTTTTCGAGTTCTTCACAGAGGCCAGAAGTAAGCAGCTGGAGTTTGTCTGTTCAGACATGTGGAAACCCTACGTAAAAGTCATTGGAGAACTTGCAGGGCAGGCTCTTCATATCCTTGATCGCTTTCATATAGTGGCCAAGCTGAACAAGGCGTTGGATGAGGTCAGAGCGACAGAGCATAAGAAGTTAAAGGATGATGGTTATGAGCCTGTATTAACCAAAGCTCGCTGGTGTCTACTCAAGCGGAAAGAGAATTTGACCGAGAAGCAAGAGATCAAATTAAAGACGGTTCTTCAGTACAACTTGAAAAGTGTCAGAGGCTATTTGCTGACTCAGGAGTTTCAGTTGTTTTGGGATTACGTATCACCACATTGGGCAGGCAAATATCTTGACCGCTGGTGCACCCGGGTCATGAGGTCAAAGATTGAACCCTTGAAGCAAGTAGCCAAAACTGTTCGACGACACAAGCCACTTATCCTGAACTGGTTCAAGGCAAAAAAGGCGTATTCAAGCGGTAAAGTCGAAGGACTTAACACCAAATTAAAACTCACTATGAGAAAATCGTATGGCCTGCATTCGTATAATAAACGCATAACCTCGGTCGCCATGAAATTAGCAAAGAGCCTTTGAAATGAATCAGGACTCAGAGGTACTCTGTGTAAAGCAACTGAAATTTCACCAAAGGGAACCATGGATGGCACACCTTAGTTTTGAAGAAAGACATTATATCGAATTTCAAATCCGGGATGGTGTTTCGCAGAATGCAATTAGCAGAAAACTTGGTCGAAGCCAGGCAACGATTTCACGTGAGTTGGCTCGCAATACAGGACAGCGTGGATATCGACATAAACAGGCTGACGGAATGGCCCAAGAACGTCATCAGACCAAGCCGAAATCCGTTAAGCTCACGGATGATATTATACGACGTATCGAAACTGATATCCGTGAGGACTGGAGTCCTGAACAAGTTGTTGGTCGATTGGAAAAAGAAGGCATAATCAAGCTTCACCATGAAACAATTTATCTATACATTCTGGAGGATAAAACTGCCGGTGGGACTCTCTACACTCACCTTCGACACCAAAATAAAACCTATCGAAAACGTTATGGCTCAGCCCATAACCGGACGGGTATTCCTAACCGCGTTGGTATTGAGGATCGCCCAGAAATTGCTAACAAAAGAGAGCGGTGTTGGCGACTGGGAGGCTGACACCATTATTGGTAAAAACCATAAGGGAGCTATTGCCACAATGGATGAACGGAAAACCAAGCTTCGTCTCGCAATACCTCTGCCTGCTAAGAAAGCAAAGGCGGTTAAACAGGCTATGATTGGTGCGCTCAAACCGCTTAAAAAGTTTGTGGAGACGATCACATACGACAATGGCAAAGAGTTCGTAGAGCACGAAGCTGTTGCCCGTGCTCTGGGTTGTAATAGTTATTTTTGCCACGCCTTATCACTCTTGGGAACGAGGTCAGAATGAGAACGCCAATGGCCTGTTAAGGCAGTATTTTCCTAAGTCCATGGAGCTGGATAAGGTCAGTGATGAAGAAGTTATCATCGCTGTAGATAAGCTCAATAGCAGGCCGAGGAAATGCCTTGGCTACAAGACACCCTATGAAGCATTTAAAGAGTTAACTGGAATAGATGCAAGAAAGTCACAGGTTATGCATTTATTACTTGAATGCAAGTGGTTTAAAACCTACAAATGTGCAGAAATCGCTTTATATCACGTACTTGGCAAGCTACCTGAACCAGAAATGACCCACAGATTTTACTGAGGAGGCAATAATAAATATACCTGACCTAACTTAATTTAAAGAAATACCTTGAATTGAAAACAATAATACCGCATATAAAGTATGGCATTATGCCAAAATTTAATTTCCCTCTCAGTTGAGAGTAGATACAGAAGAAGGATTTACTGAATATGACTATAAAACCAGGACCAAAACCAAAGAAAGACGACGGAACCCTAGATAAAAGACGTCGTGTAACGCCAGAAAACAAACCAAAACACCCGCCTCTAAAACCTCACAAACATAAAAAATAATGTGATGTTAAAGGTTCTGTAATCGTGACCTTACCATTTTACTCAAAGCAGTATTGCTCAAATTTTGCAACAGAACCCGAAATCCACATCAAGATCAAGGGCGAGCGGGCTTATCTCTACAGGGCAATTGATTCAGGAGGGCTTCACCTTAATGGTATGCCCGAGAAGGTGACCATCGACAAGATCGAGATCCGTCAGATTAAGTAACGTGAGTTCGACATAATGAAAGACACGGTAGTTCCTGTTAAGCTAATACGACAAAACCAAATCAGCCAATGACTGAGAGTACTTTTATTCTCTGTCAGCCGAACTGTGGCTGGAGGAATGGTGTTTATGGTCTATTAAAATATTTTCAACGGAACCAAACCCCACGCCATTTTTTGGATGAGGTTTTTGATATTGTTAATTATGTGCTTATTTCGATGTCATTTATAAACTCTATGATTTCGATTAAAAGGAATCACCTGACCATTTCCAGAAATGGCTTTTTCATATTTCGGCTTAAAATTCACCAGCTCAACATTATCTGCATCATTCGCGTCGATAAAATAACCGGAACCAAACTACATAATCTTTCCATATTACAGGCATCAAAGGTTAATTCATTAAGCAAAGTCTCTTTCGTATAAAGACCATGATTGACAATCATCTGTACAGCTCGGCCTAATAACTTTGGTTCCTCAGGTTTAGTCATATCATCCAAAGGTTCTTTTCTTCTCCACCCTCTGGCGGAAAGACTTTTGTACAATCTAACCCTGTCGTCGTCACTAATCAGATTAAGCTGATAGCAGCGCATTATCATAGCTGAAACCGATACTTTCCAACGAGACTTCAAGACTAGAAGATCATCTAGCGTGACTCTTCTTACCTCTCTAAGAAACGATTTTTCAGGCATTAAAAAGCTGCAGCAAAACGATGAGCTTGCTTTTCAATAAGCTTGTAATGCTCATTGTATGACACTTTATCAATATGCTTATGCATCAATAAATGCCCTAGCTCGTGAGCTGCATCGAATCGATTCCGAATGCCGTTAGCCTTGTCCGATACAATGAGTACATAGGGCGTCCGTCAACTTCACTCCATGTTGATACTCCATCCATTTTTACATGACCAATCGAGTCACGAGCACAAACGATGCCTGCACTTTCCATCGATTGGATAACACTACCCACAGGCCCCATACCAAGACCCCAAAGTGTACGACAAGACTCAGCCAACTCTTCGATCTGATCATCAGTGATTTGGAATAGATCTGTTTCCTGAAATCTGCTTAAGCTTAACTCTGGCCAATTCATCCATTTTTGAAAAGTAGATGACAATTCTTGAAGCCACTGCAAACGAATTTCAGCAATTTTTTCTGGCTGCTTGAGTCGAAGATACATTCGTCCTAAAAAAATAGGGGGCATCACCATGATTTAATATTGGCTGGGTAAACCAACGAGCAGGCAACTTAAAATACTCGAAAGTGAGGTTAGCACTATTCCTTGGGGTGCATGCTGCCCACTTTCCCATTTAGATACCGTGGCTACACTACAGCCTAATCTATCAGCCAAACGGTCTTATTCATGCCCACTACCTGCCGGGCTTGTTTCAACCGATCAGGCTGGAACCCTGCAATACCAGTACGCATACAATATCCTCTCTATTCATCGGCTTGATCGAGCTTTTCAATTTCAATGATTTCTTGTCTAAAACTAGGCCAGGGATCTGGCTGTTTAGAAACTTGCTCTTGATACGATTCCATCCACTCATTTAAGCCTACCCGTAAGTGAAAACCGTTTAGGTTAGTATAAGGCACGACTAATTGAATATCCCTCGGTCTTTTCTGCTCAGCCTCATTTGAATTCGGATTAATAATCATAAGGCAGGTATGTAAAGAAGATCGCATCAATTCTGAACTGTTATCAAATAAGTCAGGATGAACATTTTCAAATACTTTATTAACCTCGGATAGGTTTTTTTTATAATTAGTTGGTCTATTTTTTAGAGAAGTATCGACACAAATGTCAGCATATTCATGTCATGAAACTGAACCAAACCATATTTTTCTCCTTTGGGGTTAGTATGCCGAGCTTCTCCATGCTGAGCTAAGACATCATTACAAAACTCCTGCGGTTGTAACCTCTCATTTTTTGATGACCAAGAGCTTTTATTTCTTCTTTTGCTACGATTTCTGCTCTGGCATACGCTGCATAAATGGCATCAGAAAGGTCTCACACTTGATTCTCTGAAACCTGCGCTCTAATAAACGCTAAAAATCTATCCTTATTCACCTTATCGACCCCATCAACATTACGTTAACCGGAATTATCGCTTATTTTTTTTCGTTTTGAAACGTTCTAAAAGATATATTGCACTTATAAGTGTCTTCCAGCTTAACAGTGCATAACACCCAGCTTTGTTGAAACGCTCACTTTATAACCAATTATTACCTCAGAATTTATTCGTTATAGTGACGGCATTCTTAAAACAATTTCTTGTCCGTCATGCCCTATAAATTCAACGGTTCCGTTGCAAACTGATGGCTACTTTGAATCTGCTACCTTATAGACAGTCATAGCAGTGTAGTTGAGCCTTTCACCATGGATTTTTCTGGTCGCCATTACCCCACAGAACTCATTCTCCAGACTATTCGCTGGTACCTTCGCTATAGCCTGAGCTATAGGGATTTGGAGGAAATCCTGGAAGAACGTGGTGTCGAGATTGACCACACCACCCCGTACCGCTGGGTTCAGGAGTACGCTCCGCAATTAGAAGCCGAACACCGCAAACGCCGCAAGCCCTGCGGTACTTCTTGGCGTATGGACGAAACCTACATCAAAGTGAAAGGTGAATGGGTCTATCTCTACAGGGCAGCCGATACAGGAGGGATACCGTGGATTTCCTGCTGACCAAGAAGCGAGACAAGAAAGCTGCTCTACGATTTTTCAGGAAAGCTATTCGCCTCAACGGCATGCCCGAGAAGGTGATCATCGACAAGAGTGGGTCCAATACGGCGGCCCTAGAACAACTCAACAAAGAACAGGAAAAAGTCGGTCAACCCAAGATCGAGATCCGCCAGATCAAGTACCTCAACAACCTTGTGGAACAGGATCACCGAGGGATCAAGCGGAGGACAAAACCCATGCTGGGATTCCAGAGTTTCAAAACCGCCCGGAGAGCTCTGAAAGGGGTGGAGCTATGCCACAGTATTCGTAAAGGCCAGTACGACAAAATTCAATCAGCTAATGATTGGGAATACTTTTATTCCCTCGCAGTCTAATTGTGTCTGGAGGATAGGTCTCTGTGATCTATCGAAAACTTTGCAACGGAACCGGATCGCACACTATCCACAGTACTGCTCCAAATATAATCCTATTGAGCATCGCTTATTCTCTCATGTAACGCGTGCCTGTAAGGGAGTATCTCTGGAAAGCATCGAAACAGCAGCACATTACATGAGTAAAACAGAGACGACCAAAGGTCTTGCTGTGACAGTCAGGATTATCGACAAGGTTTTCGAGCTGGCCGGAAGTATGCAGCTGACTTCAAGAATAATATGGCTATTCAATTCGATAAGCTCTTACCAAAATGGAATTACAGAGCGGGTCCAGCGACTGAATGAAATACGGAAGTTATTTCGGGACTATTCCTAAGTCACTGACCGCTATAGCATAGAACAGCCTGTCAAAACCGGTTAAGAGCCAAAAATTATCTGCAGAGAGGGAGATGAGTGCATGGGAAAGAAATCTCGAGCTAAGCAGGAACGTAGGCTTGCTCGCATGGAGCCTGATCCCAACACTCTCTTGCAGGAGATGCTCCGACTACATGAGCAAAGCGCAGGCATTCCCGATCAAGATTCATCCCTATTTGATAAGTGCCTAGAGACAACGCGAGCGCTCCTTAGTCGGGTGTGTGATTTAAACAATGTCAAGAAAAACGGCTACACTAGTATGGTCGTATAGGCTTTTTGGCGTTGAGAAATATGTACAGCTCAGTCCTTTCATCCAACGATGAAATCACAGAAATCGTTATCAAAATCCCGCACAATCGCTCAATGGTGGATTTCGAAAATCATTTGCAAGATGCCTTAAATGAAGCGGGACAACTGGGAACAAAAAAGCAACTTGAGTGGCTTGATACTGACGGTTCTCCCATTACGCTTGCAATGTTCGGTTGACCAGTAAAAGTAAAAAAGAATTGAAGGTTTATGAAACTCCATGGGGAGCGGTTAGGGTCAATCGTTTTATCTATCAAAGTCGTGAAGGCGGTGCTATTTATTGTCCCCTTGATCAATCTGCACGAATTGTTGTTAATTCAACCCCGCGACATGCCTGCATGGTCAGTTGGAAGTTTGCCCACATGCCTTCCACTGAAGTAGAGCAAGATTTTCTAAGAAACCACGGACGTAAAATCCATCGAAGAACCGCTAAAGACCTGGCAGAAGTTGTTGCCAGTATTGCTCAGGCCAAAGAAGAATCCTGGACTTATGAATTACCGGATTTACCCGAGCCAGTAGCCACAGTTAGCTTGGGGCTGGATGGTGCAAACTTGCTTTATAAAGAGGGCTACAGAATTGCAATGTGCGGAACTATTGCGCTTTATGATGAAGAAGGAAATCGAATGCACACGGTGTACGCTGCCGCTGCCCCCGAATACGGAAAAGAAACTTTTATAAGGCGGTTCTCTTCTGACATTGAGAAAATGAAGTCTCGTTTTCCTGATGCCACTTACGTTGGAGTTGCTGATGGGGCGCCAGATAATTGGACGTTTCTTGAGCCTGTTACATCGATTCAAATTCTGGATTTTTATCACGTTAGCGAATATGTGGCAGAAGCTATATATCCGGGTAAAAAAATGCAGAATGAACGCAAAGCCTGGTTAAGATCAACACTGCACGAATTAAAAAACACCCCTGGTAAGGCAAAACGTTTATGGTTGGAATTAAAGAAAGCAGCTCCCGGGAATAAACGTCTTGTTTCTAAAGAAAAACTGGATAAAGCCAGAACTTATTTCAAAAATCACTGGCACCAAATGATTTATCCAGAAGCGTTGGAAAACAAGTTACCAATTGGTTCTGGTGTAACAGAAGCTGCTTGCAAAACGCTGGTTAAGCAGCGCATGTGTAAGTCAGGCATGCGATGGAAGGAACAAGGGGCGTCAATGCTATTAACATTACGAGCTCTGGCGAAGTCAACGGGTTATTGGGATGCTTTCTGGTCGAAGATGGATCGCTACGGGTTTCCAGTGGCTCACAACCTGCATGCCTGACATTATTCAAGCCACACACCCCCTTAAGTCAGTACGATCTGCTGGACGCCGCAATTGCTTTGAATGTTTCCGAGCTATGGCCCGCTAAAACTGGGAGTCCGGTCAAGCACACCTTTGCTTGGCGTATCCTGTTAGAGCTACCGGACGAGAACAAAATAGGAGAGCAATTGCTAGCTATGCAGATTTCAAGGTGTTTGCTCATGCTCTTTATCAAGCATGGCCAGAGTTCCCTATGCTCGAAGATTTCTGTTTCGAGGCTGACTGGGGTCAGATAAAAGTTCGCCTTGGCAAAGAGTTCGTTCCAATGTTCTACGGTAGTTGCATTGAGCGCACCCCTGACTTCGTCGAAGCGTTTCGTGTCACCTACTCAGGAGTTCCTAAAGCTCAAGCTCAAATGGATCTTGCTATCGCCATGCAAGCTCGAGTCATAGAGTCGATACCTTACTTTGAGGGAAAAGCAGAAGGGGGACCACAACGTGCCCACGTTGAAATACCAACCGAAGCATTCTGGCTTGAGTGCAAATCAGAAATTCTGAAAATCGGGACCGACATAGCTAAATGGCGCAAAAAATCTGGGCAAGAATTGGAGACCCGCCGTGGTGAATTCAAGGCGCCGATAACCTCAAGTTCTTTCGGCGACGCAGTAACACAAGGGCAGGCCCTCCCTTTTCTTGCAGCTGAAATTGATGATGTTTGGGTGCCGATATCCGTTAGAAGCGGTCCCAGTGTAGTAATTGATCATTGGGCCAACATAGATGGCAGAAAGGTCAGCACGCGTACACATCGGCGGCTTGCACAATTCGTGACTGATAGATTCCAACGAGCAGTTCCTGGGCCGATCACACTCTATGTCGGTAACGCAGCCCAGGAAGATCTCTCCGTTAGCTGTATATTGTCGGGCCGTTCAGGCATATATCTAATTTGTGCATGTGACCAGACATCCTATGAGCAGCTGGCAAATGCAGTAAAAGATACATATACCAAAGTAAAAAAAGGCGCCCCGATCCGCTTCCGCCTCGCAGATGGTCGAGAATTGGTATTGTCAAAAGATGGGAGCACAGGACCGAGTACTGACGAGCTTAAGATTGTCATTGTTTTAACCCAGGAAAGCACAGCTATGGGTTTCATAGATGCTCCTGAAAGACCTGCGCGTCTTTTACCTTTAGCAGACTTCATCACAATCTTCGACAGCTTGAGCGACCTTGACGAATTGGAGCAATACTGGAAGTTTGAGGACTCTCAAAGACGCTCTCTCGGACCTTTTTTAGGTGGAGCGCAGATCTTTTTGCGTCTTTCATGGGATACGCACGGCGTCCTTGTTGATGGTGCGGTTTCTCCCACATATATCGGTTTAGATCCGAGTTGGGGAACATCTTGGCGATTCAAGGCACTTGCTGACTTCTGGTCGCTTGCCCCAGAGGTATTTCCAAACGGCTCCAATGTTTGGCGGCTGTCCGAGGGAACCACAGGCGTTGTTGTACTTCAATCTCGTGCAAAAAATATACTAGCTTACTCAACAAAGGTTGGCAGTTGTACGGTACAAACCTTGATAGAAATCTCTGCGGAGCTTCAGTCCGATTCAGGCCGTATGATTGATAATTTCGCCCAACTCTTAGCTGATTGTTCCTATCGCTGTCGAGCCCTTATGCCAGACATTCAGATTTATCAACAAACGCATGTTTTGTTTTTATGTGAGCTCGCGCCCTCTTGTTCTGCTAGCGTAGGTGACGAAATTAAGCCGTTAGAAGATTTCGAGCAAGTAGTGGTTTCTGCGGAACAGCATATTGACCACAAAGGCATTTTTCGTTTGCAAATAGACGCCCGCGCAATGCTCGCAGGACTCAATGCCTCTCAAGACGGATCGTTTGAAGTTCGATGCCTACTGGAGACATTAGAGAGGTGTCATGCCGTCTGCGGATTAGAACTCCCCTTCAGCTTTGCAGACAGATTTAAGGGCATTGCGTCTAAGCCTGCTCGCTACCATCTTCAGGTCGTTCACCGGGATGTTGATGTTCCTGATTATGCAGAGCCAATTGTTCCCTCCCCGACCAACTACAAACTAGCTCGCAAGCATTTGGCCAAAGAGATCATGGAACTAGGTCTAGAGCCAGGGCGTTATGAGCTTGCTGAGGCCAAGGCCAGAATTGATCCTGCCAGCGCCCAATTGCGCCTTCACATTGAGAATCGACTCGCATCATTAAATAGACATCAACGTCTGAAGGCGTTTATCCAACAACACGACGCACTTCTTTTAACCGAAAGAACGAGCATCCTGCGAGCTCGTCAAAGCCTCGCTCATGATGTTGAGTACGACAGACTGGAAGCCATTGAGCAGGCGCGCAAAGAGTTTGGTGGACCTGCCCGTCACTATCGATATCTTCTTGAAAAGACAGTCAGCTCACCGGCTTCCGGTTCCGTGCAAGTGTCAGAGGATGTACTGCGCGAACTTGTAGGCTTGGTTGATTGGTTCAAGGTACTTACCAGCGCTAGCGATGCCCTTCACAATGACATCGACGTAGGTGGCGTTGTGATTGATGACTCTTACATTCCTGAGGTGTTCTATTCGGCCAGCCACAGCGAGCGTGAAACAAAGTTTTTGCGTGTAGATGCAGAATCGCAGCTGGGTCTAAGAACAAACCACAATGATGCAGTGGAAGGGGCGACTGAGGAATTGCTGACCTCTGAACAACTCAAGACAGCATTCAAAGCTGATCTAGGGTTCGACTTACAGAGCATGCTCACCTCTCTTGTGATTTTATCTCAAGCCCAGCGGTATGGCTTTGGTGATGAACTATCACTTTCTTATGCCTCAAACCCAGACCGTGTAGCCCAAATTCTGAGTGACAGCATAGAAGGACTGCCGTGCAATGAGGCCGTGAAGATTGTAGCATTCCTCACACTTTCGGAAAAAGGGATCCTCCGATTGCCAGGTAGAAATGTTGAAGAGGCAGATGTCCCATACTGGGAGCACAAGAAACGTATTCATCGATACGCAATCCGACCATTAGTACGCGACGGTTCAGACTTACGTTGGGGGGCAGAAACAGCCAGTCGAGCGCTGAATATTTGGATGTCAGCAGTAAGGGACGGGTACCTACCTGCAGATTTCAATTGGCCACATGTTGAGCCGATCATCAGAGGCGTCAAACAGGGCATTGAAAAACAACTAGAAGTGCGTACTGAGCAGATCTTCCGGAGATATACACCATATGTTGAGGGTGGCATAGACTTTTTCAGAAGGTTCCGCAGTGAGCGATTTGAGGATGCTGGTGACTTCGATGTTTTCGCTTACTGGCCAGAAAACAACCTGCTTGTAACCGTAGAGTGTAAGTACAATCAGCCCCCCTACACGATGAAAGATTCACGTCGACTCCGAGATAAAATCTTTGGCAAATCGGAAGACGATAAAAATGGACAGATCAGTAAAATTCTTCGTCGAAGGCTGTTTCTTGAGAAGAATGCCCCAAGACTGTTAGAACTACTGAAGTGGCCAATGTCGAAAGAACAGCCTTTTAAGCATGTGGAGCTCTATGTAAGTCGCGACGTTTACTACTGGATGATTCATCCGCCTTACCAAATTTCGACCCAATTTGTTGCAGTGGACGCGTTGGATAACTGGCTCAAGTTAGAACTAAATACATAAACTTGTGAATATGTCTGAAAACATCAAGAGCTCAGCGATAACAGCGGCTGGCTACATTTATCAAACTCGACATGGACTTAAGTTTCTATGTGATTGGCTTGATGCACCTGCTCGCTTCAAGCAGGTTAAATTTGAATGCGATAACGACGATGAGGCACCACAAGGACTAGATGACATAGTCATTGAACGAGCTGACGGCCTGTTTGATCTTCAGCAGGTTAAGTTCACACCCAGGTCCGACTTGCACTCACTTTCTTGGGACTGGCTGTTGGAAAAGACTGGTAAAACTGTGCGATCTCGATCGATGCTTCGCAAATGGTTCGACGCCTACAAGAAGATTGAATCGAACAGGCTCGGGGAGATTTCGTTAATAACAAATCGTATACCGGATGTTGAAGTCGAGGCTTGCCTTGAAAACGGTAAAATGTCCTTTGCTAAAATTATTGAGCCAAATCGATCAAAGGTTATATCTGAGCTTGGCGGCGTGGCAGAATGTGAGGATTTCTTCACTCAGTTACACGTCCAACATAGTAGTAAAGGCTTTGAGTCGTTGGAGCAAAACATCGATGCAAGACTCAGAGTCCACGGTAGTTCTGAGGGGATTGCTACACTCAAAAACGCAGCGTTGAACTGGGCAACGCAGAAGAACTTTCCTTACCCTAATGGCTGGATCCAACTTTCAGAAGTTCGCACTATTTTAAGGGCACCTACAGCGGCCCCTCTGCCTGAGGACTTCGTAATCCCTGAGGGGTATGGGGTCCCTGACGAAACGTTTCATCAAAACTTTGTTAAGGAAACAAGGCGCTCAACTGGTAAAGCAGTCGTTTTGACAGGTCCTCCTGGTCGCGGGAAAAGCACCTATTTAAGTGCGTTATTCGAGGCGCTTGCAGTAGAAGAAATCCCTGCTGTACGACATCACTACTATCTCTCGACAACAGAGCGCGGCCGTGACCGAGTTAACAGCTATGTCGTCGAGGAGTCTATCAAAGCACAAATTAAACAGTTTCATGGGCACATCCCAATACCCTCTGGAGGCTTGCGAGCTCTACTGGAAGCATGTGCTTCTCACTACCACGATATAGGAAAGCCTTTCGTCGTCATACTTGATGGGTTAGACCATGTCTGGCGTATTAATGCAAAAGATAAACTGCCGTTAGATGACCTTTTTTCTCAGATTCTACCGTGTCCAGATAACATGGTTCTACTCGTTGGAACACAGCCGGTGGATGATGCTCAACTGCCAACAGACCTTTTAGCTGTAGCCCCAAAAGCTGATTGGCACACTTTACCAACAATGTCAGAGAGCGCTGTGCTTTCGTACCTTGATAAAAAGGTTCAAGAGGGCAAGCTCACTACAAGCTTTGCTGGCGAGGAAGTCGCCGATGAGCAATTGCAAGCAGCAGCTACAACGCTGCATAAAAAAACCAACGGGCACCCACTTCACGTGATCTACGCTGCAGCAGAATTAGAGAGCTCTGGTCGCAAGCTTTCCAGTTGGGATGTAGAGCAGTTGAAAGGAGATCTAAGCAAAAACGCAGAGTTCTATTACGGATCCCTCTGGGCGGGTCTTCCTGCAAGTTTACAGGATATGTTGCGCCTAATCTGTGCATTCCCATTCTTCTGGCCAAAGACGGCTTTCGGTGAGATTGCGGCTGTACGTCAGGAAGCAAAGCCATATGTTGGAGAAGTAGTACACTTACTCCATTCTTCGGAAGCTGGCTTAAAGGTCTTCCATGAAAGTCTCGAGGTTTTCGTGCGGACGACAGCAGGCTACCAAGCTCGCATTGAAAAATTAATGCCTTCAGTCGCAGGTTGGCTAGAGAAATTAGCACCAGCCTCACTGCGTGTAAATTGGCTTTGGACGGTTCAAGCCAAGTTAGGTAATCCAAATAATCTTATCGTTGGGCTCACCCGCGATTGGATCATGCTTCGACTTGAAGAGGGATATCCTGAGACACTGTTTGATACTTTGCTTTCAGACGCTCTTGCTTACGCTCTGGACTCAGCCAAGTTCTCAGACGCTTATCGACTGGCACACCTCAAAGATCGGATGGTAGGCGGCAGCGAATTCCAAATGCAGCCAGACGATCAAGCTCGCCTCATGTCTTATACGTGGGCGCTATCCTCTGAAGAGAGCGTTGTTCGTGAGGCACTTGCTTCCAGACACGAAACAGACATTCTGCACCTTGCTGCACTTGGACTTGCCCTTAAAAGTAGGGGGGAGCAGCATTTAGCAGAGAAATGCGGTGAGGAGCTGTTTCGTAGGCTGCGGGGAGTGATTCGATTTACCGGTAGGTATAATTCACGGTCTGAGGCAGATGAATTCGATTTCATGGTCAGCGCTCTTGCGCAACTGAATGCTATCGGTACTACTCCCGAGGCGCTTACAACATTGGTAAATGAAAGGCACTCAGTTGTCTGGCTTCCTCGAGTTCAGGTGTTGGTAGAGGAAGCCAACTTGGATGACTTGATGACGGTTGCAAGTGTAGTAACGAACAGAGAAAGTAAGAACCACATCAGTGACGCATGTATCCGTGCGGTTGCTTTTGCCGGGGTAAGCATCACTGAAAGGGATGATTTCAATGTCCTCTCTCGGACTCCATTTGTCGCTGCTATTGAGGCAGCACTTGCGCGTTCATCCAAACCACTGAATGTGCCTATCCCGGTTGAATTGCAAAGTGATGACTATAACGCTCAAAAAGAAGACCTTGCGGCACTAATGCATCACTGGTTCTTCAGTACCGTACATTTAGGCCTCTCAATGGCAGCTGAGGGGCAAACCGATTTCGACTATGCACGGGCCCCTATTTATGAAAATAGAAGAAATATTACGAACTTCCTTAATGCACTCTCCGGTATTGCTGACAAGATTGCCCAACACTGGTGGTGTGGGACCTTTGTAGATTTCCATTTACTTTACGAGATGCTCGAACCAATTGAGTTCCAGAGTTTCAGGCAGGACTATCACATGAGCTCGGCAGCTCAGGATTTTAGGCGGGCACTGCATAGGATCGCTTGCGACGTACACCTTGGCAGCACCCTATTGCATAATACTGATGAACCTGTCTTGTCCGAAGATACCTTGCATAAGGCTAGTGCGTGTCAATGGTTCGACGCAGCTTCTTTCCGCGAGCAATACGCAGCAGGTTCACTGATTAGGATGGTTGACACAGCGGCTTCGTCATTCATTCAGTCACAGCGCTCGTTGCTTGAAACAGAGGTTCGAGAAGAGACCAGCGTGCATCTAATGGCTCCACTGCAGCTCTGCGCAACTGCGCTATCTCACAGTTTGTTATCTGAAGCTCGTGAGCTCTGCAAACAGACATGGGAACTAACGACCGGTTATGGACACCGCAAGGATCCAACATTAAGCAATACCGTAAATGCTATCGGCTATTTGGTTGATTGTGCGCCGGAAGACGCCCGCAGGCTTCTTAGTCAAATCTCACCTCAGATCCATCATGTGTTGGATTACACGGACGGGAAAGGCACAAGGCATGTTCTGGAGGTGGCCGATCAGCTACTTGCTGAATTGAACCCTTCGGCATTGGTTGCCAAGTATGAGGAACATACCTACATGGGCAAGTGGTGGCAGGCAGAGAATAGCTTGCAAGCATATGTGACTCAAGGAATTAAGGACGGATGGCCTTTAAGCGATTTGATGCGTACCGGCCTACACCCCGAAGTACAGGAAACACTTCAGGAACTTGCTTTGGAGGGATCCGCGAACGCAGAAAAGCAGCTTGCCGCTCTAACTGAGCACCATGGCTGGGATATAGGCGTGCTACACAGCCAAGAGCACTCAGATAGCAGTACAGAGAGTGAAGACGACTATGAAGGTGACCCAGCATCCTTTGCGCCGGAACAGTTGAATGACCTGTTAAAAAGCTTCTCAGGGAGCTACAGCTACAACCAGCAAAAAAAATTCCTTCGCGATTGGTATGAATACTGGGACAAAAATGGTCAAGGTAAAAGACTACTTCAAGTACTCGATACTCGGCTTTTGGCTGAGCAAGAAAGGCATACTGATCTCCTTCATCTCTTTGAGCTTGCCTTTCATACGAAACGCAAGCTCAGTGGGAAGAAGATCGCTTGGAAATATCTTGTTCGTGCTCAAATCTTAAATGGCGGATGGGGTGGGTACTTTGAAAACGAGGAGAAGACCCACAATAGGCTCGACCTAGTGGCTAAGCACTACTTTAATCGCTGTGACGAGTTTGTGTCTGAGTCAACCTATGGCATGTTCGCTGACCCAGTGGCTCCGCGCATAGCTCCTGGTGACGTGATGGTCTATTTCTATATACAACAGGGGCGGATCACGGAAGCCGTGAATTTTACGGAAGCAATGGTTAATTCGGTTATCGAGGACACGCGTACACTGCCACTTGAACAACCTCGCTGGGCGATTGAGCTCAGCTCGACTTTTGGTTCGGAGGCTTGATGAACGAGCTTCGTATCCTTATTGCTCGCCTCTGCTGGCCTTGTCCGTCCACACGTTGGTGGACCATGCAAATATTGGCGGCTCGTCTATGTGAATCGACTACCAAATCCGAGACAGAGTCTGCACTGTTTCAACGATTAAGTTCGTGCAAGCTTGAAGCAGAAACTGTCGAAACCTTGTACATCTTTTGGATAGCGGTGCAGAGCCACGGTTACTCACCTGTAACTGACCTGACTAAGAGTGCTGCGAAGCCATCTATACTCTCCGGTTTGTTGATGGAGAGCCTTGGAGTACCTGCGAAGCTCGACGGCACGAGCTTGAAGTTGATGCCAGATGACTTCGAGATCCCTGCTGACTTCAATGACGTACAGGGCGTGGATTTACCGCAGATATTCCGAACAACTATGAGCAAACTTGAGGCGTATTCCAACTTCCCTTTTGTACGGCAAATGGCCTTTGAATGGGTTAAGAATGCTGCTGTATACCCTGAATACCCATACCAAGGCGATCTAGCGTACTTTTCGCGTCCATTTGGAGATGGTTTCATTGGTTCGTTTTCTGCACGAACATCGCTTCGTGCTATTTCCGCCTACCTTCGAACGCTGGCCGTTGCTGAACAATTCTGGTGCATGCCGTCTGACTTAGTTAAGGAAAAATCACTGTTGGCACTACCTGTGCACCCAACTTTGGCCTTTATTAAGCCTCAACGCCCACCATGGTTCCCAGAAGTAGCAGACTTTGAGGGCGATGATGAATCCGTGAACTCATCGGTGTTAGCAATGCTTGCTAGAGTTGAAGAAGCATGCCCCGGTAATGAACTTATTGCCTTTAACTCGCCAATCATCATGTCGATGGAGCGGTGTGTCGAAGTGTCTTTAGTGCGATGGTCTCAAAAGGTAGGAAGCCAAGTCGACGACGCGAATTTAGCGATGAAGTGGTTATAGTTTTCCGGACACATAAATACGGGTAATATCAAAGCCCATTAAGGTGTGTTCATATGTCAGAAAAGAAATCAAAAACGTATACGGCTGAGTTCAAAGAATCCGCTGTGAAGTTGGCTGTAGAGTCCGATCAGGCAGTCACTGAAACAGCTCGGGATCTGGGGGGTTAATACAAGTACCTTGCATACCTGGATTGCCAAGTATCATCGCCCCAGGTCTGCTGGTAAGGCTGAGAAGAATGATGAACATGTATACGATGAGCTAAAACGTTTGCGCAAAGAGAACGCCAGACTGAAAGAGGAGCACGCTATTTTAAAAAAGGCGGCAGCCTTCTTTGCAAGGGAAAGTCTCTGAGATTTCAATTCATCAGAGATTTTCAGGAGAACTTCAGTATTACTGCTATGTGTAGGGTTATGTCTGTATCCAGCACTGGCTATTACGAGTGGTTCTCTCGACCTGAATCCAAACGATCTCAGGAAGACCAGGCATTGAAGGCCGATATCAAAGTAATACATGTAAAAAACCGATGTGTTTACGGCGAACGTCGTATTAAAGATGACTTGGCCGATATGGGCAAGAACGTTAGTCGCCAGAGAATTGGTCGGCTCATGAAAGAGGAAGGGTTGGCTTGCAAAACGAAACGTAAATTCAAGGCAACAACAGACTCACGGCATAATAAACCAGTGGCGGAGAATTTGTTAAAGCGTGATTTCAATCGGGATCTGCCCAATCAGGCTTACGTTGGCGATATTACTTATATATCAACTCGGGAGGGCTGGTTGTATCTGTCTGTTTTCATTGACCTGTGCTCCAGAGCTGTCGTTGGATGGTCTATGAGTAATAGGATGACAGCAATGCTGGTAACTGACTCACTGGAGATGGCTATGTGGAAACGCAGGCCACAAGCTGACTTATTGGTACACAGTGACCGTGGGAGCCAGTTTAAATGTC